>JAGFNW010000016.1 GCA_017592665.1 Streptosporangiaceae bacterium NEAU-GS5 | reverse complement strand
ATCCCGCACCCGTCGTGGCAGCGGCCCGGTCGCCGCCACCGGCAGATACGGCTCGATCAACGCCCACTCGGCATCGGTCACATCGAAACGCGCCACACCCGAGTCCTACCAGCCATGATCAGCCCACGCCGGACCTCACCAAGATCCGAACCCCGAACAGCTCCTAGCAGCGCCGCGCGGCGGCGGCGCGCGCCATACGCGCCTACCTGCGTCGACGCAGGATCTCGCGCGCGCCGTTTGGTCGCCAATTGACACGGGAGGGACCGACCCTCAGGGCGGATTAGCGGTGAGTCGTAGCGGGCGAGTCGGCGGCCGCAGTCAGATCGACCGATGCGGCGACGTGGTGGCGCGCCGGCGAATGCGTCGGCGTGGTGGTGGGTCGCGAGCGCGAAAAGCTGGCGGGCGGTCAGGTCAACGATGCGTCGCTCTCAGCGGTGCAGGGGCGGGCGGCGCTGGCTTTCTAGTTGCGCAGTTTGGGCGCGCAACCGGTGATAAGCCCGCAGAGCCAGAGGAGCGTCAGGGACTGCGGCGCTAGATGCCACAGGACCATCGCCAGGTCGGCGAACACGCCGGGGCCCGGGCGCGGGGCCAGACCGGGCGCAGGGCGGGATGGGCCGGGCGGCCGAGGTAGGGGCGGCGGACGGAGGTGGGCACAGGGAGCGGGCGCGGTTGGTGGAGGGCAGGCCGCCCGGGAGTAGTGGGGCGTGGCGCGGGCGGAGGGTGGCGGGGACTGTGGAGCAGAGGGTGGCGGGGATCGGGTGTGGCGGGGACTGGGGAGGTGGGGATCCCGGGAGCGGGGGCTGGCGCGGACTGGGGTGTGGCGCGGACCGGGGTGGGGGGCGTGGTGGGAGCGAAGGGTGGCGCGGCCTGGGGAGTGGCGCGGACCGGGGTGTGCGGAATCCCGGTAGCGGAGGTGGATCGCGGGATCGGGGGATCGCGGGGATAGGGGGTGGCGGGAATGGGGGATCGCGGGGAGGCTGGGGACAGGCTAGCGTGCCGGGCATGAATGGGCTGTTGGACGGGGTCGGGTACTTTTTCCGGGGTTTCGGGTGGGTTGTGCGCCATCCTCGGTGGTGGTTCTTTGGGTTGATCCCGGGGCTGATCGCGATGGTGCTCTACATCGTGGCGCTTGTGCTGTTGGGCATGCACGCGAGCTCGATCGCCGAGTGGATGACGCCGTTCGCCGATGACTGGGGTATCCGGGACGCGTTTCGGGTGTTCGTGGGCGTGGTGCTGTTCGTCGGGGGCCTGGCCTTGGCGGTGCTGACCTTCACGGCGGTCGCATTGGCCATTGGCGAGCCCTTCTACGAGAAGCTGTCGGAGAAGGTGGAAGGGGACCTCGGCGGGCTTCCGGAGGGCGTGGATCTGCCGTTCTGGCGGTCGTTCCTCCGGTCGATCAGGGACAGCCTGATCACGCTGGGCTATGTGCTCCTGTTCACGATCCCGCTGTTCATTCTCGGGTTCGTGCCGGTGATCGGTCAGACCGTCATCCCGGTCATCGGCGCGATCGTGTCGGGGTTCTTCCTCACGGTCGAGCTCACCGCCCTCGCGATGGAACGCCGCGGGCTCCGCCGCAAGGAGCGCTTCGCCATCCTCCGTGCCAACAAGGGGACCACCGTCGGCTTCGGGCTGATCGGCTTCCTGATCTTCCTGGTGCCTTTCGCCGCCGTGGTCGCCATGCCCGGCGCCGTCGCGGGCGCGGCGATGATGGTCCGGCTTGGCTTGAAGCTTCCCGCTCGTCCGCGTTCGTCAACCGGCGGCTTGGGCGGCGGCCGGGGGTTGTAGGAGGTCGAGGAGAGGGACGAGCCAACTGGCCTTGGGCGGGCCCATCTGGGCGTCGAGCTCGGCCGGGTCGGGCATGCGCTCACGCAGGGACCGGGGTGACACCAGCTGCCGCACTGCCGTGCCGAGCAGGTGCGCCATCGAGTAGTCGGGGTCGGCGCTCAGCGCGCGGTCGAGGGCGAGGCCGGCGAGCGTGCAGTCACCCGCGTGCCAGGCCGCCGCGGCGAGGAGCGAAGCCGCGGGAGCGGCGTGGTGCGGCTCCAGACGGCGGGTCAGGTCCTTCCAGAGCTCGATGTGCGCGGGGCGGTCATCGACGCACGCCCATGCCTCGTCGCGCACACGGATCATGGCAAGATCGAAGCCGAGGCGAGAGGCGTCGGGGTCGTCCAGGCGCCCGCCCTCCGCGTAGAGGTCGATGGCGGCGTGGACCCGCGCGATGCCCTCGGTTACGAGCGTGTGGACGAGCGCGTCTCCCTTCGCGCCCTCGATGGTGGCCGCGGGGCGGAATGAGGCCAGGCGGGTCCGGAGGCCTGCCGCGGTGGCGGCCGTGGCGACGGTCATGGCGGTGCGATCGGGCCCGGTGCAGGGCTCCACGGTCTTGGCAAGAGCCTCTCTGTCGGGGAAGGCGACCAGTCCGTTGACGACCGCCTCGGTGGCGACGGGGCCGGCCATGTCGTCGTACGGCACGCCGCCGGGCGGGCAGCATCCGGGCTTCCCGCACAGGTATGACCAGTAGCGGCCGTCTTCGGCCCGCAGCGCTTCGAGGACGGTGACCTTGAAGGCCTCCATGGTCTGCAGCACCTGCTCCATCGCTGGTGTCACCAGGCTCGCGTGGCCGTAGCCGACCAGGACCACATTGGTCACCTTTTCGCGGAGCAGCGTGGGCATGAGCTCGGCGAACGCACCGGGAAGATCCCACCGGGTGGCGAGGGCCAGCACCGACCCGGCGAAGCCGATCACGACCATGCTGTCCACCGGATGGAAATGGAGCAGGTAGGGAATGGCGGCGAGGATGTCCCCACGCGTGGACAGGACCAGAGTCGCCTTCTTGGGGCCTTGGCCTTGTCCTTCGGGGCCTTGGCCTCGTCCTTCGGGGACTTCCGGATCCGCTTGCGGGAGTGGCTGTGGGGTGGGCGTCATGCGGCCGACTGTGGCGCAGCGCCAACCGGCCCCACCGGCCGAAGACGATTCTGTGGATGGCGGTTTCAGCCGGATGCCGGTTATCCACTGGCCCCAGGATGTCGGTTATCCGCCGGCTTGGCGGCGGCGTTCGTTGTAGGCGCGCATGCGCGGGGGATAGCCGGTGAGCTGAACGTCGTACACGGGAAGCGCCAGGTCACGGGCGACGCGGATGATGACGGCGGGGGAGCCGACGCGGCGGCGGGTCCATTCGCCGTCGTTGGCGACGGCCACGGCGGTGGTGTCGGTGGCGAAGGTCTCCGGCTCGACGTAGAACTCCACGCCACGGCGGGACCGGGCGAACGCGATCAACGCGTCGATGTCGGCCTCGGTCGCCTCGCGGTCGAACTTGGCGACCTTGGCACCGCGCAGCCGCTTGATCCCGTAGCGATCACGCCATCTCATAGCTTCTATATACCGTCCCGCCGGTCACGGCGTCATAAGGGCTTACTCGGGGTTGTCCCTGATGTCCCGCTCTCATTGTGTGATGCAGACTCGAATCGTGGCTGCACAGTTTCCCCGGACGCATGATCCCCGGACCCGGAGTTTCCAGACGCGGTATCCCGAGCTGCGGGTGACCGACCAGGACCGCGAACAGGTGGTCGAGCACGTCAAGGCGGCTTTCGCCGACGGCCGCATCGACAAATTCGAGATGGACGAGCGGCTGCATCGCGCAATGACCGCCGTCACCCACGCGGATCTCGTGCCGATCATGGAGGAGCTGTACGGCGCCGGCCGCCCGAAGCTGGACCCGGCCGTGCCGCCACCTCCACGCTACGGCTACCAGCGCCGGGTGGCGCCGAAGGACGCCGGAGACCGGGTCGGCGGGGCCGCGGCCCACCTTCTCACGCTGTGCGGACTGATCGTCATCGGCCCGTTGATCATGCTGCTGACCGCCGGCCGCACCTCGCCGTACATCCGCAAGCACGCGATGGAGTCGCTCAACTTCCATCTGACCGTCCTCGGCGCGTCGATCGTGCTGCCGTTCACGGTCGTCGGGCTGGTCCTGATCCCGTTCATGTGGATTCTCGGCTTCGTGCTCGCCATGGTGGGAGGCGTCGCCGCGCTGGCGGACGGCGAGTTCCGTTATCCGCTGACGCTCCGGCTGATCAAGTGAGCAGCTCCCGCACCTGATCCACGGTGTCGGCCTCGTCGGCGCGCTTGTCGGGGCGGTAGCGCAGCACACGCGCGAAGCGCAGCGCCATGCCTCCGGGATAGCGGGTCGACCGCTGCACGCCGTCGAAGGCGATCTCCACGACCAGCTCGGGTTTGACCGTCACCACCCAGCCATCGGTCGGCCCGTCGGCCAGCCGGAGCAGCTGCTCGGTCTGCCAGGTGAGCAGTTCGTCCGTCAGCCCCTTGAACGTCTTGCCGAGCATGACGAATCCGCCGTTCTCCGGGTCGCGGGCGCCGAGGTGCAGGTTGGAAAGCCACCCCTGCCGCCGCCCACTGCCCCATTCGACCGCCAGCACCACCAGGTCGAACGTGTGCCGAGGCTTCACCTTGACCCACCCCGCGCCCCGCCTCCCCGCGGCGTACGGGATGTCGAGGGCCTTGACGACGACCCCCTCCTGGCCGCGCCGTACGGCCTCGGCGAAGAACGTCTCGCCCTCCTCGGCGTCGTCGGTGACGATGCGCGGCGCGATGAGCGCGGCGGGCACGGCCGCCTCCAGAGCCTGATGCCGTTCCTCGTACGGCAGGTCGAGCAGGTCGGCCCCGCCCACCCGGAGCGCGTCGAAGAAGAAGACGCTCAGCGGGACGTCGACGACGCCCGTCTTGGTGGCCACGCGGCTCGCGGTGACCTGGAACGGCTGGGGCCGCCCGTCCGGGCGCAGCGCGATCACCTCGCCGTCGAGCACGATGTCTTCGGACGGCAGGGCCAGCACAGCCTCGACCAGCTCGGGCACCTGCGCGGTGATGTCGTCGAGCGTGCGGGTGAACACCCTCGCCACCGACCCCGACCTATGGGCCTGCACGCGGACCCCGTCGAGCTTCCACTCCACGGCGACCCGCCCGGCCCCGATCTTCTCCATGGCGGCGGTGACCGTGGGCGCGCTCTGCGCCAGCATGGGCGCGACGGGCCGCCCCACCTCCAGCGTGAACGCCCGCAGCCGCTCCACCCCGCCCGTCAGCGCGGCCGCGCCCACGGCGGGCAGCCAGCCGCGCAGCATGAGCGCCCGCCGCACTTCCGCGGACGGCACGCCGGACGCCTTCGCCACCGCCTCGATCATGACGCCGTCGAGCGCGCCCTGCCGCAGCTCTCCGTGGAGCATCCGGGTCAGGAATGACTGCTCCTGCCGCGTCAGCAGGCCCAGCAGCTGGTGCGCGAGCTCTTTCTTCGCGGTACGCGACGACTCGGCCTTGATCCGGTCGAAGTAGGCGTCGACGTCGGACAGCGTGGCCGTGGCCACCTGACGGGGCTCCGGCGGATCCTGCAGCGTGCGGTAGCCCACCCCGATCTGGCGCTGCGGCAGCTCGCCCGTCAGATAGGCGATCGCGATCTCGGCCTCGCCAGGTCCTACCCGGCCCAACAGCTCGGCAAGATGACGGATCTTGGCCAGCCGCGCGGACTCTCCCGCCACCGCGGCGGAGGTCCGGGCGAGGTCGATCAACAGCACACCGCTATCCTGCCCGGTCTAGCTGTAGTGACGCCAGTTCGGCCAGATGCTGGTCCACGGCGCGATCGGGTCGCGGCAGACCGTGATCGCCAGGCCCTGCTCCTCGTTGTCGACGCCGACGCCGTTGTCGATCCGGCCGCGCTCCTCGCATTGGGCGAACCAGCGGCGGTACGCCTGCGGGCTGTCGGTCACGATCAATGCGATACGTGCCGTCTCCGGGGGCGGGCCCCACCAGTAGAGCTCGTTGTGGCCGCTGTAGACCGGGCCGAGCCCACGCCGGTTCTCGGCCCCGGCCTCGCCGTAGTTCTCCGTGATCAGCACGCGCCCCGCGGGAAGGGTCGCGTATACGGCGGCCACCTGGTCCTCGAACCGATCCCACCCGACCGACTCGCGCGCCACCTCGTTCAGGGACGGCACCGGCGTGCTCGCCAGGGCCGACGCCGGGATCAGCGGCAGGCCGATGAGCAGCTGGCCCAGGGCGCCCAAAGCCAGCAAGCCCACGAAGAGACCGCGCCGGCGCCATTCGGCCGCGCTCACGCATCCCGCGGCGTACATGAGCAGGAGCAGCCCGACCGTGTAGTCGGCGCGCCCGCCGGCGTAGAGGACCAGCACGGCCGCCACCGGATAGGCGATGGCGAACGCCCGGACCGTCCGGTCGCGCCAGAGCCGCCGCCATCCGGCCACCATGACCACGGCCTGCGGGATTCCGACGAGCACCAGCTGCAGCGGCACGAAGGCGACCCGGTTGTCGTCTCCTTCGTCGATCTTCAGCGCCTGCGACATCTGGAGCTCGGGCCAGCCATGCCCGAACTGCCACAGGATGTTCGGTAACGCGAGGACCAGGGCGACCAGGGCGCCGAGCCACAGATAGCGGTCGCGCAGCACGCTACGCGGGCCCACCGCCACCACGCCCGCACCCAAGGCGACCATCAGCAGGGCGATCAGATCTCGGTTGTAGGTGGCGAGCCCGGCGGTCACGCCGACCGCGATCCACCAGCGGCCGTCCCCGCGCCGCAGCGCGCGGAGCGCGAAGAGGATGGCCGCCAGCCAGAAGGCCAGGTCGGGCCCGGCGGTGAGCAGGCTGTGCCCGAAGACCAGCACCGCCGCCGACGTGGCCGTGCCCGCGGCCGCGAGCAGCTGGGCCGTGCGGCCACCGCCCAGCTCACGGGTGATCAGCCCGATCAGCAGGATCACGACGGCCGTATAGAGCGCGGGCACGACGCGCAGCGCGACCAGGTTGTCGCCGAAGATCTCCGTCGACACACGCGCGATCATGGGAGTGAGCGGCGGTGTGTCGAAATAACCCAGCTTGAGGCGCTGGCCGAGGAGCCGGAAGTACAGCTCGTCGCGGTGGTAGCCGTACCAGGGGCTGAGGGCGAGCAGCACGGCGGCGGAGCCGAGGGCGACCACGGCGACCGGCCGTAAAGCGAAGGTCTTGGGGGCGGGGGGCGCTTCGACGGTCATCGACCGCTCCAAACAAGCTCGGGCGACAGCGGAGCATTTCCGGTGACAGATGATCACCCTACTGCAGCCGCGTATGCCCGAAGCGTCCCGGATCAGTGAGGAGCGGTATTCACCGTCGCGGCCGCTCGCCGGCCCTTGAAGGCAGCTCGCGGCCGCGAAGACGGCGGTTGGCTCAGCCGACGCCGAGCAGGTCGACCACGAAGATCAGCGTCTCACCCGGCTTGATCGCGGCGCCCGCGCCACGCTCGCCGTATCCCAGATGGGGCGGAATGGTGAGCCTGCGCCGGCCACCGACCTTCATCCCGGCGACGCCCTTGTCCCAACCGGCGATCACCCGGCCACCGCCGAGCGGGAACTGGAACGCCTGGCCGCGGTTCCACGAGGCGTCGAACTCCTCGCCCGTGGAGAAGGCCACGCCCACATAGTGCACGCTCACGCTCCGGCCAGGCACGGCCTCCGGGCCGTCGCCGACGACGATGTCGACGATCTCCAGATCCTTGGGCGGCTCGCCCTCGGGAAAATCGATCTCAGGCCGGTCCACGCGGTCTCCCTCACTTGTCACAACGGGACGCTCGACTCTAGTACGCCGGATCACCAACTCTGGTGGAGCGGCATCCCCTCGGTGTAACCCGAGGCGCTCTGCACGCCGACCACGGCCCGCGCGTGGAACTCCTCCAGATCCGACGCTCCGGCGTATGTGCAGGCAGAGCGCAGTCCGGCGACGATAGCGTCGATCTGGTCCTCCACGCTCGGACGGACCGGATCCAGGTACATCCGAGAGGTAGAAATCCCCTCCTCGAAGAGGGCTTTTCTCGCCCGCTCGAACGGCGTGTCCTCCGCGGTCCGCAGGCGTACGGCTCGCGCCGAGGCCATGCCGAAGTTCTCCTTGTAGCGGCGGCCGTCGGCGGCGGTCCTCGTGTCGCCCGGCGACTCGTACGTCCCGGCGAACCACGAGCCGATCATCACGTTCGACGCCCCGGCGGCCAGGGCCAGCGCGACGTCACGCGGATGGCGTACGCCGCCGTCGGCCCACGCGTGCCGGCCGAGCCGCCGGGCCTCCGCGGCGCACTCCAGGACGGCCGAGAACTGAGGGCGCCCCACACCGGTCATCATCCGCGTGGTGCACATGGCGCCGGGACCCACCCCGACCTTGACGATGTCGGCCCCCGCGTCGATGAGATCACGTACCCCTTCGGCGGTCACCACGTTGCCCGCCGCCACCGGCACACCCGGATCCAGGGCCTGCACGGCCCGCAGAGCCGCCAGCATCTTCTCCTGGTGCCCGTGCGCCGTGTCGACGACCAGCACGTCCGCCCCGGCCTCCAGGAGCTCCTTGGCCTTGGCCGCGACGTCCGCGTTGATGCCGACGGCCGCGGCGACCCGGAGGCGCCCCTGGCCGTCGACGGCGGGCTGGTAGAGGGTCGCGCGCAGGGCGCCCGTGCGCGTCAGGATGCCCACCAGCCGCCCCTCGGAGTCGACCAGGGGCGCCAGCTTGTGCCGCCGCTCGTGCAGCGCATCGAACGCCGTCTGCGGATCGACGCCCTGCGGCAGCGTGCTCGGCGAGGCGGTCATGACCTGCGACAGCTGGGTGAACATGTCGACGCCGTGGCAGTCGGCCTCGGTCACCACGCCCACCGGCCGGTTCTCCCAGTCGACCACGATCACCGCGCCGTGGGCGCGCTTGGGCAGCAGGTTGAGCGCCTCGCCGACCGTGTCGTGCGGAGTGAGCGTGATGGGCGTGTCGTGGACCAGGTCGCGGCCCTTGACCCAGTCGATCACCTCGGCCACCACGTCGATCGGGATGTCCTGGGGGATGACCGCGATGCCGCCGCGCCGGGCGACCGTCTCGGCCATCCGCCGGCCGGCCACCGCCGTCATGTTGGCGACCACGATCGGGATGGTGGCGCCCGTGCCGTCCTTGGCCGACAGGTCGACCGTCAGCCGGGAACCGATCGAAGACCGCGAAGGAACCATGAAGACATCGCTGTACGTAAGATCGTAGGGCGGGACAATGTCGTTGAGAAACCTCACGATTCCATTGTGACGGGGAGGGTCTGCTTGATCATCGTCGACCGGCCGGAAGTGCTCGTCGTCGGCTATGCGGTGCGGACGTCGAACGCGGCCGAGATGGATCCGGCACGCGCGCAGCTGCCGGTCCTGTGGGGCCGCGCGGGCGCGCCGGGGGCCTTCGCGCACGTTCCTGGGCGGGTCGACGAGAATCTGTACGCGGTGATCACCGACTACGAGAGCGATCACCACGGGGCCTACACGCAGGTGATCGGCATCGCCGTGCACACGGCGGCCCGCCTTCCCGAGGGCATGGTGGCGGTGCGCGTCCCGGGCGTGCAGGCCTTCAAGCTGGAGGCGCGCGGGCCCATGCCGGGCGCCCTGATCGAGGCCTGGCAGCAGGCGTGGAAGCACACCGAGTCGGGCGGCACTCCGGCTCGGGCGTTCACCACCGACCTCGAGGTCCACCACCCTGGCGGGGCCGACCTGTTCGTCGCCGTTCTGCCCTCATACGCCGAATGACAGGACGCCTTTCTCGCGCAGCCCTTCATCGAGGCCCCACGATTCGAGGTCGTCCAACCACGCCGGCGGCGCGAGCTCGCGGGAGCCGCCGAGCCGAGGCGCGGGGCCTGGCTGCGCCGTCCCGCCCACTTGGACGAACGTGTGGCGCGCCACATTGTGCGGGTGCGTGGTCGCCTCGGTGGCCGACAGGACGGGCGAAACGCAGGCGTCCGTCCCTTCGAACTCGGCCTCCCACTCGTCACGCGTACGCGTCTTGAAGATCGCGGCGAGCCGGTCGCGGATCTCGGGCCAGTTGGCGCGGTCGCCGCGATCGGGGAGCGGACCGACCTTCTCCTGCAGGACCGCCCAAAACTGGGGCTCCAGCGCGCCCACGGCGACGAACCCGCCGTCGGCCGTCTCGTAGGTGTCGTAGAACGGGGCGCCGGTGTCGATGAGGTTGGTGCCGCGGGGACCCCAGCCCGTGCCGTAGAACATGGCGAACAGCAACGCCGCGCCGTCGACCATGGCGGCGTCGATCACCTGGCCCCGGCCGGTGCGCTCGCGTTCGATCAGGGCCAGCAGCACGCCGTACGCGAGCATGAGGCCGCCACCGGCGAAGTCGCCGAGGATGTTGATCGGCGGGGTGGGCTTGTCGCCCGCCCTTCCCAGCATCGACAGGATCCCGGAGATCGCGATGTAGTCGATGTCGTGCCCGGCCGTCCTGGCGAGCGGGCCCTCCTGGCCCCAGCCGGTCATCCGGCCGTAAATGAGCCGCGGATTGACGGCCATCAGGTCGTCCGGGCCCAGGCCGAGCCGTTCGGCGACACCAGGACGGAACGGCTCGATCACCACGTCGGCGCGCTCGGCCAGCCGCCGGAACGTCTCCACTCCGAGCGGCGACTTCAGGTCGAGGCCGATCGTCTTCTTGCCGCGATCCATGGCCGGGCTGCCCGTGCCGCCGTTGAGGCGGTCGACACGGAGCACCTCGGCGCCGTGATCGGCGAGCATCATGCCCGCGAACGGCCCAGGCGCCAGCCCGGCGATCTCCAGCACGCGCACACCCTCGAGCGGACTCATGTCCCAAATAGAACAAGATTCGGTCTGTCACCGCAAGCAATTACACTGCAGCGCGTGTGGAAGTTGCTGGCGTTGCCCCCGTTGCCCGCGCACTCGATGCGCGGGCTGCTGTCGAGCCTGGGCGATCAGGTCGACGTCATGGTCCCGGCCACCCGCGACCGGGCCGGCCTGCTGGCCGCGCTGCCCGAGGCCGAGCTGGTCGTGGGCGACTGGAGCGGGCTGCTCGCGCTCGACGCCGAGGCCGTGCGCCACGCGCCGCGCCTGGCCTTCGTTCAGCAACCGTCCGTCGGGTTCGACGGGCACGATCTGGCGGCCCTGGCCAAGGCCGGCGTCCCGCTGGCCAACACGGCCGGTGCCAACGCGCAGGCGGTCGCCGAGTGGTGCGTGGCCGCCGCGTTCGCGCTGCTGCGCCGCCTGCTGGCGGGCGACGCGGCCATGCGCGCGGGGGAGTGGCCCCAGCTCACCCTCCAGCCGCGCGAGCTGGCCGGCTCGCGGGTCGGGGTGATCGGCTTCGGCCCGATCGGCGCGGCCTGCGCCCGCATGTTCGACGTGCTCGGCTGCGCCGTCTCTTACTGGTCCCGGTCGCGCAAGGACGTTCCGTACGCCTATCGGGAGCTTGACGACCTGGTGGCGGCCAGCGACGTGCTGGTCGTGGTGCTGCCGCTGACCGACGAGACGCGCGGCCTGCTCGATTCGGTGCGGATCGCGAGCATGCCGCCCGGCTCGCTGCTGATCGACGCGGCGCGCGGAGGGATCGTCGACGAGCGGGCGCTGCTCGCCGCGCTCGAATCCGGTCATCTGGCGGGCGCCGCGCTCGACGTGTACGCGACCGAGCCGCCGCCACCAGACGATCCCGTGCGCTCCTGCGACGCCGTTTTGCTGTCGCCACACGCCGCCGGGGTGACCCCTCAAGCGACCACCCGGCTGATAACGTGCGTGATCGACAACCTCGCTTCCGCGGTTTCCGGCCGTCCGGTCGCTAACGTGGTCAATGGCGCGGATCCGCAGGTCCGCCGCAGGCCCGACGGTTAGATGAGGCTAAACGTACCCCCCGGCGATTTTTCCTTGGTTTAACGCGTCTAGTCTGGTCTGCGGTGTTTCTGGGGGTTAACGTGCCCTAGAGACGATCAATACAATCCCGGGGGTGGTGTCATGCCAGCGCGCACGACGAGTATGACCGCCCATTCGCGAGCGGTGGCCCAGATCAGCCAGTCCTATGCGGCGATGCCCGAGGACGCGGCTCCCCGGCTGGCCAAGGCGACCACGAACCTGTTCCGCTTCCGTGAGCCCGCGAAGACGGCCAAACTGTCGGCCCGCGACCTCGATCAGGTCATCCACGTCGATCCGGTGGCGATGACGGCCGAAGTGCAGGGCATGACCACGTATGAGCATCTGGTCGACGCGACCCTGCCGCACGGGCTCATGCCGTACGTGGTGCCGCAGCTGAAGACGATCACGCTGGGCGGCGCGGTCACCGGGCTCGGCATCGAGTCCAGCAGCTTCAAAGACGGCCTGCCGCACGAGTCGGTGGAGGAGCTCGAGATCCTCACCGGCGACGGCCGGATCATCGTGGCCCGTGCCGACAACGAGCACGCGGCCCTGTTCAGCGCGTTCCCCAACTCCTACGGCACGCTCGGTTACGCGCTGCGGATCCGGATCAAGCTGGCTCCGGTCAAGCCGTACGTGCGCCTCACCCACCTGCGCTTCAACGACGCCGCCAAGTGCATGCTGGCGCTGCAGGAGATCTGCGACGGCCGCGAGCACGACGGCGAGCCGGTCGACTTCGTCGACGGCACCTACTTCGGGCCCGACGAGCTCTACATCACCGTCGGCCGATTCGCCGACAAGGCGCCGTACGTCTCCGACTACACCGGCATGCGGATCTACTACCAGTCGATGCGCGGCCGCGGCCGCGACTGGCTGACCGTCCGCGACTACCTGTGGCGATGGGACACCGATTGGTTCTGGTGCTCGCGAGCGTTCGGCGTGCAGCAGCCGGTGGTCAGGTCGCTCATGCCGCGGAGGTGGATGCGCTCCGACGTCTACCGCAGGCTCGTCGGCTTCGACCAGCGCTACGGCGTGACCTCCAGGATCGACCGGTGGCGCGGCAATCCGCAGCAGGAATCGGTGATCCAGGACGTCGAGGTCCCGGTCGAGCGCGGCGCGGAGTTCCTGGAGTTCTTCCAGGACAAGGTGGGCATGGTCCCCGTCTGGATGTGCCCGCTGAAATCGACCCAGCGGTGGTCGCTCTATCCACTGGAGCCGGGGCGGCTCTATGTGAATTTCGGGTTCTGGGGCATGGTCCCGTTGCCGCGCGGGCAGCACGACGGTTATCACAACCGCATGATCGAGCAGGCCGTGCACGACCTCGACGGCCACAAGTCGCTCTACTCGACCTCGTTCTACGAGCGCGAGGAGTTCTGGGCGCACTACAACGGCGGCGCCTACTGGCCCGTCAAGCAGGCCTACGACCCCCATGGACGGCTGCTCGATCTGTACGACAAGTGTGTGCGTGGAAGGTGAGATGACACTCTCGGAGATTTTCCAGAAGATCGTCGGTTCCGAGGCCAACGTCTCGTTCGTAGCGTACGACGGCAGTAAGGCCGGTCCGGCGACGTCCGACATCCGTGTCGAGGTCAAGTCGCCCGTGGCCGTCGCCTATCTGGCGCAGGCCCCTGGCGAGATGGGCCTCGCCAGGGCGTATGTGTCGGGGCACCTCGACGTGCACGGCGACATGTACGCGCTGCTCGACCGCATGTGGCGGCTGACCGTCAACGACCTGTCCATCCGTGAGAAGGTCGAGGCGCTGCGCGCGCTCGGCCTGAAACCGCTGATGACGCGCGTGCCGCTGCCTCCGCAGGAGGTGCGCAGGAGCGCCATGGCCCGGCTCGGCAGCCGCCACGCCAAGCAGCGTGACGCCGAGGCGATCCATCATCACTACGACGTGTCCAACAGGTTCTACGAGTGGGTCCTCGGGCCGTCGATGGCCTACACCTGCGCCGTCTACCCCGGGCCCGACACGACGCTCGAAGAGGCCCAGGCCACCAAGTTCGACCTGGTGGCCCGCAAGCTCGACCTGAAGCCCGGCATGCGGCTGCTCGACGTCGGCTGCGGCTGGGGCGGCATGGTCATGCACGCGGCGCGCGAATACGGCGTGAAGGCGCTCGGGGTGACGCTGTCGCGGCAGCAGGCCGAGTGGGCGCAGAAGGCGATCGCCGAGGCCGGCCTCGGCGAGCTGGCCGAGGTGCGGCACAGCGACTACCGCGACGTGGCCGAGACCGGCTTCGACCGGGTCAGCTCGATCGGCCTCACCGAGCACATCGGCAAGGACAACCTGCCCGAGTATTTCGGCTTCTTGTACGGCAAGCTGATGCCGGGCGGGCGGCTGCTCAACCACTGCATCACGCGGCCGACCGACAAGGAGCGCTCGATCAACAAGGGCGGCTTCATCAACCGCTACGTGTTCCCCGACGGGGAGCTGGAGTCGGCCGGTCGCCTGGTCCTCGAGATGGAGAACGCCGGCTTCGAGGTCAGGCACGAGGAGAACCTGCGCGAGCACTACGCCCTGACCCTGCGCGACTGGTGCCGCAACCTCGACGACCACTGGGAAGAGGCGGTCGCCGAAGTCGGCCAGGGCACGGCCCGCGTCTGGCGCCTCTACATGGCCGGCTGCGTCGTCGGCTTCGAACGCAACAAGGTCCAGCTCCACCAGGTCCTCGGAGTGAAACTCGACGACGCCCGCGCCTCCCACATCCCCCTCCGCCCCTCCCTTACCTGGCCCTAACCCCACCCACCCCCCTCCACCCGAGGCCGTGATCTTGCAGAGATTCCGCTCCGCAAGGTCGCGGCCTTCGTGATCTTGCACGAATTCCCAACTGCCTGCTCACGGCTTCGGTGATCATGCAGGGGGCGGTCTCTGCATGATCACCGAAGCGCTGACCTGCGCGATGGGAAACTTGCATGATCACGCGCGAGGTGAGCTGCAGTGAAGGAGTTCCAGCAAGATCACGGGTTGGAGAGGGGGATGAGGAGGATCTTGTCGGAGCCGGGGGGTTGGCCGCCGCTGGTGTCGGCGTTGGTGGTGGTGACCCAGAGGGCCTTGGCGGTCGGGTTGGGGACCGCGCTGACGGCCCGCAGCCTGCCGTTCGTGCCCTGGAGGTAGGCGACCGGTTCGCCGGTCTCCGTGCCGTTGAGGGGGATACGCCACAGCCGCTGCCCGCGCATGGCCGCCATGTAGATCACGTCGTCCACGATGGCGATCCCGCTCGGTGACGCCTCCGACGTCGCCCACGTCCGCTTCGGGTTCTCCATGCCCTGAGTGGCGCACACGCCTTCACACGTGGGCCAGCCGTAGTTCTTGCCGGCCTCGATCAGGTTGAGCTCGTCCCACGTGTTCTCGCCGAGTTCGGACTCCCACAGCCGGCCCGCCGAGTCCCAGCCGAGGCCCTGCGGGTTGCGGTGGCCGAGGCTGTAGACGGCCGTGCCGCCCGGGTTGCCGGGGGCGGGCTGGCCCTCCTTGGTGATCCGGAGGATCTTCCCGTTAAGCGAGGCCGGATCTTGCGCGAGAGGGGCGTTCCCCGCGTCGCCGGTTCCTACGTACAGGAAGCCGTCCGGGCCGAACCGGATCCGGCCGCCGTCGTGGAAGGTGTTCTTGGCGATTCCGGTGAGAATCGCCTGATAGTTGGACAGGGTCGTGCCGTCGAAGCTCATCTTCGCGACCCGGTTGCCCTCTTCCGCGGTGTGCATGAAGAAGACGTCGGTGTCGGTCGTGCCGTTCCAGGTGGGCGAGAGCGCCACGCCCATCAGGCCGTCCTCGCCGCCGTCGCTCGAGACGCCTTCAGGCACGGTTCCCACCTCGGTCTTCGTGCCGTCGGGAGTGACCTTGAAGACCTTGAGGGTGTCGCGCTCGGTGACCAGCGCCCAGGAGCCGTCGGGCGCCCAGGACACGTCCCAGGGCACGGTCCAGCCGTCGGACACCGTGGTGACGGTCCCCGGCACTCCGCCGCCGCCCGAAGGCGACCCGCTGGGACTCGGGCTGGGACTTGGGCTGGGGCTGGCTGAGGGGCTCTCAACAGGGCTCTCAGAAGGGCTCTCTGAGGGGGTCTCAGAGGGGCTCTCGGACACGGAAGGTTCGACCGGCGGGGTCTCGGATGGTGGCGTCTCTACCGGCGGGGTTTCCACGGGTGGGGTCTCCACGGGTGGTGTTTCCACCGGTGGGGTTTCCGTTGGGGCGAGGCTGGAGGGTTCTTCTGGGGGGATCACGCTGCCGGTGTCGGACGGCGTCGGAGTCGGCGTGGGGGTGGGGGAGGACGGGACGGGGCTGGCGGTCGTGGTCGTGCCGTTCGGCAGGACGACGTCCAGGTAGTCGAGGTTGGGGTTGCCGCGCCGGGAGGTCGTGGTCACGCGGATGGTGTTGGTTCCGGCGGTCATCGTGATCCGGAGCTTGGCCGTACGCCACCGGCTCCAGCCGCCTGTGGGACGGAACCGATATTTCTTCACCACCACGGTCCCGTTGACCGAGATCTTGGCGATACGGCTCGTCCTTGACCCGTTCGCGTACCTTATGCCGATCTTGGCCCGTCCGGCCGTGGGCGACTCGACGGTCCATTCCACGTAGCTGCCGGTGGCGTTGCGCCCGTTGACGAAACCGGCGCCGGAGAAGCCGCGATGGTTGGATTCGGCGACTCCCTTGCGCACGGTCGCGGCCTCGGCTTCGAAGCGTAAGGCCTTGTTGCCCGAGACGGCCCATGGTCGGTCGGCGGTGCCGGGCACCGGCGATGACTGCGCGTCGGCCAACCGTGCCATCGATGACGCCGATGGCCGGTCCACCACTGTGGCCAGTGCGATCGCACCCGTGGCCAGGAGTGCCGCCACGAGCCCGATCACCATGGAGAGGCGTTTGTCTCTCACCATGACTCCCTGATGTCGGGTACCCGTTTCACTCTTGGGCGCTACCCGGCCTTTGGCGGGGAAACCCGCCCTCACGGAAGTCATGTCGGCTGGGTCAGCGCAGCTCCCGCTTGAGGATCTTGCCGGTGGCGGTCATCGGGAGGCTGTCGCGGAACTCCACGATCCGCGGGTATTTGTAGCTCGCCATGTTCTCCCTGCCCCACGCGATCAGCTCGTCTTCGCTGATGGTGGCCTCGGCGGTCTTGATCACGTACGCCTTGACCTCCTCGCCGTGCGACTCGTGGGCGATGCCGACGACGGCGGCGAGCGAGACCTGCGGATGGGTCATCAGGACTTCTTCGATCTCACGCGGATAGACGTTGAATCCGCCGCGGATGATCAGATCCTTGGCGCGGTCGATGATGAAGTAGTAGCCGTCTTCGTCGCGCCTGGCGATGTCGCCCGTGCGGAACCAGCCGTCCTTCATGACCTCGGCGGTGGCGTCGGGCCGGTCGTAGTAGCCCTTCATGATGTTGTGCCCGCGGATGGCGATCTCGCCGACGTCGTCGGCGGTGTTCCATTCGGCGTCGATCAGCTTCATTTCGACGCCCCAGACGGGCGTGCCGATCGATCCGGCCTTCGCCGGCCGGCCGCGCTGGTTGAAGGAGGCCACCGGCGAGGTCTCCGACAGGCCGTACCCCTCGAGGATTCCCACGCCGAAGGTCGCCTGGAAGTCCTTGAGCACCTCCAGAGGGAGCGCGGAGCCGCCTGAACAGGCCGTGACCAGCGTGTCGGGGATCTGCCCTGCGCCCGTGCGGGCGGCGGTGAGCAGGGCCCAATACATGGTCGGGACGCCCGCGAACAGCGTGACCTTCTCGCTGTTCATCAGGGCCAGTGCCCCGGCCGGCTCGAAGCGCGGCATGAGCACGAGCGTGGCGCGCCGCCGGAACCCGGCGTTCATGATCACTGTCTGGCCGAAGGAGTGGAACAGGGGCAGCACGGCGAGGTAGGCGTCCTCCGGCTGCCTGCTGAACAGCTCGTCGCTGATGATCGCGTTGATCAGCATGTTCTGATGGCTGAGCTCGGCGCCCTTGGGCTGGCCGGTGGTGCCGCTCGTGTAGAGGATGACCGCCGTGTCGTCGGGGGAGGTCGCCACGGTGGCGAACTCGCCGGGCATGCCGTCCAGGGCCGCCCAGAGCGTTTCGCCGTACGGCGACTCGGTCGCGAACGCGGTCGCGGGCAGCACGAAGAAATCCTCGGTGGCGGATCGGTCGAAGCCTTCGCGCCCGCGCTCGCCGAGCGGCAGCTCGGGGGTGCCCTCGAAGCAGAAGAAGGCGACGGCGTCGGAGTCGTCGAGGTGGTAGGCGATCTCGCGGGCCTGCAGCAACACGTTGAGCGGCACGACCGTGGCCCCGGCCTTGAGGATGCCGAAGTAGACGAAGGGGAAGTACGGCACATTGGGGCAGGCCAGCGCGACTTTGTCGCCCGGGCGTACGCCGCGCGCCACGAGCAGGTTGGCCACCTGGTTGGCGACGGTGTTGACCAGCGAGTACGGCAGGCGGAGGTCGCCGTGGACGACGGCCGTCCGGTCGGGGACCTCGCGGGCCGAGTCCTCGAGCACGATCGACAGATTGAGCATGGCCACATCCTTCCAGCGACGCTACATACCTACCAGTAGGTAATCGCTAGACGTGACAGTCATGTGGGAGTAAGCACGTGGTCATGGAGTTCGACTACGTGATCGTGGGCGCGGGATCGGCGGGCTGCGTGCTTGCGGCCCGGCTCACTGAAGACCCGTCCGTCACGGTGCTGCTCATCGAGGCCGGCGGGAGCGACCGCAAGCTGGAGATCCGGATGCCGGCCGGGTTCCCCAAGCTGTTCAAGACCCCCTACGACTGGGACTACACGACGGCCAAGCAGGCGGAGATGTCGGGCCGCGAGCTCTACTGGCCGCGTGGCCGCGTGCTGGGCGGCTCGTCGAGCATGAACGCCCAGATGTGGGTGCGCGGCACGTCCGTCGACTACGACCAGTGGGATCTGCCCGGCTGGTCGTACGACGAGGTCCTGCCGTACTTCAAGAAGGCCGAGCGGCGGATCGGCTCCAACCACGGCGAGGTGTACGGCACGCACGGCCCCATCGCCATCTCCGAGCTGCGCAGCCCCAACGTGGTCACGGGGGCGTTCCTCCGCGCCTGCGCCGAGGTCGGGCTGACCCGGCTCGAGGAGCTCAACGGCCGGACCAACGAGGGCTTCAGCCAGACCCCGGTCACCCAGCAGGGCGGTCGCCGGTGGAGCGCCGCCGACGCCTACCTGAAGCCGGCCATGAACCGCCCCAACCTGAAGGTGATCACCGCGGTCACGGCCGACCGCGTCGTGATCGAGGACGGCCGGGCGGTCGGCGTCGCGTACGGCGACGAGCGGGCCACGGCACGCCGCGAGGTGATCCTGAGCGCCGGCGCGATCGGGTCGCCCCAGCTGCTCATGCTGTCTGGTGTGGGCGACGCCGACGACCTGCAGGCCAACGGTGTGACCGTGGTCGCCGAATCGCCGGGCGTCGGCCGCAACCTCATGGACCACATGGCGTCGGGCCTCATCCTCTCCTGCCCGCAGCCGGTCACTCTGGCGGGGGCGGAGACCGTCGGCAACCTGCTGTCGTTCCTGGCGCGCCGCCGCGGCATGCTGACCTCGAACGTGGGCGAGGCGGTGGCATTCATCCGCACCTCGCCGGACGAGCCGGCGCCCGACATCGAGCTGATCTTCGCGCCGGCGCCCTTCGTCGACCACGGTCTCACCAAGCCGGCCGGTCACGGCATCACGATCGCCTCGATCCTGCTGCAGCCGGAAAGCCGCGGCCGGATCACGCTCAACGGCAAGGACGTGGTGATCGACCCCTGTTATCTGACGGCGGAGGCCGACCTGCGCCGCCAGATCGCCGGGCTCAAGATGGCCAAGAAGATCGCGGCGGCCGACGCGCTCAAGCCGTACGCCGGGCCTCCCATGGAGCCATACCGGGGCGCGGAGACCGACGAGGAGCTGGCGAGCTGGATCCGCGAGCGCAGCGAGACGCTCTATCACCCGGCCGGCACCTGCCGGATGGGCGCCGACGAGGAGTCGGTGGTCGACCCCGAGCTGCGGGTCCGCGGTGTGGAAGGGCTGCGCGTGGTGGACGCCTCTGTCATGCCGACTCTGAACCGCGGCCACACGCACGCGCCCACCATCATGATCGCGGAGAAGGCCGCCGACCTCTTGACGTAAGTGCTTACTTGCCCAACAGTGGTTTGGGTGGATGACCTGTCGAATCTGGCGTTCTGGGGCCTCCCGCAGGAGGACCGCGTGGCCGCCTTCCGGAAGCTGCGCGAGCTCGAGCGGCCCGCGTTCTTCCGCGAGAACAAGATTCCGTTCATCCGGGCCGGCGCGGGTTACTACGCGCTGGTCCGGCATGCGGACGTGAGCGAGGCCAGCCGGAACGCCGGAGTCTTCAGCAGCGAGCCGACCTCCAACAGCATCCCCGACATGCCGCGCTGGCTCGCCGTCTACTTCGGCTCGATGATCAACATGGACGATCCCCGGCATGCCCGGTTGCGCCGGATCGTCTCCCGGGCGTTCACGCCGCGCATCCTCGCCAAGATGGAGGAGGACGTGCAGCGCGCGGCCGGGAAGATCGTGGACGACATGGGCGAGTCAGGCGACTTCGTCACCGACGTCGCCGCCAAGCTTCCCGTCCAGGTCATCTGCGACATGATGGGCATCGCGCCGACCTATCACGACTACGTCCTGCAGAAGACGAACATCATCCTGGCCAACGCCGACAACGAGTACAGCGGGATCGAGGTCGACTACACCGACCCGAAGGCCGCCTTCCGCCGCCGGACCGTGGCCCGCGGCCTGATCAAACTGCTGGCGGCCGGCCGCTCGCTGAGCGCGCTCGCGCAGCGCATGGGCCGCGAACGCCAGCAGAACCCCACCGGCGACCTCACGTCGCTGCTGGTCAACGGCGAGGAGCGGCTGACCACCCAGGAACTCGGCTCGTTCTTCATCCTGCTCGTCGTCGCCGGGAGCGAGACCACGCGCAACGCCATCGCGCACGGCCTCAAGCTCCTGACCGACCATCCCGAGCAGCGTGAGGTGCTGCTCGGCGACTTCGAGAAACACATCCCCGGCACCGTCGAAGAGATCATCCGCTATGCGACGCCGGTCATCCAATTCCGCCGCACGGTCACCCAGGACCACACGATGAACGGGCAGGACTACCGCAAGGGGGACAAGGTCCTGCTGTTCTACAACTCGGCCAACCGGGACGAGGCGGTCTTCGCCGACCCGGACGCCTTCGACATCACGCGAACCCCCAACCCGCACGTCGGCTTCGGCGGCCCGGGCCCGCACTACTGCCTCGGCGCCCACCTGGCCCGGCGGGAGGTCACCGTGATGTTCCGCGAGCTGCTCACCCGCCGTCCGGATCTGCGGACCGTCGGCGAACCCTCCTATCTCCTGTCCAACTTCATTAACGGGGTCAAGCACGTTGGCTACCAAAGTTGATTTCGATCTTTCCAGCTGGGATTTCTGGGCGCTGCCCATGGCGGCGCGGGAGGCCGCGTTCAAGCTGCTGCGGGGGCTCGACACCCCCGCGTTCTTCGCCGAGCCGGAGATCTCGTTCGCGCCGCCTGGCCCGGGCTACCACGCGCTGGTCAAGCACGCCGACATCCTCGAGGCCAGCCGCAATCCGGAGGTCTTCTGCTCGGGGGACGGCGGCGCGACCAACATCGTCGACATGCCGGCCGACTTCGTCGAGTACTTCGGCTCGATGATCAACATGGACGATCCGCGGCACGCGCGGCTGCGGCGCATCGTCTCGCGGGCCTTCACCCCGAAGATGATCAAGCAGTTCGAGGCCGACGTGGAGGTCGCGGCCCAGAGCATCGTCACCGACCTGCTGGCCAAGGGCTCCGGCTGCGACTTCGTCACCGAGGTCGCGGCCCGGCTCCCACTGAAGATCATCTGCGACATGATGGGGATCCCGGAGAGCGACTACCACTTCGTTTTCGAGCGGTCGAACGTCATCCTCGGCGCGTCCGACCCCGAATACGTCGCCGACGTGGAGGCCGTGGCGACCGCCATCCTCACCGCCGGGATGGAACTGCAGGAGCTGGTGCAGGGTCTTGTCGCGCACCGCCAGGAGCACCCGACGAACGACCTCACCTCGTCGCTCGTCAACGCCAACCTCGACGGCGAACACCTCACTCCGCAGGAGCTCGGCTCGTTCTTCATCCTGCTCGTCGTCGCCGGCAACGAGACGACGCGCAACGCCATCTCGTACGGCATGCGGCTGCTCACGCTCAACCCCTCGCAGCGCGAGCTGCTGGCCGGCGACCTCGATCGCCACCTTCCCGGCGCGGTCGAGGAGATCGTACGGCTGGCCGCCCCGGTCAACTACATGCGCCGCAAGGCGACGCGCGACTTCGAGATGAACGGCAACCTCTACCGCAAGGGCGAGAAGGTGCTGCTGTTCTACTGGTCGGGCAACCGGGACGAGGCCGTCTTCGAGGATCCGCTGCGCTTCGACATCACCCGCGACCCCAATCCTCACGTCGGATTCGGCGGCCCCGGCCCGCACTTCTGCCTCGGCGCCCACCTGGCCCGGCGCGAGATCACCGTGATGTTCCGTGAGCTGATGCGCCGCGTGCCCCGGCTGGAGGCCGGCGAGCCCGAAGTCCTGCTCTCCAGCTTCATCAACGGCACAAAGCACATGCCCTGCACGTTCTGAGGCACGCGGTGCGGGTCACACGTACAGAAAGACCTCGTGGCCCGGCGGGACGTTGCTGTTGGCCCGCACGACCTTGTTCAGCTCGGCCTGGTAGTACAGGATGCCGAGCCCGAGGATGAACAGCAGGACGAGGCCGAGCCCCGGGCTGCAGGTGGGGGAGAGGCCGGCGGCGCGCTGCGCGTCGGCGATCTTCTTGCCGGCGCCGTAGAAGCTGACGAGCGTCCAGATCCCGGCGGTCAGCCAGCCGAACAGCAGCGCGGCGAGCGCGCCGCCGGGGCTGATGACGCGGCGCCGGTCGAAGTCGGCCAGCTCACTGTGGATCATGTAGTACCAGACGTAGCCGTAGATGCCGAGCGTGATGAGGGGAAGGCCGATCCAGACCCCGAGCGGGTTGCGCTCCTTCATCTGGATCCCCTTCGCGACCGGCTGCCGCATGGCCGACGAGGGCGGCTGATGCTGGACCTGGTGCTGGGCGTACTGCTGGACCTGATGCTGGGCCGGCTGCTGGGCTGGAACGGCGGCGGCCTGTTCTCTGGCCACGCGGTCGAAAGGCTGCTCGCTCATTGAGGGCTCCTGTCAGTGGTTGAGGCTCTTATAGGCGGATTCACGCCCGGCGCGAGTAGCGGAAATCCGGAGTTTCACCAGCGTGGGGATATTGCTGAGACCGACGGTCGCGGCAAATGTGGCATATGACCTGTCCGGTGGGTATTCGACCGATATCGGATTGCCGATGTAAGAGGCAGTCGAGGGTCGGCCACAGTGGCCGCGGCGCGGTGCGCGAGCTGCCGCTTGACCGGCGGACGGCACGCTTTCGCGATCAACGATCGTATTGTCGGCTGTCACGCCAAATCACGTTCCCAAGGAATCCGGCCAGGTTGGGACACGATTATTGCTATTTACGCATCAGGTGAAAAGAATGGTTTGTATCGGAATATGATGCGCTCTGTATCGGAGCGTCATTCGGGGGCGTGGCATCGGAGGTGGTCCGCTTTGACGGCTGCACCGGATCAGGAATGGACGGCCATCCACGAACGCGAGGTCGTCGACCGATGCCGCCGCGCCCTCGCCGAACGCGGCGTTTCCACCTCCGCCGCGGGAATCGCGCGCCTGCTCGACCGCAACGAGGTTCTCGTGCGGATGATCCTCAGGGGCGAGCGGCGGTTGAAGCCCGACTTCGTCCGCGATCTCGGCCAGCTCGCCGGCGTGCCGGTGGCCGAGTTGTTCCAGGCGCTGGGATGGCTGCCGGAGCGTGAGGTGCCCGGCCGCGCCATCACCGACCTGGCCGACTTCATGCGGGGCGCGCTGCGCGCCTTGGAAGACGCCCGGCCCTATCTGGTGGGTCTGTCCAGGCCCGTGCCCGCCGCGCCGTTCGCGGCGGCCGACCTGCTGCTCGCCGATGTGGAGGCGGCCGAGCGCTTCGACGTCAGGATCGGCCAGGTCGTGTCCGGTGACCGCTATCGGGCGTGCACCGCCGCGTACGCCGAGTTCTCGCCCTATCCGGGCGTCCGGCCCCTCGAGCCGGAGCGGCTCGCGCGAATGGCGATCGCGGGAGGGCTGACCGTGCCGGCCGGGGATGACGAGCGGGGCGGCGAGTTCGGCCTGCTGCGGGCCGAGCTGATGGCCCGGATCGGGCCCGGGCTCAACGACGGCCAGGAGTACGGCTGGCTCGGCGATCCCGGCCAGCGCACCTGGAAGGGGATGGCGCGAAGCTGGCCCACCCATCTCCTCGTGCAGGACGTCATCGGCGGCCGGCAACGGCCCGCGGGGGAGGACCCCTGGGATTGCGCCGACCCGCGCACGCTCGTGCTGGTCGGCGGCCGGCACGGCGCCGGTCCCGCGGCGGGGCTGCTGGCCGAGGCGCTGGCCTGGCAGTACGTGCTGGTCCGTGCCAACCTCACCGTGAGCGGCATGGGCCACGTGCAGGCCGTCCCCACGGACGCGACCCGCACGCGCGGGCGCAGCTGGCTGGCCGTCGCCGGGCACATCGCCGCTCGCCATGTCGCCGGTCGTCCGTGGAAGTCCGTGGTCCTCGTACGGCCCCAGGCCTTCGAAGCCCCCGGCGGCGGGATCGATCCGGCCGCGCTCCGCGCGCTGCGGGACACCCCGGCCCGCGTCGTCTACGCCCGGCCGCCGCTCGGCTACCTACACTGGTGGACCGGACGAATGGCGGGAAACCGGCGTCCGGGCGGCTATGACCCGGCCGTGGAGGTCGAACGCGTCCAGCGGCTGTACGCCGAAATCGAGAACAGCCTCGCCGACCGGGTCGCCGGTCACGACCTCTTGATGGGCATCCCGCGCCCTGAGAGCGCCCTGGAGGAGCTGACGCCCGAAGTTCCAGGAGAAGTGTTCGACCACACCGTCAGGGCGGCCTGGACGGCTCTTCGCTGGCTCTCCGGCCACATCGAGTCCCCCCTCCCACCCCGCCCCGGTCACCTCAGGGCCTGGCGGGCCGACCTCGAGCACGACCGGCACGCCCTGCTGCCCCGCCTGACCGACATCGGGTGATGCGTACTGCCTAGGCGGCGGCCCTGATCGACTTGAAGACCGTGTTGATGTCGGGGAGCAGGTTGTCCTTGAGAGCAGGCACCTGCATGTAGACGATCGTGGGCAGCTGCGCGCCCTTCGGAGTGACGGCGGCGACGACGACCGTCGTCTCCTCCTTGTCCGCCTCGATCTTGAACGCGGCGATCAGACCAGGGAGGCCGGCGCGGGCGATCTTCTGCTGCGCGACCTTGGTGACCTTGTTGCCCTTGGCGAACAACGTGTTCCTGGCCTGGGTCACCACCGCGCCGAGCACCGGGGCGAGCCGTTCGGGCGTGGTGTAGCGGGAGGCCAGCGCCTGCGGCAGCGGCCCCGTCATGATCTGCGCGAACTCGGGCTTGCCACGGGTCGTCATCCCGGCCGAGACGTACTGACGGGTGCTGTAGCCGTAGGTCTGCTGGATGTAGGCGGTCCGGGAGTCCATCTGCCACTGGCCGCCGAGCCGGGCCACGCTGATGCCGCCGGTCTTGTCGACGAGCCGGCCGGACACGGGGGAGGGCGTGCCTTGGAACGTGGGCAGCCCCGGAACGGTCTGCGCCTGTGGAGCCGTGCTCTTGGTCGTGCCCGGCTTGCCGGACGCGCTGGTCGTCGGCGAGCTGTTGGAAGGCGAGTCGCTCGAGCTCAGCGGGCCCGCGGTGAAAGCCCACACGAGCACGATGATGAGCGCGACGGCCACCGACCCGGCGAGTGCGAACAGCCACACCGGGCGGCCGCGCTCCTCGTCCTCGTATTCGTCGATCGCCTGGTAGTTCTCGCCGAAGACGGTGTTCCACAGTTCTTGCTGGCGATGCGCCGGAGGCGTCTTCGGCCCGCTGATCTGGCCCGCCGTGACGAACGGCCGATAAGGATCGTCAGCGCCCGCCGGTTGCTGCTGCGGCGGCTGGGAGTGGGGGAGCAGGGGCGGGGCCAGCGGCGGCGGCGCGGACAGCGGCATGGCCTGAGGGACCTGCGGCGCGGCGCCGTTCTGCCCGGGGGGCGCCTGCAGCGGTGTCTGCATCGTCGCGGCGTCCAGCGGCGAGGCATGCATCGGAGGCGCCTGCATCTGCGGCGCCGGTGCGAGAGGCACGGCGCCCGCGGCGGCCTGGGCGGGATGCGGCGGCGTGACGGCGAGGGTCACGTCTCCGGCCGTCATGGGCCGGCCGAACGGATCGGTCCCCGACACGCGCACGTCCTGTCCCTGGCGCCCGAACGTGTCAGAGCCCGGGAACGGCTGGTCCTGCGGCGGCCAGGCGAACTGGTCGGCGCCGCGCGAAGGCGGCTCCTGAGCGGGCCGCGCGAACGGGTCCGCGGATTGCGGCGGCGCAGCGAACGGGTCCACGGACTGCGTCGGCGAAGCGAACGGGTCCTGCGCGGGCGAACCGAACGGATCCTGCGCGGGCCGCGCGAAGGGATCCTGGGCTGCCCGGGTGAAGGGATCGGCGCCGAACGAGTCAGGACCGGGGCGGTAGGAGTCCGGGCCGTATCCATTGGCGCCTGGGAACGGCGCCTCCTGCGGCGCCCGCAGGAACGGATCCTGAGCCGGACGCCCGAACGTGTCGGGATTGGCGAAGGAGTCAGGATTGGTGAAGGGCGCGTCCTGGGCCGGCCAGGTGAACCGGTCGGAGCTCGCGAAGGACGGCTCGTCGGCCCGGCGCGCGAACGGGTCGCCGCCCGGCGGCGGCTGCGGGGCCGACCGCCCGAAGGGGTCGGTGCTCTCCGGCATGGGACGGCCGAACGCATCGGTGCCGGCCGGCCGGGCCAGCGGGTCGGAAGTCCGAGGGTCGGAAGTCAGCGGGTCGGCGCCCTGGCGGCCGTGGCCGTATTGCGTGGCAGGGGGCTCGACGCCCTGGACAGGGCCCTGGCCGTAGGCGGGAGACGGGTCGGCGAAGGAACGCGCTGAGGGGGTGAACGACGAGGGGACCTCGGGCCACGTGGGCGGCATCTCCGGCCAGGCTGGGGCCTGTGACTGTGGTTCGCTTTCCTCCGTGGGCATGCTACCTCCCGAGATCATGCCCGAATTGGACGTGCCTGGCATGATCTCACGCTCGACAGGGGCCGCCGCAGCCAAACCGGAGAATGCTTCACGGATGGCCTCCCCTGTTGGGTCCGTTGGCGGATCCTGCATCGGTAGACCTGGCCCTGAGTTCACCACAGCGACGAGAGTAAACTAATTGGACAGACGGGACACAATGGATCTATCACCATCTCGTATCGCATCCTTACTCTGCCGGTAAGATCACGTGACGCGAAGCGCAGTCCTTGTGGGCTGCGCTACCCTTGCGGTATGCGTTTCGCGACCCTGCTCCTTACCGGGCCGCATCGGCTGGGCTGACGTCCCGGCGTCGATGCGGCTGCCCCTCGTGCTGAAGCCGGGGGGTTTTCTTGTGGGCAGGAGTCATATTTCCAGGAGCTGACGTGGACGAGCAGGTGTACGACCCGCAGGCGCTGCAGGACAAGTGGCTGCCGCGGTGGGAGCGGCTGGACGCGTTCCGCATGGGCGAAGATCCGCAGGATCCGCGCCCGCGCAAGTACATGCTCGACATGTTCCCCTACCCGTCCGGTGACCTGCACATGGGCCACGGCGAGGTGTTCGCGATCGCGGACGTCATCGCCCGTTATTGGTTCCAGAAGGGTTATAACGTCCTGCACCCGATCGGGTGGGACTCCTTCGGGCTGCCGG
The DNA here is from genome assembly GCA_017592665.1 of Streptosporangiaceae bacterium NEAU-GS5. Classification (GTDB taxonomy): domain Bacteria; phylum Actinomycetota; class Actinomycetes; order Streptosporangiales; family Streptosporangiaceae; genus NEAU-GS5. The sequence goes on along the minus strand of JAGFNW010000016.1, from coordinate 183,609 downwards.
CCGAGAACGCCGCGATCAAGCGCAACGCGCATCCGGCCGAGTGGACGTACAAGAACATCGAGACCCAGGCCAACTCGTTCCGGCGCTACGCCATTTCCTTCGACTGGACGCGGCGGCTGCACACGAGCGACCCGGAGTATTACCGCTGGAACCAGTGGCTGTTCAACCGGTTCTTCGAGCGCGGGCTGGCCTACCGCAGGGGCGGCCTGGTCAACTGGTGCCCCAACGACCAGACCGTGCTGGCCAACGAGCAGGTCGTCGCGGGGCGCTGCGAGCGCTGCGGCGCCGAGGTCGTCCGCCGCGAGCTGACCCAGTGGTATTTCAAGATCACCGACTACGCCGACCGGCTGCTGGACGACATGGAGCAGCTGGAGGGCGGCTGGCCCGAGCGCGTCATGACCATGCAGCGCAACTGGATCGGCCGCTCCACCGGCGCCGACGTGGTCTTCGAGATCGAGGGCCACGGTCCGGTCACCGTCTACACCACCCGGCCGGACACGCTGTTCGGCGCCACGTTCTTCGTCGTCGCCGCGGACGCGCCGCTGGCCGAGCAGATCGTCGCCCCCGACCGCCGGGCCGCCCTGGACGACTATCGGTCCGAGGTGGCCAAGCTGTCCGACATCGAGCGGCTGTCCACCGAGAAGGAGAAGACGGGCGTCTTCCTGGGCGTCCACGCGATCAATCCAGTCAACGGCGAGCGGATCCCGGTCTGGGCGGCCGACTACGTGCTGTCCGACTACGGCCATGGCGCGATCATGGCGGTGCCCGCGCACGACCAGCGCGACCTCGACTTCGCCCGCAAGTTCGGGCTGCCGGTGCAGGTCGTCCTGCACACCGGCATGGCCGACCCGGGCGAGACCGGCATCGCCACCCCTGGCGAGGGCACGCTGGTCAACTCCGGCCCGCTGGACGGCCTGAGCAAGGCCGGCGCGATCGCGAAGATCATCGAGATCCTGGAGACCCAGGGCAAGGGCGCGGGAGCGGTCAACTACCGGCTGCGCGACTGGCTGCTGTCGCGGCAGCGGTTCTGGGGCACACCGATTCCGATCATTCACTGCGCCGACTGCGGCGAGGTCCCCGTTCCCGATGACCAGCTGCCGGTGACGCTGCCCGACCTGCGTGGTGAGGCGCTGGCCCCGAAGGGCGTGGCGCCGCTGGCGTCGGCGACGGACTGGGTCAACGTCGACTGCCCGAAATGCGGCGGACCGGCCAAGCGCGACACCGACACCATGGACACGTTCGTCGACTCGTCCTGGTATTTCCTGCGTTATCTGGATCCGCACTACGAGGGCGGCCCGTTCGAAGTCGAGAAGGCGAAGCAGTGGGGGCCGATCGACCAGTACGTCGGCGGCGTCGAGCACGCCGTGCTGCACCTGATGTACAGCCGGTTCTTCATCAAGGTCCTGTACGACATGGGCATGGTCACGTTCACCGAGCCCTTCATGCGCCTGCTGAACCAGGGCCAGGTGATCAACCAGGGCAAGGCCATGTCCAAGACGCTGGGCAACGGCGTCGACCTGGGGGAGCAGATCGACTCGTTCGGCGTCGACGCCGTACGGCTGACCATGGTCTTCGCCGGACCGCCCGAGGACGACATCGACTGGGCCGACGTCTCGCCGGCCGCCTCGCAGAAGTTCCTGGCCCGCGCGCTGCGCGTGATGGGAGAGGTGTCCAGCGCGCCGGGCGCCGACTTCGAGACGGGCGACATCGAACTGCGCAAGGTCACCCATCGGACGATCGACGAGGTCACCCGCCTGATCGACACCTACCGCTTCAACGTCGCCATCGCCAGGCTGATGGAGCTGACCACCGCGGCCCGGCGCGCCATCGACAGCGGCTCGGGCCCTGCCGACCCGGCCGTCCGCGAGGCCGCCGAGGCGCTGGCCGTCATGCTGTCGCTGATCGCTCCGTATACGGCCGAAGAAGGCTGGGAGCGGCTGGGCCACCAGGCGACCGTGGCCAAGGCCGGGTGGCCGCAGGCCGATCCGGCCCTGCTGGTCCAGGAGTCGGTGACCTGCGTCATTCAGGTCGCCGGCAAGGTGCGCGACCGCGTGGATGTTTCACCCGACATTTCAGACGGCGACCTGGAGGCCCTGGCTCTGGCCTCGGACAAGGTCCAGGCCTATCTGTCGGGCACGCCGCGCAAGGTCATCGTCCGCGCCCCCAAACTGGTCAACATCGTCCCCTAGCTGGCACGCTCGAGACAGAGCCAGACATTCGAGATTCGGCGTGCGGTCAGGGCATGCCTGGGTATCTGGAACGCGTTCCGCGATGGCTCGGCGTGAGCGCGCTTCCAGCCAGGAGGCATTTTGTCCAGACGCGTGTCGAAACGCATTTACGGGCGCACGGTGGCCGCCGTCGCCGCCATCGGGGCGATGATCGCCGCGATGCTCGTGGCGCTCAGCGCGCCGGCGATGGCGGCCGGCACCGGCACCGGCTACCTGCACACCAGTGGTAGCAAGATCGTTGACAGCACGGGGGCCACGGTCCGGCTGACCGGCATCAACTGGTTCGGCATGGAGACCGACAACCACACCTTCCACGGCTTATGGGCCCAGGTGACGTGGAAGTCGATGATCGATCACATGGCGCAGCTCGGTTACAACACGATCCGGGTGCCGTTCACCGGCGACTCGCTGCGTTCCGGCGCGCAGGCGACCAGCATCAACACCAACACCAACCCTGATCTGGTGGGGCTGTCGCCGCTGCAGATCCTCGACCAGGTCGTCAACTACGCCGGCACGAAGGGGATGCGGATCATCCTCGACCGGCACCGCCCGTCGGCGGCCGGGCAGACGGCGCTCTGGTACACCGCGTCGGTCTCCGAGGCCAGCGAGATCGCCGACTGGCAGATGCTGGCCCAGCGGTACGCCGGCAACACCACGGTCGTCGGCGCCGACCTGTTCAACGAGCCGCACGCCGAAGGCACCGAGCCCAACAGCACCGGCGCGTGCTGGGGCTGCGGTGTCCAGGCCCGCGACTGGCGTCTGGCCGCGCAGCGGATCGGCAACGCCGTACTGCAGGCCAACTCCAACTGGCTGGTCATCGTCGAGGGCGTCAGCTGCCCGAGCGGCGGCAGCCCCAACACGTTCGACAACATCCCCGATGACCCGCTGACCTGCGACTGGTGGGGCGGCAACCTGGCCCAGGCGGCCGACTTCCCGGTGCAGCTGAACGTGGCGAACCGGCTCGTCTACTCGGCCCACGACTACGGCATCTCGGTCTTCGACCGCCAGTCGTGGTTCAACGACCCGAACTTCCCCAACAATCTGCCCGACATCTGGAACCACTTCTGGGGCTACCTGGTCCAGCAGAACATCGCCCCGGTGCTCATCGGCGAGTTCGGCAGCACGTTGCAGAACCCGCTCGACGTGCAGTGGATGACCAAGCTCATGCAGTACATGGGGACCGGCGTGAACGGCATGTCGTTCACCTACTGGTCGTGGAACCCCGACTCGGGCGACACGGGCGGCATCGTCCAGGACGACTGGGTGACGGTCAACCAGAACAAGCAGTCCATCCTGCAGCCTTACCTGATCCCGCCCGTGGGCGGTGGCACCAGCTCGCCGCCTCCGACGGACACCACGGCGCCGACCACGCCTTCGGGGTTGGCGGCTTCGGGTACGACGTCGACGAGCACGAACCTGGCGTGGACGGCTTCCACGGACAGTGGCGGCAGTGGTCTGGCCGGGTATGACGTGCTTCGTGCGACCGGTGCCAGTGGTGGCACGTTCGCCACGGTGGGCACGTCGACGACGGCGTCGTTCGCGGCGACCGGGCTGTCGGCCAGCACCACGTACCGGTTCCAGGTGAGGGCGCGCGACGGCGCGGGCAACACCTCGGCCGTGTCCAACACCGTGACCGTGACGACCTCTGCCAGCACGGGCGACACCACCGCGCCCACGACGCCTTCGGGTTTGGCGGCTTCGGGTACGACGTCGACGAGCACGAACCTGGCGTGGACGGCCTCTACGGACAGTGGCGGCAGTGGTCTGGCCGGGTATGACGTGCTTCGTGCGACCGGTGCCAGTGGTGGCACGTTCGCTCAGGTGGGCACGTCGACGACGGCGTCGTTCGCGGCGACCGGACTGACGGCGAACACCACGTACCGGTTCCAGGTGAGGGCGCGCGACGGCGCGGGCAACACCTCGGCCGTGTCCAACACCGTGACCGTGACGACCACGGGTGGCGGCACCGGCGGCGGCTGCTCGGTCACCGCGACCACGCAGACCCAGTGGCAGGGCGGCTACGTGATCCAGCCCGTCCGGATCACCAACACCGGCACCTCGCCCATCACCAACTGGACGGTGACGTTCACCGTGCCGTCCGGTCAGACGATCACCAACCTGTGGAACGGCACGCTCACCGTCAGCGGTGGCACCGCGACCGTCCACAACAACACTTCGAACCCGATCGCCGCCGGCGGCACGTACGAATTCGGGTTCCAGGCGACGAGGGGCAACAGCGACACCTCGCTGCCGTCCGGTTACACCTGCTCGTCTCCGTGATCTAGTGCCCCGATCCTGGAGAGCATCTCCTCCAGGATCGGGCCCGACGTGCCGAAGTTGAGGCGGGCACAGGTGTCGCCGCCGTAGTAGATGGGGCCCGGGGCCAGTCGGACCCGGGCCTCACGCTCGACGAATTCGGCCGCCTCCGGGAAGCCGAAGTCCAGCCAGCCGAGGTAGGTCGCGTCCGGGATCCGATAGGCGACACTCGGCGGGAGCCGCTTGGCCACCAGGTGACGGTTGCGGTCGAGGATCGCCAGCACTTCCTCCAGCCAGGCGTCCCCGTGCCGCCACGCCGCGACCGTGGCCGTCATGCCCAGCACACCGGCCGCGCCGAAGATGTGGGGCGGCTGCGACGCGATGGCGTCGCGTACGGCCTGCGGAGCGATGTGCCCCACCGCCATGTGCACCCCGCCCATGTTGAAGGCCTTGCTCGCCGACGTGAGCGTCACCGTGCGCTCCGGCGCCAGCGTGCCGAACGGGATGTGCGTGTGCGGGGCGTAAGTAAGATCCGAGTGGATCTCGTCGGAGATGACGAGAAGGTCGTGGCGCTCGGCGTAGTCGGCGAGGGATTCCAGCTCGGAGCGGGTGAAGCTGCGCCCGGTCGGGTTGTGCGGATGGACCAGCACCAGGATCTTCGCGCCGCCCGGGTCCTTGGGAAGCTCGAACCGCCAGGTCGGCCCGTCCGGCTCGAGCGGGATAGGCACAGGCCGCCGCCGCATCGCCGTGAACGTCTCGAGGAAGGCGTTGTAGGCGGGCGTGTGCACCAGCACGCCGTCGCCGGGCTCGGTCATCAGATGCAGAATGATCTGCAGTGCCTGGTTGAGGTCGGTGAAGGCACGGACATGCGAGGGGTCGGTGCGGAAGCCGTAGCGGGTCTCCATGCGCTCCGCGAACGCGGGCCCCAGCGGCCCTCCGGTCGGATCGTCGAGCCAGCCTGGATAGCCGAGGTCGGTGTCGATGCGTTCGAGCACGGCCTCCCGGACCGCCGGCGGTGGCGCGAAGTCCATGTCCGCCACCCACGCCGGGATCACCTCGCGCGGCACCCGCCGCCACTTGATCCCATCTCGTCGAACTGCCTCATCTAGCGTCAAATCATCAAGGCCCACCCAAAACACACTAAACCGGGCAAGCTGTGCTGCCTACCTGCTGCACCGCCCAGATACCACCCACCTGCCGCCGACATGCCGCCGCCGCGCTCGGCTCATCCCCACGCCGCCTGCCCCGCGCCACTAGCCTCGCCCTGCCTGGCCCCTCGCCTGTCATCGCCCGCGCCGGCATCCGCAGCATCCGCAGCATCCGCGACATCGGCGCGGACAAGCACGCAGAGGTAGGGCGGCCCACACGCACTAGGACGTGACCTAGGACGCGCCGGCGTGCCCAGCAGGGCCGGTGCCCGGCGTGGCGGGTGCCTGGCGGGGCCAGTGCCATGCGGGGTTGGCGCGGGGCATGGTGGGGCCGGGCCAGCGGGGCTCGGGTCATGCGGGGCGGGTATCCGGTTGGGCGGGCGCGGGGTGGGGGGTGCGTGGCGGGGCGGGTGCCCAGTTAGGGGTGCGGGGCGGTTGGGGGTGCGGGAGGGTCGGTGGCGTGGGGGGTTGGTGATGGGGTCGGTGGCATGGGGAGGAAGTCGGGCGGCGGACTGGCCCTGCACCGGGGCATGCAGGGACAGTGCCGCATTCCAGGACTTACGGGCCGCGCCCAGCCAGCGTCGTGGCGGCCAAGGCAGTGGGCGCGATGGGCACAGTGGGGCACGGAGAAATCGCATGCCACGCTGAGCCTGCGCCGGCAGCCAGGGCGAAGGCGCGGAACGTGCGTGCCGAGTCTGCTCTCGTGGTCAGGACAGGAGGAGGCAGGGCGATATTGCGGTAGAGCATGCACTCGAACTAAAACCCGCACACCCCGGCGCGTGGGGAGCGGGCGGCACAGATCCTACGCCCAGGCCCCGCACGCATGAGTCGCATAGGGGAGACTCATCAGGCCGGCCCCTGCATACGGCAGGAGGAGCGGGGCCGGCATGAGTCGAGACCCGAGCCCGGATCGGTCAGAGCTTGCGCAGGACAGCGGTGACCTTGCCGAGGATGCTCGCCTCGTCGCCCGGGATGGGCTGGTAGGCGGGGTTGTGCGGCAGCAGCCACACATGACCGTCTTGACGCTTGAAGGTCTTCACCGTGGCCTCGCCCTCGATCATCGCGGCCACTATGTCGCCGTTTTCGGCGACGGGCTGCTGGCGCACCACCACCCAGTCGCCGTCGGCGATCGCCGCCTCGATCATCGAGTCACCGGCCACCTGCAGCAGGAACAACGTGCCCTCGCCGACCAGCTGCTTGGGCAGGGCGAAGACGTCTTCCACGCTCTCCTCCGCGAGGATCGGACCACCGGCCGCGATCCGGCCGACGAGTGGCACGTACGTGGCGGTCGGACGGTTGAACGCCGCCTCGTCCTCGTCCGTGGCGTCCGGATCCACCCAGAGGACCGGCTCGCCCGGCAGCCGCACCTCGAGCGCGCGGGGCCGATGCGGGTCACGGCGCAGATAACCCTTGCGCTGTAGCGCGGTCAACTGGTGTGACACGCTGGACGTGCTGGTCAGCTGCACGGCCTCGCCGATCTCCCGCATCGATGGCGGATAGCCACGCTGCTGGACGGAGTCGCGGATCACCTCAAGGATCTTGCGCTGCCGCGGGGTCAGGCCAAGAGAGTCACGCCGGCGCACCGCGAGGTCGCCGCTCTCTTCCTGATCGCTCACTGCCCACCTCCCAATCCGTATTCCTCATGTCGCACAGAGCGACCGTATCGCGAACCAAGATCATTATCAAACAGTTGTTCGATAGTCCTCGAAATTGTCGGTGCCGTCGTGTACAACATCGTACGGGAGTTCGATCGACATCGTGTTCGATTCGGCGATCTTTCTTGCGGGAGGTCAGGATGCGTGCAGTGCGGTTGACCAGGCGCGGCCGGATCGTGCTGATCGCTTTCGCGGTCGCGTTGGCACTGATCGTGCTGTGGCTGGGCACGCACGCGCCGGTCACGGCGTCCACTCGGCCGGGGTCCACGGCCGGGCTCTCCTATGTCACGGTGGGTCAGGGCGACACGCTCTGGTCGATCGCGGCAGCGGTCAGCCCCGCCGACGATCCGGGCCCCGTCGTCCGGCAGATCATGAATCTCAATGGTCTGTCCGACTCGTTCATCCGCCCCGGCGTCCGGATCTATCTCCCCCGCGGCTTATAGAGCGCCACAGGCGCATCCAGATCCAGATCCAGTGCGGCACCAGTGCGACGCCCGCGGCGCGCCTCCTGTGCGACACGCCCGGGTGTTACGGGCGGTGCCCCTGTGAGCAGCCAGTTCGATCGCGTACGGAGCTTCAGCTTGCGATCATGCTCGGGGACTCCTAGCGTTGGACCACAACATCTAGTAGTTACACCGATGCTACTTCACCACAGCTTGTGTTTCCGTGACCGCGCGACAACCTTTTGCGTACCGGTGAATGGGAGGGAGACGGCATGCACTGCCCGTTCTGCCGCCACCCGGACACGCGGGTGGTGGACAGTCGTTCCACGGAGGATGGCGCGGCGATCAGGCGGCGGCGCACCTGCCCCGAATGCGGGCGCAGGTTCACCACCCAGGAGACCGTGCTGCTGATGGTCAGCAAGCGCAGCGGGGTGACCGAGCCGTTCTCGCGCGACAAGGTGGTCGCCGGAGTACGGCGCGCCTGCCAGGGCAGGCCGGTCAGCGAGGATTCGCTCGCCCAGCTCGGGCAGAGGGTTGAGGAGAGCATCCGGGCCACTGGCTCTGCGGAGGTCCCCTCCCACGAGGTCGGGCTGGCCATCCTCGGCCCGCTCCGGGAGCTCGACGAGGTGGCATACCTGCGGTTCGCATCGGTCTACCGCAGCTTCGAGACCCTGGCCGACTTCGAAGCCGAGATCGAACAGCTGCGTGCGGCAAAGAGCTCATGAAGACGCGAGAGGTCCCCGCCGGGGCCTCCGGAAGGGGGAAGTCATGACGGAGACCGTGAACAGGCGCACCCGTAAAGGACTGAAGATGAAGCGCATCTTCACCACGGCGGGGGTCCATCCGTATGACGCGGTCATCTGGCAGCGCCGCGATGTCGTCATGACCAATTGGCGCGACGGCTCGGTCAACTTCGAGCAGCGCGGCGTTGAGTTCCCCGAGTTCTGGTCGGTGAACGCGGCCAACATCGTCACCACGAAATATTTCCGCGGCGCCGTGGGCACCCCGCAGCGCGAGTGGAGCCTGCGCCAGCTTGTCGACCGCGTCGTCGGGGTCTACACCCAGACGGGCATCGAAAACGGCTATTTCGCCTCCCCGGAAGACGCCGAGATCTTCGACCACGAGCTCAAGCACGCGCTGATCCATCAGCTGTTCAGCTTCAACTCGCCGGTTTGGTTCAACGTGGGCACCCTGTCCCCGCAGCAGGTCAGCGCCTGCTTCATCCTGGCCGTCGACGACACGATGGAGTCGATCCTCGACTGGTACAAGGAGGAAGGCGTCATCTTCAAGGGTGGCTCCGGCTCCGGGGTCAACCTCTCGCGGATCCGCTCCTCCAAGGAGCTGCTGTCCAGCGGCGGCACGGCGAGCGGTCCCGTCTCCTTCATGCGCGGCGCCGACGCCTCGGCCGGCACGATCAAGTCGGGTGGCGCCACCCGGCGGGCCGCGAAGATGGTCGTCCTCGACGTCGATCACCCTGACATCGAGGAGTTCATCCAGACCAAGGCTCGCGAAGAGGACAAGATCCGCGCCCTCCGCGACGCCGGTTTTGATATGGACCTGGGCGGCAAGGACATCGTGTCCGTGCAGTACCAGAACGCCAACAACTCGGTCCGCGTCACCGACGAGTTCATGCGCGCGGTCGAGACCGACAGCACCTTCGGCCTGCGGGGCCGGCTGACCAACGAGGTCATCGAGGAGATCAGTGCGCGGGGGCTGTTCCGGAAGATGGCCCAGGCCGCATGGGAGTGCGCCGACCCCGGCGTGCAGTACGACGACACGATCAACGACTGGCACACCTGCCCGGAGACGGGCCGCATCACCGCGAGCAACCCCTGCTCGGAGTATGTCCACCTCGACAACTCCTCGTGCAACCTCGCCTCGATCAACCTGCTCAAGTTCCTCCGCGACGACGACACCTTCGACGTCCCGAGCTTCGTCAAGCTGACCGAGCTGATCATCACGGCCATGGATGTGTCGATCACGTTCGCCGACTTCCCGACCGCCAAGATCGGGGAGACCACGAGGGCCTACCGCCAGCTCGGCATCGGCTACGCCAACCTCGGCGCTCTGCTCATGGCCACCGGCCACGCCTACGACTCCGACGGCGGCCGGGCCGTCGCCGGAGCCATCACCAGCCTCATGACCGGCGTTTCCTACCGCCGCTCGGCCGAGTTGGCCGGTGTCGTCGGTCCGTACGACGGCTATCAGCGCAACGCCGAGGCGCACAAGCGGGTCATGCGCAAGCACGCCCACGCAAACGACGAGCTCGGCTCGTTCGAGCCCATGGCCAAGGCCGTCCACGCCGAGGCCACCAAGCAGTGGCAGGAGTGCCTCAAGCTCGGTGAGAAGAACGGCTACCGCAACGCCCAGGCCAGCCTGCTCGCTCCCACCGGCACCATCGGCCTGATGATGGACTGCGACACGACGGGCATCGAGCCCGACCTGGCGCTGGTCAAGTTCAAGAAGCTCGTGGGTGGCGGGTCCATGCAGATCGTCAACCAGACGATCCCGCGGGCGCTGCGCCAGCTGGGATACCCGGAGGAGCAGGTCGAGGCGATCGTCGAATACATCGCCGAGCACGGGCACGTGGTCGACGCGCCGGGGCTCAAGCGCGAGCACTACGAGGTGTTCGACTGCGCGATGGGCGAGCGGGCGATCGCGCCGATGGGCCACGTCCGGATGATGGCCGCGACCCAGCCGTTCCTTTCCGGAGCGATCTCCAAGACCGTCAACCTGCCCGAGTCGGCCTCGGTCGACGACATCGAGCAGGTCTACATGGAGGGCTGGAAGCTCGGCCTGAAGGCGCTCGCCGTCTACCGCGACAACTGCAAGGTGGGCCAGCCGCTGTCGGTGGCCGGCAAGAAGAGCGAAGACGCGGCGGCCAAAGAGCCCGAGATCAAGGTCATCGAGGTGGCCCGGCCGACCCGTCGTCGCCTGCCCAACCAGCGGCCGAGCACCACCACGCGCTTCACGGTCGGTGGCGCGAAGGGTTACATGACGGCGTCCTCCTACCCTGACGACGGGCTGGGCGAGGTCTTCCTGAAGATGTCCAAGCAGGGCTCGACGCTCGCGGGCGTCATGGACGCCTTCTCCGTCGCCATCTCCATCGGCCTGCAGTACGGCGTGCCCCTCGACACGTACGTCCAGAAGTTCGTGAACATGCGCTTCGAGCCGGCCGGAATGACCGACGACCCGGATGTGCGGATGGCCCAGTCCGTCATGGACTACATTTTCCGCCGCCTGGCACTCGATCATCTGTCCTACGAGGACCGGGCCGCCCTCGGCGTCTTCTCGGCCGCGGAGCGGGCCGCCCAGCAGCGTGGCGAAGATCCGGCCGCATTGGCCGAGGCGGTCGACACGGCCGCCCTGGCCCAGTCGGCGCCGATCGAGAAGTCACCCACGTCGGCCGCCGCGCCTGCCACCACCCACCAGATCCAGTCGCGTCCCGCCGATCCTCTGGAAAGCCACCAGGGCCGTACGGCTGACGCCCCGCTCTGCCTCACCTGCGGCACAAAGATGCGCCCAGCCGGTAGCTGCTACGTCTGCGAAGGCTGCGGCAGCACCAGCGGCTGCAGTTGAAAAACAGGTAGCTGAAACTGGTAGTTGAAACAGATAGCTGGGAACGGGCGGCTGAAATAGCTGAAATAGACGATGGCGCCGTAGATCTGCACCATCCGGCCGCGCGTCCCTGAATGTGACCACCGCAGGTCGTGAGAGGTGGCGAGGAGAAATCGCTTCGCCACCTCTCCGACAGGCGGCTCGGTAGCTCGGTGGGCGCAGGAAATTCCCGCTCTGTGCCCGCCTCATGGGCCACCATGTCGGCGAACGCGTCGGCGTCCTGTGCATCCCGGCAGACGCGACCACTCGTCCTGCGTGTCTCGCCCGCCGATATCGCCATCAGCGGCGCGTCCTCGGCCGCGAGCCGGTCGTGCCGGGGTCGCGATCGCGACCGCCGCGGAGCATGGCCTCGGGGCCGGCTTCACCGGCCACCAGCTCCCCGGCCGCCGCCAGATCGCCGCCATCCACTTCTGAGTTCCAGCCCGCCCGGTTTGGAATCAGCGCCGTGGCCTGTGCGTTGTAGTGGGAATGATTATCGGGATCATCGGCAGCGGAAACATCGGCGGCACCGTGGCACGGCTGGCGGTGAAGGCCGGGCACGAGGTGGTGCTGAGCAACTCGCGCGGGCCGGAAACGCTGGGCGACCTGGTCGCGGAGCTGGGCTCGGGAGCCCGCGCGGGCACCGTCCAGGAGGCGGCGGAGGCGGGCGACGTGGTCCTCGTGGCCATCCCGTTCTTCCGCTACGCGGATGTTCCGGCGGCGCCGCTCGCCGGAAAGGTCGTGATGGACGCCAACAACTACTATTTCGAGCGCGACGGCCACTTCCCGGCGCTCGACTCGGACGAGACCACCAGCAGCGAGGTGCTGGCCGCCCATCTCGGGCCGGCGCGTGTGGTCAAGGCGTTCAACTCCATCAACTACGTGCACCTCGGCGAGGAAGGCGTGGCGGCCGGGACGCCTGGGCGACGGGCCCTGCCGATCGCGGGCGACGACCTCGAGGCCAAACGCGTGGTGACCGATCTGATCAATGCGTTCGGCTTCGACGTGGTCGATGCCGGTCCGCTGGCGGAAGGCCGCCGCTTCCAGCGCGACACCGCCCCGTACGGCGTCCGCCTCACGGCACCGGAACTCCGCGACGCGCTCGCCTGACCAAAGCCTGACCGAAAGGCCGGGCTCGCCCGGCCAACAGGTCAGGGGAGATCGGGGTCCGGCGTGTCGGACTCGAAGGCCATGCGGTCGGTCAGCCAGCGGTGGAATTTGATGGCGAAGCGCACCCAGTGGGCGATGACCGTTGTCAGGTGCTCGCGGGTGACTCCGGCGCCAATGTAGAGCTGGGAGTCGCCGACGATGCGGATGGCGCCGTTGTCGGGGGTGAAGGCATACACCTTCGGCCACATGGTGTCGGTGTTCCACTCGTTGATCGCGGTGAGCAGCCGCGGCTTCTCCAGGACCGAATACGTCCGCTCGTAGAACGTGCGGATCGTGAACATGTCGCCTTCTGTGCCGAACAAGAAGAAGATCGTGAGCGGCGCAGTGGAGATGGCCAGGTCGCCTTCGGAGTCGAACGTGTACTCAAGATCCAGCTCGTCCAGGATCTCGATCACCAAGGCCCGGTCGGGCTGGACGACCGCTGGGATGGAGGTCACGGTTCAATATTGACAGACTTGCGGCCGCCGTCGAGGCGTTCAAGTGCCTTCCTGCGCAGATACCCGGTTGACCAGGCCGAATATCGTCGCGAACGTGGCGGCCGCGGCCCCTCCCACGGCTGCGAGGCCGAAGATCCACTCGTATCCGCGGATGGTCGGGAGCCCGGCCGGGCCGGTCGTGTGGGCCGCGAGGATGGCGGCGATGACGGCGCCCGCCGTGCTGCCGCCCAGCACCCGCACGAGCGCGTTCACGCCGCTGGCGACGGCCGTCTTGCTCGGCTCCACGTGCTCGACGGCCATGGTCCCCAGCGCCGCGTACGAGACCCCGAGCCCGATCCCGAGCAGCGTGCTGGCGGCGTAGATGTCGGACTCGTGTCCGTGCGACAGGAAAAGCCACAGCCCGCTCCCGGCGACCGTCGCCGCTCCGGCGGCCACCAGCGACGACGCGGAGAACCTCGCCAGCAGCGCCCCGGCGAGCAGCGAGATCACCAGCATCATGACCGTGCTCGGCAGCAGGTACATCCCCACACGCAGCGTGGTCGCGCCGAAGCCGTATCCCGTCTCAATCGGGGCCTGGGTGTACGACGAGATGGCTGTGATGACCATGAAGAAGGAGAAGCCGAGCAGCAGCCCGGACACGGTGGCGCCGACCGTACCGCGGTGGGTGAGCATGGCCAGGTCGACCATCGGCTCGGCCGTACGCCGCTCGACCCGCACCCAGGCGATCGCCGCGGCGACGGCGACCACGAGCAGGGCCGCGACCACCGTGCCCGGCCAGGTGCGGCCTTCGGTGATGGCGAGCAGCAGCGCGACCAGGGTCACGACCAGCAGGGCGGCGCCCGCGATGTCGGGTTTGCCGGGCGTCGGGGGAGCGTGGTCGACCACGAGGACGGCCGCCACGATGGTGATCACGAGCGACACGCCACCGGTGATCCAGAAGACGGTGTGATAGTCGCCCCCGGCCAGCCCGGCGATGATCACGCCGCCACCGCTGCCGATGCCCAGCGTCGCGCTGAGGATCCCGATCCCCGCGCCGAGCTTCTCGCGGGGCAGCACGTCGCGGGCGACGCCGATGGCCAGCGGGATGAGCGCGCCGGACGCGCCCTGCAGCACGCGCCCGACCAGGAGCACGGGCAGCGAACCGGCCAGCGCGGTGATCACCGACCCGGCGACCAGCACGGCGAGGACGCCGAGGATGATCCGCCGCTTGCCGTACATGTCGCCGAGACGGCCGAGCAGCGGGGTGGCGATGCCGGTGACCAGGAGGCTGGCGGTCAGCGCCCAGCTCGCGGAGGCGATGGACACGTGGAGGGTGCGCTGCAGGCTCGGCAGCAGGGGGAGGACGGCGGTGTTCTGCAGGGCCGCGGTGGCCGCGGCCACGGCGAGGGTGACCACTATGGGCCATGGTCGTGGTGTCACGGCCCCGCGCCGCGTCACGGGCGATCCTGTGAGAGTCGTCATCCCCCGAACCCCTTAGGTAAGTTAGGTAATTAACAACTATGGATCCTACATACCTAAGTTAGGTAAGTGAACATGGACGAGGAGCTCTCCCGGACGGTCTCCGCGTTCCGGCGTCTGGTGACGACGATCAACCGCGCCAAGACGCACGACCGGATCGTCGAGGCCGCAGGCGTGCACCTGGATCGGCCGGACGTGCAGATCCTCACCTATCTGCTGGACGCGGCGCAGCCGCGGCGCGTCGGCGCCATCGCGGAGGGGTTGCAGGTCGAGAGCCCGCACGTGACCCGGCACGTGGCTCTGCTCGAACGGCGTGACCTGCTGGTCCGGGTCCAGGATCCGGACGACCGGCGGGCCTGGCTGATCGATCTGACGCCCGCGGGCATCGACGCCGCGCGCCGTTGCCGTGAGGTCACCACCACCTGGTTCGCCGACGCCCTCGCCGGATGGCCGGACGCCGACCGGGCGGAGTTGTCGCGTCTGCTCGGCCAGCTGGCCGACGACCTCAGCGTGCACCTTCAAGGGGTGCTGAAGTGCGGGCCGTCCTGATCACCTGGGCGGGCCGAGGCCCGGCGTCGGAGGCTCAGGCGGCGCCGTTGGGGCCTCGGCGCGGGAAGCGGATGACGTTGCGGCCGGTGTAGGCCCGAAGGTCGATGACCTTGTGATCGTCCTGAGAGCGATGATGGGCGGCAGGCGAAGCCACCCGGCGAACCGCCGACCGGATGTCCCTGACCTTGCCTGCCGCCCCTTGTACCACTTTCAGCATCTCGCCCCCTTATCCGATAGTTCCGAATGATGGGTAAGCGTGGTGTAAAGCACTAGTACGGAAGCTTTCGCCCGGAAGGGGACCGCAGGTCCAAGTCGCTGGTCCGTATCGGGCGGCGGGTGGTCCGCGGCCGCTGGATCCTTATACGTCGCATGCCGTCCTCCCTCGCCGCGCTCTTCCGGATTTCCGGCTTGGGCAGACTATGCGCTCGTGCGCTTTCCGTCCTCTTAATAACCGATTGCAGCCCCGGCTCAGCGCGCGTCCAGTTCGCGCTGCCAGAGGATCTCGGTCAACCGCGCCTCGCCGGCGGCCAGATGCCGCCGGTAGGTGGTCATGGGCAGGCCGAGCATGTCGGCCGCGGCCGCCTGCGTCTCGGCCGGCTGCAGGAACGTGTGGTGCAGCGCCCGATAAGGGCGCAGATCGCGCGGCGAGGACTCCATCTGCGTCGCGGCGTCCCTGATGATCCGGCGCAGCACGCGGGCCGGTTCCGCCGGATCGGCCGAGGCCGTACGGCTCTGCACCATCCGCGTGCCGAGCAGCGGCGAGTCGCGCAGGCCGTCGGCCCTGCCGTACGCGCGAAGTCCGGCTCGCACGGCGGCGCCGAACTGCTCTTCGGTGAGCGGCGGCCGGCTCGAGCCCGGCGCCAGCGCGTCCCGCTCGGCCAGCCCGGAAAGCCAGGTCAGCGGTGGTATGGCCCGCCAATCGTGGGCGAAAACCGCATATTGGTGCCCGCCGACCGTGAAGTCCGACTTCTCGCGCCGATGGAAGTCCAAGTACGCGCAGGGCTCGATCCACGGTTCGGCGTCCGCGAAGACCAGCAGCGTCTGGTCGGCCGGAGTGGTCAGATAGGACCGGCACAGCTGGGTCGTGATGAACGTGTGCACTGGTGACGCGGATTGATATTCCCGGCTATCCATCCAATAGCGCACGATCGTGCCGGAACGCTCCACCGACATGGCCGGATCGACCGGATCGGCCTCGAATTCCAGCATCATGAAAAAGCCGCGCGCTTCGCCCGCCGCGTCGCGTACGACAGTGGCGGACTGCGGCCGCTTGCTGAGCCAGTGCGCGCAGATCCGCGCCGACTCCGCGCCCTCGTGGGTGCGCACCCACGCGAGGATCCTCTCCCGCTCGGCGGCCGTCGGCGTGGCCGCCGCCAGGCCACCGGTCTCGGCCAGACCACTCACGAACGGCCCCAGCACCGAGGTGTCCCGATGCAGGTAGAAGTAGTCGAGGACGACCAGCTGCCGCACCGAGGGCCGGGCCGCGGCGAACTGCTGCCGGTAGTACTCCTCGGCCCGCCGCCGGATCTCGGCGCAGCCGTCCGGGTCGCGCCAGCGCAACTCGGCCACCAGCGCGTCGCGGGCCAGGTCGTGGGGGAACAGCCCGCGCCCGCCGTACTCGACGATCGACAGATCGCGGAGCCAGGCGAACAGCGCGCTCGCGTCGGGCACCCCGAGCAGCGCCGCCAGCAGAGGCTCGGTGGTCCAGAGGACCAGCGCGCACGCCTCGAGCGCCTGCTGGTGCAGCGGCGACGGCACGGCGTCGACGAAGCTCTCCAGCAGCGCGGCCAGCACCTCCTGGGTGTACTGCGCCGAGAATCTGTGCTGCGCCGACACGTCCGCGACCAGCGCGAGCGCCAGCGGATGGCCGTGCGTGAAGCCGAGCGCCGCCTCCTGCTCGTCGGAGGGCACGCCGCGCTGGCGCAGCAGTTCGCGCCCGTCGCGCTCGCTGAGGTTGCCAAGGGTGACGATGCGCACCACCTCGCGCCAGCCCAGGTCGGCGCGCCACACCGGCGAGGGCCGGTCCCGCCCGGACAGTACCGCTATCGCGTCGCCGGCGAGAGACGGGATGAGCTCGCCGCGAAACCAGCGCTCCAGCGGCGCGAGGAGCTCGGCCGTGTCGACCAGCAGCACGAGCCCGGGCACCTGGCCGGGGTCGTCGGTGCCCAGCTCCTCGGCGAGCACCGCCGTGACGGCTTCGGCCGTGGGGGCCAGCTCGTGCCCGTCCAGCCAGACGACCCGCCGGTCGGCTGATCGCGCGAGCCACGCGTACTGGTGCAGAAGCGCCGTCTTGCCCACTCCGCCCGGCCCATGGACCAGGACGACCTGCCCATCCGAACGAAGGACCTCGCGGAATACGGCCAGCTCCCGCTCTCGCCCGACGAAACCGCGGCGGCGCGCGGAGTCCAGGCGATCTCCCAGACGTACCGACACAATGAGTACATTAAGGGTGCCGGATCGTGAAAGTCATGGGATCGCGCCTGACCTGCTCCACACCCGGCTCCCCGGTTCCCTCGATCCCGGCCGCGGCCAGCACGGCCGCGTACGCGTCGTCGCCCAGCCGGGTCGAGACATACCACGCGTTCTCAAAACGGGTTATCGCCGGTGAACCATCGGGATAGCGGACGACGGCCTCGGCCCCGTGCAACTCGACCACCTCGCTCCAGAGGTCGGCCTCGGCGCCGTTCGAGAGCGTGACCGGCTCCGCGAGCGGGCGGAACTCCTCGACCCTGATCCCGAGCACGTCGCGCAGCGCGCCCGGGTAACCGCCGAGCCGCACGCGGGCGTGCGCGTCGCACACCCCGCTCAGGTAGCCGACCACCAACGTGCCCTGGTAGTTGCGCAGATTCTCGGCCGCCGCGTCCGAGATGACGAAAAGGCTCGGCACGATCACTACCCGATATCCCGAAATATCGGCGGAAGGGTGGGCGAAGTCGGTGAGGACGCCCTGGCGCCACAGCACCCGATGGGCCTGCCGGACCGCCTCCAGATAGTCGAGCCCCTCGGCGGGAAGCCCGGGCTGGTCGAGCCCCCACCACGCCTCGTAGTCCCACAGGATCGCCACATCCGCGCTGACCCGTCCCAGCTCGGGCAGCTCCTCCAGCGTCCGGCCGAGTTCGGCCACCTCACGGAAGATGCGCGAGTCGGCGCCCGCGTGCGGAACCATCCCCGAATGCCACTGTTCGGCCCCGCCCCGGGAGGCCCGCCACTGGAAGAACATGACCCCGCTCGACCCGCGCGCCACGTGCTGCAGGCTGTGCCGCTCGATCTCGCCGGGCTCCTTGGACAGCATCCGCCCGCCTGTGTAGATCACCCCGGCGGCCTGCTCCATCAGCACCCAGGGCTTGCCGCCGGCCCATGACCGGGCCAGATCGGCGGCGAACGCCGACTGCTCGGCCGCCGCCCGACCGGCCTGCGACGGGTAGTCGTCGATGGCCACCAGGTCGACCTCCCGCGCCCAGCGCCAGTGATCCACCGGGACCCACCCGCCGAAGACGAAGTTCGTGGTGATGGGCAGGCCAGTGTCCCGGAGTATGTCGCGCTGCTCGATGTAAGCGGACATCAGCTCGTCCGAGCGGAAGCGCCGGAAGTCGAGGCGTTGGCCAGGATTCGGCAGATACTGCGTCGCACGGGGCGGCATGATCTGCGCCCAGTCCGAGTAGTGCTGGCTCCAGAACGACGTGGCCCAGGCCTCGTTGAGCGCGTCCAGCGTGCCGTATCTGACCTCCAGCCAGGCCCGGAAGGCCGCGGCGACGTGGTCGCAGAAGCAGCTGGTGCCGTATTCGTTGTGCACGTGCCACATGGCCAGCGCCGGATGCTCGCCGTACCGTTCGCGCAGCTTTATCGCGATATTTCGGGCCTTGTTGCGGTACGCGGGGGCGCTGACGCAGTACGTGTCGCGGCTACCGTGCGTGAGCCGCACCCCATCGGGCGTCACCGGGAGCGCGTCCGGATATGCCAGTGAGAACCAGGGGGGCGGCGACGCGGTCGGCGTGGCCAGATTGACCTGGATGCCGTTGTCGTCCAGCAGGTCCATGACCTTGTCGAGCCAGTCGAACGCGTACACCCCTTCGGACGGCTCGAGCCGCGCCCAGGAGAACACTCCGACCGTGACCAGGTTGACGCGCGCGGCCCGCATGAGCGCCATGTCCTCGGTCCACACGTCCTCGGGCCACTGCTCCGGGTTGTAGTCGCCGCCGTACCAGAGCATGCCCCACCTCCGACGAGTTCGTATGGAGGTCAAACTAACAGAGAATGCTTTAACGGATCGTCGGTTTCCGGTTACGGGGAGTACGCTTGTGGGGGGAGGGAACCCTGATGGCTATGACGGAAGTCCGTAAGAAGCGCATTATCCATATCCCTGTTGCCGCGCGTGTCGCGAGGAAGCCTCCCAAGGTCTGGGGGCCGGGTTGGGGGCCTGATGGTCCCACCCCGGAGCAGGCGGACACCGAGCAGCTGTGGATCGACCTACGGCTGCGCGGGCGCAGGGCGGAGATCGTCGATGGAAGGATCATTGTGAGCCCCTGGGCCAAGCGGCGCCACTCGAGGATCGTCGATCGGCTCTATCTCCAGTTGCATGACGTCCGGGTTGCGAATGGCTGGGAGTGCCACCAAAACTGGGCCGTCCACATTCCTCCGCTCCGGGGCGATAAGCGGATTCCCGATCTTTTGGTCACGACGGCGACATGTCCAGAATTCGATGAGAACCAGGGATATGGCTATGGGGCGCTGCTCGCCGTGGAGGTGACCTCGGAGGGAAGCCGCCATGAGGATCTGAGCATCAAGCCGAAGGAATACGCCCGCGCGGGCGTCCCGCTGCTGCTCGTGCTGGACGACCTCGCCGCGCCGCGCACGGCCGTCCTGTTCCAGGATCCGGGTGAGCACGGCTACCAGAAGCGGATCTCCCCGCTGCCGGGGGAGGCGCTGCTGCTGCCTGACCCATTCGGCGTCAAGATCGATCTCGACGCGATCTTCAGCTAGCGCAGCAGCACCAGAGACCTGATGACTAGGCCGATTCGCGGACGATGAGCTGGGTGGGCACGATCACGGGGGCGACGTGATCGGCGCCGTCGATCAGGTCGAGCAACAGGCGGCAGGTCTCCTCGGCGATCTCGGTGAGCGGCTGGCGGATCGTGGTCAGCGCGGGATGGGTGGACACCGCGACCGAGGAGTCGTCGAAGCCGCCGATGGCCACGTCGTCGGGCACACGCCGTCCGGCGGCGCGCAGGGTGGCGAGCGCGCCGGCGGCCATCACGTCGGAGGCGGCGAAGACCGCGTCGATGTCGGGGGAGCGCTCCAGAAGGCGCGCCATGGCGCTCTCGCCGCTCAGCTGCGTCCAGTCGCCGTGCTCGATCAGCCGCTTGGCGGCCTTGCGGCCGAGGACGTCGGCGAAGCCTTCCAGGCGCTGAATGCCTCCCGGGGTGTCCATCGGCCCGGTGATCATCGCGATCTTCCGCCGGCCGAGGGAGACCAGATATTCGGCCATCTGGCGGGCGCCGCCGACCTCGTCGCAGGCCGCGTACGGAATGACGGTCTCACGCCCGATGACCGCGCCGACCGAGACGGCCGGCACATGCATAGCGTGCAGCGCGTCGACCATCGGATCGCCCGCGTGGGTGGTCATCAGCAGCACGCCGTCGGCGTGGCCGCCGCGCACGTAGCGGATGACGCGCTCACGATCGCCGTCGTCCCCGGCGATCATCATGACCAGCGACATGTCGCGCTCGCCGAGCCGCCTGATGGCGGTTCTGATCGATGTCGAGTAGTTGGGGTCTTCGAAGACCTTCTCATGCGGCTCGGACAGGACCATGACGACAGATCCCGCGCGCTGGGTGACCAGGCTCCGCGCGTTGCGGTTGACGACGTAGCCGGTTTCGGCGATGGCCCGTTCGATCGCGACCTTGGCCGCGGTGCTCACGTAGCGATCGCCGTTG
The DNA here is from genome assembly GCA_017592665.1 of Streptosporangiaceae bacterium NEAU-GS5. GTDB lineage: Bacteria > Actinomycetota > Actinomycetes > Streptosporangiales > Streptosporangiaceae > NEAU-GS5. The sequence continues at coordinate 162,735 of JAGFNW010000016.1, read as the reverse complement.
AGCACCCGTGAGACCGTGCCGCGGGACACGCCCGCGGCCGCGGCCACGTCATGGATCGTGGGGCGTCTCACTTATTTCACGGCTCCGCTGCTGAGGTCTGTCCTCCAGTATCGCTGCATCGTGAGGAAGAGCGCGATCAGGGGGATGATCGACAGCAGTGCGCCCGTGATGATCAGGTTGTAGAGGGACGGCTGGTTGGCCCCGGCGGCCAGCAGGGTGTACAGGCCGACCGTCAGGGGGAACTTGTGGTCGTCGCCGAGCATGATGAACGGCAGCAGGAAGTTGTTCCAGATGGCCACGAACTGGAACAGGAAGATCGTCACCATGCCGGGGATCATGAGTGGCAGCGCCACCCGCCGGAGCAGCCGGAATTCGGTCGCGCCATCGATGCGCCCGGCCTCCAGCAGCGAGTCGGGGATGGCCGCGGCCGCGTAGATGCGGGCCAGGTAGATGCTGTACGGGTGCAGGATCTGCGGCAGCAGCACGGCCCAGTAGGTGTCGGCCAGCCCGAGCTTGCTGAACAGCAGGTACTGCGGAATGGCCAGCACCACGGCCGGGACGAGGATGCCCCCGATGAGGATGTTGAAGATCAGGTTTCGTCCCGGGAAGCGGTATTTCGCGAGTGCGAATCCCGAGACCGCCGACACCAGCGTGGACAGCAGCGCGCCGCCGCCCGCGTAGATCAGCGTGTTCAACATCCACAGCCAGAACACCCCGCCCCGGTACGCGTTGAGCGATTCGAGGTTGGAGAACAGTCCCGTCCCCGGCTGGAAGGTGGACAGCGTGAACAGTTCGCCCGGCGACTTGGTGGCCGACACGAGCACCCAGCTGACCGGGAGCAGGCAGTAGATGGCGCCGAGGATCAGCAGCCCGGTCGGGGCCAGGCCCAGCGGCCGCCGCGGCGCCTCGGCCGCGTGCCGCGATCTGCCGACGGTCAGCGCTTCCTGGATCCGCGAGCGGTCCCTCTGTGTCGTCATCAGCTCTCCCCGAAGGCCCGGCCGCGTACGACGCGCAGGAACCCGAACGACAGGACCAGCGAGATCGCGGCGATCACCAGAGATGTGGCCGCCGCCGAATAGAGGTCACCGGTGACGAACGCGTCCCGATACACCTTCATCAGCGGGCTCCACGTCGAGCTGATCGTGTTGGAGAACGGCCGGAGCGTGGTCGGCTCGGTGAACACCTGGATCGTCGCGATGATCGAGAACACGGTGGTCAGGATGATCGCCGGAGTCAGGATCGGGATCTTGATCCGGAACGCGATCTCCAGTTCGCCCGCGCCGTCCATCCGCGCCGCCTCGTAGTACTCCTGTGGGATGGCGCGGAGGTTGGTGTACAGCACCAGCATGTTGAACCCGGTGCCGCCCCAGACCGCGATGTTGGCCATCGAATATGTCACGGCGGTCGGGCTGAGGAAGTCGATCCCGCCGATCGGGGTCATCCCCGGCAGGTAGAGGAACCCCCACAGCAACGACGCCACCACGCCCGGCACCGCGTACGGCAGGAAGATGGAGATCCGGCTGAAGCGGGACAGCCGCACGTGGGCCGAGTCGAGCAGCAGCGCGAACAGCAGGGCGAAGCCCAGCATGACCACCAGCACGAGCGCGCCGTAGCCGACGACGCGCTCCCATCCGTGCCACAGCTCAGGGTCGGTGACCGCCGTCTTCAGGTTGTCCCACCCGACGAAGATCTCCGTCTTGGCGCCCTTTCCCAGCCCCAGCCCTTTCACCTTGGTACGCCGCAGGCTGAGGTAGACCGTGTAACCGATCGGAACCGCCAGGAACAGCGTGAACAGGGTGACCGCTGGAGCCAGGAAGACATAGGGTGCAGCGCCGCGCTTACTGGGCAAGGGTGAATCCGGCCTTCTGCATGTCGGCGACGGTCGCGTCCTGCATGGAGGTCACCGCGTCACTGAACGACGACTTGGCGGCGACGGCCTTGTCCATGGCGTCCTTGTAGGCGTTGTAGGTGACGTTGACGTCCGGGCCGAAGGTGAAGCCGCGGGCGCCGGCGCCGAACGAGGCCGCCTTCTGCCAGAAGTCCGGCAGGTTCGAGAAGAACTCGGGGGCCGTGGACAGCGCGCCCTGGGCGGCCGTGGCGGCCGGATAGATGGCGCCCTGGTCGACCAGCAGCTTGGTGGCGGCCGGGTCGGTGTTGAGCCAGGTCAGGAACTTGACGGCGGCGTCCTGATGCTTGCTGGCCGCGGAGACGGCGACGGCCGACCCGCCCCAGAAGCCGCTGGCGTTCTCACCGGCGTTCCACTGCGGCAGCGCGGCGATCTCCCACTTGCCCGCGGTCTTCGGCGCGTTGCTGGACAGCACGCCGGGCGCCCAGATGGCCGAGGTCCAGGCCAGCAGCTTGCCGTCGGCCAGCGCCTTGTTCCACTCGGGGGTGAACGACGCGGTCGTGGAGATCACGCCTTCCTTGACCAGGCCGCCCCAGAAGTCGGCGACCTTCTTGGTGGGGTCGTCGTTGACCGCGACCTTCCAGGCGTCGCCGTTGATGCCCCACCAGCTGGCGCCGGCCTGCTGGGAGAGCCCGGCGAACCACCCCGGGTCCTTGCTGGAGAAGTTGGTGAGATACGACTTCGGGTCGGCCTTGTGGATGGTCCGCGCCGCGGCGGCGAACTCGTCCCAGGTGGTGGGCACGTCCACGCCGTACTTCTTGAACAGGTCGGCCCGGTAGTAGAGCATCATGGGCCCGCTGTCCTGGGGCACGCCGTAGAGGGCGTCGGTGCCGAGCGTGACGAGGCTCCACAGGCCGTCGCCGAACTGGCTCTTCAGGCCGCCCGCCGACGGGGTCAGGTCGGCCACGGCCTCGGCGGCCACGAACGACGGCAGCATCTGGTATTCGGCCTGGACCAGGTCGGGCGGGTTGCCGGCCTTGGCGGCAGTGAGGAACTTGGCGGCCGCGTCGTCACCGCCCGCCTGCTTGCTCGAGGTGACGTGGATGTCGGGGTGGGCCTGGTTCCACACCTCGACGATCTTGTCCATGTTGGGGACCCAGTTCCAGTAGGTCAGCTCGACCTTCTCCGCCGCGCTCGGAGCGGCAGCACTGCTGGCCGGGGCGGATGCGGCGCTTCCGCCGGAGCCGCCGGAGCCGCAGGCCGTGGCGAGAGCGGCCGTCAGCGCGACCGCCACCGCGAGCCGTTTTGTAACCATTTATGCCTCCGAGTCGGGGGATGAGGAGGGTATCGCACACGTATCTGTGAACGTTCACAGAGTGAGAGCCCCGTAGCAGGGCTGTCAATCCCCCGTTACGGGGTCGTTAAGCGCGACGTCCTGTCCCCGCTCTCTGGTCGAAGCGGACATCTTGGATTACTGTGCACGTTCACAGAAGCGACTTCTAGGGGGAGCATTGTCCGGATACCCAGCGCTGCCCGGCGGCATCGCGTTCGGCGGGGACTACAACCCCGAGCAGTGGCCGCGCGAGGTGCAGGAGGAAGACGTCCGGCTGATGCGCGAAGCCGGGGTCACCCTGGTCAATCTGGGCATTTTCGCCTGGGCGCTGCTGGAGCCGGCCGAGGGTGAGTACGACTTCGGGTGGCTGGACGAGGTCGTCGACCGGCTGCACGCGGCCGGGATCGCGGTCGGCATGGGCACGCCGACCGCCGCGCCGCCCGCCTGGTTCACCAAGAAATATCCAGACTCGTTGCCGGTGACGAGGGAGGGGCGGCGGGTGGGACCCGGCGGGCGCGAGCATGCCTGCTCCAGTCATCCCGCGTTCCTTTCGGCCACGGCGCGGCTTGTGGAACGGCTGGCCGCGCATTTCGGGCCGCATCCGGGCGTCGCCATGTGGCACGTGCACAACGAATACGGGGCGCCGCTCGGCGAGTGCTACTGCGCCTGGTCGGAACAGGCCTTCCGGGAGTGGCTGCGGGCCCGCTACGAGAGCCTCGACGAGCTCAACCAGGCCTGGGGCACGGCCTTCTGGGGGCAGCGCTACGGGTCGTACGAGGAGATCGAGGCGCCTCGTTGGAGCCACACGGTCGTCAATCCGGCCCAGCGGCTCGACTACGCGCGGTTCGCCAACCACGAGCACCTCGCGCACTACCGGCTCCAGCGCGACCTGCTGCGCGGCACCGGCAAGCCGGTGACCACCAACTTCGCCGGCACGGTGAACTGCAAGTCGATGGACCTGTGGGCCTGGGCGCCCGAGCTCGACGTGGTCGCCAACGACCACTACCTGGTCGGCGAACGGACCGACAACCACATCCACCTCGCCATGTCGGCCGACCTCAGCCGGTCGATCGCGGGCGGCGCGCCCTGGATGCTCATGGAGCACTCGACCGGCGCCGTCAGCTGGCAGCCGCGCGGCATCGCCAAGCGCCCGGGGGAGATGCGCCGCAACAGCCTCGCCCACGTGGCGCGCGGCTCCGACGCGATCCTGTTCTTCCAGTGGCGGGCCTCCCGGTTCGGGGCCGAGAAGTTCCACTCGGCGATGGTGCCGCACGCCGGGACCGACTCGCAGATCTGGCGGGACGTGGTCGCGCTGGGCGCCGACGCCCGCAACCTGGCCGAGGTCAGAGGTTCGCGGGTTGGCGCCGAGGTCGCGATCCTGTGGGATTGGGAGTCCTACTGGGCGCTCGAGCTCGAATGGCGTCCTTCGGAGGATCTGTCATACCTGGAGCGGATCGAGGCGTATTACGAGGCTCTCTGGCGTGAGCACGTCACCGTCGACTTCGCCCACCCATCCGCCGATATTTCCCGCTATCGGGTAATCATCGCGCCCAGCTCATACCTTCTGTCGGAGGCCTCGGCCAAGAACCTCCAGCGCTACGTCGAAAGCGGCGGCCACCTGCTCGTCTCGTTCTTCTCGGGCATCGTCGACGAGCACGACGGGGTGCACGCCGGCGCCTATCCGGGGGTGCTGCGCGACGTGCTCGGCCTTTGCGTCGAAGAGTTCCACCCGCTTCCCGCCGGCGGAACCGTGCAGGTCACCGGTGGCCCAGGTCGCGTGTGGTCCGAGCGCGTACGGCTCGGCGGGGCGACAGCCGTACAGACCTTCGAAGACGGACCGGACGCGGGACATCCGGCGGTGACGCGCAACGCGCTCGGCGCCGGGGCCGCATGGTATGTGGCCACCGCCATCGACCCCCGTGACCTGCTGCGCGAGGTTCTCGACAGGGCGTCGGTCGCCCGGCCGCCCGGCCTGCCCGACACCCTCGAGGTGGTCCGCCGCGGCCCGTACACGTTCCTGCTCAACCACGGCGGCAGTCCCGTCGCCGTGCCCGCAGTGCATGGCGCCGACCTCCTGACCGGGAGCGCCTTCGTTGGTGAGGTCCCGGCGGGAGGTGTGGCCGTCGTCAAGGAGGACATGTGAAACGCCTTTTACCCGTCATCGTCGTGTGCCTGGCGGCCATGGTCGCCGGGTCGCCCGCGCAAGCGCACAACCGGTCGCTGGCCATCCGCGGCGCCGACGTCTCGAGCCTCGCCAAATCCGAGGCGTACGGAGGGATCTACCGTGACGCCCACGGGCGGCGCGGCGACGCCCTGCGCATCCTCGCCGACGGCGGGCTGAACTGGATCCGCCTCCGGGTGTGGGTCAACCCGCCCGACGGGTTCAACGACAAGGCGCACGTGCTCGCCATCGCCAGACGGGCCGAGCGCGCCGGGCTCAAGCTGCTGGTCGACTTCCACTACTCCGACTCCTGGGCCGACCCCGGCAAGCAGAACAAGCCCGCCGCCTGGGCGTCCCTGTCGTACGACGACCTGAAGAAGGCCGTTTACAACCACACCTACGACGTGCTGAACGCCCTGAAGCGGCAGGGAACCCCGGCCGACATGGTGCAGACGGGCAACGAGCTCAACGGCGGCCTGCTCTGGCCGGACGGCCAGTGGGACAACTGGCCGGGCATGGCCGGGCTGCTCGGCGCGGCGTACGACGCGGTCAAGGCCGTCTCGCCGCGCACCAAGGTCGCCATCCACCTGGCCAACGGCGGCGACAACGGCCTCTACCGCTGGTGGTTCGACAACGCGGCCGCCAACGGGATCCGCTACGACGTCATCGGCCTGTCGTACTACCCCTACTGGCACGGCACCCTGGAGGCCTTCCAGGCCAACATCAACGACGTCGCCACGCACTACGGCAAGCCGGTGTACGTGGCCGAGACCGCCTATCCGTTCACGACCGCCGACAAGGACGGCTGGGAGAACATCATGACCTCGGCCGAGCCGTTCCCCGGCTACCAGGCCACGCCCGACGGGCAGAAGGCGCTGATCGCGAAGGTCGCCGACATCGTCAGGGCGGTCCCCAACGGTCTCGGTCTCGGCCTGTTCTACTGGGACGCCACCTGGACCGGGGTCAAGGGCAACGGCTGGGATCCGTACGACCCGACCTCGGGAAACGCCTGGGAGAACCAGGCCCTGTTCGACTTCAACGACCGCCTGCTGCCCGCGGTGAGGGCCATCCGATGAAACGCCCTCTCTTAGCGATAGTCCTGCTGTCATGCCTCATACCGACCCCCGCCATGGCCGCCTCAACGATCACCAACGGCGGCTTCGAGTCGAACGGCGCCACCCAGACCCCGACCGGGTGGACCACGTCCGGGACCGCCGCGGCCGACTTCACCGAATCCGGCGGACGATCCGGGAGCTTCCGGCTCACCCACTGGTCGGCCTCGGCCTACTCGGTCAGGACCACCCAGACCCTCACCGGGGTCGCGAACGGCAACTTCACGCTCACCGTCTATGTGCGCAACGGCGGCGGGCAGAGCTCGATCTACGCCGGGCTCGAAGGCTGCGGCAGCGGTGACAAGCGGACGGCCGTCCCGGTGACCCCGGATTGGCTGAAGATCGTGGTCTCCACGACCGTGTCCGGCGGCTCGTGCACGGCCGTCCTGTCCTCGACCGCGGCGGCCGGCAACTGGGCCAGCTTCGACGACGTGAGTTTCACGTCCGGGTCGGCCACCCTGTCGATCAAGGGCGCGGACGTGTCCAGCCTCGCCAAATCCGAGGTCAAGGGCGGTGTCTACATCGGCCTCGACGGCGTCCAGCGGGACGCGCTCACGATCCTGCGCAACGCGGGAGCCAACTACGCGCGGCTCAAGGTGTGGGTCAACCCCGCCGACGGCTTCAACGACAAGGCGCACGTCCTCGCCATGGCGTCCCGGGCCAAGGCGCTCGGCATGAAGATCCTCATCGATTTCCACTACTCGGACTCCTGGGCCGACCCCGGCAAGCAGAACAAGCCCGCCGCCTGGGCGTCCATGTCCTTCACCCAGCTGCGCACGGCCGTCTACAACCACACCTTCGACGTCCTGAACGCCCTGAAGGCGCAGGGCACCACGGCCGACATGGTGCAGATCGGCAACGAGCTCAACGACGGCATGCTGTGGGAGGACGGCCGCGCCTCGACCCACTTCTCCCAGCTGGCCCAGCTGCTCAACCAGGGGTACGCGGCGGCGAAGGCCGTGTCGTCGACCACGCTGGTGGCGCTGCACTTGGCCAACGGCGCCACGAACTCGCTCTACCGCTGGTTCTTCGACCTCTGCGTCTCCAACGGCGTCAACTACGACGTGATCGGCGCGTCCTACTACCCCTACTGGCACGGCACGCTCGCCGCCATGCAGGCCAACCTCGCCGACGTCCGGTCCCGCTACGGCAAACCGGTGTACCTTGCCGAGACCGCCTATCCGTTCACCACGGGAAACGACGACGGCGAGGGCAACCTGGTCACGGCGGCCACGCCGTACGCGGGATATCCAGCCACCGAGGACGGGCAGTTCCGGCTGTTCCGCGACGTGATGAGCGTCGTGCAGGCGGTCGGCGGACTCGGCGTCTACTACTGGGAGCCCACCTGGACCGCCGTCACCGGCAACGGCTGGGATCCCACCAACCCCTCATCCGCCAACGAATGGGAGAACCAGGCACTCTTCGACTTCTCCAACCGCGCGACCGACGGCCTGGCGGCGTACAACCACCAATAGCTAAGGCGTGCGGTAGCAGACGTAGGTCGACTGAGCCAGATGCCAGAGCGTCATGGTCGAGCCCTCGAGCTCTTCTGGGAACTGCGGAGTATGGGGGTTGGTGGGATCAGGGTCACGGGGGGACGGATCGACATAAACGGTCTCCGTCCCCCATGGCCGCTCCACCCGCACCGGGATCGGCCACGGTTCGACGGGTATGGCGCAGTCGGTCACGTGGTAGGAGAGGGTGATGTCGGCCCACTGACCGGAACCGAGCGTGATGGGGAAGTGCGTGTCCTCGACCGAGAGCAGGCGCATGTAGGAACTGCTGCGCCCGGCCCCGATCAGCGTGACGGGCGCCCAGCCCTCGTTCACGACCCTGAAGCCGACCGACACGTTCCGCGTGTCGAGGTGGCTGGAGCCGAGAGAGATGTCCGGAGCGCCGAGGCCGAGCCGGGCCCGCACCATGCCGGACGTCCCTACCACCGGCACCGCCACCAGCGCGGCGACCACCAGCGCCGCCCCGGTCACCCATAACCACCGCCGCCGCGGCCGCACGCGCTCGGTCTCCACCATGTCCGCCCCGTTCTGCCGCATCCCGCACTGAGGATGCGTTCCATCCCGTTCCATCCGGGCGTCACATCAAGGTGACCAGCCGGTCCATGGCCAGGCAGGAGATCAGGCAGCGTTCCTTGGCGTCGCCCATGAGCTGGGCGGTCCAGGTGGTGAAGCCGCCGTCGCCGAGTTCGACCGCGGCATCACTCCCGGCCGTGATGCGCACCGCCGCGCCGACGTAATAGCCGCGGCCGCGCCGCCAATAGCCGAGGTGGAGGCGGAGCATGCCCGCCTCCGTACGGCCCGAGCCGCCGTCGCGGCCGCTGGAGACCAGCGCGAAGAGGCGGAAGTGCGACGACATCCCCGGCCCGAAGCGCTGCGCGCGGAGCACCCGGTGGCTCGCGGCCAGATGCACGGGCCCGTCGGCGCGGCGCCGCAGACGGCGGTCGGCCGCCTCGATGGCGAGTGCGTTGGTGGGGTCGCTGACCACTTCAACCGAGCGCATGGCCGAGACGATCCGGTTCTGGCTGACCGGGCCGATCGCCGAGCACGTGCCGAGCGGCGCGACCGGCGCCAGCTCCACGCCGTCGACTCCCCCGGGCAGCAGCTCCCACATCCGGGCCTCGGCCGCGGCCATGACGCGGGGGTCGGCCGTGGCCGGGCGGACGAACCGGTCGTCGCGCCAGCGGCGCAGCAGATCCGGCGGCGTATCCGCGCGGCGCGCATCCGGCCGATCGACAGCAGCAACGTCTGCAGGTCGGACGCCGGCAGCCCGTCGAGCGCCTCGAACGCCCCCTCCGGCAGCCGCCCCCAGACCCGCCGCTCGGCCTCCGACAGCGCCTCATGATCCATGCCGATCCACCCTACGCAGCACCACCAGGGAGATGCGCAGTGACGGGGGCCGGGCCGGAGGTCGTGGTGCGATGGAGGACGCGGGTGGTGCCGGGCGGCAGCGGGGCGGCGCGATGCAGGACCCGGCTGTTGTCCCAGATGACGATGTCGCCCGCCTGCCAGCGGTGCCGGTGGACGTAGTCGTCGGAGGTGGCGTGGGCCAGCAACTCGTCGATGGACGGCTCGGGCGCCCCCTGGCCGTCGATGGCCGACAGGCACAGTTCGCTAACGAACAGCGCGGGGGCGCCGGTCTCCGGATGCGCCCGGACGATGGGATGACGCACCGGCGGATGCCGCACCTGATAATCCGGCTCGATGGGCGCGCGGTGTATTTCGGCGCGCATTCTGGCGAGTTTGTCGTAGGAGTGCGTGCCGGTCGCGGCGGCCAGCGACCTCTTCCAGTCGGACGGCATCCCCGAATATGCGGCGACCATATCCGCGAACAGCGTGTCACCGGCCGACGGCGGAATGTCCTTGCCATAGAGAACGGTATAGCGGGTCGGCTCGGCGGAGAATGAGCGGTCGGCGTGCCAGCACTGGTTTCCGACGATGGGCGTGTCGCCCGAGGTGTGGACGACCATCACCTGCGTGCTGTCCGGATGATGATTGCGCATGTCAGAGGCTTCCTCGACGTCGCCGAGCAGGCTCGTGAGCGCCACCTGCCGCTGCGGGGTGAGCGTGGTTTCATGGGTCACCAGCACCGAATAGTCGCGTAATGCGGCGTGCAATGCCTCCGCGTCCCACCCGTCCGGCGCCGAGCCGTCGAAACCGGCGACCTCCGCCACGAAGCCGGCCCGAATCGGGACAATTGTGAGAGCCACAACAACTCCAATTCCTCGCGCTGCGGGGAATCCACAGTAGGTCGTTCGCCGCGGGCGCAGAGCGGCCGTTTCTGCCACACATTCCTGGCCGTGGCCGGGGCCGCCCGGGGGGCGGGCCGGGGAGGCCGCCCCATCGCGTTGACGTTTGTTGGGATGGACGGCAAACTAATTCCCAACACCGCCTGAGCCCATGGAGTGCAGGAATGCCGTACCGTCCCCCGTTGATCGCGCGTGAGTACTTCGTGGCTGACCCTCCCGAACTGCCCGTGCGCGAGCGGGGGGAGGGGGGACTGTCGGCACTCACGCGAGCCGAGGTGGTGACCGCCGACGAACAGGCGATCACGCTGAAAGGGGCCACGACGGCTGAGGAAACGCTCGTCGTGCAGGTCTCGGCCGCGGGAGAGGGTGTCATCCGGGTGCGGCTGAGCGAGGACGCCGACGCGCGTTCTCGCTCAGCTCGGGCCATTTCCCTCGTACGGCCCGGCAGCTACGCCGGCACGCGGATCGACGTGACCGACGACCGCGTGATCGTGGACGCCGGGGCGCTGCGCGCCGAGATCCAGCTCAACCCCTGGCACCTGCGCTTCACCGACCCGACCGGCCGCACGCTCGTCGAGCAGGACCCCGGTCGGCCGGACATCAGCGGCCGGTTGCGCACGCTGCCCTTCGGCCGCTCGAACGCGGACGGCGTGACCGTGGCCTATCACGAGACCTTCGTGGCTCCGGCCGACGAGGCGTTCGGCGGGTTCGGCGAGTCGTTCACCCCGGTCGACAAGCGCGGCCAGCGGCCCCTCATGTGGAACTTCGACGCCTTCGGCGCCGAGTCGCAGCGCGCGTACAAGAACATCCCCTTCTATGTGTCCAGCCGCGGCTACGCGATCGCGGTGGACAGCGGCATGCCGGTCGAGTTCGACATGTGCCAGTCGACGCACAGCGCCGTGCAGATCGTCGTCCCCGACGACCTGATCGACTATTACGTGATCGCCGGCAGCCCGGCCGAGGCGCTGGGCCGCTATGACGCGCTGACGAGTGCTCCCGTGCTCCCGCCGAAGTGGGCGTTCGGCACCTGGATCTCCTCGGGGTTCTTCCGTGACAGCCAGGAGCGGGTCATGGAGCGGGCCAGGAAGATCCGGTCCAGGGGCATCCCGTGCGACGTGCTGCACCTCGACACCTACTGGCAGGCCGAGGATCACTGGTCGGACATGCGCTGGGACCCGGTGACATTCCCCGACCCAGAGGGCATGCTGGCCGCTCTTGATGAAATGGGATTCAAGGTATGCCTCTGGATGAACCCCTATATTTCGCATCTCAGTCCGGCGTTCGCCGAGGTGGCCGAGCGGGGATTCTTCCTGAAGACGCCGTCGGGTGAGCCCTACGTGGCCGACGTCTGGCACGGCTCCTACCCTGCTTCCGCCATCGTCGACTTCACCAATCCCGACGCCGCCGCCTGGTTCCGCGGGCTGCTGAAGAGCCTGCTGGAGCAGGGCGTCGCGGTGTTCAAGACCGACTTCGCCGAAGGCGTGCCGCACGACGCGGTGGCCTTCAACGGGATGACCGGCACCGAACTGCACAACGTCTACACGCTGCTCTTCAACGACCTGGTCGCCGACGTGACCCGCGAGGTCAGGGGCTACGCGCTGGTGTGGGCGCGCTCGTCGTACCTCGGCGGGCAGCGCCACTCGGCGCAGTGGAGCGGCGACTCCGACGCCGTCTACCCGGCCATGGGCAGCACGATCCGCGGCGGCCTGTCGCACGGCCTGTCCGGCGTTCCCTTCTGGAGCCACGACGCCGGTGGTTTCCACGGCCGGCCGACCGACGACCTGTTCGTCCGTTGGGCGCAGTTCGGGGCGCTTTCTCCGCTGGTCCGCTTCCACGGCACGACCAGCCGTGAGCCCTGGGAGTTCCCCGACGTGGAGGCCCAGGTCGTCGAGGCGATCCGGATGCGCTACCGGCTCATGCCGTACATCTATTCGGCCGCGGTGACCGCCGCGGAGACGGGCGCGCCCATGATGCGGGCGCTGTGCGTCGACTATCCAGACGACCCGGTGGCCTGGCAGGCCGACCTTGAGTACCTGCTCGGCGAGGATCTCCTGGTCGCCCCCATGACCTCGGCCGACGGGACGAGAACGGTCTACCTGCCCGCGGGGACGTGGGTGGACCACTGGACCGGCGAGATCCTCCAGGGGTGCCGGCACGTCGCCGTCTCCCCGCCGCTCGACCGGATCCCTCTGTTCGTACGGCACGGCGCGGCGATCCCGGTGGCCGAGGCGGCCGACCGCGTCACCGACGACCCGCAGATCACCCTGCTGTGCTACGGCACGGCCGAGAGCCGTACGACGATCAAGGACCTGGACGGAACGACCACCGTCACCGTCCGGTGGGAGGACGGCACGCCGGTCATCACCACCGAAGGACCCAAGCGGATCGACCGCGCCGAAGCCGTCATCAACTAGGAGACAACGATGTTCAAATTGAGGACGGCCGCGGCGTTGACCGCGGCGGCACTGGCCCTCGCCGCCTGCGGCTCCAACTCAACCTCCTCCTCGTCCGGGTCGTCGTCGCAGCCGTCGGCCGGCCCACGCACGCTGACGCTCTGGCACTACGAGACCGCCGACAGCGCCATGGGCAAGGCCTGGACCGAGGCGATCAAGAGGTTCGAGGCGAGCCACCCGAACGTCAAGGTCAAGTTCGAGGAGAAGAGCTTCGACCAGATCCAGAAGACGGCGAGCATGGTCCTCAACTCCGACCAGGCGCCGGACATCATGGAGTACAACAAGGGCAACGCGACCGCCGGCCTGATGGCCAAGCAGGGCCTGCTCACCGACCTCACCGCGGAAGCCACCAAGCGCGGCTGGGACAAGCTGCTGAGCGCGTCCCTGCAGACCACCGCCAAATACGACGCCCGGGGCATCATGGGCGCCGACAAGTGGTACGGCGTGCCGAACTACGGCGAATACGTGATGGTCTACTACAACAAGGACTTGTTCGATAAGTACAAGGTGACCGTGCCGACCACGTTCGACGAGTTCGTGGCCGCGCTCGACACGTTCAAGAAGGCCGGGGTCACCCCGATCTCCAACGCCGCCGCCGACTATCCGGCCCAGCAGATCTTCTACCTGCTGGCGCTGAGCAAGGCCAACCGGCAGTGGGTCAACGCGTTCGAGCTCTACCAGGGCAAGGTCGACTTCCACGGCCCCGAGCTCACCTACGCGGCCGACACCCTCGCCGACTGGGTGAAGAAGGGCTACATCAGCAAGGACTCGGCCGGGATCAAGTCCGAGGACATGGGCGTCGCGTTCATGGGCGGCAAGTTCCCCATCATGGTCTCCGGATCGTGGTGGTACGGGCGCGTCCAGTCGACCGTCAAGGACTTCCAGTGGGGCTCGTTCCTGTGGCCGGGCAACCAGATGGCGCCCGGGTCGAGCGGCAACATCTGGGTCGTGCCGGAGAAGGCCAAGAACAAGGATCTCGCGTACGACTTCATCGACATCACGATGAGCAAGGAGATCCAGAACCTGCTCGGCAACTCCGGCGGCGTCCCGGTCGCGGCCGACCCGACGGCGATCACGGACGAGAAGTCCAAGGAGCTCATCGACAACTTCAACAAGCTCAACTCCCAGGACGGCCTGGCCTTCTACCCTGACTGGCCGGCCCCCGGCTACTACGACGTCCTCGTCTCCGCCGTCCAGAATCTGATCAACGGCGAGACCTCCGCCAAGGTCCTCGACGAGATGGCCCAGCCCTACAACGACAACCTCGCCGACATCGGCAACTAACCCACCCCCCACCCCCCCGCCGTGATCTTGCACGGATTCCCAACGCGCACCTCGCAAGGATGTTGATCATGTACCAATTCCCTTTCCCCTGCTCACGGCGGTGGTGATCATGCACTTGCATGATCACGAAGCGCACTACCAGGACTTCGGGAGAAAGTGCATGATCACGAACGCGCCGACCTCGCCCTTGGGAGAACCTGCATGATCACGCGGGGGGTGGGGCGGGGGGGTTATTGGGTTTACCTGGTGCCGAGTCTCGTGTTGTTTCTCGCGATCATCGTGGTGCCGTTCTTCATGAATGTGGCCACGAGTTTCACCAGGTGGACCGGGGTCGGCACGCCCTCGTGGATCGGGTTCGACAACTACGCGAGGCTGTTCAAGGATGAGCGGTTCTGGGGGTCGTTCGCCCACAACGCGGCCCTCATCGTGGCGATGGCGATCATCCCGACGGCGTTCGGGCTGATTCTGGCGGCCGCTCTTTTCGACTACATCGGGAAGCGGTTCGGCACGAGGACGGCGTCGGCTCTCCGCGCGGCCTACTACCTGCCGCAGGTGCTGCCGGTCGCCATCGCCGGCGTCGTGTGGGGGTGGATGCTGCACCCCCAATACGGCGCGCTCAACCAGATCTTCCACCTGAAGGTCAACTGGCTGGGGGATCCGGATATCGCGCTGGCAACCGTGATGGCGGTGATGGTGTGGTTCCAGCTCGGATATCCGGTGGTCATCTTCATGGCCGGGCTCCAGCGGGTCGACCCGGCGCTCCACGAGGCCGCGTCCATCGACGGGGCCTCGTGGTGGCGTCGGTTCTGGCACATCACCATTCCGCAGATCCGGCCAGAGATCTACGTCGTGCTGCTGACCTGCACGATCGCCGCGCTCAAGGTCTTCGGCCCGATCTTCGTGCTGACGCGGGGCGGGCCGGGCAACGCCACGATGGTGCCCTCCTACTTCTCGTATCTGAACTTCTTCGAGAAGGCCAACGTGGGCTACGGCTCGGCCATAGCGACGATCCTCGCGCTGATCATCGTCGTGGTGAGCTTCCTGTTCCTCCGCGTACAGGAGAAAGGCCAGTGAGGAGATACTCGGTCCTGTTCGCGCTGGTCGTGCTGGCCGTCGTGATGCTGTTCCCGTTCGTGATCGTGACCTTCAACGCGCTCAAGTCGCCGGCCGACTACGCCTCGGGCACCCCGCTCAGCCTGCCGAAGGGCCTGTACTTCCAGAGCATCGTCGACTTCTGGAACCGGGTCGACTTCGGCGGCAAGCTCTGGAACAGCTTCGTGATCAGCGCCACGGTGGCCGTCGCCGCGGTCGTCCTTTCGGTCCTCAACGCCTACGCCCTCGGCATCGGCCGGGTCCGCGGCCGCCTGTGGATCCTCGTGCTCTTCCTGGTCGGCAACACGCTCCCGCAGGAAGCTCTGGTCTACCCCCTCTACTACCTGTCCAAGGAGGTGGGCCTGTACGACTCGAAGCTCGCCGTGATCTTGATTTTCACCGTCATCCAGGCCGCCTTCGGCACCTATCTGCTCAGCGCCGTGCTCGGGCAGTTCCCGGGGGAGATCCTCGAAGCGGCGCACATCGACGGAGCCGGACGGTGGCGCGCCCTGTGGCGGATCGTGGTCCCGATCAGCCGCCCCACGCTCAGCGTGCTGCTGATCTTCTTCTTCATCTGGACCTGGAACGAGTTCTTCCTCCCGCTCATCTTCCTGATCTCCAACGACAACCAGACCGTGCCGGTCGCCCTCGGCGTCCTGCAGGGGGAGAAGCTCATGGACGCGACGACGTCGAGCGCCTCGGCGTTGCTCGGGATCATTCCGGCCGTGGCCTTCTTCCTGATCTTCCAGCGCACCCTGACCCGCGGTGTCACCGTGGGCGCGATCAAGTGAGGATCACATGAAACGTCTTCTGGCGATCGGGGCGTCCTTAGCCCTGATCGCGCTCCCGACCCCAGCCAGGGCGGATGTCGCCTATCCGTTCAACAATCCCGCGCTCTCCGTGCAGCAGCGGGTCGACGATCTCCTCGGGCGGCTGACTCTCGACGAGAAGATCTCGCTGTTGCACCAGTCGCAGGCCGCCATCCCGCGCCTCGGCATCCCGTACTTCAAGACCGGAACCGAGGCCCTCCACGGCGTCGCCTGGTCCAATGACAACAACGACAACTGGAATCAGAAGCTCGCCAACGGCACGGTCTTCCCGCAGCCGGTCGGGCTCGCCGCCACCTGGGACACCGCCCTGATCAAGAAGGTGGGCTCGGCCGTCGGCGACGAGGCGCGCGGCTACAACGCGCTCAACCCCGTCCTGTGGGGCACCCAGGTGTGGGCGCCCGTCGTCAACCTGCTGCGCGACCCCCGCTGGGGCCGCAACGAGGAGGGCTACTCCGAGGATCCGCTGCTCACGGGCCTCATCGCCAGCGCGTACGGCAAGGGCCTCGAAGGCGACGACCCCGTCTACCTGAAGACGGCCCCCGTGCTGAAGCACTACCTGGCCAACAACAACGAGTTCAACCGCAGCGGCACGTCCTCCAACCTGATCCCTCGCGTCAAGCACGAGTACGACGAGGCGGCCTTCCGCATCCCCATCGGCAACGACGCCGCCACCGGCGTGATGGGCTCCTACAACTACGTCAACGGCCGGCCCAACACGGTCAACCAGGACATGAACCATGTCGTGCGGAGCTGGACCAGCAAGACGCTCTACAACGTCAGCGACGCCTGGGCGCCGCAGGCGCTCTACCAGTTCGAGCACTACTACCCGGACGAGCCGTCCTCCTACGCGGCCACCCTGAAGGCCGGCGAGGACAGCTTCACGGTCGAGAACAACACGACCACCAACATGATCAACTCGATAAAGGCGGCGCTCTCCCAGGGCCTGCTCACCGAGGCCGACGTCAACACGGCCGTCGGGCACGCGCTGACCATCCGCACCCGGCTCGGCCAGTTCGACCCGGACGGCGGGCCGTACGCGAAGATCACCAAGGACGCCATCAACTCGCCGGCCAACCGGCAGCTCAACCGGCAGACGGCCGACGAGGCCATGGTCCTGCTCAAGAACAGCGGTGTGCTGCCGTTGAAGACCGGCCTGAAGAAGGTCGCGGTCATCGGCCCGCTGCAGAACACCCTGTTCCGCGACTGGTACGGGGGAAACCGCCCCTACGAGGTGACCCCGCTGGCCGCGATCAAGGAGCGGCTCCCGCAGGCCACCGTCACCGGCGCCGACGCCCTCGACCGGGTCGCGCTGAAGGATGTCGCCAGCGGCAGGTACGTCACGGTCAAGGACGCGACGACCAGCGTGGCCGTCTCCGACACGACGCCCACCGCGGCCAGCCAGTTCGACCTCAACGACTGGACCGACGGCGTGTCGACCCTGCGCAACGTGGGCAACGGCAAGATGCTCACCGGCAACTTCGGCCCGTTCCTGGCCGGCTCCGACAACCCCGACGGCTGGTACGTCCAGCAGCAGTTCCACCTGGAGAAGCAGGCCGACGGCAGCTACCTCATCCAGTACGTGGGCTACGAGACCAACGAGGGCTGGTGGTGGATCCCCGAGCACTACGTGGGCGTCGGCGCCGACGGCGTGCTGACCACCACCTCCAAGGCCGACGCCGCGCACTTCGCGCTCGAGACGATCACCGAGGGCACGCAGACGGCGGCCGCCGCGGCCAAGGGCGCGGACGCGGCCGTCGTCGTGGTCGGCAGCAACCCGTGGGTGGCCGGGCGGGAGAACCACGACCGCAGCGGCCTGTCCCTCGGGCAGAGCCAGCAGGACCTGATCGCGGCCGTGCAGAAGGTCAACCCCAACACGGTCGTGGTGCTGGAGGACGGCTACCCGACGACCATGGCGGTGCAGCCGAAGTCGCTGCTGTGGACCACGCACGCGGGCAACGAGACGGGGCACGCCGTCGCCGACGTCGTCTTCGGCGACGTCAACCCGTCCGGCCGGCTGCCGCAGACCTGGTACAAGTCGGACAACCTCCCGGACATCCTCAACTACGACATCACCAAGACCGGGATGACCTACCTGTACTACAAGGGCGACCCGCTCTACTCGTTCGGGCACGGCCTTTCCTACACCACGTTCGGCTACCAGGGCCTGCGCGTCACCTCTGTTGGCGACGGCTACGACGTGAGCGTGAAGGTCACCAACACCGGGTCCCGCGCGGGCGCCGAGGTGGTCCAGCTCTACACCCACCAGCAGCAGTCCCGCTTCACCCAGCCGGTCAAGCAGCTGCGCGGCTTCCAGCGGGTCGACCTCGCCCCCCACCAGACGGCGACCGTCACCCTGCACGTCAAGAAGGCCGACCTCGCCCTCTGGGACTACACGCGCAACAAGTGGACGGTCGAGGCGGCCACGCACGACATCCTCGTCGGCAGCTCCTCGTCGGCCATCAGGCAGCGGACCACGCTGCACGTCCAGGGCGAGACCATCCCGCCGCGCGACCTGGCGGCCAAGACCCGCGCCATCGACTTCGACGACTACTCGGGCGTCGACCTTGTCGACGAGTCCAAGGTCAGCGGCGAGGCCGTAGGCGGGGGTTCCGGTGACTGGATCGCGTTCAAGCAGGCCAAGCTGGGCTCGTCGTTCTCGGCCGGCGTCGCGTCGGTGTCGGGCGGCGCGATCCAGCTGCGCGTCGGCTCGCCGACGGGGCCGCTCGCCGGCACGGCCGCCGTGCCCGCCACCGGCGACATCTACACCTACGGCACGGCCACCGCGACGCTCACCGGCGCCAACGGCGTACGAGACCTGTATCTCGTATTCTCCGGCGACCTGCGGATCAGGGACTTCACCCTGAGCAGGTGATCAGGAAGGCCGCCGGGGCGCGCGCTCCCCGCCCCGGCGGCCTTCTCAGCCCGGCCCGAAGTACGTGGTCCAGTTGGCGTTCTTGTCGCTTTCGAACGTGGCGAACCGCCGGACCGGCTTACCGGTCAGATCGACGACGTCCACGCTCCACGGCAGGTGGGCCTTGGAGTAGACCAGCAGATGATCGTCGTTGAACCAGCCCCACAGATAGCTGTCGCCGGGCAGCACGAACCGGCCCTCACGCGCGCCGGTGGCCGCGTCCAGCAAGCAGACGGCACGCGCCTTCTCCACGCAGTCGCCCACGATCAGCCGTCCCGACGTGGGCGAATACTCGATTTCCGCGGTCGTGGGCCGGCGTAGCACGTCGATGGAGCGCTGCCGACTGCCGTCCAGCCCGTAGACGGTCATGCCGTTCTTGCCCTGCGCGCCCTGGGCGTAGACGGCCTGCCCGCCCGGCATCCAGTTGAACAACTCCGTGCCCGCCGGCACGTTGTCCGCCTTGACGTAGGTGGACGTACGGGCCACCACGTCGACGATGGCGAAGCCCGTCGCACGCAGGTCCAGGTCGGTGACGGTCAGCAGGAGGCGGCGGCTGTCGGGGGTCCAGCGCGGCAGCCGCGGCTGGGACGGCCGGTCGACGACCGTGATGGAGAACGACGCCCCGGTCGTGCGGTCGGTGACCACCAGGTCGTTCTGGTTCTGCGCGGCGTAGCGCGGGCTGCGATACACGGACGCGACCCGAGTCGCGTCCGGCGAGACGACCGGGATGCGATATTCGGGTAGCCGGTCGAAGGTGTCCTTCCCCCGGACGCGGACGTACGCGGGATAACCGTCGCCTTCCTGGACGATCATCGAGCTGAGCCGCATGAAGTCGGACGGCGCCTCGTAGAACGTGCCCTTGAGCTGGGGAACGGAGACGGCGTGCGCGTCCGCGGCGGGCGGGCCCGAGACCTGCCTGGCCACCGGCCGGGCGAGGGGCGTCGTCGTGACCTTCGGCGCGGGGCGGTTCAGCGTGACCACGGTCACGGAGGCCCCGAGGGCGAGCACCGCGAGAGCCGTGCCGGCGAGAACGGCCGGACGGCGGCTCCGCCTGGCCGGGGGCGGCGGTATCGAGGGCTGGGTCGTGGTCGCGGCCGCGACGGCCTCGCCCTCGGCGAGCACGCCTTCCGAGAGCGAGGTCGCGGGACGGCCGAGCAGCCCGAGCAGGACCTGGCTGGCGCGCGGCCGCATGGCCGGGTTCTTGACCAGGCACGTCGCCACCACGTCCCGCAGGCCGTCGCCGACGCCGTCGAGCTGCGGATCCTCGGTCAGCAGCCGCCGCATGATCGCCGGCAGCGTGTCCTGGCCGAACGGGGGCGTGCCGGTCGCCGCGAAAACGATGGTCGCCGCCCAGGCGAACATGTCGGCCGCCGGCCCCGACGTCTGCTCGCTGAACAGCTCGGGCGCCATGTAAGCAGGCGTGCCGAGCAGCCCGCCGCCCGTGGCGTCGGCGTCCACGGGACGCGCGATCCCGAAGTCGATGACCCGCGGGCCCTCCCGGCTGAGCAGCACGTTGCCGGGCTTGAAGTCGCGGTGCACCACGCCCGCCCGGTGGATGGCGGCCAGCGCCGTCACCGTGCCCACCGCGAGCCGCCGCAGCTCCGACCCCTGGAACGGCCCGCGCTCGCGCACCGCCGCCAGCAGGGTCGGGCCGGCGATGTATTCGCTGATGATGTACGGACGGCCGTCCTCGGTGCCGCTGCTCAGCACCTGGGCCGTGCAGAACGACGCGACCTGGGGCAGCACCGCCGCCTCCCGCAGGAATCGGACGGTGTCCCGCTCGTCGGCCACGGCGTGCATCAGCTTGACGGCCACCTGCTCGCCGCTGTCCGACTCGGCGAGGTAGACCACGCCCTGGCCGCCGGAGCCGAGCCGTTCGAGTACGCGGTATCCGCCGATGCTGTCCGGCATCGTCACGCCCGGGTGAAGTTGAGGTCGATGTACTTGTCCGGCGGCAGCTTGGTCAGATCGATGTCCGCGAGGATCCGGACCGGCTTCCCCTTGAAGTCGCACGCGCTCACGATCAGCTTCTTGCCGGTGTGCGCGCCCAGGATGAGGTGGGAGTCGTCGTACCAGCCGAGGGTGAGCGTGCCGCCGTTGGGCGGCACCGTGGCCGTGCGCACGCCGGTGCTGGTGTCCCACAGGCAGTCGGCGAGCGTCTTCTCGCAGCCCGTCGTGATGAAGGCCTTGCCCGACGGCGCGAACCAGTCGTCGCCGACCGGGCTGTGGACCCAGTGCATGCTGCGGATCTGGTGGCCGGCCAGGTCGAGGAACAGGATGCCGCGCGCCAGCTCCGGCGTCGTGTAGCCGACCGCCACGCCGTTGTTCCCCGGCGCCCACTGGAACGGCTCCGACCTGCGGTCATCCTTCGGAATCGCGAGGAAGTCCTGGACGTCCTCGTCGTTGCCGGTGGTCACGATGGTCGGGATCCGGGTGCGGACATCGATGATCATGAATCCGCGGGTGTAGAAGTCAGACGACTTCGGCAGGTACTCCCACAAGGAGATCAGCAGCCGCGTCCCGTCCGACGACCACTGCGGCGAGACGGGCCGGAGCGGCGCGCCCACCGTCGGCACCGAGAACTTGTCACCGGTCACCCGGTCGGTGAACTGCACGTTGAGGCGGTCCTCCGAGGTCGAGAAGACCACGTTCATGGTGGCCAGCCACCGGCCGCCCGGCGACACGGCCGCGTTGATGTCGGTGTCGCCCACCTTCTCGTAGCCGGTGCCCGTCAGGTCGCGGGCGTAGGTGTCGTACGAGGCCCCGTTGCCCTTGCCCGTCGACACCATGAACGAGCTGAGCCGCACCGGATCGGCCGGGTGCTCGTAGAGGGTGCCGAGACCGGCCGGCAGCGCCACCTGAGCCGTCGGTTGCGGTGGTGAGGGGAGGGGACTCGGCTGCGGGCTGGGCCGCGGGTTCACGGCGGCCGTGGGGGAGGGGCGCGGCGACCCGGTCGCGGCCGTGGCCGTGATCGTGCTCGCCCCGCGCGGGGTCAGCAGGTATCCGGCGGCGCCGCCGACCAGTGCCAGCGCCAGGCCACCCGCGATCAGGGCGGGGACGCGGGAGCGGCGCGGCGCGGCGGCCGCGATCGGAGTCCCCCGCGGTGCGGCGGCGCCCGGCTGGGCCGCGACCGGAGTCGGCGGCGTCGCGGCGTCGGGGAGGGCGGTCTCGAGGGCGTCGGCGTGGCCCAGCAGGCGCAGCAGCGCCTCCTCCGCGCTCGGGCGGTCGTCGGGGGTGTCGTTCAGGGCGTCGGCGACCAGGGCGCGGAGCTCGCCGTCGAGGGGGCCGAGGTCGGCGGCGCCGTATCTGACCCGCTTGCCGGTGGTCGTCTCGTCGGCCGCCGCGAAGGGGTCGCGGCCGCTCGCGGCGTACGCGATCACGGCGCCCCACGCGAACACGTCACCGGCCGGGCCGGGCGGCTCGTCCGGATTCTGCCAGCCGAGACGATCGTGGCCGACGAGCGCGGCCGGCAGCGGGCTCAGCAGGCGCGGCCCGTTCGGGCCGAGCAGCACGGCTCCCGGGTCGATGCCGCCGTGATAGAGCTCGGCATGATGCAGCGCGGCCAGCGCCGTCAGCAACGCGATCCCGAGGCGGTGCTGCGCGCCGCTGGAGAGCGGGCCTCGTGTGGCGACCTCCTCGTCCAGGGACGGGCCGTCCACGAACTCGCTGACCAGATAGTCGCGGCCGAGATCCAGCAGCTGTGTGGTGCCGACCGCGTCGGCCTCGCGGATCCGGGCCAGCTGGGCGCGGGTCGCCCCGTCCAGCGGGCGGGCCAGCGCGATCACCGCGACCCGCTCGCCGGCCGGCGACTCACCCGCGTACCAGTGATCGCCGGGTAGTCGCCCCGCCAGCCGATAGGGGCCGAGGTTGGGCGGATCGGCCGGGTCCAGGGGGAGGATGGGCGGCATCTCAACTCCGGACGGCGTAGTAGTACAGGAACAGATCGTCGGTGTCGTCCTTGGGCGCGATCTCGGCCAGCACGCGCTGCTGCCGTCCGCGCAGATCGACGGCGAGCACCCGATGCGTGTCTCCGGCGCGTTCCTGGATGATCAGGTGCGCGTTGTCGTACCAGCCGTAGAAGAAGAAGTCCTTGAAGAAGGCGACCGAGGCCTGCCGGACCCCAGTCGTCGGGTCCCAGATGCACAGGCTGCCCCCGCTCGGGCAGTTGGTCAGCAGATGTCGCCCGTCGGGGGAGAAGCTGCGACGGCCCGCCTCCGGGCCCACCCAGCCCATCGTGCGCGTCTCGTGCCCGGCGAGATCGAGGAAACGCACCCCGTCGCCGGTCTGGCTCTTGTAGCCGATCAACACCCCGCTGTCGCCCGGCAGCCACGCGAACGTGCCGGTGTCCTTGGTCTTCGCGTCACCGGTGGTGACCATGGACGCCGTCTTGGCCACCGGGTCGACGATGACGAACGCCACGGGCTTCGCGTCGCCGACCGTGACCGAGATCAGGACCCGCTTCCCGTCACCCGACCAGGTGGGGCGGCTCATCTTGCTCTTGTCCGGCAGCTCGAGCGTGGGCTTGAACTCCGCCTTGGTCGCCTGGTCGAGCAGAGTGACCTTGTCTTTGCCGTCGTTGTCGAGGATCGCCACCCACGCGGCGTCCGGCGACGGACCGAGCTCCACGTTCTCGCGATCGAGCTTCGTGAACGTGCCGCCGGTGGGGGAGTCGCGGACGTAGGCCGCCTTCTTCGTCCAGTAGGCGACCATGCGGACCGGGTCGGACGGGTTCTCCCGCACCACGAACTCGGGGTCTTTCGTGGTGAGCTTGGTGGTGGGGGAGGGCGGGGGGGACGGCGCCGGCTGGGCCTTTACGACGCTCGCGGACGGCGCAGCCGACGCCTTCGATGTCGTTGTGGCCGTCGTGGCCCTGACCTGGGTCGTCGTGCTCTGCGCGAGCGCGTGGCCCCCGAGGGCGCTCAAACCGGCGATCGCCAGCCCGGCCGCCCCCAGTAACAGGCCCGTCCCTCGTGACCGTCGCACGGGTTCCGGCTCCGGCTCCGGGGCCCACACCTGCGGCGCGGCCTGCGGCGGCGGCGTGAGCGATGGGACCGCGACCGTGAACGTGGAATGCCCCACAAGCCGCATCAAGGCTGTCCCGGCGTCGGGGCGCGCGCCCGGGTCCTTGGCCAGGCAGGCCGCCACCAGGCCCAGCAGCGGGTCGTCCATGCCGTCCAGCACGGGATCCTCGTTCAGCAGCCGGTTCATGGCCGCCGACATCGAATCGGCCTCGAAGGGCGCCGACCCCGTCGCCGCGTACGCCATGGTGCACGCCCACGCGAAGACGTCCGCGGGCGGCGCCGGCGGATCGCCGCGGAACCGCTCAGGAGCCAGGAAATCAGGAGTGTCGACGCGTACGGTCGCGCCTTCGGCCGTCGCCTCCCACGCGGGACCGATCCCCGCGCCGGTGACCATCGGGCCCTGATCGCCCAGCGTGATCCGATCCGGCGACAGCTCGCCGTGCACGGCCCCGGCCTGATGGATGCCCACCAGCGCCGTCATCGTCGCGATGGCCAGCCGGTGCAGCCGCGGCCCCTGGAGGGGGCCGTGCTCGGCCACCTCCTGGCGCAACGTCAACCCCGTCAGCCGAGGCGTCACCACGTACGGCAGCCCCTCGGCCGCACCCGTCGCCAAAATCGGCTCGGTGTAGAACGCGTCCAGCCCCCGAAGAGGCTCGATCTCGGCCAGAAAGCGATCAGGGTCGGCGGCGACGAACACGCTCACCGTCACCGGCTCCCCAGACGGCCCGGTCGCCGCGTACACCTCGCCGCGGCCAGACTTCTCCACGACGCCATCGACCGCGTAGTCCCCGACCCGCATGCGCAGGGCTCCTTTGGTAAAGAGTCCGCCCGTAGATCAACGATTATGTCGACCGTACAACCTAAATGGGCGTGATCGGGATACCACGGTGTCTAACCCTCGAAGGCGACCAGCCGGACGATGACATAGCCGGTGCCGTCGCGCTCGGGCGGGAACGTCGTCCCCGGCACGGCGTCGAACAGTTCAGGCCGCTCCTCACGGGTCACCACGCCGAACATGTCGCCCGGCACGGTCATGCCCATCGCGTCCGCGCGGCGCGCCGCCGCGTAGAAGCTGCCGCCCGCGGCCAGCTCGGCCGCGATCGACGCGGTCGCCCATTCGTCGGCCAGCCGGATGAACGCCACACGGGCGCGCTCCGGCTTCACCTCGCGAGCGCTCAGGTAGTCCTCGATCTCCCAGACGAGCAACTCGCCCAGATACTGCGACACGTCCTTCCTCATAGCTCCCAAGGTTTGCCTATCTGACTTGATGACGACTTGTAGCCCGATTGCGGCCGGACTTCTTTTGGTAACACATCGCGCCCACACTGGCACATGTGACGGACTTTGATGTGCTCGTCCTGGGTTCCGGACCGGGCGGGCAGAAGGCCGCGATAGCGGCCGCCAAGCTGGATCGGCGCGTGGCCATCGTCGAGCGCCGCAACATGATGGGCGGGGTGTGCATCAACACCGGCACCATCCCCTCGAAGACCCTGCGCGAGGCCGTGCTGTACCTGACGGGTCTCAACCAGCGCGAGATGTACGGCCAGAGCTACCGCGTCAAGGAGGACATCACCATCGCCGACCTCGGGATGCGCACCCAGCACGTGGTGGGCCGCGAGGTCGAGGTCATCCGCAGCCAGCTGGCCCGCAACCACGTCACCGTGCTCAC
Organism: Streptosporangiaceae bacterium NEAU-GS5; assembly: GCA_017592665.1. Classification (GTDB taxonomy): domain Bacteria; phylum Actinomycetota; class Actinomycetes; order Streptosporangiales; family Streptosporangiaceae; genus NEAU-GS5. Next base: position 137,263 of record JAGFNW010000016.1, on the reverse strand, counting down.
CGGAAGCGGCCGCTTCCTCGACCCGCACACCGTCGGCGTCGTCGACGACCGGGGACGCGAGCAGAAGGTCACCGCCGACAAGATCATCCTGGCCGTGGGCACCCGGCCGGCCCGGCCCGAGTCCGTCGAATTCGACGAAGAGGCCATCATCGACTCCGACGGCATCCTGCGCATGACCGACGTGCCCGACTCCATGGTCGTCGTCGGCGCCGGCGTCATCGGCATCGAGTACGCCTCGATGTTCGCCGCCCTCGGCACCAAGGTGACCGTCGTCGAGCGGCGCGAACGCATGCTGGAGTTCTGCGACCTCGAGGTCGTCGAGGCGTTGAAGTACCACCTGCGCGACCTGGCCGTCACCTTCCGCTTCGGCGAGACCGTCGCCGCCGTCGAACGCCGCCCGCAGGGCGCCCTGACGATCCTCGAAAGCGGCAAGAAGATCCCCGCCCAGTGCGTCATGTACTCGGCCGGGCGACAGGGCATGGCCGACCAGATCGGACTGTCCGCGGCCGGCCTCGAGGCCGACGCCCGCGGCCGGATCGTCGTCGACCAGCACTACCAGACGCCCGTCCCGCACATCTACGCCGTCGGCGACGTCATCGGCTTCCCGTCCCTCGCCGCCACCTCCATGGAGCAGGGCCGCCTCGCCGCGCACCACGCCTGCGGCGAACCCGTCCGGGCCATGCACGAGCTCCAGCCCATCGGCATCTACACGATCCCTGAGATCAGCTTCGTCGGGAAGACAGAGGACGACCTGACCGACGCCATGATCCCCTTCGAGGTCGGCCTCTCCCGCTACCGCGAGCTGGCCCGCGGCCAGATCATCGGCGACACGTACGGCATGCTGAAGCTCCTGGTGGCCCCTGACACCCGCCAGCTCCTCGGCGTCCACGTCTTCGGCACCGGCGCCACCGAGATCATCCACATCGGCCAGACCGTCATGGGCTGCGGCGGCACCATCGACTATCTGGTCGACGCCGTCTTCAACTACCCCACCCTCGCCGAGTCCTACAAGGTCGCCGCCCTCGACGCCATGAACAAACTCCGCCGAGTAGCCCGCTTCTCCGCCTGACCCACGCGCGGTCCTCGCCGACCCGCGCTCCGCGCGCAATCCAGCTCAGGCAGTCCTCAGCGGGGCTCCGCCCCACACCCAAGCGAGGGGGCCTCCCAGCCCCCTCGCGCGGTCGTATGTGGACCGAGGATTCAGGGCCGGTTGATCGGGCACTTCGTCGGCTTTTTCCAGACCACGTACAGCACCGAGGAGCCACGGTCGACCATGGTGCCCGGGGCGGGGTCCTGATCGGCGACCATGCCGATGGACTGGCAGGTCGGATCGGTCACCGTGCCCTTGACCGGCACCAGCCCGGCAGAGGCGATGACCTGACCGGCCACGCTCGCGGTCGCCCCCGCCACGCTGGGCACCGCCACCGGGTTGGCGGCACAGTCGATGTTCCAGTAGTGCGACCCGTCGGCATGCGAGCCGGAGTAAGGGTTCGGCAGGAAGTTGGACACGCTGTGTCCCGGCCACCCCGCGGAGGTGGTGCATGGCCCCCAGCCGCCCACGATGGACGGCACCACGCCCGCAACCCACGCCAGGTGGGCGTCGGACAGCTCGGTGAACCCTTCCGCGGTGTCGCACCCGTCGTCGAGCGGCGAGGTATAGCCGAAGCTGTCGACGCCGACGGTGACCGGAGCGTCGGAAGGTCCCACGATCAGCGGAGTGCCACTATCGCCCAGGCACGTGGCGACGGTGGAGCTGCCGGCGCCGATCATGTGCGGGTCGTCCCAGTGATCGAACCAATACCACGGATCGAAGATGTCGTTCATGTACGAGTCGCTGCGAACCACCGTTTGCGCGACGTGGAAGCCGTGATAGTAGGGGTCGTTGGCCGAGGTTCGACCGTCGCCCAGGATCGTGGCGGGCTGGTTGCCCGCGTAGTACTCCGGATGCCATGGCGACCCGACCCCGATGAAATGCCCGGCTCCCCCCGCTTGAGCCGTGCGCACCAGAGCAAGGTCATGATGAGGAAAGTCGTACTCGGGGTACACCTCCACCTGCTCGGCCGGTTTGTACCCCTGGCTAGGAACATTCGCCATGACGTTCTGCCCGATGCAGTGCGCGGCGGTCAGCACCCAGTTCGGCGCCACCCAGGCGCCACCGCACACCTTTTCCTCTCCATCGATGATCGAACTGACCCCCGTGAAGTAGGGGTAGTTGCTGTATTCGGTCTTGGTGCCGCCGACGATCGCGTCGGCGGGCGCGGCCGCCACCACCGTGAGCGCGCCCATCGACAACGCGGCGACCAGGTGCAGTAAGAGCCTTGTTCGCATGTGCTTCTCATCCGCCTTCGACGGCTGCTCCGCCATCGGGCCAGCCGTTCCCGTCGGCCGGGCTCCTCGTCCCGGCCACCTACGCGCCCGCAGACACGCCGTAGTCATCAGCGCGCCACAAAGGAGGGCGTGCCACCGCGTTCCACGGCTGGTGCCGAGCAGCGGGGAGGGCGTCAGCCCGCGGCCCTTTCGAGGTGCTCGCCGCGCAGGCCCACGCAGTCAAAGGCCCAGAAGACGTCGGAGTACACGAAGGTGCCGGTCATCCATTCCTCGTAGGCGGACAGTCTGGCGACCTGAAAAGCGCCAGGCGGGTAGCGCAGCGTGGGCGGCCGAAAGCCCAGTTCCGTGGCGTCGGCGAAGCCGCGTTTGCCGTAGTAGTGCGGCGAACCCTCCAGAAAGACCAAAGGAACGCCCTGGCCGTCGGCCCACGCGAGGGCGTCCGCCACAAGTCGAGTGCCGATTCTCCGGCCCTGGAATTCCGGCAGCACCCCCAGGGGGGACAGCGACAGCACGTCCACAAGCCGGGGCAGGGCGTCCAGCCGGCAAGCGCTGAGCATCACATGGCCGACCACCCGCTCTCCGACGGTGGCGACCAGCGACAACGGCGCAAGCGAGGCCTCATTGGCGCGCAGCGCGTCGACGAGCGCAGGGACCGGTTCGCCGTCGCCGAATGCCTGCGTGTGAACCTCCCGCACGGCCGCGTGATCTTCGGTCCGTTCTCGCCGGACCACCGGCTCACCACGTTCACCCCGAGGGCCCTCTGGACTCACGGCGCCAGGCTAGCCCCTGGAACGATCGGCCCGCGACGCCATTAGCGGAGGGCCGATGCCTCCGCTGCTCACGCCGCCGCGCCGTCTACGGGCAGGCCACCATTTGCCGGGTCGCGAGGTCGCTGACCTTGACCCAGTCCTGGTTCTTACGGGTCCACTTCCAGACGGAGTCGCGCTGCGGCGAGGCGGCGTGACCGCTGTCGATCGCATAGAGGCGGCCGCCCCTGACCGAGTAGGCGAGGTCGGGTGCGCCTCCCGTGCCGGCTCAGGCCTGAACCAGCCCATAGACGCCCGAGCCGTCTATGGAGTGGCCGGCGAACGGCGGCGCGGGGCACCGACCAGGGTTGTACTGCCCGCTGGGGAGGTGGTTTTCGCCGTACCACAGGCCGTTGCACCGGTGGCACCAATACCAGCCGATCTGCACTCTCCCTGCTCCCGCCTGTTGGGGGACCATGTAGCGCCGGCTGCCGGCGCTCGCGTGGCCTCGTGCCTGGTTGACCGTGCAGTAGCCAGGGTCGCCGTTACCCGCGTACCACATGACAGCGCGGCGGTGGTGAGGATGACGGCGCCCGACGCCCCGGCGCCCAACAGCGTCCGGCGGGAGAGTCCGCCACCCTCATTCGTCTCATTCGACATGGCTCTCCTTCGGTCCGCGGCGCCTGTCGCCTCGCACAAGATCCGCACGGCCGGACCGCCCCGGCGGGCCTCGGCCGGTACATGCCGGGGGGCGTTCCGTTCCGTTCCACCTGTCCATGCCGGGGACGACCAGGAGCGCGGCGGCGCGCGATGAAGTGGCGTCTGCTGTGCACGATGAACAGCAGACGTTCTGACCCGGCGGTGCCGGCCGCGCTGCTGCCCGCCGTCGATCGGGCGGGCAGCGGCGCCGGACGGTCAGAGGCCGTTGTTGAGGATGACGTCGTGATACCAGCGGGCGCTGTCCTTCAGGGTGCGCTCAAGGGTGTCGTAGTCGACGCGGATGATGCCGAACCGCTTGTGATAGCCGTAGGCCCATTCGAAGTTGTCCATCAGGGACCACACGAAATATCCGCGCAGATCGGCGCCCTGCTCGATGGCTGCGGCGGCGGCACGGAAGTGGGCGTCGAGGTAGGCGATCCGGTCCTGGTCGTGGACCGTGTCCTCGTACGCGGCGCCGTTCTCGGTGATCATCAGCGGGGTGCCGGGGTAGTCGCGCGAGAGCCGTACCAGCAGGTCGGTCAGGCCGAACGGCGCGACCTCCCAGTTCATCTCGGTCGGCGTGCCCTCGGGCGGCAGCCAGCGCAGCCCGGCGCTGCCCGGATGCTCGGGGCTCCCGGGTGACGAGGGGTCCACCACGACGCGGTTGACCGTGTAGTAGTTCACCCCCAGCGCGTCGATCGGCTGGTTGATGATCTTCAGGTCGTCGTCCGGGATGCGCTCCAGCGGGTCGGTCCCCAGCAGGACCGGGTCGAGGAACATCCGGTTGGCGAGCGTGTCGATCAACCCCGACTCGTCGCCGATGACGGGGGTCAGGTTGAGGGTGATCGACACCTGCGAGGCGCCGGCGGCGCGCAGCGCCTGCGTGCCGAGCCCGTGGGCCAGCAGCAGGTGATGCGCCACCGTGAACGGGTCTTCGGACGACTCCACGCCCGGCGCGTGCCGCCCCGAGCCGTAGCCGACGAACGCCGACACCCACGGCTCGTTCAGCGTCGTCCACATCGAGACCCGGTCGCCGATCACCTCGTACGCCTTGGTGGCGTAGTCGGCGAAGGCGTAGGCGGTGTCCCGATCCCGCCAGTCGTAGGTCACCGGCAGATCCCAGTGGTAGAGCGTGGCCACCGGGGAAATGCCACGTTCCAGGAGTTCGTCGACGAGCCGGTCGTAGAACGACAGGTCGGCGATGCGGGGCCAGGCGATGGAGAACCGGTACGCCTTGAGGCCGATCTCGGCCATCAGCGCGACGTCCTCGCGGTAGCGGTGGTAGTGGTCGCAGGCCACGTCACCGGTGTGGCCGTCGGCCACCTTTCCGGGCGTGTGCGAGAAGACGTCCCAGATGGACTGCTCCCGCGTGTCGGCGGCTCCCTCGATTTGATACGACGCGGTGGCGGCACCCCACAGGAAGCCGTCGGGGAATGTGATCAACGCGTGCTCTCTCTGATCGTCAGGCGTGGTGCGAGCAAGGTCGAGTCTGGCACGGCCGAGCCGTCCAGCTTCGCCATCAGCAGCTGGACCGCCCGCTGCCCCACCTCGGACGCCGGGATCAGCACCGACGTCAGCGGCGGGCTGGCCCGTTCCGCCACGTCGTCGGGGCAGATCGCGACCACCGACACGTCCTCTGGGACGCGCCGGCCGAGCTGGCGCAGCGCGCTCAGCACGTGCGAGACCGCGGCCTCGTTGTGCACGACCAGACCAGTCGTGCCCGGGTGCTCTTCCAGCAGCTCCTTGACCGTGGCGAAGACCTCGTCGAAGGTCTCCTCGCACGGCACCGCCACCGCCACCGCCCGCACCTGCTCCGACGCCTCGTTGAAGCCCTGGAGCGTGCGCTCGGCGAAGCCGGTGCCGCGCTCGTACACCACGCCGGGCGCGCCGAGCAGCGCGATCTCCCGATGCCCGCGCGAGACCAGGTGTTCAGCGCACAGCGCGCCGGCCCGGCCGAAGTCGAGGTCGACGCAGGTCAGGCCCGCGGCGTCGGCCGGGAACCCGATCAGCACGCTCGGCTCCTCCAGCTCGCGCAGCAGTGGCACGCGCTGGTCGCGGACCTCGACGTCCATCAGCAGCAGGCCGTCGACCAGCGCGCTGGCCGCGACCCGCCGAAGTCCGTCGGGACCCTCGTCGGCGGTCATCAGCAGCACGTCATGGTCGTACTGCCGGGCGGTGGTCACCACGGACGTGGCGAACTGCATGAGCACAGGGAGGTTCATACCCGCCCGAAGCGGCAGCACGAGCGCGATCACGTTGGCCCGTTTGCTCGCCAGGGCGCGCGCCCCGGCGTTCGGGTGATAGCCGAGCGTGCGGACGCTGTCCAGCACCCGCTGCCGGGTGGTCGCCGAGATGGCCCGCTTGCCGCTGAGCACGTACGACACGGTGCTCACGGCCACTCCGGCGTGCCTGGCGACGTCGGCGATCGTCACCGTCCTCACGAATGGAACCTCAGCGTGCGCACCGTGACCCCTTCGTTCTCGAACACCACATAAAGATCGCGCACCCCGGTCGCCGGCGTGAGCGCGGTCGCCACTTCGACGAAGTGGTGCCTGCTCATGGTCGGCGGGACCGTCACGGCGCCGGCGACCTCGCCGTGCAGCGGGTCGTCCAGGCGCAGCGTGAGCACGCCGCCCTCGGTGCTGGCGACGTCGAGCACGCAGCCTTCCACTGATGAGACGGCGCAGGAGCGGAATGCGATCCAGCCGCCCGGCTCGGTCGCCCGGACCGCGTCGCCCGCTTCGAGCGCCGCGTCGGTCAGGGTCACCCCTTCATAATCATCGTGGTCGGCCGCCGCGATGTCGGCAAGGGCGCGGGGCGGGATCCGCTCGCCTTTCACGGTGAACGGCGCGCAGAGGTAGATGGCCCGCGAGGATCGGCCGACCTGCACCTTGTGCGCCGCCTCCTCGATCACCCAGCGGTTGCGGGTGACGTCCCAGAACGCGAGGTCGGCGATCGGGACCCGGACCGTCACCGTACGGCTCTCGCCCGGCGCGAGCCGTACGCGGGAGAATCCGCGGAGCGCGCGCAGCGGCTGCTTGACGCGGGACCGCTGCTGGTGCGTGTAGACCTGGACGACCTCCTCGCCGGTCCGCCACCCCGTGTTGGTGACCGTGACGGATACCGTCAATGTGTCGCCGGGAGACAGGTCGTCGGCGGAAAGTTTCAGGTCCGCGTAGGTGAATTTCGTGTACGACAGGCCGTGGCCGAACGGGTAGAGAGGCGCCCCGCGGAAGTAGAGGTAGGTCGAGTCGGTCGCGATGATGTCGTAGTCGAACAGGTCGGGCAGCTCGCCGGCCGACCGATACCAGGTCTGGGTGAGCCGGCCGCCCGGGTCCTCGGCTCCGAACAGCACGTCGGCGAGCGCGTGGCCGTACTCCTGGCCCCCGTGCGCCGACCACACGATGGCCGGCAGATTCTCCTCGGCCCACGTCACCGCGAACGGGTAGCCGCTCGAGATGACCAGCACCGTCGCCCTGTTGGCCGCGTGCACTGCCCTGACCAGCGCGTCCTGCCCGGCCGGCAGCGCGAGATCCGAACGGTCCTCGGTCTCCCTGCCGTTGACCAGCGGGTGGTCGCCGACGACCACGACCGCCACGTCGGCCTCGGCGGCGGCGCGGGCGGCCCGCGCGGCGCCGCTCTCGATCAGCTCGACCGCCAGCACGGCCGCGGTCTCCGGGTCCTCGGTGATGACGAGCCCGTCGCGGTCCACGGCGACCCAGTGGCCGGTGGAGATGTGCCGGAGGGCGATGCCGCCCGGCCGCTCCTCCATCCGGAAGGTCTGCCGCACCTCCCAGCCGTTGGGGCCGGGCTGGTCGTTGATGAGCACGCCGTTCTCGTCGACCGACACGTGCCGGCCGTTGGCGGCCGAGCGCAGCGCGTACGCGCCGCCGCCCCAGTCGAACAGGTCGAACCCGCTGCTCTGCGGGGCGATCGTGAGCGGCCCGCCGGTGAAGTCCTCGCTGGAGACGACGTAGCCGAGCTCGTGGCGGAGCGCCACCCGGTCGACGCCCTCGCAGTAGACGGTCTCGCAGCGCTCGGCCAGCCCGGTCCGCGCGGTCACCTGATAGGGGAGCGTCCCGCTGTACCAGTCCTCCATCAGCACGTCGGCCAGCGGGCCGATGACCGCGATCTTGCCGGGGCTCATCGGCAGCAGGCCGTCGTTCTTCAGCAGCACGATCGACTGCCGGGCCGCCTCGCGGGCCAGCGCCTGGTGTTCGGGGCAGTTGACGACGGCCTGCGTCACTTCCTCGTGCGGTCCGGCCGACGGGTCGAAGTCGCCGAGGCGCGTGCGGATGGCCAGCAGATGCCGTACGGCCGTGTCGATGACGTCGTCGGTCAGCAGGCCGCGGTCGTAGGCGTCCCTGATGTGCTGGAGCGTGGCCGCGGACCGGTCGTCGTCCTGGGTGAAGGAGTCCATGCCCGCTTTGAGGGCGTGCGCGTAGGCCTCGGCCGGGTCCTTGTAGTAGGCCTGCTGGCCCCAGAGGTTGCCGGGGGCGTAGGCGTCGCTGACGACCAGCACGTCGTCGTCGGTCCAGGTGCGCACGACGTCGTTGATGAGCGGCGACAGGTGCGCCGGGCGGCCGTTGACCAGGTTGTACGACAGCATGACGGCCACGGCGGCGCCGGCCGAGATGGGCGCCTGGAACGCCTTCAGCTCGTATTCGCGCAGCACCCGCGGCGGCAGGTTGCTGGAGGTGACGCAGCGGTTGGTCTCGTTGTTGTAGGCCAGGAAGTGCTTGAGCGTGGGGGCGGTCTTCATGACCGAGCCCTCGCCGCGCAGGCCGCGCGCGTACGCGGTGCCCATGACGCCGGTCAGCCACGGATCTTCGGAGTAGCCCTCTTCGTTGCGGCCCCAGCGCGGGTCGCGCAGCGGGTTCACCACGGGCGCCCAGACGTTGCGGCCGGCGCCGGACGGGTCCTTGTGGTGGAAGGCGAGGACCTCGTCGGCCGTGGCCGCCCCCACTTTGCGTACGAGATCGGGGTTCCACGTGCTGGCGAGGCCGACGGCCTGCGGGAACACGGTCGCCGGGCCCAGCCAGGCCAGGCCGTGCAGGGCCTCGGTGCCGGTGCGGAAGGCGACCAGGCCGAGCCGTTCGACGGGCGCCTGGTATTGGTGGAGCAGCCCGATCTTCTCTTCCAGCGTGAGCCGGCCGAGGAGGTCGCGCACACGGTCGGCCGTGGTCAGCCGCGGGTTCCGGAACGCGGGTTCGGTGTCACTCATGGGAGGGGACCCTTCGAAGCGCTTCGATGACCAGCCAAGAAAAGGCGCCTCTCGCGAAGCGCTCTGACATGCTTCGAAGCAGCCACGAGGTCAGGTGTCGAAGCGCTTCGAAGGCGTATGTAAGGTTTCTGCTCTGTTAAATCCGGACTTAGTAGGAAGCGTGCCGCCTACCTGTCGCCGGGTCAAGACCCGACTTGAGGCAGGCGGCCCGAGTCGACGGAGTCCAGCACGCGGGCGGCGGCGCCCATGGCCGCCGCGCCGTAGCCGAGCGTGGAGGCGACCAGCCGCCCGCCGCCCGCGCCGGGCGCGATCGAGTGCCGGAACATCTCCTCTTCAGCCGGTATGGCGAGCCACGGCGCGAGCGGCACGTAGTAGCCGCCGAGCACGATGACCTCGGGGTTGAGCAGGTTGGCCACGACGCCCATGCCCTTGCCGAGATTGCGGCCCACCTCTTCGAGCAGGGTGAGGATCTCCTGGTCGCCGCGTTCGGCGCGCTGCACGACCTCTTCGATCTCCAGCTCGTACTCGCCGGGGGAGGCGGTGGGAGCCGTACGGGCGAGGACCGCGCCGATCCCGGCGACGGCCTCGAGGCAGCCGTTGCGCCCGCACCGGCACGGCGGGCCGGACGGGTCGATCTGGATGTGCCCGATCTCGCCGCTGTATCCCTGTGCGCCGCGGCGCAGGCGGCCGTCCATGATGACGCCCGCGCCCACGCCGACCTCGCCGGTGATGTAGACGAGGTCGTTGACCGCCCCGTGCGGCCCGAACCTGAGCTCGGCGAGCGCGCCGAGGTTGGCGTCGTTGTCGACCAGCACGGGGAAGCCCGGGTCGCGCAGCGCCTTGGCCAGGTCGCCGCCGAGGTCGACGTCGCGCCAGCCGAGGTTGGGGGCGATCCGCACGGCGCCGGTCAGATCGACAAGACCCGGCACGGCGACCGTCAGCCCGAGGACCTGCCTGGCCTCTTTGGCCATCCGGCTGGCCACCCGCCGGGCGATGCCGGCCATGGCGGCCACCGCCTGGCTCGCCGTCGAGGTGCCGGCCGGGAATGAGCGCCGCCAGTTGAGCAGCACCTCTCCCTTGAGGTCGACCGCGACCGCGGTCAGGTAGTCGACGTTGCCCTCGATGCCGATCGCCGCGTACGGCGAGCCGTCGAGGACCAGCATGGTGGCCGGCCTGCCCACGCGGTTTTCGGTGAGGCCGGTCTCACGCAGCAGGCGGCGCTCGATCAGGTCGGCGACGAGGCTGGACACGGTCGCCTTGTTCAGGCCGGTCGAGGCGGCTATGTCGGCGCGCGAGCAGGGCGCGTTCTCCCGGACGAACCGCAGCACGACGGCGAGGTTGGTGGCCCGCACGTCGGTGAAGTCGGCCGGTTGCGGCCCGTTATGCGTCGTGATCAAAATCAGCCCCGTTCCCGCTCGGGCTCATCATGCCCCATGCTTCATCAACTTGTAATCGCCCCGCCAGAGGGGGTGGTCGCGCGAAACCTTGTGGTAACCGTCACACTCGACTAATTTGTTTGGTCGTAAGACGAACTAACTCTACCTCGCACATCCAAACCCATGGAAGGGAGCGCGCCGTGAGAGATTCCGCTGAAGGCGCGACGACCACTAGACGTGGATTTCTTGGGCTCGCCGGCTTAACGGCCGTCATCGCCGCCAGCGGCGGACTGCTCGAGGCGTGCAGCACCACCGTCACCCGCAAGGGGACCGGTAAGGCGGAAGCGGTCGACAAGCTGACGCAGCTCCTGCCCAAGCACATCCCCTACACCGGTGTCACCCCGGACGTGAACACGGCCACCGCCATCGGGTTCAACACCTATCCTTCCACCCTGGTCAAGGCGGTGCCGCAGACGCCGGGCGCCGGCGGCAGCTACACCGCGATCATCCCGCTGTGGGGTCCGCCACCGCCCGTGCCGAACCCGTACTACGACGCGGTAAACAAGGCCCTGGGCGCGGATCTCAAACTGCAGATCATCGACGGCAACACCTTCGGTGACAAGATCGCGCCGATCCTGGCGGCCGGCAACGTGCCAGAGATATCCGCGATCCCCGGCTTCATCATCCAGGGCGTCGCCGACTTCGACCGGAGCGCCGACAAGCTCTTCCTCGACCTCGGCCCTTACCTGTCGGGCGACAAGTCGGCCGCGTACCCGATGCTGGCCAACATCACGACCGACGCCTGGGCCTTCGGCGTGTGGAACGGCAAGCTCATGTCGATCCCTCACCCCGGGTCCGGCCCGCCTCGCGTGTCCTTCTACCGCAAGGACCTGTTCGACGCGGCCGGCGTCCAGCCGTGGACCACTGCCGACGAGCTGTTCGAACTGGGGCAGCAGCTCACCAACGCCAAGAAGAAGGTCTGGGCGTTCGCCACCATCCACCAGGAGGTCGAGCGCGCCTTCCGCGCCCCGAGCAAGTGGCGGCTCGAGAACGGCAAGCTCGTGCACAAGTACGAGACCAAGGAGTACGCCGACGCGGTCGCGTTCATGCGCAAGCTGTTCGACGCCAAACTGGTCCACCCCAAGGTCATCTCGGCCGGCCTGACCAACGACCCGAGCAAGGAGTTGTTCGAGGGCGGCCAGGCGCTGATCATGGACGACGGCATGGGCGCCTGGCACGAGGCGATCACCCGTCAGGCCGCGATCAACCCGAAGTTCGACATGGAGCCGAACCACTGGACCGCCGACGGCGGGCAGCCGTTCGCCTGGTACTCGGACCCGGCCTGGCTGTTCACCTTCCTGCGGAAGGACCTGCCCAAGGCGAAGGTGGAAGAGATCCTGCGCATGCTCAACTGGCTCGCCTCGCCGATCGGCACGCAGGAGTACCACACCTGGAAGTACGGCGTCGAGGGCACCGACTTCACGCAGAAGCCGGGCGCGTTCCCCGAGTACACGAAGAAGGGTCTGCAGGAGGCGAGCCCGCCGACCTACTACTTCCTTTCGGCCCAGATCGAGCCGACCAACCCCTACACGCCGACCTACATCAAGACGTTCGGCGACTATCTGAAGGTGTGGGAGTCCTCGATCGAGGACTATCCGTTCAAGGGCATCCGCACGCAGGATCCGTCGAAGATGGCCGCTGCGCAGCAGCCGATGGAGGACAAGGTCCTCGACATCGTCAAGGGCCGCCGCCCGTTGACCGACCTGACGACAGCCGTACAGGAATGGAAGGCCGCCGGCGGCGAAGAGGCACGCACCTTCTACATGAAGGTCCTGAAGGACAACGGCCGTGCGTAGTGAAACACGGCCGGTCTCGGCGCCGGATGCCTCCTCCGGCGCCGGGACCGGCCCCGCTCCTCCCGCCGCGAAGAAGTCGAAGAAGCAGACAGAACCGAAGGTCCCCTTCCGGGCGCGGCTGCGGCGCGACTGGCAACTGCTGGTGATGACGCTGCCCGCGATCGGGCTGCTCGCGCTGTTCCACTACGTGCCGACCTTCGGGAACATCATCGCGTTCCAGGACTACTCGACCGTCGACGGCATCCTGCACAGCCCGTTCGTCGGGTTCGGGAACTTCGCCTATCTGCTGTCGGAACCGGCGTTCTGGCGCGCCGCGCGAAACACCGTCGCGATCACCTCGTTCCAGCTGGTCTTCTACTTCCCGATCCCGATCGCCATGGCGATCCTGCTCAACAGCGTGCTCGGGAAGCGGACGCGGGCCATCATCCAGAACGTCGCGTACCTGCCGCACTTCTTCTCGTGGGTCCTGGTCATCACGATTTTTCAGGACATGTTGGGCGGCGCCGGGCTGCTCGGCCAGTTCTTCACCCAGCACGGAGTCGACGGGGTCGACCTGACCACCAACCCGGACACGTTCATCGCGCTGGTGACCGCGCAGACGATCTGGAAGGACGCCGGCTGGGGGACGATCATCTTCCTGGCCGCGCTCAGCACCATCAACCCCAACCTGTACGAGGCCTCCGCGGTCGACGGAGCGTCCCGATGGCGCCGCCTGTGGCACATCACGCTCCCCGGCCTCCGGCCAGTGATCATCCTGCTGCTGATCCTGCGCCTGGGCGACGCGCTCAACGTGGGCTTCGAGCAGTTCCTGCTGCAGCGCGGGGCCGTCGGCGCGAACGCCGCGGAGGTCATCGACACCTACGTCTACTGGCTGGGCCTGCGCACCGGCGACTACAGCATCGGCGCGGCGGCCAGCCTGCTGAAGGGGGTCATCGGCCTCGTGCTGATCCTCGTGGCCAACCGGGTCGCCCACAAACTCGGCGAACAGGGAATCTACCAACGCACATGACGACCATCACACGCTCGAACGGCACGCGCTCACAGCTCCGTCCCGTCTGGGACGAGGAGCCCTCGCTCATCGGCAAGATCGGCAAAGCGCTCAGCCTGGCCCTGATCGTCGTCGTCATCCTGTTTCCGATCTACATCGTGGTGCTGACCAGCATCTCCTCTCCCAAGGCCATCAACGAGGCCGGCGGCCTGGTGATCGTGCCCGACGGGTTCAGCTTCGCCGCGTACAACGAGGTCCTGGGCGGAGGGGTGGTAGTCCGGGCGCTCATCGTGAGCATCTGCGTCACGACCGTCGGCACGGCGCTCAGCCTGGCTCTGACGGCCATGGCCGCGTACGGCCTGAGCCGTCCCGGCTCGCTGTTCCACCGGCCGCTGCTGTTCCTCGTGCTGATCACCTTCCTGTTCGGCCCGGGGATCATCCCGTCGTATCTGCTGGTCAACAGCCTCGGCCTGATCGACAGCTACTGGTCGCTGATCCTGCCGAGCGCCATATCGGCGTTCAACCTGGTGGTGCTGCGCGCCTTCTTCATGGCCATCCCCGGCGAGGTGATCGAAAGCGCCAGGATCGAGGGTGCGAGCGACTTCACCATTTTCAGGAAGCTCGTCCTGCCCCTGTCCAAGGCCGCGCTCGCGGTGATCGGCCTGTTCTACGCCGTGGCGTACTGGAACGCGTTCTTCAACGCGCTGCTGTACCTGAACGACTCGGCCAAGTGGCCGCTGCAGATGGTCCTCCGGACCTACATCCTCGACGGCGCTCCCATGCAGACCGCCTCGGGCACCGTCGACCCCAGCGGCCTCGGCCTCGCGGCGGTGCCGGTGACCTCGGTGAAGATGGCCGTGCTCGTGCTCGCGATGATCCCGGTCGCGGCCGTCTATCCGTTCGTCCAACGCCACTTCATCAAGGGGGTGATCATCGGAGCGGTCAAAGGTTGATAGATCGATAAGACGCGTGCACAAAGGCGGGTTCGGTCCGCCCCTGACCCGGGCCGGACCCGCCCGTGGCGTAGATCGAAGTTGTCCGGGTGACGGGCGTTCCTTTATGGGGTTTCGGGCAGCCTCCCCGTCATGAGTGACGGAAACCGTTTGAAGACCATCGTCGGCATCGCCCTCGCCGGCTCGGCCCTGTTCGCGGCCGGGGCCTGCGGCAGCGGCGACGCCGGGTTCACCGCAGCGCCCGTCGGCGGCGTCGACGTCGGCCTCATGTCGTCCTCGCCCAGCTCGTCGGACGGCATGCAGAGCGGCGGCGCGGACAGTGGCGACATGGCGAGCCTGGACAAGGTGGTCGCCGCGGCCACGGGCGCCGTTCAGGGCTCCTCGGTCCTGTCGGTCCAGGCGGAGAACAACGGCCAGATGTGGGAGGTCCAGCTGGCCGCTCCCGACGGCACCGAGCAGCTGCTGGAAGTGGACGCGTCGGGGAAGGTGCTCTCGGAACCCCGGGCCAAGGACACCGGCCCGGAGGAGAAGGCCAGGGTGATGAGCATCGTCAAGGACGCCAAGCTGACCTTCCAGGAGGCGATGAAGAAGGTGTCCAAGGAGGCGCCCAACAGCAAGATCACCCACATGAGCCTGGACAAGTACGGTGACAACCTCCTGATCTGGGACGTGGACGTCGTCGGACAGGACGGCAACTGGCAGGCACTCAAGATCAACGCCAAGGACGGCACCGTGACCAAGGGCGACTGATCCCAGCCCACGCCAGACGAGTCTTGAGTTGGCCCTCGAAGCGCGGCAACTCAAGACTCGTTCGCGGGGCGGTTGTGATCAGTTGAAGCCGACGGTGTGGCTGCACTTGAAGGGGCGGGTGCCGTGCCTGCCGATCTGGCAGACCCTCGACGCGACCTGGTCCACGCCGATGAACTTGAAGTCGAACTTCTTCGAGCCCTTTCCGCACTGCTTGAACGACTTGCTCGGGCCATTCTTGAAGTCGGGGTCCGGGGCTGTCGTCTGGATCACCTTCTTGGTGTGAAACTGCAGGATCGCGCAGTTGCCGCCGGGGTCCAGGTCCCAGACCTTCCCGGCGAGGTGCCACACGACCTTCTTCCCCTTGGTGGTGATGATCTGCGTGCCCTTCGCCTTGGCGAGATGATTGGTCGACGACTCCGCCCACTTGTCGACGAACGGCTTGGGCGCGGTGGACGCTCCCGCGGCGGTGGAGGCGGCGAGAGGGATCAGGGCCGCGGCGGCGCAGACGGCGGCGTATCGGAATGCGGTGATGGTACGGCGCACGAGTTTCTCCTTGTCGGACCGCTTGTTCGTGCTTCAAGCGTCGCCGCCGCGCTGCGGGGAATCGTCGTGCCGGCGCAGGATCCTTGGGCTGGGAGAACGGGTGGGGCCGGCCACAGAAGTAGGACCTGGCTCCTAGACCTGGCTCCTGGGCTTACGCGCGCGCCGAGACGAGGCCCGTCTCGTAGGCGGTGATCACCGCCTGGGCGCGGTCACGCGCGCCGATCTTCGCGAACAGGTTCGTGACGTGGTTCTTCACGGTCGAGGGCGCCACGCCGAGCCGCTCGGCGATCTCCCCATTGGACTGGCCCCGCGCGATCAGGACCAGGACGTCACGCTCGCGGTCGGTGAGCACGCCGAGCTCGGGGGGCGCCTCGCCGCGATATGGCGGTGACGCGCGGACGTAGGTGCCGATCAGGCGGGTCAGCAGTCGCGGCGCCACGGCCGACTCGCCGCTGTGCACGGTCCGGACGCCCTGCACGAGCTCCTCGGGCGTGATGTCCTTGGGCAGGAATCCCGACGCCCCGGCGCGGAGCATGCCCACGACGTACTCGTCCAGATCGAACGTGCTGAGCCCGAGGACGCGCACCTCGGGGACTTCGGCGGCCAGGCGCTCGGTGGCGGCGACGCCGTCGAGGCCGGGCATGTGCACGTCCATCAGCGCCACGTCGGGGCGTAACCGCAGGCCGAGCCGTACCCCCTCCGCGCCGTCGCCGGCCTCGCCCACGACCGTCATGTCGGGCTGGGCGTTGAGGATCATCTTGAATCCCGTACGCACCAGGGCCTGGTCATCGACGAGCAGCACCTTGATCACGATGTCTCCAGATGAGCCGGTGATAACGGGATGCGGGCGCGCACCCTGAACCCGCCGCCGGAGCATGGCCCGGTCTGCAGGCTCCCTCCGCACAGGGCCACGCGTTCGGCCATGCCGGCCAGGCCCAATCCTGCGCCGGTCGACGGAACGCCCGATCCGTCGTCCAGGACCTCCACCTCGACGGCGTCCGGCCGGTAGTCGAGCCGGACGTCGGCCGTGGCCCCCACGGCGTGCTTGCGCGTGTTGGTGAGGGCCTCCTGCACGATCCGATAGACGGCGTGGTCGACGGTCGAGGGCAGCGGCACCACGTCGCCGGTCACCTCGAGCGTGGCGGGCAGCCCCGCGCTGCCGGCCTGAGTGATCAGCTCGGGCAGCGCCGACGCCCCGCCCGTCGCGTGACCGCTCGGCTCGTCGGTGTCATCGGCGCGCAGAACGTGGAGGAGCGCCCGCATCTCGGCCATGGCGTCACGCGCCGTCCCCTCGGCGAGCAGCAGCGCCTCCTCGGCCTGGCGCGGGTCGGAGGTCATCGTGATGCGGCTCGCGCCGACCAGCACGTTGATCACGCTGATGTGGTGGGCGACCACGTCATGCAGCTCACGGGCGATGCGCTGGCGCTCCTGCCGCACCGCGGTCTCGGCCCGCTGCCGTGTCTTGCGCTCGGCCGACTCGTCCAGCACCCGTATGTAGCCGCCCACCCCCACGATGATCAGCCACTCGAGCAGCCCCGCGGAGTTGAAGTCCGGCGGGAACTTCCACTCGTCGTAGTAGATGGCCATCGGGAGGACGCTGTATACGAGCCCGACGAGACCGCCGGCCGTCGCGCTCACCAGGCCGGGGGCATACCGCCCGGCGCTGTAGAGGGCGACGGCCATGACGTTGCCCGACATGGCGGGATGGGCGTGGACGACCTGGCCGAACAGATCCACCGCGACGGTGATCGCGACGACCAGGATCGGGCGCTCCCGGCGCACCATCAGAAACCCCGTGGCGACCATGCCGAGCCCGGTGACGAAGGCGAAACGGAGATGTCCGTGGGCGATCGTGCCGAACGTGGTCGCCACCCAGATCGCCTCGAGCAGGACGACCAGCGTGACGTCGAACATCCCTGAACGCCGCAGGGCTCGCCAAAGCCTACGCACCCCCTGGAAGCGCATGGCCCGACTTTATTGGGGGTTTCTTTCAGTTCGCTAACCGAGCGGTCATGCTCCGGCCGGCTGGCGCCGGCCGCTGAGGTGGCGGGCCCGGGCGCGGGCGGCGGTGTGAGCGCGTTCGCGGTTCTCGGCCGCGACGCCGCGAAGGTCCGCGAGCTCGGGCTTCCGATCGGCGAGGGTCAGCTCGGCCGTGATCACGTGCAGGTCGAAGCGGAACACCTCGCTGAGGATCCGGGTCAGATACGGCTCGACGTAGTCCCAGCCCTCCTTCGGGGCGCCGGGGCCGTAGCCGCCGCCCTTGCTGAGGACGAGCGTCGCGGGACGGCCGGACACCGGGCCGTCGGGCCCGGTCGTGCGGCTCGGCTGGATCACATGGTCGAGCCAGGCCTTGAACGTGGACGGGGTGCCCCAGTTGTACATGGGCACCGCGAACAGGTAGGCGTCGGCCGCGAGCAGCTCGTCGATGAGCTCGTCCTGGAGCGCGGCGTCGGCCGCCTGCTCGGCGCTCCACGACTCGGCCGGTGTGAACCATGAGGTGATGCCGGCCGCATCCAGGTGGGGGATGGGCGTCTGCCCGAGGTCGCGATATGTCACGCCGCCGTCCCACTGGTCCCGGAAGGTCTGGGCGATCTCCCGCGACACCGACCCCTCGGCCATCGCGGACGCGTCTATGTGCAACAAGTGCGGCATGGGAATGCCTCCGTTTGTGTTCCAGATCGTCTGGAATACAGATTGTCTTGCGGCAAGCCGGTCTGTCAACTGGTGGACTACCATGGATCCGTGAGTGAACTGGCGTGCGAACTGCCCGCAGGGCTGGAGGTCGATCTGGGCTGGCTGCTCGGGCAGGCCTTCCAGGCGTACGCGAGAGGCGGCAAGCGCGTCAGCGCGGTCATTCCCGGTGGTCAGCGGGGTTATCAGCTGCTGTCGGCGGCCGTTCACCAGAGCGCGCGCAGCCAGATCGAGATGGCGCGCCAACTGGGCGTCGACCGCACCGTGATGGTCTACCTGGTCGACGACATGGTGAAAGAGGGGCTCGTCGAGCGCCGGCCGGATCCGGTCGACCGGCGAAATCGCCTGATCGTGGCCACCGACAAGGGGCGAGCGACGCTGGCCGCGGTCGTCGAGCAGTTGGCGCAGGTCGAGCAGTGGCTGCTGGAGCCCCTCACGCCCGCTGAGCGCGAGGCGTTCCGCGATCAGCTGCGGCGCATCGTGGCGCAGTTCATCGCGCACGGGTGCACAGGGGCGCCCGGCGAGGATTTGTGCAAGGTGGCCGAGGAGCTCACGTCCTGAGCGTGGGCCGTTGCTCCATGGCGAGCGCGGCGGCCAGCAGGGCCACCAGAACGCCCAGTTCGGCGATGGCCGACCAGAGCCCGATCGGAATGGCCGCCAGCGCCAGCAGGGCCGCGACGGCGCGGTTCGGCGCGGGCGGCAGCCCGAGCGCCCGGCGGAACCAGGCATCGCCCAGCAGGAACAGCGTCACGCCCACGGCCAGCGCGATGGCCGGCCCGGCCGGCATCCCCTCGTAGGGGTGCGAGACGGCCTTCTTGATCCCGGCCGCGACCGCGACCATGCCCATCAGCAGCGGCACGTGCCCGTAGTAGAAGCCGCCGAGGATCAGCTGGGTGCGCCGCACCACGTCGACCCGGAGCAGGGCGTGCCGCGCCGCCTCCTCGTCGCCCACGAAGTACGCCCACCAGAGGCCGGCGACCAACGCGATCGACAGCACCGCGGCGGGGATGACCCACGGGTCCACGTGCCCGTTGATGCCGATGCCGATGGCCAGCAGCGACTCGCCGAGGACGATGATGACCAGCGCCGCGTGCCGCTCGACGATGTGGCCAGGGTGCAGCGCGAACCCCTTCTGGCCGATGAAATAGGGGCTGGTCCACAGCAGCACGACCGCGGCCACCCACAGCAGCGCCCGCCACGGCTCCACGGTCAGCCCGGCCGCGAACAGCAGGGCCGTACCCACGAGGTTGAACGGCAGGACCCGGATGAACGCCGCGGTCGCCTGCAGATAGAGGGCGGCGTGGATGAGAACGACGATCAGGTAGCCGACGGCCAGCAGCACGCCGCCGCCGTCGAACGCGGCCGGAATGGCGAGGGCCACCAGGAGGAACCCCGCCATGCCGCCGATCAGCAGGATCTTGCGTGCCGGGCGGGTGGGGGGAACGGCGTTGGTCAGCCACACATATCCCGAATACATCCACCACAGGGCGCCGAAGACCGCCAGCGCCTGCAGCGAGCCCCAGGAGAAATCGGCCACGACCAGCGTCGTCAGCTGGGTCACGGTGAAGACGAAGACCAGGTCGAAGAACAACTCGAGCGACGAGACGCGAAGCTCCTCGTCGGGCGCGACAGGCTCGATCCGCTCGGCGAACCAGGAGGGGAGGCGCATAGGCGCTTACTTTATTACATGGTTTCAGAAAACAGCTGTGGAAAGACCTTGGAGACTTTGCCCAGCAGATAGTCGCCGTACGTGCCGGTGAATGCACGCAGATCCTGGCCGTCCCAGCGCTGCCGCCCGCCCGGGCTGTACGGCAACGGCGGCACCTCGCTGTCCCATCCCGGGTCGAAGAAGAACGGGAAGGACAGCCGTTGGCGTCCGCTCACGTTGCGCACGCGATGCGGGGTGGAGCGGTAGTGGCCGCCCGTCAGCTTGTCGAGCATGTCGCCGATGTTGCAGACGAACGTGCCGTCGACGGGCGGCGCGTCGATCCAGCCGTGCGAAGTGTGCACCTGCAGGCCCTCGTTGCCGTCCTGGAGCAGGAGCGTGAGCAGGCCGTAGTCGGTGTGCTCGCCCACACCCCAGTCGTCGGCGCCCGGCTCGGCCGGTGGGTAGTGGAAGATCCGGAAGAGGATGGTCGGATCCTTGGTGTAGCCGTCGGCGAAGTAGTCGGCGGCCAGCCCCAGGCTCAGCGCGACGCCGCGCATGACCGTCTGCGCGACCTCGGTGAGCGCGTCCAGATAGCCGAGTACGGCAGGGCCCAACTCGGGCACGTCGTCGGGGAACAGGTTGCGCCCGTGCAGCGGCCGTGGGTCGTCCGGGGTCTCGGACCCGAAGTAGATGCCTTCCTTCTGGTCGGGCCGCCCCGAGGTCAGCTCGCCGCCGAGCGGGAAGAACCCGCGCCAGGCCCGCCCGCCCCGGTCCATGGAGATCTCCATCTTCCGGTCCAGCGGCAGCGCGAAGAACCGCCGCGCGGCCGAATCCAGCGCGCGTACGAGATCAGGGGAGACGCCGTGGCCACTGACATAGAAGAACCCGCTGTCCTCGCAGGCCCCCGCGATCTCGCGCGCGACCTCACCCTGATCGCGCGACCCGGATATGTCGATAACCGGCAACATACTCATACGCGGAGCCTGCCACCCAGAAGCCCACCCCGAACACCCACCCCCAAGCCCCCACCCCCAAGCCCCCACCCCCAGAAGCCCCCCACCCACAGAAGCCCCACCCCACCCGGCCGCCCTCCCCACGCCGCCCCCGCCCGTCGGCCCTCCCTCCCCGCCCGTCGGCCCTCCCCACCCCGCCCCCGCGCTGCCCCGCCCCTCCCCACCCCGCCCTGCGATGCGTCGGCCCCGCGATGCGCTGGGGCTGCCCGCGTCGGCCTCGCGGTGCGCGTCGGCCCCGCGGCGCGCGGAGGTGCGCTAGGCCTGGGCTGCGCTGCACCGGGCTGCGATGCGCCGGGCGTTGCCGCATCGGACCTGCCCGCGTCGGCACTGCGGTGCGTCGGGAGTGCGGTGTGATGCTCGCGTCGGGATTGCTCGCGGCGGGATTGCCCGCGTGGGGAGGGACCGCCACCCGCCCCACCGCGGGTGTCAGCGGATCCGTCTCACCATCTGGCCAGAACGGGCCGGTGCCCTAGAAACGGGTTGCCAGAACGGGCCTCCTAGGGCTGCCTAGGAACGGGCGACCACAGGAACGCGTGGCCAGGACTGCCTGGAACGGGCAGCTACACGAACGCGTGGCAGGGCTGCCTAGGAACGGGGCAGCCACAGGAACGCGTAGCCACAGGAACACGTGGCCAGGGGGTGCCTGGGAACGGGTGGCCACACGAACACGAGGCCGCGGTTGCCTGAGGTCGGCGGCCGGGGGAACGTGTTGCTCGGGCTGCCTAGGGACGGGTTTCGGGGGAGCGGCGGCCGGCGACGAGGGTGTCACCGGGAGCCGGTTTGGCCGGATCCGCGCTTTCCGCGGCCGGTGCGGTCGAGTCGGTGGCCGCGGCGCGGCCCTTGACGTCCTTGGACTCCTTCGCGTCCTTGCTGGAGCGGGCCGCGGGGGCCTCGCTGCGGGTCTCTGTCGTGGTCTCCTCGCCTCGTTTGGACGGCCGGCGCGGGCGCACGCGGGAGACGGTCTCCTCGCGGTCGTCCGGGCTCGAGGCCGGGAACGTGACGGGCCCCTTGGGGCTGGCGCCACCGCCCGTGCCGCCTGCCGCCGTGCCGCCTCCCGTGGCGCCTCCGGTCGAGCCGGTGGCGCCCCTGGAGCCGCTGGAGCCGGTGGCGGCGCTGGAGCCGGTGTCGCCGGCGGACGCCTTCTTCGGCTCACGCAAGCCGGAGATGACCCAGTCGGCCTCGGCGTCGGCGCGCTCGTCGGCCGTCTCGACGGCCTCCCTGCGTTTGATCACGACCATGTGGTCGACCGACAACCGGCCGGCTCCGGCCACCGCGAGCATCACCGACGCGGCGCCGAGCGCCACGACGAGCCGGGTGTCCCCGGCGGCGAGCGGCTGGTCGGCATCGCCGGCGGAAAGGATGAACACGGCGAGCGCTTCAGCGAAGAGCAGCAGCCCGATGGCCGCGACTCCGAGACCGGCGATCAGCAGCGCGCCGCCGAGCAATTCGATCAGCATGGTGGCGGCTGCCCAGAAACCGGGAATCGGCGCCCCGAGCTTGCCGAATTGCGCGCTCGTCGCGTTGAGCCCGGCCTCCAGCTTGTGCCAGCCATTGGCAAAGAAGATCCCGCCGACGCCCAGCCTGGCGGCGAGCACGGCGAGGTCTTGGAGGGTTTTCTTCACGTTTCCTCATTGTGGTGGCACAGGGGCGAGTTGCCCAGACAATCTCCCCATAACCGGCGCGGCTATGCGTCAGGCGCCGATCATCTGCCGTTCATCGTGTTCGCCCTGCTCTTCGGGCTGATTCGCGGTCGCGGCGCGGCGGGGGAGCAGGATGGCGACCGCCGCGGCGACGGCCGCCAGCAACAGGACGCTAACCGCGACGGTGACATGAAGGGCGTGCACGAACGCCGCCCGGGCCGTGGCCAGCAGCTCGCCGGCGACCAGTTCGCCGCCGGGCGAGCCGCCCACCGTGCTCGCCACGTGCGCCGCCGCGGCCAGTGACTCGCGGGCCTCGGCCATCGTGCCCGCGGCCAGGCCGCCGACGTCGCCGAGGGACGGCGCGTAGACGATCGTGGTGATCGTGCCGAGGACGGCGATCCCCAGGCCGGCGCCCAGTTCGTACGCCGTCTCCTCAATCGCGGCCGCGCCTCCGGCGCGTGACTCGGGGGTCGAGGCCATGATCGTGTCGGAGGCGGCAAGCAGGGCGACCTCGACGCCGAAGCCGATGCCGACGAAGCAGATCGCGAGCATGAACGTGTGCTGCTCGGTGCCCCAGGCGAGCACGGGCGCCAGCGAGACGGCGGTGAGCGCGAGCCCGCCGCTCATGGTGGCGCGCAGGCCGCCGCGCTGGAGCAGATGGGCCGCCGAAAGGCCGCCGCCGATGGCCGCGACCATCAGCGGCAGCATCCGGACGGCCGCCTCGAGCGGCGACAGGCCGAGCACGAGCTGCAGGTATTGGGCCAGCATCAGCTCAAGGCCGACCAGCGCGAACACGGCGAGCAGGACGCACGCCACGCCGACCGTGAAGCCGCGCCGGGCGAACAGCCCGATGTCGATCAGCGGATAGGCCAGCCTGCGCTGGCGCCGCACGAACCAGATCAGCAGCGCCGCTCCGCCGCACAACACCAGGACGGCCTCGAAGCGGCCGATGGTGTGCCCATATCCGGCCTCCTTCAGGCCGAACGCGACCGCCAGCAGCCCGGTGAACGACAGGGCCGCGCTCAGCCCATCCCACCGATGCGGGACGCGGTCGCGATCGCGCGGCAACAGCCGTACGGCCATGGGCAGCGTCACCGCCAGCACGGGCACGTTGATCAGGAAGACCGCGCCCCACCACAGGTGCTCGACCAGCACGCCGCCGATGAGCGGGCCGACGGCGGCGCCGCCCGCGGCGACCGCGCTCCAGACGCCGAGCGCGATGGCCCGCTCGCGGCGGTCGGTGAAGACCTGGCGGATCATCGAGAGCGTGGCCGGCATGATCATGGCGCCGCCGACGCCGAGACAGGCGCGCGCGACGATGAGCGCCGACGGTGACGGTGCGAACGCCGACCCCAGCGACGCCAGCCCGAACACGACATATCCGGCGAGCACGAGCCGCCGCCGCCCGAAACGGTCGCCGAGCGTGCCGAAGGTGACCAGCAGCGGAGCGACGACGAGCGAGTAGACGTCGATGATCCACAGCAGCTGGACCGCCGACGGCTCCAGCGCCGCGGTCAGCGCCGGCACGGCGATGTGGAGGACGGTCGCGTCCACCCCGATCAGAAGCAGGCTGAGGCACAGCAGCGTGAGGACCGACCACCGGCCGGCCTGGTGGTCACGTGACGCGCGCTTTACGCGGGCCGCCCCGGAAGCGGTGTCAACCCCAAGAATGATCATATGGTCCTCAGGGGTCGCTTGGCCCGCTCGAACATGCGTGGCAGCTTAGGCCATCAAGACCCGTTTGCGAGGGGAGATCCGCCGTGCCTGTGGATAAGTCGATGGTGACCAGCGAGTACCTGAAGGACAACCCGCTGGGGGACCCGTTCGAACGGCCGTTGTGGGTGCTGCTCCCGCCGGGGTACGACGAGTCCGGCGAGCGCTATCCGTCGATCTACGTCATCCAGGGCTACTCGGGCCAGGTGGAGATGTGGGGCAACCGGACTCCGTGGCGCCGGCGCTATGTGGACCTGCTGGAGGAGTTGTTCGCGTCGGGGGAGGCGCCGCCCGCCATAGTGGTCTTCGTCGACGCGTGGACCAAGCTCGGCGGCAGCCAGTACGTCGACTCCTATGGCCACGGTCGCTATCACTCGTATCTCTGCGAGGAGGTCGTCGCGCACGTCGACCGGAATTACCGGACCATCCCCGACGCCGCGCACCGCGCGATCACCGGGAAGTCGAGCGGCGGCTACGGCGCGCTGATCACGCCGATGCTCCGCCCCGACGTGTTCGGCGCGCTCGCCTCACATGCCGGCGACGCCCTGTTCGAGGTGCTCTATTTCCATGACTTCCCCCAGGTCGCGCGTACGCTCCGGGACGTCTACAGCGGCTCGTGGGACCGCTTCCTCGAGGCGTTCTTCGCGTCGGACGGCCAGTGCGAGGGCAAGGACATGATCCTCCTGTACGGCAACGCGGCCTCCTACTCCTCCAACCCGGACGGCTCGGTTGACATGCCCTTCGACGACCTCGGTCGAGTGGTTCCCGACGTGTGGCGGCGGTGGCTGGAATATGACCCGGTCGAGATGGCCGCGACCCACTCCGAGGCCCTGCGTGGGCTGCACTCGATCTGGCTCGACGCGGGCCGTTCCGACGAGTTCTTCCTGGACCTGGGCGCGACGGCGATGAACGCCGCGCTCCTCGACGCGGGCGTCGAGCCCGATCGCATCCACTACGAGCTGTTCGAAGGCACGCACTCCAACCTTGAACATCGCTACGTGATGGCGATCAAGTGGTTGAGTCACCGCTTGAAAGCTCTCTAGAGAGCTACAGGTGTATGTCTGAATCTAGGCATTTGTTCCTACGTAATGGATCATCCGACGTGTGGGGAGCGACGTCGGCGAGACCGACCATTGGACGCCGCGCGACCCTCTATCCGCTGACGCACGCGGCTGGTGCGCGGCCGCTGTGGAGCGCCTCTCCCGCGACCTTCCCGAGGCCGCGCTGGAGGCCGCCCAGCAGGCCGTGCAGCGCGACCCCTACAGCGAGTGGGGACACCGCCTGGCGAGCCTCGCTCTCGAACGCCTCGGCCGCGACTCCGAGGCGGTCGCGTCGGCCCAGGAGGCTGCCCGGCTCGCACCCGGCTCCTGGGCCGCGCGGCTCCGGCTGGCAAGCGCTCTGCGGCGGATCCCCGGCCGCTGGCGGGACGCCGCCGCTGAGGCCGCACGCGCGGTCCGCTACGCGCCCGAGGAGGCCGATCCCCACGTTCTCGCCGGAGACCTGGCACTGCAGCGCGGCGACCACGCAGGGGCGGCCGCCGCGTACCGGATCGCCCTAGCCCGCGCCCGCGATCATCCCGGCGCCCACGTCAACCTCGCCCTGACCTGGTTGCGCTGGGAGCGGGCGCGCCCACACCACGACCCGGCATGGGAGGTGGATCCGCGTGAGACCGGGCGCACGCGGCGCGCCCTGGACGTGTGGTCGCGGCAGGTCCGGGTCCTGCTCGCGGCCGCGTTCGCGGTCGTCGCGGTGGTGGGCCTCGGCTTCGGGCAGCATCGGGAGGCGCAGATCGGCGGCGCCGCCGTGCTCGCCCTCGTCCTGGTCGTCTCCGTACGGCAGGCCGGCCGGATCCGCGCCTGGCCGTACGTTCCGGCCATGCTGGGCCGCGACCTGTGGCTCGCGCTTTCGGTGACGATCGCGCTGGCGGCCATCGCGGCCTACATCGTCGGACTGGCCACCCTCCCGACCGACCTGGACACGTGGGACGAGGCGTGGACGGGCGCGTTCGGCCTGGTCCTGCTCAACTTCCCCGCGGTGCTCGTGCTCCGTCTGTTCGGCGAGGCCTGGCGCGGCCGCCCGGTGCGCGCGCTGACCGCCTTCGCCGAGGTCATCGGCACCAGCGCGGGAAAGGTCGCGCGGCGCGACATCGCCGTGACCTTGTGGATCATCACGGGCCGGATCTGGTGGGCCCTGCTGATCGCGGCGGCGCTTCCCGCCCTTACGGGGGCGCCCTACGCCGCCATCGCGGTCCTGGCCGTGCCCGCCGTCATGTGGCGATCACGCGGCGCCCTCCTGGAAGGCCGTTCGGTGCTGGCCGGCGACCGGTGGCTCGCGGTGGCGCTCGCCGCCCTGGCCACGGGGGGCGTCTGGCTGGTCGTGGTGGCCGTCGCCGGGACCGTGGGCGGGGGCGGCCCGAAGGGCCGGTTCTTGGGGGAGGAGGTGTGGGGCGACGGCGTGTGGGGCGCCGTCGCCCGCACCGCTTGGTTGGGCGCCCTCGGGGCCTTGGTCTTGGCGGCAGCGGCCTTCGGGGGGCGGGCGGCACGGGCGTGGTGGCGAGGTGGCCCGGGTCCGTGGCGTGCCGCGCTCGTGCCGTACGAAGGGCTCACCGGCGACCTGACGCCGTCGGCCGGGCTCAGCGAGGAGGTGCGGCACGCCGCCACCTACTCCCGCAGCGTCGTGCTCGCCTATCGCGACTCCCACGGCCCGCGCACGCTCGCGGTCAGCGCGGTGACCTCGGTCAGCGAGTCGGGGGAGCTGCGGCTGATCGCCGGCGACGACGCGTGGGACGCCGTCGAGCGGGACCCCCGTGTCGCCCTCTACGTCGGCGACCCCCGCTTCTGGGCCGAGGTCCGCGGCATCGCGGTGCCGGACCGCGACATTCTGCGCGTTACGCCAAAGGCCGTGCTGGTCCGCGAGTATCCAGGTCGCCATCAGGCACGCGCCCGTTAAGGAGTGTCCCAAACGACGCGCTCTAGGTCCGCCCGTTCGTCCTCGCCGTACGGTATAACCGGTGGGCGGACCGGGGAGGCGTCATGCAGGAGGGGAACGGCAGGGCCCGGCCGGCCGGGCGTGCCGCGGCACGGGACCTGTTCGAGCAGGTGCGGCTGCGTTATTTCCACATTCCCCCCTTCGCGCGCCGTGCCATTTTCGTCGTGCTCCTGGTGGTGGCGCTGACCCTCGGCGCGGTCCTGCACTGGGATCTGTGGATGACGTTCTTCGCCACGATCATCGTGCTCGCGTTCATGGCGCTCGCGCTGCGCTACCCACGCGCCGCGGCGACCGTCGTGGTCCTGGCCGTCTGGTCGTCGGTGATCGTCGTCTCCACCCAGAGCGGGTCCGGCGCGGGCAGCCCGCAGAACCCGCTCCAGCTGCCGCTGCTCGCCCTGGGCCTGCTGACCGCGGGGGCCGCGCATCTCATCCGCTGGGTCCCGCCCTGGCTGACCTGCGTCATGGCGCTCGTCCCCGCAGGCGTGGTCGCGTTCGCGACGTCGCCCATGTCGGACACCATCCCGATCTGGGGCGCCTACGGCGTGGCCGTCGCCGCGCTGATCTACCGCTTCGTGCTCGCCCGGCGGGTCAAGGCCGACCTCGGCGCGCAGGAGCTGACCATCCAGGAGCGGGAGCGGGTGCGCGTCGGCCAGGCCGGCCAGGCGCCCCGGTCCGAGCGGAGCGGCGTGCCGCCGATCACGGTGGAGCAGGCGCTCGGCGAGCTGGAAGGGATGATCGGCCTGGAGCCGGTCAAGGAGCAGGTCCGCTCGATCGCCGCGTCCATCGAGGCGGCCCGGCTGCGCAAGGAGGCGGGTTTCTCCACGGAGCCGCCCATGCGGCACTTCGTCTTCGTGGGGCCTCCCGGCACCGGCAAGACCAGCGTGGCCCGATCCCTCGCCAAGATCTTCTACGCCTTCGGCCTGCTGGAGACCCCCGAAGTGGTCGAGGCGCAGCGCGCCGACCTCGTCGGCGAATACCTCGGCGCCACCGCGATCAAGACGAACGAGCTGATCGACCGCGCCCTCGGCGGCGTCCTGTTCGTCGACGAGGCCTACGGATTGATCAACTCTGGCGACGGGCAGCCCGACCGCTTCGGCGCCGAGGCCGTGCAGACGCTGCTCAAACGCGCCGAGGACGACCGCGACCGGCTGATCATCATCCTGGCCGGATACGAGAAGGAGATGGCGGGCTTCCTGGCCTCCAACCCGGGGCTGTCGAGCCGGTTCTCCAGCCGGGTGCGCTTCCCCAGCTACAGCCCGGCCGAGCTGCTGGAGATCACAGAGGCAGTGCAGGCGCGCCGCGGCGACGTGCTCGACCCTGCCGCCCGCCCCGTCCTCCGCGGCCTGTTCGAGGACGTGCACCGCCGCGGGCTGATCGACGAGCTCGGCAACGCCCGGTTCGCGCGCAGCCTGCTCGAGGCCGCCGCGCAGGCCAGAGACGTGCGGGTGGTCAGCGCCGGAGGCGCGCCGCGCGGCGAGGATCTGGTCACCGTGACCGGCGGTGACGTCACCAAGGCGTTCAACGAGATCACCGCCAGGTTCCGCGGCTACCAGGCGACCCCGACGCTTGAGGACGCGCTCGCCGACCTCGACACGATGGCCGGCCTGGAGCCGGTCAAACGGCAGGTCCACGCGATCACGGCGCAACTGAAGGTGTCCAGGATGCGTCAGGAGCAGGGCCTGCCCGTCCAGTCGCAGACCCGGCACTTCGTCTTCACCGGACCGCCCGGCACCGGAAAGACGACCGTGGCCAGGATCATCGGCCGGATCTTCTCCGCGCTCGGCCTGCTGGCCCGGCCCGACGTGGTCGAGGCGGCGCGCGCCGACCTGGTCGGCCAGCACCTGGGCGCCACCGCGATCAAGACGAACGAGCTGATCGACCGGGCCATCGGCGGCGTGCTGTTCATCGACGAGGCCTACAGCCTGGTCAACGCGGGCTACGCCGGCGGCGACGCCTTCGGCCAGGAGGCCGTGCAGACGCTGCTCAAACGGGCCGAGGACGACCGTGAGCGGCTCGTCATCATCCTGGCCGGATATCAGCGTGAGATGGACGCCTTCCTGTCCACCAACCCCGGCCTCGCCAGCAGGTTCAGTCAGCGGGTGACCTTCCCCTCGTACGCTCCGGACGAGCTGGCCGAGATCGCCGAGCTGCAGGCGGCGCGCGCGGGCGACAGGTTCGACCCGGCGGCCGGCCGCGACCTTCGCGACGTCTTCGACTGGGTGTGCCGGGAAGGCCTGATCGACGGCCTCGGCAACGGCCGTTTCGCCCGTTCCCTCTATGAGCGGGCCGCTATGCGGAGGGATGTGCGGCTGGCCGCGCAGGCGAGTGCGAGCGCCGCCGAGCTCACGACGATCACCAGCGCCGACGTCCGCTCCGCCGTCGATGAACTGGCTTCATAACTGACCGTAGTTTTGTCGGCGCGTAGCGCTATGCTTCCCTCAAAGATCATATTAATGATCCAGGGGGTGGAGTCTGTGCAGATCCGCAAGGGTGTGGCGGTGACCGCCGCGGTCACCGGGGTCCTTGTTTTCGGCCTCGCGGCTTGTGGTGGCGGCGGTGGGGGTGAGACCTCCGCGACCGGCGGCGCGGGAGGGGGAAACGAGGGTCAGCCCGTGAAGGGGGGCACGCTCAAGGTCATCGGCTCCAGCGACGTCGCCAACCTCGACCCGGCCCTGTCCTATGAGGCGGTCGCCAGCAACCTGATGCGCACGTGGACGCGCCAGCTCGTGACCTATCCGCCGAGCGACGACCCGCAGAAGGCGACCCAGATCGTGCCCGACGCCGCCGAGACCCTGCCGAAGGTGTCGGCCGACGGCAAGACCTACACCTTCACCGTCCGCCAGGGCGTCATGTGGAACACCACGCCGCCTCGCCAGGTCACGGCGCAGGATTTCGTCCGCGGCCTCAAGCGGATCGCCAACCCTTACAAGCCGTCCGGCGGCGTGTCCTACTACACCTCGACCATCGAGGGATTCCAGGCCTATTTCGACAAGGCGCAGAAGGCCGGTAAGACGGCCGCTGAGATCGCCGCCTTCCAGAACGCCACCGACATTCCCGGCATCAAGGCCGTCGACGACAAGACCCTGCAGATCACGCTGAAGGCTCCGGCCAACGACTTCCTCAACATCATGGCGATGAACTTCGCCTCGCCCGCCCCGGTGGAATACGACGCCTATGTGCCTGACAGCGCCGAGTTGCGCCAGCACACGATCTCCACCGGCCCTTACCAGCTTCAGACCTACAACGCCGGCCGGTCGATGCTGTTCGTGAAGAATCCGGCGTGGAGCCAGGCGTCCGACCCGGTCCGCAAGCAATACGTCGACCAGATCCAGCTGACCTTCGGCCAGGACAGCCCGGATGCGGTGCTGCAGCAGCTCGAGGCCGGCACGGCCGACCTGTCGTGGGATCAGCCCGTGCCCACGTCGGCCATTCCGCGCCTGGAGGGCAACCAGCAGTTCCACATCTTCCCGCAGTCCAACCTCAACCCTTACATCGTGTTCAACCTGCAGAGCCCCAACAACAACCGGGCGCTGGCCGACCTCAAGGTCCGGCAGGCGATCAACTACGCGATCAACAAGACGGCCATCGCGCAGATCTACGGCGGCATGAAGATCGCCACGGCGGTCAACGGCGCGGTGCCCAAGGGCAGCGCCGGCTTCGACGCGAGCGTCGCTCCCTACGCGACCAGCGGCGACCAGGGCGACCCGGCCAAGTGCAAGTCGTTGCTGGCCGAGGCGGGCGTGTCCAACCTCGTGCTCGACTTCCCCTACCGGACCAGCGGCAACCACCCCAAGGTGGCGCAGTCGGTGGCGGCCGACCTGACCAAGTGCGGCATCCAGAGCAAGCTGATCGCCACCCAGGCCTCGGAGTTCTACGGCAACTACATCCAGACCGTGGCCAAGACCAGGGCCGGCGCGTGGGACATCGCGGGCCCGAGCTGGGGCCCCGACTGGCTCGGCAACAACGGCCGCACGATGATCCAGCCGCTGTTCGACGGGCGCAACTACGCCGACGGCTCCACCAACTATGGCGACTACAACAACCCCGAGGTCAACAACCTCATCGACAAGGCGATCATGGCCAAGTCGGCCGCCGACGCCGAGGCCGTCTGGAAACAGGCCAACGCGAAGATCATGGCGGACGCGCCGATCGCTCCCATGATCTCGATCAACTGGCCCATCTACCGGTCCGGCCGGGTCAAGGGCGCGATCTTCAACACGATCGGGCAGGGCTACGACTACACGACCCTGTGGCTGCAATGACATTGCTGGAAGTGCAGGATCTGCGCGTCACGTTCCGCACGCCTGACGGTGACGTCCAGGCCGTGCGGGGCGTGACGTTCGCGGTCGAGCGCGGCCGGAC
Source organism: Streptosporangiaceae bacterium NEAU-GS5 (assembly GCA_017592665.1). GTDB lineage: Bacteria > Actinomycetota > Actinomycetes > Streptosporangiales > Streptosporangiaceae > NEAU-GS5. Next base: position 105,745 of record JAGFNW010000016.1, on the reverse strand, counting down.
GCTGGGGATCGTGGGGGAGTCCGGGTCGGGCAAGAGCGTCAGCACCCAGACGCTGATGGGCCTGACCCGGGGCGCCGTGGTGAGCGGGTCGGCGCGGTTCGAGGGAAAGGACCTGCTCGCCCTGCCGCCCGATCAGCTGCGCAGGCTGCGCGGCGCCGAGATCTCGATGATCTTCCAGGATCCGCTGACCAGCCTCCACCCGCTCTACACGATCGGCTGGCAGATCATGGAGATGATCCGCATCCACGAGCCGTCCACCTCGAAGGAGCAGGCCCGCAAGCGGGCCGTCGAGCAGCTGGCCCTGGTCGGCATCCCCCAGCCCGACCAGCGGGTGAACGACTACCCGCACCAGTTCTCCGGCGGTATGCGGCAGCGCGCGATGATCGCGATGGCGCTCGCGCTGAACCCGAAGCTGATCATCGCCGACGAGCCGACCACGGCCCTCGACGCGACCGTCCAGGCGCAGATCCTCGACCTGATGGCGCGGCTCCAGAAGGAGTTCGACACGGCGCTCATCATGATCACCCATGACCTCGGCGTGATCGCCGACATGGCCGACGACGTGCTGGTCATGTATGCCGGAAAGCCCGTGGAGCACGCCCGCCGCCGCGAGCTCTACTACGCGCCGCATCACCCTTACACGGTCGGCCTGCTGGAGTCCGTGCCGAGCGCCACCGGCGACAAGACGCGGCTCAGGCCCGTGCCCGGCCAGCCGCCGAGCCTGCTCAGCCCGCCGGCGGGCTGCTCGTTCCACCCCCGATGCCGCTACGTCATGCCCCAGTGCCGGGTGGATGAGCCCCCGCTGCCGGCCGGGCAGCACGGCTCGGCCTGCTGGCTCCCCTCGGATCTGGTCGGCATCGGCCCCGAGGTGGCGGCCCGACGCCAGGAGGCCAGCCGTGCTCAGCGTGACTGACGTCCGCAAGTATTTCCCGATCAAAGAGGGCCTCTTCATCAAGAAAGAGGTCGGCCGGGTCCACGCGGTCGACGGGGTCAGCCTGGAGGTGCGGGCGGGCGAGACGCTCGGCATCGTCGGCGAGTCCGGCTGCGGCAAGTCCACCCTGGCCCGGTGCATCACCGGGCTGCACCACGTGACCGCCGGCCGCATCGAGTTCGACGGCAAGGACATCGCCACGCTCGATCCCAAGGCCTTCCGCCGCGACGTCCAAATGATCTTCCAGGATCCGTACGGCTCGCTCAACCCGCGCCGCAGGGTCGGCTCGATCATCGCCGACCCCTTGAAGATCCACCGGATCGAGGGCGACACGCGAAAGCGCGTCCAGGAGCTGATGGCCCTGGTCGGGCTCAATCCTGAGCACTACAACCGGTTCCCCGCCGAGTTCTCGGGCGGCCAGCGGCAGCGCATCGGCATCGCCCGCGCCCTCGCGCTCAACCCGCGCCTGGTGGTCTGCGACGAGCCCGTCTCGGCCCTCGACGTCTCCATCCAGGCTCAGGTCATCAACCTGCTCACCGACCTCCAGGATCAGCTCGGCCTGACGTATGTCTTCATCGCCCACGACCTGTCGGTGGTCCGCTACGTGAGCGACCGCGTCGCCGTGATGTATCTCGGCCAGGTGGTCGAGCTGGCCGTCGGCGAAGACCTCTACAAGACGCCCCGCCACCCCTACACGAACGCGCTGCTGTCGGCGGCCTCCGTGGCCGACCCCGACCTGTCGGCCAAGCGGGAGCGGATCGTGCTCATGGGCGACGTCCCCTCGCCCATCAACCCGCCCACCGGCTGCCGCTTCCACCCGCGCTGCCCCAAGGCCCGCGAGCGCTGCGTGGCCGAAATGCCCCTGCTCATCGACTCGGGCAACGGCCACCTGACCGCCTGCCACTTCCCCGTCCAACCCGGCGAGCACCTCACCTCCGAGCACCCCCAAATCCAGCAGCAATCCACGGAGCCCCAGCTATGACCCCCGTCTCCTCAGCAGCAGCCGCCGCCCCGCTCCCGGCCCGGCGCCATACGAGGCCGGGCCGGCGTCACGGGGATGGCGAGCGGAGGGGTGGTGAGCGGTGAGTCTGACCGAGGCGCAGGCGGAGGCGGAGCACCTGCCGGAGCAGCCGCCGGGGGTGCCGGGCAAGGGGCCCTGGCGGCTGGCCTGGGAGCGGCTGCGGCGCGACCGGGCGGCGATGATCTCGCTGGCGGTGATCGCGGTCATCGTGCTGCTGGCGTTGCTGGCGCCGGTGTTCGCGGCGATCACGGGGCACGGGCCGCAGGACCAGTTTCCGAGTGAGGGCGTGACGCCCGAGGGGTTGCCGGTCGGCCCGAGCGCGACGTTCTGGCTGGGCGCCGACGGGCTGGGCCGGGATCTGCTGGTGCGGATGCTCTACGGCGCGCGGATCTCGTTGTTCGTCGGCATTGTCTCGACACTGCTGGCGACGGTCTTCGGCGTGATCATCGGCATGGTGGCCGGGTTCTACGGCGGCTGGGTCGACACCCTGCTCGCGCGCGTGCTCGACGTCGTGCTCAGCTTCCCCTATCTCCTGGTGGCGATCGTTCTGGCGGCCGTCTACGGGGCCGGCCTGCCGCTGCTGATCTTCGTGATCGCCTTCTTCTCGTTCGCGGCGATGGCGCGGATCGTGCGGGGGCAGACCATCGCCTACCGCGAGCGCGAGTTCATCGAGGCGGCGCGGTCGCTGGGGGCGGGCAAGGTCCGGACCATGTTCGTCGACGTGCTGCCCAACCTGATCGCCCCGGTCACGGTGCTCGCGTCGCTGCTGATCCCGACGTCGATCGTGTTCGAGGCGACCTTGTCCTACCTGGGGCTGGGCGTGGATCCGCGGACGCCGAGCTGGGGGGCGATCCTCTACGAGGCCACCGACTACTACCGCGTCGCGCCGGGGCTGCTGCTGTTCCCCGCGCTCATGCTGCTGATCACCACACTCGCGTTCAACCTGCTCGGCGACGGCGTGCGGGACGCGCTCGACCCACGCGCGGACAGGAGATGACATGTTCCGCTTCGTGATCCGCCGGGTCCTGTTCGGCGTGCTCGTCCTCTGGCTGGTGGCGACCACGGTCTTCCTGCTGTTCTTCGCCGGCCCGGCCGACACCGTCGCACGGCGGCTGGCCGGTCCGCGCGCGCCGCAGGAGGTCGTCAACCAGATCAAGGATTCGCTCGGCCTCGACCGGCCCCTGATCACCCAATATTTCGACTTCCTCGGCAACCTGCTCCACGGCGACCTCGGGATCTCCTTCAACAGCGCCACCCCGGTCAGCACGCTGATCGGCCAGAGCCTGCCGGGCACCATCTGGCTGGTGTTCGGCGCGGCGGTGCTCTGGATGATCGGCGGCATCGCGGGCGGCGTGCTCAGCGCCACCCGTCCCCGGAGCGTCCGCGACCGGGTGACCACGGTCCTCGTGCTGGCCGGGATCTCGATGCCGACGTTCGTGCTCGGCATGCTCATGATCTATCTGGCGTTGTCGGTGTTCCCCTGGTCGGGGCTGCGGCCGGGGCCGTACGTCTCGCCGCTGATCGACTTCAAGGCCTTCCTGCAGGTCATGATCATGCCGTGGATCTGCCTGGCGGTGGTCCAGGCGGCCGTCTATGTGCGGCTGACACGCGGATCCATGCTCGACACCCTCGGCGAGGACTACATTCGCACGGCCCGCGCCAAGGGCGCCTCCGAGCGCCGGGTCACCTACAAGCACGGCCTCCGCGCCGCGCTCACCCCGGTCATCACCCAGTTCGGCGTCGACATCGGCACGCTTCTCGGCGGCGTCGTGGTCACCGAGTCGGTCTTCGGGCTCCAGGGGCTCGGCCAGCTGATGATCCGATCCGTGCGCGACGGCGACCTGCCGGTCATCATCGGCGCGGCCATCGTGGCCGCCGCGTTCATCGTGGTGGCCAACATCGTCGTCGACGTCGCCTACTCGTTCCTCGATCCGCGGGTGCGCCTGTCATGAGGCCGTGGGGGCTGGTTCTCGCGCTGGTTGCCGGGTGTGCGGCCGGGCCGGTGACCACCGTGGCCACGGGTCCGGCGGGTGATCCGGTCGCGAGTCCCGTCACGGCGTACGACATCAATCCCCGGCCGCGTGAGGCGCTTCGCGACGGCGGGACGGTGCGCTGGGGGGTCACCTGGGGAAACGGTGTGCCGGGCGGCGCGCAGGGGGTGGGTGTTCTTCCCGCTCAGTGGAATGCCAATCACATCGACGGCGACGAGGCGGGCGTCAAGACGGTGGTGGCGGCCCTGATGCCGCGGGCGTTCCGGTCCGACGACCGGGGGAGGGTCACCCCCGACACCGACTACGTCACGTCCGCCTCCGTCGAGGGGGCGGTCGTCACCTACCGGCTCAATCCGAAAGCCGCGTGGTCGGACGGCACGCCGATCACCTGGGCCGACTTCGCGGCCCAATGGCAGGCCATGAACGGCCACGACGCGGCCTACCGCGCGACCTCGGCCGTCGGCTACCGCGACATCGCGGCCGTCGCGAGGGGCCGCGACGACCGCGAGGTCAAGGTGGCGTTCAGCCGGCGGTTCGCGGATTGGCGGTCGCTGTTCTCTCCGCTCTATCCGAAGGCCACCAACAACACCCCGGATTCCTTCAACAGCGACTGGATCGACCGGCTCCCGCTCACCGCGGGGCCGTTCCGGCTGCGCACGTTCGACCAGACGGCCGGGGCGGTCACCGTGGAGCGCGACCCGAAGTGGTGGGGTCAGCCCGCAAAGCTCGACGCGATCGTATTCACCGCGGCCGGTGTCGACGCCTTCGCTCGCGGCCGGCTGGATGTCACCCCGCTCAATCCGCCCGACCTGCCCGCGGCCCGGGCGGCGCCCCACGCCGTGGTGCGGCAGGCGGCCGGCCCCGGATTTCGCCAGCTGACACTCAACGCCGAGGCGCCCGTGCTGTCGGACGTGCGGGTGCGTCAGGCGGTGGCGCTCGGCCTCGACCGGTCCGCGATCGCCCGCGCCGACCTCGCCGGGCTCGGCTGGCCGGCCGCGCGGCTCGACAACCACTTCTTCCTGAACAGCCAATACGGCTATCGCTCCAACGCGGGCGAGCTGTCCCGCTACGCACCGGATCGGGCTGGGCAGCTGCTTGACGCGGCCGGCTGGCGGATGGCCGGGGGCGTCCGCTCGAAGGACGGCAAGGCGCTCACGTTGCGTTTCCTGGTCCCCGCCGGCGTGCCGCAGGCGGCGGCCGAGGGCGAGCAGGCCCGGCAGATGCTGCGCCGCATCGGCGTCACGCTGACGATCCAGCACGTCTCGGACGACGACTTCTTCGTCCGCTATGTCATCGCGGGCGACTTCGACATCGCGCCCTTCTCCTACGAAGGCTCACCCTTCCCTATGTCGCGAGATGTCTGGATCTATGCCGACGGGGCGGTGCGGACGGGCGACGACCGCCAGTGGAACGCCAACCTCGGCAGGGTCGGCAGTGCCGCGATCGACGAGGCGCTGGCCGCGGCCGAGGGCGAGCTCGACCCTGACGCGCAGCGCGACATGGTCAACGCCGCCGATCGCCTTGTGTGGGAGGAGGTCAACGTGCTGCCGCTCTACCAGCGGCCCGAGAGCGTGGCGGTGCGGGCGACCCTCGCCAACGTCGGCGCCAGAGGCTTCTATGACCTTCGCTACCAGGATGTCGGCTACGTGAAATGATGTCCCGATGCTCCGGCTCAGCTGGCCTCAGGTGCTGTCGTGGCGGCTGCGCCGCCAGTTCGTCGAGCCCGCCGAAGGCTCCGACACCGTCGAGGTGGCCCGCCGCCTGTGCGGTGTCCAGGCGCAGGTGGCCTCGTCCGCCGATCTGGCCTTAGCCGTACGGCTCGGCCGCCGGCCGGACACTGGGCCGGCGCTGTGGGAGAGCCGCACCCTGGTGAAGTCGTGGGCCATGCGCGGCACGTTGCACCTGATGCCGTCCGACGAGTGGCCTTCCTACGTCGCCACGCTTTCCTCACTGCGTTTCTGGGAGAAGCCATCCTGGCTGCGCGGCCACGGCGTGACGGCCGCCGAGGTGGACGCCATCCTCGGCTCGGTCGGCGAGGCGCTGGGGGAGGCCCCGCTCACCCGCGAGGAGCTGGTCGACGCGGTGATCGCGGCCACCGGTGACGACCATCTCCGCGAGGCGCTCACGTCGGGCTGGGGCATGCTGCTGAAGCCGCTCAGCATCCTCGGCGGGCTGTGCTACGGCCCGCCGCGGCAGAGCAAGGTCACGTTCGTCGCGCCCGCCGCCTGGCTGCCGGGCTGGCCGGCCGCGCTGCCGTCGTCCGAGCAGGCGGGTCCGGCCGTGGTCCGCGCGTTCATGGGCGCGCACGGTCCCGGGACGCCCGACACGTTCAACACGTGGCTTTATCGGGGCGGCGTCCGCAAGCAGGTGCTGCGGCAGTGGTTCGCCGACCTCGAGTCCGAGCTGGCCGACGTCGAGGTGGACGGCACGCCCATGAAGCTCCTGGCGGCCCACGAGGATGATCTCGCGGCGCAGAAGGTGTCCTCCGAGGTGCATCTGCTGCCGGGCTTCGACCAATATGTCCTGGGCGCGCCGCGCGATCTCGAACCGCTGCTGCCCAGGGCCGTACGTGCCAGGGTCAGCCGCACGGCCGGCTGGATCTCGCCCGTCATCGTCCACGAAGGACGGATCAAGGGCGTCTGGGAGGTCAAGGACGGCGAACTCGCGGCCGAGCTGTTCGAGCCGGTGCCGCCTTTCGACGACAAGGCCGCTCACATCGGCCGGCTGCTGGGCCGCGAGCTGAAGGTGACCGTGTCGCCGGGCCGTAGCTGAGCCACTTTCGGCACGTCGGCCGGGTCGACGACGGCGATGACGGGATAGCCGCCGGTCGGCGGATGATCGGCGAGGAACACGATGGGCTGTCCGTCCGGCGGCACCTGGATCGCGCCGAGGACCATGCCCTCACTGGGCAGTTCGCCGTCGACGGCCCTGGTCAGCGCGGTGCCGGTCAGCCGCACGCCGATCCGGTTGCTGTCTTTGGTCACCTCGTACGGCCCGGCGCACAGGGCCGCGACGGCCTCCGGCCCGAACCAGTCGTCCCGCGGCCCGGGGATCACCCGCACCGAAGGGGAGGGCGAGATCCGCGCCCGCGGGGCCAGATCAGCCGTGATGACGCCGGAGGGCGCGCCCACGGGCAGCACGTCGCCTTCCCGCAGCGGCGGCGGCCCGAGCCCGGACAGGGAGTCGGCCGAACGGCTGCCCAGCACGGCCGGGACGGCCAGGCCGCCACGGACCGCGAGGTAGGTCCGAAGGCCCGCGGCGGGCATCCCGACCTGGATCAGCCCTCCGGGCGGCACCCACGTCGGCGTGGTCATTCCCGCCGCCCGCCCCGCCACCGTCACCGGACACGGCGCCCCGGCAAGCGCGACCCACGCGCCGGCCTCGAATCGGAATTCGGCGCCGCCGAGGGTCAGTTCGACGCCGGCCGCGGCCTCGTCATTGCCGACCAGCCGGTTGGCCAGCCGCAAACTGTCCACGTCAGCCGCGCCTGACCGCGGCACGCCGAGGTGGGCGTAGCCCGGCCGCCCGAGATCCTGAATCGTCGCGTACGCCCCCGGCGACACAACGTGGATCATGAGGCCTCGGCCGTGAAGCGCACCCGTGTTCCCGGCGGCAGCAGCGACGGCGGGTCGGCCGCGACGTCCCAGACGGCGAGGCTGGTGCGGCCCAGGAGCCGCCAGCCGCCCGGGGACGACGACGGATACACGGCCGTATAGGGCCCCGCGATCGCGACCGACCCGGCGGGGACGGCCGTGCGCGGGGTGCTCAGCCGGGGCAGGCGCAGGGACGGATCAAGTCCCACGAGGTAGGCGAAACCGGGGGAGAACCCCAGCCATCCCACGACGTATTCGCTTGCCGTGTGCCGCCTGATCACCTCGTCGCGGGTCATCTCGGCCATCTTCGCCACGTCGGGCAGATCCGCGCCGTCGTAGACGACCGGGATCGTCACTTCTCGCCCGGGTGCTGCCGTGGTAGCGGGGGCGAGAGCCGTACGCAGCAGGGACTCGAGGAAGGCGGCGTCGCACGAGCCGACGACCAGGACCGTTTCGGGGCCGGGCACGATCTCTTCGACCCGTTGCGAGCGCTCGGCGCGCAGCAGCGCGTCGAGCCGGTGCGAGACGGCGAGCGCGCCCGTCTCCACCAGCCACCCGCGCTGCCCGGCGCGGCGGATGCTCACGTGAAGGCCCGCAGCGTGATCCCGGCGCCGAGCAGGGCGTCCCGCACGGCCCGGGCGATCGCCACGGCGCCGGGCGTGTCGCCGTGCACGCACATCGATCGCGTGGCGATCGCGATCTCGGCGCCGTCGACAGAGGTGACCGAACCGCGCGCCATGCCCACGGCGCGGCGCGCCACCACGGCCGGGTCGTGCAGCACGGCCCCGGCCTCGCGGCGGGGGACCAGGGTCCCGGACGAGGTGTAGGCGCGGTCGGCGAAGCACTCGGCGACCGTCGGCACCCCGAGCACGGCGGCGATCGCGTGCACGGCCGAATCAGGTAGCGTCAGCACCGGCAACACGGCCGAATACGACGCGACCGCCTCGATCACGGCCGTCGCCTGGACCGGGTCGCGGCAGACGCGGTTGTAGAGCGCGCCGTGCGGCTTCACATAGGCCACCGCGCCTCCGCAGGCGCGGGCCACGCCGTCGACCGCGGCGAGCTGGTAGAGCACCTCGGCCGACAGCTCCTCGGGCTCGACCTCCATCTCACGGCGGCCGAATCCGGCAAGGTCGCGATAGGAGACCTGGGCCCCGATCGCGACGCCGCGCTCGATGGCCGCCGCGCATGTGCGCCGGATCGTGAGCGGATCGCCCGCGTGGAACCCGCATGCCACGTTGGCGCTGGTCACGATGTCGAGCAGGGCCAGGTCGTCGCCCAGCCGCCACACGCCGAACCCCTCGCCCAAGTCTGCGTTGAGATCCACACAACGAGCCTAGGCCGTGCTCGGGCGCAGGTCGCCGGCCACTCCTAGCGTCGCATGAACGGCTGTTCGCGGGAGGCTTTGACGGCCGCGAACCCGTATTGGAGCATCTCGTACTCGTAGTAGGCCTTGTCGCCGCCGGTGATCGCGTCGCGCAGCTCACGGGCGTCGCGCAGGGTGACGTTGGCGCCCTCGCCGCGGCCGGGCGACATGGTGTGGATGGCGTCGCCCATCAGGGTGACGGCCGGCTCGTGCCACGGGTCGACGGGGAGCGCCGAGCGCAGCCGCACGGGGAAGGTGGCGGCCGCGTCGGCTTCTGCCACGACGCGGCGTACCGTGGCGGGCCAGCCTTCCAGGACATTCAGGGCGTGCGCGCGGAGCGTCTCGCCGTCGCCGGACGGCACTCCGCCGGCCGGGGTGACCATCCACGCCAGGTAGTCGGGCACCGGCGTGAGCCGCGCGTGCGGCGCGAGCCGGGCCACCGCCTGCTCGTACGGCTCGCGCGCCCGGCAGGTGACCACCGACATGGCCGTGCCGTCCGGCGCCGTCATGCGGTTGAAGGTGTCGTCGAGCTCGGCCGGGAGCCAGGGAGCCGGCATGGGCGTCCGCCCGTAGATGAAGCCGCCGAGGTCGTCGAGGGCCGCGTCAGGGAGCAACTGGCGGCGTACGGCCGAGTTCGTGCCGTCGGCGCCCACGAGCAGGTCGCCCACCTCCACGCCGCCGTCCGCGAAGCGGGCCTCGACCCGGCCGTCGGGACGGACCGCATAACTCTCGAAGACCCGGCCGAATCCGACCATGTCGTCCAGCCCGGTCAGCAGGATCTCGCGCAGGGTCAGCCGGTTGACGCCGAAGGCCGTGTCGTCGAACCCGCCGGGCACCGGCTTGTCGAACTTCGGTCGCAACCGGTCGTCCATGAACAGCATTCGCGACACCGTCTTGATCGCGGTCGCCGCGGTCAGCTCGAACAGCTCCTGGGGCAGGCACGCGCGGAGCGCGCGGGTGCCGTCCTCCTTGAGCGAGATCCGGTAGCCCTGCCCGCGGAACGCCGCCGACTCGTCGCGCTCGAACACGGCCACGTCTTCCACACCCTGCTTCTTGAGGCCCTGCGCGAGGCAAAGGCCGCCGATTCCACCACCGATGATCAGAATTCGCATGCCGTCGACGATAGCTGTCGCGACAGTAAATGTTCAAGCAGTTATAGTCGGATCATGGACAGCAGGTTCGGGCTCATGCTCGGCGGCGGAGCGCTCGTCACCCAGGTCGGCCAGCGGCTGCGGACCGTCACGGACGCCGCGTTCGGCGCGTACGACCTGACCTCGCAGCAGGCCGCGGTCATGCTGCACGTGGCCAGGGGCGAGGGCAGCCCGATGCGACTGGCCGCGCAGGTCGGCACCGACACGGCCGGCATGACCCGGTTGCTCGACCGCCTCACGGCCAAGGACCTGGTGGTCCGCACCAGACATCCGGACGATCGGCGGTCGGTCGTGGTCGAGCTGACGACCGACGGCCGGGCACTGGTCCCGAAGCTGGCCCCGATCTTCGGTCAGGTGTCCTCGCGCCTGCTGTACGGCTTCGAGGCCGAGGAGATCCGCGAGCTCACCGGCTTCCTGCAGCGCATGCTCGCCAACCTGGGGGACCACTGATCGGGCTAGACCGGCGGCTCGTCCGGGATGTCCGCGATGTCGTCGAAGGCGGCGGCCAGCTCATCGGGGTGGTCGCCGATCCGCTCGGCGATCTCGATGAGCACGTGCAGCACGTCGTGCCGGTCGTGCCCGAGGTCGATCAGCCGCTGCGCGGCCTCCCAGAGCTGTGGCGGGTCTCCCTCCCAGAGCCTCCCGGCGATCTCCTCGTGCCAGGCGAGGTGCTCTTCCAGGTCGAGACGGCCCAGCTCGCCCTGATGGTCGATCTCCAGCAGGATCCGGCGGTCGGCGTCGTCGGCCGGATTGAGCCGGTCGAGGTCGGTCGCCCCGTGCCGGCCCTGCAGCAGCGGGAAGGCGAAAGCCCTCCGTGCCAGCGCGGACAGGTCGCCGTCGGGAAGCAGCCGCTCGACAAGGGACCGGTCCAGACCGAAGGTCGTCGGATCGCGGTATGCCTCGGTGAACCGCGCCGTCGCCTCCCACACCGCGTCCAGCGTGGCGCGCAATCCTTGCTCCGGTAGGGCGATCTTGGGCCCGGCGAAGCGCACCCACGCCGACAGCACGTGCGGAATGGCGTCCTGCTCGGCAGGGCTGAGCATGACCTTCCGCGGCAGCCAATCCAGCAGGAACGTCTCGCACTTGGTCGGGCTGACCCGCAGCGGGCGGTTGAAGTCCTGGTCGCAGCCGTAGTCGATGATGTGGTCGGCGCAGCGCGAGGCGGCCGAAGGGTCGGAGAGGTTCTCGGCCGCGTCCGAGGCCAGGAACTCGGCCGCGAGCATGGCCCGCCGCTCCCTGGCGTACGGCGCCTCGCTGTGATGCGGCGCGGGACGCTTGCGCCCGGGCGGCAGCGCCTTGATCCGTGACCGGGCGAAGGCGTGGTAGGCGCTGTAGCTGTCGCTGACGAGCCGGGGCATCTTGCGGCCCAGCGACTCGTTGGTGGCCTTCATGGCGAACTCGAGCAGCGCACGCGCCTGCTGCGGCTCGATCTCCTCGAAGCGGAGCATGGGATTGCCGGCCGCCTCCAGGCGCGCCTGCTCCAGAAGTTTGTCGACCTGGGAGGAGACCCAGGCGTCGCGGGCCATCCCGTGCCGGTTGTAGTCGACCACGACGACCAGCGCGTGCGTGTCGTCCCCGTTGTAGGCGAACGTGCAGACGACCGTGTCCTGGTCGCCGTACTCGTCGCGGGAGACGAAGCAGCCGGCGGGCTTGACGGCGCCCACCCGGTCGGCCCAGCGCGGCCGGGCCACGTCGGACTCCATCAGCGCGAGCGCGGCGCCCTCGGCCTTGGCGGCCTGCCGCGCCGTGCCGAGGTAGGCGATCGAGATCAGTAATGTGAGCGCCGCGGGGCTGCCGGCCTTCGCCGCGTAGTCGACCAGGCCTTCGCCGAGGATCTGCTCGACGTCGCCGCCGCGCAACCGTTTGCCCCACCACGCGCCGAGCATGTCGGACACCATGAGCTCCGCGTCGAGAGGACTGCGTACGGCAAGCAGCTCTCGTGCCGCGAGCAGCATCTCCGCGAAAACGTCGTCCGGCGGAGGGCCCCCTTCGCCGCGACGCCGCCTGCGACTCACAGAGGGCCTTCGCTTGGCTGACTCACATTTCCCACCTTCTCGCATTCCGGTGGAAAGGACATGCGGAACACGGGTAGGTGACTCCCCTGTTATCTGGGCTATCTGCCGGGCGGCGCCGAGTTGACCATGGCGAGCAGATGCTCGCGAGCGATTCGGGCGACGATCTCAGGAGTCACCTCGATGCCGAGGTGCTCTGCGCAGGCCCACACGTCGTCGACGCAGCGGTGGACGGTGTGGACTGGCACGCTGCCGAACTCGGCGGCCAGGTGAGAGCGCACTGGCTCACGGACCTGAGCTCCGCCGGAGAGGTGCATGGCGAGAACGGGCATGGACGTAGCATTCCTCGCTGAATGGGTGACCTGCCGCCCCCATTTCATAACTTTCCCCGCCGGTGTCAAGCCTTTAACGTATGATCAGCGTGTCCAACAGGGCCTGGCGGGGCGAGTCCGAGGTCACATGGAAAGCTGGTCCCATGAGTGAGCACGTGCGGCTCGCCCAGCAACCTGAGGCAGACGAGCTGCTGAGCCGCAGCCCGCTGGCTTTGCTGGTCGGCATGCTGCTGGACCAGCAGATTCCGATGGAATGGGCGTTCACCGGTCCCTACACGATTTCCGAGCGGCTCGGTCACGACCTGGACGCGCACGAGATCGCCGCGTACGATCCCGACGCGTTCTCCGCACTGCTGGCCGCGAAGCCGGCGGTGCATCGTTATCCCAGCTCCATGGCCGGCCGGATCCAAGCGCTCGCGACCTACCTCGTCGAGCACTACGATGGCTCCGCCGACCGGATCTGGGCGGATGTGGACGACGGCGCCGAGTTGCTGCGCAGGCTGCTGGCGCTGCCGGGATTCGGGAAGCAGAAGGCTCAGATTTTCCTGGCCTTGCTCGGAAAGCAGCTGGGGGTGCGGCCGCCGGGGTGGCGGGAGGCGGCCGGACCGTACGGTGAGGAGGGCGCGCACCGCTCGGTGGCCGACGTCGTCGACACCGACAGCCTGGCGAAAGTTCGGGCGACAAAACAGGAGGCGAAGCGGGCGGCAAGCAAGAAGTAACACGGATCTTGCTGCGCGAGGTGGCGCTTTTTTGACAAGATGCGTTGACCGCATGGCGGACGGGGCTTCCGTCCGCGCGTGCCCATCGCCGATGATGTAGGGCAGATCCTGCGCTACCAGTCAGAGTTATGGAGATGTGCCTCGTGGGAGACCCTGGCACGCGACGGAGGTGCCGACCATGAGCGCCGAAACCTCCGTGCCCCGGCCCCGGGAGTCCGGTTTGGACATCTCAGACGCGGGCCTCTTCCGAGGCCTAATGTCGGAGGCTCCTTTCGCCTTCGCATTTTTCGACCCAACCGGGCGATTTGTCCGTGTCAACCCGACCTTTACAGAGCTCACAGGGCTCCCAGTCGACCGCCACCTCGGCAAGCTCCCTGCCGACCTGCTGGCGGCCGACCTCACGGCCATGATCGATTCTGCGCTGCGCCGGATCGCCGAAGAGGTCCTCCCCGTGACCGACCAGCGGATCAGGACGCGCGCCGAAAACGGCGAGACGCGCCACTGGGCCGTGTCGTTCTTCCCGATGCACGACGACGACGGCGCCGTGCTCGGCACCGCCCTGTTCGGCGTCGACCTCACCGCGCGCCAGCAGACCGAGGAGGAGCTGCGCCGCAGCGAGGAGCGCTACCGCTCGCTTGTCGAATCACAGCAGCAGCTCGTGTGGATCACCTCGCCCACCGGTGCGGTCATCGAGGACGCGCCGCAGTGGCGCGCCATCACCGGCCAGGGCTTGGAGGAGTATCTCGCCCACGGCTGGCTCGACGCCGTCCACCCCGACGACCGTCCCGGCGCCGAGGAGGCGTGGCGGGAGGCCCTGCGCGGCCGGACCATGTTCGAGTGGAGCTACCGCGTCCGCACCCGTGCCAGCGGCTACCGGCACTTCGAGGTCCGGGCCGTGCCGATCATCCGGCACGGCCGCGTCGTCGAGTGGGTCGGCGCCAACACCGACGTCACGCCGCAGCGTGAGGCCGAGGAGATGCGCGGCCGCCTGACCGACCAGCTCGGCGCCGCGGCGCTGCGCACGGCCCGGCTGCAGGGCGCGACCGCGATGCTGGCCGAGGCGCTCACCGTCGAGCAGGTCGTCCAGGTCATCATCGACGTCGGGCGTACGGCCCTGGCCGCCGACAACTCGGCGGTCGCGCTGCTCGACCCGGAGCGTGCCACCCTCAAGGTGATCAACAGCGGCGGCATCCCGGATGTGGCGAGCGGCCCGGGCGAAGACATCCTGCTGTCGCGCACCAACGTGATGACCATGGCCGTCAACAGCCGTCGCCCGGTCTTCGCCGAGTCTCCCGACAGCCTGCGCACGCAGCTTGTCGACGCCGGAGCCGACGAGGAGGAGATCGGCCGCTTCCTGGCGCACACCGAGGAGCGCGCCTGGGTCGGCCTGCCGCTGCTGGCCGCCGGCCGCGCGCTCGGCGCGCTGCGCTTCTCGTTCACGCGGCCGCAGAAGATCTCCCAGGAGGACGGGGTCTTCCTTGAGGCGCTGGCCGGTCAGTGCGCGCTGGCCGTAGAACGCGCCACCCTGTTCGAGCGTGAGCACCGCACCGCAGAAACGCTGCAGCGCAGCCTGCTGCCCGAGCGCCTGCCCGTGGTGCGCGGCCTGCAGCTGGCCCACCGGTTCCGCCCCGGCACCCGGCACATCCAGGTCGGCGGCGACTGGTATGACGCGTTCGTGCTGCAGGACGGCCGCGTCGCCGCGGTCGTCGGCGACGTCATGGGCAAGGGCGTCAAGGCCGCTGCGGGCATGGGCCGGATCCGCAACGCCATGCGCGCGCTGGCGCTGACCAACCCGCCGCCCGCGGCCGTGCTCACCGGCCTCGACCGCGTCTTCGAGGCCACAGAAGAGGAAGAGCAGGTCACCACCCTCGCCTACATGGTGGTCGAGCCGGCCACCGGCGAGGGCACGCTGGCCCTCGCGGGCCATCCGCCGCCCCTGCTGATCTCGCCGCAGGGCACCGGCCTGCTCCACGAGACCGAGCCGGGCACGCCGCTCGGCTGGGCCACCAGCCGCCGCCAGTTCCGCTTCTGCGTGCCGCCGGGCCACACGGCCGTGCTCTACTCCGACGGGCTCGTGGAGAACCGCAAGCGCGGGCTGGACGCCGGTTTGAGGGAGCTTTCATCGGTTGTGAGCGAGGCACCCCCAGAAGTCATCACGAGCCCCAATATGTTGCTCGATTTCCTGGTGGATCGGATGCTGTCTGGGTATGAGCAGGATGATGATGTAACGGTCCTCGCAGTCCACGTACCGGCCAGCACGAAGAGTGACTGAATGAATCAGTCATAACGGTTGCTTTCGGGTATCGGTGCCCCGCTTCCGTACGCACTACTCTTCCGGGCGGCCTAGGGTGGATGACAACCAGCGGTAGTTTGCCGTGCGGACTGCGGTTGCGTGCCAGAATGCAAGGCAGGCACGTCGCGCTCCGCGAGGCCTCACCAACGGGAAGATAACAAGTAAGCGCCCCCTAGCGGGCAACTGGGTCCATTCTCGCCACGCGTTCGTTCGAGAGGTGTTCGTGTCGCCTGCAAGTTCGACTCGCTCGAAGCCGTCGGAGCTGAACGAGCCAGTGATTCAGCAGCTCCTCGAGCGGGGGCGCTCGCAGGGGTTCCTCGAGTCCGAGGATGTCCGCAAGGCCTTCGAGGAAGCGGACATCCCGCTGTCGCACGCCGCTGGATTCCTGCGCAGCCTCAGCAAAGAGGGGGTGACCGTGGTGGTGACCGCGGCCGACGCCGCGGCGGCTCCCAAGCGGTCGCGTGGTCCGGCCAAGCGCCGCACCGCCGCCGCCCCGGTCAAGAAGACCACGAAGTCGGCCGCCGCCAAGGAGGCGCAGCCGGAGACGGTCACCGCCATGGTGACCGACTCGGCGCCAGAGACCGACGAGCCGGCCGTGTCCGCGCGCAAGCCCGCCGCCAAGAAGGGCGTGCCCGCGAAGAAGGCGACCCCGGCCGCCGCTGGTAAGAAGCCCACCGCGGTGAAGGAGCAGGCGGTGCAGGAGCAGAGTGCGACGGCCGCCAGGCCCGCGGGCAAGACCGCCAAGACCGAGACCGCCAAGGCCGCGGCGAGCGCCGGGGCCGACGGCAAGAACGGCCCGGCCAAGGACGAGGGCGCGCCCGCCAAGGACGACACCAAGCCCAAGTCGGCCGAGATCGGCGACGAGGACGACGACGAGGAGATCGATCTCGAGGAGGACGTCGAGATCGAGGAGTTCGACGTCGAAATCGAGGATGTCGAGATCGAAGACGTCGAGGAGATCGAGGACGCCGAGACCGAGACCGAGACCGAGGGCGACGCCGAGGAGCCCAAGGTCGAGGTCGTCGTCCAGAGCGAAGACGAGATCATCATCCTCACCGACGACGATGACGACGCGCCCGTGGCCCAGGTGGCCGCGGCCGGCGCCACCGCCGACCCGGTCAAGGACTACCTCAAGCAGATCGGCAAGGTCCCGCTGCTCAACGCCGAGCAGGAGGTCGAGCTCGCCAAGCGCATCGAGGCCGGCCTGTTCGCCGAGGAGCAGCTGAGCGGCGACGGCGAGCAGCTTCCCGTCGACGTCCGCGCCGAGCTGGAGTGGATCGCCGAAGACGGCCGCCGCGCCAAGAACCACCTGCTCGAGGCCAACCTGCGACTGGTCGTCTCGCTCGCCAAGCGCTACACCGGGCGCGGCATGCTCTTCCTCGACCTGATCCAGGAGGGCAACCTCGGCCTCATCCGCGCCGTGGAGAAGTTCGACTACACCAAGGGTTACAAGTTCTCCACGTATGCGACGTGGTGGATCCGGCAGGCGATCACCCGGGCCATGGCCGACCAGGCGCGGACCATCCGCATCCCGGTCCACATGGTCGAAGTGATCAACAAGCTGGCCCGCGTCCAGCGGCAGATGCTGCAGGATCTCGGCCGCGAGCCCACGCCGGAAGAGCTGGCCCGCGAGCTCGACATGACGCCCGAGAAGGTCATCGAGGTCCAGAAGTACGGCCGCGAGCCGATCTCCCTGCACACTCCGCTCGGCGAAGAGGGCGACAGCGAGTTCGGCGACCTGATCGAAGACTCCGAGGCCATCGTCCCGGCCGACGCCGTCAGCTTCACACTGCTCCAGGAGCAGCTGCACTCGGTTCTCGACACGTTGTCCGAGCGGGAGGCGGGCGTGGTGTCGATGCGGTTCGGCCTCACCGACGGCCAGCCGAAGACGCTCGACGAGATCGGCAAGGTCTACGGGGTGACCCGGGAGCGGATCCGGCAGATCGAGTCGAAGACCATGTCGAAGCTGCGGCACCCGTCGCGCTCCCAGGTGTTGCGCGATTATCTCGACTGATATCCCGCGTTTTACGCAGGCGTAACGTCGCGGTAGCGCCCGATGTGATGATCGTTTCTAGGCTTGCCGCTCATGGGTGTGATCGAAGTGGATCGGGCGCGTGCTCGGGGGCCACGAGCGATCCCAGACCGCCCTTGGGCGGATGACGCGCTGGACGGGGCGTTCTCGGCCGTCCAGCGCGGGAGCCTGGCCGCGGCCCTTCCGGTGCTCGCGGCCTGCCGGCCGGACCCTGAGGTCCGGTCGGTCCGTGTGGAGGCCCTCTCCCGGGCGGCCCTCGGACAGAGCGGGGGCGTGGCGGCCCTCGCGTCCGGGGATCCCGGCAATCCCGATCTGTGGTTGTGGCTCGGCCGCACCCGGATCGAGGAGGCCTGGGAGTCCAAGCCGGAGATGAAGGCCCGGGCCGTACAGGCTCATCGGCTGCAGGCCTTTCACGCGGCCATGGAGCTGGCGCGGCAGCCGCTGCTGAGGGCGGCGGCGCTGGCGCCCGGCGACCCGGTGCCGTGGGAGTCCATGCTGTGGCTGGCCATCGGGCTCGACCGCCCACGCGCCGACAAGGACTCGGTCTGGTTCGAGTGCTCGCGCCGCTGGCCGACGCTCTACTCGGCGAACGTGGCCCGCATGATCACGCTGTCGCCCGGCTGGGGTGGCACGGACCATGAGATGTTCGCGTTCGCCCGTGGAGTGGCCGCGCAGGCGCCCGAGGGCAGCCCGCTGCCCGCGCTGGTCCCGCTCGCCCACTTCGAGAACGTGGCCGCCGAGCGGACCCCCATGTCGCGGGGGTCCTGGTTTCCATTCGCGGCGCAGCGGGAGATCATCTCGGCGTCCGGGCGCTGGGCCGAGCGCCGGATCGGCGGCGCCCATCCGCGTTCGATCGAGGCGCACAACGCCTTCGGCGCCGCACTCTACCTGGCCGATCTGCGCCGCCCGGCCCGTGGCCACCTCTCACGTACGGGCGGCAGGTTCAGCCGCCAGCCCTGGTCGCACCTCGGTGACCCCGGCCACCAGTTCCACCGCGCCTGCGCCCGCCTGAATGTGATCACGACCTCGTAACCTTGCAGGTGTGGACACGTTCGATCGGCTGGTGGACGCGGCGTGGCCGGCGCCCAACCGGGTCAGGGCCGGTGATTGGGTGTTCCGGCACGCGGCTGGAGTGACCAAGCGGGCCAACTCGGTGCTGCCGCTCGGAGAGGGCTCGATCGAGGCCGCTGAGCGCTTCTACGCCGGGCTGGGACAGCCGTGCGTGTTCTCGATCGGCGATGGGGCGCCCGAGGGGCTGGACGGGAAATTGGCGGCGCGTGGCTACCGGCTCGTCGATCCCACGTTCGTGATGACCGCTCCTGCGGCGGCCATCGAGACGGCCGATGGGGTGGTGGTGGCGCACGCCCCGTCGGTGGAGTGGCTGGACACCTGGTGGTCGGTCGACGGGGCCAGGCACGCCGACGGCAGGGAATGGGGCGAGCGCATCCTCAGCGGGGTGCCGGCCGGATACGCCTCGATCGGCTTCCCCATGATGGCCGCGGTCGGACGTGGCGTGCGGCAGGGGGAGTGGCTGGGCGTCTACTGCATGGCCGTACGGCCCGCAGACCGGCGCAGAGGGCTGGCGCGGGCCATCCTGCGGGGGCTTCGGGCGTGGGGCGCCGGGCGGAAGCCGTACCTCCTGGTGACGGAGGCGAACACGGCGGCGAGGGCGCTTTATGAGGGGGAGGGCTTTGTGGTGACGAGCCGGTATCACTACCGGGTCATGCCGACGGCGTGACCGTTTCCGGCCACGCCGTCGGGTATCAGAATGTCAGCGTTCGTCGAAATTCGAGGACGCTGGGGTTTCACTGAGTCGTGCTGACTCGTCCTGGATCTCAGCGCCTCGGTCGCGCAACGCCGCTACGTGCTGGCGTCCATGGTGGGCGCAGAACAGCAGCTCCATCCCGGCCGGGAGGGTCGCGCGGATGTAGGCCTGAGCGCCACACCGGTCACAACGGTCAAGGGCGGTCAGCGGCTTAGTGGGGGCGAGAGCTCCAGTCACGTATCGCCTTTCGGGTCACCCCGCCGAAGCGGGGATACTGGCGTAGTCACTTGGGACAACATCTAACCCGATGAGGGCGTTCCCAATCGGGGTGTGTCTACGCCGAGAGCAGAATGCCCCTAAAAGTGACGTAGATCACACCGCCAGTCACGTGGATCATCTCCCCACTGGCAAGCTTGTACGCGTTAATTGCGATGGGGCGGTAAGCTGCGCACAGGTGTTCGATGAAGGAGCGGAAGTGACGATAGTGGAGGCGAGTTACACCGCTCGTCATCTGTCGGTGCTGGAGGGTCTTGAGGCCGTCCGCAAGCGCCCGGGGATGTATATCGGGTCGACCGACAGCCGTGGCCTCATGCACTGCCTGTGGGAGATCGTGGACAACGGCGTCGACGAGGCGCTGGGCGGGTTCTGCACCCGCATCGAGGTCGAGCTCTACGACGACGGTTCGATCGAGGTCCGCGACAACGGGCGTGGCATTCCGGTCGACATCGAGCCCAAGACCGGCCTCGCCGGCGTCGAGCTTGTTTACACGAAGCTCCACGCGGGCGGAAAGTTCGGCGGCGGATCCTATGGAGCCTCCGGCGGCTTGCACGGCGTCGGCGCCTCCGTGGTCAACGCGCTGTCGGAGCGGCTCGACGTCGAGGTCGACCGCGACGGCCGAGTGCACGAGATCAGCTTCCGGCGCGGCGTCCCCGGCGTCTTCGAGGGCGAGGGTCCGACGGCCAAGTTCCGCAAGAAGTCGGGCCTGCGCGACGGCGGCCGGCTGGCGCGGAAGAAGACCGGCACCCGGGTCCGCTTCTGGGCCGACCGGCAGATCTTCCTGCCCGAGGCCGAGGTCTCGGTCGACGAGATTCATGTGCGGCTCCGCCAGACGGCCTTCCTCGTGCCCGGCCTGACCCTGGTGCTCATTCAGGGCGGCCAGGTCGAGGAGTTCCGCTTCGACGGCGGCATCTCGGCGTTCACCGACTTCCTGGCCAACGACGAGGCCGTCTGCGACGTGCTGCGGCTGCAGGGGTCCGGCCACTTCCACGAGACGGTGCCGGTCCTCGACGACCAGGGTCACATGACGGCCACCGAGGTCGAGCGCGAGCTCACGGTCGACGTGGCGGTCCGCTGGGGCCGCGGCTATGAGACCACGGTCCGCTCGTTCGTGAATGTGATCGCCACGCCCAAGGGTGGCACCCACATCGCGGGCTTCGAGCGGGCGCTGGTCAAGACGCTCAACGAGCAGCTGCGCGAGACCCGGCTGCTGAAGAACGGCGACGATCCGGTCACCAAGGAAGACATCCTCGAGGGCCTGACGGCTGTGGTGACCGTGCGCGTGCCCGAGCCGCAGTTCGAGGGCCAGACCAAGGAGGTCCTCGGCACTTCGGCCGCCAACCGGATCGTCAACCATGTCGTCTCACGCGAGCTGAAGGCGCTGTTCGCCAACCCGCCGCGCGGCTTCAAGCAGCCGCTGCGCGCGGTCCTCGAGAAGATCGTGGCCGCGGCCAAGGCGCGCATCGCGGCCCGCGAGCACCGTGACAACCAGCGCCGCAAGTCGGCCCTGGAGAATTCGGCGCTGCCGGCCAAACTGGTCGACTGCCGGAGCGACGATGTGGACCGCTCCGAGCTGTTCATCGTCGAGGGAGACTCGGCGCTGGGCACGGCCAAGCTGGCCCGCGACTCGGAGTTCCAGGCGCTGCTGCCGATCCGGGGCAAGATCCTCAACGTGCAGAAGGCGTCCGTGAGCGACATGCTCAAGAACGCCGAGTGCGCCGCGATCATCCAGGTGGTCGGCGCCGGTTCGGGGCGCAGCTTCGACATCGAGGCCAGTCGCTACGGCAAGGTCATCCTGATGGCCGACGCCGACGTCGACGGCGCGCACATCCGATGCCTGCTGCTCACCCTGTTCCACCGCTACATGACGCCGATGGTCGAGGCCGGCCGGGTCTTCGCCGCGGTGCCGCCGCTGCACCGGATCGAGCTGACCAATCCTGGCAAGGGCCAGGAGAAGTATGTCTATACCTACAGCGACGCCGAGCTGCAGAAGGTACTCCGCGACCTGGAGCGCCGCGGGCGGCGCTGGAAGGATCCGATCCAGCGCTACAAGGGTCTTGGCGAGATGGACGCCGACCAACTGGCCGAGACGACCATGGATCCCCGCCACCGCGTCCTGCGCCGGATCAGGATCGAAGACGTCCAGTCCGCGGAGCGCATCTTCGACCTGCTCATGGGCAGCGACGTCGCCCCCCGCCGTGAGTTCATCGTCGGCAGCGCCTCCGACGTAGACCGCGACGCCATCGACGCCTGACCCCCACCCACCGCCCGCCCCCACCAGAGGGACTCGCCGCCCCGCCCCACCAGAGGGACGCCCCGCCCCGCCCGCTGACCCCGCCCGCGGCCCAAGCCCTGCCCGCTGGCCCCGTCCCCGACCCCTAGCCCTGCCCGCAGCCCTGCCCCCGGCCCCAGCCCTGCGCGCTGGCACGGCCCCCAGCCCCCAGCCCTGCCCGCTGGCCCCGCCCGCAGCCCCGCCCCTCAACCGCGGATCTGCCAGCGGCGCCTGTAGGCCTGCGCGCCCGGGCGTAGCCTCCGCACGCGCACCTGAGTCGGCGTCTGCCCGTTCGGGTCCGCGTGCCTGCGGATCCCGCGCCCGCAACCGCCCATCCGGGGAGCGCGCCCGGGTTCCGGGGAGCGCGCCCGGGTAGCTTCTCGCACGCGCACCGGCTCCGCGCATTCCACGCGTCCGGGCATCCACACGTCTGCCCATCTGCGGTCCTACGCCCGCGACCGCGAGCGCGGCCGGGCAAGATCGACGATGGGCGGTCGGGGGTGTGTGGGCGGCGACGGGGTGGCGGCGAGGGGCTGCTGGTCGAAGCGGGATTGGCGTGACCCGCGTGCGGAGTGGGCGCGGGTGGGCGTGACCCTCCGGGGCGGGGTGGTTGTGGGATACGCCTTGGTCAGGTGGAGCCGGCCATGCGGAGGGCCAGGGTGACGTAACGGTCCTGGAGGTCGGCCGTGGTGAGCGGCTGCCCCTCGTGGAACCAGGCGCTGATGTGGACGCACATGTCGAGGATGGCCCGGGCGACGATCGTGGCCTCGTCGCGGCCGGGCAGCTGGAAGTGGCCGCTGCGCTCGCCCGCGCGGAGCACGTCGGTGACCCGGTCGCGAAGGCGCCGCCTGATCTCCACGATCTCGGCTCGCCGCTCACCCGTGAGCTGGCCGTACTCACTGTTGGCGACCCGGGACGACTTGCGGTGCCGGGCGTGCTGCTCTACGTAGACGCGCACGATGGCCGCCAGCTTGGCGGGCGGGTCGCCGGCGGAATCGAGCTCGCGGACGACGGCGGCGTCGAGATTGAGGTGGCTGTCGCGGACCACCGTATAAAGCAGCTCCTCTTTCGAGGCGAAGTGGTTGTAGAGCGCTCCAGCGGTGAGCCCGCAGGCCTGTGTGATCTCGCGGATCGTGGTCGCCGTCGCGCCCTGCCGATAGAACAGGTCGACCGCCGCCGCGGCCAGCATGCGCGCGGGGGGTGAAGCGGGTGTCGACACGGTCATGCGCCAAGTGTCGCACGAGTCTTGACCGCACCCGGCAACCCTGTGTACTACTGTATGAACGCTTGTTTATCCAGTTCAGCACGGCCAGGAAGCCGAGCGGGGACGGGTTGAAAGCTGCGCTGAGGCAGGAGAATCGATGGCAACGATCTCTGGTTCCCGTCCAACGGCCACCGACCGGCTGTGGCGCCGGCAACTGGCCTCCTATCCCGAAACCGGGGCCCGCATTTGGTATCTGGTCGTGGCGGTCCTCGCCACGGTCGTCCTCTACTACGAGCTCTATGTGGGCGGCGGCGTCGCGCCGCTGATCCTCGAGCACTTCAAGATGTCCTTCACGTACTACGTGAACATGCTGGTCGTGGCCAACCTGGTCGGTGCGTTCGCCTCGCTGGCGGCGGGCCTGGCCGACAGGTGGGGACGGGCCAATCTCGTCACGTACGGCCTGCTGATCACCGCCGTCATGATGTTCCTGCTGACCATCGCGCCGAACGCGTTCGTCTTCGCGTTCCTCACGGTCGTGGTGGGCGTCGTCGAGGGCGTCATTCTCGTCGCCACCCCCGCCCTGGTCAGGGACTTCTCGCCGCAGTTAGGCCGGGCTTCGGCCATGGGCTTCTGGACCCTCGGCCCGGTGGCCGGCAGCCTCGTCGTCGCGGCCGTCGCCAATGCCACGCTGCCGAATTTCGGGACGTGGGAGAGTCAGTTCAAGATCGTCGGCGTCGTCGGCATCATCATGTTCATCGTGGCCCTGATCGGCCTTCGCGAGCTCGCGCCCGGGCTCCGCGACCAGATCATGGTGAGCGGGCGCGATCGCGCTCTCGTCGAGGCGAGGGCCAAGGAGCTGCAGGTCGACCTCAGCCACCCGTTCCGCCAGATGATGAAGCTCAACATCATCGCTCCGGCGATCGGCGTCTCGATCTTCCTGTTGATCTACTACACCGCGGTCGCCTTCTTCACCATCTATCTGACCTCGATCTTCGGATTCACCACGTCCGAGGCCAACGGCCTGAACGCCTGGTATTGGGCGATCGACGGCGTAGCCCTGGTGATCGGCGGCATCCTGTCGGACCGCCTGCTGGTGCGTAAGCCGTTCATGGTGGCCGGCGCGGTGATCGCGGTCGTCATGACGATCGTGTTCCTGACCCGGGCCACGCACCCCGAAACGAGCTACGGCTCGCTTGTCGTGATCATCAGCCTGCTGGCCGTCGGACTCGCCATCGCGTACGCGCCCTGGATGGCCGCCTTCACCGAGACCGTCGAGCGGCGCAACCCGGCGCTCACCGCGACCGGCCTGGCCGTCTGGGGCTGGCTCCTCCGGCTGGTCGTCACGGCGTCGCTGTTCTTCGTCCCGTACGTCGTCTCGAGCATGAACACCCTGGTGGAAGCCCCGGCGTACCTAGCGGCGGCCAAGGAGGCGGGCAACAACCCGCCGCCCGCGCTGCTGGAGAAGCTGGGCGAGATCAAGGCGGCGGCGGCCGTCGCGCCCGGCCAGTGGCAGACGTGGTTCTGGATCTGCGTGGTCGCCGAGATCGTCTTCATCCCGCTGATGCTGCCGCTGATCGGCAAGTGGCGGCCGAGCGCGGCCCGCGCCGAGCTCGACGAGCACAACCGCGAGGTCGAGCGCCTGCTCGGCGAAAAGGCCTGACCCTCTTCTCTCATCCTGTACGGCCTTCTCATCCTGTACGGCCCCGGCGCGCCCGTCCGATCGATCGAGGGACGGGCGCGCCGCGGTCATGTCCGCCGGTCCCTCAGCTGAGCGCGCAGCTCACCGGGGGAGCGGCGTTCGTGGCGTTGTTCCAATTGGCGAGGAACCCGAACGTCGTCGACGTTCCGGGGGCTCGCTGTCGGCGACGGGGTGGGGGGCAGTGCGTGATTGGTAGTGGGTTACCGGCTCACCGGCTGCCGTCCCTTGTAAGGCTTAGCGCCCTCGCATGGTAGGCCGCCCTGCAGGCCGATCGTGGGCGATCGGCCTGCAGGGCGTGCGGCGGACCCGAGGGCCGCGGCGAGCGTGGGCGTGGCAGGCGCGTCGTCGTCGGAGGCGGACACGCCCGGCGATGATTCAGACCGCGACGGGCGTGTCGTTGCCGGAGGCGGACATGTCCGGCGGTGGGTCAGACCTCGACCGGCATGAGTTTGCCGGTGTGGACGTCGTACAGGGCGCCTCCGACGCGCAGGCCAGGCGGCAGGAAGGGGCTGGTCCTGATCCTCATGAGGTCGTGGCGGAGGGCGGCGTCCTGGTCGGGCACCGTGTGGAACTCCAGGCTCCGGGTGTCGACGCCGTACTTGTCGGCGATGAGCTCATGGACGTCGGCGTCGGTGGACTTGGACATGCGGCAGTCGGTGTGCGGCATGACCAGCACCCGGTCGACTCCGAGGAGGTAGACGGCGAGAACGAGCGTGCGGAGCACGTCGTCGGTGACACGGGCGCCGGCGTTGCGCAGGATCTTCGCGTCGCCCGCGGTCAGACCGAGTAGTCCGAGCGGGTCGATGCGGGAGTCCATGCACGTCACCACGGCCAGGCCGCGCAGCGCGCGGCCGGTCAGGTCGGAATGGGCGAAGGTCCTCGCGTACTCGTCGTTGGCGGCCAACAGGTCATCGAACGCACCAGTCATGACATAAATGGTCGCGCACCCGAGTTTCCTCCGCCTTTCCAGGGTTCAACTGAGGAAACACACCCGATCATCATCGACGCTGGGTGATGATATCGTGGCTATGAGTAAGGTGGAGGGTGCGGGCATGTGGGAGACGTTGGCCGACTATCTGCGCGGTCAGGCGCGGCGCCGGCTCGATCGGCATGAGCCGAGCGATGAGGGGCGCAACGCCCGCTGTGCTCTCGCGCTGCTCGACGCCGCCTGCCATGTCGAGACCCTGCCCTTCGACGACCCTCGGCTGGTCGTGCTGGTCACTGCCGGCCTGTTCGGGGCCTACGGCGCCGGGCCCTTCCAGCCCGACGCCGCGACCGCCACACTGATCGGCGATTGGACAGGCGAGCCTCAGGGGCTGCTCGACGCCATGATCGCCGCTTCGATCGCCGCTACGACCGCCACTTGATGCTGCACCCGAGGCTCGGGTGCTGAGTGGCGATGGTCTTGCCGTCGAGCGCGGCGTCGGCCGCCGCCCGCAGGGAAACGCCGCTGACCGCCACATCGTTGCCCGGGCGGGCGTCGTCGAACTCGCCGCGGTA
The DNA here is from genome assembly GCA_017592665.1 of Streptosporangiaceae bacterium NEAU-GS5. Classification (GTDB taxonomy): domain Bacteria; phylum Actinomycetota; class Actinomycetes; order Streptosporangiales; family Streptosporangiaceae; genus NEAU-GS5. The sequence goes on along the minus strand of JAGFNW010000016.1, from coordinate 79,588 downwards.
GGCGAGCTTGTGATCGGCGTCGAAGAGGAAGAAGTCGGGAGTGCAGGCCGCCCGGTAGGCCCGCGCGACCTCCTGGCTCTCGTCCACTAGATAGGGGAAGCCGAATCCGGCCCGGTTGCTCTGCTCGGCGAGGTGAGCTTGGTCATCGTCGGGGTAGCTGCTGGTGTCGTTGCTGCATATGCCGACGGTGGCGACCCGTCCGGCGTAGTCGGCGGCGAACTGGCCGAGCCCGGCCTCGATGCGCCGCACATATGGGCAGTGGTTGGACAAGAACACGACGACGACGGGGGAGCCCTTGAAATCGGCCAGCGCCACCTGACCGCCGCCGATGGCGGGCAGGTCGAAGTCCGGGGCCTGGGTGCCGAGCGGCACCATGAACGAGTTGACTGCCATACCTCTGATTTTCCCCTGGTCTCAAGGTCCGACACCGTTGTAGGCTTCACGGCGGTTACCTATTGGGAGGAATCATGGCGATCGCGGAACTGCGCTCGGTGGTGCTCGACTGCCCCGAGCCGCGCAAGCTGGCCGACTTCTACGCCGGATTGCTCGGGTGGAAGGTGACGTACGAGGACGACGACTGGGTCTCGGTGCGCACCGATGGCGGCGCCGTCGGGCTCAGCTTCCAGCGCGCGCCCGACTATCAGCCGCCGACGTGGCCCGACCCTGAGCGGCCCCAGCAGTTCCACCTCGACGTGACCGTCGACGACATCGACAAGGCCACCTCTGAGGTCATCGCGCTCGGCGCCGTCGAGGCCGGCCACCAGCCGGGGCTGGGTGAAAACTGGCGCGTCTTCCTCGACCCGGCCGGCCATCCCTTCTGCCTCTGCTGGGGCTGAGACGTCCGGTCGCCCCACGGTCAATCGGGGCGGCTGGACATCAGCGTGAAGACGATGAGCAGGACGCAGACGGCGGCGATCGCGGCGACCACGCCCGATACGCCGATCTGAGCCGTCGTGAGCGGCAGGAGCAGGACCGCGACGGCGCCGCCGACCATCGCGGCGGGGTGGGTGACGGGCGGGGCGACGATGGGCCCGTGGACCAGCCAGAGCAGCAGGAGGAACGCCGCCGTGGGGATCGCCACGGCGTAGCAGATGACCTCCAGTGCCGCCTCGAGATGCGTCGCGGTCTGCTCGGCGGCGACCTCGAGGCCGGCGCCCAGCGCCGCGAGGGATGCGAAGATGCCGTAGTGGCCGTATCCCCACAGGTAGGAGCGTTGGCGGCGGTATGTCAGGCCTTCACCGGCCGGGGTGAGGAAGTACAGCCACCAGAGCGCGAACAGCAGCACCAGCCCGGAGACGGCCATGACGACGAGCGGCCTGCTGCTGTCGGCCGCTTCTAGGGCGCCCGCGACGCCGCGGCTCGTGGCGAGGACGCTCTCGCCGAGCAGGATGATCGTGAAAAGGCCGTAGCGCTCGGCGATGTGGTGCGGGTGCCAGTTGGTCGAGCTGGTCCGCTCGGCCCATGGCGGTACGGCCAGCTCGCACACGACAAGTAGCGCGAAGGCCACCAGGTCGGCCGAGTGCGCCATCATCCCCGACTGGACGGCGAACAGCCGCAGCACCCAGCCCGCCTGCACGATCATGATGCCCACGGCATATCGCAGCGCGGTGCGGCGCCTGGCCGGATCCTCGATGGCGGCCCGCACCCATTGAGCGCTGAGCGCCGTCCTCATGATCACGTAGCCGAGCGTGATGGCGCCGTAGTCGTCGAACTTGGCCGCGGCCGGCACGCCCGCGGCGAGGACCAGCACGCCGGCCATCTGGACCATGGTCAGCACCCGATACAGGACGTCGTCGGTGTCGTACGACGACGCGAACCAGGTGAAGTTCATCCACGCCCACCAGATCGCGAAGAAGACCTGGAGGAACGGGACGATGCCGGCAAGGGCGTGGCCGTCGGCGACCATGTGCGCGAGCTGGGCCGTGACCGCCGCGATCGCGACCACGAAGGTAAGGTCGAACAGCAGCTCCAGCTGGCTGGAGACGCGATAGGGCTCATCGATCGCGCGCGCGCTCATCCGGACTCGGATCCGGCTCCTCGTATGTGCTGGTGGCACGGTCGTGCTCCTGTCGCTTCAAGACGTACGCGAAAAGGCTGTCACAACTCGGCGGGCCATCCGGTCTTAGCCGTCGACTGGCAGAGCCGACAGGAGGGAAGGATCATGAGCGTTCCCGGTGACGACCACGTGTCGCTGCCCGAGCTCGAAGCCGACGTCGCGGCGGAGCTGGCCATGGCCGAGGCGAGCCACCCCGAGGAGGTCGTCAACCTGCCGGTCAACGAGTGGCTGTTCGACCCGGTCGACGTCGAATACGACGAGGTGGGCCTGCGGACCCTCCTCGGCGCGGTCGAAACACTGGAGAGTCCCGCCCCCCACCCCACAGGTGAAAAGGTGGATCCCCATGGAGCAGACCGGACCCTCGAGTGACCTCGGCGGATCCGACGACCTCGAGCAGGCCGCCGCGGTCTTCGCGCACGTACGGCCCCGCCTGTTCGGCATCGCCTACCGGATGCTCGGCAGCGTTACCGAGGCCGAAGATCTGCTCCAGGACGTGTGGGTGCGCTGGCAGACCTACGACCGCGGCGCCGTGATCGACCCCGCGGCCTTCCTGGCGACGACGACCACCCGGCTCGCCATCAACGCCCTTCAATCGGCACGGGTCAGGCGGGAGACCTACGTCGGGCCATGGCTGCCCGAACCGGTCGACACCAGCGCGGATCCCTACCTCGGCGCCGAACGCGACGAGGCGCTGGGCTTCGCGGTCCTGCTCCTGCTGGAGAAGCTCACGCCCACCGAGCGCGCGGCGTATGTGCTTCGTGAGGCGTTCGACTATCCGTATCCGCAGATCGCCGAGATCATCGGGCTGAGCGAGCCGGCGGTGCGGCAGCTGGTCAGCCGGGGCCGCAAGCATCTGGCCTCCGAGCGCCGCGCGCCCGTGAGCGGGGCGGAGCAGCGCAGGCTGCTGACCGCCTTCGTCGCGGCCGCACGCACCGGCGACCTCGGCGCGCTGGAGGAGATCCTGGCCGCCGACGTGGTCAGCTACTCCGACGGCGGTGGTGTCGTCCGGGCCTCGCACTTCCCCGTGGTGGGCGCGCTCCGGGTGGCCAAGTTCCACCGGGCGTTCGCGAGCCGGTTCTGGGCCGGTGTCGAGGTGTCGCTCGGCCATTTCAACGGGCAGGCGGCCGCTCTGCTGAGCGGCAATGGCGAGGTCTTCGCCGTCCTCTCGGTCAACGGCTCCGATCAGGGCATTGACCAGGTGCTGTGGATGATGAATCCGGCGAAGATCCGCCATGCTCGACACGAATGATCGCGCGGCCCGCCGGTTTGCGACGGCGTGCGCGGAAAGAGACGTCGCCGCGCTGACAGCCGTGCTGTCGATCGACGTGATGGCCGTGTGCGATGGCGGAGGCGCGGTGTCCGCGGCCACGTCCCCCATCCATGGCGCGGACGCGGTCGCCCGCTGCGTCATGGACATGCTGGCCGATCACCCGGACGCCGCCGTGACCGTCGCGTCTGTGAACGGCCGCGCCGGCGTCGTGGTGCGCCGAGGAGGACAGGCTGTGGCCGTGGTCGGCGTGACCGTGGCCATGACGACGGTCACCGGGGTATGGATCATCCTCAACCCCGCCAAGTTGGAGAGCTGGCACGCGTAGCCCGCGCTGAGGCGTGGCGGCGGCTAGAGGGACATCCACAAGTACAGGCGGCGCGCCGGTGGCCGGGCCTGCCGGGCCAGGTCGCGTAACTCGCGGACGTAGGGGATCAGCCCATCGGCGGGTGCTCCACGCCATTCGTCGGTGGCCGCCCAGGCGGCGCTGACGGCGGAAAGACGGCCGTCGCCGAGCCGGCCGATCGCGGCTGTGACGTCGTCGTGGATCACGACCAGCCACGGACCCTCCGGCCGGTCGACGTCGACCGGCTCGTCGACATCGAGGTCGAGCTCGTCGAGGCCCATGACGATCTGGTGGAGTGTGGCGAGCTTGACCGGGTCGAGGGCCTTGACCTCCATCTTCGGCACGTCGCGCCCGTATGGCCCCGACTCGGTGAGATCGGCCGCCTGCTCCGCGGTCGCGACGAAGAACGCGGAATCCCCGCCCACGCCCCAGACCACGGCATCGTCGCGCGGCGACGCCGGCTCCGTGTTTTCAGACCCCGCCCCCGTGGCGGCGTGCTGTGTGGCCGGGGACGCCGCCGGCTTGGCGGCCTTCGCGCAGCCGACCGGCGCCAGCAGGCACAGCGTCAGCGCGACGCCCGCGACCAACGGGACCCGCAACGCCGCGAGGCCCCGCCGGCCTGGGGAGTGCGTGACACGTGCCGCCCCTCGCGGGCGGCGGCCCGCAGCAGGGCGGAACGTGTCAGACATGATCTGTCACCGTCGCCTCGTGGTCAGGACCGGCCGCCCGCGTCAGGCGTCGTCATCGGATGGGTCGTCGAAGGCCGACAGCTGGGCGCCGGACGAATCCGCGGGCTGGGCTTCGAAGGACAGGGCGGCCTGGGAGGCCAGGGCTCCGCCGATGGCGGCGATGGAGTGGGTGAGGCGGACGCCGGAGCCGTCGCGGCGGCCGATTTCCTCGGGGAGAGGGACCGGCTTTCCGGTGGAGGAGACGGCCCTGGCGGGGGCGGGGCCGGCCCAGGCGATCAGGAGCACGTCTTCGCCCTTGAGGAAGCGCTGGGCGCGGACGCCGCCGGTGGCCCGGCCCTTGGGCGGGAACTCGGCGTAGTCGGACACCTTGCCGCCGCCGGTCTGCGTGCCGGGCAGGGCCGTCGACGAGCCGGCGATGGTGACCACGCTGGCCTCCTGGGTGGGGTCGACCGAGCCGAACCAGATGACCGACGCGCCCGGCTCCAGCCGGACTCCGGCCATGCCGCCGGCGGGGCGGCCCTGCGGGCGGACGCTGGCGGCCGAATAACGCAGCAGCTGGGCGTCGGAGGTGATGAAGACCAGGTCTTCCTCGCCGGTGGTCAGCTCCACGGCGCCCACCACGCGGTCGCCGTCACGGAGGCCGATCACCTCGAAGTCGTCGCGGTTGGCCGGATATTCGGGGACGACCCGCTTGACCACGCCCTGGGCGGTGCCGAGGGCGAGGCCGGGGCCGTCGGTGTCGAAGGAGCCGAGGCCGACCACGACCTCGCCCGGGTCGAGCGTGACGTATTCGGCGACCGGATGGCCTCCGGCGACCGACGGCGGCCCGGCGGAGGGCGGCAGCGTCGGCAGGTCGAGGACCGAGACCCGGATCATCCGCCCCTGCGAGGTGACCACGCCGAACTCGCCGCGCGCCGTGCCCCGCACGACCGAGACGAGCACGTCGTGCGCGGCCCGCTCGCCCTCGCCCGCCAGCGGCTCGGCCGTGGTGGTGCGGGCCAGCAGGCCGGTCGAGGACAGCAGCACCAGGCAGGGGTCGTCGGCGACCTCGAGCGGCACGGCGGACGGCTGCGGCGCCCCCGAGGACTCCAGCAGGATCGTGCGGCGGGGCGTGCCGTACTGCTTCGACACGGCGGCCAGCTCGTCGGAGACCACGCTCCGCAGCCGCTCCTCCGACCCCAGGATCTCGGCCAGCTCGGCGATCTCGGCGGTCAGCTGCTCCTTCTCGCGGTCGAGCTCCAGCTTGTCGTAGCGGGTCAGGCGGCGCAGCGGCGTGTCGAGGATGTAGACCGCCTGGGTCTCGCTGAGGTCGAAGATCTCCATCAGGCGGGCGCGCGCCTGCGCCGAGTCGTCGGAGTTGCGGATGACCTGGATGACCTCGTCGATGTTGAGCAGTGCCACGATGAGGCCGTCGACCAGGTGGAGGCGCTCCTCGCGCTTGCGCCGGCGGTAGCGCGAGCGCCGCCTTACCACCTCGATGCGGTGGTCCACATACACCTGGAGCAGCTCGCGGAGGCCCAGCGTGCGCGGCTGGCCGTCGACCAGTGCCACGTTGTTGATGCCGAAGGTCTCCTCCATCGGCGTCTGCCGATAGAGCTCCTCGAGCACGGCCTCCGGATTGAACCCGTTCTTGACCTCGATGACCAGCTGGAGGCCCTTGTGCCGGTCGGTGAGATCCTTCAGGTCGGAGATGCCGAGCAGCTTCTTGGCCGTCACCAGCTCCTTGATCTTGGTGACGACCCGCTCGGGCCCCACGTTGAAGGGCAGCTCGGTGACGACGATGCCCTTCTTACGCGGGGTGACGTTTTCGACCGTGGCCCTGGCGCGCATGCGGAACGTGCCCCGACCCGTCTCGTACGCGTCGCGGACGCCCTGCAGGCCGATGATCGACCCGCCGGTGGGCAGGTCGGGGCCGGGCACGAAGCGCATCAGGTCGTCGAGCGTCGCGCCGGGGTGCCGGATCAGGTGCCGCGCGGCCGCGATGACCTCGACGAGGTTGTGCGGCGCCATGTTGGTGGCCATGCCGACCGCGATGCCGGTGGCCCCGTTGACCAGCAGATTGGGGAACGCCGACGGCAGGACCCGCGGCTCGGTCTCCTGCCCGTCGTAGTTGGGCTTGAAGTCGACCGTCTCCTCGTCGATCGACTGCACCATGAGCATGGCCGCCTGGGCGAGCCGCGCCTCGGTGTAACGCATGGCGGCGGGGGCGTCGTCGGGGGAGCCGAAGTTTCCGTGGCCGTCGACCAGCGGCAGCCGCATCGAGAACGGCTGCGCCATCCGGACCAGCGCGTCATAGATCGCCGAGTCGCCGTGCGGATGCAGCTTGCCCATCACGTCGCCCACGACGCGGGACGACTTGACGTGGCCGCGATCGGGCCGAAGGCCCATCTCGCTCATCGAATAGAGGATGCGCCGCTGGACCGGCTTCAGGCCATCTCTCGCGTCCGGGAGAGCGCGCTGGTAGATGACCGAATACGCATACTCCAGATAACTGGTGCGCATCTCCGCGGACACGTCGATGTCGACGATCCGCTCTTCGAAGTCCTCGTCGGGCGGGGGACTGCTGGTACGGCGAGCCATGTCGAACATTTTGCCGGTTCCCGCGCCCGCTCGCGACTCGGACTCGGGTTGTCTGACCGTGGGAATTCCGCCAATATCGCAGCGGGAGGGAGCGGGAATGGCGCTTTGGTGCCTGGGGGTGGATCTCGGGACCAGCTTCTCGGCCGGTGCCACGGCCGCCCACGGGCGGGTGGACATCCTCGAGGTCGACGGGGAGCGACGGGTCCCTTCCGCCGTGCTGCTCAACGAGCAGGGAATGCTGGTCGCCGGGCGGGTCGCCCAGCGGTCCATGATGCGCTTCCCCGAGCGGGTCGAACGCAACCCGAAGCGCTACGCCGGGCGCGCCAACATGCTGCTCGGCGGGGTCGCGGTCGAGGTCAAGGACGCCATGGCGGCGATCCTCGAGCTGTTCGTCAACGAGGGCCGCACCCGCTTCGACGGCACGCTGCCGAACACGGTCGTCCTCACCTGCCCGGTGGCCTGGCGCGAGGATCGGCGCGCCGTCCTGACCGAGGCCGGGCGCGCCGTGGTCCCCGCGGCGCGGATCGTGATCGTCGAGGAGCCGGTGGCGTCCGCCCTGCACTACGCCTCGCTGCACGACATCGCGGGCGGCAAGCGCGTCGCCGTTTACGACCTCGGCGGCGGCACGTTCGACGCGGCGGTCCTGGCCGCCGACGGGGCCGACTTCAACGTCGTGGGGGAGCCGGGCGGCGACGACATGATCGGCGGGGAGGTCTTCGACGAGCGCGTCTACGCCTTCTTGGGCGAGCAACTGGAGCGCTCCGCGGGCGAGTGGTGGGCAGAGGTGAGCAGCAATCCCGACCGCCGTTATCGCGCGGCGGCCGCCGACCTGCTCGAAGAGGCCAGGGTCGCGAAGGAGACCCTGTCGGCGTACGACGTGGCCAGCCAATATGTGGCCGGGGCCGACGTGGACGTCCAGATATCACGCGCCGACCTGCACGGCCTGATCGGCGCCGACATCCTTCGCACGGCCGACATCCTCGACGAGACGATCGACCGGTCCCGGATCGACAAGCGCCACCTTTCCGGGATCTTCCTGACCGGCGGCGCCAGCCGGATGCCGCTGGTCCACGAGACGCTCCGGGCACGGCACGGCGACCTGGTCCGGACCTACGACGACCCGAAGGTGGTGGTCGCGCTCGGCGCGGCCCGGCTGGCCTGGACGCTGCGGGTCCTCCCCGAGGCCCCCGTCAAGAACCCGCCCAAGGTCTCCGAGCCTGCCCAGGCCTCGATCCAGGTCCCGGGCCCGATGCCGGAAGCGCCTCCCAAGCCTGTCGCGCCGCCCGTCAAGAGCGTCCCAGAGGTGCCGCGCGTCCCAGAGGCGCCGCGCAAGAAGCGGCCCTCCTCTCCGTTGCGGGCGATCGCCGAGGGCGTCATCGCCGCCAAGGTGGGCAGGCACGGCGTGTACGCCCTGGCCGAGGCCACCCCGGGCACGGTGATCCGGCGGCTCGACCCGGCGACCGGCGCGGCCGACCGCGAGCTGGCCTTCGGGCCGGTCCTCGACTGGGCCGTCGCCGACGAAGGGCTCCTGCTGGCCGAGCAGAGCCCCCAGGGCGTCCTCATCCGGACCCTCACCCCCGAACTGGTCATCCGCTCCACCCAGGGCATCGGCCCGGCCGCCGGAGTGCGCACGCTGGCCCGGGGCGCCATCGGCTGGGTCTTCCACCGGCCGGGCCCGCCCACGGGTGTCGACAACACCAAGGGCCTGCCGTGGGGCGAGATCGGCGACCTGGCCATGATGGAGATCAACCTCGGCGGGTTCTTCGCCCAGGACGCCATCCGGGTGCCCCTCGGCCAGTACGCCCAGTGGTTCGTCAACGAGGACAACAGCAAGCGGCGGCTGCTCGACCAGGACGCCCCGACCGGCATCGACCCTTCGCTCGCCTACGGCGCGGCCGGCTGCACGCTGGTCCTCGGCCAGTTCACCAGCAAGACGGCCATGTTCAACAACGTCCACCAGGGCTTCATGCCGCGCCAGGTGGTCTGCGTGGTCGACCCGGGCGGCCGGGTCCGGCGGGTCGACCGCTTTCCGCCGAACTGGATCCAGCAGGTCGTGCTGCACGAGTCGCAGTGGTTCGTCTCGACCAGCACGGGCTTGCAGATCGAGGCTCCCCCCCGCCCGCCCCGAATGATCGAACCCAGGCCGCGCACCGGCGCCCTCCGCTGGTTCCCGGCAGGCCGGGAAATGTACGCGATCGGGATGGAGGCGATCCTGCCGTCCCGCGGCTGGTCGGTCTCGCACTGCGACCGGGACACCGGGCAGTTGCGCAGGCTGGCACAGGATCCGAATTCGGCGCTGCTCGGCCACCTGACGTCTCGGGTGCGTACGGAACAGGCACGCGTGATCGGCGACGGCGACGCGCTGTGGATGGCGGTCTCGGACGGCTCGGGGTCGCAGGTCCTGCAGGTCACGCGAGGCGGCGTGCGCGAGGCGTTCGCCGAGCGCGGCTGGGCCGAGCCGGTGGCCCGCTGCCCGGCGGGCCTGCTCTGCCTGCACCGTCCGGACGCGACCCCCGGCGTCGATCAGCCCCTTCCCGCCACCCTGTCCGTCCTGCCCATGTGACACGCCATGTGATCACCCGGGCAGATGAGCGGCGATCTCGGCCCGCAGCGTCGCGGCGCGCCCGTTCAGCCCTTCGATGACGGTCAGGCGCTCGGCGGCCGTCTCGCGCGCCGACTTGCGGCCGGCCGCGTCGCCCCCGGCGAGGGTGCGCAGGTCCGCCCGCCGCGACTCCAGCTCCTTGCGCTGGGTCGCGAGCGCCCGATCGGCGGCCTCCTCGACCGTGGCGCGCCAGTTGGCCACCTCGCGCTCCAGCGCCAGCGTGATCTCCGTGCTGGCCTGCGCGAACTGCTCGTTCAGCAGCCGCCGAAGCGCCGTCTGGTTGCGATGCACCTGGTCCCATTCCCGGCGCCGAGACATGACGGCCGCGGCGACGGCCGGGCCGACGATGAAGCCGATCGGGTTGAGGTGGGCGAGCGCCACCCCGATCGTGACGGCCATCGTGGCCGCTGGCACGCCTTCCCGCAGCATGTCGACCTTCCCGACGGCGGCCGGCTCCGCGGTCAGCTCGTGCGACCAGACCTTGGGCATGCTCACCTTGGCCAGGTCGATCTCCATCGGCTCCAGGCCGAGCGAGGTCAGGAATCCGTTGAGGGCTTCCCCGACCTGTCCTGACACCTCGGCGACGATGTCCTCCCAGGCGGCCTGGATCGAGCGCTCCACGCTCTCCGGGAGCTGTTCCAGGTAGCGGTCGAGCGCGGCCCGGTTGCCGAGCGCGGTGATCGCCTCCTCGTACGGCTGCCGCACCCGCGCCAGGTGCGCGCGCACGACTCCGGCGACCTCGCGGCCGAGGAACTGGTTGCCCACGGCGTGGCGGCGGCGCTGGCGCACCGTCTCGGCCAGATCCTCCAGGGCCTGCTCGACCTCCCGCAGCCGGGCCGCCGGCTCGGCGCCGTCGTCGGAGGCGGCCACGACGCGATCCTCGGCCACGGCGGCCAGCGCCGAAAGGACCGAGGCGCAGGCCGAAAGGACGGTCGCGCCGCGGGCCAGTTCACGGCCGGCGGCGCACGCCCGGATGTACTCCTCCAGGCGATCCATACCGCTGCGCGCCCGTAACTGGTCGGCCCGCTCTTCGCGGCCGACGGCGCGCTGCGCGGCCGCGGCCTCGGCGAGCTTGGCGCTCACCGGCAGCCAGGGCGCCGTGCGCAGCATGGCCAGCTCCGGATGGTCGGGCCCGGCGCCGGTGACGAACGTTTCCAGCCGCCGCTGGTTCTCCTCCAGCAGCGACTGCCAGTTGGCCGAGTCCTCGACCTTGGTCAGTACGAAGGCGACGGCCTGCACCCGCTGTGCCGCCTCGCCCAGGAACTCCAGCTCGTGGCGCAGGACCGGCTGATCCTGGGCGCTCATGGCGAACAGCAGCGCGTCGGCCCGCTGCAGGATCGACACCGTGGCCTGCCGGTGGCCGATCGTGAGGCTGTCCACGCCCGGCGTGTCCAGCAGTCGGACGCCCTCCAGCAGCGGATGATCCATCTCGATGTCCACGCTGACCACTTCGCGGCGCTTGGCCGGGTCTCCGCTCATCGAGGCGTAGTCGGGGATCTGATCGGGATCGACGGGAAAGCCGCCGTCCGCCCGGTTGACCATGGCCGCCAGCACCGGACCGTGCCGCAGGCTGAGGTAGCAGTTGGTGGCCACGTCGGCGTCCACCGGCAGCAGGCCCGGCCGGCCGACCAGCGTGTTGATCAGGCGGCTCTTCCCGCGCTTTTGCGCGCCGGCGACAACGATGGTCGTCTCGGTGTCCTTCCACCGGGCCGCGACCTGCGCCAGCACTTCCGAAAGGTCGCCGCGGCCGCTCCTTCGGGCCAGCGTGTTCACCTCGTTGGCAAGGCGCAGCACCTGCGTCACCAGATCAGCGGTCGAGGACATGCGGCGGCTCTCCTTCATGTGCGTTCGCGGCGATGTCGGCGTAGGCGTCCGACACGCTCTGCGCCGCCCTGCGGTCCGACATGAACGGCAGGAATTGGCTGACCGCCCGGAAGCGGCTGCTCAGGGCCGTCGCGTACGCGGCGATGTCCTCGAGCCGAGCCGAGGGCGAGGCCGCGACCTGGGCTGCCGCGTCCCCGCCCTCGAGCAGGTGGCCGAGCGCCTCGCGGTCCTCGGCCTGGACCAGGGGTGAGGCCAGCAGCCTCCGTATGGCCGCGGCGTCGACCGCGACCGCCGGCGGCGGCGCCGCTTCCGGCGCACGGGCGGCGGAAGCGACCGGCGGCAGCGCGAGGTCCTCCAGGACGCCGAGCACGTCACGGGCCCGCTGCCCGTGAATCCGGCCCGCGCCGATCATGGCCTGGGCCCGCCACCGCTCCGAGGCGGCGCGCGCCGCCTCCGCCACGTCCTCGGCCGCCGTGCCCGCGGGCAGTCCCAGCTGCTGGGCCGGGTCGTCGCTGCGGCTCAGCCGGAGCAGTTCGGCCTGCATCTCCTCGCCGAGGATCAGCTGGCCGCGGCTCATGGCCTCGACCGCCGCGAACACCCGCAGTCCGTGCAGGCCGCTCGTGATGGGCCGGTTCTCGTCGAGTTCGCCCGCCAGCGCGTCGAGCGCGGCCCGGTCGGCCCCGAAGGCGTCGCTTCTGGCCAGCCGGCGCAGCCGGGTGATCGCCGCGAGCGCCTTCAGCTGCCCGGCCCGCCGGGCGAAGTGCGCGAGGCCGCCGGCGACCGTTCCCGCCGCCGCCTCCGCCCCAAATCCCGATTTTTCGAGCAATGTCTTTTCGAGCAATGTACGGCGTAACGCGTCGTCCGCCTCGCGCACGGCCGACACCGCGGTCCGCAGGCCATATCGGTGAAGATGGCGGACCAGATCACGGCCGATCTCGGGCGGCACGGGGGAGTCCGGAGACTCGGCCAGGTCGTCGAGGTCGAGCAGCAGAAAGTCGAGATCCACCTCGTCGAGTTCGGCGAGGGCGCGCAGGCCGTCAAGGTGGTCCGGCTGGAGCGCCTCGGCGCGCGCGGTCTCGGCGAGCAGCCCGATCACCGGCACGACGTCATAAACGGACGTCTTCAGATCGGCGTAGGCCCGGGCGGCCAGCCGTCGGGCCGTCGGCCACGGGTCGTCCTCGTCGCCGCGCCTGTCGATCTGGCTCAACACGGCCAGAGTGTTGACACAGGTCATCCCGGACACCTCGGTCAGGCCACGGAACTCGGTGAGCGCGCTGTCGTCGAAGGCCTGCACGTAGCGCAGCACGTAGATCATCGCCTGGGCGCGGTCGTCGTCCTCGTCCGTGCCGAACAGCATCCGTCGTGCGGCCTGCTCGTTCGCGGCCGTCACGGTGTTCATTCCGGGGGTGTCCACCACGGTGACCGTCCGGAGGGCCTCCGAGGTCAGGCGGACGCGGATCCTCCGCACGGTCTCGACCGGCACGCCGAGCTCGCTCGGGAGGCGGTGGCCGGGAGCGAGCCGGGTCCGGGTGACCTGCCCGTCGTCACACTCCACTTCCACCAGGCCGTCGTCGTCGCCGTACTCGTATTGGGTCACCACACGCGTGCACTCGCCCGCGTCGACGGGCGCGACCGGGACCCCGAGCAGCGCGTTGACGAGCGTGGACTTGCCGGCGCTCACCGCGCCCGCGACGGCGACCTTCAGGGGCGCGTCCAGTCCCTCCGAGATCTGCCGGACGCGCCGCCGCAGCTCAGGATCGGCGAGCTTGGCCACCGTGGCCGCGCACAGCTCCCGGAGCCGCGCGACCGCGTCGGGCGCATGGTCACGGTCGAATATCATGCCGCCCCACTCGATATCGGGTGGATCGGTCCATGTGTTCTCATCTTCCAAGAGATCCCAACGGCGTGAGGATGTGGGCGGATGCCTCCCCGTACGGGCGACCATGTCGGCGTGCTGGTGACTGCGGCGCGCGGCGGCGACGCCGAGGCTTTCCGTGAGCTGTGGGAAGGCGTCCGCGACCAGGTGCACGCCCTGTGCCGCCAGGTGACCGGCAGCCCGGCCGACGCCCTTGACGCCCTGCAGGACACGCAGATCGCCGTGTGGCGGGCCATCGACGGCTTCGAGGGGCGGGCCGCGTTCGCCGCGTGGGTGATGGCCATCGGGCGCAACGCGGCGCTCGGCGTGGTGCGCCGCCGCCAGGTCCACGACCGCCTGCTGCTGCCGGAATCGGCCGAGCCGATGGCCGTGGAGAGCGGCTTCGACGAGACCGTGGCCGGATTGGTCGATCTGCGCCGCGCGCTCGCCGCGCTGGGGCCGGCGCATCGCGACACGCTGCTGCTCTGGGCGGGCGGCCTGACGTACGCGGAGACGGCGGCCGTCCTGGAGGTCCCGGTCAACACGGTCAAGATCCGGATCTTCCGCGGGCGCAGGGCGCTGCGCGAGCTCTTGTCGTGAAGGTTCATGTCCCGGTCTCCTGACTCAGCCGGTAGACGACCACTGTGGGCACCCGGAGGATCCGGTCGCCGTCCACGTATCCGCATCGGACGGTCCGCGCCACCCGATCATGCAGCCGCGGATCGGCCGTCGGGGCGACGTCCACGGCCTCGTGCAGCCGCCCGTCGAACGGCTGGCCGTCCGCGTGTGTCTCCCGTACGCCGGAGGCCGCAAGCGCGGCCGCGAGCGTTCCGGCGAGTTGCGGATAGCGGTCGGCGAGCAGGTCACGGTAGCGGACGCAGGCCTGTACGAGCGCCTCGCGTCCCGGCCCTTCGGCCAGCAGCCGCTGGATCTGCTGCGTGACCGCCTGGCTCGCGCCGCTCGCGGCCACCTCGCGGAGCGCGCTGTCCAGCGTCGGCCCGGCCGGCCACCCCGGCGCGGGGGCCGGCGGGGTCATGACCGGCCGCCGACGGTTGGCATACGCCACCGCGGCGATCACCGCGCCGACCGCCAACCCGGCCACGAGCAGGCCGATCGGCAGCAGGACGCGCCAGTCCGGACCCGCGGCCCGCTCGATGCCGGGCATGGGCCGCGGCCGCGGCACGACCGACCGGCTCGGATTGGGCGCGGCGATGGACGCGATGGGTGCGACCGGCGCCGCCGGGGCGGCGGGGCGCGACGAGCACGCCGTCAGCACCCAGGCGGCGACGATCAGTGCGGTGACCAGAACGGCGACCGGGGCGACCGGACGGCCGATCCGCTGCATGGACTGCCCTCTCGCGCGAGGTCAGCTGTACTCGGGGCCGGGCAGCGCCGACTCGACCACGTCGTGCGCGGTCAGCTCGTCGCCTCCGGCCGAGCTGTCGGACGTCTCGGTCAGCCCGTCGGCCCCGGTGCTGGTGTCGGAGGTGACGGCGAGCACGTCGGTGTCGGTGACGGGCGTGTCGGTGACGGGGTCACCGCTGCCGGCCTCGGGGAAGAGCGAACCCGAGGCGTCTCCGGCCGTGTCGTCGCCGAACAGGTCGCCGGTCGAGTCGCCGGTTGAATCGGCCGTCAGTTCGACGTCGGCCACGCCGTCGGCGTTGGTGTCGAACAGCTCCACGTCGGCCAGGCCGTCGTGGTCGAGGTCGAGGACCTCGACGTCGGCGACGCCGTCGGCGTTGGTGTCGAACTGCTCGATGTCGGCGACCCCGTCGAGGTTGGTGTCGGTGAACTGGGCGTCGGCGAGCCCGTCGCCGGTGGTGTCCATCAACGCGGTCTCGTACGAGCCGTCGCTATCGAGGTCGGCCCACTGGGTGCCGTCGTCTGCGCTGAATTCATCCATCGTGATCTCCATGAGGACGTGGTGGAGCTGTCACTCAGGTAGATGCGCCCGGCCCTGACATTGTTTCAGCGAGTTTCGCCGGCTCCACGACCGTCCGGAAGATCCGGAAGCCTCGTGCCTGGTAGTTGGGCAGGGCGGCGGGTCCGTCGAGGGAGCATGTGTGTACAAATACACGTTCAGTGGGCGCGCGGCCCGGGTTGCGGCCGGCGAAATCCCACGCGCGCGCCGTGCCGTACGACAGGAGATGACCGCCGATTCCGCGCCCGATGGCGTGTGGCAGCAGTCCGAAATAGGCGATTTCGAGGACGCCTTCCGGTTGCGGATCCAGTTCGACATATCCGGCGGGGGTGCCGTGCTCGTACGCCACCCAGGTCTCCACGCCGCGATCCAGCCAGGCGACCCACTGCTCGCGCGTCCACGGGAGCCGGTCGGTCCAGTGCCATTCCTGGCCGACCACCTGGTAGAGGAACCGGTTGAACTCCGGCGAGGGGATCTCGCTCCGGATGATCGCCACATCCGCGGTACGTGCCGTGACCAGGTCGGATGGGCTGGTCTGTTCCAGGTACCAGGTGGTGACGTCCATGTGGGAATTGTCCCATTGTCCCGGCAAGGTTATGCTAACCAAGCGGTCGCTTGCTCGCCTGGGAGGCATCCAATGATCGAATTCACGCCCGTGACACGGCACATCGGAGCCGAGGTGACCGGGGTGGACCTGCGCAAGCCGCTCTCGGAGGAGGACGGGCAGACGCTCCGCGAGGGCTGGCTCAAGTACTTCGTCCTCTTCTTCCGCGACCAGGAGATCACCGACGAGGAGCACATCCGCTTCGCCGAGAACTTCGGGACGATCAACCATCCGGCCTTCAAGAAGGACTCCGGCAGCCCAATCCACGTGCTCGACCAGACCGACCCCAAGGGGGAGGGCGGCGACGAGTGGCACAGCGACAACACCTTCGAGCCGATCCCGCCCATGGGCTCGCTGCTGCGCTGCATGATCCTGCCCTCGATCGGCGGGGACACTATGTGGGCCAACGCGCACCTGGCGTACGAGACGCTGTCGCCGTCCATTCAGCGGCTGTGCGACGAGCTGACGGCCATTCACGACATCACCGGCTCGATGAAGAAGGCCATCTCCAAGGGACACGATTTCGACCTGGCCGAGATCCAGCGCAAGTGGCCGCCCATCGAGCGTCCCGTGGTCCGCGCGCACGCCGAGACCGGGCGCAAGGCCCTGTTCGTCAACCGGGCCTCCACCACGCGCCTGGTCGGCCTCTCCGACCGGGAGAACGAGGCCCTGCTGCCGTTGCTGATCGACCACATCAGAAATCCGGAATACCAGGTCCGGCTGAGGTGGCGACCCGGCACGCTCGCGTTCTGGGACAACCGCGGCACCCAGCACTACGCCGTGGCCGACTACAACGAGCGGCGGCGCATGCACCGGGTCACCATCAACGCCTTCCCACAGCACCAGGACCGGTAGAAAGGACATGTGACTTCCGAGGAACAGGTGCTGCGCGAGGAGGCCGAGGAGCGCCTGCGCGCGCTCGCCGGCCCAGAGGCGCGGTTGCGCGAAGACCAGTGGACGGCGATCAGGGCGCTGGTCGTCGACCGGCGCCGGACGCTCGTCGTGCAGCGCACCGGCTGGGGGAAGTCGGCCGTCTACTTCGTCGCCACCGGGCTGCTGCGCGAGCTGGGAGAGGGTCCGACGGTCATCGTCTCGCCCCTGCTGGCCTTGATGCGCAACCAGATCGCGGCGGCCGAGCGCGCCGGGATCCACGCCGTCACGATCAACTCGGCCAATCCGGAGGAGTGGGAGAAGATCTACGCCCAGGTGGCCGAGGGCACGGTCGACGTGCTCCTGGTCAGCCCCGAGCGGCTCAACAACCCCGACTTCCGCGACAACGTCCTCCCCGAGCTGGCCGAGAGCGCCGGGCTCGTGGTGATCGACGAGGCGCACTGCATCTCGGATTGGGGGCACGACTTCCGGCCCGACTATCGAAGGCTCCGCACCCTGCTCGGCGAGCTGTCCTACGGCGCGCCCGTCCTCGCGACCACGGCCACCGCCAACGCGCGCGTCACCGCCGACATCGCCGAGCAGATGGGCGACGACGCCCTCGTGCTGCGCGGCCCGCTCGAACGCGACAGCCTCCGCCTCTCCGTCGTACGGCTGCCCGGCGCCGACCGGCGGCTGGCCTGGCTCGCCCAGACCCTGCGCGAGCTGCCGGGCTCCGGCATCGTCTACACGCTCACCGTCGCCGCGGCCCAGGAGATCGCGGCCTATCTGCGCGACCAGGGGATGCCCGTGGCCGCCTACTCCGGGCAGACCGACCCGGCCGAGCGGCTCGCGGCCGAAGACGACCTGCTCGCCAACCGGGTCAAGGCCCTGGTCGCGACGTCCGCGCTAGGGATGGGCTTCGACAAGCCCGACCTCGGTTTCGTGATCCACGTGGGCGCGCCGCAGTCACCCGTCGCCTACTACCAGCAGGTCGGCCGGGCCGGGCGCGGCGTCGAGCGCGCCGAGGTCATCCTGCTGCCGGGCGCGGAGGACCGCGACATCTGGGCCTACTTCGCGTCCCTGGCCTTTCCGCCCGAGCCGGTCGTCCGCGCCACGCTGGCCGAGCTCGGCGACGGCGTGCTGTCCACGGCCGCTCTCGAGGCGCGCGTGGATCTCAGCCGCTCCCGGCTGGAGATGATGCTGAAGGTCCTCGACGTCGACGGCGCGGTCCGCAGGGTCAAGGGCGGGTGGGAGTCCACGGGGGAGCCCTGGGCCTACGACGCCGACCGCTACGCCCGCGTGGCCGCCGCGCGCAAGGCCGAGCAGGACGCCATGCTCGACTACATCACGACCACCGGCTGCCGGGAGGAGTTCCTGCGCCGCCACCTCGACGACCCGGCCGCGCATCCGTGCGGGCGCTGCGACAACTGCACCGGCGACCATCGCGTCACCGACATCGCCCCCGCCGCCGTCGAGGCCGCCCACGCCCGGCTCGTACGGCCCGGCGTCGACATCGAGCCACGCCGCCAGTGGCCGACCGGCCTCGCCGACCTCAAGGGGCGGATCAAGCCCGAGCTGTCCGCCGACACCGGGCGTGCGCTGGGGCGGCTCACCGACATCGGCTGGGGCACGCGGCTTCGCGAACTGCTGGCCGCCCCCGACGGCCCGGTGCCGGACGACGTGTTCGCCGCGGTCCTTTCGGTGCTGAAGTCCTGGGAGTGGGAGCGGCGGCCGGTGGCCGTGGTCGGCGTGCCCTCGACGTCGAGGCCGCAGCTGATCGGGAGCCTGGCCGAGCGCCTGGCCCAGGTCGGCCGCCTCGACCACCTGGGCGACCTGGGCTATCGGGCCGGCTCGCCGGGCAGCCAGTTCAACAGCGCCCAGCGGGTGACGGCGGTCCGCGGCACGCTCGCCATGCCGACCTCCCTGGCCGCCCGTGTGGCCGCTGTGACGGGCCCTGTGCTCCTCGTGGACGACCGCGTGGACAGTGGCTGGACCATGACCCTCGCCGCCGCCCTCGTCCGCCATGCGGGCGCTCCTGCGGTCCTGCCGCTCGCGCTGGCTAGTGTGTGATCGCCAGGGCCTGGCCGACGGAGGCGGGGTCGGCCGCCGCGGCGAGCATGGCGGCGGCCACGTCGGCCGTCGAGACCGTGGAGGCCGGAGTCAGGTGTAGGTCGGAGCCGATGCGGTAGCGCCCCGTGCGCGTGTCGCCGATGATCACTGCGGGCCGGATGACCGTCCACTGGGTGGCGCTCGCCCGGATCAGCCCTTCCATCCGCTCCTTGTCCCGCAGGATCGCCGGGACGAGCAGGCGCATCGTGGTGGCGTGGAGGCCGGAGTCGCCCACGCCGTACATGCTGAGGGCGACGAGCCGCCCGACGCCGTGCTCGGCCATCGCGGCGAGGACGGCTCGGATGCCGTCGGTGCAGATCGTGACGTTCCACAGGCGGCGTGTGCCGAGGGCGCTGAGCACCGCGTCGGCGCCCTCGACGGCGCGTGCGGCGGACGCCGGGTCGCGTGCGTCGCCGGTGACGAGCGTCAGCCTTTCGCGCGCGGCGAGCTTGGCCGGGTCGCGGACGAACGCCACGACCTCGTGGCCGAGCTCCAGACCTTGGGAGACCAGCTCACGGCCGACCCGGCCGGTCGCGCCGAAGACCGCGAGCCGCATCTAGGGCTCTACAGCCTGGGACGGGCGCCGAGATTGGCGATGCACTTGGCGGCGAGCGCGTTGCCCGCGGCCAGCGCGTCGGCCGGGGGCTTGCCCTCGAACCACGGCGGCAGGAAGCCCGCGGTGAACGCGTCGCCCGCGCCGGTGCCGTCGACCACGCGGTCGACCGACTCGGCCGGCACCCGGACGGGCTCAGAGCGATTGTTGGTGTACCAGAGCGAGCCCTCGGCGTTCATCTTGATCACGACCTGCGGGAACCAGGCGGTCAGCACCTTGGCGGCCGCCTCGGGCTCCTCGCGGCCGGTCAGCACCTTGGCCTGATCGGCGTTGGCGAACAGCAGCTTGGCGCCGTGGGTCCACTCCAGGAACGGCTCGGCCCCGGTGCGCTCGACGGGCGCGGAGGACGCGCAGTCGACCGAGATCGTCATTCCCGCGCGCCGGGCCAGATCGAGCGCGGCCAATCCGGCGTCGCGCGAACCCTCGTTGATCAGCGTGTATCCGGACACGTGGAGATGGCTGCCCTGCCCGAACAGGTCACGGGGAAGGTCTTCGGGGGACAGGGCCGCGTTGGCGCCGGGGTCGGACAGCATGGTCCGCTCACCCTTGTGCGTCACCAGGACGACACAGGTGCCGGTCGGCCGCTCAGGATCCATGACGAGGCGGGCGTCGACGCCATACCCCATCAACTCCATGTCGCGGTTACGCCCGGTGATGTCTGCTCCGCGGCGGCCGATGAACGCCACTTCGGCGCCCTCGACGGCGAGCCAGGACGCGATGTTCGCGCCGGATCCACCGCCGTGCATGGTGACGACCGCCGGGGTGTCGCTGGCCCTCGCGAGAGGGTAACGGGCGCGCGCGACCGCGTCGGTCATGAGATCGCCCACCACGACGACCCGCGTCATGATGCCACCACCTGTGCTCGAACTAGAGGCTGACAACCGGCAACTTAACAGCTCCGGGCATGTCCTGGGGATGAGAGCGGACAGTCGGGCATAGTCGATGCACAAGCGTTGCCCAATCGCCCCGAATCCCCCCAGCACCGGCATAGATACCCTCATTACGTGGAAGCTCACTACCCCGCGCACTGGGAGGCCGACGTCGTCCTCTCCGACGGGGGCACCGCCCATCTGCGCCCCATTCGCCCTGGTGACGCGGATTTGTTGCGGGCGTTCTATGCCCGGCTTTCCCCCGAGACGATCTATTTCCGCTTCTTCGGCCCACGGCCGCGCCTGAGCGACAAAGAGGTGGCCTGGTTCACTCAGGTCGACTACAACGACCGGGTCGCCCTGATCGCCACGATCGGCCAGGAGATGGTGGGCGTCGTACGTTATGACCGGGTCAAGCCGGAGGACCACGCCGAGGTGGCGTTCCTGATCGAGGACGCCCACCAGGGCCGGGGCCTCGCCTCGGTGATGATGGAGCACCTGCGGGCCGCGGCGCGCGAGCGCGGAATCCGCACCTTCGTGGCCGACGTCCTGCCGGCCAACCACCGGATGTCGGGCATGTTCCGGCAGGCCGGATACACGGCACAGAGCCAGTTCGAGGACGGCGTCGTCCGGATGACCCTCGACCTCGCCTCCACCGAGACCTCACGCGAGGTGACCGCCGCACGCGAGCACCGGGCCGAGGCCCGGTCTATCCAGCGGCTGCTCACCCCGACGTCCGTCGCCGTCGTGGGCGCGAACCGAGAGCCGGGCGGGATCGGCCAGACCGTGCTCCGCAATCTGCTCGGCGCCGACTTCACCGGGCCCGTCTACCCCGTGCACCGGGAGGTCAGGGCGGTGGCCGGGGTCAGGGCCTACAAGAGCGTCTCGGCCATCGACGGCGACGTGGATCTCGCGGTCGTCGCGGTTCCGGCCGAAGGCGTGCTCGGCGTCGTCGAGGAATGCGCGCGGAAAGGCGTCAGAGGCCTGGTCGTGGTGTCGTCCGGCTTCGGCGAGACCGGTCCCGAGGGCCGCGCCCGCCAGGACGATCTCGTACGGCTCGCGAACGCCAACGGGATGCGCGTGGTCGGTCCCAACTGCCTCGGCATCGCCAACACCGACCCGGCGATCCGCCTGAACGCCACGCTCGCGGCCACCCTGCCCGGACGCGGGACGGTCGGGTTCTTCAGCCAATCCGGCGCGCTGGGCACGGCCCTGCTGCAGCGGGTGGCCCAGCGGAGGATGGGCATCTCCACGTTCGTGTCGGCGGGGAACCGGGCCGACGTGTCGGGCAACGACCTCCTGCAGTACTGGGAGGAGGATCCGGCCACCAAGGTCGTCCTGCTCTATCTGGAGTCGCTGGGGAACCCGCGCAAGTTCACCCGGCTGGCCCGGCGGATCTCGCGCAAGAAACCGATCGTCGCGGTCAAGTCGCAGGGCGTGCCGACCGGGCACGCCGCCCCGGTGCTGGGGCTGCCGGACACGGCGATCAGCGCGCTGTTCGCGCAGGCCGGGGTCATCCGGGTGGCCGACCTGACCCAGTTGTTCGACGTGGCGCAACTCCTGGCGTACCAGCCTCTGCCGGAAGGGCCGCGTGTGGGCGTGGTCGGCAACTCCGACGCCCTGGCGCTGCTGGCTGTTGACGCCTGCGTGGACGCGGGGCTGGATCCGGCCGAGCCGGTCAACCTCGGGGCCCGCGCGGGCGCGGCCGAGTTCGGCAAGGCGCTGGCCGACGTCCTGCCCACGGTGGACGCGGCGGTGGTCATCTACATGCCACCCGTGCCGGGACCGTCTGGGGAGGTGGCCGCGGAGCTGGTCCGGCTGCAGGCCGAGACGGGCAAGCCCGTGCTCGCCACCTTCGAAGGCAAGCTGGGCATGCCGCCCGAGCTCGCATCCATCCCCTCCTATCCCGCGCCCGAGGAGGCGGTCCGAGCCCTGGCCCACGTCGTACGGCACGCGCAGTGGCGCGGCCGCCCGGCCGGGACCGTGCCCGCCGTGGAGGCCGACGTCGCGGCGGCCCGGGAGATCGTCGCGGCCGCCCTACCAGGCCCCGAGCCCGACGCCACGCGCCTGCTCGCGTGCTACGGGATCGAGGTGTGGCCGTCGGTGCCGGTGTCGTCCGCCGACGAGGCGGTCGAGGCGGCCGAACGGCTCGGCTGGCCCGTGGTCGTCAAGGCCGCCGACATGGACGCCTCCCGGCGCGCCGGCACCGTACGGCTCGGCCTGGCGGAGCCGCACGCGCTCCGGCAGGCGTACGAGGACCTGGCGGCCCGGCTCGGGCCTGAGCTGGCGGTCCAGCGGATGGCGCCGCAGCCGTCGGTCCCCACGGTGGTGACGGCCGTGCAGGACCGGGACTTCGGCGCCGTGGTCACGTTCGGGCTGGGCGAGGTGGCGGCGCGGCTGCTCGGCGACCAGGCCTACCGCCTTGCCCCGCTCACTTCGGAGGGCGCGGCCGACCTGGTGCGGTCGGTCCGGTCGGCGCCCCTGCTCTTCGGCGAGTACGGCTATCCGCCGGTCGCGGTCGGCGCCCTGGAAGACCTCCTGGTCAGGGTTGGTCTGCTGGTGGACGCGCTGCCCGAGGTGGCCCGGCTCGAGCTCGACCCGGTGCTGGTGGGGGAGGCGGGGATCGTGGTGGCCGGAGCGAGGGCCGTGGTGCGTGAGGCGGCCTGGCCGCGGCCCGACGGAGGGCCTCGGCGCCTGTGAAGCGCCGGTGAAAAATCGGTCCTGTGAAAGCAGGCGCCGCGACAAGGCAGGATGGAACCATGAGGGAAACCCGAGTCTCGGCGGCGGGCCTCCGCGAGGCCATCGACCGCAGCGGCTACTATCCGGACCTGGTCGCCGACGCCGTCGACTCCGCGCTGGGCAAGGAGGCGGTCACCGCCTTCGTCGTGCACCACGAGGCCACGTTCGACCCGGCCATGGAGGTGCGCAGGCACGTGACGGTGCTGGTGCTCTCGCCCACCCGGCTGCTCGTGTGCCACACCGACGAGCATCCGCCCGCCGAGGGCATGCCCGCCTCACACGCCTCCACGACGACCGAGGCCGTTCGGCTCAGCCGGATCCAGTCCGTCGCGCTCACCCGGGTGGTCCCTGACCCCGCCTCGTACGCTCCCGGCGTGCCCCCCACCGAGGTCACCCTCGCCATTGGCTGGGGCGCCATCTCCCACATCGACCTGGAGCCCGCGACCTGCGGCGATGAGAACTGCGAGGCCGACCACGGCTACACCGGCGCCATCACCGCCGACGACCTGCAGCTGCGGGTCAGCGAGGCGGCCGACGGGCCGGAGGCGGTCTCCTACGTCCTGGCGTTCGCCAAGGCCCTGTCGGAGGCGACCGCACGAGCGGCCACATGACCTTCCCGGCGGCGCCGTCCTATGGGAAGGCGTCGCTGTCCGACCTGCCGGGCTCGATCCTCGCCGCGATGGGGGTGCCCGGGGCGGTCGACACGCTGGGGATGGAGCCGGCCGACCGCGTGTGCCTGTTCCTGGTCGACGGCCTCGGCGCGGAGCTCCTGCGGGTCTATCCGGACGCGGCGCCATTCCTGTCGGGGTGTCTCGATCGGATGCTGACGGCCGGGTTCCCGTCCTCGACGCCGGTGTCCCTGGCCAGCCTCGGCACCGGCGCGACACCGGGCGGGCACGGCATGATCGGCATCCGCGTCGCGGTGCCTGGAGAGGGCCGCCTGCTGGACTGCCTTCGCTGGACGGCCCCCGGGCCGCCGGTCGACCCCGAGGTGTGGCAGCCGGCCGAGACGGTCTACCAGCGGCTTGCCTCGGCCGGGATCGACCCGGTCTACATCGGGCCCGGCATGTTCGAGAACAGTGGCCTCACCCGCGCCGTCTACCGTGGCACGCGGTTCGTCCCCGCGGACGCGCCGGATGAGCGGGTGGATCGGGTGCTCGAAGAGCTGCGCGCCTCGCGCGCGCATATAACGGTGTATTTGGGCGACGTCGACTTAGCAGGGCATTTCTTCGGCCTCGGCAGCCCGGAATGGCGGGCGCAGATGGCCGTGGCCGACCAGATGGCGCGGCGCATGGCGGAGGGCCTGCCGCCGGGCTCGTCCCTGATCGTCACGGCCGATCACGGGATGGTCGACGCGCCCTACCGGGTCGACCTCGACGAGCGCGCCGACCTTCGTGAGGGGGTGGCGCTCATCGGCGGCGACGGCCGCGCCCGGCACGTCTACACGGTCGAGGGGGCGGCCCGCGACGTGCTGGACGTCTGGCGCGCCGCGCTCGAGGGCCGGGCATGGGTCGTCTCGCGTGAGGAGGCCGTGGGCGCGGGCTGGTTCGGCCCGGTCGTACGCGATGAGTGGCTGGGGCGGATCGGGGATGTCGTAGCCGTGGCGTACGGTGACTTGCATCTGGTCGCGTCGCGGTCGGAGCCCTTGGAATCGACGCTCATCGGCGTGCACGGCTCGCTTACGCCCGACGAGCAGAACGTACCTTTGATCGAGGTGAGCGCACGATGAGCCCACTGATCACCGCCGATGAGCTGGCCGCCCGGCTCGACGAGGTGACCGTTCTCGACGTGCGCTGGCGCCTCGGCGGCCCGCCCGGCGTCGAGTCCTACCGCGAGGGCCACATTCCGGGCGCCGCCTTCTGCGACCTCGACCGCGATCTCGCCGCGCCGCCCGGGCCCGGCGGCCGTCACCCGCTGCCCGCCGCCGGCGACTTCGAGGCCGCCATGCGGCGTCTCGGTGTCTCCCTGTCCCGTCCGGTCGTGGTCTACGACGCGGCCGATTCGTCGGCCGCCGCCGCCCGGGCGTGGTGGACGCTGCGCTACTTCGGCCATCCGGACGTCCGCGTCCTCGACGGCGGCCTCGCCGCCTGGACGCGCGCCGGCCGGCCGGTGACCGCCGACGTCGCCTTCACCGGCGAGGGCGATTTCGTGGCCAAGCCCGGCGGCATGCCGATCCTCGACGCCGGTGAGGCGGCGCTGATCGCCGAGGCCGGGGTCCTGCTCGACGCCCGCGCGCCCGAGCGCTTCCGCGGCGAGCGCGAGCCGGTCGACCCCGTCGCCGGTCACATCCCCGGCGCGGTCAACGCCCCCACCGGGGGAAACGTCGAGCCCAGCGGCCGGTTCCACGCGCGTGACTATCTGCGGGAGCGGTTCAACACGCTAGGAGTCGTCTCTGGAGTGCCCGTCGGGGCCTACTGCGGCTCCGGGGTCACGGCCGCACAGGAGGTGCTCGCCCTGGAGATCGCCGGAGTGCCGGCCGCTCTCTATGTCGGCTCCTGGTCCAACTGGATCACCGACCCGGGCCGTCCCATCGCGTGACGCCCTCGGGGCGGCGGCGAAGCAGACGAACCCGTCCACGCCGGTCGATCCGGCGGCCGCGGCGAGCGCCTCGTCCGGCGTGAGCCCGTCGCTGAGCAGGGTGTGGAACGCCTCCATGAGCCGCGCCGCCTCGTCGTCGCGCACCGGCACGATCCCCGCGATCACATGGCGCGCCCCGCGGTCGAGGAACATCCCGGCCAGGCCCAGGGCCACGCCGTCGACCGGCGCGTGCGCCACTCCGGCGTCGCACGCGGAGAGGACCACCAGCCCCGGCGCCCGCGCGAGGCCTGTCAGCTCGTAGGCCATCAGCTCGCCGTCGCCGAGCGTGATCCGCGACAGCAGCGGGCTGCGCGGCACGTACGTCCCATGCGCCGCGATATGCAGCACGTCGGCCTCGCCCATCGCGCGCAGCACCTCCTGCCGCGTGCCGTTCACCCTCGTCCCGCCGTGGATCTTCGCCACCACCTCGGCCTCCCATCCCGCGTACGCGAGCCCCGGCCCGGCCGCGGATATCACCCGCCCCACCCGCCCAGCCACCACAGCAGCCGAGCCCCCGGCCGAGCCGCCGGCCGCGACGGCAGTGGAGACAGCCGGGGAGCCCGCGGGTGGGGCGGCCGAGGAGCGGACTGGCGAGGTGGCCGGGGAGGACGACGCGGCGAGCGAGACCGCACGCCCGCGCAGCGACGGCAGCATCGGCCACGGCAAAGTAAGCAACGGCCCCGAAGCCACAATCGCCACCGGCCCCACAAGAGACAGCCCGCAGCCCCCGCCACCCCCACGCCCGTGCGCCGCCTCAGGCCCGAGCCCCCAGGCGGCCCCGTGCCTGAGCTCGCAGGTCGCGCTGCCCCCACGCCCGTGGGCCGCCTCAGGCCCGAGCCCGCTAGTCGCACCGCCCCCACACCCGTGGGCCGCCTCGTGCGCGAGCCCGCAGACCGCGCCGCCCCCACGCCCGTGCGCGGCCTCCTTCGCCAGGCCGTGGGGTGATCCAGCTCGCAGTCCTAGAGGCTCCAGCAGGAGCCGATCGGCCGTCTCCAGCTCGTCCGGCAGGCCGGCGCTTCCTGCATGGTCGCGGAGGTTGCGGCGGCGGAGGCCGTAGCGGACGCGGATGGTCGCCTCCACGGCCGCCGCGTAGGATCCGACCTCCCTGAGCACGCAGCGCCCACCCGCGGCCACCACCGCGAAAAGGCGCTCGTCGCGCCGCGCGAACACGACGATCACGCCGTCCGCCGTGACCCTCTGCGGCGACTCTGAGCGCCCTCGTACGGCCGCCCGCCAGCGCTCCGACCACTCGAGCACCTCCCGCGCCTCACCCGTCTCCAGGGCCACGTCCAGGGCCACCCGGAGGCCGTAGTCGGCCAGCCGGGCCGCCGCCCGAGCCGCGTGGGCGCGTGTCTCGAGGTCCGCGCCGCCCGGAAGTGCCTGAGCGAGGCCGTCAAGCGCGATTGTGAGCGCGCCGCGCGCGTCGCCGTCGAGGTGGCGGAGCATGGTCAGGGCCAGATGCCGGGGGATCGGCTGGGCCGCCTCCGCCGACACGATGGCCAACTGCTCCCGCGCGGCGGCCGGCGGAAGGGCAGCGGCCGCGGTCAGGCGCAGCGCGCAGGCCTGGGCCGTCCAGCCGTTGGCGGCCAGCTCATCGGCGCACGCCACCAGCGCGTCCGCTGAGGCGTCGTGCTGGGCGCGGAGTGCGATGTCGTCGGCCAAAGCGAGCCAGCGCGTACGGCCCTGGCGGGCGAGGGCAGTACGAGCGGCGCAGGCCGTGGCCGTGGCGCGATGGGCGTCGCCCGTGAGGAGTTCGACCTCGGCGAGCTTGAGCAACGCCTCGGCGTGCGCGGCGTCGGCGCCCGAGCCGGCGAGGTCGGGCACGGCCTGCTCAAGCAGCGCCCGGGCCTCGCCGGGCAGCCCAGCGGCCATGAGCGCGTCGGCGAAGTCCGCGCGCACGACGGCCAGCTGCCCGGGGATGGCGAACATCAGCCGCTCCGCCTCCCGATAACCGGCGAACGCGGCCGCGAGGTCGCCCCGCCTGGCCGCGACGAACGGCAGGTTGCCTGCCGCCAGCAGCACGAGGTGGTCGAGCCCGGCCGCTGACGCGATCCGCGCGCATCGCGTCAGATCGTCCTCGGCTCCGGCGAAGTCGTTTGCGTACGTCCGGGCGATGCCCCGGTTGAGCAGGGCGCCCGCCTGGAACCGGGGATCGACGTCCAGCAGCGGGATGGCGTGCGAGCACTGCGCGGCCGATTCCTCGTGCCGTCCGAGAAGGTCGAGGGCCACCGACCGCTGCACGGCAAGGCGCGCCAGGTCGAGGCCGCTCAGGTCGCGCTCGGCCAGGTCGGCGACGCGCAGCGCGTCCTCCGGGTCGCCGAGCAGGGCCCGTACGGTCACCAGGGACATGCGCGCCTGCGCCACGCGGACGGGGAACGCCCGCCCGGCCTCGACGGCCAGCAGCAGATGCTCCTCCGCCAGCCGCAGATCGCCCAGCTCGCGTGCGGCCAGGGCCAGGGCGCGATGCCCCACCGCCACGGCCTCAGGCGTCGCCTCCGGCGCGGCGAGTACGGCGCGCGCCTCGGCCTCGGCGAGCAGCGGATCGCCACTGGAAAGGACGACCGCGCGCTCGGCCCAGGCCACGGGATCCGACGGCCTCGGATGCGGTGCCCGTGGATCGGTCGCTCCTGGATCTGGTGCCCATGGATCGGTCACCCCTGGATCCGGTGTCCATGGATCGGTCGCTCCTCGATCCGGTGCCCGTGGATCGGTCACCCCAGGGTCTGAGGCCCCCGAATCGAGCGGGGGCGGCGTCACGGACGGGCCAGGATCCAGCGGGTCACCACGGGAGGGTCGGGAGGCCGGTGACAGGCGACGCTGAGCCACCCGATCGGGATGCTGGTCACGGCGTAGCCCCCGGCGTCCGAGGGCGCGCGCGTCTTGCCGAGGTGCGGGGTGCGGATCTCGATCCACGCGCCGGGGCCGGGCGGCGGCGTCACCTGGCCCGACACGCGTAGCAGGCCGGCGTCCAGCTCGAACTCCACCGTCAGCGTCAGGCCGTCGGCGGCGAAACGGTGGAATTCCGTACCGGACAGCAGGGAACGCGTCCCGCTGCCAGGCTCGGCGGGGACGGGCGCGGCCAGGATCGATCCCGGCAGCTGCAGGCCGAGTGCCGCGCACGCGTCGGCCGAGACGGCGGCGGGCACAGGGTCGACGCCGGCCGCGATGCGCATGGCGGCCACGAGCAGTTCATCCGACATCAGGCGGTCTCACAGGAGGTCGTGCGCGAGCGCGCAGTTTGTCCAGGCATCGGGCGGTCTCACAGGAGGTCGTGCGCGAGCACGCGCAGTTTGGCCAGGCAGCGAGCCTTGGCGGGGCCGACGCTGCCGACGGGGATGCCGAGCCGCGCCGCGATCTGGCCGTAGCGGACATCGGGGTTGAGCACGTACAGCCGGAGCAGGGTCTGACACGGCTCTCCAAGGGTCGCGAGCCGTCGCCACATCTCGCGGCCGACGTCGGCGTCGACCACGGCGAGGGCCGGATCGGGCTCGGTCACCTCGGGCGGGTCGACGTCCGCCGGCAGCTCGCCGCGTGCCTTGCGGCAGAGCCGTACGGCCTCGCGCCGTGTCGTGGTGAGCAGCCAGGCCCCGATGGCCTCGGGGTCGCGGATGCCGTCGAGGCTCTCGATCATGCGCAGCCACGCGCCTTGCACGGCGTCGGCCGCGTCGGCCGGATTGAGCCCGTGCGCGCGGGCGACCGACCACATCCTCCCGTCGAACCGCGCCACGAGCTCCTGCCAGACTCCTGGGTCAAATGTGCTGATTGACGTCATTTCGGTAACTTTACGCAGCTAGGGGGGTGCGGACGGTGAGCACTCTAACCGCCACATGCTCCTTCAATCCTCTGATCCAGGATTTGAGGTATCACTTACCGTGCTCATATGGATCCGTGACGTTGCCAAGGCCGATTAGGTATGAGCCGCCTCTGGTGTCGGACCGCGACGGACGGTAGTCTCTGCTTCAGTCACTTGTGATCATCCCAGTGTGAGGCCGTTGGGGAAGGCGCACCTCGTACGAATCGGGAGGTCCGGTGGCTGCTGCTCGTGGCGTGCTGTACGTCCACTCGGCTCAGCCTGCGCTGTGCCCACATATCGAGTGGGCCGTCGCAGGCGTTCTTGGCGTTCCTGTCGATTTGTCGTGGACGCCTCAGCCTGCCGCGCCCGGAACCGTTCGCGCCCAGGCGGAATGGGAAGGCCCGGCCGGAGTCGCGGCCCGGATCACCTCATCGCTCATGGGCTGGCAGCGCATCCGCTTCGAGATCACTGAGGATGCCTCGCCCGGCGTCGACGGCTGCCGACATGCCTACACGCCGACGCTCGGCGCCTTCACCGCGGTCGTCGGGGCCAACGGCGACTTCATGATCCCCGAGGATCGGATCCGCAACGTCATGCTGATGGCGGCGCAGGGTCGCGCCGTCCTCGAGGACGAGCTCGACCGGCTGCTCGGCAAGCAGTGGGACGAGGAGCTCGAGTCCTTCCGCTACGCCGGCGAGGGCGCCCCCGTCCGCTGGCTGCACGCCGCCGTCTAACCTCGCGAGCGCAAGCCTCCGGGCCTCCGGGCGCGGGCTGTCCGTCCCATGAGAATGCAGGTCGCCTGAACCTCGCGAACGCGAAAGAGCGCGGGCGGTGTGATCACCGCCCGCGCTCTGTTCGTCTGCGTGCTGTTACAGCGGGATGTTGCCGTGCGCGCCGCGGGCGGGGGTCGCCTGAGCGATCACCTTGGCGATCATGCCGCGCGTCTTGGCCGGGTCGAGCACCTCGTCGATCACGCCGAGGTCGACGGCCCGCTCCAGGCCGCCGGCGACCTTCTCGTGCTCCTCCGCCAGCCGCTCCTCCAGCGCGTGCCGCTCCTCCTCCGGAGCCGCCGCGAGGTCGCGCCGCTTGAGGATGCGCACCGCGGCCACCGCGCCCATGACCGCCACCACGGCGGTCGGCCAGGCGAAGACGCGGGTCGCGCCGAGCGCGCGGGAGTTCATCGCGATGTAGGCCCCGCCGTACGCCTTCCTGGTGACCAGGGTGACGCGCGGGACCGACGCCTCGGCGAAGGCGTGCAGCAGCTTGGCGCCGCGCCGCACCACGCCGTCGTGCTCCTGGCCGACGCCGGGCAGGTAGCCGGGCACGTCGACGAGCACGATGAGCGGCACGCCGAAGGCATCGCACATCCGCACGAAGCGGGCGGCCTTCTCCGCGGACGCCGAGTCGAGGCAGCCGCCGAGCCGCATCGGGTTGTTGGCGATCACGCCGACCGTGCGGCCTCCGAGCCGGCCCAGCGTGGTCACGATGTTGGGCGCCCACTTGGGGTGCAGCTCGATGCCCGGCTCGTCGAGCAGGCCGCTGACCATGGGCTTCACGTCGTATGCGCGACGCGGGTTCTCCGGCAGCAGGGTCGAGAAGTCGACCTCGTCGACCGAGCCGCGGACGCGGCCCTGGTGACCCAGCAGACAGGCCAGCTCGCGCGCTTTCAGCAGCGCGTCGGCCTCGGTCTTGGTCACGACGTGGACGACGCCGCTGCGCTTGCTGTGCGGCTCGGGGCCGCCCAGCGAGGCCATGTCGATGTCTTCGCCGGTGACGCTGCGGACCACGTCGGGCCCGGTCACGAAGATCCGGCCGTTGTCGGAGAGGATCACGATGTCGGTCAGGGCCGGGCCGTACGCGGCGCCGCCGGCGGCCGCCCCGACCACGACGGAGATCTGCGGCACGACGCCGGACGCCTTGGTCATCGCGGCGAACACCCGTCCGACCGCGTGCAGCGACTCGACGCCCTCCGCCAGCCGCGCGCCGCCCGAGTGCCACAGGCCGATGATCGGCACGCGCTCGCGGACGGCCACGTCATAGGCGTGGACGATGTGCTCGCAACCTTCGCTGCCCATCGCGCCGCCCTGCACGCGGGCGTCACTGCAGAACGCCACCACCGGCACGCCCTCGACGCGCCCGGAGACGGCCATCGCACCGCTCTTGTCCTGCGGCGTGATGGGCCGCATGGAGCCGTCGTCGAGCAGCTGGCCCAGCCGGACCAGCGGATCGCGGGGGTCGGCAGGCTCCTCAGCGGCCTCGGTTCCCACCCTGTTGTCAAGCACAGTCATCTGCGGGCCTCTCAAACAGTGGTGAAGGCGACGGCCACGTTGTGACCGCCGAACCCGAACGAGTTGTTGATCGCCGCGATCTGGCCGTCCGGCAGCGCGCGTGGCTCGGTGCGGACGATGTCCACCTCGAGCCCGTCGGCCGGGTCGTCCAGGTTGACGGTCGCCGGCACGGTCCGGTCGCGGAGCGCGAGGATCGTGAACACGGACTCGATGCCGCCGGCTCCACCGAGCAGGTGACCGGTCATGGACTTGGTCGCGGTGACCAGCGGGTGGCTCCCGATGGCCGCCTTGATCGCGGCCGCCTCGATCTCGTCGCCGACCGGCGTCGAGGTGGCGTGCGCGTTCACGTGGAGCACATCGGCCGCGCTCAGCCCGGCGTCGGTCAGCGCCAGCGCCATGGCCCTGCGGCCGCCCTCGCCGGACGGGTCGGGGGCCGAGATGTGGTGGCCGTCAGAGGTGTAGCCGTATCCGGCGGCGACCGCGTAGATCCGGGCGCCGCGTGCCCGGGCGAACTCCTCGGACTCCAGCACCACGATCCCGGAGCCCTCGCCGAGCACGAACCCGTCGCGGCCCTTGTCGAACGGCCGCGAAGCTCGCTGCGGCTCGTCGTTGCGGGTCGACATGGCCCGCATGGCCGCGAAGGACGCCACGTTGAGCGGGTGGATGGCCGCTTCGGTGCCCCCCGCGACCACGACGTCGGCCCGGCCGGCGCGGATCATGTCGATTCCGTACGCGATGGACTCGGCGCCGGTGGCGCAGGCGCTGACGGGGGAGTGCGCGCCGGCCTTGGCTCCCAGGTCGATGCTGATCCACCCGGCCGCGCCGTTCGGCATGAGCATGGGCACGGTGAACGGCGACAGCCGATTCCACCCCTTCGTCCGGTATGTGTCGTACGCGGAGAGGATGGTGCCGATGCCGCCGATGCCGCTGCCGACGACCACGCCGAGACGCGTGGAGTCGACCTCGGGAGCGCCGGCGTCCTGCCAGGCCTGGCGGGACGCGATCAGCGCGAACTGCTCGGCCCGGTCGAGGCGGCGCGCCTCGGGCCGGGGGAGGACCTCACCGGGGTCGACGGCGGCCACTCCGGCGAAGTGCACCGGAACCGTGTCCACCCAATCCTCGGTGAGCGTTCGGATGCCCGACTGCCCGGCGAGGAGCGCCGACCAGGTCGAGGAGGCGTCTCCACCGAGGGGCGTCGTCGCGCCGAGCCCGGTGACAACGACACGTACCTGGTCCTTACTCACTTTCTGCACTCCTCTTGAGATGGGGGAAATCAGGCCTGGATGAAGTTGAGGACGTCCTTGACGGTCTTCAGGTGCTTCAGCTGGTCGTCGGGGATCTCGACGCCGAACTCGTCCTGCGCCGCCACGGCGATCTCCACCATCGACAGCGAGTCGATGTCGAGGTCGTCCACGAAGCTCTTCTCCGGGGTCACCTCGGCCGCGGGGATGCCGGTGATCTCGTTGACGATCTTGCCGAGGCCGTCGAGGATCTCCTGCTCGGTGACTGCCACTTGTTCTCCTTCTACTTTTTTGATTCGGGTGTTAGGGGAGCTCGATGACCTGGGAGGCGTACGTCAGACCGGCGCCGAAACCCAGGAGGAGCGCGAGGCCGCCGGATGGCACCTCGCCGTGTTCGATCATGCGCGACAGCGCCATCGGAATGGACGCCGCCGAGGTGTTTCCCGCGAGCACGATGTCGCGGGCGATCACCGCGTTGTCCGCGCCCAGCTTGCGCGCGATGGCCTCGACGATGCGCAGGTTGGCCTGGTGCGGGACGAACGCGGCCAGTTCGGTCGGGTCCACTCCGGCACGGTCGCAGGCCAGCTTGGCGATGGGGTGAAGCGCGGTGGTGGCCCAGCGGAACACGGTCTGGCCTTCCTGGAAGAGGAAGGAGTCGCGGTCCTTGACCTGGATCGCCTCGGCCTTGTCGCCGGCGCTGCCCCAGGCCACGGGGCCGATGCCGGGCGTCTCCGAGGGCGCCACGACGGCCGCGCCGGCTCCGTCCGCGAAGATCACGGCGGTGCTGCGGTCGGTCCAGTCGACCCACTGGCTGAGCTTCTCGGTGCCCACGACGAGCACGTTCTTGGCCGATCCGGCGCGGACGGCGTCGCTCGCCGTCGACAGCGCGTAGCAGAACCCGGCGCAGGCCGCGTTGACGTCGTAGGCGCCCGGAGCCTGGATGCCGAGCCGGTGGGCCACGCGGCCGGCGGCGTTGGGGATCTGGGCCTCGAGCGTGCAGCTGGCCACGATCACCAGGTCGATGTCGGAGGCGGCCAGCCCGCTGGCCGCCAGGGCCTTGCCGCCGGCCTGGACGGCGAGGTCGATCTCGGACTCCTCCGGCCCGGCGACGCGCCGCTCCTTGATCCCGACGCGGCTCTGGATCCACTCGTCGTTGGTGTCCATGGTCTTGGCGAGGTCGTCGTTGGTGACCACATTGGCCGGCTGGTAGTGGCCGAACGCCAGGATCCGCGCGCCAGGTGCGCCCTGGGTGATTCTCACTTGGCCGCCTCCAGAGCCGCATCGATGTCGTCAGGTGTCTTCAGCGCGACGGTCGCCACGCCGCGCAGCGCGCGTTTGGCGATGCCCGTCAGCGTGCCGCCCGGCAGCAGCTCGATCATCGTGGTGACGCCGAGCTCGCTCATGGTCTCCATGCACGCGTCCCAGCGGACCGGGTTTCGCACCTGGTCGACGAGCCGGGCGAGATAGTCGGCGCCGCTGGTCACGACGGCTCCGTCGGCGTTCTGCAGGAGTGTGACCGCCGGGTCGGACGGGGTGAGCTCGGCCGCCGCCGCGCGCATCTGCTCGACCGCGGGAGCCATGTGGGACGTGTGGAACGCCCCGGCCACCGACAGCGGAATCAGCCGCGCCCTCTGTGGCGGGTCGGCCGCGAAGGCCGCCAGCTCCTCGAGGGTGCCACCGGCCACGACCTGGCCGGCGCCGTTGACGTTGGCGGGGGTCAGGCCGTGCCGTTCGATCGATTCCAGCACGTCGACGCCGCCGAGGACGGCGGTCATGCCGGTCTTGGTCACCGCCGCGGCCTTGGCCATCGCCTCGGCCCGCACCCGCACGAGGCCGATCGCCTCGGCCGGGGTGAGCACTCCGGAGATCGCCGCCGCGGCCAGCTCGCCCACGCTGTGCCCGGCGACCGCGCCGGGCTCGAGGCCCAGCGTCTCGTACGCCGCCAGGGCCGCGGCCACCAGAAGCGGCTGCGCGACGGCCGTGTCACGGATCTCGTCCGCGTCTGCGGTCGTCCCGTACGCGATCAGATCAAGCCCAGCAATTTCGGACCATTCGGACAAGCGATCACGGAAGGCGGGGACCTCCAGCCATGGATTCAGGAAGCCTGGAGTCTGGGCGCCTTGGCCTGGGGCGACGATGACGAGCACACAACCCAGCCTGCCCTGTAGGACTTCACCATACTGATGATGATCCGAACGAAGTTTACGCCCGCATATTTGTGGGATTCCTACAGCTCGCGTTTCGGCCCGATTTCTTACGTTACGGTCAGGCGGCCAAGAATGAGACCGACCTGAAGCGTGAACGCGGATCGCCCTTCCGTGGGCTGGTATCCGGTCAGCTCGGTGATCTTCCTGAGCCGGTAGCGAACCGTGTTGGGATGCACGAACAGCAACCGCGCCGTCGCCTCCAAGGACGTGCCCTGCTCCAGGTAGGTCGCCAGCGTGTCAAGCAGGGGAGTGCCGGCGAGCGGCTTGAACACGTGCTCCACGAGCTGGCTGCGTGCGTCCTCGTCGCCCGCGATGGCGCGCTCGGCCAGCAGGTCGTCGGCCAGCACCGGACGCGGCGCGTCGGGCCAGCCCCCCGCCGCGCGCAGCCCGGCGATCGCGGCCCGCGCCGAACGGGCCGCCGCGTGCAGGTCGGTCACCTCAGGCCCGATGACGATCGGCCCAGGACCGAACCGGGGGACCACCGTGCGCGCCGCCTCCTTGATGCTGTCGGCGCCGCCCACGATCACGATCAGCCGGTCGCCCTGGACGCCCGCGAGCAGATCGTGCGCGACCCTGCGGCCCTTGTCGCGCAGCCCTTCGACGATGCTCTGCGGGTCGGCGTCGGGAGCGAACCCCGCGAAGACCACGACCGGCGACGAGGTCCAGCCGAGCGCGGCCGCCCAGGAATGGAGGCCGTCGTCGACCTCGCCGCGGACCAGGGCGTCGACGATCAGCGCCTCGAGCCGGGCGTCCCACGAGCCGCGGGCCTCGGCCTCGCGCGCGTACACCTGGGCTGCGGCGAAGGCCACGTCCCGCGTGTAGCGCAGCATGGCGTTGCGCAGCTCCTCCTCGCCGCCAGGGGCGGCGAGGTCGGCCGTCTGCGCCTCGACCACCTCGACCACGATGCGGACGAGGTCGACCGTCTGTTGCAGGGACACGCTCCGCTTCAGCTCGCGCGGCGCCGTGCCGAAGAACTCGATGCTGGGCGTCGGACGCCCCTCGCCGGCGTGCCCGAACCACTCGACGAAGGCCGCGATGCCCGCCTGGGCGACCAGCCCCACCCACGACCTGTCCTCCGCGGACAGCGCCCGATACCAGGACAGACGCTCCTCCATCCGCGCCATCGCGGCGGTGCCCAGGCTCCCCATGGCGCGGTCGAGCCGGCGGGCGGTGTCCTCGCGGGTGCCACCGATCTCGCGGGCCCTTCGGTGCAGCGTGTCGTCCACGTCTCTAGCGTGCCAGGTCATCCTGGATGCCGTGGACTTGCGCCGGTGCCATGCTTGTCGCATGGACCCGGTCGAGGCGCTGAAGCGGATCGCGACGTTGCTGGAGCGGGCCGGAGAGCCCACCTACCGCGTGCGCGCTTTTCGCGGCGCCGCCGCCACGATCGCCGAGCTGCCCCCTGGCGAGCTGGATCGGCTCGTCAAGAACGGCGGCCTGACCGGCCTCAAGGGCATCGGCAAGGTGACCGCGCTCGCCGTCGCCGAGGCGCTCGACGGCAAGGTGCCCACCTACCTCCGGCGCCTCGAGGACACCAAGGACACCGACCTCGACGACGCGACCCGCCTCATCAGAGACGCCTTGAAGGGCGACCTGCACAGCCACTCCGACTGGTCCGACGGCGGCTCCTCCATCGAGGACATGGCGCGTGAGGCGCAGGCCCTCGGCCACGAATACCTGGCGCTGACCGACCACTCGCCGCGCCTGACCGTCGCCAACGGGCTCACCGCCGAGCGGCTGCGCGCCCAGCTCGACGTGGTCGCCGAGCTCAACGAGAAGCTGGCGCCGTTCCGGATCCTCACCGGCATCGAGGTCGACATCCTCGGCGACGGTGGTCTCGACCAGGAGCCCGATCTGCTGGCCCGGCTCGACGTGGTGGTCGCCAGCGTGCACTCCAACCTCCGGATGGACTCCGAGGGCATGACCAGGCGGATGATCACCGCGGTCGCCAATCCGCACGTCGACGTGCTCGGCCATTGCACGGGCCGGGTGGTGCAGGCGGGCGGCAGGCGTGGCGGGCTGCGGCCCGAGTCGTCCTTCGAGGCTGAGATCGTCTTCGAGGCGTGCCGCCAGTTCGGGGTGGCCGTCGAGATCAACTCGCGGCCCGACCGGCTCGACCCGCCCAAGCGGCTGATGCGTCTCGCGTACGAGATGGGCTGCGACTTCGCGATCGACTCCGACGCGCACGCGCCCGGCCAGCTCGACTGGCAGAGCAACGGATGCGTGCGGGCCGCCCAGTGTGGGATCGAGCCCGAAAGGATCGTCAACACGCGGCCGTTGAGCGGGATTTTGTCGGATGCGTGACGTAGATTTTACTGTGTGAAGCGACCGGAGCGGCTGACGGCGATCGTCGCCGAGCTCGAGGCGAGGGCTCCCGGTGCGGTCTCCGCGCGCCGATTAGGCGAGCGTCTGGGCGTCAGCAAGACCACGATCGTGCGTGACGTGGGCGAGCTGCAGCGTTCCGGCGTGCCGATCGTCGTCGACGCGGGGGGCTATGCGCTCGGCGGGTTCGAGGCGGTCAAGCGCGCCATCGATCAGGCGCTGGCCGGCCGGTTCGTGCTGCGCGTCGACTATCTGTCGACCAAGGGCGTGCGCACCACCCGCGACGTGGAGCCGAGCATCTGCCTGGGCGGCCGAGGCGGCCACTGGTATCTGGTCGCCTGGTGCCGGCTCCGCGAGGATGTGCGGGTCTTCCGGCTCGACCGGATCATGGGCGCCGAGGTCACTGACGAGCGCTTTCCCGAGCCCGGCCGCGAGCGCCTGGAGGAGCTCGCGGGAATTGTCGGTGGCGGCTTGTAGCCTCGCGGCGTGAACCGCACCGACAGGTTGTACGCGCTGGTCGAGCAGTTGCGGGCGATCGCCCCGCGCTGCCAGTCCGCCCGTGAGCTGGGCGTCCGGTTCGACGTGAGCACGCGCACCATC
Source organism: Streptosporangiaceae bacterium NEAU-GS5 (assembly GCA_017592665.1). GTDB lineage: Bacteria > Actinomycetota > Actinomycetes > Streptosporangiales > Streptosporangiaceae > NEAU-GS5. The sequence continues at coordinate 41,616 of JAGFNW010000016.1, read as the reverse complement.
GAGCGCGACATCGCGGCCCTGCAGCAGTCCGGCGTCCCCATTTACGCCGAGCCCGGCCGCAGGGGCGGCTACGCGCTGGAGAAGAGCATGTCCCTTCCCCCGCTCAACTTCAGCCCAGAAGAGGCCGTGGCCGTCGCGATCGCGCTCTCCCGCGGCGGCGACCAGCCTTTCGCCGAGCACGCGCGCAGTGCGCTGCGAAAGCTGGTCGCCGCCATGCCCGGTCCGCAGGGTGACCGGGCCAGGGTGCTGGCCACCCGCGTGCAGATCATGGTGGGCGTCGAGCCCGTGCGGGCCGGTCCGTCGAGCGCCGTCGTGCGCTGCATCGAGGATGCCCTGCTCCGCCATCGGGTCCTGCGGATCTGTTATGCCGACGTCGACGGGGTGCCGACCGAGCGCGCGGTCGAGCCGGGCGCGTTCGTCAGCGGCCGCGGCGGCACGTGGTATCTGGTCGCCTGGTGCCGGCTGCGCGACGCGGTCCGGGTCTTCCGGCTCGACCGGATCGCCTCCGCCGAGGTCACCGACGAGCCGGCGGACGAAAGGCCGCTGGCCGACTTCGACGCCGACATCCCCGCCATGATCACAAGAATTCCGGTTCTTGATTAGAAACACCGACACAGGGTTGTCGCGACCACCTCGGAGACTGGGCTCATCAGCGAAAACATGGAGGAAAGATGAGCACTCCCGCCTTCAACACCGTCAGCTGGTTCGAGGTCGCGACCGACGACCCGGAGAGCGCCGAGCGCTTCTACGGCGATCTGTTCGGCTGGCGGTTCACGGTCGACGAAGAGTCGGTGGGTGGCGGCCTGGACTATCGCATCATCGACTACGGCGACGGCCGCCCGAGTGGCGGCCTGTTCGGCACGAAGGGGCAGTTCCCCAATCACGGCATCTTCACGGTCGTGGTCGAAGACGTGGCCGCGGCCTGTGACAAGACCGAGTCGCTCGGCGGCAAGGTGATCTTCCGGAAGCTCGGCAACGCATCCGGCCCCGACTTCGCCTATATGACCGACACCTCGGGCAACCTGTTCGGCGTCTTCTCCCCGGCGACGGAGTAACGCGCCGGGAGGCGCACGGTCACCACGAGGCCGCCGCCCTCGCGGGCGGCGGCCGACGCGGCGCCCCCGTGGGCGCGCGCGATGGCCCGCACGATCGACAGGCCCAGCCCGGCGCCCGTGGCCGAGCCGATCCGGTCGCGCTCCAACCGGCGGAAAGGCTCGAAGAGCCCGGCCGCCTGCCCCGGGTTGACGATGGCGCCCGTGTTCTCGACCGTCACGTACGCGTGCCCGCTCTCGACCCCGGTGCGGATCTCCACGATCCCGCGCTCGTCGTTGTATTTGTCGGCGTTGTCGAGCAGGTTGGCGATCATCCGTTCCAGCAGCACGGGATCGCCGAGCGCCGGCGCCGGCTCGGTGCCGCCCCCGGCCAGGTCGCGCAGGTCGACCGGCTCCCGCGTGGCCGGTTCGCGCTCGCTCTGCGCCAGCATCAGCAACCCTTCGATGAGCCGTTCCTGGCGGGCGTTCGACGCCAGCAACTCCTCGCGTACGGGGCGGAGACCGGCGGGCACGGCCGTGTCGGCCAGCGCCACCTGCAGCAGGGCGCGGTCGATGGCGAGCGGCGTCTTCAGCTCGTGCGAGGCGTTGGCGACGAACCGCCGCTGCCCGTCGAAGGCGTGATCCAGCCGCTCCAGCATCGAGTCGAACGTGTCGGCCAGCTCCCTGATCTCATCGCGCGGCCCCGCGAGAGAGATGCGCTGATGGAGGGTGCTGTCGGACAGGCGGCGCGCGGTCTCGGTGACGGTCTGCAGCGGGGCCAGCGCCCGGCGCGCCACGAGCCAGCCGGCCGCCAGCCCGATCAGCCCGATGACGGCGGCCGAGGCCAGCGACCACCACACGAGCGAGTTCATGACCATGTCACGGTAGGTGTCGACCGCGGTGTCCAACGTCGCGAGGAAGAGCTTGTCGTTGATGGGCGGCAGAGGATTGGTGCCCAGCTGCACGACCGTGCCGCGGTCGACCCGATATTGGAACCGCCGGTTGATGATCTGGTTGACGAACAGGTAGTTGAAGGCCACGAAGACCACAGCCGTCAGGAAGAAGACGCTGCCGTGCACGAGCGTGAGCCGCCAGCGCACCGGCATCCGCCGCTCGACGAGCCTCACAGCCGATATCCCGCGCCGGTCACGGTCTCGATCACCGGTGGCGCGCCCAGCTTCTTGCGCAGCGTCATGACCGTCACCCGTACGGAGTTGGTGAAATAGCTGATGTTCTCGTCCCATGCCTTCTCCAGCAGATCCTCCGCGCTGACCACGGTCCCGCCGGCGCGCAGGAGGACCTCCAGCACGGCGAACTCCTTGGGGCTGAGCGCCACGTATCGCCCGTCCCGGTACACCTCGCGGCGCGCCGGATCGAGCGTCACCCCGGCCCGCTCCAGCACGGGCGGCACCATCTGCGTCGCCCGCCGTGCGAGCGCCCGCAGCCGCGCCACCAGCTCGGGGAAGTCGAACGGCTTCGGCAGATAGTCGTCCGCGCCGATCGACAGGCCCTCCACCTTCGACCGCAGGTCGCCGGCGGCCGTGAGCATGATGATCCGGGCCGGGTTCCGCCCGGCGGCGAGCGCGCGGCACACCTCGTCGCCGTGCATCTCCGGCAGGTCGCGGTCCAGCACGATCACGTCGTAGTCGTTGACCATGGCCCGCTCCAGGGCGGCCGACCCGTCGTACACCACGTCGACCGCCATGGTCTCGCGCCGCAACCCGGTCGCGACCGTGTCCGCCAGGACCCGCTCATCCTCCGCAATCAGCACGCGCATGGCGTAAGACTCCCTGACAGCCGCTAAACGTGAGTTAAGGGAAGGCGTTCCTGAATGCGACGGTTAAGTGGTGGAGAGCGCGAGGGTGGGTGACATGCGGGCGGCGCGGGCGGCGGGGTAGATGCCGGCCACGGTGCCGACCAGCAGCGTCGCGGCCAGGCCGCCGGCGGGAGCCCAGGCGGGCAGCACCGGCGGAAGGTCGCGCCAGGTGGCGTACGCCACGGTGACGATCGCGCCGAGCAGGGCCCCCGCCACTCCGCCCAGTCCGGACAGCAGCAGCGACTCGGTCAGGAACTGGAGCCGCACATTCGCCCGCGTCGCGCCGAGCGAGCGGCGCAGGCCGATCTCGCGGCGGCGTTCCAGCACCGAGATGACCATGGTGTTGGCGACGCCGACGCCGCCGACCAGCAGTGCCACCGCGCCGATCCCGAGGAGCAGGTTCGTGAACGCCCCCGCCGCCGCGGCCCGCGCCGCCAGCGCGTCCGACGGCCGGCTCACGTTGACCTCCTCGGGGTTCTCCGGGTTGGCCGTACGGGGGAGGACCCCGCGAACGTCGGTCACCGCGTCGTCGGCCGAACGCGTGTAGATCGTGGTCGGGTAGCCATCGAAGTTCAGGTAGCGCTCGGCGGCCGTGAACCCGATCAGCGCCGACCGGTCGATGTCCGGCGCGAGCGGCGAGATCTCCAGCACGCCGACGACCGTCCACCACTGACCCTTGATCCACACTGACTGGCCGGGCTCGGCGCCCAGCCGCTGCGCCGCCACCGCGCCGAGCACGACCGCCCGCTCGCGCGCGGTCGCCGCGTTGAGCCAGACGCCGCTCCGAACCGCCGTCTGCAGGGTGCCGGGCAGGTCCAGCGACGTGGCCTGGACCGTGAGCCCGGCCGTCTGGGTCGCCGGGATCCGGTCCGTCCGGTAGACGTTCTCACCGGTCTTGCCGGTCGCGCCGGCCGTACGCACAGGGCCGATGGCGCGGATCATCGCCGGCGCCTCCTTCGGCAGCGTGGCGTCCTCGCCGAACAGCGTCTGGCCGGGCGTCACCGTGAGCATGTTGGTGCCCAGCTTGTCGAGCTCGTTCAGCAGCTTGGCCTTGCTGGAGGAGGAGATCCCGACGACGGCGACCATCGTCGCGATGCCGATGGCGATGCCGAGCGCCGACAGCAGCACCCGCGTAGGCCGGGCCCGGAGTCCCGCGCCGCCCACCCGGATCAGGTCGCCGACCGCCAGCCGGGCAGGTTTCATCGGCTCGCTCATCGCGCCCCCACTCTTGCTGTGTCGGTGACCACGAGCCCGTCCCGGAGGTGCACGCGGCGCGGCGCGGCGTCGGCCACCTCGGCGTCGTGCGTGATGATCGCGACCGTGGTCCCGGCCGCGTTGAGCTCGCGCAGCACGGCCAGGACCTCGGCGCCGGACGCGCTGTCGAGGTTTCCGGTCGGCTCGTCGGCCAGCAGCAGCGCCGGCTCGCCGAGCACGGCCCTGGCCACGGCCACCCGCTGCTTCTCGCCGCCGGACAGTTCGTTCGGCCGGTGGTCCAGCCGGTGGGCGAGCCCGACCCGCTCCAGCGCGGCGGCCGCGCGCTCGCGCCGTTCGCGCCTTGCCACCCCCGCGTAGAGCAGGCCGTCCGCCACGTTGTCGAGCGCGGGTACGCCGTCGGCCAGATGGAACTGCTGGAACACGAAACCGATGCGCCGGGCGCGGAGCGCCGACAGCTCGCGGTCGGTCAGGTCGGCCACGTCGTATCCGGCGATCCGGACGCTGCCGGCCGACGGCCGGTCAAGCGTGCCGATGAGGTGGAGCATGGTCGACTTGCCCGACCCGGACGGCCCGACGATGGCGACCAGCTCGCCCGCGTCGACCCGCAGGTCGACCTCCCGCAGGGCGTGTACGCCTCCGGGGTAGGACTTCGACACCCCGGACAGCAAGATCACCGGCTCGCTGACCTGCGGGGCGGGAGAAAGTGCATGATCACGACCGGGGGTGACCTGGGGTTCGGGAATTCCTGCAAGATCACGGGTCATGAGGGGGGGACCTCGACTTTTTGGCCGGGGGTGAGGGTGAGAGAGGGGGTGAGGGGGGCGTCGGTGGGGGTGGAGATCTCGACGCGGCCGGCGGCGAAGAGGCCGGGGGTGACGGGGATCACCTGGCCGCCGGCCAGGCGGATGCCGTAGCCGCCCTCGCGGAGGGCGAGGAGGGCCTCGACGGGGACGGACAGGACGTTCTTGTGGCGTTCGCTCTGCAGGCTGACCGTGATGGGGGCCTGGTCGAGCCGGCCGAGGCGGCCCTTGACGGTCACCTCGAGGTCGATCGTGGCCTCGCCGCCCTGTTGCTTGGCCGGTTGGGCGACCGTGCCGATCGCGGTGATCGTCCCGGTCGTCGTGGTTCCGGTGGGCAGTTCCAGCCCGCAGCGCGCCCCGAGCCGGGCCAGCTGCTGGTCGGAGGCGGGCAGGTCGACGTGGACGATCCGCTTCGTGCTCGTCGTGGTGACGACCGATCGTCCTGCCGGGTCGCCCTTTTCTGCGGTCGCCTCGGCGATGCGGAGGGGGCCCGAGCCGACGATCACCTGTGCGCTGTCGACAGCCCCGGTTTCCGGCAGGTTGTTGTCGTCCTGCCAGTCTCGAACGGCTTTCGCGGTCAGGCCCGAAAAGTTTTCGTCGACCGTTCCTGGGTCGTAGCCCAGCGCCTCCAGGTTGCGCTCGAGTTGCTCGACGTCCTTGCCCTCCACCCCGTACGCCAGACGCCGATAGATCGGGATATTTCCGTACATGAGGATCACGGGGCGCCCGGCGACCTGGTAGAGCCAGCCACCGCGGCGCACGACCGCGCCCTCGTCGCGGATCCGGGTCACGGTGCCCTGCGCCTGGTTGGGCAGCACCCGGCGGCCGGAGTAGCCGAGCGTGCCGTCCACGTCCTTGGTGTCGACAAGGTCGGACCGGGTGATCTCGGCGGTGGCCGAGGGGGTGGCCGTCGGCGCCGGCGCCGCCCCGCCACCGGTGAAGGCGGCGGCCGCCGCGCCGCCGCCGATGGCGACGACGGCGGCCCCCACGATGACCGCGCCGCGCTTCACCGGGGCGCGCCCAGCTCGCCCGGCAACAATTTCCGGCAGGCCTCGTCGGCCTTTTTGGTGACCGCGGAGTCGGGATTTCCGCGCGGCCCGCCCATCATCACCCGGCCGCCGTCGAATTTCGGGTCGGGCATGTCGACGCCGTGGTCGCGCATACATTTCGTGTATTTCAGCACCGCGTCCTGGAAGCCCGGATCGATCTTCCCGGGGCCGTTTCCGATCGGGCTGTACCGCCGGCACGCCTGCTGCGCGCCCTGCATCTTGGCCTCGTCCGGCTTCCCGTTGATCCGGATCTGGACCTTGTCGGTGCCCGGCTCGGGATCGGGCATGTCAATGCCGTGCTCACGCATGCACTGGGCGAACTTCAGGGCATCGGGCGAGGCGGCGGGCGATGGCCCGGCGGCCGCCCCAGACGATCCCGAGGGGCCGGCCGCCGAGGCGATCGAGCCGTCGTCATCGGCCGCGCCGCACGCCGTCGCCGTCAATATCAGCGGTACGGCGGCCAGCGCGGCGATCCGAGTTCTGGTGAATGTCATGCGCCATGTCTAACGAGCCGCCGTTAAACATGGCTTAAGCGTATTCGCTTATCCGGTTTTTATCGGCTGATGTCGACGGCGTTGACGTGGACCGGGCGCAACGCGAGGACGACGCGTTTTTGGTCCGGCGGGGTCATCTTGCGCACGTCGGCGTTGTATTTCACGCCCATCCGGTCGGCGAATTCGAAGTCGTCGTCCGGGATGACCTCGGCGTCGCCGCGGATCTCGAGGTAGCGCAGCGGGTTCTGGGGGTCGACGATGTACACCGTGCACGCCGGGTTCCGCTGAAGGTTGCGCGTCTTCTTGCGGGTGTCGGTGACCGACATGCGGATGGCGTCCTCGTCGTTGACGAACCACACGCCCGTCATCTGGGGGCGGCCGTGGGGATCGATGGTGGCGCACACGGCGAACGGTGCGTCCAACAGATCTTGGTGAGAGTCCGGCACATTGACCATGGGACCAGTGTGGCACCGGGCCGGCTGTGGAACTTTCAGGCGGGTAAAGGCGCAGGTGGCGCGCGAGCGCTGGTGAAAGCGTTCGCAGCGAACGCCGAAAGTTCACCGCGTTGAGTTTCCGAACATGAGCCGCTTATCGTGCGGGCGTCCGCCCGACGGTGAGCAAGGAAGTACGCCATGCGCATGCGCAGCATCCCGGCTCTGGTCATTACCCTCCTCGCGGCGATGCTCTATGCATCACCGGCGAGTGCCGCGGTAGTGGGCGGCTTCGATTTCGATCGCGCCCAGACGGCCGTGACCGGGCTCGAGGTCCCGTGGGGGCTGACGTTCCTCCCCGATGGCAGCGCCCTGGTGTCCGAGCGCATGAGCGGCCGCATCCTGCAGGTACGCCCCGGGCAGACGGCCACTCCCGTCGCCACGATCAACGGCGTCTCGGCCAACGGCGAGGGCGGCCTGCTCGGTATCACCGTCTCCCCGAACTACGCCACCGACCAGTGGGTCTACGCGTACTTCACCAGCACATCGGGCGACAACCGGATGGTGCGGCTGCGCCTGAACGCGCCGGGCACCCAGAACCTGATCTTCTCTGGCGCTCCCAGCGGCGCGATTCACGACGGCGGGCGCATCGCGTTCGGTCCCGACGGCATGCTGTACGTCGGCGCCGGCGACTCCGGGAACTCGGCCAACGCCCAGAACCTCAACAGCCTGGGCGGCAAGATCCTCCGGATGACGCCCGACGGCCAGCCCGCCCCCGGCAACCCGTTCGGCACGTACGTCTACACCTACGGCCACCGCAACGTGCAAGGCCTGGCCTGGGACGCGCAGGGCCGGATGTTCGCCACCGAGTTCGGCCAGAACACCACCGACGAGATCAACATGATCGTCGCCGGCAGCAACTACGGCTGGCCGACCTGCGAGGGCATCTGCAACAACCCGAGCTTCCGCAACCCGATCGTCACGTGGACCACGGCCGAGGCCTCGCCGAGCGGCCTGGCGTTCGCCAACAACACGCTCTTCGCGGGAGCGCTGGCCGGTAGGCGGCTGTGGACCGTACCGCTGAACAACGGGACGGCCGGCACCCCGCTGGCCCAGCTGCAGAACACCTTCGGCCGCCTGCGCGCGGTGACGGTCGGCCCCGACGGCTGGCTGTGGATCACCACGAGCAACCGCGACGGCCGCGGCACACCGGTGACCGGCGACGACCGGATCGTCCGCGTGCCCCCGGCCACTGTCGGCGACACGCAGGCGCCGACCGCTCCGTCGGGTCTCGCGGCGTCCGGGACGACCCAGACCGGCACAAGCCTGGCTTGGACCGCCTCCACCGACAACGTGGGCGTCACCGGTTACGACATCCTGCAGGCGCAGGGCGCGACCGGCGGCACGTTCACCCAGGTGGGCACCTCGACGACGACGTCGTTCGCGGTGACGGGTCTGACGGCCAACACCACGTACCGCTTCCAGGTGCGGGCGCGTGACGCGGCCGGCAACGTCTCGGCGGTCTCGAACACGGCCCAGATCACCACACAGGCGGGCACCGGCGACACCCAGGCCCCGACCGCCCCGACCGGCCTCGCCGCCGCGGGCACCACGGCGACCAGCACCAACCTCTCGTGGACCGCTTCGACCGACAACGTGGGCGTGACCGGCTACGACGTCCTCCGCGCGACCGGCGCGACGGGCGGCACGTTCGCCGTGGTCGGCACCTCGGCCACGACCAGCTTCACCAACACGGGCCTGACCGCGAACACCACGTACCGCTTCCAGGTGCGGGCGCGTGACGCGGCCGGCAACGTCTCAGCGGTCTCCAACACGGCCCAGATCACCACGCAGACCGGTGGGACGACCGGCGCGTGCTCGGCCACCCCGACCGTGCAGACCCAGTGGGCCACCGGGTACGTCATCAACCCGCTGACCATCACCAATACCAGCACGTCCACCATCAGCAGCTGGACCGTGACCTTCACGCTCCCGGCCGGGCACACCCTGTCCGGCTCGTGGAACGCCACCGTCACGACCAGCGGCCAGACCGTCACGGCCAAGAGTGTGGGCTTCAACGGCACGCTCGCGCCTGGAGCCGGCACAGGCAGCTTCGGCTTCCAGGTCAACCGCCCCAGCGGCAACACGCAGATGCCGGCCGCCTACACCTGCGCCACTCCCTGACGATCATGATGCCCCCCGCCCACCCTTCTTCAGGCCTGTCCCCGAAACTTTCGGGACGGGAGAGAAAGTATCGAGAGGAGCCCCACCCCATGAGATGGTCTTCCAAGGCCGTCAGCCTGATCTGCGCGGCCGGTCTGGTCGTGTTCGGCGTGGTCGTGGCCACGCCGGCGCAGGCCGCCGGCCCGTTAAAGACAGTCGCCGCGCCGCGCGGCAAGTTCATCGGCACCGCGCTCGCCACGGATTCGCTGGCGAACGAGGCGATGTACCGCACCGTCGCCGCCCGGGAGTTCAACCAGACCACTCCTGAGAACGCGATGAAGTGGGACGCCACCGAGCCCCAAGACAACCAGTTCAGCTTCGCCGGCGGCGACCAGATCGTCAGCTTCGCCCAGCAGAACGGCATGACCGTGCACGGCCACACCCTCGTGTGGCACAGCCAGACGCCCGGCTACGTGCAGGGCATGAACGCCACCAACATGCGGGCCGAGATGCAGGCGCACATCGCCGCCGTCGTCGGCCACTGGGCCAACAACCCGACCGTCACCGGCTGGGACGTGGTCAACGAGATCTTCAACGAGGACGGCACCTTCCGTCAGTCGTTCTGGTTCAACACGCTCGGCCAGAGCTTCGTGGCCGACGCCTTCCGGGCGGCCCGGGCGGCCGACCCGGACGCCAAGCTCTGCATCAACGACTTCAACGTCGAGGACATCAACGCCAAGAGCACGGCGATGTTCAACCTCGTCTCGTCGCTGCGCTCGCAGGGCGTGCCGATCGACTGCGTGGGCTTCCAGGCGCACCTGGCGATCCAGTTCGCCTTCCCGAGCACCCTTCAGCAGAACATCCAGCGCTTCGCCAACCTGGGCGTCCACGTCCGGATCAGCGAGCTGGACGTCCGCATGCTGAACCCGGAGACCGCGGCCAAGGACGCGACGCAGGCGCAGTACTACACCAACGTCGTCAACGCCTGCCTCGCGGTCACCAACTGCGACGGCATCACGATCTGGGGCTTCACCGACCTGCACTCGTGGATCCCGGGAACGTTCAGCGACCAGTGCTGTGGCCTGATCTACAACAACAGCTACAGCCCGAAGCCGGCCTATGACGCGGTGGCCAACGCGTTCGGCCCGGGTCCGACCGACACGACTCCACCGAGCACGCCGGGCACCCCGACCGCCTCGAACGTGACGGCGACGTCGGCCACGCTGAACTGGACGGCCTCGACGGACAACGTCGGCGTCACCGGCTATGACATCTTGCGTTCGACCGGCGGCGGCGCGTTCTCCCAGGTGGGAACGTCGACGACGAACAGCTTCACCAATACCGGCCTGACCGCGAGCACGACGTACCAGTTCGAGGTGCGGGCGCGTGACGCGGCCGGCAACATGTCGGCGGTGTCGAGTCCGGTCACGGTGACCACCTCGGCGGGTGGCGGCGATACTCAGGCGCCGACCGCTCCGTCGGGTCTCGCGGCGTCCGGGACGACCCAGACCGGCACGAGCCTGGCGTGGACGGCCTCCACCGACAACGTGGGCGTCACCGGTTATGACATCCTGCAGGCGCAGGGCGCATCCGGCGGCACGTTCACCCAGGTGGGCACCTCGACGACGACGTCGTTCGCGGTGACGGGTCTGACGGCCAACACCACGTACCGCTTCCAGGTGCGGGCGCGTGACGCGGCCGGAAACGTCTCAGCGGTGTCGAACACGGCCCAGATCACCACGCAGGGCGGTGGGACGACGGGCGCGTGCTCGGCCACCCCGACCGTGCAGACGCAGTGGGGCACCGGATATGTGATCAACCCGCTGACCATCACGAACACCAGCACGTCGACGATCCCCAGCTGGACCGTGACCTTCACGCTCCCGGCCGGGCACACCCTGTCCGGCTCGTGGAACGCCACGGTCACCGTCAGCGGCCAGACCGTCACGGCCAAGAGCGTGAGCTTCAACGGCAACCTGGCGCCTGGAGCCAGCACCGGCACCTTCGGCTTCCAGGTCAACCGCCCCAACGGCAACACCCAGATGCCGACCAGCTACAGCTGCGCCACCCCGTAATGAGTAAGTCGTTCGGCTGAAACCAGAAGGCCCCCCGGCGGTCCGGGGGGCCTTCTTCACGTTTCGCCTAGTGCGGCACTAGACGCCCATGGACTGGGTGTCGTTGGTCTCGTTCGTCGCGCCCACCTCGGTCACGCCGTTCTTGAGGTGGTAGCGGGCGATCGCCTCGCGGAGCGCCTCCGGCTTGACCTCTCCCCGGCGTACGAGCTGGGTGAGGACGGCCAAAGTGATCGACGCGGCGTCCACGTGGAAGTGGCGGCGGAGCGCCGAGCGGGTGTCGGACAGGCCGAACCCGTCGGTGCCGAGCGAGGACCAGTCACCGGGGATCCACTGCGAGATCTGGTCGGGAACGGCCCGCATGTAGTCGCTGACGCCCACGAACGGCCCGGACGCGCTGGACAGCAGCCGCGTGACATAGGGCACCCGCTGCTCGGCCTCGGGGTTGAGCAGGTTGTGCTCCTCGGCCGCGAGGGCGTCGCGGCGCAGCTCCGACCACGACGTGGCCGACCACACCGACGCCTGCACGCCCCACTCGTCGGCCAGCATCCGCTGCGCCTCGAGCGCCCACGGCCCGGCCACGCCGGACACGAGGATGTTGGCCGAGATGCCCTCACCGGCCGCCGGAGCGAACAGGTAGAGGCCCTTGAGCAGGCCGGCGACGTCGATGCCCGCCGGCTGCGCCGGCTGCTGATAGGGCTCGTTGTAGACCGTCATGTAGTAGAAGACGTTCTCCGGCTGGTCGCCGTACATCCGGCGGAGGCCGTCACGGACGATGTGCGTGATCTCGAACGCCCACGAGGGGTCATAGGAGATGGCGGCCGGGTTGGTCGAGGCGATCAGCGGCGTGTGGCCGTCTTCGTGCTGCAGGCCCTCGCCGTTGAGCGTGGTGCGGCCGGCGGTGGCGCCGAGCAGGAAGCCGCGGCCCATCTGGTCGCCCATCTGCCACATCTGGTCGCCCGTGCGCTGCCACCCGAACATCGAGTAGAAGATGTAGATCGGGATCATGTGCTCGCCGAACGTGGCGTACGACGTGCCGGCGGCGATCGCCGAGGCCATCGAGCCGGCCTCGTTGATGCCCTCGTGCAGGATCTGCCCGGTCGTCGACTCCTTGTACGAAAGGAGCAGGTCGCGGTCGACCGCCTCATAGGTCTGGCCGTGCGGGTTGTAGATCTTCGCGGTGGGGAACATGGCGTCGAGCCCGAACGTCCTCGCCTCGTCCGGGATGATCGGCACGAACCGGTGGCCGATCTCCTTGTCCCGCATCAGATCCTTGAGCAGGCGTACGAAGGCCATGGTGGTGGCCACGTTCTGCTTGCCCGAGCCCTTGGCGAGCTGCTTGTAGACGTCGTCGCCGGGCAGCTTGAGCGGCTTGGACCGAAGGATTCGCTTCGGCAGGAAGCCGCCGAGCGCCGCGCGGCGCTCGCGCATGTAGGCGATCTCTTCGTTGTCCTCGCCCGGGTGGAAGTAGGGCGGCAGGTCGCCTTCGAGATCCTTGTCGGGGATCGGAAGATAGAGCCGGTCGCGGAACTCCTTGAGCTCGGCCTTGGTCATCTTCTTCATCTGGTGCGTGGCGTTGCGGGCCTCGAAGTCCTTGCCGAGCGTCCAGCCCTTGATGGTCTGGGCCAGGATGACGGTCGGCTGGCCGACGTGCTCGGAGGCCGCCTTGAACGCCGCGTACACCTTGCGGTAGTCGTGGCCGCCGCGCGACAGCTTGCGGATGTCCTCGTCGGACATGTGCTCGACCAGCTTGCGCAGCCGCGGGTCGCCGCCGAAGAAGTTCTCCCGGATGTAGCCGCCGCTCTCCACCGAATAGGTCTGGAACTGGCCGTCGGGCGTGGTGTTCATCTGGTTGACCAGGACGCCGTCGACGTCCTGCGCGAGCAGCGGATCCCAGTCGCGGCCCCAGATGACCTTGATCACGTTCCACCCGGCGCCGCGGAAGATCGACTCCATCTCCTGGATGATCTTGCCGTTGCCGCGCACCGGCCCGTCGAGGCGCTGCAGGTTGCAGTTGATGACGAAGGTGAGGTTGTCGAGCTCCTCGCGGGAGGCCAGGCCGATCGCGCCGAGCGACTCGGGCTCGTCCATCTCGCCGTCGCCGAGGAAGCACCACACGTGGGAGCGCGAGGTGTCCTTGATCTGCCGGTCGGCGAGATAGCGGTTGAAGCGCGCCTGGTAGATGGCGGCGATCGGGCCGAGGCCCATCGACACCGTGGGGAACTCCCAGAAGTCCGGCATCAGCCGCGGGTGCGGATAGGACGGCAGACCCTTGAAGCCGTGCGACAGCTCCTGGCGGAACGCGTCCAGCTGCTGCGCGCTCAGCCGGCCCTCGAGGAACGCGCGCGCGTACATGCCGGGGGCCGCGTGCCCCTGGAAGAAGACCTGGTCGCCCGACTCGCCGTGGTCCTTGCCGCGGAAGAAGTGGTTGAAGCCGACCTCGTACAGCGAGGCCGCCGACGCGTAAGTGGCGATGTGACCGCCGACGTTGGTGCGCGCGTTGGCCCGGGTGACCATGACCGCCGCGTTCCACCGGATGTAGGCCCGGATCCGGCGCTCGACGTATTCATCGCCGGGGAACCACGGCTCCCGCTCTGGCGGGATCGTGTTGATGTAGTCGGTGCTGCGCAAGCCTGGCACCCCGACCTGGTGTTCGCGGGCGCGCTCCAGCAGGCGGAGCATCAGGTAGCGGGCGCGGGTGCGGCCCTCCGTCTTGATGACGTTGTCGAGCGATTCGAGCCACTCCTGGGTCTCGCTCGGATCGATATCAGGGACCTGGCTCGGTAGGCCGTCACTGATGATCGAGAAACGCTGGCGTCCGGAAGCCACTGGGTTTTCGCCTTCCGAGAATGGACACGGGCAGGTCTAGGTCTTCTTCCATCCTGGCTGCTGGGTCCGGAAAGTGCATCTCTACCGTTCAGTAACCGGGCCCTTGGCCTTGTGCCCTTCCCGCCAAAGGCTTGCCCCAGGGAGCAAGCCTTGTCAGTCGCGGCACTAGACCACCGATGGTAGGACGATTTTCGCGAAGCATGCACATCAGGATTGCGCTACTCGTGAGTAAGTCGCCCGCGCGGGGGAGGGCGGAGGGTCGTTCAGGGGGGTGCTGGGCCGCCTCCAGGGCCTGCTGGGGGCGGGTTTGCGGGGCCCTGGACACTTTCCTCGCGGGGGCCTGGCCGGGGCTCGTACGCGCGGCACAGCTCTCCGGGGATCTGATTCGTTCAGGGATTGGGGCGGGTGGGTGGGGGGACCATGAGGACCAGGGCGTTTGGCGGAGCCAGGTCCGTCGGCGCCACGTAATGCTTTGGTGTGGATTGCCCCCACCCTGGACGGGGGATCATACGAACGGCCGGTATTTTGGGGGCTTTTGTCCGGCAAACAGATAACGGTGCGGCCCGTGGGCCGTGGCGACCGTTGACGACGATGGGTCACAGCGTGTGGACTGTGCCGAACGAGACGTACTGAGAAACGGTACGGGTCTCATGGAAGCGGGGTCCACCCGAGCAGGAGGGATGAACGTGAGCGCGACCGCGGGTCAGGCGCAGGGCGAGCGCGGCCTGGCCGAACGACTCGGCCTAAAGCCGGGTCAGGTGGTGCAGGAGATCGGCTGGGACGAGGACAGCGACGAAGCGCTGCGCGAGTCGATCGAAGAGCTGACCGGCAACGAGCTGGTGGACGAGGAGTACGAAGAGGTCGTCGATGTCGTGCTGCTGTGGTGGCGAGACGGAGACGGGGACCTGTTCGACGCTCTCAGCGACGCGATGACCGCCCTTGCGGACGGGGGCCAGATCTGGCTGCTCACCCCCAAGGCCGGCCGCCCCGGCCACGTCGAGCCGAGTGACATCGGCGAGGACGCCACGACCGCAGGACTGTCGCAGACGAGCACCGTCAGCGCGGCCAAGGATTGGTCAGGCACCCGGCTCGTCTTCAAGGGCCGTCGATAGAAGCCTTCTCGACGCCGTACGGTTGCCGGGCGGCCGTACGGCAGGAAGGGAACGCCGATGTCGGCTGAGGTGGGGGACCTGGCGCCCGACTTCGAGCTCAACGACCAGCATGGCGCGCCGATCCGGCTGTCCGCCCTGCGCGGGGAGACCGTGCTGCTGGTGTTCTATCCACTTGCCTTCAGCAACGTCTGTCACCGCGAGCTCGATGACCTGATCTCGCTCGACCTGCCTGACGTGCGGGTTCTCACCGTGTCCGTCGACTCGATGTTCGCCCACCGCGCCTGGGCCGACCAGGAAGGTTACGAGTTCGCCCTCCTGTCGGATTTCTGGCCGCACGGTGAGGTCGCGCGGGCGTACGGTGTTCTCGATGAAGACAAGGGCCTCGCACTACGGGGGACCTTCGTCATCGACGGTGAAGGCGTCATCCGCTGGAAGATCGTCAATCCGATCGGCCAGGCGCGGGACGTCACCGAGTACCGACAGGTGCTCTCCCACATCTGAGGCACGCCGTTGTTGGAGGCGATCATGCCCTGCTACAAGTGCGGGGCCAGGCAGACGGACCCGGTGCGTGGCGCCAGCCCGTGGCGGCGTGGAGTCCGTTCCGAGACCCAGGTGCTGATCTGCCCGGACTGCCAGCGGTCACACGATCTTGAGCTCGACACGTGCGAGGCGTGCGGCTCGATCGCGCTCATCTGCCGCCTCGGCGAGATCGAATGCCGTTCCTGCGGCGCGGTGCGCGTGGCCAAGGCCGACGACACCCTGGTGTCGGCCGGCGGCGCCCTGCCCGACCTGTCCGCCGAGGTAGAGGCGGCGCTCAACCGCGTGCTCAAGCGGTAAATAATGTCCCGGTGAAGTACGTGGTGGCCCTCGACGTGGGCGGTACGACAATGAAGGGCGGCCTGGTCACCGGATCAGGCGAGGTGACGGCGTTCGACGCCGCGCCCACCGGCCGTGCGGACGAGGCCGTCGCGCTCGTCCGCTCCTACGCCGGCGAGCTCGTCACGGCCGGGATGGCCGCCTTCGGACAGCCGCCGGCCGCGGTCGGCTTGGCCGTGCCCGGGATCGTCACCGCCGACACGGCCGTCTACTCCGCCAACATCGGCTGGCGTGACGTGCCCGTGAGCGCGTTCGTGCCCGAAGGCCTGCCCGCCATGCTCGGCCACGACGTGCGCACCGGCGGCCTCGCCGAAAGCGTCCTCGGAGCCGGGCGCGACGAGGGCGACTTCCTGTTCCTGCCCATCGGCACCGGCATCGCCGGCGCCATCGTCCTCGCGGGCGAGCCGTACGGGGGCTCCGGCGGCTGGGGCGGCGAGATCGGCCACGCGCCCGTCTGGCCCGACGGCGAGAAGTGCGCCTGCGGCCAGATCGGCTGCCTCGAGACGTACGCGTCCGCCGCCTCCATCGCCCGCCGCCACGCGGCCCGCACCGGCGGCCGGTTGACGGCCAAAGAGGTCGTCGAGCGGATCGGCCACGACCCGGACGCGCGAGCCGTCTTCGACGACGCCGTCGAGGCCCTCGCGATCTCCCTGGCCGGATACACCATGCTGCTCGACCCGGCCGTCATCGTGATCGGCGGAGGGCTGGGGGAGGCGGGCCCGGCCCTGCTCGACCCGCTGCGCGAACGCCTGGCCGCCCGGCTCGCCTGGCGCTCGCCGCCGCCCATCCGTCAGGCGGCCCTCGGCGTACAGGCCGGCATGCTCGGCGCCGCCCTCCTCGCCTGGCGCGCCGCCGGATAACACCTGGCGCGCCGTCCGAGTGAATAGGGCGAAATGTACGTTTCAGCGGCGGAGTGTGAACGCGAGCCGAACAGTGGGCGAGTTCGGCCATGTCGGTCACCCTGTGACGTAGGCCACTCCGAGCACGTGGTTGATCGAGGATGACGACGGGGTTACGGTCGCCCGGCGGGCACCGAACATCCAACGCCGGGAGGCTGTGAATGCGACGAACCCCTCTGTTAACCCTGCTCTGCGCGCTGCTGGCGGCGATTTTCGGGCCTGCGGCATTTCCCGCGGCGGCCGGCGCCGACGCGGCGCAGACCTTCTCCGCCGACTCGCTCAGCTCGCTCGACTCCTGCCCGCACGGGATCACCCGCGGAGTCATCGACTGGCACGTCGTCGGCGGCCCGGCCGGCACCTCCTGGGCCGACCTGAGCGGCGTCCTGCTCGACCGCCCGCTCCCCGCGGACCCGAGCACCGCGTGCGCCAACGACGGCTACTACTCGGCGGGCCTCTACACGGCCTTCTCCGCAACGGGCGCCGTCCAGACGGCCACCGTGCGGGCCGACAACCAGAACGTGCCCGTCAAACTCGCGCTCGGCGACCGGACCTCGCACATCGTCCGGATCGTCGTCCAGGTCTGCCGGCACCCGCTGGCGGGCACCACACCCGTTCTTCCGCCGTCCTACTGCGGCAGGGCACAGACCTACAACATCCCACCCGTGGTCTGAAGCCCCCGCCGTAAGCTGCCGTCAACCGGAATGCAAGGGCTCACGGCAAATCTTGGACCATGACGGCAGTGTGGGCATGTGATCAGCAGCTCGCGGGGGAACGCGCGCTCCACGTCGACGGAGACCTGATCCGCAGCAGGCGGCTGTTCCACGAGGCATATGTGGCGGCCGAGCGGGATCGCGACGGCGACGCGATGGCCCGCGCAGCGCTCGGACTCGGCGGCGTATGGGTGCACGAGCACCGATCCGCCGCCGATGCCGCGCTCGTGCGGGCCCGGCAGGAGCACGCCCTCCAGCTGATCGAGCCCGGCACGGCGCTCGCGCTGCGGCTGCGCGCCCGCCTCGCCGGCGAGGAGGACTACCGCCACGGCAGCAGCGCGGCCGTGCTGTCGCTCGTGTCCGAGGCCCGCCGGATGGGCGAGCCCGAGGCGCTGACCGAGGCGATCAGCCTCGCCCACCACTGCCTGCTCGGCCCGCAGCACGCGTCCGAGCGTCTCGAACTCGCCAACGAGATGATCGGCCAGGCCGGTCTGACGGGGCGTCCGGGCGACCTGGTGATCGGCATGCTGTGGCGCACGGTCGACCTGTTCCTGACCGGCGACCCGCGCGCCGAGCGCAGCCTCATCGAGCTGCGCGAGCGCATCGACACCCAGAACCACCTGGCCGTCGCCTTCGTCGTCAGCGCGATGGACGTCATGCTCAGCATCCGGGCCGGCCGTTTCCTCGAGGCCGAGAAGCTCGCCACCATCTGCGCCGACCAGGGCGAGGCGGCCGGCGACGTCGACGCGACCGGCTGGTTCGGCGGCCAGATCGGCACGATCCGCTGGTATCAGGGCCGGATCGCCGAGCTGCTTCCCGTGCTGTCCGAACTGGTCAACTCGCCGACGCTGAGCGCCACCGACAACTCCTACTTCGCCGCCCTGGCCACCGCCGCCGCGGCCGCCGGCGACCACCGGCTCGCCGCCGGCATGCTGGCCCGCCTGCACGGCCGCCACCTGGCCGACCTGCCGCGGTCGAGCAGCTGGCTGATGTCGATGTACGGGATCGTGGAGGCCGCGCATCTGATCGGCGACGCCGAGATCGCCTCGCGCGCGTACGCGCTGCTCAGCCCGTACGCGCACCTGCCGATCATCGCCAGCCTCGGGGTCACCTGCCTCGGCTCGGTGCACCACGCCCTCGGCATGGCCGCGCTGACCATGGGCGACACGAGCACGGCCATCGCCCACTTCCGCGACGCCATCGCGCGCAACCTGGGGCTCAACCACTGGCCGGCGGTCACCATGTCCCGCTGGCGGCTCGGCCAGACGCTCGCGCTCCGCAACGGCATCCGCGACCAGGCGGCGCACCGCGAGCTCGCGGCCGCCGAGAAGGAGGCCGACGAGCTCGGCATGCGGCTGCCCGCCCTGCCGTCCGACCGGCGCCGCACCATGACCAGGACCGTCACCTGCCAGCGCCGCGGCGTGCAGTGGGCGGTCGAGCTCGGTACGCGTACGGCCCTGCTCGACGACAGCGTCGGCATGCGCCACCTCACCGTCCTGCTGGCCAACCCGGGCCGCGAGATCCGCGCCATCCACCTCGCCTCCGGATTCGCCGAGGCCGAGAGCGACGGCATGTCGGCCCAGCCCGTCCTCGACGACGTCGCCCGTCGCACGTACGAGGAGCGGCTGGCCGAACTGCAGGCCCACATCGAGGAGCTCGAAGCCCTCCAGGACAACGAGCAGGCGGCGGCGCTCGGCGCCGAACGCGACTGGCTGGTCGCCGAACTGGCCGCCGCCACCGGCATGGGCGGTCGCGCGCGGCAGTTCACCGACGACGAGGAGCGCGCCCGGATCGCGGTCGGCAAGGCCGTGCGCCGGGCCCTCAACCGGATCGCCATGACCGACCCGATCATCGGCGACGAACTCCGCGCTACCATCCAGACCGGCCTGCGCTGCTCCTACCGCCCCCGCTGAACGAACCCCATTTGGAGAGACCTGTTGGTCGGTTACGCCGTCATCGATTTCGAGACGACCGGCTTACGTCCGTCCTGGCGCGATCGGGTGATCGAGATCGGCGTGGTGCTCGTCGATCCTTCCGGTCAGATCACCGGCGAATGGAACACGCTCGTCAACCCCGGACGCGACCTTGGGCCACAGCGCATTCACGGGATTTCGGCGGCCGACGTACGGCACGCGCCGACCTTCGAAGACCTGGCGGGCACGCTGACCGCCCTGCTGCGCGGCCGGGTGCCGGTGGCCCACAATCTGCGCTTCGACTGGGAATTCCTCGACTACGAATACACGCGCATGGGCGCGCGGGCTCCGGTCGACGACGGCCTCGGCGTCTGCACGATGGTCGAGGCCCCGCGTTTCCTGCCGGACGCCCCGCGCAATCTGAAAGGCTGCTGCGCGCTCGCCGGTGTGCCGCTCGACAACCACCACGACGCGCTCGCCGACGCCCACGCCGCCGCCGGGCTCCTGCGCCATTACCTGGCCGCGACGCGGCCGGAATCTCCGTGGCCGTCGCGCGTGGACATGGCCGCCCGCGTGGAATGGCCGTCTCTCGAGAGCGGAGAAGCCGAGCGCGTACGGCGCGGCGTTTCCGCCGAACGCGACACCCATTTCCTGGCGCGGCTCGTGGATCGCCTGCCGAGAGCGGCCGACCCGGCCGAGGCGGACGTCTATCTCGCCCTGCTCGACCGGGTGCTCGTGGATCGCCGCATCTCCGCCACCGCGGCGGACTCCTTGGTCGAACTGGCCGGACGCCTGGGGCTTTCCCGCGCCGATCTGGACCGCCTGCACCGCGACTATCTCGCCGGCCTGGTCTCCGCGGCGGCCGGCGACCTGGATGAGGCCGGGCGTCACGAGATCGGCCTCGTGGCAGACCTGCTCCACGTGCCGTCGGCCGAGGTCGACGCCCTGGAAGTGGGCGGTGTTCCCGGCCGGCCGCGGTTCACGCTGCGGCCCGGCGATCTCATCGTCTTCACCGGCGACATGGACGCCCTGGCCGGTGGCCGCGAGGCGTTGCAGGAACGCGCCCGCCAGGCCTCGTACGTGCCTTATGACAATGTCACCAGGAAAGTGCGCCTCGTGGTCGCCGCCGACCCCGACACCATGTCGGGCAAGGCCCGCAAGGCCCGGGAATACGGCATCCCCATCGTCACCGCCGCCACCTTCCTCGCCATGCTCGGCTGAATCCGCGCACCGCGGGAATCGGTCAGATCGAAGGCACCAGATCGGTGGCCGGGCAGCGCTCGAAATCGGGGTCGATCTGAAACACGCCGGCTCCGATCTCTGCGGAACGGGCCCATATCTCGGCCACGATGGTGGACGGCCAACGGGTCCCCCGGGTCCATGTGGCCCCGCTCAGCGTGACCCCTGAAAGGTCGGCATCGGTCAGATCGACCTCGCTGAGATCGCAGTTCGACAGGTCTCCGGAAAGGCCGCGGAAAAGCGCCGCGGTGAGCGCCGTGACATCACCCAGGCGACCGGCGAACAGACGATCGCGCGTGCGGTCCTGGACGCGCACGAGATTCCGGGTGAGGTTGAGGACCAGCGCGCTGGTGAGATCGCGGACGCCGGCGAGGTCGCGGACCCGGACGAGGTCACCCGCGCTGACCGGGTCGAGTGTTCTGGTGGGATGCGCCGCGGGATCATCGTCCAGATCCAGGTCGGCGCTGAGGTTCCGGGCCTGGACGAGGGCGATGCCGCGGACGAGGCTCCGGGCGGCGTAGAGCGCGCGGATCATGGCGCCGTCGACGTCGCGAACGGATCTACTGCTGTGGGCCTGTATCCGGACGCGGATGCGGTCAAGCGCGCGGACGAGCTCCTGCGCCCGGCCGCCGGCCTGGTCGCTGTCATCGCGGACGCGGACCAGGTCGAGGGCGAGATCGCGGGCGAATTCCCGCGCGACGCCGAGATCTTCGTCTAGGTCGAAGTCGAATTGACGAATCAGTGCGCGCACTTCGTCGAGTTCGCCGACGAGAGAGCGGACCAGAGTGCGTTCGAGATCGCGGATGAGGGACAGCACCAGAGCGCGGTCAAGGGTGCGGGCGAGGCCGAGCACGCGGTCGAGCCCGGCGACGAAGCCGTGGGCTTGGACCCGGTCGAGATCCGCGATGACGTGTTCGAGCACATCGAGTGTGAACATCAGGCCCTCGCCGCCCGACCGGGTGAAAGCGAGGAAGACTCCCCGTGGAATGGTCTCGGCAGCGGGGACATTCGCGTTCTGGAGGGCAGGCGGAATCGGAAGCGCGAATGGTTCGGCCGGCCGGAGAACGACCGGCCGCATGTCGCCGGCGCCGCCGCTCGGCTGGGCGCCCGCGAATCTCAGCACGGTCGCCCACCAGGGCCGCGCCCTGATCTGGAACCAAGGCTGATGGGACCACGCGGCCGTCACCAGGTGATGAAGCAGACCGTCAGGACGCGCCCTCGGAGACATTGGACTCACCTCCGGCTCCGATCTCCTCGAACGCCCCCACATGGGGGATGGGCGTCGCATCCGAGGCGAGGCACGCGTCCGCCGCCACGGACTCCACCACTTCCACGTTGGCCAGGAGCCCGCGTACGACCAGGGGAGCTCCGACTCCCATGATGAACGCAGGCCAGGGGCCGTTCATCTGCGCATGCGAGGCCGCCGCGACGACGGCACCCAAAAAGCTCGTGCCGCCGAACACGAACAACCATGCGGTGAAGTCACCCCCGGACCGTCGGCGCCATGGCCAGCGATATCCAGCATGTCGAATGGCCGCCGTCATTGCCGCCAAACCGCTGGCGAACCCGCCGGACAGCCCCCACGCGGCGGCCTCCAAGACCCCCATTGCGTCGGCTGGTTGCATGGGTCGAAAGTAGTTTGACGCGCCACGAGTTGTCAGCCGGATGAACCAGGAGTTCGGTTTGCGGGCGGTCCGGAATAAGAATAACACGCTATTCCGAGGCTATCATAGCGAAAGTCATTGACGTCGCGACGCGATTCGCCGGCCGAAGCGGATCGGTATCGGTCGACCGGCCGACGTCAGTCGATAGGAACGGTGGAGACGAAGGACGCGTCCTTCTTGAACGGCCTGTCGTTCGGGTCACCGCTCTTGGAGATGTAGAGGTGGAAGTTGCGGTGCCGGATGTACCAGCCCCGGAAATTGTAGGACTCGAACGAGATGCCGGATCCGCTGAGGCCGGTGCGCAGATAGAACGCGGAATCGCGGCTGAACAGCGCGTAGTCCGGGCTGGACGTGGCCGGCGCCTTCGACAGGACGACCCGGAAGTTCTGGTGCCGCAGATAAAAGCCGGGCAGGTTGGGGTTGGTCGCCTGCAGCCGGTAGAGGTCGCTGTAACCGTTGATCTTCACGGCCTTGAACCAGAAGTCCCGGAAATCCGGGTCGGACACTTCGGGGCAGCGCGAAAGTTCGAACTTGAAGTAGTAGTGACGAACGCACATCAGCGGGAAGTTCGTCGAGGCCAGCATGGTCTTCGAGAAAATCGCGGGCGCCGCCGCGGCGGACGACGCGGACGCGGCCTGACCGGGCGCGACAATTCCGCAGATCAGTGCGATTCCGGCGGCCGCGGTCGCGGTCTGTCGTTTCATTTTCTCCTCCTGAATTCGTTTGACGAAAACGTAATCGCCGGCAGGAGGTGGCCGGCAGAGTAGCCCCCTACTCGTCTGATCGGACAGGCTGCGCACGCCGCGGCAGCCGTCCGATATCCCTTCCGGTGAGGGTCAGCGGCGGGTGAAGCGCCAGATGGCGAGCAGGCCGAAGACCACGAAGATGGCGGCCGCCCAGATCAGTGACAGCCCGGTGTAGTAGGCGGTGCTGTGCTCGGCCAGGGCCTCGCCGTCCGGGCCCATGAAGAGGCCGCGTACGGCATGCGACAGCGGGGTGATCGGCTGGACCTCGCCGAAGGCCTTCACCACGCTGGGCATGCTGCCGACCGGGACGTACGCCATTCGAAGGCGAAGCCGAAGACCACGCACAGCCCGAGCGCGGCCAGGATGCCGGTGAAGGAGCCGCCCGGCCGGAATCCGACAAGAAGCCCGAGGCCCGTGGCGATGACCAGCGCCCAGACCAGCAGGGCGACGTCGGCGAGGCTGCGCCCGACCAGCACCGCGGCGCGCGGGATGGGCAGGGATCGGAGCCGGTCGACGAAGCCGTGCTCGACGTCCTCGGCCACTCCGACGGACGCGCCCATCCCCGCCCACAGGATGGTCGTGGCGACGAAGCCGGGGACCATGAAGTTCACGTACGACAGGGCGCCGCCGGTTTGGATCGCGCCTCCGAAGGCGTACCGGAACATGACAAGGAAGACGGCGCTCTGGATCGTGGTGAAGACGATGAGCTGCGGCGTGCGGGCGAACTTGCGGACCATCCGCCCGGCCACGGCGATCGAGCTGGACCACAATCCCGCGCCCGTGTTGACCGCGGCGCGGGGCAGGTCGATCGTCATGACGCCTTCCTCTCCGCCGGTGCGTCGGCGACCGGCTTTCCGGTGATGGAGAGGAAGACCTCGTCGAGCGTCGGGCGGCGCAGCGAGATGTCCTCGACGGTGATGCCCCGCTGATCGAGGACGCGCAGGGCGTCCATCAGACGGCTGCTGCCGTCGTCCACGGCCACGTAGGCGCGGCGCTGAGGCACGTCGACGCGCGGGTCGTGGCCGATCTCGGCCAGCACGCCGCAGACCGCGGGGAGGTGACCGGCGTCGCGCACGTGCACCTCGATCATGTCGTTGCCGGCGCGGGTCTTCAGGTCGGCGGGCGTGCCCGCGGCGATGACCTTGCCGTGGTCGATGATGACGATGTCGGAGGCGAGCCGGTCGGCCTCGTCCAGATACTGGGTCGTGAGCAGGATGTCCGTGCCGGTGGCGACCAGGCTCCGGATCGCGTCCCACAGCTGGATGCGGCTGCCCGGATCGAGGCCGGTCGTCGGCTCGTCGAGCAGGAGCAGGCGGGGCGTGCCGACCAGGCTGACGCCGAGGTCGATGCGCCGGCGCATGCCGCCGGAGTAGGTGCGGACCAGCCGGTCGGCGTCGTCGGTGAGCCCCATCTGGTCGAGCACCCTCCTCGCCGCCGACCTGGCGTCCTTCCGGCCGAGCCCGAAGAGGTGGCCGACCATTTCCAGGTTCTCCCGGCCGGTCATCGCCTCCTCGACGGCCGCGAACTGCCCCGCGAGGCCGATCACCTGCCGTGCCTTGGCGGGTTTGCGGAGCGCGTCGATCCCGTCCACGTACAGGGTTCCGGCGTCCGGGTGAAGCAAGGTGGCGACCATGCGGACGAAGGTGGTCTTGCCGGCGCCGTTGGGCCCCAGCAACGCGACCACCCGGCCCGGGCTGACCACGAGGTCGAGCCCGGCCAGCGCCTGGGTCTTGCCATAACGTTTGGTGAGGCCGCGGGCCTCGAGAATCGGTCTCATCGCGATCAGTACGGCTTCCTCTGTCACATCGGCGGGGTTTCGAAGGTCACCCCTATGACCGACCCTGACGAGAGAATGTGACCGATGGACCGACATGACGTGCTCGCCGAACGGTTCGAAGCCCACCGGGCCCGGCTGCGGGCGGTCGCCTACCAGACGCTCGGCTCGGCCGGCGAGGCCGACGACGCCGTGCAGGAGGCCTGGCTCCGGCTCAGCCGCACCGACCCCGACGACATCGAGAATCTCGCCGGCTGGCTGACCACGGTCGTCGCCCGGGTGTGCCTCAACATGCTGAAGGCGCGCCGCGACGAGCCGGTCGGAATGCACCTGCCCGAGACGGTGGCGAGCGACGGTGACGGCATCGACCCCGAGCAGCAGACGCTGCTCGCCGACTCCATCGGCCCCGCGCTGCTGGTCATCCTGCACACGCTGGCGCCGGCCGAACGGCTGGCGTTCGTGCTGCACGACATGTTCGCCGTGCCGTTCGACGACATCGCCACCATCGTCGGGCGCTCACCCGCCGCGGCCCGTCAGCTGGCCAGCCGCGCGCGCCGCCGAGTCCAGGGCGTGGCGCCGGCGCTCGACACCGACCTGACCGAGCAGCGGGCGATCGTCGACGCCTTTCTGACCGCTGCTCGCGACGGCGACTTCGACGCGCTGCTCGACGCGCTCGACCCCGACGTCATCGTGCGGTCCAACGGCGCCGAGACCACCATCCGCGGCGCGGCGGCCGCCGCCGGGCGCGCGCTCGCCGGAGCACGGTTCGCCCAGGTCATCCTGCCCGCGCTGATCGACAGGGCGATCGGCGCCGTCCTGGCGGCGGACGGCAGGCCGATCTCGCTCATCGCCTTCACGATCACCGAGGGCAGGATCGTCGCGATCGACCTCATCGTCGACCCGGGCCGCATCGCCGAAACCGACCTGGCCCTCCTCGCCCGCCGGTAAGCCTCGGGACGCCCGGGTGATCCTTCACTTGGGGGGTTGCCTGATGAAACTCTCAGCCGGGCCCGTGCCGTATCGCCGTGCCGGCCTGCCGCCCGCGCCGTGCGACAGGCCCGCGGACGGCTTGCGCGGCTGGGCGCGTAGCCCTGCTGACCTGGTACGTCGTCGGCGCCGCCGCATTTTGGCGAAGCATGGCCACGGCCCTGGCGCATGGTCCGGCGGCGGGGGCGAGAAGGGTTTCCTTGTAGGGGTCGATCGACAATGCGATCCTCAGCACCGATGCCCCGGCATCCATCGCTCCATGCCGACCTACCCGCTCGACTGCGGAGACATCACCCCGAAAGGGCCGCCGGAGTCGCGGTGCACCACAGCGAATGGAGGTCCCCGTGTTTCGAGCAGCGCATCCACCCCGATTATTGACGGCGGCCGTGGCCGGCCTGGTCGGCATCAGCGTGGTCATCGCGGTGACGCAGGCGCCCGCGAGGGCCGCCTCGTCGGTGGCCGTCAACGGCGGCTCGACGTTCCAGACGATCGACGGCTTCGGCGTCTCCGAGGCGTTCAGCCAGGCCGACGCGATCCGCAACGCCCCGGCCGCGACCCGGACACAGGCGCTGGATCTGCTGTTCAACACGACCAGCGGCGCCGGGTTCAGCATTCTGCGCAGCCTCATCCCCTCCGACGCCGGCAGCATCGAACCCAACCGCCCGGCCAGTCCCACCGCGACCCCCACGTACGTATGGAGCGGCACCGACGCCCAGGACCAGGGCCAGTTGTGGCTGGCCAAGCAGGCCAAGAACACCTACGGCGTGACGACGTTCTACAACGACGCGTGGAGCGCTCCCGGCTTCATGAAGACCAACAACAGTGAGGCCAACGGCGGCTCGCTGTGCGGCACCCCGAGCGCGACGTGCAGCAGCGGCGACTGGCGGCAGGCTTACGCCAACTACCTGGTCCGGCACTCGCGGTTCTGGTCCGACGCCGGGGTGGCCCCGACGTACGTCGGATTCACCAACGAACCATCGCTGACCGCCACCTACTCCAGCATGCTGGTCAACTCATCGCAGGCCACGAGCTTCCTGTCCGTGCTCGGGCCCGCCCTCAGCGCCTCGGGTCTTTCGACCAGGGCCACCTGCTGCGACACCCTCGGCTTCAACCTGCTGCCCGGATATGTCAGCGCCGTCGCGGGCAACGCGGCCGCCAACTCCGCCGTCGGGCTGTTCACCAGCCACGGCTACTCGAACGCCCCCACCTCGCCGATCAGCTCCGGCGGCCGGCACGTGTGGGAGACCGAATGGTCCGTCAACGGCGCCACCTGGACCCCGACGTGGGACAGCACCGCCGAGGCCTCCGGCATCACCTGGGCGCAGCGCATCCACACGGCCATGACCGGCGCCAACCTGAACGCGTTCCTCTACTTCTGGGGTGTCAGCAACACCAGCCATGACAGCTCGCTGATCGGCCTCAGCGGCAGCACGCTGACCCCGTCGAAGCGCTACTACGCGCTCGCCAACTACAGCCGATATGTCCGCCCGGGCGCCGTTCGCATCGGCGCCACGACCGCCGACGGCAACCTCAAGGCCAGCGCCTACCGGAACACCGACGGCACTGTCGTGATCGTGGTCCTCAACACCGGGAACGCCGCGATCGAGACCAACTACTCCCTGACCAGCGCCGGAGTGACCAACGGCACGGTCGCGCCCTACCTGACCAACACCAACGCCAGCATGGCCGCGCAGGCGACCACGGCCCTGGCCGGCGGCTCCTTCACCGCGACGATCCCGGCTCGATCGCTGGTCACGTACCGCATCACGGCCGGTCCGGCCCAGTCGCCGAGCCCGAGCGCCTCCCCGAGCCCGTCGCCCAGCCCAAGCCCCTCGCCGTCGCCGAGTCCCAGCCCGTCGCCGTCGCCGTCGCCGTCCGGCGGCCCTGGCTGCGGCACCGCCTTCCGGATCGTCAACAGCTGGAACGGCGGGTTCCAGGCCGAGGTGACCGTCAGCAACACCACAGCGGCCACGACCAACGGATGGACCGTACGGTGGACCCTGGCTGGCGGCCAGACGATCACCCAGCTCTGGGACGGCACCCTGTCCGTCAGCGGCAGCAACGTGACCGTCACCAACGCCTCCTACAACGGCGCCATCGCATCGGCGGCGAGCAAGACCTTCGGCTTCCTCGCCAACGGCCCGTCCACCCCGGCGCCAACGCTCTCCTGCACATTCAGCTGACCCGTTCCGATCTTCCGGCGCGGCCGTCCAACCGCGCCGGAAGACCGGAAAACCTCACAGATAACCCCGATTAAGGACATTCGCGAATAATCACCAAGAATGCTATTTATCATTCCACTCGTGCTTGGTGAATTCTGAAGCATTAAGGCGTCATCATTCGTATGCTGTGCGGATATGGGAGCCGACGCCGAGTTCGACGCCGAGTTCGATGAGCGTCTCCGTGAGCTTCGTGAGTCGTCCTCGGCCGGGCTACAGGCAGATGAGCGTTTCCTGGTGTTCGGCGAACTCGGGGTGCTGCTGGCGAGCCGATATGCGGCGCAGGGCGATGCGGCAGATCTTGACGATGCCATCAGCGCGCTTCGCGTGGCCGGCGACGCCTCCGCCCCGCCGGACGTCGAGCCCGCGTGGATCAGGATGGAGCTCGCCCGCCTTCTGGTCATCCGCGGAGAGATCGCCGAAAACGTCGACGACATCGAGGCCGCGATCGAATACCTGCGCGGCGGCCTGGCCGAGCTGACGCCACCGGACGACCCTGATCCCGACTTCGCCCTGGCGTTCCATGACCTCGGTCTCGCGTGCTCTCTGCGGGCCGTGTACGCGCCTTCGGGCGCGGTCGACGACTTCCGCATGTCGGCGGACGCGTTCCGGCGATCGATCGCCCTGAGTCCCGTCTCCCATCCCGCACTGGGCGAGACGACGGCCCGGCTGGGCGTCGTGCTCGCCGCCGCGATCGTCCAGGAGATGGGCGGGCTCGACGACCACTCGTCCGTACGGGAGACCGGCTGGGCCGAGCTGGACGGGCGGGTGACGGACGCGCTGCGGACGCTTGAATCCGGCTGGCGGGACCTGGCCTCCGATGATTCTTATCGGCCCGTCGTCCAGTATTGGCGGGCCATGATGCGAATGGCCCGGTTCACCCTGTTCGGCGGCGCTTCCGAGGATCGTCAGAGGGCGCTTGCCGATTTCACGTCGTATCTGGAAGCTCCCGGCCGCGATGACCGCGTGGCGGATTTCTGTCACGTCCTCATCGCGTTCCTCCAGCTTTGCGGCACGACGCCCGCGGCCTTCAAAACCCGTGTGACAGCACCGTCTCTCGCCAACTTCGCGCGCTTCCTCGCGGCGGAGCAGATGGCCGACCCGGAGGCGGCCCGGATCGCCCTTGGCCACCTGGACCAGATCACCGACGTGGCCGCAGTGAGCACCGCCTATGGCGGCCTGCTGCCGGCGCTTCGGCTGGCCGCGGCGGCCGCGCTGGACGGAGGGAACGCCACCGAAGACCACCTCGGGACGCTCCTGGCGGACCTCGGGCAATCCACAGAAGAGCCCGCGGGAGACGAGTTCGGCGTGCTCATCGACTGGCTCCGCCAGCTCCAGACGCTCCGGGACGGCTCGGCGACCCCCGCCGAGGTGGCCGAGGCGTTCACGCGGTTCGTCGACGGACTCGACGACACCCATCCGATGCGTCCTGCCCTCAAGGCGCTTGTCGGCCAGCTCCTCGATGGATTCAGCAAGGACCCGGCCGTTTCGAGACCGGCCTCCCGCGAAGAGCGCGACGCCGCCTTCGAGCTGCTGGAGCAGGTGCTGCTCGAGCTGCCCGACGACCATCCGAATCGCGGCCCCACCCTGGTCCGGCTGACCAACACCCTGATCCGCGGCACGCAGGACGACTATTCCGCCGAGCGCCTGACCCGGGTGCGGGGCCTGCTTCTCGACGCCCTCGAACGTCCCACCAAGGATGTGGAGAGCGAAGTCTCCTGCCGGCTTCTCCTCATCCTCGTGGAGTGCCTGCTGAGCCTCGCCGAGGGCACCGAACTGCGCCCGCTGGGCGACACGATCGAGAGCCTGAAACGGGTGATCACGCTCATCCCGCCGGAGCGCCCCATGCGCGCCATGATCCCCCTGCTCTTGGGGGTCGTTCTTTCCCAGCACTTCAGGCTGAGAGGCGATCTGGAATACATGGACGCCGCGGCCTACTACATCGGCGCCCTTTCTCAAGCGGTCAAGGCTGGTGACGTCCCGGCAGTGGAGTCGGCCGTCACATTGGACTGGCTCCTCGCCTCCATGCCACTGCTACGCGAGCAGAGCGTGCCGGACCGCCACGTGCTCGACAAGGTCATCGGGAGCATGGAGGAACTGCTCGCCGGGTCGCCCGAGGAGCCCGATCTGCGGTCCATGCTGGAAAGGAATCTGCGTGCCTTTGAATACCTGCGCCTGTTTCTGGTGCCCGGCGGCGTGGGCTTCCAGCGGCCGAACCTGGCGCATCTCGCCGAAGCGACCAAGGCCGTGGTCGACAGAGCCGACGAGGTCGATCCCACCGATCCCCTCTACGCCCTCGAGATAGGCGCCGCCGGTTACGTCACGGTGGGCACGGGTCACGCCGGTCGTGACCTGAAGACGATCGATGAGGGGCTCGCCTTGGCGGCCGACGCCTGCCAGGCCGGTCGTGAGATGCCGGCTTTCCGGCCGAGGCTGCTGTCGATGTTCGGATACGGCCTGACGTTGCGATACGAGGTCACGCGAGATCGCGCCGATCTGAGCAACGCCATCCAGAAGCTGGAGGAGGCACGGCGGGCCGCCGAGGATGGTGTCGACGACCTGACCGGGGACATCACGCATTCACTGGCCGGCGCCTATCACATTCGGGGCGACGAGCGGCTGGGGGACCGGCGGCGTGCGGGCGAGGCGGGCCTCGATTCCCTGCGCGCCCGCGCCTGGGCCGTGATGCTGCAGACCAGCACCGGGCGCGCATTCGACGCCGCGGCCGTGGCGGCGGGTGAGGCTCAGCGGTTGGCCCTGTGGTGCGTCTCGGACGGGCTCATCGAGACGGCGATCGAGGTTCTCGAACGGGGCCGTGCCATGGTCCTGCACGTCGCCACCACCGAGACGGGCCTGCCAGGGCTGCTGCGCGAGGCCGGCCATCATGATCTCGCCGCCGAATGGGAGGCGTCAGCGGCGGAAAACGGTCCCGCGCCCTGGGACTCGGCCGCCACCACCGGCCAGTCGCCCGTCGACTACGCCCGGCTCCTGGCCGGCCTATCCGAGACGCGCCTGCCGGGCGACCTGCGTCGGCGCGTTATAGCGGCGATCAGGGGGACGGAGATCGAGCGCAGGCTGTTCAGCCCGCCGGCCGTGGAGGAGATCTCGGGGGCGCTGCGTGCAGCCGGCGCGGCCGCGCTGGTCTATCTCGTCGCCGCCGAGCAACAAGGCGCGGGTCTCGCCCTCGTGGTCGGTGCCGACGGGCAGGTACGCCAGGTGGAGCTCCGCCGGCTGCGTATCCTGCCGGGCAGCCGTGTGGCGGCGTTCGCCGAGGCGCAGCGCGATCGCGAAGGCCTGAAACCGGAATCCGACCAGGCGCGTCACGCCCAGCGCGTATGGGCGGACGCGCTCGCTCAGCTGTGCGACTGGGCCTGGACCGCCGCCATGGCACCCCTGCTCGACGTGCTCGCGGACGCTTCGGACCAGCCTGGCCTGCCGGTCCGGCTGGTGCTGGTCCCGGTCGGCGATCTCGCCGTGGTCCCGTGGCACGCCGCTCGCCGTACGGTGGCGGACGGCACGTTGCGCTATGCCTGCCAGGACGCGGTGATCTCGTACGCGGCGTCGGCACGGCAGTTCATCGACGCCCGGCGGTATGAGCGACGGCCATGGAACCAGGATCCCGCGGTGGTGCGGGTGGCGGGCCTCTACTGGGCCGCGAAGGAGGCCGAGCACATCCACGGCCGCCACTATCCGGACGGCCGGCTGCTCGGCGGCCGTCCCGGCGCCGGGGGCGGCCATTCCCTTCCGGCCACGGCCGGCAACGTACGCGACCTGCTGCCCGGGCCGCGGTCGCCCGGCGCGACGTTGCTGCACCTCGGATGCCACGCGTGGGCGTCGCCGCGGCCCGCCGACTCCCGCCTGCTGCTGGCCGGAAACGAGATCCTCGGGATGACGGACATCCTGCGGCAGGCGCGGGCCAGGCCGCCCGGCGTCTGCGGCGGCCTGGTCGTGCTCGCCGCCTGCGGAAGCGACCTGACCAGCCGGCACCACGACGAGGCGCTCACGCTGGCGACGGCGTTCCTGGCCGCCGGCGCGGTAGGGGTGATCGGCACCCGCTGGCCCGTGGTCGACCTGCCGACCTCGATGCTCATGAGCATGTTCCACCACTATCTGAACGCCGGCTACGACGACCCGGCGGTCGCGCTGCGCGCGGCCCAGCTGTGGATGCTCGACCCACGGCGGTCGGCTCCCGCCGCGCTGCCCGCCCGCCTGATCGAGCTGATGGGGACGGTGGCTCTCCACGAGCCGGAGTCCTGGGCGGCGTTCACCTACCAAGGCCGATGAGGGGGCCCCTTTGACCGCGTTCGGAATCGATCTCGGCACCACCAACTCCTGCATCGCGTACATCGACAAGGAGGGCCGGCCTGTCGTGGTGAAGAACGCGAACTGGGAGTACACCACGCCCTCGGTGCTCTACTTCGACCGGCGAGAAACCGTCCTGATCGGCCGCGAGGCCAAGAAGGCGGCGCTGCGGGCGCCGCACCTGGCGGTCCAGCTGTTCAAGCGGCACATGGGACACGAGGGGGTCGAGTTCCCCTTCCACGGTGAGCGCTACACACCGGCGTCGCTCGCCGCGCTGATCCTCAAGGACCTGGCCGCCGCGGCCGAGCGGCAGCTGGGCGAACCGGTCCGGGACGTGGTGATCACGGTCCCCGCGTACTTCGGGGTGGCCGAACGGGAGGCCACCCGCCAGGCGGGCCGGATTGCCGGGCTCAACGTCCTCGACGTGCTCGACGAGCCGGTCGCCGCCGCTCTGTCGTACCAGGATCAGACATCCCCCGAAGGCGTCCGCCACCTGCTCGTTTACGACCTCGGCGGAGGTACGTTCGACACCACGGTGATCAGGGTGGACGGCGGCGACGTCAAGGTGATCTGCACCGGAGGCGACCGCGACCTCGGCGGCGCTCAGTGGGATCTCAGGATCCGCGACTTCCTGATCAACGCGTTCGTCACGCGGCATCCCGGCCTCGACCCCACCGCCGACGAGAAGTTCATGCAGGAAGTGTGGGTCAACGCCGAGGAGCTCAAGGAGCAGTTGAGCGGCGTCCGCACCCGGGCGTGCACCCTGCAGTTCGCCGGGCAGACCGCCCGCGTGGAGATGAGCCGGCAGCAGCTGGAGGATCTCACCGCCGACCTGCTGGATCGCACCCTCGACATCACCCAGGCGACCATTGCCAAGGCGCGTGCCAAGGGGGTGCCGGACTTCGACGAGGTGCTGCTCGTGGGTGGCACGACGCGGATGCCCGCGGTCGAGGATCGGCTCAAGCGGCTACTGGACAGGCCCCTGCGCCGGCACGAGCCCGATCTCGCGGTGGCACGCGGCGCGGCGCTGTTCGCCCTGATCAGGCAGGTCCAGGGTGGTGTGCGGCGGCCGGACATCAGCGAAGAACACGCCGAGACGATCCGCTCCCGGCAGGTGACCACGGTGCTGTCGCGCGGCTTCGGGGTCATGGTCCTCGACGACAGAGATCCCCGCGCGATGACCGACCCGGTCCGCGCGCGTAAGTTCGTGGTGCACCTGCTTCCCGCGGGTACGGCGCTGCCCGCCGACACCGGCCCCGTGTCCTTCGGCACGGCCATCGACAACCAGCCGGCCATCGAGGTCGAGGTGTGGGAGCAGAGCGGGCCGGAAAGTTCGGAGGAACTGGCCGACAACACGCTGATCGGCCACGGCAAGCTGCGCGACCTGCCGCCCAAACTGCCGCGCGGGTCGCGGATCGAGATCACCTTCTTCCTCAGCGAGACCGGGCTGCTCACCGTGGAGGCGAGGGAACCACAGTCGGGCCAGCAGGTCAGGTTCGATCTGAAGATCGGCGGGCTGGACCAGGCCGCCGTCGATCTGGCCAGGACGTCCGTGGCGCGGCACGACATCAGCTCGTGACACAGACGCTACGCAGAACGTGCGGCAGGCTGTCGTCATCGCGGCCGTGTTAGGGGTTCTGAGTGGCACATCCGGAAGGCCATGCAGGTGGAGCCGAGCCTTTGAGCAGTGAGATCCCCGACCCGCCCAGCCGCATGAAGTGGCTGCGGCGACGACATGGCGCGATGCGGACACCACGGGCGATCATCGACACGCAGGTGCGGCTCGCGACGGGAGCGCGGATCGAGGCGTTGCGGCGGCTTCTCATCGGAGAGGACAACGAGGTCTATGACGCGACGACGGCCGGTGGCGGCCGGCTGATCGTCCGGATCTCGCATGGCGAGGACCCGCGGTTCGAGGCGGAGCGCTGGGCATTGGACGCGGCACGAGCGGTCGGCGTGCCCACGCCTGTGGTGCTGCATCAGCGGCGGGTCGCCGTGAATGACGAGAAGACCGTGACGTTCTGCGTCGAGGAGAGGCTGCCCGGCGTCGCCCTGGATGTGCTGCTGGACCAAGGTCGCCGGCCCGAGCGCGCCATCGGCCGGCTTGGGGAGTTGCTCGCCGCGATCCACGGCGTCAGCGTCGACGGCTTCGGCTACCTGCGGCCGGACGGCCGCGGCTGGCCCATCACCTTCGAGTCGATCATGCTGGATCTCATCCCGCTTCGCGTACGCGTGCTCGATGCCGCTCGGCATTGGGGGATCGAGGATCGCCTGGTCGACGCCGGCCTTACCGCGTTGTCGCAGCACGCGCACCTCTATGGATACGACGATTCTCGCCTGGTGCACGGCGATTTCGGCCTCGACCACGTCCTCGTCGACGGCGACCCGGGCCACGAGTACGTCAGCGGCATCCTCGACATGCAGGAGTGCTCGGGCGGGCACCCGGCCGCCGACCTCGCCAACTGGGTCGCGACCTGCGCCGAACGGATCCCGCTGGCCACGCTGCTCGCGTCGTACCCAGGCGGGATGGAGCTGGCCGAGCGAGACGAGACGCTGATCGCGCTGATGATCGTGCGCCGATCACTGTGGATGCTGATCGTCGATCAGGACCACGGCCACCCCGGGCGGGCCGACGAGCACATACACCATCTCACCCGAGCGCTGAGAGCCTCGGGTTCCACGGCATGATCATAAGGTGAGCCATCTCGGCCTTGTCGCTCTCGTCGTGCGTGACTATGACGAGGCGATCGCCTTCTACGTCGATGTCGTCGGCTTCGAGCTCGTTGAGGACACCCACCTTGGCGACGGGAAGCGCTGGGTGATCGTGCGCCCGCGCGGCGCGCTGGAAACATCACTGCTCCTCGCTCGTGCCGTGGGCGTGGCGCAGGAGCAACGCGTAGGTGATCAGACCGGCGGACGCGTCGGCATGTTCCTGAACACCGACGACTTCGACCGTGACTACGAGCGGATGAAAGCCGCCGGTGTCACCTTCGAGCAGGCGCCCCGGCGTGAGACGTACGGCAAGGTGGCCGTCTTCCGCGACCTGTACGGAAACCGCTGGGATCTGATCCAGCCCGTTTGACGTCCACCCAAGCCGTTCAGCGATCGTGACGATGGCGGCAGTGACGAGAGGGCGTCACATGCTGGCGATGAGCTTGTCGACCCGCTCGTCGACGCTGCGGAACGGGTCCTTGCACAGCACGGTGCGCTGCGCCTGGTCGTTCAGCTTCAGGTGCACCCAGTCGACGGTGAAGTCGCGCCGCTTCTCCTGCGCCTTGCGGATGAACTCGCCGCGCAGCCGCGCGCGGGTGGTCTGCGGCGGCACCGACTTCGCTTCGAAGATCTTGATGTCGGACGCCACCCGCTCCACCGCCCCGCGCCGCTGCAGCAGGTAGAACAGCCCGCGCCGGCGATGAATGTCGTGGTACGCCAGGTCGAGCTGGGCCACCCGCGGTGAGGACAGCGGAAGGTCGTACTTCTTTTGATAGCGCTCGATGAGCTGATATTTCGTAACCCAGTCGATCTCGCGGGACACCAGGTCGAGGTTCCCGGTCTCCACCGCGCGCAGCGTACGCTCCCAGAGCTCCAGCACCCGCTTGGCGATCACGTCACCGCCGCGGCGGTCAACGAAGTCCCTTGCCTTGCCGAGATACTCCTGCTGGATCTCCAGCGAGGACGCCTCCCGCCCGTTGGCCAGCCGCACCCGCCGCCGGCCGGTCATGTCGTGGGAGACCTCGCGGATCGCCCGGATCGGATTCTCCAGGCTCATGTCGCGCATCACGATCCCGGCCTCGACCATGCGCAGCACCAGGTCGGTCGCCCCGACCTTGAGCAGCATCGTGGTCTCGCTCATGTTGGAGTCGCCGACGATCACATGCAGCCGGCGGAACCGCTCGGCGTCGCCGTGCGGCTCATCCCGGGTGTTGATGATCGGGCGGGACCGGGTCGTCGCCGACGACACTCCCTCCCAGATGTGCTCGGCGCGCTGCGACACGCAGTAAACCGCGCCGCGCGGGGTCTGCAGCACCTTCCCCGCTCCGCAGATGATCTGCCGGGTGACCAGGAAGGGGATCAGCACGTCGGCCAGGCGCCCGAACTCGCCCTGCCGGCTCACGCAGTAGTTCTCGTGGCAGCCGTAGGAGTTGCCGGCCGAGTCGGTGTTGTTCTTGAACAGGTAGATGTCGCCGGCGATGCCCTCCTCGCGGAGCCGCTTCTCGGCGTCGACGAGCAGGCCCTCCAGGATGCGCTCGCCGGCCTTGTCGTGCGTGACCAGCTCGACGATGTTGTCGCATTCGGGCGTGGCGTACTCGGGATGACTGCCCACATCCAGATACAGGCGTGAGCCGTTGCGCAGGAACACGTTGCTCGACCGACCCCAGGACACGACCCGCCGGAACAGGTAGCGGGCCACCTCGTCCGGCGACAGCCTGCGCTGTCCCCGGAACGTGCACGTGACGCCGTACTCGTTCTCCAGGCCGAAGATGCGACGATCCATTGTCTCACGCTACGTCCCCCAGGCCCCCAGCGGGGAAGATCTTGAATCGGGACCGGCGTGGCTGATGGACACCGCGTGCCGCGAGGGGGGTGCCTTCGAGGGCTCTATGGCCCAAAGATCTCGTGTAGTTGTACTAGACAGCGGCCCGGTATTACCAATCATGCTGGGAGGTAAGGCCCCCACTACCTCTAGGAGCAGAAATGAACAGCGCGTGGACCATCGATGATATCCGCCGGGAATTCGAGGCGTACAGCCGGATCGTAAACGCGGCGGACCTCGCGCCTACCACCAAGACGACTTACCTGATCCACGCGGACCGCTTTGTGCGCTGGCTAGCAGGAGAGGTGGAAATCGGCTCGGGGCGCAATAGCGCCAGTTCAGGGCTGGCGACGTCGTGAAGGCTCATGAACGCTGGGTTCGAACCATCTCGGCCACCCACGATCTCAGCTCTTGCGCGGTGATCATCCCGGAGCGGAGGCCCCGCCGGAGGCATCAATAGACAAGAACATGTGATGCCGGGATACTCGTATCCCACGATCCTGGAGTTATCGATGTTCGGTCTGGGCGCCCCTGAGATTCTCATGATCGGCCTCATTCTTGGGCTACCGATCCTGCTCATCTACCTCGTGGTGAGGCTTGCTCTGCGCCACGACCGGAAGCGACGCGAGCAGCAGTAGGAAACTGCGTCGGGCTGACGGTCGGTGCGCTGGCGAGAAACACGGATGCGTGCGCTCGACCCCCGCGCAGGCGCGGCGCGCGAGAACAGCCCGCCTTCGCGAGCCTGCGATGAGGCGAGGCGCTGCCCTTCGGCGCATGGATCTAGACCTGACCAGCGCAACCGTGAGCATCCGTCAGCAACACGTCGAGTTGGACACGGAAGAGCTGATCGTCGGGCCTCCCAAGTTGCGGGCCGGCATTCGGACGGTCGCCTTCCCTGACGCGATCATCCCGGCGCTGCGAGATCACCTCGACACCTACACAGCACGGCAGAGGCCGATCGCAGGATCTCGGATGCGATGGACGACAAGATCAACGAGACAGCCCAGGGGGCCTCTCCCCAGTCGGCTAATGGCATGCTAATGGCACGAAGCCCCGTTTCCATGATCTGGGACGGGGCTGAAAACGCTGGTGGGCGGTACTGGGTTCGAACCAGTGACCCCTCGCTTGTAAGTCGAACCAGGGAGAACCGCAGCCAGCATGAACCCTAGCCCTGACCTGCGCAGACAGTCCATGGCCGTGCAGCAGCGTCCAGGCTCGTCCGTGGTCGTTGTCACCCAGATAGTCACTCAGTACGGCCTGCTCGCGATCAGCCAGGAAGCAGCGTGAACGCCTCGACATGTCGGGGTCGGACTACCCGGAAGTGCCTTTGGTCTGTGGTGGCGACTTCCCTCAGGCCGAGCCGCTCGGCGATCGTGATGACCGCGGCGTCCACCAGCCCTAGAGGCAAGTCGATGTATCGCTCGACAAGCTCCGCCATGCGGGGAATGTCCTCGTCCGCCAGTTCGGCAACATGAAATCCGTTGCGGCCAAACGACCTGAGGAACGTGACCTCGGCCTGCGGACCGACCCGTGACTCCAGGAGGTAGCCCACCTCACCCATCACCGGAGACGGCACCAGCAGCGGTCCCTCCGCCTGCCGGAGAAGCCGCAAGCGCGCCTCGTGATGCTCATCCTTGATATTGCCCGCAGCGAGAAGAACACCCGTGTCGCATAGAAGCACGTCAGCGACCCATCTCCGAGCGAAGGATCTCCTCGTGCCGCTCGGCGAGATCTGGGTCAGCCTCGAACGACGCGAAGAACGGCAGGTCTCTCTCCGCCAGCGCCGGCTCGTCCAGGCGCCCACGGATCAGCGCCAGAGCGGGCCGTAGCTCCGACTCCGGCAGCTGGTCCACCAGATGGTGCAGCTCCTCGCGCATCGCGCTCATGCCTCAAGTGTAGGCCGAGCATCCATCGGAGCCCCGTCCTCGCGGCAATCAGCGCACCTCAGTCACTCGGATCGTAGTGCCATCGCCGAGGCGGGCCGTCTGACCTGTACTGGCTGGCGACCTGACCGCGTAGGAACGAGTGTCAAAGGAGCGGTTGGTCGGGCGGAAGCATCGTTCGAATGTGCTCGCGTGCCTGTCTGATCTCCGGTGTGGCATCCCACTTAAGGGAGGATCCGAGTATGTCAGCGGCGCGCTTGTTTACGCGGGCGGAGTTGACGAATGGTATCGCGCGGGCAAGCGCGTGCATTCTCTCAACCGCCAGATCGAGGCTGGCTCCACGCAACGCGATTTCCACCTGCCGGCCGAGATACTGAGCGCGGAAGAGCGGGGACCATCGTCCGATGGCTTCAACAGCGTCACTGAGCATGGTCTCAGCTGTCTCGTAGATGCCGAGGTGACCGAGGCCAATAGCTACATCACCAAGCAGGGCAGCTTCCGCGAACGGCGAGATCCCTCCCACGCTCAATGCTTGGTCTAATACATCGCGGGACATCTTTTGTTGCGCAGGAACAAGAGCTAGGGACCGGCCCAGTCGCATTGAAAGGGAAGCCTTTTGAGCATTGGCGAGATCGGGAAGCCGTAGCCCGCGCTGCGCGTATATCACTCCGCGCGCGTAGTCTCCTCGATCTTGACTGAGACGGCTAAGTGCGTCGTACGCGCGTCCTTGGCCCTGTAGATCATCTCCTCGGCGGGCGAATTCAAGGGCCATGCGAGCGCTCTGCTCGGCGTGGGTGAGTTGTCCCGCGTCGTAGAGGATAAGCGTGGTCTGATCAGCTAGTTGAGACGTCGCGCGCTGAAGGGACTTCGGTCGGCTCTGGCCCATTGACTGTCCGATGTGCCGAAGATGCCCGAGCGCGGCAGGCACCAGCGCGATTCCGCCAAGCTCGTATCGGCTGCGGCCAAGCGACTCGGCCAGCGTCGTGACGTAGTTCTCGTCCAGATAGGGGCTTGATCGAGTGGAGGGGACGAAGATCACAGACGCGGCGGACGCCAGAAAGTCCCTGCGTTCCACGGATGGTCCCTCCTTAGGTGAGAAGCGCACTTCCCAGCCGACACGGGCTAGGAGCGCTACGGCCTTCGCTGTTCCGGTGTCCTTGTGGCCCCGCGACACCTCGGACACTCACGCCTGCGAGACACCCAGCTCACGGGCAAGGTCGCTCTGAGTCCATCCTCGTTGCGTCATGATCGCTTTTAGTGCGTCGGAGAATGTTCGCACTCCCACGATCGAAGGATATCGCCGAGGGCGATGTTTCCCTAGATCCGGTATCGCTACAGGCGATAATCGCGATTCGCTCGGCCGAAATCGCTAGCGGTGAAGCCATTGCTGGAAAATTTTCATGAGCGCCATCACTATATGGCTGCTGGATGACCAATGGGGCCATCCATCGGCGAAGTGGGAAGCGATGGTTGCCGCAGGGAAATGACTCCTGAAGGACCGTTGGTCATTTGGATGGCTTCAATGAGAATGGCACACGAACGAGGGCTACTCAGGCCTGGCATGTTTTATGACGCTGACCAACAAGTCGTCGCGCACGTTGCGGCCGAACAGCTCCGCCGCAATTTGGCGATCCTCGGAGTCGCTGCTGATGTCCACGCCAACTACGGCCTGGCGCTGCTGTCAGTCTGGACTTACCTGGTCGTTTGGACAGACGGCCGTTGCTTCCGCTGGTGGGCCGGCAGCACGAGCACCCGAGGCCGCAAGGTCTACGCCTTCTGCCCAGTTGATGACACCGCCACGGCGGCGCGCCGAGTGGCCCGCCGCTACGTCGAGCTACGGACGAGTGATGACATCCGATCCTGAGCCACCGATGTCCGACGACCGACGCGCCTTGCATCCCAAGATCGCTGACCGCATCCGGCAGCGCATCGCCAACGGCGCCTACCCTCCTGGGTCCCGATTGCCAACGGTCAATGCATTCGTTGAAGAGTTCGGCGTGTCCGCCAACACAGTGCAGCGCGCAATGACCGCTCTGGAAGCCGAGTCCTTGATCTTGACGTTCCCAGCTAAGGGACGGTGGGTCTCAGGTGGTGCGCCGCCGGAGCCCTACCCTCATCAGCGACTCGTCGCGCAACTACGTGAAGCAATCGCGAACGGTGAGTTTCCGCCCGTTTGTCGGCTACCGAACGAGAAGGCCCTTTCATACCGCTATCAGGTCTCGCAATACACAGTGCGCCGAGCCATCGATGAATTAGAGAGCGAAGGCCTGATCAAGACCGTCCACGGCAAAGGCCGTTACGTCGTGAAGGCTCCATCAGGGTGCGGGGCCAAAGCTGACAAGTAGCTCGTCCGACCGTCCCCATTTCTCCCCGCTCCCCGACAGCTGCCCCTCGCGCGACTGCCGTCCAGGTTCCGTCAAGAGTGGACCGAAGGTCCATCGCGTGCGACGCCGTAGGCGCTCTTGACGGGTTCTGGACGCCGCGCACAATCGAGCCGCGGGGGCGGCAAGGGCTCGCGCGTCGGGATGTTCGTTGCAAGATGGGCGCAACGGTGGAGCGGATCGGGAAGACGCTGCCAATGGAACGGACCTGAAGGCAGGGCGCGGGACCGATTGGAGCGGGCGGCCGGCGGGCGCGTACGGCCCCCTAGGGCCGCATGCGCAAGCCCGCCGTGCCGCGAAGCGCAGGACATGGCGCCGTGCCCGGCGCGCGGAGCGCGCCCTTGAACCAGTGAGGCTTTTCCATCTTGATCAGCGGCCGTCCTGTACGGCTTGAAGCACCAAGATGGCGTGGACTATCGCGGTGATGCGGCGCGGGCAGCAGCGGACTTTCGCCAGGATCTTCCAGGCTTTCAGCGT
>JAGFNW010000015.1 GCA_017592665.1 Streptosporangiaceae bacterium NEAU-GS5 | reverse complement strand
CGGTTTTAGCGGTAGGGAAACACCCGGTCTCATTCCGAACCCGGTAGTTAAGCTTGCCAGCGCCGATGGTACTGCCACCGTGGGGTGGTGGGAGAGTAGGACGCCGCCGGACATCTTCGTTGGAGGGCTTCGACTTTTGGTCGGGGCCCTTCACGCATTTCTGGACCCTTTTCTCTTTCTCGTGTGGGGCTTGCGGTTGTTTCTGCGGCCTGGGTTCCTGTCGGTGACCGGTGCCATCTGCTGCCGCCATGGCCGGCACGTCGGCCGCCGCGGTGGGTCGCTGGGTCGCCGGTCTTTCCTCACCGACCACCCCCATGGGCGGCTGGAGGGTGACGGTGTCGGGGGGATCGCGACACGCGACGGCTATAGCGCGGCCGACCGAGCGCGATCACATTTGTCGTCCGTGTGACACATGGAGAGCGTTTTCTTCGGCCGATATTTATGCCATAGGGACGACAAGTGTGATCACCGACGTCGGTAACCGACGGAAGCTGGGACAGGACTGCCCGTGGCGCTTCTCTGGATGGGGGCGGGATGGGTATGGAGCGCCAGAGGCCAGCGGGGTGGAGGCCGGGTCGGGCGTTGGATGGACTACAGGACCCCATGGCCACGAGAGCAGAGTGCGGACAGTCTCAGGACCCCCGCGGCCGCAGAGGCTTGAGGTTGATAGGCGACTGCGGCCGCAGAGGCCGGGTGCTGAGCCGGGCTTAGGCGTGGAGGTCGCCGGACCAGATGGTGACTGCCTGGCCGGCGAGGATGACGCGGTCGCCCGCGAGGGTGGTGCGGACGAGGCCGCCGCGGGCGGAAACTTGCGCACCGAGGAGCGTGTCGCGGCCGAGACGAGCCGACCAGTACGGGGCGAGGACACAGTGGGCTGAGCCAGTGACCGGGTCCTCGGGAATGCCGACTCGCGGACCGAAGAAGCGGGACACGAAGTCTGGTGCAGCGCTCGTCGGTTCGGTGTGGCCCGAGGCGATGCCCCCCGGGGCGGCGGGTGACGACGCGGCATCTGAGGCGGCTGAGGTGGCAGACGCGGTGACGATGATGCCGCGGGCGTCGATGGTTGCCAGGGCGGCGATGTCGGGGGTCAGGGAGCGTACGACGGCTTCGGCCTCTACCTCGATGAGCAGGTCGAACTTGCTGCGGCTGACCTTGACGGGTTCTGCGCCGAGGGCTTTTGTGAGTGCGGCCAGACCGGCAGGAGTAGCGAACTCGTCGGCAGGGTCGAGGTCTTGGGTCGGAATGGCGGGGAAATCCATGGTGATGAATCCGCCGGCGGTTTGGTCGGTGGTCAGGATGCCGCTTCGGGTGTGGAAATGGAGACTGCCCGATGCGATTCCGGTCGTGTAAAGGATGTGGGCGGTCGCGAGGGTGGCATGGCCGCACAGGTCGACTTCGACCTCGGGCGTGAACCAGCGGAGCGAGTCGCCGAGGAGGAATGCGGTCTCCGCGTGCCGCATCTCGGCTGCCACTGAGCGCATCCAGGTGTCGTCTGCGGGTCCTTCCAGAAGACAGACAGCGGCGGGGTTACCCTTGAACGGCTGGTCGGTGAAGGCGTCAACGGTGAAGATTCGCACGTCACACACCCTACAAAGAGAATTCAATTCGCTGGCGTGTCGGCTGGTAAACGCAAAGTCGTCGGTTAACGTCCCTTGTGTCGGGACAAGCCCGGAAAGGACGAAGCCGATGGGGGCAGTGCGCAAGGTAGCGAGCTACCTTGGCCTGGGTGGGGCCGATCAGTACGACGAGCCCTATGGCGAAGATGACGAGTTCGAGGACGACTGGATGCCCGCTTCCGAGCGTGCGGCCAGGCGGTGGCAGTCGGCGGGGGAGCCGGCCCGCATCGTGATGGTCCGGCCGCATAAGTATGAGGACGCGCTGACGGTGGGGCGCCACTTCCGCGAGGGCCACTCGGTCGTGATGGATGTCGCGGTGATGTCGATGCCTGAGGCGACCCGGATGGTGGATTTCGCGGCCGGTCTCGCCTACGGCTGTGAGGGCCGGATCGAGCGCATCGCCGAGCGGGTTTTCCTGCTCACGCCATCGAACGTCGAGGTTTCGACGGTCTGATGCCGGCTGCCAAGGCAGCAGTCGGGATCAAGGGACGCAAGCGCCGCGGATGCGGTCGAGGGCTGCGGGGGTCGTCCGGTCGGGGTTGTAAGCGTGGGCGTGGTTGTGCGCTGCGGGGGCGCTCCGGTCAGGCGATACAGGCGCGGGTGTGGTTGAAGGTCGCGGGGTCGTCTGGTCGGGCGCTGTAATCGTGGGCGCAGGCATGGTCGAGGGGTGCTAAGGCGGCTTCGGTCGAAGGGCGCGAGCGCGGGTACAGGTGCGGGTGCGGTGAGGTTGAAGGCCGCAATGGCCGGTCGAGGTCCCGGTCGGGGTCGTCAATGGCTTGTGTGACGCGAGGCGTGCGGCGGTGCCCGGACATGAGATGGTCGCGGTCTCAGGTGGGTTAGGCGGCGCGGGGGCCGCGGCGGAGGAGACGGACGATCTCGGCGAGTTCAGCTTCGGCCGTCTCCGATCGGTGAGTGGCCTCGCGAGCGTACGCGTGGAGGGCCCAGACGGCGCCTCCGGCCAGTTCGTGCAACTCGGCGACGCGGGATGAGACGCGGGCCAGGTCGGCGCGTTGGCGTGAGCGTTCCTGCAGCATTTGACGGCCGCCCCAGGCGACGACGGCGAGCCCGGCGAGGCAGACGAACGGCGAGAGCACGACACCTGTCCCGAGCAGCAGCACGCCCAGGATGAGCAGCGCGTACGCCGCGAACGGGGTTGGCCGGGCGGGTGCGACCGAAGCCACGATCTGGTCTTCGGCGGCCTTCATGGAGGTGCTTTCCGGGCCGTCGGGCCGGAGCTGGATCTGGTGCCCAAGGATCGGCATGGCCACGGACTCCGGCGGATGCGCGCCGGTCTCTTCGGCAAGATGCTCGGCGGCGGCCTTTACGGCGGGCGCTGCGGCGTGCAGTGCGATCGCCGCCAGGTGGGGGTCGGCCCCCGGTCGAACGTCTTCGAGCAGGTGACCGCTGAGCGAGCTCAGGGGACCTGACGGCTCGTCTTGGCGGATCAGGGCGCGCAGTACGGCGAGCGGCTCGGCTTCCGGCCAGGCA
Organism: Streptosporangiaceae bacterium NEAU-GS5; assembly: GCA_017592665.1. GTDB lineage: Bacteria > Actinomycetota > Actinomycetes > Streptosporangiales > Streptosporangiaceae > NEAU-GS5. The sequence continues at coordinate 208,379 of JAGFNW010000015.1, read as the reverse complement.
CGCGATCGTGGCTGCTGCGACGCGGATCCGTGGCCAGACCTTGTGCCGGGTGCCGGGCCAGGTCCTGCGCCGAGTGTCGTGCTAGGTCCTGTGCCGGTTCGCGTGTCCGGTCCTCCGACGGATCCTGCGGCGGGTGTTGTTCCAGGTCTTGTGCTGGATGCCGTGCCAGGTCCTGTGAAGGGTCCGGTGCCGGGGGTTGGGGGCGGGTGCTCGGTGGGGTAGGGGCTCGTGGAAGGTAGTGGGGTGAAGGTGGGCTGGGGTGAGGTGATCTCAAGGCAGCGGTGGCGGAGGCGGGTGAGTCGTTCGGCTGCTTGGGCGGGAGCCGCGAGCTCGGGGATGACTGCCAGATCGGGGAAGTCGACCAGGGAGGGCGGGACGACGACGGGTGGCTCGCCGGGGACGAGGGCTTTGAGCCAGAGCTCGTCCTGCGCGGGGATGGCCACGGTGTCGAGCTTTCGCAGCACGAAGATCTTGCCGGCCGGGCCGTAGGCGCCGCGGGCGGCGGCGAGCCAGAGCGCCCGCTGACCGGCGGTCACCGGGCGGTCGGCGGAAAGCTCCCCGAAGGCCGTGCCTAGCCAGGACGCGTGAATCCGGTCGCCGTGGCCGCTGACCGCGAGAGCCAGGCAGAGGAACAGCGCCGTGCGCTCTTCGTTCAGCTGCGCGGCCCGCGACAGCGGCTCGAGCGCTTCCTCGCCGGACAGGATGAGCGCCAGCGCCTGAGCGGCCGGGGCGAGCCAGCAGCCGGGCACGTCGGCCGTGCCCGGTGGCGGCTCGGAGGCGCTGCCGTCGGCGGTGAGGTGGACCAGCAGCGCCTCCGCATAGCGATGGAGCTCGGAATTCGCAATGCTCGTGGACAGGTCCATGGTCACGCCGAACGCTCCCCGGGAGTGACGAGACACCTGCCGCCGCCAGGGCGTTGGCAGGTATTCCCTTGACCGCGCCAAGACTAGACGCCGCCCCCGACAGTTCGCGGGCGGCGCGCCGAGGTCCCCGGAAAGCCCCCTCAATGGCGTGCCAAGGCTTCCCCGGAAAGCCCTCTCAATGGCGTGCCAAGGCTTCCCCGGCGAGGAGCTCTGGCCGCGCATTGAATTCATGGGCGCGAGCGTGCGCTGGACGGCGTCGGCGGTTGGCCTCTGGCGTCCCCGCTGCGGCTGGTCTCCGGCGTCCGCTACTACTGGCGGTCGCTTAGGATTCGCTGGTCCCTGGGCTGGGCATGCCGCCGGTCCCCCCGGGGCTTGCCGGTGCCCCGGACCTAGCTGTCCCGGGGCTGGGGCTTGCCGCCGGTCTCTGGGCCTGCCGGTCTCTAGGCGTCTGCGGGTCTGGGGGGCTCGGGTCTGGCGTCCGCTGGTTCCTGGGTCTGCCGGTCTCAGAAGCGTCTGTGGGTCCCTGGCGTCTGCGGGTGGCTGGGCCGCCCTTCGGGTCCCTTGCGTCTGCGGGTCCCTGGGCCCTGCGGGTCCCTGGCGTCTGCGGGTGGCTGGGCCCTGCGGGTCCTCGGGCCGCGCGGGTGGATGGGCGCTGCGGGTGGATGGGCGCTGCGGGTGGATGGGCCGGGCGGGGGTCTGGCGTCCGGTGGGTTCCTGGGGTCTGTGTCTTCCCGGGGGCTGCTGGTTGTAGGAAAACCGCTGGTCCAGCGTGCCCCCGGGGTCACATACAGTCACACGCAGTCACATAAAGTCACATGTGGTCACATGCGGTCGGGGACTTCGATGCCGAGGACCTCGAGGCCCTGGAGGAGGACCCGCAGGGTGGCGGCGGAGAGGGCGAGCCGGGAGCGCCGGGTGGACTCGTCTTCTGCCTTCAGGACCGGGCAGACCTCGTAGAACGCCGTGAAAGCCTGGGCCAGGTCGAACAGATAGGCGCACAGCCGATGCGGCTCGGACTGGCTGACGACCGTGTCGACGGTCGACCCGAAGCCGAGCAACTGCAGCGCGAGGGCCCGCTCGGCCGGGTGGCCGAGCGTGATCGGCCCGGTCGCGTCGGCCGGCGCCAGGCCTCCCGTACGGAAGATGGACCGGATCCGGGCCGTGGCGTACTGCAGGTAGGGCCCGGTGTTGCCGGTCAGGGCCAGCATCCGGTCGAAGTCGAAGACGTATTCGCTGTCGTGGCTGACCGACAGATCGGCGTACTTCACGGCGCCCATGCCGACCTTGTTGGCGATCTCGGTCCGCAGGGCCGGGTCGTAACCCCGATCCTCCAAGACCTGGCCGGCCCGCTCGACGGCCTCGTCGAGCAGGTCGAGCAGCTTCACCGACTCGCCGCTCCTGGTCTTGAACATTTTGCCGTCGCTGCCGAGCACGCTGCCGATCTGCACGTGCTCGACCTCGACGTTATCGGGCAGCCATCCGGCCATCCGCGCCGAGGCGAACAACATCTGCAGGTGCAGCGACTGCGTCACGCCGATGACGTAGATGATCCGGTCGGCCTTGAGCTCCTCGACCCGATAGCGGATCGTGGCCAGGTCGGTGGTGGCGTAGCCGTAGCCGCCGTCGCTCTTGCGGATCATGAACGGGAGGGGCTGGCCCTCGCGCCCGGTGAAGCCGGGCGGAAAGACGCACAGCGCGCCGTCGCTGATCACGGCGATCCCGCGCGCCTGGAGGTCGTCGCAGACCTGGGCGAGGGCCGTGCGATACATGCTCTCGCCGGCGATGTCGTCATCGGTCAGGGTGACGCCGAGCAGCCGGTAGACCTTGTTGAAATAGCGGACCGTGGCGTCCATGAACATGTGCCAGAGCCGCATGGTCTCGGGCTCTTCGGCCTGCAGGGTGACCACCCGCGACCGCGCCCGGGCGTTGAAATCGGGGTCGGTGTCGAACTTGTGCCGGGCGGCCTGATAGAACGCGTTGCCCTCGCCCGCTTCGAGCTGGGCGACGGCCGCCGTCTCGCCGATGTCGAGCAGGTGCTCGACGAGCATGCCGAACGGCGTACCCCAGTCGCCGAGGTGGTTTTGCCGGACGACCTTGTTTCCGACGTATTCGTGCGCGCGCACGAGGGCGTCGCCGACCACGGTGGTCCGCAGGTGGCCGACGTGCATCTCCTTGGCCGCGTTGGGCGCGGAGTAGTCGACGACCACGGTCTTGGACGCGGACACGGGCACGCCGAGCCGCTCGTCGGCCAGCAGGTCGCCGGCCTGCCCGGCGATCCACTCGTCGGAGAGCGTCAGGTTGAGGAATCCGGGGCCGCTGACCTCGACCGTGCCGGGGAAGTCGAGATGCGCGGCGATCTCGGCGGCGACCTCCCGCGGCGCCCGTCGGAGTCGCTTGGCCAGACTGAGCGCCACGTTCGCCTGGTAGTCGGCGAACTGGGACGGCCTGATCAGCGGATCCTCTGAGGCGTGCTCGGGGCCGAACGCGGCGCCCAGCGCCTGCTGGACCCTCTCGGCGAGCACGAGCTGCGGGTCGGTCATGTCGTAAGCCTATCGACGCCGGGCAACCGATATTCGCACCGCCGAAGCCTGCGTCAAAGCCTGCGCCAAAGTCAGTGCCGCGCAGGCCGCCGCGGCGATCACCAACGCGTACGCGTCGTTGCCCACGTCCTGGAGCGACAGCGCGAAGAAGTCCCGGGCCCACGGCAGGGCCAGGACCAGCACGAAGACGCCGGCCATCGCCGCCACCAGGGCGATCCGCCACCAGGTGTACGGCCGGGCGATGAGCGCGAGCACCCACGTGGCCACCGCGAAGAGCGTGATGGTCGCCACGGTCTTGCTGGAGGCGGGGGCCGAGGGCGGCAGTTCGGCCAGGTAGTAGGCGGCGTACGCGGCGATCCCGCAGGCCAGCCCGGCCGGGATGGCGAAGCGCAGGACACGCGGCACGAAGCCGGGCCGGGCGCGTTCGTCGTTGGGGGCGAGCGCGAGGAAGAACCCGGGTATGCCGATCGTCAGCGCGCTGACCAGGGTCAGCTGTCGCGGAAGGAAGGGATAGGTCAGCCCGATGATCCCGGTCAGCAGCGAGGTCAGGATCGCGTAGACGGTCTTGGTGAGGAACAGGTTGGACACCCGCTCGATGTTGCCCAGCACCCGGCGGCCTTCGGCGACGACGTGCGGCAGCGTGGCGAAGCTGTCGTCGAGCAGCACGACCTGCGCGACCGCCTTCGTCGCCCCGCTGCCGGAGCCCATGGCGACGCCGAGGTCGGCGTCCTTCAGCGCCAGCACGTCGTTGACGCCGTCGCCGGTCATGGCCACCGTGTGCCCGCCGGCCTGCAGCGCGCGTACGAACTGGCGTTTCTGCTGGGGCGTGACCCGGCCGAACACCGTGTTGGACTCCAGCGCCTCCCCCGGCTCCGGCCCCAGCGTGCGGGCGTCGACGGCGTTGGCCGCGCCCGGGATGTCGAGGGACACGGCGATGGCGGAGACCGCCGCCGGGTCGTCGCCGGAGATGACCTTGACGGTGACGCCCTGGCGTTCGAAGTAGCGCAGCGTCTCGTACGCCTCCGGCCGGATCCGCTGCTTGAGCACGACCAGGCCCGCCCCTTTCGCCGGCGCCAGGGTTTCGGCGAGCGTTTCCGTACGGCACAGCGCGAGCACGCGCAGCCCGGTCGCGGCGAGGTCGCCGGCCTCGACCCGGGTCGGGTCGTCGGGCGGGAGCACGACGTCGGGCGCGCCGAGGATCCACACGCCGTGGCCGGTGAACGACGCGCCGCTCCACTTGCGCGCGGAGGAGAACGGGACCTTGCCCTCGGCCGTCCAGCCGGGATCGGGCAGCGACGCGCGGATGGCGGCCATGGTCGGATTGGGGTTCGCGTCCACGTACGCCAGGGCGGCGATCGCCTCCGGCACGTCGGTCCTGACCTCCGCGACGTCCATGCCGGGGGCCGTGAGGGTGCCGGTCTTGTCGACGCAGAGGACGTCGACCCGGGCCAGGCCCTCGATCGCGGGCAGTTCCTGGACCAGGCAGCGGCGCCGGCCGAGCCGGATCACCCCGACCGCGAACGCCAGGCTGGTCATCAGCACCAGACCCTCGGGGATCATGGTGACGACCCCGGCCACCGTGCCGGTCACCGCCTCGCCGACCGTGGTGGCACTCCTGACCTGGCTGATCAGCAGCAGGATGCCGATGGGGACGATCAGCCAGGTGACGTACTTGATGAAGGCCGTGATGCCGTCGCGCAGCTCGGACGACGCGAGCGTGAACCGGCTCGCCTCCTCGGCCAGTTTCGCGGCGTACGCCTCCCGGCCGACCTTGGTGGCCACATAGCCGCCGCTTCCGGCGACCACGAAACTCCCCGACAGCATCCGGTCGCCGCGAGCCTTGTGCAGCGGGTCGGCCTCGCCCGTGAGCAGGGATTCGTCGACCTCCAGCCGGTCACTGTCGGTGACCTCCCCGTCGACCGGCAACCGGTCGCCCGGGCCGAGCACGACGAGATCGCCGAGCACGATCTCGGCCTGCGGGATCTCCTGGTCGGCGCCGTCGCGCCGGACGCGCACGGGGGCCTCGCCGACCACCGCCAGCCGGTCGAGGGTGCGCTTGGCGCGCAGCTCCTGAACGATGCCGATGCCCGCGTTGGCCACGATGACCAGCCCGAACAGGCCGTCGCGCCAGTTGCCGAACACCAGGATCAGCACCCAGAGGACGCCCACGACCAGGTTGAACAGCGTGAGCACGTTGGCGCGGACGATCGCGCCGAGCGAGCGGCTGGACCGCCGCGGCACCCGGTTGACCTCTCCCCGGGCGGCCCGCTCGGCCACCTCGGCGGTCGTGAGACCCGTCACGCCGTCCCCTTCACGCTGTCACCGTACGTGACCTCACCACAGCCGATGTGAACGGGGGAGCGCCGCCATCCGGTCGCCGATGCGGGTGACGATGTCCTGCCCGGCCAGCCGCCAGGCCAGCTCGCAAGCGGCGGACACGGCCCTGGCCTTGGCCGAGCCGTGGGCGATGACCACGGTCGCGGTCAGGCCGAGCAGCACCCCGCCGCCGTGGGCCTCGGCGTCGAGGCGGCGGTTGAGCTCGCGCAGCCGGGAGCGCTGCAGCAGGCCGCCGACGCGGGCCAGCCGGCTCTCGCCGATCGTGTCGCGCAGCTGCGCGAACGCGTAGCGGACGCTGCCTTCCATGGTCTTCAGGGCCACGTTGCCGGTGAAGCCGTCGGTGACGATCACGTCGACCTGGCCGGTGAGCAGGTCGTGCCCTTCGACGTTGCCGGCGAAGCGCAGGCCCGGGTCGGCGCTGAGCAGCTCGTGCGCGCGTTTGGCCAGTTTGTTGCCCTTGCCGCCCTCACTGCCTATGGTCAGCAGGCCGATCTTGGGGTTGACGCGGCCGAGCGCGGTCTCCGCGTACGCGGCTCCGAGGTGGGCGAACTGGACCAGCATCTCGGGCTTCGCGTCGGCCGTGGCGCCGGCGTCGAGCAGGACGGTCGGATCGGGCCGGGTGGGCAGCACGATGGCGATGGCCGGCCGCACCACGTCCTTGATGCCGCGGAGCCGGAGCCGCCCGGTCGCCACCACGCCCGCGGTGGATCCGGCCGAGACGACGGCCGAGGCGTCGCCGCGCCGTACGAGATGACAGGCGACGGCGATGCTCGATCGGGGCCGGCGCAGGCTGGCGAGCGCGCCTTCGTCCATGGCGAGGGTCTCCTCGGCCCGCACGATCGGGATCTCGGCCGCGGCGCCCTGCTCGCTCAGCGCCTCCACGAGCGCCCGTGGCTGTCCTACCAGCACGATGGGGATCCCGTGCTCCCGGAAGGCCTGGATGGCCCCGGCCACGATCTCCTTGGGAGCGTGGTCGCCGCCCATGGCGTCGAGCGCGATCGGAGGGGGAGTTGGGGGCGGGGCGGCCTGGACGGCGCTGTCCAATCGGTTCACCTCGTCAGATAGCGAGTTCCAACCGAATGGTAAGTCTCAGGCGTGGCGGAGGTTCCAGTCGGAGGCGGTTCGGGTCACCACGATCTTGCCGAAGGTGGCCCTGCCGGTGAGGCGGATGATGGGGCCGTCGCCGTGCTCGCCGCCGGACACGTGGCGCTTGGAGAACAGCGCGCTGCCCTCGTCGATGACGACGGCGTTGGCCGGCACCCGGACGATGAGCTTGCCGAACAGCGAGTTGAGCTCGAGGGTGACCTCACGGCCGGGCAGGACCGCGTCGGCCAGGTCGACGATCAGCGCGCCGAACACCGAGCGCAGCTCCGTGTGGCGGCCGGGGACCCAGCGCCCGCCTCGGACCACCTTGCTGAACACCGCGGTGACTTCGTGCCGCTTCGCCTGGGGCGCCGATCTGACCGTGGCCTCCGGTAGATCTTTGGTCAGCGGGACGAGCTCGCCCATGGTCTGAGCGGAGTAGGCCGACTCGAGCCGGTCGGCGTGCTCGGTGCTGGTCAGGCGGCCCGTGGCCAGCGCTTCCCCCAGAATCGCCGCCACGTGGTCGCGATCGGCGTCGGATGCTCGGTGTTCGTCCACGCCCTGAGCGTAGCCCATCTCGCGACATATCGCGATATCAGGAAATCTGACCGGCAACTTTACAGCTTGGTGTAATTCACTGTATTGGAGGTTGGGGCCGGGTATATGAGGAGTACAGACGTCCGAAGGAAGGCTTTGGTTTACACAGGTTTTAGGAAACTACAGAGAAGGGAAGGCCGAGTGATCTTTGCCGAAGGCACCCGCGGCTTCCAGGCCTACACCGTCAAGCATCTCGACACCCTGCTCAGCCGGGCGGGCCTGGACGATGAAGAGCGGTTGCGCGCTCGCGCGGTGGCAACGGTGCTGCCGTTCCGCACGAACGCCTACGTCGTCGACAAGCTGATCGACTGGTCCGCCGCTCCCGACGATCCCATTTACCGTCTCGTCTTCCCTCAGGAGGACATGCTGCCGGAGGCTGACGTCAGCCGTCTGGCAAATATGCTGCGCAGGGACGCCCCAGCCAAAGAGCTGCAGGCCGCGGCGCACGTCGTCCGGATGCGTCTCAACCCACACCCCGCCGGTCAACTGGAACTCAACGTCCAGGTTCCTGGGCTTCAGCACAAATATCCCGAAACCGTGCTCTTCTTCCCGAAACAGGGGCAGACGTGTCACGCGTACTGCACCTACTGCTTCCGGTGGGCGCAGTTCATCGGCGAGCCCGACCTCAAGATGGCCTCCGACGACGTCGGCAGCCTGCTGGCCTACCTCCAGCGACATCCGGAGGTCACCAGCATCCTGCTCACCGGAGGCGATCCGATGATCATGGGTGAGCCGGTGCTCCGCCGCTATCTCGAACCGCTCCTCGAGGTCGAACAGATCGAGTCCATCCGCATCGGGACCAAATCCCTGTCGTACTGGCCTGGCCGGTTCGTCACCGATCCCGACGCGGCCGACACGCTCGCCCTGTTCGAAAAGGTGGTCGATTCGGGGCGGAACCTCGCCTTCATGGCGCACTTCTCTCACCCGCGCGAGCTGGAGCCGGAGATCGTCGGCCAGGCCGTACAGAGGATCAGGGACACCGGGGCGGTCATCCGCACCCAGGCCCCCCTCATCCGGTCGATCAACGACGAGCCGGCCCACTGGGCCGAGATGTGGCGGCGCCAGACCGCCATGGGGATGATCCCGTACTACATGTTCGTCGAGCGTGACACGGGGCCGCAGGACTACTTCGCGGTGCCGCTGGCACGCGCGTACGAGATCTTCCGGGACGCGTACGCCCAGGTCTCGGGGCTCTGCCGGACCGTGCGCGGGCCCTCGATGTCGGCCACGCCGGGCAAGGTGTGCGTCGACGGGGTCACCGAGGTCGGCGGCCAGCGGGTCTTCGTCCTCCACTTCATCCAGGCACGGGACCCCGCGTTGGTCGGGCGTCCCTTCTTCGCGCGGTACGACCCGGACGCGGTCTGGCTGACCGACCTCCGCCCGGCGTTCGGCGACCGATTCCCCTTCGAGCCCACCGCCCTGCCCGCGGCGATGATCGCGAGGCTCACCGCGTAACCACGGACCGCGGCTCGGCCGCAGGTTCAAGGACCCGGAAAATCTGCACCCCCGGCCCGGGAGCCTGGTTTACCGCGCCTTTCTCCCGGGCCGGTCGGCAACTACTGCGATGTCTCGGCAAATCGGTCGCCTCGAGGTCGTGTCATGCCCTTCACCTGCCTTTCCGTGCCCTGATCGGTCACTCCTCGGAGTGATAGAAATTCCGACCAGCAACGCACGGAGGTTCGTGAGCCCTCCGTGACACGAATTTCGGGGGCATTCAATGAATCGAGTCGTCACGGCCACCGCGGCCGTATTCGCCGTCGGCGCCACGCTGTTCTTCGGCACGCCCGCACAGGCCGCCGGTCCCGCCGTCGTGGCCGGGCCGGGCGGCAGCGTGGACATGCAGGTGGCCACGCTCGTCCAGCAGGTCCAGGACGCCCTGGCCGAGGTGCCGGGCGGCCAGCTCGTGGAGCTCTACGACCGGCAGCCGGCCGAGGCGCTGCGGGGCGTGAACACGGCCGCCGACAAGGTGAAGGACGCGCTCGGCGCGACCGTGGAGGACGCCACCAGCGCGGCCGCCGCGACCGGCGAGACCGTTCAGCAGCTGGACGATTCCGTCCGGGCGGCCGGGCGCGACCTCGCGGTCCCGGCGGTCCCGGCCCTTCCGGAGGTCGGCGGCCTTGACCTTGACCGGTACGCTCCGGTCGGCGGCGCGGTCAACCCGCTCGCCGCCGGGCTCGGGGGCGGCCGGATCGCGCCCGTGACCCGTGCCACCGACGCCTTCGGCCCGGCCGACGCCGCGCACGCCCTCGACCTGACCGACGCCCTCGACGTGGACGCCCTGGGCAAGCTGGGCGCCCTGGAGTCGCTGGACTCTCTGCGCGACGCCGCCAACAAGGCCAGCGCCGCCGACAACGCCAAGGCCCTGGACGCCGTGCGGTCGCAGCTGGACGCCGTCGGCGCCCTCCCCCTGGGCTGAGTTCGGATACGCGAAAGGCCGGTCTCCTCCGCCGAAGGAGACCGGCCTGTCGTTTTTGGACGGTTACGCTCGCGGGTGGCCCCTAGGCGGAATCGATCACCGATCCCGCGGGGAACGCGCGGACACTGGTGCGCCGAGCGATCTGGGCCTGCAACCGGGCCATCTGCCAATGCAGCTCAAGGAGCTGCTGGGCGATCTCCCCGACGGGGAAATCGGAAGGGTCCTCATCGGCCAGGTGGTCGATGGCCGTTGCCAGCTCGCGCATCCCGCCCCCTCCACATCGAATCCTCGTTCGAAAGTATAGGGGAAAACGAGGCCCGAGTGGATCAGGTTTCGTACACAGGTGCGATAAATCCGCGAGCCAGTGTGTTGGCGGTGATGTTGAAGCCGACCACCGCGGGCGGCGTGTCGGGGCCCACGTCGAGGTGGTCGACCCCGAGCGCGTGGACGGCGAAGGCATAGCGGTGCGGCCAGCCGGGCGGGGGAGCGGCGCCGCCGTACTCGTTGGCGCTGAAGTCGTTGCGGCCCTGCTTGGCCCCCTCGGGGAGGCCCTTGAAGTCGGGGCCGGTGCCGGCGCCGGTCGGCAGCTCGGTCACGCTCGCGGGGACGTCGTAGACCAGCCAGTGCCAGAAGCCGCTGCCCGTGGGGGCATCGGGGTCGAAGCAGGTCACGGCGTAGCTGAGGGTGCCCTCCGGAGTACCGGACCAGCGCAGGTGAGGCGACAGGTTCTGCCCGGTCATCCCCCATCCGTTGAAGACGTGCGCGTCGGACAAGCGCTCACCGGTCCGGACGTCGTCGCTCTCTACGGTCAGGTCGGCCACACGGGGCAGGTAGTCGTATGGGATCGGCGGCGTCTGCTGCACGATGCACCTCCAGGCTAGATCCGTATCACGGTTACGCCTTGTTATACGCCTCCAGCACCTCTCCGGGCTCACCCTCCATCTTGATCTTTCCCTTGTGCAGCCAGATGACCCTGTTGCAGGTCTCCTCGATGACGTCGAGATTGTGCGCGACCAGGAAGACCGTGCCCGCGGCATCGCGCATCTGCATGATCCGCTCCTGCGACTTGCGCTTGAAATCGCGGTCGCCGGTGGCCAGCGCCTCGTCGATGAGCAGCACGTTGTGGGTCTTGGCCGAGGAGATGGCGAAGCGGAGGCGGGCGCCCATGCCGGAGGAGTACGTGGACATGGGGAACTGGACGAACTCTCCGATGCCGGAGAAGTCGACGATCTCCTCATAGCGCTGTTCGACTTCGGCCGGGCTCATGCCCATGGCGTAGCAGCCGAGGACGATGTTGCGCTCGCCGGTGAGCTCCTTCATCAGGGCCGCGTTGACGCCGAGAAGCGACGGCTGGCCGTCGGTGTAGACGGCGCCCTTGTGCGGCGGCAGCAGGCCGGCGATGGCCCGCAGCAGCGTCGACTTGCCCGACCCGTTGCGGCCGATGATGCCGATGGCCTCGCCGTGGTGGGCCACGAAGGTGACGCCGCGGACCGCGTGCACTTCCTTCATCTGCGGACGGCCCTGGCGGCGGACGATGCGCATGAGGGCGTTGGCGGCGTTGCCCTTCTCCGCCTCGGTGGCCGCGCCGTACACCTTGTAGACGATGTGCAGGTCGTCGACGATCACGGTCGGCGTGCCGTACTCCTCAGGAGCCTTGGTGGCGACCTCCTGCGGGGCCTCCTGGGATTCATCAAGGCTCACCTGGGACAGCTCCTCGATCAGCTCAGCCACGGCCGTACCTCTCTTCGGCCCGCCAGAAGTACCAGAAGCCGACGATTAGCGCGAACACTGCCCAGAATATGCAAGTCGCCCAGACCCATCGTTCTGGCAGGTGCCCGTAGATAAGCACATCACGCATGAACTTGATGTAAGCCGCGGCCGGGTTGAACTCCAGTGCCCACCGCAGCGCGGCGGGCAGGCCCTTGGTCTTGTCGGAGATGTCGTAGAAGACACCCGACGCGTACAGCCAGGTGCGCAGGACGAAGGGGAGCAACTGGTTCATGTCACGGACGAACGCCCCGATCCGGGCCATGAACAGGCTGGCGCCCACGTTGAACACCAGTTGCAGGACGAGCGTGACGGGCACCAGCAGCCACAGCCAGGTGATGTGCACGCCCGTGATCAGCACGAGGACGAAGAGCACGCCCATCGACCAGCCGAGCAGCTGCAGCTCCTGAATCGCGTACGCCAGCGGGAGCGCCGCCCGTGGGAAGTGCAGGGCGCGGATCAGCGACAGGTTGCTGGAGATCGACTTGGACCCGCCCGTGACCGTCCGCTGGGTGAAGGTGAAGACCATCACGCCGGTGATCAGGAAGGCGGGATAGTTGTCGATCTTCTTGCTCTGCGCGAGGATCACGCCGAACATCAGCCAGTAGACGGCCGCGTTGAGCAGCGGGGTGAGCACCTGCCAGAGCTGACCGAGCGCGGACTCCGAATACTTCGAGACGTTGCGCGAGGTCGCATACGTCAGGATGAAGTGCCGCCGCTCCCACAGTTGTCGCAGGTAGGCGGGCATGCTGGGGCGCGCGATGGCGCGTCGCAGCCCGTGACGCGCGGCGAGCTCGGCCAGCGATTCCCCCGCTCGGCCGCCCGCCTGGGCGTCCGCGACCGCGGATTCCGGCTGGCTCATGGCTGTGACTCTATTGGATGGTGGCGAATGGCAAGCCTGCGCCGAGGGCGCGTTGGCATGCCACGTGGACTCCGATATGGCTTGGTCAAAGGTAGCCCACAGGGTGGTCGCATGGGGACAACGGCACGGTCCCGGATGCCAAGTGAGTACCGCGTCTCGACCACTCTCTCGACATGTGTACCTTGATGGGGGTTTCATGCCTGCACACGGCATTAAGGCCAAGCTTGTTGGTATGCGTATGACGCCCCACAGACGCACGTGTGACCGAACTGCAATGTAGTGGAGACAACACTGCTGCGCGTGGTGAGGGATGCTCACGGACGACTGGCAGGGCGTCAGCTGGTTTGACCGTGCCTGAAAAACCGGTCCGGGAAAGCCGTGGCCTCACAAGGGATCAGGTCGACCAGGTCCAGCTCAGCGCCAACGCCCATCCTTAGAGGGAGGATCCACCCACAATGCGCGTTTCCATGAGCGCGAAGATTGTTGCCGGGGCCGCGCTGCTCGCGCTTGCGGTCTCCGCCTGTGGCGGTGGCAGCAGCACGACTTCGTCCGGTGCCTCCGGTGGCGCCGCCGCCAACCCCATCAAGGTCTACATCGGCGAGCCGCAGAACGACCTCATTCCTGGCAACACGGGTGAGAGCAGCGGCGCTGAGGTCATCAAGGGCCTGTACGTCGGTCTGGTCAGCTACGACCAGAACGCCAAGCCGCAGCTGAACCTCGCCGAGTCCGTCACCCCGGACGACACGGCCACCAACTGGACGATCAAGCTGAAGCCGGGCTACACCTGGAGCGACGGCACGCCGGTCACCGCGCAGAACTTCGTGGACGCGTGGAACTACACGGCTCTCGGATCCAACGCGCAGCAGCTCAACTACTACCTGTCGGTCGTCAAGGGCTATGACGACATGAACCCGGCCCCCGACACGTCGGGCGCCACTCCGGCCCCGAAGGCGACCGAGCTGTCGGGCCTCAAGGTCGTCGACGACACCACCTTCACCGTCGAGCTCACCCACCCGTTCTCCGGCTTCGAGACCGAGCTCGGCTACTCCGCCTTCTTCCCGCTGCCGAAGGCCGCGTTCGGCGCCGACAAGAAGATCTCCGCCGACTACGCCAAGAACCCGGTCACCAACGGCCCGTTCAAGCTGGCCAAGCCGTACGCGCGGGGCACCGACCAGGCCATCGAGGTCGTCCGGAACGACACGTTCAAGGGCGGCAAGGCCAAGGCCGACGCGATCGAGTACAAGATCTACACCGACATGAACACGGCCTACAACGACCTGCTGGCCGGCAACCTCGACGTGATGGACGTCCTTCCCGACGCCCAGATCCCGACCGCGAAGGCCACCTTCGGCGACCGGTACATCGAGCAGGCCTCGTCCGGCGTGGGCTGGCTGGGCTTCAACATCCAGACCGGCGGCGACTACGCGCAGAACCCTGAGCTGCGCAAGGCCATCTCCATGTCGATCGACCGCAAGACGATCACCGACACGGTCTTCTCCGGCGCCCGCACGCCGGCCGACGACAACCTGAGCCCGCTCATCCCCGGTTACCGCCAGGGCGCCTGTGGCGAGGCCTGCACCTACGACCCGGCCAAGGCCAAGGCCCTGTGGGACGCCAACGGCGGCGGCAAGGTCAAGGAGGTCACCCTCAGCTACAACGCCGACGGCGGCCACAAGAACTGGATCGAGGCGGCGGCCAACAACATCCGCACGGCCCTCGGCATCACCGTGACGCCGAAGCCGTACGAGAAGTTCGCGCTGATCCTCGACGACCTGGGCAAGAAGAAGGTCCAGGGCGCTTTCCGCATGGCGTGGCTGATGGACTACCCGTCGCCTGAGGACTACCTCCGCCCGATCTTCGGCACCGGCGGCAGCTCCAACTACGTGCAGTACTCCAACAAGCAGCTGGACGACCTGCTGAACAAGGCCGACTCGGCCTCCAGCGCGGACGAGGGCATCAAGCTCTACCAGCAGGCCGACGACCTGGCCCTGAAGGACCTGGCCTACGTGCCGATCTACTTCTACAAGGTCAACGCCGCCTACTCGCAGAACGTCAAGAACGTCGTTCTCGACCCGTACGAGGCTCTCGACGTGATGAGCATCGAAAGGGCCTAACTCCCACCGATTCCCGGACGGCTGATATCCCCCCTTGAGCCTGCCGGGAAGTGCGATCACCCTAGGGGCAGCCCGTCGGTTGCACGGGCTGCCCCTTGTGCAGTTATCGGAGACCGTATGGGCCGCTATGCGCTCAGGCGCCTGCTACAGGCGATCCCTGTTCTGGTGGGCACCACATTCTTTATCTTCGTCATCGTCTACGCTCTCCCCGGCGACCCCATTCAGGCGCTCGGCGGAGACCGCCGCATGGACCCGGTCATCGCCCGGGCCCTGCGTGACAAGTTCGGCTTGGACGACCCCCTACTCGTTCAGTACTGGCACTATCTGACCGGCATCTTCTCGGGGAACTTCGGCACGACGTTCCGCGGCGTCGAAGTGTCCTCGATCTTCGCCGGCAAGTTCCAGGTGACCCTCCAACTCGCGCTCACGGCGCTGGTCATGGAGGCCATCATCGGCGTCGGGCTCGGCCTCTGGTCGGCGCTGCGCCGGGGGCGCTGGCAGGACCAGTTCGTGCTGGCCGTCACCCTGCTCCTGGTGTCCATCCCGCCGCTGGTCATGGGCTTCGTGCTGCAGCTGTGGCTGGGCGTCAAGTTCAAGCTGGGCACGGGCATCGAGCTGGTCCCCGTGGCCGGCATCGGCGCGGGTGAGAAGAGCTACCTGCTGCCCGGTTTCGTGCTCGCCACCACGTCGATCGCGTACCTGACGCGGCTGACCAGGACGAGCCTGATGGAGACCCTCCGCTCGGACTTCATCAGGACGGCGGTGGCCAAGGGCATGCCACGCCGGCGCGTGCTCGGCAGGCACGCGCTGCGCAACTCGCTGATCCCACTGGTCACCTATCTCGGCGCCGACCTCGGCGCCCTGATGGGCGGGGCGGTGATCACAGAGACCATCTTCAACCTGCCGGGCATCGGACTACAGCTGTTCCAGTCCGTCTACCTGAGAGAGAACACGGTCGTCGTCGGCATCGTGACGGTCCTCGTGCTGATCTACGTCGTCGCGAACCTCGTCGTCGACCTGCTGTACGCCGTACTCGACCCCAGGATTCGCTATGAGTGACACCATCACCCAGCAGCCGCCCAAGCACGCGCGGCGAGTGAAGGCGGAGAAGCCGGCCAGCCTCTGGTCCGACGCCTGGTACGACCTGCGGCGCAACAAGGTGTTCCTGATCGGCTCCGTCCTGGCCCTCATCCTGATCCTGATGGCCGCGTTCCCGTCGATCTTCTCCCACATCAACGCCTACGACCCGGCCACCTGCGACCTGAAGACCGCGCGCAGGGGGATCACCGGGGAGCACTGGTTCGGGACCGACAACCTCGGCTGCGACACCTACTCGCGGGTGATCTACGGGGCCCGGGTCTCGATCCTGGTCGGCATCATCACCACGGTCATCACGACCGTCGTGGGCGGCGGCATGGGCCTGGTCGCCGGGTTCTTCGGCCGGTGGAGCGACGTCCTGCTCTCGCGCGTCGCGGAGATCTTCTTCGCGATCCCGCCGATCCTCGGCGCCCTGCTCATCCTGTCGGTGATCGGCCGCGACAACGCCGGCATCGGGACCGTCGTCATGGCCCTCGGCGTGCTGTATTGGCCGCTGTTGCTGCGGATCATGCGGGCCGCGGTCATCTCGGCCAAGAACCAGGACTTCGTGGTGGCCGCACGCGCGCTGGGTGCCAGCTCGGGCCGGATCATGATCCGGCACATCCTGCCGAACGCGGTGGCCCCGGTCATCGTGACGGCGACGCTGAACCTCGGCGCGTTCATCGCCGCGGAGGCGGGGCTGTCGTTCCTGGGCGTGGGCGTGCAGTCGCCGACCATCTCCTGGGGCCTGATGATCAGTGACGCCCGGCCGTGGTTCCTCGCCCAGCCGGAGCCGCTGCTGTTCCCCGCCCTGTTCCTCAGCATCACCGTGCTCGCGTTCGTCATGCTAGGCGACGCCGTACGTGACGCGCTCGACCCGAAGCTTCGATAGGAGGGCTGACAAGTGACCAACCCGTCTGTCGACACGCACCTGCTTCCGGCCGACCGCTCCGCCGAGCCGCTGCTCGCGGTGGACAACCTGCACGTGGAGTTCAAGACCCGGCAGGGTCTCGTGCGGGCCGTCAACGGCGTCTCGTATTCGCTGAGCGCGGGGGAGACCCTCGCCGTGCTGGGCGAATCCGGGTCGGGCAAGTCCGTCACGGCGCAGGCCATCATGGGCATCCTCGACATGCCGCCGGCCCGCATCCCCAAGGGTGAGGTCCGCTTCCACGGCACCGACATGCTGCGGCTGTCGGAGGAGGCGCGCACCCAGATCCGCGGCCAGCGGATCGCGATGATCTTCCAGGACGCGCTCTCCGCGCTCAACCCCGTGTTCACCGTCGGCTGGCAGATCGCCGAGATGTTCCGGGTGCACAAGGGCATGTCCAAGAAGCAGGGGTACGCCAAGGCGGTCGAGCTGATGGAGCGGGTCCGCATCCCCGCCGCCAAGCAGCGCGTCCACGACTACCCGCACCAGTTCTCCGGTGGCATGCGCCAGCGCATCATGATCGCGATGTCGATCGCGCTCGACCCGGAGGTGCTGATCGCGGACGAGCCGACCACCGCGCTCGACGTGACCGTACAGGCCCAGATCATGGAGCTGCTCGCCGAACTCCAGCGCGAGAGCAACATGGGGCTCATCCTGATCACGCACGACCTGGGCGTGGTCGCGGACGTGGCCGACAAGATCGCGGTCATGTACGGCGGGCGGATCGTCGAGCACGCGCTCGTGCACGACGTCTACGCCAGCCCCGCGCACCCCTACTCCAAGGGCCTGCTGGAGTCGATCCCCCGGGTCGACCTCAAGGGGCAGGACCTGTACGCGATCAAGGGCCTGCCGCCCAACCTGCTCGACATGCCGACCGGCTGCGCCTTCCACCCGCGCTGCCCGTATCGGCGCGACAACTGCGTCACCGACGTGCCGCCGCTCTACGAGATCAGCGGCACCCGGAGCAGCGCCTGCCACTACTTCAGGGAGGTTCTCGATGGCACCTCAGGGTGAGCCGATCCTGGAGGTACGCGACCTGGTCAAGCACTTCCCGCTGACCCAGGGGATCGTGCTCAAGCGGCAGATCGGCGCGATCAAGGCGGTCGACGGGGTCAGCTTCGAGCTGCACCGCGGCGAGACGCTGGGCGTCGTCGGCGAGTCCGGCTGCGGCAAGTCGACCCTCGCCAAGCTGCTGATGGCGCTCGAGCGGCCCACGTCGGGCACCGTGAAGATCAAGGGCAAGGACATCGCCAAGGCGCGCGGCGCCGAGCTCAAGCGGGTCCGCCGCAACATCCAGATGGTGATGCAGGACCCCTACACCTCGCTCAACCCGCGGATGACGGTCGGCGACATCATCGGTGAGCCGTACGAGATCCACACCGAGGTGGCGCCCAAGGGCGACCGGCGGCGCAAGGTCCAGGACCTGCTCGAAGTGGTCGGCCTCAACCCCGACCACATCAACCGCTACCCGCACCAGTTCTCCGGCGGCCAGCGGCAGCGCATCGGCATCGCCCGAGGCCTGGCGCTCCAGCCCGAGATCATCGTCTGCGACGAGCCGGTCTCCGCGCTCGACGTGTCGATCCAGGCGCAGGTCATCAACCTGCTGGAGCGGCTGCAGAACGAGTTCAACCTGGCGTACATCTTCATCGCCCACGACCTGTCGGTGGTCCGCCACATCTCCGACCGGGTCGCGGTGATGTACCTCGGGAAGGTCGTCGAGCTGGGCCGGGACGCGGAGATCTACGACCGGCCGACGCATCCCTATACGCAGGCGTTGCTCTCGGCCGTGCCGGTGCCCAACCCGGAGGGCCGCGAGGGGCGTGAGCGGATCATCCTGCAGGGCGACCCGCCGTCGCCGGCCAACCCGCCGTCCGGCTGCCGGTTCCGTACGCGTTGCTGGAAGGCACAGGACATCTGCGCGCAGGAGGAGCCGCTGCTGCAGATCAGGACCGGTGCCGCGCACCCGAGCGCGTGCCACTTCGCCGAGGTCCACGACGTGGTCCACGCGCAGTAGCGCGTCCTGACGCCGAAGAAGGCCCTCACCGCGCGCGGTGAGGGCCTTCTCGCGCGATCCGTCACCTGCGGGACGTGGCGATCACGGCTGATCCGTGGCCGAACAACCCTTGGTTGGCGGCGAGACCGACCCGCGCCTTTTCCACCTGGCGCGGCCCCGCCGTTCCCCTCAGCTGCGCCGTCAGCTCGCACACCTGCGCGATCGCCTGCGCCGGGATGGCCTCGCCGAAGGAGGCGAGACCGCCGGAGGGGTTGACCGGAAGCCGGCCGCCCAGGGCGGTCTCGCCCGATCGCACCAGCTTGGCCGCCTCGCCGCGGGCGCAGAGCCCGATGTCCTCATACCAGTCGAGTTCGAGGGCCGTGGACAGGTCGTAGACCTCCGCCAAGGAGAGATCTTCCGGCCCGAGACCCGCCTCCTCGTACGCCGCGCGAGCGATGTCCGTCCGGAACGGATTTTCCGGCGGAGGGACGGCGGCCGTGGAATCGGTGGCGAAGTTGGGGAGTTCGAGGACGGTGTTGGGGTAGGTCGGAGTGACCGTGGACACGGCCGCGATCTCTACGGCGCCGCGGCTCCCCGCGTACCTCCGGGACGCGAGAACGAGAGCCGCGCCGCCGTCGGAGGTCGCGCAGATGTCCAGCAGCCGCAGCGGGTCGGCCACCATCGGCGAGGCCGCGACCTGCTCCGCCGTCACCTCGGCCCGATAGCGGGCGTACGGGTTGAGCGCGCCGGCCCGGGAGTTCTTGACCTTGACGGCCGCGAAGTCGTCCGGTGTGTCGCCGTACATTGCCATCCGCCTGCGGGCGTAGAGGGCGAAGTAGGCCGGGTTGGTCGCGCCGAGCAGGCGGAACCGCAGATGGTCGGGGTCGTTCTCGCCGCCGACCGGGGTGAAGAAGCCCTTGGGCGCGGCGTCCGCGCCGACCACGAGCGCGACGTCGCAGAGCCCGGCGAGGATCCGCGCGCGGGCGATGTCGATGGCCTGCGCGCCGGAGGCGCACGCGGCGTAGCAGGACGCGATGCGGGCGCCGGTCCAGCCCATGGCCTGACTGAAGGTGGCCGCGGACACGAGGCCCGGGTAGCCGTTCCTGATCGTGTCGGCGCCGACCACGTATTGGACGTCGGGCCAGGTGAGGCCGGCGTCCTTCAGCGCGGCGCGGGCCGCGGCCAGGCCGTACTCCTGGAAGGGGCGGCCCTGCTTGCCCCACGGGTGCATCCCGGCGCCGAGCACCACGACGCTCATGACGCGGCCCCCCACATCCACACGAGCGGGCCGTCGGCGAGCGGGCCGCTGGTCAGCTCCAGCTCCATGCCGACCTCGAGGTCGTCCACGGTGAGGTCCTTGACCTGGCCGAGCACCACCAAGCCCTCCTCGGCGAGCGCCACCGCGGCCAGGGTCACCGGCACGTACGGCTCGGCCGCGACGAAGGGCGCGGGAGGCGGATAACAGGCGTTCGTATACGACCAGACCGTGCCGCGGCGCGACAACCGCGTTTCCTGGAGATCCTGGCCGTCGCAGCGCGGATTGCGGCAGCCGCCGGCGACGGGAGGGAAGAAGTACGCGCCGCAGTCGGCGCAGCGCGAGCCCACCAGATAGGTCAGATCGTCCTCGACCGTGAACCACATGCGCCCTAGTCTGACACAAGCGCTTGCTCGGTCAACGGCGGGCCGCGAGGTGGCGGCCCGGTCTGCGGCGCACGCGCGTCGCCATCGCGACGGCCAGCCCGACCAGCGCCGCCGTGATCGCCTTGTCCGGGCCCTCCCCATGGGTCGCGGGCCGCGGCCGGAGCGTCGCGGCCGCCCGCAGGGCGAGACGGGCGTTGACCACCCCGTGGCCGTACGCGTCGTCGCGGCCCGACTGCGGCCGGCGCAGCGTGCCCGCCTGGATGGCCCGGCGGACCTCGGCCCCCGACAACTCCGGGTGCCGGGCGCGCACGAGGGCGGCCACACCGGCCACCAGCGCCGCGGCCGAGCTCGTGCCGTCGCCCTGCACGTAGGCGTCGTGCCCGTCCGCGCTCACGATGGCCATGCCCGGTGCGACCACGGACAAGTAGTCGTGCCGGTTGGAGAAGGCCGCCGGTCGCAGCAGCCGATCCACGGCGCCGACCGCGATGACCCCCGGATAGGCGGCCGGGAAGTTCCTCCGGTTGGCGCCCGCGCCGTCGTTTCCCGACGAGGCGACGAGGACCACGCCGCGGTCAAGCGCGTACTGGATGGCGTCCACCTCGGCCGGCGAGCCCTGGTAGGACCCGCTTCCAGCGCCCAGCGACATGCTGATCACCTGCGCGCCGTGGTCCACGGCGTAGCGGATGCCGCCGGCCACCGCGCCCCGCAGCCGGGAGATCACCGCCGGATCGGCGCGGCGCGGGTCGTCGTTCTCCAGCGTCACGCGCACGGACAGGATCCGCGCCTCCGGCGCGATGCCGACGATCCCGTTGTCGCGGCCCGGGCCGTGCCCGTGTCCCGCGATCAGCCCCGCCATGGCCGTGCCGTGCCGGCCGCCGCCGCCCCGCACCCCGGTCAGGTCGGGCCCCTGCACGACCTGACCGGCGAGGTCGGGATGGCGTCCGTCGACGCCGGTGTCGAGCACCGCGACCGTGACACCGCGGCCGCGCGTCTCCTCCCAGGCCTGGGGGACCTCCAAGGCGCCGAGCGCCCATTCCTCGGTCCGTACGGTCGACCCGGCGTCGTGCGCGGCCGCGCTCGTGACGAGGAGCGCGACGAGCGCCGTGGTGAGTAGAGCGGCCCCCGCCGAAACAGCTGCCGTATGACGCACGCGGACAGCTTGGCATCTGGCGGGTTACCAATACGTGCACACTGTGATACGCGGCGTAATTTCCTATTTATCGGGATAGTCCGATGCGCACGTGGGCGCCCGGGGGGAGACTGAGGCGCTGGAAGGCGTCGCCGGCGTTGACGGCCATGGCCACGAGGCCGGCCGAGTCGACGTAGGCGACCAGCTCGCCGGGCGACACGGCCGCGAACGTCTCCCGGTAGGGCACGGACAGCTGCCGCACGCCCAGCCAGATCGCCAGCGTGTCGCCGATGTGGGCGCCGAGCGAGCTCAGGTCGGCCCCCGTGATCGACAGCTGGACGTTGCCGTGGTGGTCGACCGACAGCACCTCGCCCTCGGCCGCGTCGTCGCGCAGCCGCGACGACGGCGTGGGCAGCGTCACCAGTCTGCCGATGTCGATCAGGGGCCCAAGGTCGGCCGGTGAGGCGCCGTTGACCAGGTGGGCGGCGACCGGCGCGAAGATGTCGCGGCCGTGGAAGGTGGGCGACACGGGTTTCAGGAACAGATCCTCGTTGGTGATCTCGTACGCCGCCTGGGCGCCGCCGACGGCGTGCACGGCCCACGACAGCAGCCCGTTGTCCGGCCCGATGAACACGCGGTCGCCCGCCTGGACGGCAACCGCGTGCCGCGTGCTGCCGACGGCCGGGTCGACCACCGCCACGTGGACGCCGCTCGGCAGGTAGGGCACGGTCTGGGCGAGGATCGCCGCCCCGCGCCGCACGTCGCCGTCGGGCACCAGGTGTCCCACATCGATGATCCTGGCTTGCGGAGCGATTCCGATGATCACGCCGTGGCAGGCCGCCACGAAACCGTCCTCGAGCCCGTAGTCGCTGAGCAGGGTGATAATCGCTGAGGTCACACCACGTGACCATACGTCCCGCAATCCACCCTGAACAGCCTCGGGGTGGGGTCTCGCGGGTCTAGCATGGCCGCATGGATCCTCAGCCCCTCACTGAGCGGGATGAGCGCATGCTCGCCTTCGAGCGGCAGTGGTGGCGCTACGCGGGGGCCAAGGAGCAGGCCATCAAAGAGACCTTCGACATCTCGGCGACCCGCTACTATCAGCTGCTCAGCGAGCTGATCAACCGTCCTGAGGCGCTCGAGGCCGACCCGATGCTGGTCAAGCGGCTGCGCAAGATGAGGGCCGACCGGCAGCGTGAGCGGGCGGCGCGCCGTCTAGGCTTTTGAGCGTGTCCGCTCTCGAGGCCGTGATCGCCAACCCGGCCCGTGCTCTGCTCGGGCTCGACTTCGACGGCACGCTGTCGCCGATCGTCGCCGATCCTGCGCAGGCGTGGATCCATCCCGGCGCCCCGCCCGTCCTGGCGCGGCTGGGCGAGTGGATGCGGGCCATCGTGATCATCACGGGCCGCCCGCCGCTGACCGTGCTCGAGCTCGGGCCCGGCCTCGCCGACGTGCCGGGCCTGACCATCCTCGGTCACTACGGCCGCGAGCGCTGGGCGGGCGGCAAGCTGACGGCCCCGCCCCCGCATCCCGGCCTCGATCTCGTGCGGCGGGCACTGCCCGCGCTCGCGCCCTCGCAGGCGTCCATCGAGGACAAGGGGCAGGCGATGGCGCTGCACACGCGCCGCTGCCCCGACCCGCAGGGCACGCTCGACGCGCTGCGCGAATCGGTCGCGCGCCTGGCCGCCGAGGCGGGCCTGGTGGTCGAGCCGGGGCGCTATGTGCTGGAGCTGCGGCCCCCGGGCATGGACAAGGGCCAGGCGCTGACGGCGTTCCTGCGGGAGAAGACGGCCGACTCGGTCATCTTCGTCGGCGACGACCTCGGCGACCTGGCGGCGTTCGACGCGGTCGAGGCGAGCGGGCTGCCCGGGTTGAAAGTGTGCAGCGGCTCGGCGGAGGTCACGGCTCTGGCGGAGCGGGCCGATCTGGTGGTCGACGGCCCGGCAGGAGTGGTCACGTTCCTGGAGGAACTCGACAAGTCTTTTGCAATCCGGACTTCTTAGAGTCGGCCTCATGTTCCGCACTATGATCGCCACCGGCGTCGCCGTGACCGCGCTCGTGGTCCCCGCGGCCGCCGCCCAGGCGTCCAGCTCGCATGGCCTCCACTTCCGCAAGGGGCTGACCCTGACCGTCCCCTCGTCGTGGAAGGTCGCCGGAAAGGGCGACTGGAAGCGCGTGGTGACCGGCAAGCACAGCTTCCAGGTCCTCGGGCCGGAGGCCATCAAGATGGGCCACGAGATCTTCCGGCCTTACACGCCCGACGCGCCGTTCTATCCGGCCACCGACGTCCAGCCGTGCCCGTACGACAAGAAGCTCTACATCGGCACGGCCGGCACTCCGGTGAAGGGCCTGAAGCAGGTCGGCCCGGGCCACAAGGCCTACTACCGCGCCTGGCCGATCGCCTGCACCAACCACAGCGGCAAGGTGGTGGGCCACTTCACCCAGCGCGAGTGGTATCTGCCGGCCTCGAAGATCCTGATCGTCGACCGGTTCGGCACCAAGAACCTGGCCGCGATCCTCAAGAACGCGTCCTGGAGCTGAGCACCCCGCAGGCGGCCAGCACGATGAGCCCGGGGGCCAGCAGGAAGGCCGTGTGGGTGCCGAACGCGTCGCCGAACGCGCCCAGCGCGAACGGTGCCAGCCCGGCGCCCACGCTCGCCCAGGCCGCGGCCACTCCGCTGGCCTGGTCGGCCCGGCCTCCTGAAGCCCCGAGCACGCGGGCCAGAGCCAGCGGGAACTGCATCGATAGGCCCAGTCCGCTCAGCACCAGGCCGGCGTAAGCCAGCCAGGTCACCGGGGTGACCCAGAACAGCGCCCAGCCGCCCAGCGTCACCAGGAGCGAGGCGATCAGCACCGGGCCCGGCGGGTAACGCAGCACCAGCCGCGCCCCGCCGAACCGGCCGATCGCGATCCCGATGATCATGGCGGTCAGGCCGGTGGCCGCGTCTCCCAGCGACAGCCCCGTCCGCTGGTGCAGCAGTTCGGCGCCCCACAGGTTGAAGCAGAACTCCAACCCCACGCAGCACAGCAGCACGGCGCCGGCCAGGTGGAAGCGCCAGCCGTACGGCACGCGGACCTTCGGCGCGGCCGTGGCGGCGGCGTCCTCGGGCGCCGGTTCGGCCGGGGGAACCCAGACCCGCCCCATCGCGAGGGCCAGCACGGCCGCCCCCACGATCGGCACGAACAGTGTGACCCGCCAGCCCAGCACCGACCCGGACGCCAGTGAGAAGACGAACGTGTTGGCGATCCCCGCGATCACCGCGAACGCGTTCGCCTCTGTGATCGCCGACGCCCCCGCCGGGCCGTGGTGGTCGCTCAGCACGGCCATGCTCCCGTAGAGGGCGAAGGCCCCGGCCACGCTCGCCACCGCGTATCCGAGCAGGGTCGCCCAGAGCACGTGGCCCGCGGCGATGATCACCATGGCCACGCAGATGCCGACGGTCCCGCCCCAGACGACCGCGCGCCGGCCGAATCTCCTCGACATGTAGGGCAGCGTGATCCCGGAGAGGATGCCGCCGACCGCCAGCGCCGTGCCGTGCAGTCCCGCCTGGGCCTGGGTGAGGCTGAGCTCGGCCCGGATCGTGGGGACGGCCGCGTTCAGGGTGTAGAAGTAGGTCGCGAACACTGCGAGAAGGAGGTAGACCAGCCACGTCGGCCGATCTCTGGTCAGGCGGATCACCGGCGAGGTGGTGGTCACCAAGTCCCCCGTTAAGTGCAAAATCTGGCCAAACTCACGATAACGGGCGTCCTTGTGCTGACAATCAGCGGGTCAGGTCGCATCCAGCGCGGCGAGCTGGTCGGCGAACCACTGCTGCGGGGGAAGCGCTGTCGCGGCCGTGCGGAGGCGGGCGGCCCGCTCGGCGCGCTCGTCCTCCGGCATGATCAGCGCCCGGTGCAGCGCCGCCGCCGTGCCGGACACGTCGAACGGATTGACCAGCAGCGAGTCGGGCCCGAGCTCGGCCGCCGCGCCCGCCTCGCGCGACAGCACCAGCGCGCAGCGCGGCGACAGGATGGGCCCCTCCTTGGCCACCAGGTTCATCCCGTCCCTGATCGGGTTGACCAGCAGCACGTCGGCCATCCGATAGGCGGCGAGCGAGCGCGGGTAGTCGTCGTTGACGTTGAGGATCAGCGGATCCCACTCCTCCGTGCCGTACGCGTCCTCGATCTCCTTGGCGCAGCGCTGCACGGCGGCCGTGTATTCGCGGTATTCGGGCAGGTCGTGCCGCGACGGATAGGCGAAGGCAAGGTGCACGACCCGGCCGTGCCACTCCGGATGGTCGGCCAGGAACTCCCGGTAGGCCGCGAGCCCGCGGACGATGTTCTTGGACAGCTCGGTGCGGTCGATCCGCACGATCAGCCGCCGGTCGCCGACCTGCTCCTTGATCGCCGTCATGTGGGACTCGACGTCCGGCTCCGCGGCCCGCGCCCAGAGCGCGTCGCCGTCCACGCCGAGCGGATGCACCCCGACGCGCGTGGTCCTGTCCTCGTAGGTCACCGTACGGCTCTCGCGGTCGACCCGGGCGCCGAGGATCGCCTCGCAGCAGTCCATGAACGCCCACGCCCACCGCCAGGCCAGGAAGCCCGCATGGTCGGCCCCGAGGATGCCCGACAGGACCTCGGCGGCCACGTCGTCGGGCAGCAGCGAGAAGTATTCGGGCGGGGCCCAGGGCGTGTGCGAGAAGTGCGAGATGCGCACGTCGGGCCGCTCCATCCGGAGCATGGCCGGGGCCAGCGTCAGGTGGTAGTCCTGGATCATGACCCGGGCCTCGTGCGCCGCGTCCTCGGCGAGCGCCAGCGCGAACGCCCCGTTGTATTCCCGGTAGGACTCCCACTCCCGCCAGAACCGCGTGTCGAACAGCGGCGCCGTGGGCGTGTTGTAGAGCAGGTGGTTGACGAACCACAGGGTCGAGTTGGCGACCGCGTTGTAGGCCCGGTGGAAGACGGCCTGCGGTATGTCCAGCATCCGGACGCCGTCGTCGAGCCGACCGGCGCGCACGGCGCTCCGGTCGTCGTCGGACAGCGCCGCGCATACCCAGCGCAGGTCGTAGTCCCGGGCCACGTCGGACAGGCCGGACACGAGGCCGCCGCCGCCGCGGCGTACGGTCAGTCCCCCGTCGTCGGCGAGGATGAAGGAGACAGGCCCTCTGTTGGAGGCCACCAGCAGGGTGCTCACTCTTTGAAGATTAATAAAACATGACCCGCGCCCATAGGATGGGGGTCGTGGCGCTGGACGAGACGACCGAGGAGCTGGCCCGTGAGGCCGCCCAGGGGGATCACCGCGCTCTGGGCGAACTGCTCCGCCGCATCGAGCCCGACGTGCTCCGGCACTGTGAGCGGCTGCTGCCTTATCGGCAGGACGCGGAGGAGGCCTGCCAGGACACGCTCCTGGCGGTGGCGCGCAACATCGCCAGGTTCGAGGGGCGGGCGCGGTTCAGCACGTGGCTGCACATCGTGACGGCCAACTGCGCGCGCACCACCTATCGCTCGCTCAAGCGGCGCGCGTCCGAGCAGGCCGAGGAGCTGCCCGAGCAGCGACCCGACCCGCATCGCGTGAGCGTGATCGCCGGCTCGCGGCTCGACCTGCTCGACGCCATGGAGGCGCTGGAGGCCGACAAACCCGACCTGGCCCAGGCGCTGGTCCTGCGCGACATCGTGCAGCTCGACTACGCCGAGGTGGCCGAGCAGCTGGGCATCCCGCTCGGCACCGCCAAGTCCCGCATCCACCAGGCCCGCAAATACATCCAGGCCGTTCTCGGCGACGCATATCTCGGCCGTTGATCGGATCGTCTCATTGAATGAGACGGGTAATCGGACACGGGGGAGTCGCGGGTACAGTCGTAGCTACAACTGAATACGTGCTCATCCAGAGGGGTGGAGGGACCGGCCCTGCGAAGCCCCGGCAACCCTCCCGGTTTCGCTCGTAGTCAATGACGAGGTCGGCCGGGACAGGTGCCAATTCCGGCCTGTGGCCAAGGCGGTCGCAGGCGAAGATGAGGGAAAGGCCTCGCTTCCATGCCCAATGACTTTGGCCCCGCCGTAGCCCTGTCCTGCCGTGAGTGCGGCGCCCGCTACGATCTCGGTCCGAGCTTCGCCTGTCTTGACTGTTTCGGGCCACTCGAGGTGGCGTACGACTTCGGCACGGTGACCCGCGAGCAGATCGCCGCCGGGCCGACCAGCATCTGGCGATACAAGGACCTGCTCCCCGTCCCCGCGGGCGTCGCGGGCCACCCCAACCTCCAGCCCGGCTGGACCAAGCTCGTCAAGGCCGACAATCTCGCCGCCGAGCTGGGCCTTCGCTCCCTCTACGTGAAGGACGACTCGGGCAATCCCACGCACTCGTTCAAGGACCGCGTGGTGGCCATCGCGCTCGAGGCGGCCCGCGCCTTCGGATTCCACACGCTGTCGTGCTCGTCCACCGGCAACCTCGCCGGCGCCGTGACCGCCGCCGCGGCGCGCGCCGGGCTCGACGCGTGTGTGTTCATCCCCGCCGACCTGGAGCAGCCGAAGATCGTCATGGCGTCCGTCTACGGCGGCCGCCTGGTCGGCATCGACGGCACGTACGACGAGGTCAACCGCTTCTGCTCGGAGCTCATCGGCGACCCGCTCGGTGAGAAGTGGGGCTTCGTCAACGTCAACCTGCGGCCCTACTACGCCGAGGGCTCCAAGACCCTGGCGTACGAGATCGCCGAGCAGCTCGGCTGGCGGCTGCCCGATCAGATCGTCATCCCGGTGGCGTCCGGTTCGCAGCTCACCAAGGTCGACAAGGGCTTCCGTGAGCTGATCAAGCTGGGCCTGGTCGAGGACAAGCCGATCCGCATCTTCGGGGCGCAGGCGGCCGGCTGCTCGCCGGTGTCCACCGCGTTCAAGGCGGGTCACGACGTGGTCCAGCCGGTCAAGCCCGACACGATCGCGAAGTCGCTGGCGA
Source organism: Streptosporangiaceae bacterium NEAU-GS5 (assembly GCA_017592665.1). Taxonomy (GTDB): domain Bacteria; phylum Actinomycetota; class Actinomycetes; order Streptosporangiales; family Streptosporangiaceae; genus NEAU-GS5. Next base: position 180,107 of record JAGFNW010000015.1, on the reverse strand, counting down.
TCGGAAACCCCGCCGACGGGCCATACGTGCTGGACATCGCGCGGCGCACGGGCGGCGCGGTGGAAGACGTCACCGACGAGCAGGTGGTCGAGGGCATCCGGCTGCTGGCCAGGACGGAAGGGATCTTCGCGGAGACCGCGGGCGGCGTGGTCGTGGGGGTGCTGCGCAAGCTCGTGGAGCAGGGCGTGCTCGACCCCGGCGCCGAGACCGTGGTGCTCAACACGGGCGACGGCCTCAAGACGCTCGACGCGGTGGCCGGCTCGGCGCGCCCGGCCGCGGTAATCAGGCCGTCTCTCGACGCATTCCGTACGGCTTTCGCCAACTAATTGAGAAAGTGAGCGAGCAATGAGCGTTTCGGTGCGGATCCCGACGATTCTCCGTACTTACACGGGAGGCGCGGCCGAGGTCTCCGGAGATGGAGGCACCCTCCGGGAAGTGCTCTCCAAGCTGGACGCCGACTATCCCGGCATCGGCGGTCGCATCCTCGATGAAACGGGCAAGATCCGCCGTTTTGTCAACGTCTATGTCGGGGAAGAGGACGTCCGTTTCACGGACGGCCTGGACACGGCCACGCCGGACGGAGCGCAGATCTCCGTGATCCCCGCGGTCGCCGGCGGCTGAGCCGTAGGGCCTTCTGGACACCCGCGTACTCCTACGGTGCGTGGGTGTTTCCATGTTGACATGGGGTTCTATCGTTATCGAAGCTATATCTGTGCCATGGCATATGGTGCAATTCCGAACTAACCAATCAGTCGGTGAAATTGCACGGCTCAGCTAACCGCGAACGTCAAGGATGAGTTTGGAGATTGACTCTGTTGTGCCAGGGCAACCTACAGGTATGGTCGAGGCGATCGACGTAACCGGGGGAATGCTCGGGATCGGCGGTCACGGGCTGTGCGGTGGAATGGGCGCGGCCCGTAGCCCAGCAAGAGGAGTCGGAAAGTGGCGCAGGGCACCGTCAAATGGTTTAACGCGGACAAGGGCTACGGCTTCATCGCGGTAGACGGTGGTAAGGACGTGTTCGTCCATTACTCAGCAATCATGATGGACGGTTACAAGTCGCTCGAACAGGGCCAACGGGTTGAGTTCGACATCACTCAGGGTCAGAAGGGCCCGCAGGCGGAGGCTGTCCGGGCCGTCTGACCCCGTCAAGGACATGTAGTGGCAAGGCCTGGTCCATCCCGCGTTTGGATCAGGCCTTCGTCATGTCGGCAGTACACACGCGAAAGTGGTCCGACCTGGTCAGAATGGGCGGCGCTTGCACTCGATGGGGTAGAGTGCTAAACAGTTTGTTGGCACTCACATGTGTGGAGTGCCAGCAACGGGATCGAGGCGATGGGGCCTGCGAAGGGACTGCGGGCCCGCGCCGTCGCGGGCGTCGGCTCGGTCCTCTGAAGCCACCCTTCACCTGGGAGGTCTTGCCTTATGGCAGCCAAGATGATCGCGTTTGACGAGGACGCCCGGCGCGGTCTCGAGCGGGGGATGAACCAGCTCGCCGACGCCGTCAAGGTGACCCTCGGCCCGAAGGGCCGCAACGTCGTGCTGGAGAAGAAGTGGGGCGCTCCCACCATCACCAACGACGGCGTGTCCATCGCCAAGGAGATCGAGCTCGAGGACCCGTGGGAGAAGATCGGGGCCGAGCTGGTCAAGGAAGTCGCCAAGAAGACCGACGATGTCGCGGGCGACGGCACGACCACGGCCACGGTGCTGGCCCAGGCGCTGGTGCGTGAGGGTCTGCGCAACGTGGCCGCCGGCGCCAACCCGATGTCGCTGAAGCGCGGCATCGAGTCGGCGGTGGAGCGGGTCAGCGAAGAACTGTCCAAGCTTGCCAAGGATGTGGAGACCAAGGAGCAGATCGCCTCGACGGCGTCCATCTCCGCGGCCGACACCGAGATCGGCGAGCTGATCGCCGAGGCCATGGACAAGGTGGGCAAGGAAGGTGTCATCACCGTCGAGGAGAGCAACACCTTCGGCCTCGAGCTCGAGCTCACCGAGGGCATGCGCTTCGACAAGGGTTACACCTCGCACTACTTCGTGACCGACCCTGAGCGCATGGAGGCGGTCCTCGAGGACCCCTACATCCTGATCGTCAACTCGAAGATCTCCGCCAACAAGGACCTGCTCCCGCTGCTGGACAAGGTCGTGCAGGCCGGCAAGCCGCTGCTGATCATCGCTGAGGACATCGAGGGCGAGGCCCTGGCCACCCTGGTCGTCAACAAGATCCGCGGCCTGTTCAAGTCCGTCGCCGTCAAGGCTCCGGGCTTCGGTGACCGTCGCAAGGCCATGCTGGCCGACATCGCGACGCTCGCCGGCGGCCAGGTGGTCAGCGAGGAGCTCGGGCTCAAGCTCGAGTCCGCTTCGCTCGACCTGCTCGGCCGGGCCCGCAAGGTCGTGGTCACGAAGGACGAGACCACGATCGTCGACGGCGCCGGCGACCCCGAGCAGATCGCCGGGCGGGTCAACCAGATCCGCGCCGAGATCGACAACACCGACTCCGACTACGACCGTGAGAAGCTGCAGGAGCGGCTGGCCAAGCTGGCCGGCGGCGTCGCGGTCATCAAGGCGGGCGCGGCCACCGAGGTCGAGCTGAAGGAGCGCAAGCACCGCATCGAGGACGCCGTGCGTAACGCGAAGGCGGCCGTCGAGGAGGGCATCGTGCCCGGCGGTGGCGTGGCGCTGCTGCAGGCCGGCGCGAAGGCGTTCGACAAGCTCGAGCTGAGCGGCGACGAGGCGACCGGTGCGGCGATCGTGCGCAAGGCGCTGGAGGAGCCGCTCAAGCAGATCGCGGTCAACGCCGGCCTCGAAGGCGGCGTCGTGGTCGAGCGGGTGCGCAACCTGCCTCCGGGCCAGGGTCTCAACGCGGCCACCGGCGACTACGTCGACATGTTCGAGGCGGGCATCATCGACCCGGCCAAGGTGACGCGTTCGGCGCTGCAGAACGCGGCCTCGATCGCGGCGCTGTTCCTGACCACCGAGGCGGTCATCGCGGAGAAGCCGGAGAAGACCCCGGCCGCTCCCGGCGGCATGCCCGGCGGCGGCGACATGGACTTCTAGTCCACGTCGTTCCACTGACACGAATCAGGCGGTCCCCCCGGGGGCCGCCTTTTTCGTCTCGCCGAGCACCCTGCTTCCCCCGCAGGTCAGGTCAGTTCAGGGGGGAGGGGGCGGGCGTGGACGATGGTCTGGGTGGTGACCGCACGGGTCAGCACCACGTAGAGACGGGCCAGACCGCGCGGCTCGGCCGCCACGATGTCGGCCGGTTCGACGGTGACGACGTGGTCATACTCGAGGCCCTTGGCGAGCGTGGCGGGGACGATCAGGACCCGGGCCGCGCCGGTCGAGTCGGGGCCGAGCACTTCACGATCAGCGCTTTCCGTGGTCCCCAGGGCCGCGTCCAGGGCCGCCGCGATGGCCGGCACGGCCGCGTCCGCGGCGATCACGCCGATCGATCCTTCCCGCGTCAGCGCCTCCCGCACGGCCTCGACGGCTGCCGCGACCACGTCGGGCGTGTGCCGTACGGTCAGGGAACCGGCGCCGGGCCGGAGCGAGCGGGGCGGGGCCAGGTCGGGCGTGATGGCCGGAAGCAGGCGGGCCGCGAAGTCGAGCACCTCGCGCGGCACGCGGAAGCCGAGCGTCAGCTCGGTGATCGCGCTCGTCACGCCGCTCGGCCGGTCGAACTCGCTGATCCCCTTGAAAGGGCCGCCCGGCTCGGCGGAGAAGCCGAGGTGGTGCAGCACGTCGTCCCACGATCCGGCCGACCACGGCGTGGTGCCCTGGGCAAGGTCGCCGAGCACGGTGGCCGAGCCGGTGCGGCAGCGGCGGCCGAGCGCGCGCAGCTGCATGGCCGACAGATCCTGGGCCTCGTCGACCACGAGGTGCCCGTGGGAAGGCGTCCGCTCGATCAGGTCGGCGAGCTCGTCGAGGAGCGCGGCGTCGGCCGGCGTCCACTTGGCGGAGCGGGGCGACTTCGGCGGCTTGGCCCACAGCAGCAGGGCCTGCTCGTCCGCGGAAAGGTCGGTCCTGGCGGCCTTGGTCAGGAAGGCGGCGTCGGAGAGGAGGCGATGAAGGACCTGCTCAGGGGTGACCTTCGGCCACACCTGGTCGATGAGCTGCTTGACCGGCTTGGAGCGGGCGACGGCGTCCTGGACCCGGTCGTCGGGGGATTCGCCGCGCCGCTCCATCTGGACGAGCACGGCGTGGGCGAGACGCTGGGCGAGAGTCGCACGGCCGGGGCCGTAGCGGGTCGTGCCGCGGAGCGCCGCCACGATCTCGCGGACCTCGTAGTCGGCCACCCGGTAGCGGTTGATGCCCTGGGTGAACAGCACGCCCGCTTCCGGCTTGGTGACGTACAGCCACAGGGCGCGGCGCAGCACGGCCGCCATCCGCCCGGACCCCTTGATCGTGGCCACCGCCGGATCCTCAGGCGCGTCCCACGATCCGAGCACGTCGGCCACGGTCGTCTGCTCGACCCTGACCTCGCCGAGCGCCGGAAGGACCGAGGAGATGTAGGCGAGGAACGCGCGGTTGGGCCCGACGATCATCACGCCGGAGCGGGAGAGCTTCTCCCGGTAGGTGAACAGGAGATAGGCGGCCCGGTGCAGGCCGACCGCGGTCTTCCCGGTGCCGGGCGCTCCCTGGACGCAGACGGTCACGCCGAGGTCGGCTCGTACGATCTCGTCCTGGTCGGGCTGGATCGTGGCGACGATGTCGCGCATGGGGCCCGTGCGGGGCCGCTCGATCTCCTCGGTCAGGATCCGCGAGGTGCCCAGGTCGTGAATGACCGTGAGGTCTTCGTCTTCGTACGCGGTGAGGTCGCCGCCCTGGTAGCCGAACCGGCGGCGCCGGCGCACGCCCATCGGCCCGGACGGGCTGGCCTGGTAGAAGGCCCGGGAAACGGGGGCGCGCCAGTCGATGACCAGGGCCTTGCTCTGGTCGTCGTGCACGTGCCGGCGGCCCACGTAAATGGTGTCCGGGAGGTCGTCGCGGACGGATCGATCGAGGCGGCCGAAGAACAACGGCGTGCCGGCGTGGTCGGCGAGCGCCAGGACGCGCTGGTCGAGCGCGGCCTGGAGGATCTCCTGGGACACCCAGTCGCCGGCGGCGTCGGACGACAGGGATTGCGCGTGTTCCCGCATGGCCCGAAGGGCCGCGCGAGAGGCGGAAAGGTGCGCGCGCTCCGCCTTGAGAACGTCTTCTGGTGTGGAGGGAGCGGACTCAATCATGGGAGGCTCCTTCGACCGGCTGGCAGGGGCCGGAAGCTCAGGAGCTTAGTCGCGTGTCGATTCGGCTCCAACTCGATTTTGGCCGGTGTTGCCGTTATCGGGCGTGGGTAGCGTTGTCGGCGTGGTGCGAACCTGGATGTCTCCTGTGATTCCGACCGTGGCGAGTCTGCTGCTGGCGGCGTTGTGGGGGCTTTCGGTGTTCGCGGGGTGGGGCTTGGAGGCGTTCTGCTCGGACGGCGAGTCCTCGCGCGCCTGCGCCGATCGGCTGGGAATGGTCTCCACGGTCTCGAGTGTGTTCGCGATCGCGGCGGCGGTCGCAACGGTCACGGCATGGTTCAGCCGGCAGTCCACGCTGCTCGGTCTGGCGGTCGCGGCCTGGGTCGCCGCCGAGGGGGTGCTGTTCATCGGCGGCGTGTTCGTTCAGTAACACGCCGTTCCTTAACGAAACGGTATGGCTTATTGGCCGAAGAATGCGCGATTTATCGGACAATAGGGGTATCCCGCTATCGCCGCAGTGCGGGAAAAGGGAAATGGCTTGTGGGGGCCATAGTGCGAGGGGGTGAGCGGTTTGACTCGGGCCGACGGACTTTCGTGGACTTGACAGTGATCACCTGACGACAGCATGACAGGACAAAACGACCCGGCGAGATGCCGCTCTCGCCGGGTCCGCCATGTCACGGGCCGTGTCGGCGGCCATGTGACGGGGCCTTTCGTGGCGCACCTGTTATCGCCGCCCGGTCACGCGGCCCCGTCGTGATGCGCACGTCGCGGCATGTGCGTTATGCGCCGCGCATAACGTCGTCGGCGTCGACGATGTTGTAGGCATAACCCTGCTCGGCGAGGAACCGCTGCCGGTGCGCCGCGAACTCCTGGTCGACCGTGTCGCGGCTGACCACCGAATAGAACCGCGCTCCGCCGCCGTCCGCCTTGGGACGCAGAATGCGGCCCAGCCGCTGGGCCTCCTCCTGACGCGACCCGAACGTGCCCGACACCTGGATCGCGACCGCGGCCTCCGGCAGGTCGATGGAGAAGTTGGCCACCTTCGACACGACCAGGACCTGGATCTCCTTGTCGCGGAAGGCCTGGAACAGCCGCTCCCGCTCCTTGATCCGCGTCTCTCCCTTGATCACCGGGGCGTTCAGGTGGTCGGCCAGCTCGTCGAGCTGGTCGATGTACTGCCCGATGACCAGGACCTGCTCGCCGAGGTGGCGGCGGACCAGGGCCTCGGTGACCCGGGTCTTCGACGGCGTCGTCGAGCAGAACCGGTAGCGCTCCTCGGAGTCGCTCATGGCGTACGCGAGACGCTCTTCGTCGGTGAGCGTGACCCGCACCTCGACGCAGTCGGCCGGCGCGATCCAGCCCTGGGTCTCCATCTCCTTCCACGGCGCGTCATAGCGCTTGGGGCCGATCAGGGAGAACACGTCTCCCTCGCGGCCGTCTTCGCGCACGAGCGTGGCCGTGAGGCCGAGACGGCGCCGGGCCTGCAGATCGGCGGTCATCCGGAAGATCGGCGCCGGGAGCAGGTGGACCTCGTCGTAGACGACCAGGCCCCAGTCGCGGGCGTCGAAGAGCTCAAGGTGCCGATAAACACCCTGCCTGCGGGTGGTCATCACCTGATAGGTGGCGATCGTGACCGGCCGGATCTCCTTCTTGGAGCCCGTGTATTCCCCGATCTCGGCTTCCGTGAGCGTGGTGCGCTTGAGCAGCTCCTGCTTCCACTGGTGGGCCGAGACCGTGTTGGTGACCAGGATCAGCGTGGTGGCCTGCGCGTGGGCCATGGCGGCCGCCCCGACGATGGTCTTGCCGGCGCCACAGGGCAGCACGACCACGCCCGAGCCGCCGTGCCAGAAGGAGTCGGCCGCGTCCTTCTGATAGGGACGCAGCGTCCAGTCGTGCTCGGCGAGTGCGATCGGGTGGGCCTCGCCGTCGACGTAGCCCGCGAGGTCTTCGGCCGGCCAGCCCAGCTTTAGCAGCTGCTGCTTGACGTTGCCGCGCTCGCTCGGATGCACGGCCACGCTGTCGGGGTCGAACCGCTCGCCCAGCAGCGGCTGGATCTTCTTGGCGCGCAGCACCTCTTCGAGGACCGCGCGGTCGGTGCTGGTGAGCACCAGGCCGTGCATGGGGTGCTTCTCGAGCCGGAGACGGCCATAGCGGGCCATCGTCTCGGCCACGTCGACGAGCAGCGCGTGGGGGACCGGATAGCGGCTGAAGCTGATCAGCGCGTCGATCACCTGCTCGGCGTCGTGCCCGGCGGCGCGCGCGTTCCACAGCGCGAGCGGTGTGACGCGATAGGTATGGACGTGCTCGGGGGCGCGCTCGAGCTCCGCGAACGGCGCGATGGCCTTGCGGCATGCGCCGGCGCGCTCGTGCTCCACCTCGAGCAACAGGGTCTTGTCTGACTGAACGATCAGCGGGCCGTCATTCATAGCACTCAATCAAACACATAGGCGAGCCGTTTGAGTCCCGCTTGGCGGCGGCTTTCAGCGGCCGCCGTTCGCGTAGTAGACGATGGCCGCGCCGATGCCGAGCATCAGCAGGACCACGTTGGCACCGATTGAGATCCACGTCCACTTGAGCAGCGTGCGGGCCTGCTGCGGCTGCGTGTCGGCCTTGCCGAGCGCGATGCCCGACAAGATGGCGCCGGCGATGCCGCCGAGCGACACGTAGCAGGAGACCGCCAGGATGCAGCTGATGACCAGCGCGACGATGGCGTGTGTCTTCGGGCCCTGCGGCTGCGGCGCGTAGCCGTACGGCGGGCCGTAGTAGCCCCCGTAGGGCTGGGCCGGCTGCGGCTGCTCGTAGCCGTACTGTCCTTCGGCGTAGGGGTATTGCCCGTCGCCGTACGGATAGGTGGGCGGGGGGGAATACGGGCTCTGCCAATCCTGTGGATTGGAGCCGGGCTGCTCGGGGCTGCTCACGGATTCAAGTCCTTGTCATGCGAGGGGGCGAACCACAATCACGACATGTCGGGCATGCTAGTTCACATCGGCGACGCCGGTGATGCGATGCAGCGCGAACCTGTGGATTGCCGCCCTGGTTTCGTCGTAGGCGGTGAGATAGCCGCCTTCCATCCTGGCCGGCTCGAGGATGCGGCTGGTCGCGTGACCCTGCGAGTCGAGATAGCCGATCCACACGCGGGCGCCCTGCCGGATCGCCTCCTGCAGCGCGAGAATCGTGGCCGTGGCGGGTGATCGCGGAATCTGCCCGGCCGGGGTCTCGGCCGGGCCGCGCACCGCCCGGTGCGCGTCGTCACCTGCCCTGATCGCGCGCACGGCCGCGGCCGCCACTTCGGGCTCCGGCCCGCCGCCGCCCTGCACGCGGGCCAGCGCCGGGCCCTCGGTCCGGCGCGCGTCGGCACGCGTCACGAGCACGTCGCCGTCGAGGGATTCGGCGACGGGGGCGTATCCCATGGCGCGCAGCGAATCCACCAGCGTCGCCCGCGACGTCTTGGACGCCAGCACGGTCGGCGCGAGCCGCCGCAGCCGAAGGGCCACGGCCCGCCGGTCGGCGGTGAGCTCGTCGAGGACGGCCGGATCGTCGCAGCGGATGTACGCCGAGGCCGTGCCCACCCGGATGCGCCCGTGCCGCCTGGCCACGTCGGAGACGAGATAGCGCAGCGGCTGCGGGACAGGGGTCGCCGAGTGCCGCTCGAGCATCGCGATCAGCTCGTCGGCCGCCTGCCCGGCGTCGAGGGCTCGCCGGATGGACGCGTCGCCGAATCTGTAGACCGTCGCGCCGCCCTTCGACTCCACGTCGGCCGCGAGCGCGAGCCAGCGCCCCAGCTCGCTGGTGAGCGGTCCGGGCGCCACGGCCGTCAGGTCGGCCTGCAGCAGCACGTGGTCGACCGGCTTGGGCAGCAGCGGGCGCAGGGCCTCAGCGGGGCCGGTGGCCCTCAGCAGGGCCCGGCCGTGGACCGACAGCGCGCCGAGGCCGGTGACCCCGACATGCTCTGCCTCGCGCAGCGTCAGCTCGGCCAGGCGGTCGCGGAACGGCCCGCGGCGGCGCGGCTGATCCCACGCCAGGCGCGCGAGGACCGACTCGACGGCCGGCGCCACGCCGGGGTCGGCGGCGGCCAGCACGGCGAGCGTGCGCCCGCGGACCTCGTGGGCGGCCGAGCGGCGCAGATCCGGGTGCAGGGCGTTGAGCAGCCGGTCACGGTCGTCGCGCTCGCCCACCAGGCCGGGCGCGCGATCCATGGTCAGCCAGGTCGAGGTCAGCACGGCCCATCGATCTTCGGTGGACTTGACCCGCCACGCGTCGTAGGCCGCGGTCGGCAGCCACTCGCCGTCGACGGACCCGCTGGAGGCGATCAGGCCGGCCGCGTGGGCCACCTCGATCACCAGGGCCGCCTCCCAGTCGGGCAGGTCGAGCAGCTGGGCCGCCCGCTTCAGATCGCGCACGGCGAGGCCTCCGGCGCGCAGCACGCCCGGCGGGTCGACGCTCCAGCGCTCGCACAGCTCTTCGACGGTCCGGACGAAGGTGAACGCCTGGCCCGCGGCCGTGCGGTCGACGAGGGACCGGTCGCGCTGGATGCCGTCGAGCGGGGGCGGCGTCGGCGACAGGTCGCGGTGCAGCCGCCCGCCGCGCAGGACCATCGCCACCTCGCGGGGGAGGACCACGGACTCCTCGCCGGTCGCCCCGAGCAGGCCGCGGGCCAGCAGCTGCTCGATCGGCGACTGCGCGGCGGCGATGCTGACCTCGCGCCGCGCGTTCGGCAGCCGCCCGCTCGGCGGCCCCCACGCCAGCTCGTCGAGCGCGGCGCGGGCCTGGGCCGAGACGTGGTCGAGCAGCCGCTCCACGACGACCGGATCGCCCAGCAACCCCGCCACCCGCGCCCGCGGCGACCGCGCCTCGGCCGGGTCGGCGGGCTCAACGGCCTCGGACGGCGTGGTTTCGGTGGCGATGTCGGCCGCGAGGGCCTCCAGGGCCTCGGTGGGGTGATGACGGAAGACCTCGGCGGCGGGAGGGCCGAGGCCCGCGGGCGGATCGAGGGCCTCGGTCACGCCGGGCGCGGGAGTGAGGGCCCGGTCGGGCCCGTAGATGAGGCCGAGCATGCGCAGCCGCTCGAGCGCCGCGCCGAGGGCCGGATCGAGCCCCTGGGCGGTCTCCACGAGCTCGTCAGGCGTCTCGGCGCCGGTGCCGGCCGCCGCGGCGGGTGCGGTCGCCGGGCGGGGCAGAGCCGGCAGCAGAAGGGCGCGGAGGGCGTCGCAGGGGACGGGCTCGGCCTGCACGCTCAGGGTCTCGGCGACCGCCAGCGCGAACCGGTCGAGGCGGTCGAGAGCGCGCCCCACGGCCGACGGGGTGCTCATGCGGGCCGCGAGGCCGTCCACGTGCGCCGGCACGGGGGTGACCAGCTCTGGACGGGCCGTCACGAGCGCCTTGAGCTGCTCGTCGCTCCGCTCGCGCAGCCATGCGGTGAACTCCGCGTCCAGCGTGCCCCAGCGCACCTCTGGGCTCATTCCACCCTCGCCTCCCAGCTCATCCCATCCATCGTATGAGGTAGGACCGACAAGCCCAGCGGCACGGGACTTTTCCCCGCCGTGCATCGATTTGCCGGGCGTCGTGGGGCAGTATTGCGAACGTGATCGAGCGCGCCGACCAGCTCGTTCTGGACTTCGTCAGCAGGGTGGCCGACGCCGCCCATGGCAGGTTGCGCCCGGAGCAGCGGCTCGACTTCGTCCGCAGATTACGCGCGCGGATCGATCAGGAGCGCGGCGCGATCGAGGATCCCAAGCAGGTCGCCAAGGTGATCGCGAAGTTCGGCACCCCTGCCCAGCTGGTGGAGCGCGAGATCCAGCGGCTCACCGGCGGTCCACCGCTCGGGCCGTCCGAGTCGCCGCTGGACGACCAGGCGCCGACCCAGCGGCTGCCCCCGGTCACCGCGACCTTCCCCGTCGTGATGGACGACGCTCTGCCGCCGCCATCACGGTCGGTGCCGCCTGGTGTCGCGGCCGGCCGGCGAGCGGCACGCGCGCGGTTGAGCCGCGGCACGCGGCGGCCTTCGGCCATGTCGCGGGTCCGGAAGATGGCGATGGCCGGCGCCAACCCGATGACGACCGACGGCCGCGACGCGTGGTCGATCATCTTCCACAACCGCAGAGAGTCGGCCGGGCTCGCGCTGCTGGTCATCGCGGCGCTGCTGACGCCCCTGCACCTGCCCACGGTCGCGATCTTCCCGATCCCGGTGGTGATCTGGGGGGTGGCCGCGCTGACGATCCTGTCCGGTGAGGGCTGGCAGTTCGGCGATCGGCTGATCGGCGCGGGCGCGCCCATCGTCGCGTTCCTCGTGGGCGGCGCCATCGTCGGGGCCGTGCGCACGCAGAACAAGGGGCTGGAGCAGTTCGCCACGTCGTTCGGCGACGCCAGCAAGATCATGTTCATCCTGGGGACCGCGGGCGCGGTGACCTGGCTGGGCTACCGGCTGCTCGACCCGCCCGCGTCTCCTCCCGCGCCGCCGGGCCGCGGCGGCCCTGTCAGACGCCGCTAGCCGCGCCTACGGGCACGAGGCCCAGAGCGAGCCGCACCCAGGATTGGATGAAGTGATCGCGGTCGACGCGGCCCGGAGCCTCGCCCACCGTCTCCTGGACCAGCCGATAGTGGACGACGGCGCCGCCGAGGACCGCGCCGATGCCGGCCCAGTCATAGTCGGCGCCGCGGTATTCGGGCTGCGCCATGAACCAGCGGGTGATCGCGTCGAACATGGGCTGCAGCAGGCCGTCGCGCACCACCTCGACCAGCTCGGGGAACTGGCTGAGATCGCGGAAGAAGACCCGGGTCAGCTCGCTCTCCTCGCGCACCTTGGCCAGCCCGGCCTTGCACAGGCGGGTCAGGCGCTCGTCGAGCTCGAGGGCCGGGCCGAGCGAGTCGACGTCGGCGAGAGCCTCGGCTATCTGGTCGCGGGTGCGGGTCGCGTGCTCGTTCATCGCGGCCGCGAGGACCTCGTACTTCGACTTGAAGTGCCGATAGAGGCCGCCCGCGCCGGGGGACAGCCCGGAGGCGGCCTCGATCTCGGCCACGGACGTGGCCGCGTATCCCCGCTCCGCGAACAGGCGGAGGGCCTCGTCGATGATCCGCTCACGCGTGGATCTGCTCATCGTGCCAGCCTGCCTCGACCTCCGGGTGTAACTCGCCACGCGCGCCCTGTCCGCGCGACCTCTAAGTGAGCGCTTACCCAGTCTGACACGCAAAAACGATTACGCGCAGGACTCGGGGATTTGGCATCCTGTCTAAGGTGACTTCGAGCGTTTCGGTGGGGTTCGATCTGGATCTGACCTTGGCCGACACCCGCGCCGCCATAGCGGCCGTATACACCGCGATGCTGCCGAGTCTCAGCGTGCCCATAGACGTGCCCACGATCGTCTCCAGGATCGGGCCGCCGCTGGAGCAGATGCTCGCCGACTGGCTGCCCGCGGCCGAGGTCCCCGCTGCGGCGGCCCTCTATCGCGAGCTGTATCCGCGGATCGCGCTGCCGGTGACGGTGGCCATGCCGGGTGCTCACGCGGCGCTGGAGGCGGTCCGCGAGACCGGCGGCCGGGCCGTGGTCGTCACCGGCAAGAGCCTCGCCGACGCGCGGCGTACGGTCGACTTCCTCGAACTGCCGGTGGACGAGGTCACAGGCTCCCTCTTCGGCGCGGAGAAGGCCGCCGCGCTGGGCGGATGCGCCGTGTATGTCGGAGATCACGTGGCCGACGTCGACGCCGCCAGAGCGGCGGGCGCGATCAGTGTCGCGGTCGCCACAGGTGGCTGCCCGGCGGAGGAGCTGCGCGACTATGGCGCGGACGTCGTATTGGCCGATCTGACGGGCTTTCCCGCGTGGTTCGCCGCCGAATTCGGGGTAGTTCCAGCGGTCCACTGATGCCCCGGGTGGGCATAACCTACATCCATCTCCTTTCACGACAGTCTGAACGAGGTCATCCCTGTGCCCACTGGCAAGGTCAAGTGGTATGACGCCGACAAGGGGTTCGGCTTCCTCACCCGTGACGACGGCGGCGAGGTATTCGTACACTCCTCTGCCCTGCCCAGGGGCACCGAGATCCTCAAACCCGGACAGAAGGTCGAGTTCGGCGTCGCTGAGGGGCGGAAGGGGCAGCAGGCCCTGTCCGTCCGGGTCCTGGAACAACCGCCGACCCTCGCCAAGGCCGCCGCGAAGCCCAAGGCGAAGCGGAAGAAGCCGGACGAGATGGTGGTGATCGTCGAAGACCTCATCAAGCTGCTCGACGACATCTCCACGTCGTATCAGAAGGGCAAGCATCCGGACGCCGTGCACGGCAAGAAGGTGGCCACGGTGCTCCGCGCCGTCGCGGACGACATCGACGGCTGACCTTCGCCCGCCGTCAGTTGGGGTTGGGAGCCGGCTCCTGCAGGGCGAGGGCGCGTGACCGCACCCGTACGCGCCGGCGGACCAGGAGCCAGACCAGGCTGACGGCGAGGCCCACCCCGGCCACGGCCAGCCCCAGCGGCCCGCGTGCGAACAGCGACATCAGCACCCCGATCAGCCCGCCGAAGACCCAGGCAAGCTGGAGCACCGACTCGACCACTCCGAACGTGGACGACCTGATCTCCTCGCCGATCTCGCGCTGCACGATCGCGTCCAGCGCCAGCTTGCCCAGGCTCTGCGCGAACGCGCCGGTCAGCGACACCCCCACGGCCGTCCAGACGTTGAAGAAGAACGCGCTGACGATCGTGGTGATCATGGTCACCGCCAGCATGCCCAGCACGATCAACTGCGGCGAGTGCGACCGCGCCCAGGACGCGCCCGCCGCTCCCAGCAGTCCGCCGCCGCCCGCCGCCACCGCGAGAAGGGCCAGCGCCGCCTTGGGGTCGAGGCCGGGCAGATGATCGTCCTGGACGAGGAAGAGCAGGAAGAAGACCAGGAATCCGCCCTGGAGCCGGATGGCGATGTTGGCCCGCATGCTCTCGCCCACGACCGGGCCGACATTGAACAGCGACCGGATGGGCCGCGCGTCCAGATCCTCGGGGTCGGGGGAGTCCACGTGGCGCGGCAGCCGTACGGCCATGACGCCCGATACGAGGAACACGACCATGGCGGCGCGCAGCACCCACTCGGCGCCCAGCCAGACCGTCAGCCCGACCGCGGCGCCCGCCGCGCCGCCCGCCGCCAGCAGCGCGAACAGCGTCACGCGCGCGTTGGCCGTGACGAGCGTGCTGTCAGCGGGCAGTACGACCGGCATGATCGCGGCGCGCGACACGTTGTACGCCTTGGACAGCACGAGGACCGCCAGCGCGGCTGGAAAGAGGGAGAGGGTGTCCTTGTAGACGACGGACGAGGCCATCCCCCAGCACAGCAGGCCACGCGCGAACAGCGTGCCGGCCATCACGTAGCGCCGGCCCGACCGGAATCGGTCGAGCACTGGTCCTACGAAGGGGGCGACGACGGTGAACGGCACCATCGTGATGATCAGATAGAGCGCCACCTGCCCGCGTGGCTGGCCGACCGGCGTTCCCAGGAACAGCGTCCCGGCCAGCGACACCGTGACGAGCGCGTCTCCCGCGCTGTGCATGGCGCTGATCTCGATCAGCCGGCCCAGACCGGTGCGGCCCGCGCCCTGGGCATAGGTGAACCGCCGCGTGACGCGGCCGACGAACCGCCCTGTGCGTACGGCCCCCCCGCCCATGCGGCGTGTGGTGCGCACCGCACCCCGGCCGGTCCGTGCGACCACCCGCCCTGTCTGGGCGAACGCCCGCCCCGTCCGCCGAAGTCCCCCTGCCACAGGTATCGACTCCCTTCCGTTTCCAGTCATACCGCCCGACGCGCGTGCTGTCCGCTCTTGGCGTGGGTGAAAATAGAGTGTGACCCGCACCCGAACCCGTAATGTCGCCGCCGACGAGGCCTGCGCCGCGGCCGTCGAGCCGGCCCGCAGGGCCGCCGAGAATATCGCCCGCCCGGGCGAGGTGGGCGAGCATCTGGGATTCGAGGGCGAGGGCGAGCGGATCGTCACCCACTATTTCGCCTGCCTCGACCCTGCCTATCACGGCTGGCGCTGGGCGATCACCGTGACCCGGGCGTCGCGCGCCCGCAATGTCACGGTGTCGGAGACCGTGATGCTGCCCGGGGTGGGCGCGCTGCTCGCGCCGTCCTGGGTCCCGTGGAGTCAGCGGCTGCGCCCCGGCGACCTCGGCGTCGGCGATCTGCTTCCCACCGAGGCCGACGACGACCGGCTGGCGCCCGGCTTCACCGAGACCGGTGAGGACACCGACCAGCAGATGATCTTCGAGTTCGGCCTGGGCCGGGCGCGCGTGCTGTCGGCCATCGGCCGCGACCTCGCCGTGCGTCGCTGGCACGCGGGCGAATCGGGCCCGGGCACGCCGCTCGCGCAGGCCGCGCCCGCCCAGTGCTCGACCTGCGGCTTCTACTGGCCGCTCGCGGGCGCCCTGCGGATCGGCTTCGGCGTCTGCGCCAATGAGTACGCTCCGGACGACGGGCGCGTGGTCGCCGCCGACCACGGCTGCGGCGCCCACTCCGAGGCCACCACCGCCCCGCCCATGGTCGCCGACCAGGTCCCCCCCATCCTCGACGACCTCGGCTACGACACCATCCCCGTCGACGACGACCCCCACTCCGCCCCCCATTCGATCCCCGCCCCCGCCGACGCGTCCGACCCCGCCTCGGTCTCTGACACGGATGCCACCCCCGCTCCGGTTCCCGATCCCGCGCCGCCCACGACGCCGGTCGACGAGACCACCGAGTCCGGCGAGGGGCAGTAACCTACCGAGGCCCGTGTTCGCGTCCCCGGGAGTTGGGTTTGATGGATGCCTTCGGCACCGAGCGTATGCGTGAGACAGTCCTCGCGGCGTGGACGGCTTCGCCTGCGCGCTTTCGCGAGGACGCCAACGCCGAGGAGGATTTCGCGCTCGGCGGCTATCGCGACCGACTGGTGGTCGAGCTCGCGCAGAACGCGGCGGACGCCGCGCTGCGTGCCGGCGTGCCCGGACGGCTGCTGCTGACCCTGCGTGACGGGGTGCTCTACGCCGCCAACACGGGAGCCCCGCTCGATGCCGCGGGCGTCGAAGGGTTGTCCACGCTCCGCGTGTCCGGCAAGAAAGACGAAATGGGCGCGGTCGGCCGGTTCGGCGTGGGATTCGCGGCCGTGGTCTCAGTGAGCGACGAGCCCGCGATCGTCTCGCGCGTGGGCGCCGGCCAGAGCGGGGTGCGGTGGTCGCGGGAGGATACGACCGCGGCGGTGGCGGCCCGGCCGGAGCTGGCGGGGGAGCTGGTTCGGCGGGCCGGGCATGTGCCGCTGTTGCGGCTGCCGTTCGCTGAGTCCGATCTGACCGTCCCCGAGGGCTTCGACACGCTCGTCCGGCTTCCGTTGCGCGACTCGGCCGCCGAGGCGGCCGTGCGGCAGATGCTCGACGAGACCGATTCGGCGCTGCCGCTCGCCATGTCCGCCCTCGCGCTGATCGAGATCGAGGTCGACGGCCAGACGCGCACGGTGACGGCCGAGGGCTGGCAGGAGGTGACGGCCTCCGGCACGTTCACGCCCGAACAGGTGACGGCGCTGTTCGCCGATCGGCCGACCGAGGAGCGTTCCCGGCCATATTGGCAGGTGAAGTGGGCCGTGCCGGCGTCGCTGTCGCTGCCCAAGGACGTGCCGCCCGTCGTGCACGCGCCGACCCCGAGCGACGAGCCGCTCGACATGCCCGCGCTGCTCATCGCCTCGTTCCCGCTCGCCACCGACCGCCGCCACGTCTCGCCCGGCCCGCTCACCGACTTCCTGGTCGAGCGTGTGGCCGACGCCTACGTGGAGCTGCTGTCCGGTCTGCCGCGCACGCCCCGGCTGCTCGACCTCGTCCCCGGCCTCATGGGCAAGGGCGAGCTCGACGCCCACATCCGCCGCGCCATCCTGCGCCGCCTTCCCGACGCGCCTCTGCTGCCCGCGCTCTCGCCCCCGGAAGACGCCCCCGACGACTACGCGACCGGCGAAGACGGCGAATGGATCATCCCGGGCCGCCAGGCGCGGGTCGTCGACGCGCCGGCCGAGTTCCTCGCCATCGTGGCCGACATGGTGCCGGGGCTGCTGCCGGGCGGGTGGCCGCCGCGGCACCCGGCGCTCGCCACGCTGGGCGTCCGGCGGGTCGATCTGGCCGACGTGGTCGACATGCTGTCCGGCGATGCCGTACGCGACAGGGATCCTTCCTGGTGGCGTGCGCTTTACGCGGTGCTGCCCGGCGACGATCCCGAGGCGATCGGCGCCATCCCGGTGCCGCTCGCCGACGGGCGCCTCGTCCGCGGCCCGCGGGGCACCCTGGTCTTGACCGAAGACGGCAAGAGCCTGGATCCGGCCGTCCTCGCGCCCCTCGGCCTGCGGATCGTGCACGCGGACGCCGCGCACCCGCTCCTGCTGCGGCTCGGCGCGGCCGAGGCCACTCCGCGTGCGGTTCTGGACGACCCGCTGACCCACGCCGCGGTGACCGAGTCGATGGAGAGCGCCGACCCGGAGCCGGTGGCGCAGGCCGTGCTGGCTCTCGTCGACGCGGCCGGGCTGACCGCGGGCGAGGCCCCCTGGCTGGCCGAGCTGGCGCTGCGCGGCTCCGACGGCGAGCTGTACGCGGCGGGAGACCTGCTCCTCGAGGGCGGCGAGCTGGCCAAGCTCATCGACCAGGACGCGCCCTTCGCGGCCGGCGACCTGGTCGACCGCTACGGGGCGCACGTCCTGGCCGCGGCCGGGGTGCTCGACGGCTTCGCGGTCGTCAACGACACCGACGTGCTGCTCGACGCCGAAGAATGCGACCACGATCTCGACCTCGAATACGAGTGGCTCGAGGCCGTGCTCGACCTGCTGCCCGAGCACGACGTGCCGCCGGTGATCAGAGAGTTCAGCGCGGTGCGCGACCTCGAATACGTCGCCGACTGGCCGGCCGCGCTCGTCCTGCTGACCCGCCCGCCCCTGCGGGCGGCCCTGCTGCCGATGCGCGTCGTCGTCGCCGGCGAGGTGGTCGAGGTCCCGTCATACACGTCGTGGTGGCTGTCGCGCCATCCCGTCCTCGGCGAGCGTCCGCCCACGTCGCTGCGGCTGCCGACCGGCGATCCGCTGCTTTTCGGCCTCTACGGCGACGCCCCCACGGGCATCGACGAAGCCGCGCTGAAGCTGATCGGCGTCCGGTCCACCCTCGCCGACCTGCTGGCCTCGCACGGCGGCCCCGAGGAGCTGCTCGACCTGCTGGCCGACCCGATGCTCGAGGTCGATCGGGCCCAGTTGCGCTCGCTCTGGATCGCGTTCGCCGGGCTCGACCCGGAGCGGGTCAGCCCGCCCGAGGCCGTGCGCGCGGTG
Organism: Streptosporangiaceae bacterium NEAU-GS5; assembly: GCA_017592665.1. Taxonomy (GTDB): domain Bacteria; phylum Actinomycetota; class Actinomycetes; order Streptosporangiales; family Streptosporangiaceae; genus NEAU-GS5. Next base: position 161,593 of record JAGFNW010000015.1, on the reverse strand, counting down.
CTCAACGGCGACATCGTGGTCGCCGACGCGGCCGAGGGGCCGGTCCAGCCGGTGGTCGTCGAGGCGCCCGACCTGCTGCCACTGGTCCAGGATCGGCCGCTCGTGCTGGCGCCGTTCGACCTGGCGGAGGCGCTGTCCGAAATCCTCGACCTGCCCCTCGTGGGCGAGATCGTGACGGGCGCGGTCACGTCGACGGGCGCGGAGAAGCCGGTGCCGCCGCAGGTCCGCTCGCTGCTGCCGGGCGCCCCCCTCTCGTACGTCGAGCATCAGGAGCTGCTGGTCGACGGCCGGTCGGCGACCTGGCGGTTCTTCGACGGGAAGGTGCACGCCTCCGGCATAGACGGCCTTGCCCGAGGCCTGGCCTGGGCTTCGGGGCAGTGGGGCGACCGGCTCGCGGTGGCCGCGCTGCTGCGTGATCCCATCAAGGTGCCGCTGCTTCTCGCAGAGGCCGATCTCGACAGCTGAAGGGGGACGGCTCGCGATAGGTCGCGTTGCCGCGGCGGAGCGGGCAAAGTAGCTGTATGCGCGTCAGCATTCTGGGACCGCTCGAAGTGGCGGGCGCCGACGGGGGCTTCGTACAGGTTCCCGGCGCGCGGCTGCGCGCGCTCTTGGGCAAGCTGGCGCTCGAGGCGGGCCGGGTGGTCACGCTCGACGAGCTGGCCGAGGCGCTGTGGGGCGACCAGACGCGCGCCGACCGCGTCAACGCGCTGCAGTCGCTGGTGTCGCGGCTGCGCCGGGCCCTGCCCGAGCAGGACGTGCTGCGTTCGGCGCCGGCCGGCTACCGGCTCGAGGTGCCGCGTGACGCGGTCGATGCGCACCGGTTCGCCCGTCTCGCCGCCGAAGGGCGGCGCGCGCTTCGCGATGGCGATCCGCGGGCCGCGACGGCCTCGCTGACCGAGGCGCTTCGGCTGTGGCGCGGTCGCCCGCTCGCCGACGTGGCCGACGCGCCGTATGCCGATCCCGTGGTCACCGGCCTCGACGAGGCCTGGCTCGCGGCGACCGAAGACCGCGTCGAGGCCGATCTCGCCCTCGGCGGGCGAGCCGTCGCCGAGCTCCGCGATCTGGTCGCCCGGCATCCGCTGCGCGAGCGGCTGGTCGCGCTTCTCATGAAGGCCCTCTACGCCGAGGGCCGCCAGGCCGAGGCCCTGACCAGGTTCGAGGAGTTCCGGGTCCAGCTGGCCGACGAGCTGGGCGTGGATCCCGGCCCCGACCTCCAGCAGGCATATCTCGACATTCTTCGCGCCGAGGAGCCCCAGGCGCCGCCGGCGGACGACGGGCGCGGCCGCCGCGCCAGAGGAAATCTCCGCGCGCCGCTGACCAGCTTCGTCGGGCGGGAGACCGAGATCGCGCAGATCACGGCGCAGCTGTCGGACAGCAGGCTGGTCACGCTCGTCGGCCCGGGCGGGGCCGGGAAGACGCGGCTGGCGGTGACGGTCGCGGCCGGGATGGCCGAGCCGGCGTGGCTGGTCGAGCTGGCGCCGGTGGTCGACCCGGCCGACGTGCCGCAGGCCGCCCTCGGCACGCTCGGCGCCCACGCGTTCCGTGAGTCGGCGTCCGGCGACGCGGTGGAGCGCATGGTCGAGGCGTTCAGCGGTCACGACGTGCTGCTGCTGCTCGACAACTGCGAGCACCTGGTGGAGGCCGTGGCGCGGCTGGCCGACGAACTGCTCGGCCGCTGCCCGCGCCTCCGGGTGCTGGCCACCAGCCGCGAGCCGCTCGGCATCGGGGGAGAGACGCTCTGCCCGGTGCCGCCGCTCGGGCTGCCGGACCCGGGAGCACCGGCCGAGAGCGGCCACGCCGTGCGGCTCTTCCTCGACCGGGCCGCGGCCGTACGCCCCGGATTCGCGCTCACCGAGGCCAACACGGCCGACGTGATCGAGATCTGCCGGCGCCTCGACGGCCTTCCGCTCGCCATCGAGCTGGCCGCCGCGCGGCTGCGTGCGCTCACGATCGAGCAGGTCGCGACCCGGCTCGACGACCGATTCCGGCTGCTCACGGGTGGGAGCCGGACGGCCATGGCACGTCACCAGACGCTCCGCGCGGTGGTCGCCTGGAGCTGGGATCTGCTGGACGACGACGAGCGGCGGCTGGCCGAACGGCTTGCCGTGTTCCCCGCGGGGTGCACCCTCGACACGGCCGAGCGATTCGGCGGGACGCTCGACCTGCTCGCGGCGCTTGTGGACAAGTCGCTGGTGCAGGTGGTCGACGGGCCGCGCTACCGGATGCTGGAGACCATCCGCGAATACGGCCTGACCCGGCTGGCCGAATCCGGCGAGCTCGAGGCGGCCAGGGCCGCGCACGCCGCCTACTTCCTCGAGCTGGCCGAGACGGCCGAGCCCCATCTGCGTACCAGAGATCAGCTGGAATGGATCGCCCGCCTCAGCGCCGAGCACGACAACCTGCTCGGCGCGCTGCACAACGCGGCCCGCGCCGAAGACGCCGAGACGGCGATCCGGCTGGCCGCGGCGCTCAGCCTGTTCTGGATGATCTCAGGGCGTCAGGTCGAGTCGCTGGCCTGGTTCCAGGTCGCCATCTCCGTTCCCGGAGAGGCGCCGGAGCCGGGGCGCACGATCGTCACGCTGTTCAACCTCGTCGGCCAGGCGCTGGAGGAGGGGATGGACAGCATGGCGGCGGTCACCGAGAAGATGAAGGAGACGATCGAGGCCACCGAGGGCGAGGTCTCCCACCCGCTGCTGATCATCGCGCCGGTCGCGCTGGCCCTGTTCTCCGACGACTCCGCGCAGGGCAGGATCGCGATCGAGCGGCGGCTGGCCGTGACGACCGACCCATGGATCCGGGCCATGCTCCAGCTCTTCAGCGCCCATCTGAAGGAGAACGACGGCGACCTCCCCGGCATGCGCGCCGATCTGGCCATCGCGATCAGGGGCTTCCGCGCGGTGGGCGAGCGGTGGGGGCTGGCCAACGCGCTCACGGCGCTCGCCGAGGGCAGCACCCCTTACGGCGATTTCGGGGCGGTGATCGCCGATCTGGAGGAGGCGATCGGGCTCATCCGCCAGCTCAATCCGGACTTCTCAGCATCCCAGCAGCGGATCTGGCTGGCGACGGCGCGCGCCAGGGCCGGCGACGAGGCGAACGCGCGGACCGAGTTCCTGGCCATCGCCGAATCCGACTCGGAGCAGTGGACGGCGCGCGATGTGTCGTTCGCCCGGATGGGCCTGGCCGATCTGGCCCGGCACAACGGCGATCTGGACGAGGCGGCCCGGCAGAACGCCATGGCCCGCACCTCGTTGGCCGAAGCCACCCTCATCGGGCCGCAGTTCCTGTCGATCCTGCTGGTCGCCGAGGGGTTCGTGCTGGTCGAACGGGGCGATCTGGACGCCACGGGCGACATGGTGACCGACGCGGCCGGTCATGCGCTCGCGGCCATGGACATGCCGGTGCTGGCCAAGGTGGCGATCTTCGCGGCGGCCCGGCTGGCCGCGCTCGGCAGGCACGAACACGCCGCGCAGACGCTGGGCGCGAGCCAGCAACTGCGCGGCGTGGCCGATCCCTTCGACCCCGATGTGGTGCGGCTGACCGGCGCGTTGCGCGCGGCGCTCGGGGACGAAGGGTTCGCGTCGGCGTACGCCAAGGGCGCCGCACTCGACCGGGCGGCGGCCATCGATCAGGTCCGCCTCCTGTAGGCGCGCACCGCGAGGGGCGCGAAGACCGCCAGCAGGCCGATCGACCAGAAGCCGACCCAGGGCAGGTGCTCGGCGACCGGGCCGCCGACCATGAGCCCGCGCGCGGCCTCCATCATGTGGTTGACGGGGTTGACGTTGACCCAGGTCTGCAGCCATCCCGGCAGGGTGCTGGCCGGAGTGATCATGGTGGTGCCGAAGGTGAGGGGGAACAGGACCAGGAAGGCCGTGCCCTGCACGCCGCCCGGCTCGCGCATCAGCACGCCGAACAGCACGATGATCCAGCTCACGCAGAACGTGAACCCCATCGTCAGCAGGCAGGCGGCCACCGTGGCGGGCAGGTTGGTGCCGATCCGGAAGCCGAGGATGTAGCCGGCGATGAACAACGACACCATGGCGACGACATAGCGGATGAGGTCGCCGAGCACCGAGCCGATCAGTGGTGCCGACCGGGCGATCGGCAGGCTCCTGAACCGGTCGAACACCCCCTTCTTGATGTCGGTGTTGAGGTTCACCCCGGTGGCCATGCCGCCGAACAGCACGGTCTGCACCATGATCGCGGGGAGCAGGAACTGCAGGTAGTCGTGGGTGTTTCCGGCCACCGCGCCGCCGAGCAGATAGACGTACACCAGGACGAAGATGATGGGCTGCAGCGTCACGTCGATGAGCTGCTCCGGCGTGCGCATGGTCTTGATCAGGCTGCGGCGCGCGAGCGCGAGGATGTGGCGGGTGCGGGTGAAGGGGCGGGTGGCGGGGGAGACGGCCACACTGGCGGCCTGGTCCACGGTGATGGTCATGCTGCCTCGTCCTCGGTGTGGCGGCCGGTAAGGGTGAAGAACACCTCGTCGAGCTTGGGGAGGTGGAGAGAGAGTTCGGTGACGCGGATCCCGGCGGCGTCGATTCGCCGCACGATCTCGGTGAACGCCGTGTCGCCCACGACGGGCACGGTGGCCATTCCCCGGCCGGGGGATTCGGCCGGACGGCCCGCGATGTCGGCCAGGATGGCGGCGGCCTCGGTGACCCGCTCCGGGTCGGCGGTCCGCACGAAGACGGTCTGGCCGCCGACGACCCGCTTGAGCTCGGCCGGCGTGCCGTTGGCGATCACCTTGCCCCGGTCGATGACCGAGATGTCGTCGGCGAGGGCGTCGGCCTCTTCCAGGTATTGCGTGGTCAGCAGAATGGTCACGCCGTCGCCGACGAGCCTTCGGATGATGCCCCAGACGTCCTCCCGCTTGGCCGGGTCGAGGCCCGTGGTCGGCTCGTCGAGGTAGATGACGTCGGGCCGGCCGACCAGGCTCGCGGCCAGGTCGAGGCGGCGGCGCATGCCGCCCGAGTAGGTCTTGGCGGTACGGCCGCCGGCCTCGGACAGCCCGAACTCCGCCAGCAGCTCGCTCGCCCGTGCGCGGGCCTCCGTGCCGCGCAGGTCGAGCAGCTGGCCGATGAGCACGAGGTTCTCCATGCCGGTCAGATCCTCGTCGACCGAGGCGTACTGGCCGGTCAGGCCGATGGTGCGGCGCACCTTCGCGGCGTCGCGCAGGACGTCGAAGCCGCCGACGACGGCGCGCCCGGCGTCGGGGCGAAGCAGGGTGGCGAGGATCCGCACGGCGGTGGTCTTGCCGGCGCCGTTGGGGCCGAGGACGCCGAGGACGGTGCCCTGGCGTGCGGCGAGGTCGATGCCGTCGAGCGCGGTGGTCTTCTTGAACCGCTTGACGAGCCCCTCGGCCTCGAATGCGAATGTTGTCATGTGAGCAGAGTGCCGGGGGGCGCTGACAGCACTCGCACAAAAGGCTGACAGCGTCGAAGGGCTGCTGTCAGCGCATGTGCTCGGATGTCAGGACTTGGGGCGCCGGTCGCGGCGGCGGACGTACCAGAGGCCGAACAGGCCGCCGGCGATGCCGGCCACGCACGTCCAGATCCACCACGTCTGGGCGGGCCGGACGATCAGGAGCACGATCAGCGCGACCGCCCACAGGCCGATGCCCACCCAGATGGCCAGGGCGTCATTGGTCTTGATCGGCTCGGGATCCGGCTTGCGCTCTGTCACGTGATCATCCTAATGGCACATGTGTGTGACAAATTGAGAACAACGCCCCACTAGATGTTCACGAACGTGATATCGCCTGACACTCTGCGCGCGTGAGTACCTCTGTCACCCCCCAAAGTACTGGGTTCCTCGACCGTTTCTTCTTCATCTCGACTCGGGGCTCGACGATCGGCCAGGAGGTACGCGGCGGTTTCGCGACCTTCTTCACCATGGCGTACATCGTCGTCCTCAACCCCATCATCATCGGGACCGTGGCCGACAAGACCGGCCAGTTCCTCGGCGACGGGAACGCGCCGCAGTTCGCACTCGTGGCCGCCGGCACGGCGTTCGTGGCCGGCATCGTGACGATCGCGATGGGCGTGTTCGGCCGCGTGCCGTTCGCGCTCGCCACCGGCCTCGGCCTGAACGCCTTCGTGGCCTTCGGCATCGCGAGCCAGATGTCCTGGGAAGACGCCATGGGCCTGATCGTCCTCGAAGGCATCGTGATCGCGATCCTCGTGGTCACGGGCTTCCGGGTGGCGGTGTTCCACGCGATCCCCGGCCAGCTGAAGACCGCGATCAGCGTCGGCATCGGCCTGTTCATCGCGCTGATCGGGTTCGTCGACGCGGGTTTCGTGCGGCGCACGGGGGCCGGGCCGGTGCCGGTCCAGTTGGGCGTGCTCGGAAACGGGTCGCTGACGGGCTGGCCGACCGTCGTCTTCGTGGTCGGCGTGCTCGCGATAGCGGTCCTCGTGGTCCGCAAGGTCCGCGGGGCGATCCTGCTGGGCATCATCGGCACGACCCTGCTGGCGATCATCGTCGAGTCGATCGCGAAGGCCGGGCCGCAGGTCGCCGGTGGCAAGCTCGTCAACCCCAACGGCTGGAGCCTGACCGTTCCGCAGTGGCCGTCGAAGGTGCTGGAGACGCCGGACCTGTCGCTGATCGGGCAGTTCAGCCTGTTCGGCGGGTTCGCCAAGGTGGGCGGGCTCGCGGCGGTGCTGTTCGTGTTCACGCTCATGCTGGCCGACTTCTTCGACACCATGGGCACGATCGTGGGCGTCGGACGCCAGGCCGGGCTGGTCCGCGAAGACGGGACCATGGAGCGTACGCGCGAGATCCTGCTGGTCGACTCGCTCGCGGCGGCGGCCGGCGGCGCGGCCTCGGTCTCCTCGAACACGACGTACATCGAGTCGGCCGCCGGCGTCGGCGAAGGCGCCCGCACGGGTCTGGCCAGCGTGGTCACGGGCCTGCTGTTCCTGCTGGCGATGTTCTTCGCGCCGCTCACCGAGATCGTGCCGTTCGAGGCCGCGACCCCGGCCCTGGTCGTGGTCGGCTTCCTGATGATGACCCAGATCAGGGAGATCGACTTCACCGACTTCGAGATCGCGATCCCGGCGTTCCTGACCATCGTGCTGATGCCGTTCACGTACTCGATCACGGTCGGCATCGGCGCCGGCTTCATCAGCTACGTCATCATCAAGGCCCTCCGCGGCAAGGCCAGGGAAGTACACCCCCTTCTCTGGCTGGTCGCCGTTCTCTTCCTGCTCTACTTCGCCCTCGAACCCATCAAGGGCGTTCTCCTGTAGCCGTACGGCCCAGGCCTGGCCGGGCCTGGGCCGTATGTTTGGACTTTGGCTTTGGAGGAATGCCGTGATGGAGCCTATAGTTAGCAGAGGTAATGACTCATGCTAACGAATCCGAGCACACCGCGCGGCGACGCCGCGCTGGCGTCCGCACTGCGCGTGTCACTGGCACGCCTCAACCGCAGGTTGCGCAAACAGGCCGTGGGCCACGTGCTGACGCCGACCCAGCTTGCGACCCTGTCGTCCGTCGAGCGCAACGGCTCGATGACCCCCGGCGAGCTGGCCGACCAGGAGAAGGTCCAGCCGCCCTCGATGACCCGCGTGATCGCCAATCTGGAGGAGCGCGGGCTGGTCGCGCGCTCGCCACACCCAAACGATCGCCGGCAGGTGACGGTCAGCGTGACGGAGGCCGGGGCGGAGCTCCTGAAGGAGGAGCGCCGGCTGAAGGAGGCCTGGCTGCACCAGCGCATCAAGGAGCTGACGGCCGAGGAGCGGGCGTCCCTGCGCGCCGCCGCCCCGGTCCTGGAGAAGCTGTCCATGATGTGAGGCCGCCGGTCCGGCGATTGCGTACGCCCGCCGACGTGGCCAAGTGGTTCAACCCTGCTCCGAAGGAGCCCCCGGACGCCGTCCAGAGCCGGGGCGGCATGTTCCGGTCGCTGCGCAACTACAACTACCGGCTGTTCGCGGCCGGTGGCGTCGTGTCCAACATCGGCACCTGGATGCAGCGGACGGCGCAGGACTGGCTCGTCCTCGATTTGACCAACGGCAGCGGCACCGCCCTCGGCACCACCGTGGCGCTGCAGTTCCTGCCGATCCTGCTGTTCGGGCTGTGGGGCGGCATGCTCGCCGACCGCTATCCGAAGCGGCGGCTGCTGATCGTCGCCCAGTCGCTGATGGGGCTGCTCGCCGTGTCGATGGGGGTGCTGACCATCACGGGCGCCGCCCAGGTGTGGCACGTCTACGTCATGGCCTTCACGCTCGGCTGCATCTCCTGCGTCGAGGTGCCGACGCGGCAGTCGTTCGTTGTCGAAATGGTGGGCCGTGAGGATCTGCCGAACGCCATCGCCCTCAACGCCTCCACCTTCAACCTCGCCCGGGTGGTCGGGCCCGCGGTGGCCGGCGTGCTCATCTACTGGCTGGGCACCGGGCCGATCTTCCTGCTCAACGCGCTGTCGTTCGCCGCGGTCATCTCGGGGCTGCTGCTCATGCGGGGCTCGGAGCTGCGCACGCCCGAGCCGGTGCGCCGGGCCAAGGGCCAGCTCCGCGAGGGGCTCAGGTATGTCGCGTCGCGGCCCGACCTGATCCTGCCGATCCTGATGGTGGCCTTCGCCGCCGTCTTCACGCAGAGCTTCTCGACGAGCATCGCGCTGATGGCCCGTGAGGTGTACGGCGCGGGCGCGTCGTCGTTCGGCATCGCCTCCAGCTCGTTCGCGGTCGGGGCGCTCGGCGGGGCGCTGCTCGCGGCCCGGCGGGTCAAGCCCACCCGGCGGGTCCTGCTGGCAGGCGCGACCAGCTTTGGGCTGCTGCAGGTCATCGCCGGATTCGCGCCGAACTACCTGACATTCCTCCTCGCCCTCATACCGGCCGGGATGGCGATGATCACGATCAACACGACGGCCAACGCCATGGTCCAGATGGGCGCCTCGGCGGAGATGCGCGGCCGGGTCATGGGCCTCTACGTGCTGGTGTTCGTGGGCGGCGCGCCCATCGGCTCCCCACTGGTGGGCTGGCTGGCCGAGCTCGGCGGCCCGCGCCTCGCGGTCGTCGTGGCCGGGACGCTGACCATGGTCGGGGTTTGCACGGCCCTGCTCATCACACGTTTCCTGGCCCGGCGTGCCGCGGCCAAGCCCATGCGGGTGCTGAGTGAGGCCATGATCTAGTGTCGCGATCGGCAAGGTCCGCCCTCAAGGAGCGGTGCCGCTCTGAGCGACGCGACAGGGCAAGGATTGGCGGGAGGGGCACTAGGCATGAGGCTGTTCGTGGCGCTGCTGCCGCCGCCGGAGGCGCTCGCCGAGATCAAACCACCGTCGGCGGTGCTACCGAGGCTGCGCTGGATCGACCCGGCGCTGTGGCACGTCACGCTCGCCTTCCTCGGCGAGGTGCCGGACTCGGTCCGCCCTGAGCTCGACGTGCGGCTGGCCCGCGCCGCGGCCCGCCACGCGCCCATGACGCTGGCGTTCCGCGGGGCGGGCGCGTTCCCGTCCGCGCCGCGAGGCCGGGTGTTCTGGGTGGGCGTGGCCGGCGAGCTCACCCGGCTGGCCGAGTCGGTCGCGGCCGGGGCCGGGCGGGCGGGGGCCGGGCAGGTGGACCGCAAGCGCTTCCACGCGCACCTCACCCTCGCCCGATCCCGCGAGCCGCACGACCTGCGGCCCCTGGTGGCCGAGATGGCCGGCTTCCAGGGCTCTGCCTGGCAGGCGGACGCCGTCCATCTCGTACGGAGCCACCTCGGGCCGCAGGTGAGATATGAGCCGGTTGCGGCCTATCCACTGGGCAAGCGCGATTAGGCTCGACCCGTGGACCGTCCCCGTCGCTGGCTGCTTCCCTCGGTGCTGGCGTTGCTCGTGCTCATCGTGATCATCGGCGCGCTCGTCCAAGGATGACGAAACGGCTCTACCAGGCGTAATCCTCGGGGGCCGTACGGTGACCCGGGAAGATCTCATCGAGGCGGGCGAGCGCCTTCTCGTCCAGACTGATCTCCACGGCGCGGATGGACCCGTCGAGCTGCTCGAGCGTACGCGGCCCGATGATCGGCGCGGTGACGGCCGGACGGCTGAGCAGCCAGGCCAGGGCCACGTTGGTCGGCTCCTCTCCGAGTTCGTCGCAGAAGGCCTCGTAACGCTCGATCTTGTCGCGGTGAAGGTCCAGCTGGCGCTCCATGTGCTCGGCCGACGAGCGGGGCCGCTCACTCTTGCGCAGCACGCCGGCGAGCAGCCCGCTGGCAAGCGGGCTCCACGGGATCACGCCGATGCCGTAGTCCTCGGCGGCCGGCAGCAGTTCCATTTCGACGGCGCGGTTCAGCAGGTTGTAGTGGCTCTGCTCGCTGGCCAGGCCGAGAATGCCCCGTCGGCGGGCCGACTCCTGCGCCTTGGCCAGGTGCCAGCCGGCGAAGTTGGACGAGCCGACGTAGATGATCTTTCCTTGCTGCCGGAGGACCTCCATGGCCTCCCAGAATTCGTCGAACGGCGTATACCGGTCGACATGGTGCGCCTGATAGATGTCGATGTAGTCGGTCTGCAGGCGGCGCAGCGAGGCCTCGCACGCGCGGCGGATGTTCAGCGCCGACAGGCGATCCTCGTTAGGCCATTGACCCATGGCGCCGTAGAGCTTGGTGGCGATGACCGTCTTGTCGCGCCGTCCGCCCCCCGAGGCGAACCAGCGGCCGACGATCTCCTCGGTCGCGCCGAGCCCCGCGCTGCGTCCGTAGACGTTGGCGGAGTCGAAGAAGTTGATGCCCAGCTCGTGAGCCCGATCCATGATCGTGAAGGAGTCCTCCTGCGTCGTCAGGGGACCGAAGTTCATGGTGCCCAGGCAGAGCTTGCTGACCTTGAGGCCGGTACGGCCAAGCTGTCCGTATTCCATGGCATCAACACTAAGTACCTGGAGCGGACTCCAGTCGACAGGCTGAGTTGCATTTGACTACTCAATAGACTGAACGATGTGAACTGGGCAGACCTGGACAGTGGCCACTGTTCGATCGCGCGTGCCGCCGACATCGTGGGCGACCGGTGGACGCTGCTCATCCTCCGCGACGTCAGCCGGGGCATCCGCCGCTTCGACGAGCTGTCGGCCCACCTCGGCATCGCCCGCAACATCCTGAGCGCGCGGCTGGGCGCCCTGGTCGCCAACGGCGTTCTGGAGCGCATGCCGTACGCGGAGGAGGGTCGCAGGCCCCACCAGGAGTATGTGATGACGCCGAGGGGCGCCGAACTGCTGCCGGTCCTGCTGGCGCTGATCGCGTGGGGCGACCGGCACCTGTCGGAGGAGCCGCCCGTCCGCGCCGTGCACAACGGCTGCGGGCACGAGGTCCGGCTTGTCCCGACTTGTACGGCCGGGCATGCCCTGACCGGGGGCGGAGAGGTCCAGATCGTGCCCGGGCCGGGTGCGCGGCGCGTCGATCGGGAATGATGACCGCATGGCGGTGAAACGGGGGCGCGCGGCGGCGGCCATGGTGACGACGCTGATCGCGCTGGTCACGCTACTCGGCGTGGGCCCTCGGCCCGCTGTGGCGGACGACGAGAAGGCGCTGTTCCACTTCCGCGACGCGCGGATCACGGAGTCCAGCGGGCTCGCCATGTCGCCCACGCATCCGGGCATCGTCTACACCCACAACGACAGCGGTGACGGGCCGCGATTCTTCGCGGTCGACATGCGCGGGCGGACCAAGGCCACGTTCGATGTCGCCGGCGCGGTCGCCCGCGACTGGGAGGCCATGGCCGCCTCCGTCGAAAACGGGCACGGTGTCCTCTGGCTCGCCGACATCGGCGACAACCTCGAAGGCGCCTGGCCGGACGTGTCGATTTACAAGGTCGTCGAGCCCACGACCCTGCGCGACGCCACGGTCCAGGCGGTCCGCTACCGGTTCCGCTACGCCGGCGGGGGCCGCAACGCCGAAGGCGTGATGGTCAACCCGCGCACCGGGCGGCTCTACGTCATAAGCAAGGAATTCAGCGGCTCGATCTACGCGGCCCCGCGCCAACTGCGAAGCGACCGCGTCAACATCCTCAAGCGGGTGGGCTCGGCGCCCATCATGGCCACGGACGCCGCCTACGCCCCCGACGGCTCGTCCTTCGTGATCCGCACCTACTTCTCCGCGTCGCTCTTCCGGGCCCCCGACGACCTGATCGCCAAACTCGACGTGCCCAGCCTGGCCCAGTCAGAGTCGATCACCTACACCCGGGACGGCAAATCCCTGCTGACCGGTTCCGAAGGCCGGCACAGCCCGGTCTACGAAATCCCCCTGCCGGCCGACGCGATCCCCACACAATCCCCGCCCCCCACCCCCCAGCCATCGGCGGCCCTCAAGCCTGTCGCCGAAACCTCGGCCAACGACACGACCAACGACACGGCCAACGGCTCGACCGGCCCCAGCCCCACCGGCCTCCTCCTCTGGGTCTCCGTCGCGCTCGCCGCCATAGCCGCCATCACCTTCATAGCCCGCCGCGCCCGCTGACCCCCGCGTGTGGGGGCTGGTGGTGGGGGCGGGGGCTACTGCTCTTCGAGGAGTTCGGCGACGGAGGTGACGGTGCCGGCTCGGCGGATCCAGTTGTCGAGACGGGCCTGGTCCGTGGTCTTTTTGATCTGCTTCTGCTCGTCGGCCGTCGGGGTCAGGCCCCGTGCGAGCAGGAAGGTGACGATCGCGGTCGCCATCCCCTCAGCGATGCCTTCGGCGACGCCCTCGGCTTTGCCCTTGCCGAAGTGCTCCTTGGCGAAGGGGCTGAACACAGGCCATGTGGCGGTGGTCATCAGTTCCTCCAGCATGCGCTTGCCTGCGAGCGAGGCCATATCATGTCCGTATTCATAATATCGCGGAGCGTCATCGAGATCGAGCGAATCCAGTCCGGCCAGGAAAGCCTCGCTGACCTCCTTGCGGGCTCCGTGCTGCATCACCGAGAGCGTGGCCAGGGCGGGATCGGCCGCGACCTCTTCTGCCCGGGTGATGGCGGGGATCTGGTTCGGGCCGCAGACGCAGGTCGTCAGCGTGACGGTCAGGTCGCCCGCGACCATCTTGACGGGCCGGGCAAACTGGTCGGCGTTGCGGTCGGGTGTGACGAACAGGACGTAGATCGGCTTGTCGAGCTGCAGCCAGACCGTGGTGGCGTAGCGGGCATGTCGCGGTACGTTACCTCAGTACTACTCTTCGTATGCACGGCTATGACCATTGGGTTTCGAGGGCGTGCGCGCTAGCTTTCGGGCATGCGGGTTGTGGTGACGGGAGCGACCGGGTTCGTCGGGTCGCATGCGATTGCAGCGTTACGTGAGGCGGGGCATGAGCCCATCGCCCTTGTCCGCAATCTGGACAAGGCGCGCAAGATCCTGGATGGGGTCGAGGTGTGCCAGGCCGACGTCCGGGATGCGAGAGCCGTACGGGAAGGGTTGGAAAGAGGCGAGGCGGTGCTGCACGCCGCGGCGGAGATCGGGGTGATCGGCGCGGGGCAGGATCTGGCCGGGACGAACGTGACGGGGCTCCGCAATGTCCTGGGCCAGGCCGTCGAGCTGGGGCTCGACCCCATCGTCCACGTGTCGACGATCGCCGTCTTCGTGCCGCCGAAGACCCCGCTGATCACCTCGGAGAGCCCCTTGGGCAACCCGCGGAACGACTACGGGAAGACGAAGATCGCCGGTGAGCGGTATGCCCGGGAGTTGCAGGCGCAGGGCGCGCCCGTGACGATTTTCTATCCGGGCGGGGTCTGCGGCCCGGATCAGCCGACGCTCGACGCGCTGAACGAAGGCCTGGTGTCCGGGATCAGGCAGGGCTGGCCGATGACGAGGGGCGGGGTGGGGCTCCTCGACGTACGCGATCTGGCCCTGATGTTGGCGAATGCGATGAAGCCCGGCGCCGGTGCGCGCAAATATATGATCGGCGGATATTTCTTGACCTGGGCGCAGCTGGCCGACTTATGTGAAGAGGTCACGGGTAAGCGATGCCGGCGGTATCCGGCCCCCGTGCCTGTGCTCCGCGGCATGGCGGCACTGCTCGACCTGGTCAAGAAGGTGGCCCCGATCCGCTATCCGCTGACCCGAGACGCGGCCGAGATGATGGTGAGCATGGTCCGGACATATGACGAGGTGGAGGACCTCGGCGTGCGGCTGCGGCCGGCGCGCGAGACGATGGCCGACACTGTCGCCTGGCTGAAGGCCGAGGGCCACCTGTGAAGATCGGAATCGTCGGGGGCGGCATCCTCGGCCTGGCCGTGGGCCGCGAGCTGACTCAGCGGGGCGCCGAGGTCACGGTCTTCGAGAAGGAGGATCGGGTCGCCGCGCATCAGACGGGGCACAACAGCGGGGTCGTCCACGCCGGGATCTACTACAAGCCCGGCTCGCTCAAGGCGCGGCTCTGCCGGGACGGCGTCGCCATGCTCCGCGAATACTGCGCCGAGCACGACCTTCCCTACGAAGAGGTGGGCAAGCTCGTCATCGCCTCGACCCGCGCCGAGTTGCCGGGGCTGCGCGAGATCGGGAGGAAGGCCCGCGAAAACGGCGTTCCTGACATCTCCGAACTCGACGGGCTCGGGCTGCGCGAGGTCGAGCCGCACGCCGTCGGCGTGGCCGCCGTCCACTCGCCGCACACCGCGATCGCCGATTTCCCGGCCGTGGCGCGCCGCCTCGCCGAGGATCTCGATGTACGGCTCTCGCATCCCGTCCACGCGCTGCGCGAGACGTCGTCCGGCGTCGACGTACGCGCGGGCGCCGGCAGGTTCCGCTTCGACCGCGTGATCGCCTGTGCCGGCCTCGGCAGCGACCGGATCGCCGGCTGGGCGGGAAACGTTCGGATCGTCCCGTTCCGCGGTGAGTACTACAAGCTCACGGGCAACGCGAAAGACCTCGTCAAAGGCCTTATCTATCCCGTGCCCGACCCCCGCTACCCCTTCCTCGGCGTCCACCTGACCCGGCGGATCGACGGCGAGGTCCTGGCCGGCCCCAACGCCGTGCTCGCGCTCGCCTACGAGGGCTACGCCTGGCGGACCGTGCGCCTGCGCGACCTGGCGCGGATCCTCGGCTGGCCGGGCACGCGCCGGATGGCGGCCGCCCACTGGCGCACCGGAATCAAGGAGGTCTACGGCTCGCTGGCCAAACGCGCGTTCGTCAAAGCCTCCCGGCGTTACGTGCCCGCGCTGACCGCCGACGACTTCGTCCGTACGGCAGGAGGGGTGCGCGCGCAGGCCGTGGGACGGGACGGGAAACTGCTCGACGACTTCGCCATCGACGCGCACGGCCCGATCACGCTGATCAGAAACGCGCCGTCGCCCGGCGCGACCTCCAGTTTCGCGATCGCCCGCCATATCGCCGACCTTTAACGAGTGCTTTAAGGCCGGACTCATAGCCTGGGCAGCGACCTTCATTTCTCTTTAAGAAAACTCAGCCAACCTGACATGATGACCGACACCCCGGAAGCCCGGCTTCTGATCGTCGAGGACGAGCCCAACATCCTGGAACTGCTGGCGGCGAGCCTGCGGTTCGCGGGATTCGACGTGCACACCGCCGCGGGCGGTGGCGACGCCGTCGCGGCCGTCCAGCGGCACCGGCCAGACCTGATCGTGCTCGACGTGATGCTGCCCGATATGGACGGCTTCGACGTCGTGCGCAGGCTGCGGGGTGGCGGGACGTACACGCCGGTGGTCTTCCTGACCGCGCGCGACGCCACCGAGGACAAGATCCGCGGCCTCACGCTGGGCGGCGACGACTACGTGACCAAGCCGTTCAGCCTCGAAGAGGTCGTGGCGCGGATCCGGGCCGTGCTCCGCCGGACCGCCGGCGACGTCATGGCACCGCCGCCGCGGCTCACGTTCGCCGACATCGAGCTGGACGAGGAGTCGCACGAGGTGTGGCGGGGCGGGGCGGCCGTGCCGCTCTCGCCGACCGAGTTCAAACTGCTGCGTTATTTCATGGCCAACGCGGGCCGCGTCCTGTCGAAGGCGCAGATCCTCGACCACGTGTGGGACTACGACTTCCGCGGCGACGCGGGGATCGTCGAGTCGTATGTGTCCGTCCTCCGGCGGAAGATCGACAACGAGGTGGAGCGGCGGCTCATCCACACGCTCCGCGGCGTTGGGTATGTGATGCGGATGCCCCCGGCGACGGTCTGAGCGAACCGTCGGCTCATCGATCAGGAATCGAGAAGCGCCGATTGCCTGGGGGTAACTAGCGTGACTGACATGGATGCGGTCAGTCACCGCATCCCTGGACTCACGACTCAGGAGTGACCATGTCTTCCACCCAGGGAATCAAGACCGTGCTGCACCCCGTCTCCGACCTCGAGAAGGCCAAGAAGGTGTATGCGGCCCTGCTCGGCGTGGAGCCGAGCGCCGACTCGTCCTACTACGTCGGCTTCGACGCCGAGGGCCAGCACATCGGCCTGGTGCCCGGCGGCGGGCCGCAGGGCATGACCTCGCCCATCGCCTACTGGCACGTGGCCGACATCGAGGCGAAGCTGGCCGAGGTCGAGGCCGCGGGCGCGACCGTCAAGGAGGCGGCGCACGACGTCGGTGGCGGCCGCCTGGTGGCCACCTTCACCGACACCGACGGCAACGTGCTCGGCCTGGTCCAGGACCGCTGAGCCGATTCAGCTCGGGAACGTCCCGTCGGGGAACCCGCCGTCCGTGCCGGCGGCGTTCCGTACGACGACCTGGTCGCCTTCCGCGAGGCCGTCGACGATCTCGACGTACTGGTCGCCGCGGACGCCGATCCGGACGGTCCGCCGCGCGTCCGTGCCGCCGTTGCGGACGACGACCGTGGACGTGCCGTCGGACGACGTGGTCACGGCCGACGCCGGAACGTAGACGGCGTCGGTCGCCTCACCCGTCGTCACCTCGGCCGACACGTTCTGGCCGAGCAGCAGTCCCTTCGGTGGCGCCGCGAACGCGATCCGCACGCCGTATTGGACCAGCGCGTCGGTCGTGGTGGCGGTCGTGTCGATGTGGGTGACCGTGCCGTCGAACCTCTCGCCGGGGCGGCTGTCCATCGTGACGGTCGCCTTCTGGCCGACCTTGACCCGGCTGATGTCCGACTCGGTGAACATGGCGTCCACCTGCAGCTCGGCAAGGTCGCTCTCGGTGATGAAGGTGGCGCCGGTCGTCATGTCGTCACCGGCCACGCCGTTGACGGCGAGGATCGTGCCCTTTTCCGGCGCCTTGATGAGGACCCGGTCGAGAGCCTCCTTGGCGTCGTCGTACGTGGCCTGGGCCGCGGTGTAGTCGGCCTTGGCCTGGTTGATCCGGGCCGTGGTCAGGGCGGCCGAGACCGGCGACGCCGCCGGCTTCGGGCACGAGGCCGTGGCCTTTTTCTGCGCGGTTCCCGATGGAGAGGGCTTTGGTGTCGCTTTCGGTGTCGCTTTCGGGGTCGGCGTGGGCGTCGTCATGGGGGTCGGGAAGGAGACGGTCGAGTCCCTGGTAAGGGTCTTGATGATCGTCGTGAGTACGCCCTTGGTGACGGTTTCCCGCTCGGTCACCAGCTCATGCACCACGACGGTACGTTCGACGACCACGGTCACCGTGACGACGGGGCTCGGATCGTGCTCGTCCGGGGTGGACGTGGTGGTGCTTATCGGCGACGGCTCGCCGTGCGGCGTCTCGGTCGTGACGGACGTCGAGATCGGTGTCGGGCTCGAGGTCTTCACGCTCTTGGTGACCGAGACGGACGACACCCCGGACGGAGATTCCGCAGGCCGCGAAGGCGACGCGGAGGGTGAGACGGAAGGCGAGGGCGGGGCGGACCGCGTGGGTGACGCCGAGCGGCTCGGGCCGGCCGAGCGAGACGGCGACGGGGATGGCGAGGCGGACCGCGAAGGCGCCGCCGAGCGACTGGGCGCGGCCGAGCGCGACGGCGCCGCCGAATGGGTCGCCGAGGGATTGGTGACACAGTTCGACGAGCCACGCGATCCCGACGACCCGGACGTGTTTTCTGTGTTTCCGGTATTTCCGGTGTTTCCGGTGTCGCCGTTCTCGGCGTTGTCGACGGCTTCGGACGCGGCCAGCAGGCTCGCGTGCGCCGCTCGGTAGGTCTCCTTGGCCTGTGTGTCGTCGATCCGCGCCAGAATCTGGCCCTTCTTGACCTTCTGGCCGATCGTGACGTACACCTTCTTGACCTTGCCGTCCGCGCCGAACGACAGGTCGCGGCGGCCCGTGTCCACAGTGCTGCCCGAGGCGGTCACATCGGTCGTGACCGTGCCGCGTTTGGCCGACTCCAGCTGGATCTGCGCCGTCACCGGCGCGCTGTCCCGGCCGAACACGAGGAAACCGCCGCCCACCAGGGCGGCGGCAGCGACGGCCAGGCCTCCGATCCGCAGGGCTCGCGGCCGTGGCCTCGGGCTTCCAATCATGGCGGACATCCTGTCGGCGCCACGTGATGGCATGCTCAACCGAACCTGTGAGTTTGCTGGAAGCCGGACGCGTGGCCGCCCCGGATGTTCGTCAGCAAACCTTCAGGAACGGCTGAAGTAGGTTCCAGCGGGACCCGGCAGAGTCAGGCCTCGTGAAGCTGTCGACCAAACGCGGGGCGTTGCTGGTGAACGGCGCCCTGGCCGTACTGCTGGCCGGGGGCGCCGTCGTCACCTATGTGTCGTTGCGCGGCACGTCAACCCCGCAGGCCACGGTCGCGACGGTGGCCGTGACGCGCGGCACGATCCTGTCGTCGGTGTCCGCGTCCGGTTCCGTGGAGAGCTCCCGCACGCGATCGCTCGCCTTCGGCACCTCAGGGACCGTGAAGGCGATCTACGTCGAAGAGGGGGAGAAGGTCGACAAGGGGCAGCTCCTGGCCACCCTCGACGACAAGACCCAGCGCGAGAACATCTCCGCGGCGGCCGCCTCTCTCGATGTCGCGAGGACCGCCTACGATGACGACGATTCCGCGTCGAACTACGCCAACTACGTGCGGGCCAGGAACACCTACAACCAGGCCCAGCGGGTCCTCGGCACCATGGTGCTCACGGCCCCCTTCGCCGGGACGATCACCACGATCAACGGCCAGGTCGGCGGATCCAGCAACGGCTCCTCCCAGGGGGCCTCGGCGGCGTCCGCGAGCACGTCAAGCAGCTCGTCCAGCAGCGGCTTCATGGAGATGCTCGACACGAAGCGGCTGCAGATCGTCGGCAACTTCACCGAATCCGACGTCACCAAGCTCAAGGTCGGGCAGACCGCCACGATCACGTTCGACGCGCTGCCCGGCGTGAGCGCCAACGGCAAGGTCACGCTCATCGACCCTAACCCGACGACCAGCAACAACGTGGTCGAATACGCGGCGACGATCGCGCTGTCCGGTGTGCCGTCCACGGTCAGGCTGGGGCAGACCGCCACCGTCACCGTGGTCGTCGGCAAGTCCGAGGACGCGCTGCTCGTGCCCAGCACGGCCGTCAGCTCGGCCGGAGGCCGGACCACGGTCCGCGTCCTGGCCGGCAGCCAGCAGGTCGCCCGTACGGTCTCCGTGGGCGTCCAGGGCGACGCGATGACCGAGATCACGTCCGGGCTCCAGGAAGGCGAGCAGGTGGTGCGGCAGAACGGCACCACGGGCGCCGCCAACCAGCTGGGCGGGTTCGGCGGCGGCTTCTTCGGCGGCGGCCCAGCCGGCCCAGCCGGCGGAGCAGGCGGCGGCGGACGCGGCGCGGGCGGTGGACGATGAGCCCCGTCCTCGAGATCCAGGACGTCACCAAGGTGTACGGCGAGGGCGAGGTCGTCGTCCGGGCGCTCCGCGGGATCTCGCTGACGGTCGAACGCGGCGACTACGTGGCCATCATGGGCGCCTCAGGCTCGGGCAAGTCGACGCTGATGAACATCATCGGCTGCCTCGACGTGCCCACGTCCGGCCGCTACGCGCTGGACGGCACCGAAGTCGGCCGGCTCAGCGACGCCCAGCTCGCGGTGGTGCGCAACCGCAGGATCGGATTCGTCTTCCAGTCGTTCAACCTCATCCCGCGGATGTCGGCGCTGGCCAACGTCGAGCTGCCCTTGGCGTACGGGGGACTGAAAGGCGCGGAACGGCGGCGGCGTGCTCTCGCGGCCCTGGACCAGGTGGGACTGGCCGAGCGGGTGGGGCACCAGCCGAACGAGCTGTCCGGCGGCCAGCAGCAGCGGGTCGCCATCGCCCGGGCCCTGGTCACCTCGCCGACGCTGCTGCTGGCCGACGAGCCGACCGGCGCGCTCGACAGCCACTCGTCGGCCGACGTGCTGGCCATCTTCGACCGGCTCAGCCGCGGCGGCCGGACCATTGTCGTCATCACGCACGAGAACGACGTGGCCGCTCACGCCAAGCGGGTGGTCCGCCTGATGGACGGCCGGATCGTGGAAGATCACAGGCTCGCGCCCGTCGACGGGCCGCCGCCACTGAAGCGGGAGGTGGCCGGGCGATGACCACGCTCGAGGTGCTGCGGTTCGCGGTACGCGGGCTGAGCGCCAACAAGATGCGCAGCTTCCTCACCATTCTCGGCATCCTGATCGGCGTGGCGGCCGTGATCCTGCTGGTGGCGGTGGGCGAGGGGTCGTCCCAGTCGATCCAGTCGCGGATCCAGCAGCTCGGCTCCAACACGCTGACCGTCATGCAGTCCTTCAACGGTGGCGGCGGGCGAGGAGGCGGATTCGCCGGCGGTGGCGGCGGTGGCGGCACCGGGCCCCGCACCCAGGCGCGTGGCCTGACCTTGGCCGATGCGAAGGCCATCGCCGACAAGTCCGCCGCCCCATCGGTGAAGAGCGTCTCGCCGGTCGTGACGGCGCAGTCGTCGACGGCCACGTACGAGGGTGCGAGCCACAGCATCGGCCAGATGGTCGGCACCTACCCGAGCTACTTCGAGGCGCAGAACAAGCAGATCGCCAAGGGCGTCTACTTCTACGACGCGGACGTCCTTGCCGCCAGGAAGGTCATCGTCATCGGGCAGACCGTGGTGGACGACCTGTTCGGCACGGTCGACCCGATCGGGAAGCAGATCAGCGTCAACGGCGTGCCTTATACGGTGATCGGCGTGCTGAAGGAGTCAGGTTCGTCCGGATTCCAGGATGGCGACGACCTGGCGATCGCCCCGCTGCCGGCCGTACAGCAGACGCT
This sequence comes from Streptosporangiaceae bacterium NEAU-GS5, assembly GCA_017592665.1. Classification (GTDB taxonomy): domain Bacteria; phylum Actinomycetota; class Actinomycetes; order Streptosporangiales; family Streptosporangiaceae; genus NEAU-GS5. Next base: position 140,600 of record JAGFNW010000015.1, on the reverse strand, counting down.
GACCGGCTTCGGCAACCTCGGCTCGATCATCGTCCAGGCCACTGACGCCACCTCGGCCGACTCCGCGCAATCCGAGGTCACCGCGGTGCTCGACCAGCGGCACGGCATCACCGGCGCGGCCGCCGCGGACTTCCGCATCCTCAACCAGGCCACGCTCCAGGAGACGGTCAGCGAGTCGACCCAGACGTTCACCGTGCTGCTCGGCGCGGTCGCGGCCATCAGCCTCCTGGTCGGCGGCATCGGCATCACCAACATCATGCTGGTCACGGTCACCGAGCGGACCAGGGAGATCGGCATCCGCAAGGCCATCGGGGCGCCGAAGGGCGCGATCCTGGGTCAGTTCCTCGCCGAGGCGACCATGCTCAGCCTGATCGGCGGACTTCTCGGAGTCGCGGTGGCGCTGATCGGCACCCGGTTCACCATCGCCGGGGTGACCCCGGTGCTGGTCCCGGCGTCGATCGCGCTCGCCCTCGGGGTGTCCGTCGGGATCGGCCTGTTCTTCGGCAGCTATCCCGCCAACCGGGCGGCCAAGCTGCGGCCCATCGAAGCCCTCCGGCATGAGTGACAGGAGCGATCCATGACGGAAGACCTGCTGGACACGTCGCCGTTCGGCGACGACCTGGAGGCGGAGCTCACCGCGCAACCGTCGCGCGACGGCCCCTCGCGGGTCACGCTCGCTCTGGCGGGCGGGGTGCTGCTGGTGGCCGGGCTGCTCGGGGGCGTCCAGGCCCAGAAGGCATGGGGCACGTCCGGCACGTCCGGCGGCAACGCCAGGGCGGCCGGCACCGGGCTGCCCGGCGGCTTCGGCGGCGGGGGTTTCGGTGGTTTCGGCGGCGCGGGAAACCGCCAGCGGGGCCAGGGGCAGGGTCAGGGTCAGGGCCAGCAGAACCCGAGCCAGGGCCAGCAGCCGGGACAGCAGCAGGGCCAGGGCGGATTCGGCGGCGTCACGGTCGGCACGGTGAAGCTGATCGACGGCAAGAAGATCTACGTCGAGACGGCGCAGGGCTCGGTCGTGACCGTGACCACGTCCGGCGACACCAAGATCTCCGTCACCAAGGCCGGCAAGCTGTCCGACCTCAAGGCGGGGAACACCGTCGTCGTACGCGGGGAGCAGGGCGGTGACGGAACGCTGGCGGCCACGAACGTGACCTCTGGCCAGCTCGGAGCGACTCCGTGAGCGGGGCCCGACTTCTGGTCGTGGACGACGAGCCCAACATCAGAGAACTGCTCTCGGTCAGCCTCCGCTACGCCGGGTTCGAGGTGATCACGGCCGCCGACGGGCGGGAGGCGCTTCAGCTGGCCGACCGGGTCCGCCCGGATCTGTCGGTTATCGACGTGATGCTGCCGGATATGGATGGATTCTCGGTGGCCGGTCGTCTGCGTTCGGGGGGGCGGCGCATGCCGATCGTCTTCCTCACGGCGCGGGACGCCACCGAAGACAAGCTGACGGGGCTCCGCGTGGCCGACGACTACGTGACAAAGCCGTTCAGCCTGGAAGAGGTCATCGCGCGGATCAAGGCCGTGCTCCGCCGTACCAAGGGGGACACCAGCCCGGTCCGCTTCCGCGTCGCCGACCTGGAGATGGACGAGGAGGCCCGCCAGGTGTGGCGAGGAGGTCGTCCCGTACGGCTGTCGCCCACCGAGTTCAAGCTGCTGCACTACTTCATGGCCAACCAGGGGCGGGTACTGTCGAAGGCGCAGATCCTCGACCACGTGTGGCGCTACGACTTCGGCGGAGACCGCAACGTGGTCGAGTCGTACGTCTCCTATCTGCGCAGAAAAATTGATCGAAGCGAACCGAAACTCATCCACACGCTCCGCGGCGTCGGGTATGTCCTCCGTGCGCCCCGTAGCTGAGCTCAAACGACGCCTGGCACGGACCCCGCTCTGGCTCCGGCTGGTCGCCGGGACGCTGCTCCTGGTCGCCCTGGCCATCGCGTTGACCGGCGGTTTCGCCGTACGGCTGCTCGACACCTACCTGGTCGACCGGGTCGATCGGCAGCTGGCCGGGGTCGTGGCCCGGTCCACCGAGACCGACTCGCCCCGCTGGGCCGCGGTCCAGCCGCCGACCCGGGCGTGGCCGCGTGGGCTCCCCGGCGTGCCGTACGCGGCCGCTCTCGACCAGGCCGGGCACATCGTCTGGACGCTCACCGACGCCGACCCGCCGCAGCTGCCGACGCTCACGGCCGCCGAGGTGGCCCGGCGCGGCGGCCGGGTGTTCGAGGTCCACTCGGCGTCCGGGGCGCGCTGGCACGCCGTCGCCGTGCGCGAGCCCGGCGGCGGCAGCCGCCTGGTCGCGGTGAGCCTGGCCGACATCGACGGCACGGTCTCCCAGCTCGGCGCCATCGTGGCCGGCGTGGGCGTCTCCGTGCTCGCCGCCCTGGGCGTCGCCTGCTACTGGCTCGTACGGCGCAGCCTGCGGCCGCTCGGCGAGATCGAGGACGTGGCGCAGACCATCGCGGGCGGAGATCTTTCACGCCGGGTGCCGTCCCGGCATCGCCGTACCGAAATGGGACGGCTCGGCCGCGCGATCAACGGCATGCTCGCCCAAATCGAAGCGGCCTTCCAGGATCGGGAGTCGTCGGAGGCCGCGGCGCGAAGGTCGGCCTTCGAGGCCCGAAGATCCGAGGAGCGGATGCGCCGCTTCGTCGCCGACGCCTCACACGAACTGCGCACCCCGCTGACCTCGATCCGCGGGTTCGCCGAGCTCTACCGGCAGGAGAGCGGTCAGGACCCGGCCCGGCTGCTGCGCCGGATCGAAGACCAGGCCGCCCGGATGGGCCTGCTCGTCGACGACCTGCTGCTGCTGGCCAGGCTCGACCAGCAGCGACCGCTGGACCGGCAGCCGGTCGACCTGCTCAGCCTGGCCGCGGGGGCCGTGTTGGACGCCCGGATGCTGGCCCCCGACCGCGAGATCGACCTCGTCCGGCTCGACGACTCCGAGGAGCCCGTGAAGGTCGACGGTGACGAGGCCCGTCTCCGGCAGGTCATCGGCAACCTGGTGAGCAACGCGCTCCGGCACACGCCGGCCGGCACGCCCTTCCGCGTCGGCGTCGGGTCCTGCGAGGCGGGAGCCGTTCTCGAAGTGGCCGACGAAGGCCCTGGCCTGCCAGATCCGGACCGCGTCTTCGAACGCTTCTACCGCGCCGATCCCGCCCGCACCGCCGGTGGCACCGGCCTCGGCCTCTCCATCGCCGCCGCCCTCATCCACGCCCACGGCGGCACCGTCATCGCCACCAACGCCCCTGAGGGCGCCACCGGCGCGATCTTCCGCGTCACCCTCCCCACCTGACGCGTCGCCACCTCCCCACCGGGCATGGAAGACGCTCCCAGCGGACTCTCAGCATCGCCCCAAGTCCCTTTCAACCGCAGCCGCTGAGATAGGGGCCGTGAACGCTGGGACAAGGTCCGTGACAGCACTTCGCCTGCTTTGCGGCACAAGCCTGGCCGGCCTCGCCGTGCTGGCGCTGGCCGCCTGTGGCTCGAGCGACAACACGTCCGCCACTGCGGCGGCCGCGTCGGCGTCCGGCAACCCGAGGCAGGCATTCCAGGACTGCCTGCGGCAACACGGCGTCGCCATGCCCTCGTTCAGCCCGCGCGCCCGGCCGAGCGGGCGGCCCAGCGATCGCCCGAGTGGCGTACGGCCCAGCCGCAGCGGCTTCGGCGGTGGTGGTTTCGGTGGCGGCTTCGGCTCGATGTCGCCGCAGATGCAGCAGGCCTTCCAGGCTTGCCGGTCGCTCATGCCGTCCGGCGGCCCCGGCGGCGGCCGTTTCGGTGGCGGCGACAACTCGGCCACGCAGGCCTTCCGCACCTGCATGAAGGACAACGGCGCCGAAGTCCAGGGCCGCCTCGACCAATCCGACCCCAAGGTTGCCAAGGCCCTCAAGAAGTGCCGCCCCCTCCTCCCCACCGACTTCCCTCAGCCTTCCCCGTCCGCCTCCTGAGGCGCGAGGAAGTCGATCTCCCGCCGCGCCCATCTGGTCAGCATCTCTTGTATCCGCGGATCCACCGGCAGATCGGGAAGCGTCCCTTCGTTCTCCCCGCGCCGGTCGAGATAGGACATGATGCCGCGCAGCGGTCCGAGTTCCCACTTGCTTGGCGCTATCAGTGGCATCGAGCGCTCGTGGAGAACGGCGAGCATGAAGGCGAACGAGCCATAGAAGGCCGGATCCTCTGGCTGTTTGGTCGGCATGAGGTCGGTGTCCCGCCAGGTCGATGTGATTTTTGGCGAGAAGTCGCTGGCGGACAGATAGCGCTCGGTCAGCCGGGCCAATGCCGCGATTTTGGAGGGGGCTACCGCGCCTCCCGCCACCGCCCAATGGGCGATGCTCTGCCATCGGCTCCTCGTCACGCCAGTGTCCGGGGCGAGGAAGACGGTCGCGAACCGGTCTTCGTACGCCGCGACCACTTCTGGAGACAGTTGGTCGAGGCGGTGCCACATGCCCACGGCTATGTCCGGGATATACGCGTGTGCGGCCAGCGCCGATCGGTGGAGATCCGCCATGCGAAATTCCCACCTGTCCCAGAAGGCCTTCCTCCCTGTTCCCAGAATGTCATCCATGTTGATGGCGAGACGGAGGGCCTTGACCCGCTCGTCCTCGTCCGCGGATTGGACGAGCGCGGAGATCGTCTGCTCCAACCGGGCGGCGACCACCGTCAACGACGAATCCGCGGAGGCGAGCAGATACCTCAACGGCTCGACGAAAGCCTCAGAGGTCAGATCCTCGAAGGCGTGGCTCAGGACACGGTCGGTAAGAGTGCGGACCAGATGCGGCGGCGGGTCGGTGAAGGCCAGGCATCGCGCGGCGAAGGAAAGAACGTTGCCGCGGCTGATGGAGCTTCGCCGCCGCCGGTCGCCCAGCAGCGATTCGAGCACGCGCTCCGCGCCCCTGGTGGACGTACGATCCTTGATCTGGACGGCGAGCTGCGCCATCATCTCCCACTCCTGCCTGGCCAGATGTGGCAGGAGCCGCCGGGCGAGTTCTTCCGGCGTGTCGCAGTCGGCGGCGAGGTGCGCGGCGGCGAAGTATTCCATGAACGTGCGGTGGGCGAAGGTATAAAGGTTCTCGCCGTGGGCCGTCGTGCCGGCGTCGCTGAAGACCCAGCCGCGACCGCGGCAGAAATCGACGAACTCGCGCGCCGCCCCCTCGGCGTCGTCACGGTCCTCGAAACGGCGGGTTTGCAGGAAGTCGGCGGTCTCTGTGATCAGCTCGCGTTCCGACACGATCGGCTGGGTCTGGTTTCGGGTGAGCATCCAGAAGGCCAGATGACGCAGCGCGGGCTCGATCAGGTGACGGGCGCGCAGCTCGACGTGGATCCTTCGGCGGGCGTCCCATTTCGTGAACAGCAGCCGCGAGCATTCCTCGTAGACCTCCGGCCGGCTGCGTGGAATGGAACCCTCGCCCCGGTAGAGGATGCACATCAACGCCAGCATCAGGGGGTTGGACCTCAGGTCGGGGACCTCGGCGCTTTCCCCCATGAAGCTCGCGGCCAGTTCGGCCGCCCGGACGGCGCCCACTCCATCCTCTTGACGGAACCATCTGGTGACGTAGTCCTTGACCTGCTTGTCGTCGAAGTGCGACACCCTGAAGGCGGCGAACTGCTCGGGGTCGAGGCGGGCCTGGTCGTATCCCACGACGCGCGATGTCACCAGGACGCGGGCGAGGGGGAATTCGGTGCAGAACAGCTCGACGATGTCGGCGACCTGCGCTCGGCGCGAGGTGTCCACGAGTTCGTCCAGACCATCGAAGATCACCAACGCGGCGCCGTCCAGCAGGAGACGGCTCACCAACCCCTCGGGCGGCCTGCACTGATAGTGCGTTTCCATCCGATGCTCGATGAACCCGACCACTGAACGCGCGGGCTGGTCGTCGGCCGCGAATTCGCGCAGCGTAACCAAGAATGGCGCGGACGAGCCGGCGTCGAGCGCGTGCGTGTGCATGAGCACATGGGCCGAGGTCGTCTTGCCGCCTCCGGGATCGCCCAGCAACACCGTGCGATCGATCTCGCGGTCGAGCGCCCAGATGTCGATCTCGCCCGGCGTGCCGCGTTCGTCGACCGAGACGATCTTCGGTGGGACGTACAGATCTTTGATGGGGACGCGCCGGCGCTGCTGGAAGTCGGGCGGCTCCAGCTTGCCGTGCTGAGTCTTGACCTGGCGTCGATAGCGGGTGATGAAATCGCGGTCGGCTGCCGGGTTGTACTGACCGGCGAGCGCCGCGCAATGACGTTCAATCGCCGACAGGGTGATGTTGAGCCGCCCCAGCAAGGCCTCGTTCCGGATCAGCGGCAGTGGACCCGAGGCGTCACTCGGCAGCCGGGCTACGAGCGTGCGGACACGGCGGTCCAGGGCCTCGAAAAGGGACTCCGCGAGATCGTCGGCCGGCGTGCGCAGATCGGCCAACTCGGCGCCGAGCACATGGCCGAAGGCCGTCTCCAGCCGCTCCACTTCGATCTCGGGCGCGTCGGTGAGCCGTACGGCCAAAAGCTCGAAGACGAGCGCCTGCACGGCCGAGGTGGCGAGGGCGTCCGCGATGCGCCCGGCCGGGATGTCAGGGCTCTCGATGTCGAAGGCGGGCGCGTCGATCAGCTGATAGGTGTCGAACCAGCGGACGAGCTCGAGATTGACTCTGGCCTCGCGACCGCCGGCGCGTGCGGCGAGGTTCACCTGCTTGGCCATCAACGTGGCAGTCTCGACGATCAGGCCGCCGACGGCTTCCTCGAGTATCGACATGCTCGCGTCCTCCTGGCTCGACAACGTGCCGGGCTCATCGCGAGTTTCTGACATGTCACGTTCCGTGGGGGCTGATTCGGGAAGATCGGGGGTATGCCGGGGAACGACGGGATTCTCGTGGTGCTGCGGGATCTGCGGCGCCGGCTGGACCATGAGCTGTTTCCTCTGGCCATCGGCAACGTCGACGCCGACAGGCGGGCGCTGAAGGAGCTGACGGGGCAGCTCGACGACTACCTGCTGCCGCGGCTGGCCGCCATCGACGCGCCCCTGCTCGCTGTGGTCGGCGGCTCCACGGGCGCCGGAAAGTCGACGCTTGTCAACTCGATCGTGGGGGCCGACGTCACCGAGCCCGGCGTGCTCCGGCCGACGACCCTCGCGCCGACCCTCGTCGCCAATCCGGCCGACGCCGGCTGGTTCGAGTCGGACGGCATTCTGCCGACCCTTCCGCGGGTGATCAGCCGTACTGCGCAGACCGGCGATCCGGGCACGTTGCGGGTCGCGACGGCGGCTGGACTGCCGCCGGGGCTGGCCTTGCTGGACGCGCCGGACATCGACTCGGTCGTCACGGCCAACCGTGAGCTGGCGACGCAGTTGCTGGCCGCGGCCGACCTTTGGCTGTTCGTCACGACGGCCGCCCGCTACGCCGACGAGGTGCCGTGGAGCTTCCTGCGTACCGCGCGCGACCGCAGCACCGCTCTCGCCGTCGTGTTGCAGCGGGCGCCGACCGACGCGCTCGGCCCGGTGCGGGCGGACCTCGCCCGCCTCCTGGAGGCCAACGGCCTGGTCGGCGTCCCCCTGTTCACCATCCCTGAGCTGGTGCTGCCGTCCGAGCGGGCCCGGTTGCCGGTCGAGGCGGTGCGGCCCATCACCGACTGGCTCGGCGCTCTGTCTGCGGACGCCACCGCCCGGGCGCGGGTGGTGCGGCAGACCTTGTCGGGCGCGTTGGACAGCCTCACCACCCGGCTTCCCGCGCTGGCCGACGCCGCCGAACGCCAGCGCCGCGGAGCGGCCGAGCTTCGCGCCATGGCCGTCAAGGCGTACGAGTCGGGCCTGAGCGCCTTCGACGAAGGCATGCGCGACGGCTCGCTGCTGCGTGGCGAGGTGCTGGCCCGCTGGCAGGATTTCATCGGTACGGGCGACCTCATGCGCTCCCTGGAGTCTCGCGTCGGCTGGCTGCGCGATCGGATCGCGGCGTTCTTCATGGGCCGGGGCGCGCCCGACAAGGGGCTGCGTGTGGCGCTGGAAAGCGGCGTCGAGTCGCTCATCCGGGCGGCGGCCGACGGCTCGGCCGAACGTGCCATGGAGTCGTGGCTGGCCACCCCTTCCGGCCGCGACCTGCTCGAACGCGCGGGCGTCGGAACATCTAGCCGCCTCGGACGGGCGTCCGGGGAACTGCCGGCGCGGGCGGCGAGCGCCGTCCGCGAGTGGCAGGGGCACGTTCTGGACCTGGTCCGCTCCCAGGGCGCCGACAGGCGGACCGTGGCCCGGGCCGCGTCGTTCGGCGTCAATAGTTTGGGTGTGCTGCTGATGCTGGCCGTTTTCGCCTCGACGGGCGGGCTGACCGGGCTCGAGATCGGCATCGCGGGCGGCACGAGCCTGCTCAGCCAGAAGCTGCTCGAGGCCGTCTTCGGAGACCAGGCCGTACGGACGTTGACTCAGCAGGCCCGCGACGACCTGCGGCAACGCGTACGCGATCTGTTCACGGAAGAGGAACGGCGCTTCACCGCGCTCGTCGACGGCACCGGCGAGGCCAACCCGGACGCGCTCCGCGCGGTGGCCCGGGCGGTGGGCGAACGCCGGGGTGAGACGCCGTGAAGCTGCTGCGTAAGAAGGGGCCGTCGCTCGACGACCGGTTGGACGCGCTCGCGGAGGCGGCCGGCCTCGCCGACGGGCGGCTGCCGTCGTCGGCCGTCGACGAGGCCAAGGCGGTCGTGGCGCACGCGGGCGTGCGGCGCAATCTGTCGGTCGCGCACACCGCCGTCGCGCTCGCCGGAGCCACCGGCAGCGGCAAGTCCTCCCTGTTCAACGCGCTCGCGGGCGCGGAGCTCGCGACCGTGGGCGTGACCCGGCCGACGACCGCGGCCGCACTGGCCGCGATGTGGGATCCGCAGGGTTCGGGCCCGCTGCTGGACTGGCTCGACGTGCCGCGCCGCCACGAGATCACGGGCCGATCCGCCGACCTCGACGGACTGATCCTGCTCGACCTGCCGGATCACGACTCGATCGAGCAGTCCCACCGGCTTGAGGTCGATCGGCTGGTCGCCGTCGTGGATCTGCTGGTGTGGGTGCTCGATCCGCAGAAGTACGCCGACGCGGCCGTCCACGAGCGGTATCTCCGGCCCCTCGCCCACCACAAGGACGTCACCCTCGTCGTGCTCAACCAGGTCGACCGCCTCCCGCCGGACGCGGTCGAACGCTGCCTGGCCGACCTGCGCCGCCTGCTCGCCGAAGACGGCCTGGAGGGTGTGCCGGTGCTGGCCGCGTCCGCTCGGACCGGGGCGGGGCTCTCCGAACTGCGCGACAGTGTGGCCCGGCTGGTCCGCCGCCGTCGCGCCTGGTCGGCCCGCCTCGCCGCCGACGTCTCCAGCGCCGCCGAGACTCTCGCCGTCGCGGCTGGTACGCCCGCGGAGGGCAAGGAACCGGCGGTGCGGGGCAAGGAGCTGGTCGCGGCTTTGGGGGAGGCGGCCGGGGTGCCGCTGGTCGTGGGCGCGGTGGCCAAGGCGCACCGCCACCGCGCGATCATCGCCACAGGATGGCCCGTTACGCGCTGGCTGCGCCGTTTCCGGCCCGACCCGCTGCGCCGGCTCCGCGTCGCGATATCCCCGGACACGCGGACCTCGTTGCCGGCGGCGACAGCCGTACAGAAATCGCGGATGGAGACGGCGATCCGCGACGCGGGCGGCGCGGCGGCGAGCGGGGTGCCCGAGCCGTGGGCCGCGGCGGTACGGCATGCGGCGCGGTCGCGGTCGCAGGAGCTGGAAGAGCGGCTGGACCGCGCGGTGGCGACCACCTCGATCGGCGCGGCCCGTCCGCCGCGCTGGTGGCGGGTGATCGGCGTGCTGCAGTGGCTGATCTTCGCGACGATGGCGGTCGGCGCGCTCTGGCTGGGCGCCCTGTTCGTCGTGAGCTACCTGCGTCTTCCCGACCTGCCCACGCCGACGGCCGGCGAGCTGCCGTGGCCGACCGCGCTGCTGCTCGGCGGTGCGGTGGCGGGCGTGCTGGTCGCCCTGCTCTCCCGCCTCGCCGCCTGGCTCGGTGGCCGCCGCCGGGCCCGCAAGGCGGCCAAAGCTCTGCGCGCCGCCATCGAGGACGTGGCACGCGACCTGGTCATCACCCCGCTCGACGACGAGCTCTCCCGCTACCGCCGCTTCACCGCCACCCTCGCCCAAGCCCGGCAGGTCTAAAGCGCATCGTCCGGCAGATCGAAAGTCACCGCCGCCGCCGGGGGGCGTGAAGTTGTCGGTGAGGTCTGTTTAGGTGGGTGGTATGGAAAGCGCGCGATATCTCGACTGCTTGACGGCGGACGCGACGCGGCTGCGTGAGGTCGCGGCACGCGGGCTCGGCGAGGCGGTGCCCAGCTGCCCGGGCTGGACAGTGACCGACCTGGTCTATCACGTGGCCGAGGTCTATCTGCACAAGGTCGAGACCATGCGCCGCGGCGACTGGCCGTCGCCCTGGCCGCTGCCGGAGCTCCGTGAAGAGGAGCCGCTGGCCCTGTTCGACCGGGCGCTGGCCGAGCTGGTCGACGAGCTGACCGTGCGCAAAGCCGAAGAGCCGAGCGTGACCTGGTATGCGGCGGATCAGACCGTGGGTTTCTGGATCCGGCGGATGGCACAGGAAACGGTGATCCACCGGGTGGACGCCGAGCAGGCGCTCGCCGAGCCGCTCGCGCGGATCCCCGGCGACCTCGCGGTCGACGGCATCGACGAGGTGCTGATCACGTTCCTCGCCTACAGCTCACACGAGTGGCCTGAGGACTATGGCAGCCTCCTGACCTCCAGCGACGGCCGCGCCGTCGAAATCCTGGCGGGCGAGGACGCCCGCTGGCTGGTCCGGGCCACACCGGCGGGCATCGAGGTCACACAGGATGCCGCTCCCGCCGGCGCGATGATCTCCGGCGACCCGCAGGACGTCCTGATCTGGCTGTGGCGCCGTGTCCCGGCCACCCACATCTTCCACAACGGCGACCAGTCCCTCGTCACCCTCCTCCACGACCTCATGAACTGCGCCACCCAGTAGGTCACCCCACCCTCGGATAGGACCCCGTCTCGATCGTGACGCCGATGGGGAGGGTGTAAGGCTTGCCGAACGGGCCGTAGTCGAGGGACCGGGTCGTCTACGACACCACCTCGAAGACCGCGACGCCTGCGTCAGTAGAGCTCAACGGTCACTGTTCTGGCGGCTCGGGCGATCTTGTCGTCAGTGGTGATGAGGGGGCAGTCGAGGGCCTCGGCGAGGGCGACGTAGGTGGCGTCGTAGCCGTTGAAATTGCCGCGGAGGTCCCAGGCGCGGGCTTCGGTGACCTCGTCGGGGTGCCGGGTCAGGTTGAGGCCGCGTTTGACCAGCCGGGCGCCCTCGGCGCGGGCCGGGGTGACCTTGCCGCCGAGCAGCAGTCCGCGCAGGGCGTTGCGAAACTCGTAGTCGATCAGGTGGGGCACCTGGACGTGCTCTGTGGCCACCCGGCGGAGCAGCTTGTCATCGGGGTCGGCCCCGGCGAGCGCCTCGATCAAGGCGGAGCTGTCAATGACGATCATGACTCGCGGATCCTCCTGACCTCGGTCAGGATGTCGTCGCGGGCGGCGCCGCCGCCGAGCGACTTCAGCGCGTTCAGCCGCTCGAGCACTTCGTCCGGTGCTGGGGTCGCGACCACCTCGGTCAGGATGTCGGCGACGTAGGCGGACAGGGACATCCGGCGGCGTGCGGCCCGCGCCTTCAACTCCGCCACCACCGCCTCGTCCAGCCCGCGCACTTGCAACGTCTTGTCCACATCGCAAGCATAATGCATGTGACACATGCATAGTGCATGCATGTTACCTGTCCACCGAATGGAGGACAGCGGGGGTGGGTGGGGGGTGGGACGATCGCGGGCATGAATCGGAACACGCTCGACATCGTTGTGCCGATGCTTTACGCGGCCGTGGTCGTGTTCATGTGGATCGTCGTGAAGGGCACCGCGGCCACGGCGGTGAGTGCCGTGGGCGCGATCCTCGTCGGCATGTACTACGCCGGCATCCGGCGCAACATCAAGCCCCGTCAGTAGGTCGCATCTGACAGACATGCCCTGCTGCGCGACGCCGTGGCACGCACCTGGATCGCCGCTCGCGGCGGGCGGCATTTGTCAGACATTCCCCCTGGGCGTCGCGGCGCTCGGCGTGATCTGTCGGACACGACGTGGCGCGGGCCCCCGGAGCGTGGGGCGCCGGTGGGGTGGGTCAGGGCTCGTCGGTGGGGGCGGGGGTGTTGGGGGCCGTAACCGGCTCGGGGAAGGCGGCCGGCTCGGGGGCCGGCACGTTGCCGTCGAGGGGTCGGCGAGGCGACTCGATCTGGCGCGGGCCGGCGCGCTCGGAGTCTTCGGCTTCGGCCTTGGCCTCGGCTGCGGCGCGCTCGGCCTCTTCGACCGCCGCGCTGCCGGCCGTGCGATCGCGCGGGCCCGTGCGGGCCTCCACGGAGGGAAGCGCTTCGGTGAAGGCCTTCGACACCGACTGCAGCGCCGAGGTGACCTCGCCCGGGATCACCCAGAACGTGTTGCCCGGACTCTGCGCGAGCTGCGGCAGAACCTGCAGATATTGGTAGGCGAGCAGCTTGGGGTCGGGGTCGTTGCGGTGCACGGCCTGGAAGACCTCGTCGATGGCCTGCGACTGGCCCTCGGCCTTGAGGATCTGCGAGGTCCGCTCGCCCTCGGCGCGCAGGATGGCGCTCTGCTTCTCACCTTCCGCGGTGAGGATCTTCGACTGGCGCTGGCCCTCGGCCGTGAGGATCGCGGCGCGCTTGTCCCGCTCGGCGCGCATCTGCTTCTCCATGGCCTCCTTTATGGTCTTCGGCGGGTCGATCGCCTTGATCTCGACCCGGTTGACCCGCAGGCCCCACTTGCCGGTCGCCTCGTCGAGCACTCCGCGCAGCTGGTTGTTGATGGTGTCGCGGGAGGTCAGCGTCTTCTCCAGGTCCATGCCGCCGACCACGTTGCGGAGCGTGGTGACGGTCAGCTGCTCCACGCCCTGGATGAAGTTGGCGATCTCGTACGCCGCGGCGCGCGGGTCGGTGACCTGGAAGTAGAGGACCGTGTCGATGTCGACCACCAGGTTGTCCTCGGTGATCACCGGCTGGGGCTTGAACGAGACCACCTGCTCCCGCAGGTCGATCAGCGGGCGGACCCGGTCGACGAACGGGATGACGAAGTTGAGGCCTGGCTCCAGCGTCCGGTAGTAGCGCCCCAGGCGCTCCACGTTGCCCGCTCGCGCCTGTGGAACGATCCGAACGGCCTTGAGCACCGTTGTCACGGCGAACAGCACGACAAGGACCACTATGGCGAGCAACGCGATTTCCATGCCGGATCACTCCCGGGGATATACGAGGGCGGTGGCGCCCTCGATTTCGAAGACGTCGACGGTGGCGCCGACGGGGATGACGAGCGACTCGTCGTAGGCCCGCGCAGACCACTCCTCGCCGCCGATTTTGACCCGTCCGTCCCGGCCGGTGACCTCCTCCGTAACGTACGCGACCTTTCCGACGAGCGCGGCGATGCCGAACCGCTTCGCGGGAGGCTGCTGAAGGTGGCGGCGGGCGATGGGACGGACCATGACGAGACCTCCGGCCGAGGCCCCGAAGAAGACGGCGACCTGCACGATGACGGGCAGGCCGATGGCTGCCACTCCCGTGGTGAGAAGCGCCGCGACCGCGATGATGCCGAGGGCGGCCGTCAGCGTGAAGATCTCGGCGATCCCCAGGGCAGCGGCGAGGATCAACCAGATGATCCAGGAGTCCATTGTCGCCTCCCTACCCCGACATTCTTTTACTCTACGACTCCGCGGGCCAGGGCGCTGCCGCGCAGCCACTGGTCCCATGGGATCTGCCAGAATCCCCAGCCGTTGTCCCACTCCAACGGCCGGTCGGTGCCGGTGATGATGACCGGGTCGCCGCGGAGCGCGTTGTCGTAGAACCACTGGGCCTGGTCGGGGCGGGCGTTGACGCAGCCGTGGCTGACGTTGGCCTGGCCCTGCGCCCAGACGTTGTTCTTGGCGTGCACGTACTCCCCGCTGTTGGAGATCCGTACGGCATAGCCGATCATCACGTCGTAGTAGTCGGGGTCGTTCTTCTTCTTCCCCGGGGAGATCATCCGGACCGGGTTGCCCTTTTCCATGGTCAGGTGGATGCCGCTGGTGGTGGTGTACTCCTTGGTGGTGGCCATGCCCGCGCTGATGGCCATCCGCTGGACGAGCTCGCCGTCGCGGCGCACGGCCATCTGGTGGGTGACCGTGTCGACCGTGCTGATCATCCGGCGGCCGATGGCGAACGGGATGGTCAGATCGCGCGTGCCGAAGGTGCCGGGCGCGGTCCGCACCCCGCTCAGGTGGGCTGTGAACGTGGCGGTGATGTGCGCCGGCCAGACCTTGCGCGGCCGGTAGACCACCTCGGTGTCGGAGAACCAGTGCCAGGCCCCCTCGACCGGCTTCGACGAGGTGATCTCGAGGGCCCTCTCGACGGCCCGGTGATCGGTCACCGGCCCCGTGAAGGTGACGATGATCGGCATGCCGACGCCGACGGTCTCCCCGGTGTCCGGGGTGGCCGTCGCCACGTCGACCGTGTGCTGCGGCCGCAGCGTGCGGAATCGCGCGTCGGCGCGGACCCTTGCCGCGGTGGCGGACACCGCGTACTCCATGTCAGGGCGCAGCGTCCACGCCGACCGCCAGATGGTGTGCGCCGGGTCGAACGTGCCCGGCACCGCCTGACCGCCGGCGAACACGGTCACGCGGCTCAACGGGCTGCCGTGGGCCTTCACGATGAGGCCGTGGTTGGTGCGGGCCGCCGTGGCGCCGTTGGCGGGATAGATCGTGATCGTCGCGGGGGGCGGGGTCTCCGTGCCGGCCGTCACCGCGGAGCATCCGGGGGCGGCGATCAGGAGGAGGAGCGCGATGACCGCGCGGCGCATAACTCGTCCTTGCCTTCGCTACTTGGGTTCACCCCAGGGTAGCGGCCCGCACACCCCCCGTGACCTCACCCAATGAGATCCCGTCCCTTGTCGACGCGGTGATTGTGACGATGTCGCCGTCCTGGAGGAACGGCACCCCCGGGCGCGTCCCGTTCCACCCGAGCTCCAGAAGGCACCCGGGGTCGTCCGGGCCGGAGACGGTGCCACTGGCGTACAGATCGCCTGTCCGCAGGCTCGCCCCGTTGACCGTGAGGTGGGCGAGCATCTGATCCGGAGTCCAATACATTCCCGCGTACGGCGGCCGGCTGACGACCCTGCCGTTGATCGCGACCGCCAGCGTGAGATCCAGCCCCCACTTGGCCGTCCGCGCCAGGTAGGGGAGCGGCGCCGGATCCTGGGGGCGACCGTCGATCCTGGCCCCTTCCAGCGCTTCGAGCGGGGTGACCCACGGCGAGATCGAGGTCGCGAACGACTTGCCGAGGAACGGCCCGAGCGGCACGTATTCCCAGTTCTGGATGTCCCGCGCGCTCCAGTCGTTGAGCAGCGTCACGCCGAAGACGTGTTCGTCGAACGGCCCGGCCGGCGTGCCGGGCGCCGTGCCCGCCCCCACCACGAACGCCAGCTCGGCCTCGAAGTCGAGCTTCTCGCTCGGCCCGAAGACCCCTTCCCGCAGCTGCCCGTACGGCCGGCGGATCGGCGTACCAGAGACGACGACCGTGCCGGCGCGCCCGTGATAGCCGACCGGCAGGTGCCGCCAGTTGGCCTTGAGCGGCTCCTGATCCGGGCGGAACATCCGGCCCACGTTGGACGCGTGGTCGATCGAGGCGTAGAAGTCCACGTAGTCGGCGACCTCGATGGGCAGCCGCAGTGTCACCTGGTCCAGCGGGATCAGGTGCGGCTCGACCACGGCCCGGCTGCCGGCGTCGTCGGCGGCCAGCAGCTCCCTGAGCCGGGCGCGGGTGGCCTGCCAGGCCGTACGCCCCCGGGCCAGGAACGGGTTGAGCGACCCGGCGGCGAACACCTCGTCGTGCAGCACGGGCGCGAGGTCGAGCACGTGGTCGCCGATCCGCACGCCCACACGCGCCGAACCCCCGCTCTCGAAGACCCCATAGGGCAGGTGGTCGACGCCGAACCCGGGCGTGGCCGGCGGCCAGGCCGCGGTCACCGGGCCCAAGTCCACGCGTACGCGGGATCCTCGCAGGCCAGCGCGGCCGAGCCGAGGTCGAGCGGGCGGAACGTGTCGATCATCACGGCCAGCTCGGTGGTCTGCGTCGCGCCCGAGGCGATCACGGCCTCGACCGCGCCCGGCTGCGGACCGTGGGTGAACCCGGCCGGGTGGAGCGAGATCGACCCGATGTCGATCCCCGAGCCCTTGCGCGCACCGTAGTCGCCGCCCACGTAGAACATGAACTCGTCGGAGTCGACGTTGTGGTGGTTGTAGGGGATCGGCACGGCGTCCGGATGGAAGTCGAGCGGCCGTGGGCAGAACGAGCAGATCACGAACCCGGGCCCCTCGAACGTCTGGTGCACGGGCGGCGGCGCGTGCGTCCGCTTCACGATCGGCTCGAAGTCGTGGATGTTGAACACGTACGGATACAGATAGCCGTCCCACCCGACGACGTCGAACGGGTGGTTCCGGTAGACCAGCCGGGACAGCCCGCCGCGGGTCCTGACCAGGACCGGCACCTCCTCGCCGTCGGCAAGCAGCGGCTCGGCGGGGGTGCGCAGGTCGCGCTCGCAGTACGGCGCGTGCTCCAGGAACTGGCCGTATTGCGACAGGTAGCGCTTGGGCGGCCGGATGTGCCCGGCGGCCTCGACGGTCAGCGCGGTCACCGGCCCGCTCGGCACCCAGCGGTGGATGGTCCCCGTCGGGATCACCACGTAGTCGCCCGCGGCCACGTCGAGCGCGCCGTACGTCGACTCGAACCGGACCTCGCCGCTCGCGATGTAGACGCACTCGTCGCCCATCGAGTCGCGATAGAGCTCACTCGGCGAGCTCGTGGCCACGTAGGACAGGCGGACGTCGCCGTTTCCCGCGAGCTGCTGCCGCCCGGTGACCAGGTCGCCTTCCGTGGCCAGATCCTGCGTGCGGAAGTGGCGCGGCGACAGCGGCAGGTTGGGCGTGAGCGCCGTGGCGTGGTCGGGCACGGCCTCGGCCTTGAGGATCGCGGTCGGCAGGTGACGGTGATAGAGCAGGGAGGAGTCGGACGAGAAACCTTCCTCGCCCATGAGCTCCTCGGCGTACAGGCCGCCGTCGGGCCGCCTGAACTGCACATGCCGCTTACGCGGCACCTCGCCCACGACACGGTAGTACGGCATGCTTCCCATACAAGCCGAGTCCGGGCAGGCGTGGCAATCACCCACCCCCTGTTATGAGCACAATGCCCAGGTAAGAGGCTAGGATTTGGGCAACTTGCCCACTTGTGCCTGTCTGGCGCGGAGCACGATCTCCAGTTCGAAGCGCACGTCGGGGTCGGCCAGCTGCTCGCCGTACAGCTCCTCGATCTGACGGAGCCGATAGCGGACGGTCTGCGGGTGCACGTGCAGCCGGGCGGCCACCTCGCCCGCCCCGCGGCCGAAGCGCAGCCAGGCGAGCAGCGTCTCGGCCAGCCGATCCTGCTGGCTCGGGCGCAGGTGGGCCAGGGGCGCGAGCCGCGTGGCGGCGAGCGCGGCGACCAGCGCCTCGTCCCTGAAGACCACGAGCGTGGCCATGTGGTCGGCGCACCGCAGCACGCCCTCGCCCGGCAGGATTCCGCGCCGGCCCAGCTCCATGGCCTCGCGCGCCCATCTGAGCGACGCGGCGGCCTGGGCCAGCGGCACGGCGGGGCCGATCGCGGCGTGCCAGCCGCGCAGGCCCAGGTCCAGCATGGCGGCCTGGCCGGGGCCGTCCGGGTCGGGCACGAGCAGGCACGGGATCCGCCGGTCGAGGCCGGGCAGCACGTGAGGGGGGAGCGACGGGGTCCGATAGCCGCTGTTGCGCTCTTCGAGCACGACCACGGCGGCCGTGCGCGGCCGGAGCCATTGGGCGGCCTTGGCCAGGTCGGCGATGGCGTCGGGGGAGGCGGCCGGCTGGCTGAGCAGCAGGTCGAGCAGGCGGCGCCGGCGGCGCTCCAGCTCGCCGGCCGCGTGCGCGCGGGCCTCCGCGTAACCTTCGGCGGCGGCGTCGGCCAGCTGGTCGAGGAAAACGAAGATCGCCTCGCCCAGGTCGTAGAGGGTCTGGGGATCGAGGCCGAGACGGTCGCGCTGTTCGGTGAGCTGGCGCCAGGCGACTCGGGCGCCAAGTCGCATGGCCGCCTGCAGCGGTTCGAGGTCGCGGCCTTCGGCCGCCTCGCCCCGCCCGATGGCGCGGAACACCTCGGGGTCCCACGGAACGTCCGGATGCTCGACGAACTCGACGAAGCGACGCAGCGCCT
This sequence comes from Streptosporangiaceae bacterium NEAU-GS5, assembly GCA_017592665.1. Taxonomy (GTDB): domain Bacteria; phylum Actinomycetota; class Actinomycetes; order Streptosporangiales; family Streptosporangiaceae; genus NEAU-GS5. Next base: position 122,308 of record JAGFNW010000015.1, on the reverse strand, counting down.
CTTCGACCGCGAGCCGCACGACCTTGATGTAGACCTCGTCGGACGGCCGGGCGTACTCGGGCACGCTGCGCTGGATCTCGTCGATCATCTGGTCCGCGACCTGGCCGATGCCAGGGCGGAGGAGCCGGGCGACGCCTGCGGGCAGGGCGTTCCAGAGCGGTTTGGTCCCCATCGGTCCCTCCCGTCGCCATCGTGAACTATTCGACGGGAGGTGTAGTAGTGCCCGGCTCGGAGTGTTACCTGGTTGTGGCCAGCCAGGCGCCGAACTCCGCCAGGTTGATCATCCCGTCGCCGTTCTCGTCCACCTTGTCGATCGCGGCCTGGGCGCCCTCTTCGGTGATGGGCTGGCCCAGCACGTCCATGAGGCGGACGAGCTCCTCGGCGGAGATCAGCCCGTCGCCGTCGGCGTCCACAATCGCGAAGGTCGGCGCGTACTCGCTCTCGCTCATTTTTGTCTCCCTGTTCAGGTTGAGCGGCATTCGGCGCTCAGCACCATAACGGGATTTATCACAAGACGTGGCCTTTCCTGGCCCATGTCGCATACCGCCGGAGGACCGGGTGGGCCCGCGGATGCCGGCTCAGGAAGCCGTCGACGAGTTCGGTGGTCTGATCCGGATAGCGGAAATGCCAGTGCCCGAGGCCGTGCAGCCCGCCCTCCACGATGGCCATGTTGGGGTTGTCCAGCTGGCCGCCCATCAGGCCGAGCAGCGCCTGGTCGATGGTCTGCGCCCGGGGATCGCCGGGGTGGCCCCACGAGGGGAAGGTGTCCCACCACATGTAGCACATGGTGTTGAGCGGCGGATTCGGCGGCCGGTCGTCCAGCTCGTCGTGGCCGAGCTGATCGTCGCAGTAGGGCTCGAAGAGGTCGGTGTAGAGCGTGCGGATCGCCGCCACACACGCGAGCCGGTCCTGCTCCGGCAGGGCCTCGTCGTAGATCGGCTGGAAGAACGCCCCGTTGAAATGCCACAGGCCGTCCCTGAGCTGCTCTCTGTCGTACATGTCGATGAGCCGCCCGGCGTTCAGGCACACCTCGATCGCGATGCGCAACCGCTCGTCCGGTGAGTAGTCGGTCTCGTCCTCGTCCTTGAGCACGAAGATCCGGTGTGCCCACTCGTCGAATGCCATACATGAGATCGTTTCACCGCTGCGCCGACGGCGATACCGGCAAATCCGGCGAGATCTTGACGCACTGCTGACGCGTTCATCCATGACCCCGGAGGGTCTCCGTCGGGACGGTGTCAACATTCGACTGCGGGCCGTATGGAACCCGTCAAGACGCGCAAAAGCCCCCAAAAGCCGCGATTTCCTGGTCGTGATGACCGAAAGGAATCGGAGGAATAGGGATGGCTGACCTCATCTTCGTCGCCCTGACGATCGCGGTGTTCGTGATCCTCGGGCTCGTCGTCAAGGCGGTGGAACGCCTGTGAGTGCGATCAACGCCACAGGACTGATCGTGTCGATCGGCCTGGTGATCTTCTTGATCGCGGCCCTGCTCTTCCCGGAGCGGTTCTGATGCCGTACGGACTCCTGTTCATCGCGTCCATCATCATCGCCCTTGCCGTCGTTCACCGGCCGCTCGGCGACTACATGTACCGGGTCTACACGAGCACCCGGCACCTCCGCGTAGAGCGGACGATCTACCGTCTGATCGGCGTGAACGCCGACAGCGAGCAGCGCTGGCCCGTCTACGCGCGCAGCGTGCTCGCCTTCTCGGCGGTGTCCATCCTGTTCCTGTACCTCCTGCAGCGGGTGCAGAACCACCTGTGGGGCAACCTCGGCTTCGACGCCGTCCCGCCGGCGCTGTCCTGGAACACGGCCGTCAGCTTCGTCACCAACACCAACTGGCAGGCCTACTCCGGTGAGGCCACCATGGGCCACGTCGTGCAGACGGCGGGCCTCGCCGTGCAGAACTTCGTGTCCGCCGCCGTTGGCATGGCCGTCGCCATCGCCCTCGTCCGGGGGTTCGCGCGGAGGCGCACCGACGACCTCGGCAACTTCTGGGTCGACCTGGTCCGGGGCACCATCCGGATCCTGCTGCCCATCGCCTTCGTCGGCGCCGTCCTGCTGGTGGCCGGCGGCGTGATCCAGACCTTCGGCGACCACCACGTGTGGGCCACGCTGATCGGCGGCGAGCAGACCTTCACCCCGGCGGGGGCGGCCTCCCAGGAAGCGATCAAGGAACTCGGCACCAACGGCGGCGGCATCTTCAACGCCAACTCGGCCCACCCGTTCGAGAACCCGACGGCCTGGACCAACTGGATCGAGATCTTCCTGCTCACGGTCATCGCGTTCGCCCTGCCGCGCACGTTCGGCCGGATGGTCGGGGACAACCGGCAGGGCTACGCGATCGTCTCGGTCATGGCCATCCTGGCGATCGTCAGCATCGGCGTCACGCAGTGGGCCGAGCTGAGCCACCTCGGCACCGTGCCACAGGCCGTCGGCCAGGCCCTGGAAGGCAAGGAAGCCCGCTTCGGCGTGTCCGACTCCGGCCTGTTCGGGTCGGCGACCACGCTCACCAGCACCGGCGCCGTGAACTCGTTCCACGACTCCTACACCGCCATCGGCGGCGGCATGCTGATCCTCAACATGATGTTCGGCGAGGTGGCGCCGGGTGGCGTCGGCTCCGGCCTGTACGGCATCCTCATCCTCGCCGTGATCACGGTCTTCGTCGCCGGCCTCATGGTCGGCCGTACGCCCGAGTATCTCGGCAAGAAGATCGGCGCCCGCGAGATGAAGCTGGCCTCGCTCTACTTCCTGGCCACCCCGGCGCTCGTGCTGATCGGCACGGCGCTGGCGATGGGCACCGACACCGGCCGCGCCGCCATGCTCAACACGGGCCCCCATGGGCTTTCGGAGATCTTGTACGCGTACACGTCCGCCTCGAACAACAACGGCTCGGCGTTCGGCGGCGTCAGCGTGAACACCGACTTCTACAACACCACCCTCGGCCTGTGCATGGCGTTCGGCCGGTTCCTGCCGATCGTCCTGGTCCTGGCGCTGGCCGGATCGCTGGCCAAGCAGGCGCCCGTTCCAGCGTCGGCCGGCACGCTGCCCACACACCGCGGCCAGTTCGTCGGCCTGGTCGCCGGCGTGACGCTCATCCTGGTCGCGCTCACCTTCCTCCCGGCGCTCGCGCTCGGGCCGCTCGCAGAAGGACTGCTGTAATGCCTTCCCCCGTACGTGGGGGCCTGTTGGACCCCAAGCAACTGGTCACCTCGCTGCCCGACGCGCTGCGGAAGCTCAACCCGGTGACCCTGTGGCGCAACCCGGTCATGTTCATCGTGGAGATCGGCGCGGTCTTCACCACTGTGCTGGCCATCGCCAAGCCGTCGTTCTTCGCCTGGGCCATCGTCGTGTGGCTCTGGCTGACCGTGCTGTTCGCCAACCTGGCCGAGGCGGTCGCCGAGGGCCGCGGCAAGGCCCAGGCGGCCACGCTGCGCGCCGCCAAGCGCGACACCATGGCACGGCTGGTCAGCGGCGAGGTCATCGCCGCCACCCAGCTCAAGCAGGGCGACCGCGTCGTCGTCGAGGCCGGAGACGTCATCCCGGGCGACGGCGACGTGATCGAGGGCATCGCGTCGGTCGACGAGTCGGCCATCACCGGCGAGTCGGCCCCCGTGATCCGCGAGTCCGGCGGCGACCGGTCCGCTGTGACCGGCGGCACCAAGGTGCTGTCCGACCGGATCGTCGTGGAGATCACCCAGAAGCCCGGCGAGAGCTTCATCGACCGGATGATCGCCCTCGTCGAGGGCGCCAACCGGCAGAAGACGCCCAACGAGATCGCGCTCAACATCCTGCTGGCCGCGCTCACGATCATCTTCCTGGCCGCGACCGTCACCATGCAGCCGCTGGCCATCTACTCGAAGACCGTGAACGCGGGCGTGCCGGACTCCATCGCGCTCGACGGCAACGGCGTCAGCGGCATCGTGCTGGTCTCGCTGCTGGTCTGCCTCATCCCGACCACCATCGGGGCGCTGCTTTCGGCCATCGGCATCGCCGGGATGGACCGCCTCGTCCAGCGCAACGTGCTGGCCATGAGCGGCCGCGCCGTCGAGGCGGCCGGCGACGTCAACACCCTGCTGCTGGACAAGACCGGCACCATCACGCTCGGCAACCGGCAGGCGTCGGAGTTCATCCCGGTCGCCGGGATCTCCGAGCGCGAGCTGGCCGAGGCGGCGCAGCTGTCGTCGCTCGCCGACGAAACCCCCGAGGGCCGCTCGATCGTCGTGTACGCCAAGGAGCGGTACGGCCTGCGGGAACGCGACGTACACGGCGCCGAGTGGGTGCCGTTCACCGCGCAGACCCGGATGTCCGGCGTGAACGTCGGCGGGCGCGAGGTCCGCAAGGGCGCCGCCACCGCCGTCATGAAGTGGGTACGCGACGGCGGCGGCCACCCGACCGACGAGGTCGGCCACGTCGTCGACGGCATCTCCGCCACCGGCGGCACCCCGCTCGTCGTGGCCGAGAAGGGCAAGGTTCTCGGGGTCATCCACCTCAAGGACGTGGTCAAGCAGGGCATGCGCGAGCGGTTCGACGAGATGCGCCGGATGGGCATCCGCACCGTCATGATCACGGGTGACAACCCGCTGACCGCCAAGGCCATCGCGGACGAGGCGGGCGTGGACGACTTCCTCGCCGAGGCCACGCCCGAGGACAAGCTCGCGCTGATCAAGCAGGAGCAGGAGGGCGGCCGCCTGGTCGCCATGACCGGCGACGGCACCAACGACGCGCCCGCGCTCGCGCAGGCCGACGTCGGCGTGGCGATGAACACCGGCACGTCGGCCGCCAAGGAGGCCGGCAACATGGTCGACCTCGACTCCAACCCGACCAAGCTGATCGAGATCGTCGAGATCGGCAAGCAGCTGCTCATCACGCGGGGGGCGCTGACCACCTTCTCGATCGCCAACGACATCGCCAAGTACTTCGCGATCATTCCCGCCATGTTCGCGGCCGTGTATCCGGGCCTCGACGCGCTCAACATCATGCGGCTGCACAGCCCGCAGTCGGCGATCCTGTCGGCCGTCATCTTCAACGCGATCATCATCGTGGCGCTGATCCCGCTCGCCCTGCGCGGCGTGCGCTACCGGCCCTCGAGCGCGTCGAAGCTGCTGTCGCGCAACCTCTACCTCTACGGCCTGGGCGGCATCATCGTGCCGTTCGTCGGCATCAAGATCATCGACCTGTTGATCATGTACCTTCCTGGGATGTCATAAATGGAACGCCTGCCAAGCTGGATCCGCCGGCACATAGCGGCGCTGCGCGCCCTGCTCGTCCTGACCGTGGCGACCGGCGTCATCTATCCCCTGGTCACCACCGGAGTCGCCCAGGCCCTCTTCCACGGCAAGGCCAACGGCTCGCTGATCGAGAAGGGCGGCAAGGTCGTCGGCAGCGCCATCATCGGCCAGTCCTTCGAAGGCCACCGGCAGTACTTCCAGAGCCGCCCGTCGGCCGCCGGCGACGGCTACGACCTGCTGGCAAGCGCGGCCGGCAACCTCGGCCCCGAAGACGTCGTGGACACCAAGGACCGGCAGTCACTGCTCACCCAGGTGTGCGCCCGGTCCAAGGCGGTCGGCGAACTCGAGGGCGTCAGCGGGGCCCGGCCGTACTGCACGTCCGACGGCGTCGGCGCGGTGCTCAAGGTCTTCCCGGCCGTCGGCGCCGTGACCCGCGCGGTCAGCGTCAACCAGGCCTGCCCGGCCACGCCGTTCATCGCCGAATATCAGGGGGTGAAGGTGGAGTGCGCCAAGCCCGGTGAGGACTATTCGACCGGCAGGACCGTTCCGATCAAGGGCAACGGAGTCGCCGTGGTCCCGCCGGACGCGGTCACGGCCGGCGGCAGCGGGCTCGACCCGCAGATCTCGGTCGAATACGCGCAGCTGCAGGCCCCGCGGGTGGCACGGGAGCGCGGGATCCCCGTCGACCGCGTGAACGCCCTGATCAAGCAGTACACCACGGGCCGCGCCCTCGGATTCATGGGCCGGCCGGCGGTGAACGTGCTCGAGCTCAACCTCGCGCTGGACCGTTAGCGATGGGACGCGGACGACTGCGGGTCTACCTGGGCGCGGCGCCCGGCGTGGGCAAGACGTTCGCGATGCTCGGTGAGGGCCGCCGGGCGCTGGAGCGGGGCCGGGACGTGGTCGTGGGGTACGTGGAGACCCACGGCCGCGCCCGGACCGCCGAGCTGCTCGAAGGCCTGGACGTCGTCCCCCGGAAGGACATGGTCTACCGGGAGGCGAACTTCACCGAGCTCGACGTGGACGCGGTCCTCGCCCGGCGGCCCTCGCTCGCGCTCGTGGACGAGCTCGCGCACACCAACGTGCCGGGCTCGCGCAACCCCAAGCGCTGGCAGGACATCGAGGAACTGCTGGACGCCGGCATCGACGTCGTCTCGACCGTCAACATCCAGCATCTGGAGTCGGTCAACGACGTCGTACAGGCGATCACCGGGGTGCCGCAGCGGGAGACCGTGCCGGACGAGGTGGTCCGCCAGGCCGACCAGGTCGAGCTGGTCGACATGTCGCCCGAGGCGCTGCGCCGCCGGATGGCGCACGGCAACATCTACCCACCGGAGAAGATCGATGCGGCCCTGTCCCGGTATTTCAGAGTGGGCAACCTGACCGCCCTCCGCGAGCTCGCCCTCCTTTGGGTCGCGGGAAAAGTCGATGAGCAACTCGACCGATATCGGGCCGAACACGGCATCTCCGGCACCTGGGAGGCCCGCGAACGCGTGGTGGTCGCGCTCACCGGCGGTGCCGAAGGCGACACGCTCATCCGGCGGGCGGCCCGGATCGCGGGGCGGACGAAGGGCGCCGACCTGCTGGCCGTACACGTGACCACGGGCGACGGGCTCAGCGGCGCCGACCCCGCCAACCTGGCCCGGCAGCGCGTCCTGGTCGAGAGCCTCGGCGGCACCTACCACCAGGTCGTGGGCGACGACGTGCCGCGCTCCCTGCTGGAGTTCGCGCGCGGCGTCAACGCCACCCAGCTCGTGCTCGGCGCGTCGCGGCGCGGCCGGGTCGCCCAGATCTTCGCCAGGGGCGTGGGCGTCACGACGATCGCCATGTCCGGCAGCATCGACGTCCACATGATCACCCACGAGCAGGTCAGCAAAGGCCGCCGCGGCCGGCGGCCCCCGGCCGCGCTGACCCGCACGCGGCGGCTGATCGGATGGGCCATGGCGCTGCTCGGCATGCCGGCGCTGACCGCCGCGCTGGTCCCGTTCCGGCCGGACCTGTCGCTGCCGAGCGACATCCTGCTCTTCCTCGCCGCCGTGGTCGGCGTGGCGCTGGTCGGCGGGATGTGGCCGGCCGTCACCGCGGCCGTCGGCGGATTCCTGCTGCTGAACTGGTTCTTCGCACCGCCCATCAACAAGCTGACGGTCGCCGATCCGGAGAACGTGCTGGCCCTCGTCGTGTTCGTGCTGGTGGCGGTGGCCGTCAGCGCGATCGTCGACCTCGCCGCACGCCGTACGCGCGAGGCCGCGAGAGCCACGGCCGACGCCGAGGTGCTGTCCACCCTCGCCGGCCACGTGCTGCGGGGCGAGGCCGCCCTGCCGTCCCTGCTGGCCCGGCTCAAGGAGACCTACGGCCTCCAGTCGGCGACCCTGCTGGAACGGGTCGGCGCGCGCAGCCCCGACGACCAGACCGCGCCGGGGGCGTGGCGGATCGTGGCGACGTCCGGCGGCGAACCGGCCACCTGCCCCGGCGTGGCCGACACCGACGTGGCGGTCGACGACGATCTCGTGCTCGCGCTCCGCGGGCGGCTGCTCGACGCGAGCGACCGGCGCGTGGTCGAGGCGTTCGCCGCCGAGGCCGCGGTCGCGCTCCGCCAGGAGCGGCTGCGCGAGGAGGCCGAGCAGGCCCGGCCGCTGGCCGAGGCCGACCGCATGCGCACGGCCCTGCTCGCGGCCGTCAGCCACGACCTGCGCACCCCGCTCGCCTCGGCCAAGGCCGCGGTGGAGAGCCTGCGCAACGACGAGATCCAGTGGTCGCCAGAAGACCGCACCGAACTGCTGGCCACGGCCGAGGAGTCGCTGGCCCGCCTCGACCGCCTGGTCGCCAACCTGCTCGACATGAGCCGCCTGCAGGCCGGGATGCTCGGCCTCAGCCTCCAGCCGGTGGCGCTCGAGGAGATCGTGCCCCGGGCCGTCGACGACCTCGGCCCGCTGAGCGCGCGGATCGAGGGCGACGTCTCGGTCGAGCTGCCCGAGATCGTGGCCGATCCGGCGCTGGTCGAGCGGATCCTGGTCAACCTCATGTCGAACGCGGTCCGCTACAGCCCGCCGGACCAGAAGGTGTGGCTCACCGCCAGCTGGCACGACGACGTCGTCGAGATCCGGGTCATCGACCGCGGCCCGGGCATCCCATCCGAGGATCACGACCGGGTCTTCCTGCCGTTCCAGCGCCGCGGCGACCGGGACAACCACACCGGCGTCGGGCTCGGGCTGGCGCTCTCGCGCGGCCTGGCCGAGGCCATGGGCGGCTCACTGGTTCCCGACGAGACCCCCGGGGGAGGCCTCACCATGATCCTTTCCATGCCGATCTCGTCCCGCTCGGATGCCCGGCCATGACCCGCATCCTGGTCGTCGACGACGAGCCCCAGATCCTCCGGGCGCTGCGGATCAACCTGGCCGCCCGGCACTACGAGGTGGCCGTCGTGCCGGACGGCGGGTCGGCGCTCCGCGAGGCCGCCGACTTCCGGCCCGACCTCGTCCTGCTCGACCTCGGGCTGCCCGACATCGACGGCGTCGACGTGATCCACGGCCTGCGCGGCTGGACCGAGGTGCCGATCATCGTGCTGTCCGGCCGGGTCACCAACGACGACAAGGTGGACGCGCTCGACGCGGGCGCCGACGACTACGTCACCAAGCCGTTCCACATCGATGAGCTGCTGGCCCGGATCAGGGCGGTCGCCCGGCGCACGGCCGTCCACGAGACCGAACTCGCCCACGTGCAGGTCGGCGACCACGTGGTCGACCTGACCAACAAGACCGTCTCCGGCGGCGTACGGCTCACGCCCACCGAGTGGCACATGCTCGAACTGCTGCTGCGCAACCCCGGAAGGCTCATCAGCCAGCGCCGGATGCTGACCGAGGTCTGGGGCGCCAACCACTACCGAGAGACCCACTACCTGCGCCAATACATGGCCCAACTCCGCAAGAAACTCGAACGCGACCCCGCCCGCCCCACCCACCTCCTGACCGAACCCGGCATGGGCTACCGCTTCTCCCCCTGACCCTCCACGATCACGGGCTGGGGGCCGGGGGGGTTTGCAGGATTGTCAGGAAGCGGAGGACGGTTTGGGCCGACTCGTGGCGCCAGGCTGTGAGCGTACGGTCGAAACCAGTGGCCTTCTCGTGGCGTTGGCGCAGGGCGGCGATGAGTGGGTCGATCCGGGCGCGCTGGGCTTCGATGAGCGGGCCCGGGTCGAGGCCGGCCCGATCGAGTAACGCCAGCTTGAGCAGCAGCTCCGAGCGGACGTCGCGGATGTGCTCGACCGGCGTCACCAGCCAGGCGGCCATCGCGGCCCGTCCCGTGTCGGTCGCCGCGACGAGCGCCCGCTGGGGCCCAGTCGTGCTCGGCTCGATGGCCTCGTGCCGGATCAGCCCGAGCTCGGCCAGCCGGCCGATGGCCCGGTAGACGAGCGGCTTGGGGATCTGCCAGATGGTCCCGAGCGGCCCGGCGGCCGAGGTGAGCCGGGCGATGGCGAAGCCGTGCGTGGGCTCTTCCGCGATCAGGGCGAGCACCAGCCACTCATTGAGCGACAGCGCCGGAAGTTCCACCTGGTCAGCCTAGAACCTTGCAATCCGGCCGGGTCAGTAGTCAAATTGTGACTACCAGGGTGGTGGTGTGAGACTCGACATCCGCGCTGCTGCTGGGCTTGGGCGCGGCCGCATGTCAGGCGGGAACCTGCACGCGGGCCGCGCCCTAGTGCGTTCTCAGCGCGTGGCTCCCGTTTCTCAGCGGGACGCGCGCCGGTCGTAGGCGCGGCGGGCGCCGAGGTAGCCGAGCAGTGCCGCGGCGCAGCACCAGGCGACCGCGACCCAGGCCGTGTCACCGGGGGACTCGCCGGCCAGCAGGGCGCGCAGGGTGGACGCGATCGGCGTCATGGGCTGGTTGGCCGTGAACGCCTGAAGCCAGCCCGGCATGGTCTCCGTCGGCACGAAGGCGCCGGACAAGAACGGAAGGATCTGGAAAAGCCCGGCAAAGCCGGCCGCCCCGGCCGGGGTGCCGGTGGCCAGGCCGATCGCCGCGGCCACCCAGGCGATGGCGAACAGCATCAGCGCCGTCAGCCCGAGCACGCCGAGCCAGCGCAGCGGATCGGCCGTCGGCCGGAATCCGACGGCGACCGCGATCAGCATCACGAGCGCCGTGCCGATCAGCCCGCGCAGCAGGCTGCCGACCACATGCCCGGTCAGCACGGCCGTACGGGAGATGGCCATGGTGCGGAACCGGTCGATGATGCCCTCGGAGATGTCGGTCGCGACCGCGACCGCGGTCGCGCTCACCGAGTAGCCGGCGCCCATCAGCACGATCCCGGGGACCAGGTAGTCGATGTAGTCGCCGCCGGGGATCCGGATCGCCCCGCCGAAGCCGAAGTCGAGCAGGAGCAGCAGGATGGCCGGCAACAGCACCGACATGATCAGCGTGGCCGGGTTGCGGGTGGTGTGGCGCAGGACGCGCCGCAGCATCACCGACGAGTCGTTGAGCGTCAGGGTCAGCGCGGTCATGGCGTCGCCGCCTCCTCCTGGTCGGGACCGTGGTCGGAAGTGTGGTCGGGACCGTGGTCGGGACCGTGGTCAGGAGCCTGGTCGGGAGCGCGGCCGGTCAGGGCGAGGAAGACGTCGTCGAGGTCGGGGGTGTGGATCGACAGCGTCTTCACGTTGATCGCCTGCTCGTCAAGCCGGCCGAGCAGCGTCTTCACTGATGCCACGCTGCCGTCGGACGGGATCCGCAAGGTGAGAGCGTCCCGGTCGGCCGGCAGACCGCCGACGGCGGAGACGGCCGCCGCCAGGCTCGCCTCGTCGGGGAAGCGCAGACTGACATGGCCACCGCTGACCAGGCGCTTGAGCTCGTCGGGAGTGCCTTCGGCGACCAGCCGGCCGTGGTCGAGCAGGGCGATCCGATCGGCCAGCTCGTCGGCCTCCTCCAGATATTGGGTCGTCAGGAACACCGTGACACCGCCTGCCGCGAGATCGCCGGCCACCTGCCACATGGTGCGGCGGCTGCGCGGGTCGAGCCCTGCCGTGGGCTCGTCGAGGAAGAGGACGCGCGGCTCGCCGATCAGGCTCATGGCCAGATCCAGCCGCCGGACCATGCCGCCCGAGTAGGTCGCCACGGGTCGCCTGGCGGCGTCCTCCAGGTCGAACCGCGCCAGTAGCCGGGCCGTGCGCCGCCGCGTCTCGGCTCCGGCGAGGCGGTGGAGGCCGCCCATCATGACGAGGTTCTCCTCGCCGGTCAGCAGCTTGTCGACGGCCGAGAACTGGCCTGTGACGCCGATCGCGGCCCGCACGGCGTCCGGCTCCTCGGCGACGTCGTGCCCGGCCACCCTGACCTGCCCCGCGTCGGCGCGGGCGAGCGTGGTCATGATCCTCACCATGGTGGTCTTGCCGGCGCCGTTGGGGCCGAGCAGGCAGAAGACGCTGCCCGCGGCGACGTCCAGGTCGACGCCGTCGAGGACGGTGTGCTCGCCGTACGCCTTGCGGAGCCCGGCTACGGAGATCGCGGGGGGATCGGACACAGTGTCACCCTCTGTCATCGTCGGCACCGGAATGGGGGGTGACGATGCGGCCCGACGCGCGAAGCTCGTCGCGGCGCATGCGCCATTCGGCCAGCACGTGAGGCAGTCGCTCGCCGAGGAACTCGGCCAGCGCGATGAGCTCTTCCAGCGGCGCGCGACGGGCCGGCGGCGCGTCCTTCAGCAGCGCCAGCCCCTCCCGGAACAGGGCGGCCTGCTTCTCGAACAGCCGGGAGTCGAAGTTGCGCGGTTCCAGCGCGTCGTGCCGGGCGTTGACCCGATCCACCCGCTCGCCGGCCTTCCGCGTGCGCGCGACGAGCTCATACGTCTCCAGGAGCTTGACGGCGCCGGTGATGGCGCTGCGGCTGGCCATCAGCGCCTCGGCGAGCTCGTCGATCGTCTGGTACGGCGGGTCGCAGATCATCAGGTAGCCGAGCAGGCGGCCCGCCATCGGCGGAATGCCGTGCTCGTGCGCGTAGAACCGGCCCGCGTGATCCGCGAACAGCAGCTCCTCATCCCTTGGCATGCGACGATAATAACAGAAATATCTGTCATTTCAGTTTTAGAGGCCGACCGGTCGCGGGAGTGCCGAGGCGGGGTGCCCGACCAGCGCGAGCGTGTAGCGGGCGCCGTAGAGGGCGGGCCGCGGGTTGTCGGCCATGCCTCCGTCCACGGCCACGAAGGTCCCGTTCGCGTGGTGCTTGACGCTGATCACCCGGTAGAGGGTGAGCCCGGCGGGGCCGCTGATGGCCCGGCCCGGCTCCACGGCCAGCCGGGGGACGGCCAGACCCAGCTCCGCGCAGCGCTCCTTGACGGCCCCGGTGATCGCGGTGGCGAGCGTGAGCGGGTCGAGGGCGTCGTCGGTCTCCAGGTAGGCGATCCCGTGCCCGCCGCCCAGGTTGAGCTCGGGCAGCTCCACGCCGGCCGTCTCGCGGATCCAGGCCAGGTCGTCCACCATCACGCGGGCCGCCTGCTCGTACGGCCCGGCCATGCGGATCTGCGAGCCGATGTGGCAGTGCAGCCCCACCAGCTCCAGCTCCGGCTGCCGCAGCACGCGGATCACGGCGGCCGCCGCGTCGCCGGACGCGATCGACAGGCCGAACTGCCGGTCCTCGCCACCGGTCCGGATCGCCTCGTGCTCGCCGGCCTCGACCGAGGGGACGACGCGCAGCAGGACCTTCTGCCGATGCCCGAAGGGGACCATCGAGGCCAGCCGGGCGATCTCTCCGAGGTTGTCGACCACGACGCGGCTGTCGGCCTCGTCGACGACGTACGCGGGCGTGCCGAAGCGCCGGGCCAGCTCCGCGAGCGGCACGCCGCCCACGGACGCGCCGCCGTCGGCGTGGAATCGCGCGGTCGCCGGCCAGGGCGAGCGCCGGGTGGCCGAGGGCTCGCCGGAGAGGTCTCTGCGCAGCACGCACATCACGCGGCCCTCCCGGCTTCCCGCGTCATGACCCCGGCGGGGTCGGTGACGACGCCGGCCACGTCGAGATCCTCGATCAGGCGGCGGAGCGCCGGCTCGCCGAGCCGGACCCATTTCTGGCCGGTCCCGAGCACCGTGGCCAGGCGAACGGGGGAGGTGAACGCCACCGCCGTACGCTCGCCGCCCGCCGTGCGGAACAGGCGGAGCGACAGGCCGAAGCCCGCATCGCGTACTGGGACGAACAGCGCCTTGTCAGATATCCTTGTCCTCCAGGGGAGAAACATGTACGTCCGTGACGCTAGGCCTGCGGCAGCCCGATGAGCGGGTTCGATACGGGATCCCGACGGGCAGGCCGCGGGATCCGGACGCGATGTTGACGGCGTCAGCCCACGTGGACCCGAGGACGCCGGTCGACGTCGGGCTCGGCCTGCCGGAGCACCTCGCGGGTGAGCGGCGGGACGTCGCCCCCGCCGAAGACCAGGTACTTCAGCATGGCGACGATCGGATTGCCCTCGGCCCAGTGGAAGTAGATGTGCGGCACCTGCCCGGTGCGCTCGCGGATGTACAGCAGCAGCGCGGCGAGCGCGTTGGGGACGGCCGAGCTCTCGATTCGCAGGACGCGGTGGCCGTAGCGCTCCTCGCCCTTGACAGTGATCTCCGTCTCGAACTCGGACGCGTCGGGCACCGTCACCTCGACGAACATGACCGGCTCCGAGCTGCGCAACCGGTGGGTGAGCCAGGCCTCGCGCAGCTTGTCGTGGTATTCGCGCTGGTCACGCCGGTGCGGCTCGTTGGCGATGAGGTGGATCTCGGCCGAGCACTCGTTGCGCAGCCACCCGTCGACCTGCTGGTCGACGTGCACCCGGGTCACCCGGAGCTCGGTGGAGCGGGTGGCCCGTGAGATCACCGAGAGCACGATGATCGTGAAGATGAAGAATGACGCGATCTTCACGCCTTCCGGCCGCTCGAAGACGTTCGCGACCAAGGTGTAGGCGAGGATGAGGTCGACGAGGGTGAAGGCGGCGGTCAGCGCGCGCTGGCGGGCGCGGTGGGCGGCCAGCGTCACGGCCACGCTCGCCGAGACGATCAGGACGAGCACCCCCGTGGCGTACGCGCCGCCCTGGGCGTCGACGTCGGCGTCGAAGATGACCGTGATGGCGAACGAGATCACGCTGAAGACCAGCACCAGCGGCCGGGCGGCCCGGGTCCAGTCGGGGGCCATGCCGTAGCGGGGCAGGTAGCGGGGGACCAGATTGAGCAGGCCGGCCATGGCGGACGCGCCCGCGAACCAGAGGATGGCGATCGTGCTGACGTCGTAGAGCGTGCCGAACCAGTCGCCGAGGAAGCCGTGCGCCAGGTAGGCCAGGGCGCGCCCGGCGGCCTTCCCGCCCGGCTCGAACTCCTTGGCCGGGATCAGGATCGTGGTGACGAAGCTGCTCGCGATGAGGAACACGCTCATGATCAGGGCGGCCGTGGTCAGCAGCCGCTTGGCGCCCGCGATCCGCTCCGTGAGGTCGCCCTTGACCAGCGGCATCACCGCGACGCCCGTCTCGAAGCCGGACAGGCCCAGGGCAAGTTTCGGCATGACCAGCAAGGAGAGCCCGATCATCGCGAGCGGGCTGCTGTAGTCCACGGTGAGCAGGTGCCGCCAGTCGGCGATCTGGCCCGGATTGACCAGCACGTGCTCCATGGCCACCGCCACGACCACGGCGTTGAGGCAGAGATAAACGAAGACGAGGACCACGGCGATGCCGATGGCCTCGGTGAACCCCAGCAGGAACACCGCGCCGAGCAGGGCCAGCAGCACCAGCGTGACCGCCACCTGCTGGCCGCTGAGGAAGCCGGGAACGAACGGGTTCTCCAGGATGTGCGCGGTCGCGTCGGCCGCCGACAGCGTCATCGTGATCACGAAGTCGGTGGCCGCGAACCCCAGCAGCGCCAGCACGAACAGCTTGCCCCACCACATTGGGAGCAGCTTCTCCAGCATGGCGATCGAGCCCTGGCCGTACGGGCTCTCCGAGGCCACCCTGCGGTAGACCGGAAGCGCCCCGAGCAGGGTGAGCATCACCAGGAAGAGCGTGGCGACCGGGGACAGCGCCCCGGCGGCGAGCGCCGCGATGCCCGGCTGGTAACCCAGCGTGGAGAAATAGTCCACACCAGTGAGGCACATGACCTGCCACCACAGGTGCTTGCGGTGCGGGCCGTGGTCGAGTTGGTGCTGATCGGTGGCGAGGCCCTCGAGCAGCCAGCCGCGCAGCGATCGCTCTCTGGTCACGGTCGACTGGGCCACCCTGCCTCCCCGATCAAATCGCCTAAAAGTTACCCGGGAGGGGATGGGGCCAGGCTCTTCTCGCTCGTCAAGAACGCATCAAGGTCCGTCAGGAAATCGCCCGGCGTAACGTGGCACGTGTGACAGCCCGTGAGCGGATCATAGGGACACTCCCGCTGTTTCCGAAGAGCGCCGCCCTGCCGCGTGGCCGCCGGCTGGCCGGATGGGGCATGGCCGTCCTCGGCATGCCGGCGCTCGCCGCCATCCTCGGGCCGTTCCGCGAGGCGCTCAGCCTGTCCAGCCAGATCCTGCTGTTCCTGCTGCTGGTGGTCGGGGTGGCCCTGGTCGGCGGCACGCCGCCCGCGATCACCGCGGCGGTCGGCGGGTTCCTGCTGCTCAACTGGTTCTTCACGCCGCCGCTGCACACTCTGATCATCGGCGCGCCGCAGAACGTGCTCGGGCTGGTCGCGTTCGTGCTCGTGGCGGTGGCCGTCAGCGCCATCGTCGACCTCGCCGCTCGCCGTACGAGGGAGGCGGCCCGGGCCGGCGCGGCCGCCGAGGTGCTGTCCTTGCTGGCCGGGGCCGTGCTGCGGGGCGAGGCGGCGATGCCGACCCTGCTCGGCCGGCTCCGCGAGGCCTTCGGCCTGACGTCGGTCACCCTGCTGGAGCGCGACGGCGGCGAGTGGCGGATCATCGCGACGGCCGGCGGCCCGCCGTTCAGCAGCCCGCAGGCCGCCGACGACACGGTCGTGGTCGACGATTCGCTGGTGGTGGCGCTGCGTGGGCGGCCGCTCGAGGCCGCCGACCGATCGGTGGTCGAGGCGTTCGCGGCGCAGGTGGTGGTCGCGCTGCGGCAGCGGCGGCTGGCCGAGGAGGCCGAGCGCGCCGGACCTCTCGAGGAGGCCGACCGGATGCGCACGGCGCTGCTCGCGGCCGTCAGCCATGATCTCCGTACGCCCCTGGCCTCGGCGAAGGCGGCCGTGGAGAGCCTGCGCGGAGAGATCGACTGGTCGCCCGAGGATCGCGGAGAGCTGCTGGCCACGGCCGACGAGTCGCTGGCCAAGCTCGCCCGGCTGGTCGCCAACCTGCTCGACATGAGCCGCCTGCAGGCCGGCACGCTCGGCCTGAAGCTTCAGCCGGTGGCGCTCACCGAGATCCTGCCGCGTGCTGTCGAGGACCACGACGTGATCGAGGAGCTTCCGGACACTCTGCCCGACGTCGTCGCCGATCCGGCGCTGCTCGAACGCATCCTCGCCAACCTCGTCTCCAACGCCGTCCGCTACAGTCCCGGCAAGGTGTGGATCACGGCCGGAGTGGTCGGTGGGCGGGTGGAGATCCGGGTGGTCGACCGGGGGCAGGGGATCCCGGCCGAGGCGTACGACCGGGTGTTCCTGCCCTTTCAGCGGCTCGGCGACCGGGACAACCACACCGGTGTGGGGCTGGGCCTCGCGCTGTCGCGCGGCCTGGCCGAGGCCATGGCCGGGACGCTCGTCCCCGAGGAGACTCCCGGCGGCGGCCTCACGATGGTGCTGACTTTGCCGGAGCGGGGGGTCGGGTCGGAGGGACGGGAGGGGCGATGACCAGGATTCTCGTGGTGGACGACGAGCCGCAGATCCTGCGCGCGCTCCGGATCAACCTGGCCGCCCGGCACTACGCCGTGGCGGTGGCCGAAGACGGCGCGGCCGCGTTGCGGCAGGCCGCCGACTGGCATCCCGACCTGGTCGTGCTCGACCTCGGCCTGCCCGACATGGACGGCGTCGACGTGATCCACGGCCTGCGCGGCTGGACCCATGTGCCGATCATCGTGCTCTCGGGACGGGCCGGCAGCGCCGACAAGGTCGACGCGCTCGACGCGGGCGCCGACGACTACGTCACCAAGCCGTTCGGCGTCGACGAACTGCTGGCCAGGATCCGCGCCGTCACGCGGCGCACCTCCGTGCCCGATGGGGACGAACCGTCGGTGCGCGTCGGCGACCACGTGGTCGATCTGACCGGCAAGACGATCTCCGGGGGCGTACGGCTGACCCCCACCGAGTGGCACCTGCTGGAGATCCTGGCCCGCAACCCCGGCAAGCTGATCAGCCAGCGGCAGCTGCTGCACGAGGTGTGGGGGCCCGCCTACTCCAAGGAGACCAACTACCTGCGGCAATACATGGTCCAGCTGCGCCGCAAGCTCGAACGCGACCCGGCGCACCCGGTCCACCTGATCACGGAGCCGGGGATGGGCTACCGCTTTCAGCCTTGAGCACGAACCGAAGTCCGGCGGGCAGGTGCTGCCGCCACCAGTATTCGTCGTGCCCGCCGATCCACTCGCGATGCTGCACGGCCGCGCCACGTTCGTCGAGGGTCTTGGCCCATTTGGCGGCCGCGCGGCGAAAGCCGCGCTCCTGCGTCCCGGCCGCGATGTAGTGCGGCGCGCTCGCTGTCTGCGGCGCGCACAGCTCCGGCGGAATGCCGGGGCTGAGCGCCACCACGCCGCGGAAGACGTCCGGACGGCGCTGCGCGGCGTTGAGCGCCCAGACCGCGCCGTTGGAGAAGCCGGCGGCGAGCCACACGCCCGACGCCTGGACGGTGTCCCGCGCCCACGGGATCACCTGGTCCACCACGAACCCGAGATGGGCCGTGAAGCGCTCCGGGTCGTCGAGCGGGAGGTATTCGCGGGCGCGTTCGTCGTTGTCGCCGCTCTCGACGCCGACGAGGATCACCGGCGGCAGGTCGCGAGCCCGGATCATGGACTCGACCAGGCCGGCGAACCCCTGGAGCGCCTCTCCGTCGGCCATGCACACGGCGGGC
The DNA here is from genome assembly GCA_017592665.1 of Streptosporangiaceae bacterium NEAU-GS5. Classification (GTDB taxonomy): domain Bacteria; phylum Actinomycetota; class Actinomycetes; order Streptosporangiales; family Streptosporangiaceae; genus NEAU-GS5. The sequence goes on along the minus strand of JAGFNW010000015.1, from coordinate 104,087 downwards.
AGCGGGCCGTCGATCCCGGCCGGGCGATAGACGTGCACGCCACGCTCGCCGCCGAGGAACGGCAGCCGGTGGTCGGCCGGCACCACGTGCACGTACGGTAGCTCTGGCGGGGCCAGCGGCCCGCGCCACACGTGGACGTGATCTCTCGTGATCAGCTCGCCGCGTTCGGTCGGCTCGAAGATCTGGAACACGGCCTCGTCGAGGCGTTCGATTGTCATCTGCCCTGCCCACAGGTCGCCGTCCACCCGCGACAGCTGTACGTCCACGCCGACGACCTGCGGGTTTTCCGCGGGTCCACGGTATGCCACATGCAACACGTGGCCTTCCGCCCACAGGGCCAGCCGCCGGTCGCCGAGGCGGGCGCGCAACGCGTCAGGATCCCGCGGCACGGGCGTACCCCTCCACGAGGTCGAGCAGCTCGGGGATGGTCATGGAGCCGGGGGCGCGGCCCTCGCCGGCGAAACGGGCGCTTTCCCGCTGCAGGCACTCGTTGACCGGGGTGGGGACGCCGTGCAGGCGGCCGAGCAGGACGATCTCGCCGTTCAGGTAGTCGCATTCGACCGAGCCGCTGCGCTTGGCCAGGCTCTGCCAGGTCGAGCCGCCGGGCCGTTCGACGCCGTCGATGGACACCTCCTGGACCTTGTCGCCGCGTTCGGCCCGCTCCTCTTCCTCGGAGACGTACGCGATGCCGGCGGCGTCGAGCACGGACCGGCCTTCGGCGCGCAGCCGGGCCGCGATCGGCTCCCAGCCGGAGGCGCGCCCGCACATGGCCTGGATGGCGTTGCCGAGGTTGCCGAGCAGCTTCGCGTACTTCCAGCGCATGATCTCTGGGCTGGCGAAGGTGGCGAACCCGCTCTTGGCGAAGTCGGCGGCGATCCGCTCGGCCACGTTGTCCACACCCTGTGGATAACGTCCGACCGGCAGCATCCCGGACAGGGGCGCGCCGTAGCCGATGACCTGGCCGGGGATCAGGTGCAGCGCGGGGAGCCAGACGAGCATGCCGTACACGCGGGAGAAGCGCCGGAGCGCGAGCCGCTCGTTCTCGACGCCGTTCTGCGCGCAGACGATCGGCAGGCGCTCGGCCGCCGTGCCGCCGCCCTCGACCGGGGCGTCCGCCCAGATGTCGAGCACCGCCGCGGTGTCGTGCGTCTTGGTGGCAATGACCAGCACGTCGTCGCTGGTCAGGGGGATAGGGCCGTCGGCGGCCGGGATCGGGAGCGTGCGGACGCCGTCCGGGGAGGTGAAGTGCAGGCCGCCGTCACGGAGCGCGGCGAAGTGCCGGCCGCGGGCCACCAGCACGACGTTGAGGCCCGCCTCGAACAGGCGTGCGCCGATGGTCCCGCCGATCGCGCCGGCGCCGATGATGATGTAGCGCATATCCCCGAACGTAACGTGCCTTACTTGGGGAGCAGACCGAATATCCTCTAGGCGGGAGTCGCCCGTCCAGGAGGAGAGTCATGTACAAGGAGTTCGCCGCCGAGGTCGTCGTCTGGTTGATCCCGGTGGTCATCCTGGTGGGCATGGCGCTCATGGTCGCCGCGGGATGACCCGTTGATGATGGCGCTCCTGTAGCTGTCGGGCGCGCGTAAGAAAGTCCAGCACCACCTCCAGCTCCTCGTCCGTGTAGTGGCCGAGGACGTCCCGCTCGCCTTCGACGGCGAGTGGCAGATAAAGCTCTGTGGTGAGTTCGCGCGTCCGGTCCGTGGCGCGCACCACGATCTTCCGCCGATCCATCGGGTCGGGCGACCGGCTCAGATAGCCGAGTCGCGTCATCCGGTCGAGCATCGCCGTCACGCTGCCCGTGGTCAGCCCGAGCGCGACGGCCAGCCGCCCTGGAGTGACGGAGTCCTCCTGCAGCAGCACCTCGATGCAGCGCAGATCGGTGCTGTTGATCCGCATGCGCCGGGCCACGGCCTCGTCGAACGCCTCGACCGACGCCTGATAGGCCTGGGCCGCCGCGCCGACCTGCTTCAGCAAATTTTCCCTTGACATTCAAGCCTCTCGATGTTCAAGATAAATATATCTCGACTATCAAGAGGAGTCTAGACATGCACGTCATGATCATCGGAGCCGGCACCGGCGGCATGGCCCTGGCGCACGGACTGCGCCGCGCAGGCGTCGACGTCACGGTCTTCGAGCGCGACCGCACGAGAACCGACGGCCTGTACGGCTATCGCGTCGGCATCAACCCGACCGGCAGCCGCGCGCTGAACGAACTGCTGCCACCCGAGCTGTTCGAGACGTTCGTGGCCACCTGCGCCCGCGAGCCGCGCTACTTCAACGTGCTCACCGAGAAGCTTCGGATGACCGCCTCATTCCGGCTCCGCGAGGCCGCCGACGACGTGAACGCCGAGCGGTCGGTGTCACGGATGACGCTCCGCCAGGTCCTGCTCACCGGCATGGACGACGTCGTACGGTTCGACAAGACCTTCACGCACTACTCGCATGCGGACGACGGCCGGGTCACCGCCCATTTCGCCGACGGCACTTTTGAGACCGGCGACGTCCTGGTGGCCGCCGACGGCACCAACTCACGCGTGCGCCGGCAGTACCTGCCGCACGCGGGTGTGAAAGAGACCGGCGTCTGGGCCATCGCCGCCAAGGTCCCGATCACCGAAGAGACGAAGGCCCTGCTGCCCCGGGAAGTCTTCGAGGGGATCTCGCTGCTGTTCGCGCCGAAGGGCCAGTTCGGCGTCTGGCACGTGATGGAGTTCCAGCGCGACCGCGGCGGCGTCGAGGGCGACCTGATCCGCCGATGGCCTGGCCTGCTCTACGACAACACGGCCGATTACATCAACTGGAGCTTCTCCACCTCCGCCGACCGCTTCCCCGCCGACGTCGCCGACATGGACGGCAAGCAGCTGAAGGACCTGGTCCTCGCCATGACGTCGAACTACCACCCCGCCTACCGGCGCCTGTTCGAGCTGGGCGACCAAGGCAGCTGCTTCCTCGTCAAAATCCGCACCTCCGAGCCGATCGACCCGTGGCCGACGACGAACATCACCCTGCTCGGCGACGCCGTCCACACGATGACCCCGGGCCAGGGCGTGGGCGCCAACACGGCTCTCCGCGACGCGCGCCTGCTCTGCCGCGAGCTCACCTCCGGCAAGCCCCTTCTCGAGGCCATCGCCGCCTACGAGGCCGAAATGATCCCCTACGGCTTCGCCCGCGTCGCCGACTCCCTGGCCCAGAACGGCACCAACGGCCGCGACCCCATGTATCGCCCCCTCATCGGCCGGACCGTCCTCGCCTTCAGCCGCCTCTTCTTCTGGACGACGAGCCGCGTCGCCCCCCTCCGCCACAAGTTCGTCAACAGCCTCTACGACTACCGCTCCGACGAAAGTCAGCCGCGATAGCCCGCGTGCTCCCTTACTTCCTTTCGTGTGACCTCGTGAGCACGTCCAAGTTGCCCCGCACTGCCTTGGTAATCGGGTGGTCCTCACTCAGCACCCGCTCGCAGTCAGCCAGGGTCTGCTGGTAGATGGAGATGGCGCGGGTGAGGTCGCCGGCCGATCCGTAGACGTAGGCGAGGTTGTTGCGGGAGGACAAGGTGTCGGGGTGGTCGGTGCCGAGGATGCGTTCGCGGTCGGTGAGGTTTTGCTGGTGGAGGGCGATGGCCCTGCTGGGATCGCCGGCCGCCTGGTAGGCAGTGGCGAGGTTGTTGCGGGAGGACAAGGTGTCGGGGTGGTCGGTGCCGAGGATGCGTTCGCGGTCGGTGAGGGTCTGCTGGTAGAGGGGGATGGCTTGGGTGAGGTCGCCTGCCGCTTGGTAGGCGCTGGCGAGGTTGTTGCGGGAGGTCAGGGTGTTGGGGTGGTCGGTGCCAAGGATGCGTTCGCGGTCGGAAAGGGTCTGCCGGAGAAGCGGGACGGCACGGCGGAGATCAGCGAGGTCCATCAGGTAGTGGCCGCACCAGGCGCGCAGGGCGAGCAGGCGGTCAGGGATGTCGTCGCCAGTCGTTAGTGTGCGCAGGGCATCGGTCTGTTCCAAGAGGATCTCGACCGCGGCACGTGCGGCCCAGGTCTGGGCGCCGTTCGGGATCACGTTGTCTAAGGCCACCAGCAGGTCGATCGCCTGATCGATGGCGGCGGGCAGGTCTCCGTCGCGGATCACGCGTTCGCGCAGGACTCGTTGAACCAGGCGGTGCATCAGGACCGCCGAGCCATCTTCGCTGAAGCTGATCAGTGAAGTGTCGGCCAACCCGGCGAGCAGCTCCTGCGCTTCGGCGGCTGCCGTCACATCAGCGGAGGATGCCTGGGCGGTGAGGTCGACGTGACCCGGCAGGAGGATGCGCGGGACGCCGGCGGGGGACAGCACGGCCAGTGTCCGCAGTAGATCGGCCCCGCCGGGGAGGGTGGCTTCCGCCTGGACCACCGACAGCATGATCGCTTGGGCGGTGCCGACGGGATAGATATCGCCTCGCTGGGAGGGCAGGTAGTCGCTCAGTGGGAAGTCGGCCAGCAACCGACGGTAGGCGGGATAGATGAGATGGCGGCGGGCGATGAGGGCGGCTGCCTGGGCCAATGCCAGGGGCAGATAGTCCAGCTCGGCCGCCAGTGCCGTGGCCTGGTCGAGGTCGTCCAGCCCGGTGCGCTCGGCCAGGAAGCGGGCGGCCTGCTCGGCGGTGAAGGTGTCCACCTCGATCGGGGCATAGCGCTGATGGAAGGCCCGGTTGCGCGAGGTGATCAGCACTCTGACCGCTCCGGTGACCGGGCACCACGCCGCCAGCTGGTCGACATCGGCAGCGTTGTCGAACACGAGTAACCCCGGCTGCCGACCGCGCCGACAGCCAGGCTTTGGCCTTGGCCGCTGCGGTGAGGGCGTCGTCGTCGGCTTCGCGTAGGCCGAGCCGGTGGGCGACGGCGGCCAAGCCGGTGGTGATCTGGTCGGCGGTCTCTGCCGGTATCCAAGCGACCAGTGGCCAGCCCGCCTGCTGGCACGCCCATGCATACGATGCGGCCAGCAAGGTCTTACCGACCCCCGGGGTGCCGGTGACCGCCGACACCACTGCCGCTCCCGTTGCCCCCACCTGGGCGTGTAGCCGTTCCAGTAGCTCGGGGCGTAGTTGGAAGCCGGGCGGCTGGGCGGGGATGTCGCCCTCAACGATCTGCTCGACTACCGGGACCGGTCCGGCTTGGGTGATGGTGACATTTCCGGCGACGTGTGCGATCTGGATCAGGTCCCGGTGCACCGTCGTGTCGGTGACCGACTGCAGCGTCCCGGCTGGGGCTGCATCGGGGGAGCTGTCGGATGGTGTGGGCTCGGCGGTCATGAGCGTTCGATGGTCACATCGCCGCCCACACCGTGGATCTGGGTGATCGATCCGCCTGCCTGCGATCCGCTGATCCGCTGGTCGGCGGGGGTCTCGCGATCGGCTGGCGGCGGCGCTTCACCAGGCGCGGCGGGCTGGGCGGGGGCCGTCGAGGGTGCCGGGGCCGGCGCTGGTGATTTGGTGTCGTGGAGCCGGACGCTGCCGGTGATGTCGCGTAGCTGGTCGATGCTCGTGCCGGCGGTGCTGTCCTCTATGACCTGGCCAGAAGTCGCGGCAGGAGTCGCTGCGGTTGGCCGGGTGAGCTTATGGGTGATCAGGGCGCTGATGGTCGTCAGGGCGACGGCGATGCCCGTCCACCACCAACTCCATAGGCCGCTGTTGAGGATCTGGTTGCTGGCCACCGCCACCGCGACAGCGAGCACCACGGAGAATCCTTGTAAGACCCATCTGATCCAGGCGGCACCACGAGCCGTCATGGCGAAGTCACTGAGATCATCCCGCCCCATGCAGTCAATCGAACCATAAGATCACGCACCGTGTATGCCTGATAACCTATCGAATGTGGCTTACGTCTACCATCCGGATTGGCTTCAGGCTAAAGATCGGAGGTCTGGCCGGATTCATGGGTGGCTCCCCACGTCGCGGGGATCAGGCCGGCAGGTCGAATTCGCCGAGTCTGACGCCGCCGAGGAAGTCGGTCCACTCGTCGGAGGTGAAGGCCAGGACTGCGCCCGCCGGGTTCTTACTGCCCCGTACGGCGATGATTCCGGGCAGGTTGGCCGCGACCTCGACGCAGGTGCCGCCATTGTTGCCACTGCGGGAGCTTTTTCTCCCACGCTGCCTGCGAAAGGTCCGCGGCGGTCAGGCTTTTTCGCTCCATGACGTCGTTACTGCCGATGGGGCGCCTGAGGGCCCATTCGTCGAGGAGTATGTACAGCTCAGCGGCTTGTCGCGATCGAAGATCTCCTCGCGTCGCATCCGGGCGGCGACCGGCGAAACCGAACGAATATGAAGGCGAATCCCGTGCGAGGAATTGATCGATGTGGGCCGACATTTGTCTGTAGGCGGATCGCGGATCAGTTGAGTGAACAGATTTCCGTGGAGAGATCGCGATCGGGGATCCGCTTCCCAGTCAGGCGCGACTGTGGGGGACTTATCAGATCTCCAGGGGGGCGGCCCGCCTGATGACCCGGTTGCCGTGCGCGCGGCCCGGGTGGGTGGCGGCGTTGGGCTGTGGCCGGCGGGCGTGGCTCGATAGGGGCGGCTTCGGGGCGACGGCTGGCGCGGCGGCGGGGCGGCTCGGGGCGACGGCTGGCGCGGCGGCGGGGTGGGGAGCGGGTTGGGGCCCGCGCCCCGGGGAGAGGGCGACCCTGGGCGGTGGCGGTGGCGGGTGTGGCTGTCGCTGTGGCTGAGGGCTGCAAGCGCTTTCCGGGATCGTATTGACACGTCGCCCGTCGAGTGATCCTATCTATCAAAAGTTAGGAAGTTTTCTTAACAATTGGAGATCTCGTGCGAGCTTTCCTTGCCGGCGCCCTCGCCGTCGGCCTGTTAGCGGGCACGCTGGTGGCCACACCTGCCGGCGCCGCCCCCACCCGCTACGAGGCGGAGAACGCCACCATCTCCCAAGGCATCCTGGAGACGTCGCACACCGGGTTCTCCGGCACGGGCTACGTCAACGGCGACAATGTGGCGGGCAGCTACCTGGAGTTCACGGTCACCGCCGCCAACGCCGGGACCGCCACGATCGCCATCCGGTACGCCAACGGCACCACGAGCGCCCGCACCACCGACATCGCGGTCAACGGGACCGTCGTCGAGGCGGCCCACTCGTTCGGGGTCACCGCCGATTGGGACACCTGGGCCACGTACACCCTGACGGCCCCGGTGACCGCGGGCAGCAACAAGATCCGGCTGACCGCGACCGCCGCGGGCGGCAACCCGAACGTCGACTTCACCGACTTCGAGGTGGCCCCGCCGACGAGCACGAGCCACTTCGAGGCCGAGGACGCCACGATCTCGCAGGGCATCTTCGAGAACTCGCACACCGGCTTCTCCGGCACGGGCTACGTCAACGGCGACAACGTGACCGGCAGCTACACCGAATGGACGCTCACCGCCGGCGACACCGGGACCGCCACGATCGCCATCCGCTACGCGAACGGCACCACCGGCGCGCGCACCTCCGACATCTCCGTCAACGGGACCGTCGTCGAGGCCGCCCACTCGTTCGGCGTCACCGCGAACTGGGACACCTGGGCCACCTACACCCTGACCACGCCGGTGAGCGCTGGGCCGATCAAGGTCCGGGTCACCTCCACGGCCGCGGGCGGCAATCCGAACCTCGACTTCATCGACTTCTCCGTGACCCCCTCGGGTGGCGGCGACACCACGGTCTACCAGGCCGAGGACGCCTCGATCTCGCAGGGCGCGGTCGCCACCAACCACACCGGCTTCACCGGGACCGGGTTCGTCGACTACACCAACGTGGCCGGGTCGTACGTGGAGTTCACCGTGACCGCGGCCGTCCAGGGCAACTATCCGCTCACCCTCAGGTACGCCAACGGGACCGCGGTCGACCGGCCGCTGGACGTGTCCGTCAACGGGACCGTCGCCGCCGCGAACGTGTCGTTCCCGGCCACCGCCAACTGGGACACCTGGGTCGACAAGACCGTCACCGTCGGCCTGATCGCGGGCGCGAACGCGGTGAGGCTCACCGCCACCACCGCCAACGGCGGCCCCAACCTCGACAAGCTGACCGCGCAGGTGCCGGTCGACCCCGAGCCGCCCACCGCGCCCGCCAACCTGCGCGTCGTCGGCGACCCCCGGCCGACCGCGGTCGACCTGGCCTGGGACGCGGCCACCGACAACGTCGGCGTCCAGCAGTACAAGATCTACAACGGCGGAAACGTGCTGGCCACGGTCGGCGGCAACGTCACCGCGACCACGGTGCCCAACCTCAGCCCGAACACCCGCTACGTGATCAGCGTCCTGGCGTACGACGCCGCGGGCAACCCGTCGCAGGGCAGCAACAGCGTCGACTTCACCACGCCGCAGATCGTCGACCCGACGCCGCCGAGCACGCCCGGCAACCTGCGGGCCACCAACGTCACGGCCAACACCGTGACCCTCGCCTGGGACGCCTCCACCGACAACATCGGCGTGACCGGCTACAACGTCTACAAGGACGGCGTGAAGTTCTCCACGGTCCCCGACACCACCGCCACCGTGGACGCCCTCACCCCGGCCACCACGTACGGCTTCCAGGTCGAGGCCTTCGACGCCAACAACAACACCTCGCCCAAGACGGCCGTGCTGTCGGTCAAGACGGGCACCACCGCGGCCGGCGGCGACCCGATCTACGACAGGGACGTCAACACGCAGATCGACCTGCCGTGGGGCGTCACCTTCCTGCCGGACGGCAGTGCCCTGGTGGCCGAGCGGGATCGCTTCGAGATCGTACGGGTCACCCTCGACGGCCAGAAGACCGTCATCGGCAAGATCACCGAAGCCGTGACCACGGGCGGCGAGGGCGGCCTGCTGGGCCTGGCCGCGTCCCCGAACTTCGCCACCGACCACTACATCTACGCCATGCACACGGCCGCCAACGACAACCGCGTGGTCCGGTTCAAGTACGAGAACGGCGCCATCGGCCCGCGTGAGGCCCTGGTCACCGGCATCGCCAAGAACCGCTTCCACAACGGCGGACGGATCAAGTTCGGCCCCGACGGCATGCTCTACATCACCACCGGCGACGGCCAGGACGGCACCCGCGCGCAGAACCTCAACTCGCTCAACGGCAAGATCCTGCGCGTCACGCCGACCGGCGCCGGCGCCCCCGGCAACCCGTTCCCCAGCGCGCCGCGCGTCTACACGCTCGGCCACCGCAACCCGCAGGGCATCGCCTGGGACTCCCAGGGCCGCCTGTGGGAGGCCGAGTTCGGCGACAGCACGTGGGACGAGCTCAACCTGATCCAGCCCGGCAAGAACTACGGCTGGCCGAACTGCGAAGGCAGGTGCAGCAACACCGCGTACGTCAACCCGATCCAGCAGTGGGACGTGGCCTCGGCGTCGCCGAGCGGCATCGAGATCGTCAACGACTGGATCTACATGGCGGCCGTGCGCGGCGAGCGCCTGTGGGTCATGAAGATCACCGGTAGCACCACCGACACGCCGCGTGCCTTCTTCAACGGCCGGTGGGGACGCCTGCGCACCATCGTCAAGACCCCCGACGGCGGTCTCTGGCTGACCTCCACCAACAACGACAAGAACGGCGGCACGCCGTCCACGCTCGACAACGTGATCGTCCGGCTGAAGTTCGCGCCCACGCTCACAAGCACCGCGTTCGCCAACAACGGCACGATCCCGACCAAGTACACCTGCGCGCAGGACCACGTCTCAGGCAACGACATCTCGCCGCCGCTGGCCTGGTCCAACGCTCCGTCCGGCACGCAGAGCTACGCGGTCGAGCTGATCGACACCGCCAACAGCGGCAAGCACTGGGTGATCTGGGACATCCCGGCGTCCAAGACCGCACTGCCGGAGGGCCTCGGGCTCGGCTTCAACGTGCCGAGCCAGTCGCCCGCCAAGCAGAAGGCCATGGGCTCGGGCGACAAGGCCCTGCAGTACTTCGGCCCCTGCCCGGGCGGCAGCAGCCACAAGTACGAATTCACCCTTTACGCGCTGGACACCGCCACGCTCCCGGGCGTGACCTCCAGCTCCACCGTGGCCCAGGTCGAGACCGCGCTCCTGGCGCATGACCTGGCCAGCGTCAAGCTGGCCGGCAACTCGTCGGCCGCGGCGTGATGATCTCCCCCCGGCCCGGCCACCGCCCGGGCCGGGGGGAACCCAGTGGATCCCGTACGCGCGCAGCCCCAAACTGGGGTCGTGCACAAGACCGTGACAGCTCTGGTCACCTGCGGAGACGGCTACCTCGGCGAGATCGGGCCGTTCGACGTGCCGGTGCCGTGGTGGCCGGAGGTCGAGCTGATCTGCGCCCACCTCGAGTCGGTGCTCGGCGGCCCGGTCGTCGTTCTCCGGCTGCTGCGCGCCGAAGGCGGCGAATCCCCACGCGGCGGCCACGTCACCTACCACGCCGAATTCCTGGGCGAACGGGCCGGCGGTCCGATTCCGAAGGAACTGGCCGAGGGGCATCCGCGCCGGTCGGCGTGGGCCACGGCCCAGGGCGTACGGGACGCCCTTGACTGGACCGACGCCGCGCTGAGCACCGCGGGACGACCGCGCACGGGGCCCGCGATCCAGGTCAAGACATGGAACCTGGCCGGCCTGTGGCGGATCCCCACGGCCGGTGGCCCGGTCTGGCTCAAGATCACGTCGGCGTTCGCCTCCGACGAGGGCAGCGTCATCCAGGCGTTCGCGGCCGTCGACCCGACGCTCGTCCCTGTCATCGTGGCCGTCGACCCGGCCAACCACCGCGTGCTGATGGAGCAGGTGCCGGGGGAGGACTGCTGGTCGGCGCCCGCGGAGGTGATCGGCGACACGGTCGCCCGGTTCGCCGCCGCCCAAACGGCCGTCGTTGCACCCGCTGGACTGCGCCGCCGCGCGCCCAAGGATCTGGCCGGTGAGGTGGCCGCCCTGCTCGATGGCGAGGCCGGGCGCCAGCTCTCCGCCGACGAACTCCGGGATGCGTGGGATCTGGTTTCCGGCCTGCCGGCCCTGGTCGCCGACCTGGACGCGTGCGGGCTACCGGAGACCGTGGTCCACGGTGACTTCCACACCGGCAACTGGCGTGCCGAAGCCGGCAAACCGGCGGTCGCCCTCGACTTCGCCGACGCCTGCCTCGGCCATCCCGTCGTCGACGGCCTCCGGCCCCGGCTGATGATGCCGGTCGAACGCTGGGCCGAGACCACCCGGCCCTGGGTGGAGGCCTGGCGGCGGCTGGTGCCCGGCTCGGACCCGGCGCACGCGCTCACGCTGGGCGAGCCGATCCAGCACCTCACGTGCGCCGTGGTCTACCAGGAGTTCCTCGACGGGATCGAGCCCTCCGAGCGCGTCTACCACGAGGGCGACCCGGCGAGCGTCATTCGCGCCGCCGTATCAACCAGGCCATGACCAGATACGGCAGGGCCAAGATCGCGAAGATCGGGCCGGGGCCCCACCATCGGGAGCCCAACGCGTAGCCGGCGAAGGTCAGGATCGCGAACACCTCCGAGCCGAGCCCGGCCATCGAGGTCACAGTGGCCCGCGAGCGGTCGGCGATGCGATTCTGCAGGCCGCCCTCAAGGACGGCCATCGCCCAGTAGAGGATCCCGAACGCCACGGTCACCGGCACCATGCCCAGCGGATGGGTCCAGAGGGAGCCGCCCGCCATGGTGACGACCGCGACCACCAGAAGCGGCGACAGGAAACGCGCGCCGTATCCGGCCAGCCAGCCGCCGACCGTGATGCCGACCGTCACCAACACGACGAGCAGCGGCACCACGGGCGTCGCGACGCCGGTGGCCTCGGCCAGCAGGGGCAGATATTCGTCGAGGGAGGCGATTCCGGCCAGGGCGGCGAGGGCCAGCAGGATCCGCCGCACACTCGGGGCCTGCCGCACCTCCGCCATACCAATGCGCAAGGTCGCGAAATATCCCCGCCCGTCTTCGTCGTCGTCCGTCGCTTTCCCGGTCTCGGGCATGAACCAGCCGAGCAGGGCCGCCACCCAGCAGGCCGCCACGCTCGCCAGGCCGACGGCCAGGTAGCCCCCGGCCGCCATGGCCGGCGCCGTGATCGCGCTCGAGACGAGGGAGGCCGTCGTGCCGATGGCCGTGGCCCGGCCGATGAGCTTGGGATAGACGTCGGAGGCGCCGAGCCGTACGAGCTCCTCGTAGACCAGCGCTTCACGGGTGCCCGAGACCAGCGCGCTGCCGGTGCCCCACAGCACGAACCCGGCCGCGAACGCAGGATAGGACGGGAAGAACGTCCACAGGCCATAGCCGATGCCGGTCAGGAACGGGCCGAGCACCATCAGCTTGCGGCGGGAGAAGACGTCGGCCCACATCCCCGAGGGGATCTCGACGACGAACCCGGTCAGCGACCAGATGGCGAACAGCGAGGAAATCTGAGCCGCGGACAGCCCATGCTCCTCGAACAACACCGCATAGACCGGATAGAGCAACACAAACTCATCCGCGAAGGCGTACGCATACAGCCTTCGGGAAACCGATGTCTCAGGTCTGGATCAATGTCGCCATTTCACTCCCCCACCATAACCCCTCCCCCGCGTGATCTTGCATGAATTTCCAACCAGCAGGTCACCCGCGTGGTGATCATGCAGAAACTCCCGAGTCCCCGACCTGCATGGCGGGAGTTCCTGCATGATCACGCCGGGGGTTAGAAGGAGGCGGTGATGTGGGTGAAGTCCCAGTTGTTCTGGCTGAGGCCGCTGCAGGTTTCCTGGAGGCCGCCGCCGGGGCAGGGGCGGTCGCGGTTGACGGACCAGAAGGCAAGTCGGCCGAGGCCGTGCGAGGTGGCGTAGTCACGGATCTGCGTCCAGATCGCGACCGTGGTTACCTCGCCTTGGTCGGAGTTGCCGTTCATGCCGGAGATTCCCATGTGCGCGTAGGCCTGCGCGTCCGTCCACCCCCAGGCCGACTTGAGCGCGTTCTTCAGGCCTTCGGCGGCGTTGACCGTGTTCTGGTACATGTTGGCGCCGCCACCGAAGTCGAACGGCATGATCGTGTAGTTGTCGATCGGCACGTTGAGCGCCCGCGACTGGTTGATCAGGCGGATGCCGTCCCCGGTCGGTCCGGTCGTCGACGTGCCGAAGGTGAGCACGACCTTGACGTTCGGGTTGTTCTGCTTGACCGTCTTCAGCGCGTTCAGGATCCGGTCCTGGACCGTGTAGTTGGAGAACTCGTCGGTGTTCTCGATGTCGAAGTCCACCGCGATCGGCCCGTACGCGTTGATCACCTGCTGCACGGCGGTCGCGTACGCCGCCGGCGAGGAGCAGTTGGGCCCGAGCTTGTTGCCCGACCAGCCGCCGAAGGAGATCTCGACGCTGCCACCGGCGTTCTTGATCGAGGAGATCGTGGACGAGTCCACCCCGCCCGTGAGCGGCCGCGAGCTGTCCCACATGGGGTTGCAGCCGCCGCCGGACAACATGAAGGCCATCGTGAACGACCGCACGCCGCTGGCGCTCATGACCGAGGTGGCGCTGGGCGGGCTACCCCAGCCGAGATAGAGGTACGGCGCGCCGGGCAGACGTGAAGGCGGGGGTGGCGGGTTGCTCCCGCTCGGTGCCGTCCACTTCTGGTTCGCCCCGCCCGTGCAGTCCCATATCTGCAGCGGTGTGCCGTCGGCGGAGCTGACGCCCGTCGCGTCCAGACATTTGCCGAGCGCGCGGATCGTGCCGTCCGTGCCGATCGTCCATTGTTGTGCGGCGGTGCCGTTGCAGTCGTAGATCTGGACCTTCGTGCCGTTGGCGCTGTTGGCCGCCGCGACGTCGAGGCATTTGCCGAGGGCCTGGATCGAGGACCCGCTGGTGGTCCAGCTCTGCGCGTTCGTGCCGTTGCAGGTCCACAGCTGGACCTGGGTGCCGTTGGCGCTGTTGGCCGCGGCCACGTCGACGCACTTGCCGCCGAATCCGGTGATGGTCCCGGTGGCGGCGCTGACGGGGCTTACCGCGGCGATGACCAGCGCGAACGCGGCCAGCCCGGCGAGAGGTAAGCGTAAGCCGACTCTCATGGCGCTCCTTTTCGGAGTCTCGCCCGCACCGGGACCTGCGGGGGGTGGTGGTCGGATCGCGGCAGCGGAACGGGCAGATCCAGCAGACGAGCCGACAGGGCGATGGGGGGTGGCGGCCCTCGCGAGGGAGGGCCGCCGAGAGAGGGGTTTAGCTATTAATTAATGTCATGAATTAATAGCTGTGGTCAAGTGGTCCAGCGCTGATTGGGCCCTCCCGTGCAGTCCCAAATCTGCAGCGGCGTGCCGTCCGCCGAACTCGGCCCGGTCGCGTCCAGACACTTGCCGAGCGCGCGGATCGTGCCGTCCGTGCCGATCGTCCATTGTTGAGCGGCGGTGCCGTTGCAGTCGTAGATCTGGACCTTCGTGCCGTTGGCGCTGTTGGCCGCCGCGACGTCGAGGCACTTGCCGAGGGCCTGGATCGAGGACCCGCTGACGGTCCAGCTCTGCGCGCCGGTCCCATTGCAGGTCCACAGCTGGACCTGGGTGCCGTTGGCGCTGCTGGCTCCGGCCACGTCGATGCACTTGCCGCCGTATCCGGTGATCGGCCGCCCGCCACCGCCGCCCGACTGCTGGCCCGTCCAGGTGAAGGTGGCCGAGGTCCGGGTCGGCAGGCTGTAGGTGAACGACTGGGCGCCCCAGTTGACCTTGACGGTCTGCGTGCTTCCCGTCGTGTTGTACGCGATGAGCGCCTTCGACCCATCCGTGTTCTTCCAGGCCACGTTCTTCACGGCGGCGTTGGCCGTCGAGTCGATCCGGAGCGCCCCAGGCCGGACGAACTTGGTCAGGTGTCCCATGGTGTAGTACTCGATCGTGTAGTCGACCTGCCCGCTGCGCGCACCGCCGTTCTGCACGGTGATGAGGCCGGTGCAGACGTCGCAGCCGCCGTTGTGCGGACCGTGGAACTGGTCCACGGCGAGGCTCCACTTGACCCAGCTGCGGTCCCAGTTGCGGGTGTAGTCGATCAGGTTGTTCATGTCCTCGGTCTGCTGATCGGGAATCCACGTCCCACCGGAATGCTCCGTCATATACGCATTGACCTGCGGATACTGGTTGTGGACGGTGGTCTGCGTGGTCACGTCGCCGCCGTAGCCGTGCCAGGCGATGCCGCCGAACAGCGGGTCGTTGCGGATGGCCGTGTCACCCACGAGCGGGGCCACCCACGTGTTGTAGGTGTCGAAGTTCCAGTCGCCGACCAGCGTTTTGGTGTTGGTGATCCCGGCGCTGCGGAAGGCCGGCCAGAGCGCGCTCTTGATGAAGAACTGCAGCCCAGACGTGTTCCAGTTCATCGACGGGTATCCGGCGCAGCAGGTCGGCTCGTTCTGCGGGGTCACGTAGTCGATGTGGATCCCCTGGGCCTCGTACGCCTGGACGTACTTGGCGAAATACTGGCCGTAGGCGGTGTAGTACTGCGACTGCAGCCAGCCCTGGCTCCACGAGCCGTTGTCCTTCATCCACGACGGGGCGCTCCACGGCGACGCCACGATCTTCAGCGCCGGGTTGAGCTGCCTGGCCTGCCGGGTCAGCGGCACCACGTCGGCCAGGTCGTGGCTGATCGAGAAGTCGTTGATGTCGCAGCACGTGTCGTCGTACGAATAGCTGAACCTGGCCAGGTCGGAGGAGCCCATCGGGTTGCGGAGGAAGCTCACCCCGATGCCGTTGACCGGATCGAACAGCTTCTGCATGACCGTGTTCCTGGTGCTCGCGCTGAGCGCGCCCGAGCTGTTCATGAGCCAGGCCGCGGTATCGGTGAACGACGCGCCCGCGCCTTCGAACGGCTGGTAGGTGACGTTCTCGTTGACGGTGATCGTCTGGTTGGCGGCCGGGCTCGAGGCCGCGAACGCGACCGGTGTCTGCTGCTGCAGCCCGCGGGTGACGTTGCGCCCGGCCGAGTCGGAGGTGGTGGTGAGCCAGATGTTCACGCTCTCGCCGGCGGCCTGCGCCGGAAGCGCCGGCAGCAGGCCGGCCGCCACCGCGAACAACAGTAAGTAAGGCCTGAATCGTCGCATGGACATGGGCAGGGTCTCCCTGATCGGAAGGGTGAAGGAGAGCGTGGCGGCCGCCTCGCCGGCTGCCCGCCTGATGCTCCGCCCGTACGGCCCTGCCCGGCGCGTACGAAAAGGTCGGCAACCGAAGTGGTAACACGGCGACAAGTCCCGTGTCCAGACGGGATGTCGAGAACCCGCCTTCGCCTACGACCTAGGGTGAGTGAAGGAGGACAGACATGAAATACATGCTGCTCATCTATCAGAACGCGGCCGCCCGCGAGGCGATCATGGCCGACCTCGACTCGGTGATGGCCGAGGTCGACGACATCATGAAGGAGCTCACCGAGCGCGGCGAGTGGGTCGGCGGCGAGGGCCTGGCCATCTCCGGCGCCCGGACCGTCAAGGTACGCGACGGAGTCCCGGCGATCACCGACGGGCCGTTCCTCGAGGCCAAGGAATTCCTGGCCGGATACTGCGTGATCGACGTGGACGGCATCGACCGGGCCACCGAGATCGCGGCGCGCTGGCCGGACGCCCGATATTGCGCCATGGAGATCCAGCCGATCATCTCTGAGCAGGAAGCCTGATGGCAGCCAGGGGACGCCCGAAACCCCGGGCGTCCCCTGGCTACGCTGAGGGTCATGACATATCCGGACAAGAAGTTCTTCGATGACAAGGGCGAGATCAGTGCGGTCTTCCGGCCGGTCGGCGCCACCGAAGGAGTCTCGTACGGCCCCGGCAAGACCAACGTCGACTACCTCGCCACGGGCGCGCTGACGGGCGGGCAGTTCGGGCTCTACCGGTGGAACATGAGCGGCGCACCGACCGGCCCGTCGCCGCACTTCCACCGCACGATCACGGAGTCATTCTTCGTCATATCCGGCACGGTCCGCCTCTACAACGGCGACGTCTGGGTCGACGCCAAGCCCGGCGACTTCCTCTACGTCCCGCAGGGCGGGATCCACGCCTTCGGCAACGACTCCGGCGAACCTGCCTCCATGCTGATCCTTTTCACCCCGGGCGCGCCTCGCGAGGCCTACTTCGAAGCCCTTGCCGAAATATCCGTCTCCGGCCGCACCGCCACCGACGACGAGATGCTCGAACTCCTTCTCGCCCATGACCAGTACTCCGTCTAAGATCCTCCCTGCCGACAAACCGGACAGGAGGATCTCAGTGGTGAACCCGGCGGAACGGGCCGAGCCCGGCTACAGCCCCGAGCGGCTGGCGTTCTTCTCCGACGCGGTGTTCGCCATCGCCATGACCTTGCTCGCGGTCGAGATCGAACGCCCCACCAAGGACGACCTCGCCGACTCGGCCGCGCTGCTGTCCTTCTTCAACGAGAACGCCGGCTCGTTCGTCGCGTTCGTGCTGGCGTTCTTCCTGCTGTGGGGGGTGCAGCGGCGGCACCACACGCTCATGGACCGGGTGAGCGGGGTCAGCAAGCAGATGGCCATGTGGCACGCGCCGCTGTTGTTCTTCGCGGCCTTCCTGCCATATCCGACCGCGATCATCGGGTCGAAGGTCGGCAACCCGGTGGCGATCGCGTTCTTCGCCGGCACCGAGGCCGCGTTGCTCGCCTCGGAGGCGATGCTCAAACGGGCGGCCGTACGAGCCGGCCTCGTCGACGAGCCGGCCATCATTCACCGGGGAATCGCCATCTCCGCCTCGCTCGCGGCCTTCTTCCTGCTCACGGCCATCCTCGGGTTCTGGCTCTCCAGCGCGATCGCCTGGACGTGGCCCTTCGCGCCGTTCGTCGTCACCCTGACCAGCCGGATCTGGGCCCGAGTTCAGGCCCGTGCCGGCTCGGGAGCCGCAGCCGCCTGAGACCGATACGTCGTAGCGGTGAACAGCAGCGCGACCAGCCCCAAGGCGGTGGCCAGGGAGATCACGCCGGCCTTGCCGTACCAGTCGAGAACCAGGCCGCCGGCGCCGCCCGCGACGAAGATGCCGAGATACTGAGCCGACGACAGCAGGCCGAGACCCACGGGCACGTTGTCCGGGACCGCGCCGACCAGGCGATACTGCTGGGCGGGCCCGATCAGCCAGCCGATGGCGCCCCAGAGGAACGCCCAGACGAGCGCGACCACGAGGGCGACCCCGGCGACCGGGATCAGGGCCATGGCGATCGTGGCACCGGCCATGCCCGCGAAGACCATGACGCGCGGACCGTAGCGGTCGGTCAGCCGGCCGCCGACCTGATTGCCGATCACCCCGCCGACGCCGAACGCCCACAGGACCGCGGTCAGCGGCAGGTCGAACAGCGTGCCGAGATACGTGTAACTCGTGAAGACGGCCGCAAAGATGATCAGCTGGCTGAGCAGTACGGCCAGCACGCGGCGGTCGCCGAGCGGGGTGAAGCGGTCGAGCAGGCGGCCCGAGGACGGCAGCCGCGTTTCGGGCACCACCGCCGCGATCGCCACGAACGCCACCACCGAGAAGGCCACCACCAGCCACATGGTGGACCGCCAGTTCGAGGCGCCGATCCACGTGCCGAGCGGCACGCCGATCGCCGACGAGACGGTCAGCCCGCCGAGCACCAGCGCGAGGGCCCGGCCGCGATGCTCGGGCGGGGTCAGCGCGGACGCCACCGACGACGCGGTCGGCGTCAGGATGGCCGCCCCCGCCGCCGCGAGGACGCGCGTGCCGAGCGCCATCCCGTACGCGGGAGCGATCGCGGTCAGCAGGTTTCCTGCCGCGTACACCGCCAGGGCGATCAGCAGCAGGCGCTTGCGCGACACCTTGGCCGTAACCGCGGCGAGCACGGGCGACAGAATCGCGTACGCCAGCGCGAAGATCGTCATGAACTGGCCGGCGGCCGACGGCGAGACCCCGAAGTCATGGGAGATCGGGAGGACGAGCCCGGCCATGACGAACATGCCGGTGCCCGCCGCGAACGTGCCGAACGCCAATGGATAGAGCTTTGGATTCACGGGAACCCTCTCGGTACAGTTGGACGTACGTCAAACTGTCATATAGTTTGATTGTTGTCAAACAATAGAACTGAGGTAGGTTCTATCCATGCGTGCCCTGCCCCACCCCGCGACCGAGGACATTCAGCTGACCGAGGTCCTCCGGGCGCTGTCCGATCCAGCGCGGCTGGCCATCGTGGCCAGGCTGGCCGAGGTCGGCGAAGAGGCGTGCAACGACCTCGGTGACGGGCTCGGAGTGCACAAGTCCACTCTTTCCCACCACTACCGGGTGCTTCGCGAAGCCGGAGTGACCCGCGCCCGCTGGGTCGGCCGCACCAAGGTCAGCTCCCTGCGCCGCGACGACCTCGAATCCCGCTTCCCAGGCCTGCTCGACGCGATCATCGACGGAGCCCTGAGCCGAACGCACGCCTGACGGGTACGGCCCGCACCCACCACTACGGCCCGCCACGGGTGCCCGCCACCGTCACCATGCGCGACGGCCCGTCCGTCCGCCGCAGTGCAACGCACCCCCCGCCCCGCCCGCGCCAGCCAGCCCGCCCAGCTCCTGCGGGGGCCGGGAGCATAGGGGACGATCGGCGGCGCGACCATAGGCGCGGTCTGAGTGTCCAGATCTGGTCAAGATAGGGCCAAACTCACGCCGGATTCGTAGGGGAGGTGAGCGTCCTTTGCCTAAGGAGGTCTAGTGGGCACCCTTGCCCGGTATGCCGTCGCTTGCGCGGCGGCGGGGTCGATCGCTGCCATAACGGCGATCCCGTCGTCCGCCGCCACCTGGTCCATCACGCCAACGCCCGGCGCGGACCTGAGTTACTTCAGCGGTGTCACCGCCACGTCGTCGACCAACGCGTGGGCCGTCGGCGCCGCGTACGACTTCAGCCTCGGCGCGCAGCGCTCGCTGATCGCCCGCTGGAACGGCACGTCCTGGAGCCGCGTCTCCAGTCCGAACGGCTCCCAGCTCTACAACGAGTTGTACGCGGTTGACGCCGTGTCGCCCACCAACGCACTGGCACTGGGCAGCGTCGAGACCGCGCACGGCATCAACGGAGGCGGCGACGGACCCAAGAAGTCCGCCGTCTGGCAGTGGAACGGCTCCACCTGGCGGATCGTCGACCTGCCGAGCGCCCCGACCACACCCGCCGCGACCGGTCTCGACATGCTGTCGGCGACGGACGCGTGGGCGGTCGGCTCCTACTACGAATCGCTCAACCCGGTCACGCACACCTCGCCGTACATGGCGCACTGGAACGGCACGACCTGGACCAGGGTGGAAGCCCCCGCTCCCGGTAACTACCAAAACGGCGCCAACGCGGTGGCCGGCAGCTCGCCCAGCGACGTGTGGGCGGTCGGTTCGTGGCGGAACAAGGGCAAGACGGAGGTCTATCACCCGCTCGTGCTGCACTGGAACGGGACCGCGTGGTCGCAGACGCCGATCCCCGACCCGGTCGGAGGTGTCGGCGGCACGCTGTCCGGCGTCACGGCCATCTCGCCGACCGACGCCTGGGCGGTCGGCTACAAGGACTACAAGACGCCGACCAGTTTCCACTGGAACGGCACGGCATGGAGTGAAGTGACGATGCCTCCGCTTGGCGGCGTCACCAACAACTTCACCTACTCCGTGAGCGGCAGTGCGACCGGTGGCGTCTACGCCGTCGGCTACACCTCGGCCCAGGCCGTCAATCCTGAAGTCCTGATCGAGAAGTGGAACGGCACGGCCTGGCAGGTCGAGTCGGTCAGCACTCCTTCGGGCGGCCTGCTGAGGGCAGTGTCCGCCAGCAACGGCCTTTGGGCGGTCGGCTATCGCAACGCCTTCACCAATGAAGGCGCCTTCACCAACAGGACCCTCGCCATGCGCGGTTCGGGCTGACCCGGCCTGGCACCCGTATGTGAGCGAGGCCGCCGACCGGTGTGATCCACCGGCCGGCGGCGCCGGCGTGAGGGTGCGGCTGCCGCCACAGCCGCACCCTCACTTGTTCACGTCCAGCGACAGCGGCAGGTTGGCATAGGACCGGCCGATGTGCAGCACATAGCGCCCGGGAACGGTCACCCACCCGCCGTCGGACCAGATCTGGAACGCCCGCTCCGGGATCTCCACCGTGGCCTCCGCGGTCTCGCCCGGCTCGGCCGACACGACGGCGAACCCGGCCAGCCACCGCTCGGGCCGGTGCGGATCAGGCTGGTCCGGCTCGACGTAGACCTGGACGACCTCCCTGCCCGGGCGGTCGCCGGCATTTCGCACCCGGACGGTGACCGTGCGTCCCTTAAAAACAGCGTCGCCTCCCTCAAGAGCAGCGTCGCTTCCCTCGAGAGCGGCGGCTTCATACGACCAGTCGGTGTAGCCGAGGCCGTGGCCGAACCAGTAGGCGGGCGCGATTCCCGACCGGGCCCAGGCGCGATAGCCGATGAAGACGCCCTCGTCGTAGGTGAGGACGCCATTCGACGGGGTCGTGTTGAGGACCGGGCAGTCGGCCATCGCGACCGGCCAGGTGGTGGGCAGCCGCCCGCCCGGCTCGGCCCTTCCGGCCAGCACGTCGGCCAGCGCGTGGCCGGCCTCCTGCCCGGGGAACCAGGTCAGCAGCACCGCGGCCACGTCGTCGCGCCACGGCATCTCGACCGGAGAACCCGCGTTGACCACCACGACCGTGCGCGGGTTGGCCGCCCCGACGCGTGCCACGAGCTCGTTCTGGCGGCCGGGCAGCCGCAGCGAGACGCGGTCGAAGCCCTCGCTCTCGACCTCGTTGGAGGTGGACACCACCACGACCGCGACGTCGGACGCCGCGGCCAGGGCCACCGCCTCCTCGATCAGCTCGTCGTCGGGCGGCGTCGGGGCGGCGTGGGTCAGGCAGTAGGAGACGAAGGCGATCGGGATGCCGGGCATCTTTCCGACCTCGTGCCAGAGCCGGACCTCGACCGGCTCGCCGGCGGTCAGCCGCGTGGTGAAACTGCTCTCGGGGGTGAACAGGAACGCGGCCGCGATGTCGTCGCCCTCGGGGTCTTGCCGGCCGTCGAAGAGCGTGACCTCGCCCGCTTGCAGGCGAAACCGGCCCACGCCGTCGACGCCGAACCGGTGGTCGCCGCTCTCTTCCGGGACGAACGTGGCGACGGTCTCGGCCGAGTGCAGCTCGTCGAGAGTGATCCCCTCGGGCAGCTCGCCCACCCACCGCACCTGACCATCGGGCAGCGGGAACTCGCCCAGCACGCGGCCGTCTTCGGCCCGGCACACGACGGTGAGGGGGAACCGCGCGGGCGCCGGCTTCGTGCTGGGCTCGGCCCCCTTCGCGTGCCGCACGTCCAACCCGGCCGCGCGCAGGCCTTCGAGGGGGGAGACGATGTGCGCCGGATAGACCTGGGCGCTGCCACCGCCCATCACGCGGGCGCGCGCCGCCGCGGCCCCGATCAGCGCGATCCGCTCGCTCCCCGCGAGCGGCAGCACGCCGTCGTTGCGCAGCAGCGTGGCCGACCTGACCGCGATCTCCCTGGCCAGCGCCCGGCCGTCGATCTCGTCGGCCGGCGGGGCGGGCGCCAGGGTCCTCGCGGCGAGGTCGAGGACGCGCCGGACGTGGGTGTCCACGACGTCTTCCGGGACCAGGCCGTCGCGGACGGCCCGTGCCAGGGCCGGGCCGTAGACCGTCAGCGGGCCCGGCATGGCGACGTCGAGGCCGCCGATGGCGGCGCGGACCGTGTCGTGTGCGGCCATCCAGTCGGAGACGACGAACCCGTCGAAGCCCCACTCGCCGCGCAGCACTCCGTTGACCAGCGGGTCGTGCTCGGTCATGAACGTCCCGTTGACGGCGTTGTAGGCCGCCATGATCCCGTACGGCCGCGCCTTCCTGACCACGATCTCGAAGGGCAGGAGATAGAGCTCGCGGAGCGCGCGCTCGTCGACGCGCACGTCGGCGGTCATGCGCTCGGTCTCGGAGTCGTTGGCGACGAAGTGCTTGACCGTGACCGCGACGCCCCGCTCCTGCACACCGATGACATAGCCGGTCGCCAGCTCGCCGGTGAGCAGCGGATCTTCTGAGTAGCACTCGAAGTGCCGCCCGCCGAGCGGCGTGCGGTGCAGATTGACGGTCGGCGCGAGCAGGACGTGCGCGCCTTTGCGGCGGGCCTCCTGCGCGAGCAGGTTTCCCGCGCGCCTGGCCAGCGCCGGATCCCAGGTCGCGGCGAGCGCGGTCGGCGAGGGGAGCGCGATCGACGGGTCGTCGGGCGTCCACAGCCTGCCGCGGACGCCGATCGGCCCGTCGGACATCGTCAGCGACGGCAGCCCGATCTCGGGCACCGCGGGCAGGCTCCACATGTCCTGCCCGGCCAGCATCCGGGCCTTGGTCTCTAGATCGAGGGTTTCGAGGGTTTCAAGGTCAAGCCCTTCCATGCCCCGGAGTATCGCAGCCTCCCCTGACAAAGCGGGGGAGGGCCCTACCGGACATTGGCAGGAAAGCGGGCATGTGGTCTGGTTTCTCCCTCGGCACGCTTGTCACATGACCACGACGATGATGAAACTCGGCAGCGCGGCACTGCTGACGACGATGACGCTGGCCGCCGCGGCGCCCGCCATGGCCGCCGTATCCGGCGCGACGGCATCGGGCACCCCGGCATCGGGCGCGACGGCATCCGGCACGACGGCGCCCGGGGCGGCGTCCGGCACGACGGGATCCACCGCCACCTCGTGGCGCGGGACGGTGGTGTCGAGCATGCGGGTCTTACATCTCGGCGCGAGCGAGATCAAGGGCTATCTGCCGCCCGGTGTGTTCATTCCCGCGGCGCGGTACGGCGTGGACGCCTATCGGATCGTTTATCGCACGGTCGACGTGCGCGGCCGGTCCACCACGGCCAGCGGCCTTGTCGTGCTGCCGCGCAACGACAGGCATCGGTTGCGCCCGGCCGTCTGGCTGCACGGGACCCAGTCCTTCCGCAAGGACGCGCCGTCGGTGAGCCCCTGCTGCGACCGCGCGGCGGCCGTGCTTTTCGCCTCGCTCGGGTACGCCGTCACGGCGCCCGACTACCTGGGGCTCGGCCTGGGAAGGGGAAATCACCCGTACTTCCATGCTCCGACGATGGTCAGCGCCTCCGTCGATGCCATGACCGCCACCCGGCGGTTCGCGGCCGCAAGGGGGCGGACGGTGGCCGGACCAGTGGCGGTCTCCGGGTTCTCCCAGGGCGCCAACGGCGCGTTCCTCCTGGCCAAGGCGCTCGAGAAGGGTCCAGGCGTGGCCGCGCTCGCTCCGATCAGCGGCGCTTACGAGCTGTTCGACGTCGAGTGGCCGGCCGCCCTGGATGGGAAGGTCGCCCCGAAGGCGGCGACGTACTACCTCGCGTACATCACCGTCGCCTGGAACCGGCTCTATCACCTGTACGACGACGAGTCCGAGGTCTTCAAGGCGCCCTACGCGGGCCATGTGGCGGCTCTCTTCGACGGCCGGCACACCTTGGACGAGACGGCGGCCGGGCTACCCGCCGACCCGGCCCACTTGCTGACCTCGGATTACATGGCGCGGCTTCGTCACCCCACCGGCAGCCTCGGCCGGGCGGCGCGCGCCAACGACTACGCGTGCCGGCCGTGGCGGGCGTCCTTCCCGATCCGGATGTTCGCGGCGCACGGAGACCCCGAGGCGGTCTTCGAGAACAGCCGCCGCTGCCTGGCGGCGCTCGAGGGCGGCGACGTCACGCTGACGGACGTGGGCGACGTGGACCACATCACCTCGGTCGTGCTGTCCATCCCGCGAGTCGGGGCCTACCTCGCCACGCTCGTCAAACCGTGAGACCGAAGGCCGACAACTGCTGTTCGAAGGGGACCACGGCGGGCTCGGGGGAGCGGCGCGGCAGGGCGCGCATCAGGCCGGTCAGCTCGCCCGCCGCACGGTCGATCCGCTCGGACAGGGTCGTGTCGTTGCCCCAATCCTCCGTGGCCGCGTAGACCGAGGTCGGCACGACGACGGCGCGGAGGTAGGTGAACAACGGACGCATGGCGTGCTCGAGCGCCAGCGAGTGCCGAGCCGTACCACCCGTGGCGGCGATCAGGACGGGCTTGCCGACGAGCGCCGTGTTGTCGAGCACGTCGATGAACGACTTGAACAGGCCGCTGTACGAGGCCGTGAAGATCGGCGTGACGGCGATCAGGCCGTCGGCGGCCTCGACCGCCTCGAGCGCGGCGCGCAGCCGGGCCCCGGGGAAGCCGGTGACGAGGTTGTTGGCGATGTCGACGGCCAGCTCGCGCAGCTCGATCACCTGGACGTCCTCGACGCCGGTGGCCTGGGCGAGCCGGTCGCCGAGCAGACGCGTCGACGACGGCTGGCCGAGGCCCGCGGAGATCACGACAAGCTTCACGCGGGCACCTTCTCCAGGAGCGACTTGTGGGTGGGGGCGTCGGGCACGTTCGCGGGCCGGCCGACGGCGAACTCGCGGCGCAGCACCGGGACGACCTCCTCGCCGAGGATGTCGAGCTGCTCCAGCACGGTCTTCAGCGGTAGGCCCGCGTGGTCCATCAGGAACAGCTGGCGCTGGTAGTCGCCGAAGTGCTCGCGGAACTTCAGGGTCCGCTCGATGACCTGGTCGGGGCTGCCGACGGCCAGGGGCGTCTCCTCCATGAAGTCCTCGAGCGAGGGGCCGTGGCCGTAGACGGGGGCGTTGTCGAAGTAGGGGCGGAACTCCTTGATCGCGTCCTGGGAGTTCTTGCGCATGAACACCTGGCCGCCGAGGCCGACGTACGCCTCCTCGGGTGTGCCGTGCCCGTAGTGGGCGAACCGCTCCCGGTAGAGGTTGATCAGGCCCTGGAAGTGCTCCTTCGGCCAGAAGATGTTGTTGGCGAAGAACCCGTCGCCGTAGTAGGCGGCCTGCTCGGCGATCTCCGGGCTGCGGATCGAGCCGTGCCACACGAACGGCGGCACGCCGTCGAGCGGCCGGGGCGTGGAGGTGAAGCCCTGCAGGGGTGTGCGGAAGTTGCCCTCCCAGTCGACGACGTCCTCGCGCCACAGGCGGTGCAGCAGGTTGTAGTTCTCGAACGCCAGCTGGATGCCGTTGCGGATGTCCTGCCCGAACCACGGATAGACGGGGCCCGTGTTGCCGCGGCCGAGCATGAGGTCGACCCGGCCGTCGGCCAGGTGCTGGAGCATCGCGAAGTCCTCGGCGATCTTCACCGGGTCGTTCGTGGTGATCAGCGTGGTGGCCGTCGAGAGGATCAGCCGCTCGGTCTTGGCGGCCACGTAGCCGAGCATGGTCGTCGGCGACGACGGCACGAAGGGCGGATTGTGGTGCTCGCCGGTCGCGAACACGTCGAGGCCCACTTCCTCGGCCTTCAGCGCGATGGTCACCATCGCCTTGATCCGCTCGGCCTCGGTCGGCGTACGGCCGGTCGTCGGGTCGGGAGTGACATCGCCGACCGTGAACAAGCCGAACTGCATGCTGACCACCCTCTCTTGGTGGTTGAAGTTTCAACTACCCTTGGAACGACGATCATCACCAGGCTATTCCCTGGTTTGGCGGCGTCTGGGCACCCGTGCGCGTACGGTATCCAGCGGGTTTCTGACCAGATCGTCCATTCACGTGTGCATTGTTCGTCGTACCGCAGAGACCGAGCGCGAGGGAGGAAGAGCGTGAGCAGATATCTGCTGTTGATCTGCGTCGATCCCGACATCGAGGTGAACTCCGACGCCAACGCCATCGAAGTGTGGCTCAAAGAGGTCAGCGGCGCCCGGATGTACGGCAACGAGCTCCGCCCGCCGGAGGAAGGTCAGTTCGTCCGCGTGCGCGAGGGCCGGGTGAACGTCCTGACCGGCGACGGCCCGTTCGCGGAGACCAAGGAGTTCGTCGCCGGGTTCGACGTGCTCGAATGCGCGACGATCGAAGAGGCCGTCGAGATCGGGTCGCGGCACCCGGCGGCCCGGTTCGGCACGGTCTATGTCAGGCAATTCCTCTGATCCACTGACGCCGGACGGCCGCTGGCAGGGAGCGCACCAGCGGCCATCCGGTCCGTAAAAGCCATCAGGCCCTGTGAAAGCCATCAGCCCCGGGAAGCCGTCCGGTCTGTAAAGGGCTCACGGCCATCCGACGGCCGGGGCCGGCGCCTCGACCGTCAGGACCTGGCCCGTACGGCCCGCGGTCGCCATGCTCTCCCCGCCGCCGAACTCGGCCGCCGTGATGAACAGCGTCCTGCCGTCCGGCCCGCCGAGCACGCAGGCGAAGCAGCCCCGGTCCACCTCGACCGTCTGGAGGACCTCGCCGCCCTCCCGGACCCGCACGCACCGGCGGTTGGGCACGTCGGCGTACCAGACCGCGCCGTCGGCGTCGAGGCAGATCCCGTCCGGGAACGCGCCGTCCAGGTGGGCCCAGACCCGCCGGTTCGTCAGGTTTCCGTCCGGCCCGATGTCGAACGCCGTGAGCCGGTTTCCGTACGACTCCGCGATGATCAGCGTCTCGTTGCCGGGCGTCACGGCCACGCCGTTGGCGAAGGAGATGCCGTCGGCGACCTGCCGGACCCGGCCGTCGGGGGTGACCAGCGCGATGATGCCGGTGGTGGGCTCGCCGTACGGGAAGTCGAAGCCGATGTTGCCGATGTAGGCGTTGCCGCGCCCGTCCACGACCATGTCGCTCCACGGATGGGCCGAGAGGGCGGTCAGGTCGGCGTAGGCGGTCAGGGCTCCGTCGGGTTCGCGGCGCAGCAGGCGTCCATCGCGCGAGGAGACGATGAGCATCCGGCCGTCGGGCAGCCGGCCGAGCCCCATCGGCATGGCCGGGATCTCGGCGACGATCTCGCTCTTGCCGTCGAGGTCGACGGCGACGACGCGGCCGTCGCCCATGTCGGACAGCCACAGGCGGTCCTCGTGCCAGCGCGGCGACTCTCCGAACACGAGCCCGGTCAGCAGGGTGGTCACGGTGGGCATGAGCTCTCCTTGGTCCCGCGCCCGTGCGGGCGCTCTCGTAGGTGTGTAGAAGCCAACGGAGAGATTTCGACACCGTGAATGTTTCATCGGATCTTCGTCGCCCGGCGATCGTCTTCTCTAGGTATGCCGAGGCCAGCGATGTGAGCGCCGGGTTACGTGAGGGTAGTTCTCGTCCGCTCCTGGTAATGGGGCGGAAACAAACACACTATGGGAGCGCTCCCACTCGCGGACCGCCGAGCTGGGCGCTGCGTCTTATCGGTACCCCCCTCAGGGAGAAAAAACAGAATGAACCCCCCTAAGAGTCGCGGACGGTTGTGGCGGAGGGTGATAAGCGTCGCCGCCTCACTCGGACTCGGCGCATTCGGCCTCGCCGTCGCGCAGGCTCCCGCGAACGCCGCCGTGTCCTGCTCGGCGTCGTACGCCAAGGCCTGGGACAACGGTGGAGGCGGCTTCGGCGGCCTCATCACCATCACCAACTCCGGCGACCCCATCACCGCCTGGACGCTGACCTTCACCTTCCCCGGTAACCAGCGGATCCAGAACGGCTGGGACGGCAACTACACCCAGGCGACCGGCAGCGCCGTCGTCACGATCACCAACGCCTCCTACAACGGGAGCAAGGGCACTGGCGCGACGTGGACGACCGGCTTCAACGCCTCGTACACCGGCACCAACACCAACCCCGCCAGCGTGAGCTGCACCGGCACGGGCGGCGGCGGCACGGGTGGCGACACCCAGGCGCCGAGCACCCCGAGCAACCTCGCGGCGTCGGGCACCACCTCGAGCGGCACCAGCCTGGCGTGGACCGCGTCGACCGACAACGTCGGCGTCACCGGCTACGACATCCTGCAGGCGCCGGGCACCACGGGCGGCACCTTCGCGACCGTCGGGACCTCGGCCACGAACTCGTTCGCGGTCACCGGTCTCGCCGCGAGCAGCACGTTCCGCTTCCAGGTACGCGCACGCGACGCGGCCGGCAACACCTCCGCGGTGTCCAACACCGTGACGGTGACGACCACGGGCGGCGGCGGGACGCAGTCCCTCGTGGTGTCCGCGGCCGCGGTCAGCGTGCCGGAAGGGTCGACCGCGACCTACACGGTGCGGCTGAACATCGCGCCCACGGCCAACGTGACCGTGACGAACACAGCGGCGACCACCGGTGACACCAACATCACCGTCTCCAGCGGCGCCTCGCTCACCTTCACCCCGGCCAACTTCGCCACCCCGCAGACGGTCACCCTGGCCGCCGCGGAGGACGCCGACACCACCAACGGCTCGCGGAACATCACCGTGGCCTCCACCGGCCTGACCTCCGTCACCGTCGCCGCCACCGAGGCGGACAACGACACGGGCGGCGGCACCGGCCACGTCGACAACCCGTACGCGGGTGCGACCGGCTACGTGAACGCGAACTGGTCGACCCAGGCCGCGGCCGAGCCCGGCGGAAGCCGTGTCTCCAACACCTCCACCGGCGTGTGGATCGACCGGATCGCGGCCATCGCGGGCGCCAACGGCTCGATGGGCGTCCAGGCTCACCTCGACGCCGCCGTCCAGCAGGACGCGGCCAACGGCAGCGCCCCGCTGACCATCCAGTTCGTCATCTATGACCTGCCCAACCGGGACTGCTCGGCGCTCGCCTCCAACGGCGAACTGCTCGTTTCGGCGAACGGTCTGAACCGCTACAAGACCGAATACATCGACCCGATCGCCGCGATCATGTCGAACTCGGCCTACGCCAACCTGCGCATCGTGACGATCGTCGAGATCGACTCGCTGCCCAACCTGGTCACCAACACCAACATCGCCAAGTGCGCCGAGGCGCAGTCGTCCGGCGCGTACGTCCAGGGCATTCAGTACGCCCTGAACAAGCTGCACGCGATCCCGAACGTCTACACCTACATCGACGCCGCGCACCACGGCTGGATCGGGTGGAGCGACAACTTCAACAACACCGCCAACCTGCTCGCCACCACCGCCGAGGGCACCACGGCGCACAAGGCCAGCGTTGACGGCTTCATCGTCAACACCGCCAACTACTCGGCGCTGACCGAGCCGTTCATCGACATCAACGGCAGCGTGGGCGGCCAGCAGATCAAGCAGTCGAAGTGGGTGGACTTCAACCAGTTCATCAGCGAGCTCCCGTTCGCGCAGTCGTTCCGAGACCGGCTGGTGCAGGCGGGCTTCCCGAGCACGATCGGCATGCTGATCGACACCTCGCGGAACGGCTGGGGCGGCAGCGCCCGGCCCACCGGCCCGAGCTCCTCGACCGTGCTCGACACCTTCGTCAACCAGTCCAAGGTCGACCGGCGCATCCACGCCGGCAACTGGTGCAACCAGAGCGGTGCCGGCCTGGGCGAGCGGCCGCGGGCCAACCCCGCGACGGGCATCGACGCCTACGTCTGGATCAAGCCTCCGGGCGAGTCCGACGGCGCCAGCTCGGCCATCGCGAACGACGAGGGCAAGGGCTTCGACCGGATGTGTGACCCGACCTACACCGGCAACGACCGGAACGGCAACAACATGACCGGCGCGCTGCCCAACTCCCCGCTGTCCGGGCACTGGTTCTCGGCTCAGTTCCAGCAGCTGATGACCAACGCCTTCCCGCCCCTCTCGTAACGGAGATCAACCCGAGAACATCCTGACAACGTGGTGGCCCTGCCGTCGGTAGTGGGTCCTTCGCGGCGGGGCCACCACCACCCCCCACGGTGAAGTCGTTTGGAGGTGAGGCCCGACCCACCGCTCGCGGGCGAATCCGCCCCTACCGATAGACATCCCGCCCGGATGACATTGAAAGGCCGGTCCCGAGAACCCCCGGGACCGGCCTCTCGCGTTTACTCGCTAACGCTGCTGGGGCAGCTCTTCGAAGCGCTTGCGGGCCTCGTCGATCACGCTGGGGTCGGTGAAGAAGCCGAGCGCGAGCTGGTGGTAGCGGGCCGGAATGATCTGCCGGATGTGATCCTGGTAGCCGGGGCCCGACTTCGGGACCACCACGTCGGGCGGCACGGTCAGCTCCACGGCCAGTGGCCCCGAGGCGCGGACGGAGGCGTTCCAGGGGCCGCCGAAGTCGTCCACGGCGCACATGTACTGGGCGTACACCCAGTGGACCTGCTTGATGGTGGTGGCTTCCGGCGGATCGATCCCGAACGGCTCGACCGCGCAGACCACGGGATACGGCTTGTCGCCGAAGTTGTGCCCGTGCTGGTGGTGCTCTGTCGGAGACGCGCGTTCGAGGATGGTTCGCACCTTGACGGCGAGCTGGTCGCGTAACGGCTTGGGGACGGGGTTGTCCACTCCCGGCGCCGGCCCGCCGTCGCTGCCCGGCCCGCCCGAAGAGGCGAGCCCGGACGCCAGCGCGCTCGCGAACACCGCGAGGCCGACCGCCACCGCCGCCACACCGGCGATCGTGGACACCGGTGGACGGGTACGCCGCCGGGGAAGCTCCGGTGGAGTCTCCGAAAGCGCCTCCGGACGTGTCTTCAGGGGTGTCTCTGGGGGTGTCTCTGCCATGCGAGCCTCCAGACGAAGGGGCCCGGCGCCGCCCGGCGCCGGGCCCTAACGCGGTTCCGCGGTTCCGTGCTATGCCGTGCTAGGTGGTGCTACAGCTGAGCGCCGGGAGCGGGTTGGGCACGTTGCCCGCGGCGTTGAAGTTGAAGCTCGTCGTCCCGTTGGGGGCGAGTGTTCCGTTGTAGGAGACGTTGCCTATGGCCACGTTCGGCGGCGGCGACGCCACCGTGCCGTTCCACGGGCCTCCGTCGAAGGTGACCGAGCCGAAGTTCCAGCGCACGGTCCACCTGTTGATGGTCGCGGTGCTTGAGTTGCGCACCGTGACGGTGGCACCGAAGTGGCCCGGCCACGTCGAGTCGGTACGCCAGGTCGCCGTGCAGCCGCCGTTGCCCGACGGGCTGCTGGAGGGGCTGGTCGACGGGCTGTTGGACGGGCTGTTGGACGGACTGATCGACGGGGAGATCGTCGGCGACGTGGTGCCCTGGTTGGGCCCGACGCCGGTGACCTCGCCGTTTCCGCCGTCGAACATGACGTCGGAGCAGCTGAAGAAGTTCTCCTGGCTGTCGGAGCGGACCCACTGGACGAAGATGATGTGACGTCCGGTCTTGCCGGTGGGCAGCTGCTGGTTCCAGAAGTAGTAGTTCAGCGCGCCAGGCCCACCGCTCGCCGGCGGGTTGGTGACGCTGGCGAACGCCTGCAGGTCGGACCAGGCGAGCCCGTTGGCCGGGTTCCAGCCGTTACGGGTGACGTACAGCTGGAAGGTGCCCGGGTGGGCGGCCCAGTTGCTGTAGCGGAACTGGATGGTCGCCCCGGACGTCAGGTGGGTCGTCGGCCAGTCGGTGCGCGCCGCGTTGTAGGCCGTGAAATCGAACGGGCCGCCGGTGCCGCCGCTGCAGATCTGGTTGTCGGGGATGAAGCCGGTCGTGCGCCCGTTCGCGTCGGAACGGAGCACCGCGAACCAGTTGTAGAGCGGGGTCGGGCCGCTCTGGTTGACGGCCGCCCCGCAGGCCGGGTTGAACGGGATGATCTGCCCGTTGTCCCGGAGCCCGTCCTGCCAGCACAAGAACGTACGGGCGCCGGGGAACATGGCGACCCCGTGGGCCGACGCCGGCGGTGGCGAGATCGAGAGCGACGTCCCGAAGGCCATCGCCAGGGCGACGGCGAGGGTCGCCCAGCGGCGTAATGGTCGTGCACGCGACATTAATGAGTCCCTTCCCGGGGAATGGCCGGCCTGGTACTCCACGTCTCGCGTACCTACGGGAACGCTGAAACGGCGCGCGGCGCCGACATCTGCCGCACGCCCCCTACGATCGGCCCGCCCGGCCCTGACCTAAGGAAAGGTGAGGTGACCCACCACACCCGCGTACGAAGATTGAATCAGCTGCCCCAACCCCAGGCAACGCGCCGTGAAACTTTCAGCCCAGGTCAGACGGGGTAGCCGACACCGGTGAGCTCTTCGGAGACGGTCCAGAGGCGGTGCTGGAGGACCGGGTCGTGGGACTGCCGGCTCGATTGGACCAGCACCGGGTTGCCGCGGCCTTCGCGGAAGCCGTCCGGGCCGTAGTACTGGCCGCCGAGGACGGCCGGGTCGGTCGCGGCGCGGAGGGTGGGCAGGGCGCCCTGCTCGGCCGGCTGCGTGATCAGCCGCGTCACCAGGGGAGTGAGCGGGCGCAGGATCGCCGGCATGTTCCGGAACAGGTCGGTGTCGGCGAACCCCGGGTGCGCGGCCGCAGCGATGGTCGTGGCGTTCGCGACGGCGAGGCGGCGCTGCAGTTCGTAGGTGAACATCAGGTTGGCCAGCTTGGCCTGGCCGTAGGCGCCGACCCTGCTGTACGAGCGCTCCCACTGCAGGTCGTCGAAATGGATCGCGGCCTGGATGCGGTGGCCGACGCTGCTGACGGTCACGACGCGGGAGCCGGGCGCGGCGAGCACGGCGTCGAGCAGCAGCCCGGTCAGCGCGAAGTGGCCGAGGTGGTTGGTGCCGAACTGCATCTCGAAGCCGTCGGCCGTGGTCATCTTGGGCGTGTACATCACGCCCGCGTTGTTGATCAGCAGGTCGATGCGCGGGTGCGCGGCGC
Source organism: Streptosporangiaceae bacterium NEAU-GS5 (assembly GCA_017592665.1). GTDB lineage: Bacteria > Actinomycetota > Actinomycetes > Streptosporangiales > Streptosporangiaceae > NEAU-GS5. Next base: position 70,766 of record JAGFNW010000015.1, on the reverse strand, counting down.
GCAGTTCTCCGGCGGCCGTGCGGATCGAGTCGAGCGAGGCGAGGTCGAGCCGCTGGACCCGCACGTCCGCTCCGGGTGCGGCGTCGGCGATGCGCGCCGCGGCCGCCTTGCCCTTGTCGGCGTCCCGTACGGCGAGCACCACGGTCGCGCCGTGGGCGGCCAGTGCCTGGGCCGTGGCGAAGCCGAGGCCGGTGTTGGCGCCGGTGACCACGGCCACCCGGCCACGCTGGTCAGGAATGTCGGCGGCGGTCCACTTATCGCTCATGATGATCCCCTTCGTTTACAGACCCTCGGTCTCTTATGGCTCGAGCATAAGAGACCGGCGGTCTGATGTCAAAAGACCGGAGGTCTGTAAACTGGGGGACATGATGACGTTCCAACGCGCGCGCAGTGAGGAGCAGCGCGAGATCAGGCGCCGCGTGATCTTGGACACGACCGCGGCCATGCTCGAGACCATGCCGGTGAGCGAGGTCAGCCTCAACGAGCTCAGCCGGCGTGCCGGGCTGGCCAAGTCGAACGTGCTGCGTTATTTCGAGTCGCGCGAGGCGATCCTGCTGGAGCTGTTCGATCACGCCTGCGCGCAGTGGCTGGAGGAGCTGGGGGAGCGTCTGGTCATCGTCATCGACCCGGCCGGCGCGGTCCGCGACCGCGGCGACCGCTTCGCCGGCGCGTTCGCCGCGTCCCTGGAGCCGCATCGGACGCTGTGCGATCTGCTGAGCGCCCAGGCGAGCGTCCTCGAACACAACGTCTCGACCGAGATCGCCGCCCGTTACAAGCGCTCCATGCACGACAACCTGGCCGCTCTGGGCGGGCTGATCCTCCGTCACCTGCCCGAGCTGGGCGAGGAGGGCGCCTGGAAAGTGGCCGGCATGGCCGCCGTGTTCGTCGGCGGCCTGTGGCCGCACACGAATCCCTCGCCCAGCATGCTCGCCGCCTACGACGCCGATCCGGCACTGGCCGCCATGCGCATGCCGTTCATCGAGACCCTGGAAGAGGCCATCGCCACCCTCATCTCAGGCGCCCTCAGCCGCACTCGCCTGTCCCCGCCTGGGCGGCGCTGAGCCGCTCGAACGCGCCAGGTCCGTCGTGCGGCCCCGGCGGGGCGCCGAGGTGGCGAACGCGGAGCTCGTCCATGAGCTCCTCGATGAACGCCGGACCCTCGTCGCGCATGAGCTGCTGCCGGCTGCGGAGCTCGGCGCTGCCCGAGGTCCAGTCGAGGCCCCAGTTGCCGAGCGCGTAGATGATCGGCAGGGTCTGGATGCCGGCTTCGGTGAGGCTGAAGCGCGCGCGCTGCCCGCGGGCCGCGGTGCCGCGGGTGAGGATCCCCGCGTCGATGAGCCGCTTGAGCCGGTCGGCGAGGATGTTCGAAGCGATGCCCTCGATCGACCCGGTGAGCAGCGCGCGGAAGTATCGGCGGTCGCCGAAGATGACGTCGCGCAGCACGAGCAACGACCAGCGATCTCCGAGCACCTCGACGGCGGCGTTGATCGGACACCCGGACCGTGGTTCCACGACTCCTCCTTGACAGGTGTTTCGACCTCAATATAGTAGTTGCAAAATGCAAGCACTTTGCGGAAGAGGAGATGATGGGCCGCTTCGTTTATTCGATGAACGTGTCCCTCGACCTTCGGATCGAGCAAGTCCCTGGAGACAATGGCGCCGGCGAGTGGCTGCGTCTCCACGAGGAGCTGCACCGCGAGTGCAACGCGCTGACGCGGGAGCTCGCGCTCATGGTCCACGGCCGGGTCTTCTACGAGCTGATGGAGGAATACCAGCCACGGGCGCGCGACGACGCGTCGCTGCCGGACGTCCTGCGTGAATACGGCGAGATCTGGACGGCCAAGCCCAAGGTGCTCGTCTCCCGCACGCGCCTCAGCGCCGATCACAACACCCGGATCATCGGCGGAGACGACGCGATCGAGCAGCTCGCCGTCCTGCGGGCCGAGACCGACGGCATGATCAGTGTGGGTGGGGCGGCGCTCGCGACGCAGCTGCTCCGCGCCGGCCTTCTCGACGAGCTGCTGCTCTGCACCCACCCGGCGATCCTCGGCTTCGGCCGGCCGCTGTTCGACGACTACGACCTGCCGATCGAGCTCGACCTGCTCGAGCAGCGGTCGTTCGAGCAGGGCGTCACGATGCGGCATTACGCCATCCGGGACGCGAAGGAGGCGAGCTCGTGCTGAAGCAGGTAGCACCGGGTGTGCTGGTCCATGAGAGCGCGTTCTGCCAGAGCAACGCCGTGGTCGTGCAAGGCCGGGACGGCGTGTTGCTCATCGACGCCGGGATCAACGGCGACGAAATGGCCTGCCTCGCCGACGACCTGTCGGAGTCGGGGCAGACCGTGGTGACGGGCTTCTCGACCCATCCTCATTGGGATCACCTGCTGTGGCACCCCCGGCTCGGCGCGGCGCCGCGTTACGGCACGGCCCGCTGCGCCGCCACCGCCCGAGATCGGCTGTCCGGCGACGTGGCGGCGGTCGCGAAGGCCGCCGGCATCCCCGAGGACGTGCCGCTCGAACTGCTCGGGGCCATCACCGGGCTGCCCGAGGCGACCGCACGAATTCCGTGGGACGGCCCGGAGGTGCGGATCCTCGAGCACCAGGCCCACGCGGCCGGCCACGCGGCGCTGCTGATCGAGGAGCACCGGGTTCTCGTCGCCGGCGACATGCTGTCCGATGTCCTGATTCCGATGCTCGACGTGACCGCCGCCGACCCGATCGAGGGCTACCTCGCCGCGCTGGGCCTGATCGAAGGCGTGGCGGGCGGCGTTGACGCCGTCGTACCCGGCCACGGGTCCGTCGGCGGATCCGACCAGTTCAAGGCACGGATCGACCAGGATCGGGCGTACGTGCTCGCGTTGCTGAACGGCCAGGTCCCGGCCGACCCACGGGTCGGCCCGGCGGCCAAGCCCGGCTGGGAGTGGGTGAGCGACGTGCACGAGGGACAACTCAAACGCCTCGCCCAAAGAAGCGGGCGCGACGGGACGCCCCGCTAGGTGCGCGGTGGTGTGGGTCTGACCGAGCCGATCCAGGCCCACACCACCGAGATCATCCTTGATGCGTCAAGCGCTCGTCAGAACGCCTGCATCCCGGCTCCGTAGGGATAGAGCGGATTGCCGTGTGTCGTCGTGACGGTCTGTCCCGCGTCGATCTGGGCCCGGATCGCCGTGCGCTCGGCCGCGGTCGCGCCCAGGTCGTACGGGACGTCCCAGCTCTCGTTGGCGTCGGCCAGGACGTCCGTGCCGCCGGGGCGCAGCACCTGGTCGAGGGTGCGCGGCAGCTGCCAGGGCAGCCGGCCGCGCGGCTGATAGTCGCCGAAGATCAGGCTCGCCGCCGCGGGCCCCATCTCCTCGCCGCCGCGATAGGTGATCACGAGCGCGTCGGCGATGCCGTTCCAGTCCGTGATCACGTACGGCCTGGCCATGACCAGCAGCACGACCACCGGAATCCCCTGATTGTGGAAGTTCTGGATGATCGCGAGCTGGTCGGCCGGCAGATACGGCTGCTCCTTCACCCAGCTGGTGGCGTGGGTGTAGGAGGGTTCGCCGACGGCCACCACGGCCAGCTTCGGCGCGGGACCGCTGTCCTGGTAGACGTTGACCCCACTGGCGGCGGCCCGCGCCTTGATCGCGTCGAGGATGTCGAGCGAGCCGTACTCCTGGTGGAAGTAGCTGGTCCAGATGCAGCACGACAGCGGATCGGTGGCGCGCGGCCCGGCGACCACGATGTTGTCCCCGGCGTTGAGCCGCAGTGGCAGCACGCCGCTGTTCTTGAGCAGGGTCATGGCCTCCCGCGACGCCTGGTTGGCCAGCTGCGCGTACGCGGGGGTGTGCATCCGGTAGGGCCCGTTGACGGGGTCGCCGTACGGGGTCTCGAACACGCCGAGCTTGAACTTCAGCCGCAGGATCCTCCGCACCGCGTCGTCGATGCGGCTGACCGGGACCCCGGCCGTGAAGCTCGCGATGGAGAACCCGGCCGCGCCCGGATCGGCCCCGCCCATCACGTCGGAGCCGGCGTTGGCCGCGCCGATCCAGCTGCCGGAAGGCAGCCAGTCGGTGGTGATGAGGCCGGTGTAGCCGAGGTTCTGGCGCAGGTAGGCGAGAATCTTGGCGCTGTCGCCCGCCCCAGGGCCACCCGGGTCGAGGTAGGAGCTGCCGGCGTAGCCCGGCATGATGTTCACGGCGCCGGCCTCCATGGCCGCCCTGAACGGGATCATGTGGTACTTGATCGTGACCGCGTCGTAGGTGATCCCGGCCTCGCCGCCGGCGCCTTCGCCGGGCCAGTGCTTGACGGTCGCGAGGACCGAGCGCGGGTTGAGCTCGGGGCCGCCCTGCAGCCCCGCCACGAGCGCCCGGACCTGCGCGGCCGCGACGTCGGCGTTCTCACCGTTGCCTTCCTGGATGCGCGGATACAGCACCTTGGTCCCGACCTCGGCGAGCGGGCCGAGGACGCCGCGGGTGCCGACTTCCAGCTGCTCACGGCGCTGCATGTCGCCGAGCTTGTAGTCGAGCGCGTAGTCGCGGGCCGCGGCGAGCGCGCTCTGCGTCGGATATGTCGTCTGATAGCCGTGAATGGTGTCACCGGCGGACACGAACGGGATGCCCAGCCGGGTCCCGGACGACGCGAGCAGGAATCCGTTGAGGTCCGGCCCTGACGCCGGCCCGAAGTGCCATCCCGAGCGTGGATAGACCTGGGCGTTGTAGAACATCTGATACGCCTTCTCCTCGGTCGTCATGCGGCCGAGCAGGTCGTTGACCCGGGTCTCCACCGGCTGCCGCCAGTCCTCGTACGGCTCGATGGCGCCGTTCTTGTTGAGGTCGCGGGCGCCGTTGACGAGGTTGACCCCGTCGGCGACCGCCTCGACATCGGGCAGATAGAGGCTGAACGTCCGGATGTTCGACGTGGTCGTCCCGCCGGAGCCGTTCACCGCGACCACGAACCACTTGTACGTCCAGCGGTCCGGCAGATCCCAGGTCGGCGTGTAGCTCGTGCCGGTGGGCTCGGCGACCTTGGTGTAGAGGTCGATCAGGTTGCCGGTCTGACTGAAGTCGTAGTCGGTCCGGCTGATGTTGATCCAGACCTGATAGCGGACGGCGCCCGCGACGGCCGCCCACGACAGCGCGGGCCGCCGGGTGCCGGTGACCATGGCGTTGTCGCCGGGGGCCGACAGCGCGAACTGTCCCGTGGTCCCCGGGGCCCTGGTCGGGCCGGAGAGCATGGGCGGCGTGGTCGTGGACAGGTCGATCGAGCCGTAGACCTGGAACTCCCACAGGGAGTAGCCGTAGCCGGTGGCGCGGGCCGTGCCGTTCATGCGGATGTAGCGTCCGGCGCCGCTGATGTTGAGGGTCTGGATGCCGCCGGTGCTGGTGGTCGTCGAGTAGATGGTGTTCCAGGCTGTCCCGTTGTCGGAGACCTGGATCTGGTACGCCGTGGCGTACGCGGCCTCCCAGTTCAGCACCACCCGGGTGATCGTCGCGGGCGCGCCGAGGTCGATGGACATCCACTGCGGGTCGGTGAACTGGCTGCTCCAGCGGGTGTTCGTGCGGCCGTCCACGGCCGCGCCCGGCGCGTTGCCCCCTTCGTACGACGACGCGTTCACGGGCCGATATCCCGAGATGAGCGTTCCGCCGCCGGTGCTCGGCGATGGGCTCGGCGACGGACTGGGCGACGGGCTGGTGACCGGTCCCGTGATCCGCACGGTGAACTCCCAGAGGGAGTAGCCCCAGCCGGTGGCGCGGGCCGTGCCGTTCATGCGGATGTAGCGTCCGGCGCCGCTGACGTTGACCGTTTGCACGCCGCCGGCGCTGGTCGTCGTGGAGTAGATGGTGTTCCAGGTCGTCCCGTTGTCGGACACCTGGATCTGGTACGCCGTGGCGTAGGCGGCCTCCCAGTTCAGGACCACCTGACATACCGTGGCCGAGGATCCGAGGTCGACCTGCAGCCACTGCGGGTCACTGGCCGCGCTGGACCAGCGGGTGCCGGCGTTGCCGTCGACCGCGGCGGAGGCCGGGGTGCCGGCGTTCTCGGTCGAGGACGCGGTGGCCGGCCTGCCCTGCGCGGCGTTGGCCGTGCCGCACGAGGTGCTGCCGTTGTCACCGAAGACCTGGAACTCCCACAGGGAGTAGCCGTAGCCGATGGCCCGGGCCGTGCCGTTCATGCGGACATAGCGTCCGGTGCCGCTGACGTTGAGCGTCTGCACGCCGCCGGTGCTGGTCGTCGTGGAGTAGATGGTGTTCCAGGTCGTCCCGTTGGCCGAGACCTGGATCTGGTACGCCGTGGCGTAGGCGGCCTCCCAGTTGAGGATCACCTGGCTGATGGTCGCCGAGGACCCGAGGTCCACCTGGATCCACTGGGGATCGCTGTACGCGCTGGACCAGCGGGTGCCGGCGTCGCCGTCGACGGCCGCAGACGCGGGCGTTCCGGCGTTCTCCGTGGAGGACGCCGTGGCGGGTTTGCCCTGGGACAGCAGGACGGTGGCCGCCTGGGCTGGTGCGATGACGAGTCCGTAGACGGCTGACAGCACGACCACGGCCGCGGCGAGCAACGCGGCCCTCGAGGGTAACGCGGAGGGTAGATGGGGCATGACGGCTCCCTGACGCGGGGTTGCGGGACACAGAGAGCGCTCTCGACTAGCAGCGTGACTTCCCGGCAAAGAAACGTCAAGGCAAAAAATAAGTTGCGTAGGAAATCATTCGTCCTTGAGCTTGACCCGCACGTCATCGGCGTCTGGGTGGCCGAATTCGTCCAGGATGACCAGCGCTCGCTGCCATGCCGCGACGGCCTCGGCGCGGTCGCCGGCCGCCTCGTGCGCGTTGCCGAGGCTCACGAGCGTGTCCGCCTCGTTGTAGCGGTCGCCAAGGTCGCGATAGAGGTCGAGGGCTCGCTGATAGCAGGTAGCGGCCTCGGCGCGGTGGCCGAGGTGGCGGTGAACGTAACCGAGGCTGTCCCAGGTGGCCGCCTCGCCGTAGCGGTCGCCGACGTCCTGGGCCAGGGCGAGGGCCTGCTCGCAGTCGGCGAGCGCCTGCTCGTGCTCGCCGAGCAGGGCGCGGTGCCAGCCGACGCCGTTCATCGCGGCCGCCTGCCCCGCGCGGTGCCCCGCCCTCTGGTAGAGGTCGGCGGCGGCGAGCTCGTGGTCGAGCGCGCTCCTGTAGTCGCGCGCCCGCTCGCGGACCCAGGTGAGCAGCAGATGCGCGTGCGCCTGCCCCGCGAGGTCGGCCAGCTCGCGGTAGAGCCGGAGCGCCGTCCGGCCGTGCCGGTCGCCGGCCTCGACGTCGCCCCGGCGCATGTGGGCGCGGCCCAGCCCGCGGTGGGCGCGGGCCTGCTCCAGCCGGTCGCCGCGCGCCGTCGCCGCGTCGAGGGCGGCCTGCTGGGTGTCCACCCAGTTCCGCCAATGGCCCTGACGCGCGAGGTACTCCACCAGGGCCCAGGCCAGCCGCCAAACGTGGGAGTCGAAGCCGTTGGCGGCCGCGTGATCCACAGTGGCCAGCAGGATGGCGTGCTCGGCCGCGAACCAGGCCAGCGCCCGCTGGTGATCGGCCAGCGGATCGACCGTGACCCCGGGCAGCGGCGGATCGAGAGTGATCGGGTCGCGCTGCAGGTACATGGCGTTGGCCCCGCTGTGGGCCGTGTGCAGGTAGTGGTCGAGGACCCGATGGGCCGCGGCACGCCGTTCCGGGTCGTCGCGGACCAGCTCGGTCGCGTACGCGCGGAGCAGGTCGTGGAGCGCGAAGCGGCCCGGGGCGTACTCGATGAGGAGGCTGGCCCGGTGCAGCTCGGCCAGCAGCGGGCGCGCCTGCCGGATGGGGAGCGCGGCGAGCGAGGCCGCGGCGGGCTCGGTGAGGTTGGCGGCCGGGTGCGCGCCGAGCAGCCGGAACAGCCGCGCCGCAGGTTCGCTGAGCGTGTGGTACGACCAGGAGAAGACGGCCCGGATGTCGAGCACGGGCTCGCCCCCGGTCAGCGCCTCGAGCCGGTCGCCCGCCGCGGTGAGCTCGGCGGCCAGGGCGTGCAGCGGCAGGTCCGGATGGGCCGCGGCCCGCGCCGCGACGATGGCCAGCGCGAGCGGCAGGCCGGCGCAGGTGTCCACGATCGCCGCGACGGCGGCCGGCTCGCGCGCCAGGCGCGCGCCGCCGAGCCGCTCGGCCAGCAGCCGCTCCGCCTCGTCCGATGAGAACAGGTCGAGGGCGATCGGATTGGCCCCCTCGAACGCGACCAGGCCCGTCATCTGGTCGCGGCTGGTGACCACGACCAGGCACCCGGGCGCGCCCGGCAGCAGCGGCCGGACCTGGTCGGCGCTGCCGGCGTTGTCGAGGACGACCAGCATCCGGCGCCCGTCCATGGTCGAGCGGTAGAGCCCGGCCTGCGCCTCCGGATCCGGCGAGATCCGCTGACCCGGTATGCCGAGCGCCCGCAGGAACCGTGGCAACGCCTGCTCGGGGCTGAGCGCCTGGCCGGGGTGATAGCCGCGGAGGTTGATCCACAGCTGGCCGTCGGGGAAGCGGTCGGCGACGCGGCGCACCCAGTGCGCGACGAGCGCCGTCTTGCCCACGCCGGCCGTACCGGAGATCACCGCGATCGGCACCGGATCCTGCGCGTTGTCGCTGATCAGGGCATCGAGTACGGCGAGCATGGCCGAGCGGCCGACGAACCCGGGCAGGTCCGGCGGGAGCTGCCGGGGGACCGGCGGACGCGCCGCACCGCCTTCGCCGAGGATCTCGGCGTGCAGCGCCCGCAACTCGTCGCCGGGATCGACACCCAGTTCGTCGGCGAGATGGCGGCGCACGGTCTGATAGGCGGCCAGGGCGTCAGCCCGCCGCCCGCTCCGCTGCAGGGCCGTCATGAGCTGCGCCCATAATCGCTCGCGCAGCGGATTGCGGGCCGTCAGCTCCAGCAGTTCGCCCACCACGTCGGCGTGCCGCGCGCGCCGCAGGTCGATGTCGACCCGTGCTTCGACGGCCCGCAGCCACTGCTCGCGCAGCCGCGGCGCCGCTTCGCGCTGGAGCAACTCGGACGGGATGTCGGCAAGCGGCTCGCCGCGCCACAGCGCGAGGGCCGCGGTGAGCGCGGCCGACTCCGCCTCGATGCCGGCCGCCTGGCCGGCCTGCTCCACGAGGACGCGGAACCGCCCGATGTCGACCTGCTCGGGCGGCACGTTCAGCAGGTAGCCGTCGGGCTGGGTCACGATCGGCTGCTCGTCGGTGATCGCGGAGAGGGTCGAGCGCACGCGCGTGACGAGCAACTGGACCGCCTGACGCGGGCCGTTCGGCCGGTCTTCGCCCCAGATGGCCTCGATCAGATACGCGAACGACACGGGCCGGCCGGCCTCGAGCGCGAGCGTGGCGAGCAGGACGCGATGCTTGGGAGAGTTGATCGGCACCGGCCGCCCGGCCACCGAGACGTGAAGTGGACCGAGCAGCCCGAACTCCAGTGCGGGACCCTCTGGCCTCATTGCGCAGATCCTAAGCGCTGCCGCTGGGAGACGCGCGAGATTGGTCAGGTTCGCCCGCCTTGTTCCAGCGGCTTGGGAAGGACCTATCGCTTGGTGAGAACGCGGAGGGCGATGGCGGGCCGGAGGATGGCCGGCGTCGGATCGAGGTAGGCGGCGACCCGCCAGAACGCGTCGGCCACCGTCACGTCGCGGGAGCCGATGCGATGCATCCGGGCGACGTAACGGTTGATGATCCGCGTCGACAGCGGCCGGGGCCCCTCGATCTCCGGCAGCGCGAGGTCGCCGATCGCCGACAGCTGCCAGGCCGGATGCACGCCTTTGGCCGCTGCGCGATAGAAGCGGCGGGCGAGGTCGCGCTCACCCGAGCGAAGGCAGTCCCGCAGCGCCTCGGCCTGCACGGACGCCACAGTCATGCCCTGGCCGTAGATGGGGTTGAAACTGCACAGCCCGTCGGCGAACACGAGCAACCCTTCCGGGACGGCACGCAGCTTTTCGTAGTGCCGCCGCACGCTGGCCGGGAAGTTGTGGACGGCCGGCTCGGACAACGGCTCGGCGGCCACGATGACGTCATAGACATCGGGCGGGGCGGTCTCCTTGATGAACGTGAACAACTCGCCGAGATCCGTCGGCGGATGGTCGCCGGAAATCCCGGCCACGGTGAGCATCCAGCGGTCCGGGCCGTACGCCATGAAGGCCAGCGCCCGGGTGCGCCCGGGAACGGGCCCCACGAGGACGCCCCGCTCGGCGCCCAGCGCGTTTTCCGGGGTGCGCATGGCGAGGCTCACGTAGCGGATGCCGACTTTGATGCGCTCCTCCGGCGGGGCGGGATAGCCGAGCTCGCGGACCCACTGAATGGAGCGGCCCGCCCGGCCCATGGCGTCGACCACGAGGTCGGCCTCGACGCTTTGCTGTTCCGAGCCGGTCGCGCGGCGGGTGAAACGCGCGCCCGTGACGCGTCCGTCCTTCGTCGTCAGGCCCGTGACGTCGGCTTCCTGGATGAACGACACGTTGGCAAGCGCGGTGACCCGCTGGCGTACGGCATGCTCCAGAACGGCGCGGGTGGGCTGCAGCATGGTCGGCCCCGGGTGACCGCGGGCCAGCCGATGCCCGGAAACGACGAACCGGATCTGCCGCGCCAGCTGGGTGAGTGGGACGCCGGCCGCCACCAGTTCGTCGGCGAATCCCGGGAAGAACGAGCCGAGGATCTGGGAGCCGCGGGGGAGCAGCACGTGCACGTGCCGGCCCTGCGGGACTCCGCGCCGGTTCTCCGCCTCGGCGGGAAGCCGGTCGCGCTCGATCAGCGTGACTTTCTCGAAGGTCTCACTGAGCGCCCGGGCGGCCAGCAGCCCGCCCATGCTCGCTCCCAGGACGACCGCGTGCCCGCCCATTCGCGCACCTCTTCAGGTTCCGGCGAATAACATGACACTGATATTTATAGGACGGCCCGGCGCCGGTGTGAATCCTGAATCATGCGAAGGGCCGTGGCGAACCTGGAGCGCCGAGATCGACATGTGGCCACGCGAAATCTCCGGTTCGGCGGAATTGGTCGGTTTCGAGACAGCAGAATGTCGGTTCGAACCGTACGGCTTCCTGAACCGTACATGGAGGAAATGTCGTGGCGACGGCGCCCACGACTCAGGCAGCGAGGTGTCCGTGAATCTGCTCGCCGGGCGATACGAGCTCTTGTCCCGCATCGGTCAGGGCGGCATGGGGACCGTGTGGCACGCGTTCGACCAGCTCCTGCACCAGGAAGTCGCGATCAAGGAGGTCCGGCTCCCACCGGAGCTGGACAGCGCGCAGGCCAATGAGATGCGCGAGCGCATGCTCCGCGAGGCCCGGGCGGCCGCTCGGCTGCGCTCGCATCCGTCGATCGTCACCGTGCACGACGTGGTCCTGGACGGCGGCCGGCCGTGGATCGTCATGGAGCTGATCAAGGGCCGGTCGCTGGACGCGATCGTGCGGGCCGAGGGCCCGCTGCCGCCCGCCCGCGTCGCGGTCGTCGGCCTCGCCGTGCTGGACGCGCTCAATGCCGCCCACGCGATGGGCGTGCTGCACCGCGACGTGAAGCCCGGCAACGTGCTGATCACCGACGAGGGGCGGGTCCTGCTCACCGACTTCGGCATCGCCACCGTCGCGGGCGACGTCGGCCTGACCCAGACCGGGCTGCTGACCGGATCGCCCGGATACATGGCGCCCGAGCGGCTCCGGGGCGAGGGCGACGGGCCCGCGGCCGACCTGTGGTCACTCGGCGCGACGCTGTACACGGCCGTCGAAGGGGCCCCCGCCTTCCACCGCGAGAACCAGGCCGCGATCATGGCGGCCGTCCTCATGTACGAGCCGCGGCCGCCGCACCTGGCCGGCGCGCTCGGACCGGTGTTGGCCGGGATCCTCGAGAAGGATCCCGCGCGGCGCACCTCGCCGGCCCAGGCCGCGGCCCACCTGCAGGCCATCGCCACCGGCCGGGTGTCGATCGACGAGACGGCGGCCGTGCGGCCGCCGCGACCGGTCGGCGGGAGTTTCCCGGCCGCCGCCACCGTCCCGCCGGGTGGCGGCCCTCCGGCCGGTGGCGCATTCCCGGCCGGCAACGGATTCCCGCCGGGTGCCGGTTCTCCGGCTGGTGGCGGATTCGCGCCGGGTGCCGGTTCTCCGGCTGGTGGAGGGTTCCCGCCCGGCGGTACTTATCCGCCCGGCGGCGGCTACTCGACCGGTCCTGGTTTTCCGGTCGGCCCTGGTTTTCCGGTCGGACCTGAGCGGACGACCGCTCCGTCGCGGCAGGGAAGCCGCCGCGCGGCACGCCCCTCGTCCGGCCGGACGCCCGTGATCGTCGGAGCGGCCATCGCCGTGACGGCCGTCGTGGCGACCGGGGTCGTCCTGTGGCGCACCGGGACCATCCCGTCATTCGGTGCGAGCGACGGCGACAAGCCGACCTCGGCCGCCACCTCATCCGTGGGGGCGACCTCCGCCGCGAAGCCGAGCCTCGCCGCCTCGGCGCCGGCCGGCCCGGTGCTGAAGGGCAGGCCCGACGCGTGCGACCTGCTCACCCTGACCCAGGCGCGGAGCCTGCTCGGCGGCGGATCGGTGTCACGTCAGTTCCAGACCAAGAGCGCCTGCCTGTGGCAGAAGTCCGACGGCACCTTCCTGAACATCCAGATGACCTATCTCGCCAGCGCCGACATGGCCCGCTACACCTACAACCTGACCAGGGACAACATGGACGACGAGCCGAAGCGCTATCCGGGCACCAAGCTGCGCGAGGCCAAAGTGGCGGGCCAGGCCTCCTACGCCTGGACCAGGCGGGCCGACCCGACCAGCCCCAACTACCAGTCGCAGCTGATGTTCATCACGGCCAACGCCTATGTCACCGTCTACAGCTCGATGCACATTCCCGGTTACACCACCGTGGACAGGTTCGCCCGGCTCATCAACGCGGCGATCATCAAAGTGGGCTGACCGGGGTGGACCTCGGCCACGCGGCTGGGCAGTCGTCAGGTGGGTGCCCAGCTCGCGCGGGATCAAGATGATCGACTAGAGCTTGAGTTCTTTCTCGATGTTCCGCAGGGCGTGGCGGGCCAGCGCCAGGTTGGCGCGCTCGCGGTCGAGGACCAGGTAGAGGAACAGCTCCCCGCCTGGGGCCGACAGCAGGCGGATGATGTGGTACTGCTTGTGCAGCGTGATGAGCATGTCCTCGATGTGGTCGTTGAGCGCGAGTGACGCCATGGTGCGCATCTTCGCCCTGACCACCTCGGTGTTGCCCGCGGACGCCACCTCGAGATCGAGGGCCCGCCCGCCGCCGGCCGTGCCGAGGCACATGCCGCTCGCGTAGTCCACGAGCGCGGCGCCGATAGCGCCGTCGATCGCCATGGATTCCTTTAATGCAGTTTCGATGTTCATGGAGCTCTTTCCCTACTCGTGGGGAGCCGCCCAGAGTGCGCCGATCCCCGTCGGTAGGGCAACAACGTACCCGCAGTATCTACGGGAGTGAAGGGGACAGATGGTGTCAAGATGCTCCTGTGCTACTAGTCTGCCACTGTGAGTCCTGGCACCTTGTCCAATCTGAGGGCCCCCTCAGATAGCTTTTCCCTCCTCAGAACCCAGTTGGAGGGGCTCGCCGGCACATCCTTCTCCGGTGCGCTGCGCATCGAGGGGAACCCTGGTGGCCTGGTGCGGCTGAGCGAGGGGCTGATCGTCGCCGCGTCCACCCCCGCGGCGCCAGGGCCCGAGTCGCTGCTGCTGCGCTCGGGCCGAGTGACCGAGGACGCCTGGACCAACGCCTACACCGTTGGCGCCCCCAGCGGCCGGCTCGTGGACGAGCTGATCGAGCAGAACGCCATCAGCGCGGCCGGCATGGAGGTGATCTGCCTGTCGGCGCTGTTCGACGCGGTGTTCGCCATAGCGCTGTTCCCCGTCGAGGGGTGCACGTCCGGACCGGACGGCGACGACCCGCCTCCCCTGCTCCCCGTCGCGCCGGGCGTGTCGGCCGATCGGCTGATCCGCGAACTGTCGCGGCGTCTCGACGCGGCCACCGCCTGGCGCGAGACCGGCGTCACCGCGCAGTGCCGCCCCCGGGTCGTGTCGGCCATCGCCGCACCGGACATTCACGCCAACCGGCTGCACCAGGCCGTGCTGGAGAAGTCGAACGGCCGTCGCACACCGCGCGACATCGCCTTCGCTCTCGGGCAGGGGCTGTTCGCGGTCATGCAGTCGATCGCCGCGCTCGTCGCCGACGAACGCCTGGAGATCTCGGCCGGTCCGGCCGCTTCCTCGGCCCCGCCCGTTGTCGCCGAGGAACCGCAGTCGTCCAAACTCCCGCGACGGCGCAAAGGCGCCAGCAAGGTGAACGACGTCCTTCCCCTGCCCCCACAGACACCGACCTCGCCATTACGGCCGAGGACGCCCCGTGAGAGCAAGATCGAAACAGAAAGTTAGTTCATGGCACAACAAGCATTACTCGCTGAACTGCACGCCCTACGAGACAACGTCACGGGAGTACTGGAATCGGCGATCGCCACGGTCGACGGCCTGCTGATGGTGGCCGACACCGACGGCGCCCGCCCGGAAGTGGTGTCCGCGCTCGCCGCCGCCTCGCTCGGCCTCGGTAAGCGCACCGGCATGGAAGTGGGAATGGGGGAGCTCCGCGAGGTCGTGATCCGCTGCCGCAGCGGCTATATCTCGATCTACGCGGTCGGCCATCTGGCGCTGCTCGCCGTACTGGCCGATGAGGGCCTCGACGTGGCCCGCCTGCACATCGAGTCGCGATCCACGGTCGAACGGATCGCCGTCCTGGTCAGCGAGGAACGCCGCTCCGCCTGACAAGCGCCGACCTGACGGGCGCTTTCCACGGGGTGTGTTTCGAATCGAGCCCATTAGTCGCGGGCAGCCCCATTCGAAGCGGGCGAGCGAAGAGAATGTAGGAATGCTGCTGGATCGCGGCGCTCCTCTTGGTTCCCTCGCCGAATACGCGGCCGAAGCGGAGCGTGGAGAGGGACGGCTTGTTCTGATCTCCGGCGAGGCTGGGGTAGGCAAATCAGCGCTTGTCGAGGAGTTCGCCCGGCAGACGCCCGGGGCCAGGTGGTCCTGGGGGGCGTGTGACGGGCTCTTCACCCCGCGGCCGCTCGCGCCCCTGTTCGACCTCGCCGACCAGATCGGCGGTGACCTGCTGCGGCTGTGGCGGGAGGGAGCCGGGCGCGACGACATGTTCGACGCGCTTTTGGCCTCGCTCGCCGACTTCAGCGTGGTCGTCGTCGAGGACGCGCACTGGGCCGACGAGGCGACCGTCGACATGCTGCGCTTCCTCGGCCGCCGGGTGCGCAACACGCATGCCCTGATCCTGGTGACCTATCGCGACGACTCCCTGCCGGTGCGGCATCCGCTGCGGCAGGCCCTCGGCGAACTGGCCAGGCACCGGGGCGTCCGGCGGATCGGGCTGGCGCCGCTGTCGCTTCGCGCCGTGGCGATCCTGGCCGCCGACAGCGGCCTCCCCGCGGCCGAGCTGCACCGGCTGACCAGTGGAAACCCGTTCTTCGTCACCGAAGTGATCCGGTCGGGGATCCAGACCGTGCCGGAGTCCGCGCGCGACGCCGTGCTCGCGCGTGCCGTGCCGCTGGGGGAGACGGCGCGTGCGGCGCTCGAGGTCGCGGCGCTGCTCGGCAACCAGATCGAGATGCGCGAGCTGGCCGCGCTCGCCGACCGGCACAGCGTCGACGAGATCGTGGCGACCGGCCTGATCGGCGGCGCCCCCGTGCGATTCCGGCACGAGATCGCCCGGCTGGCCGTGGAGGAGTCGGTGCCGCCCTATCGCCGCCCCGCCATCCACGCCCGCATCCTGGCCATGCTGCGCTCCCTCGGCTGCGACGACGACTCCCGGCTGGCCCACCACGCCGAGGCCGCCGACGACCCGTCCACCGGCGAGCACGCGCGCCGTGCCGCGCGCGCCGCCGCCGACCTGGCATCGCACCGCGAGGCCGCGGCCCAGCTCGAGCGCGCCCTCCGCTTCTCAGCCGGCCTCGACGAGGCGGAGCGGGCGCAGCTGTACGAGGACTACTCGATCGAGGTCTCCCACATCGACCGCTGGGAGGACGCCACGGAGGCGGGGGAGCAGGCGCTCGGCCTGTGGCGATCGGTGGCCGACCGCGAGCGCGAGGGCGAGGCGCTGCGCCGGCTGTCGCGCGCCTACTGGCGGCTGTGCCGCGAAGACGACGCCTACATCGCCGCGCAGGGCGCCGTCGCCGTCCTCGAGCCACTCGGCGAAGGCACGGCGCTCGCCTGGGCGTATGCGAACCTGGCCGCCTTCACCATGCTGGCCAGGGAGAACGAGGAGGCCATCCGGCTCGGGCGGCGGGCACAGGAGATGGCAGGCAAGCTGGACGTGCCCGACGTGCTGGCCGACGCCCTGATCACGATCTCGGCCGCCAAGGCCACCCTGGGCGAGGAGTGGACGGCCGACCTGCTGACCGCCCTCGACACGGCCATCGCCCGCGATCTGCCGCTGGCGCGCGGGCGCGCGTACGTGAACCTGTACAGCACCTACTGCGCCGAGCGCCGGTTCGCCGAGGCCGAGCAGTACTTCGACGCCGGGCTCGCCGACTGCCTGGAGAACGACCTGGCGACGTACGCGACGGGCCTTCGCGGAGCCCGGACCGTCGCCCTGGAGCGCACCGGCCGGTGGACCGAGGCGGCGGCCCTGTCCGCCGAGCTGCTGGCCGAGGAGGCCTCACCGATCAACCGGCTCAACCCGCTCATCGGGCTCGGCCTCGTACGGGCCCGGCGGGGCTCGGCCGGACCGTGGGAATTCCTGGACGAGGCGGCGGCGTCGGCCGACAGCCTCGACGAGCCGCAGTGGATCGCTCCGGTGCGGATCGCCCGGGCCGAGGCCTTCTGGCTGGAGGGCCAGGATGCCGCGGCCCGCGCCGAGGCCGAGTCGCTCGTCGAGTACGCCGATCGCTTCGACGACTGGGAGCTCGGCGCCGTCGCCGTGTGGCTGCGCCGCACGGGCTCCGAGCGCAGGGCCGACGGCGCGCTGGCCGAGCCCTACCGGCTGATGCTGGAGGAGGATTTCTCCGGCGCCGCCGGTGCCTGGCAGGATCTCGGCTGCCCCTACGACGCCGGGCTCGCGCTCTTCGACGGGACAGACGGCGACGGGTTGCGCGCCGCGCTCGAGATGTTCATGGAGCTGGGCGCGGAGGCCGCGGCGCGGATCACGCGCAAGCGCATGCGGCGGCTCGGCATCCGCTCGATCCCGGTGGGCGCGCGGTCCGACACGCGTGCCCACCCGCTCGGCCTGACCCGGCGCGAATGGCAGGTCCTTGAGCTGATCCACGCCGGGCGCACCAACGCCGAGATCGCCGCGGTCCTGTTCATCTCGGTCAAGACGGTCGATCACCACGTCTCGGCGATGCTCGCCAAGATCGGCGCTTCGACCCGGGCCGAGGCGGCCTCGCAGGCCGTACGGCTCGGGCTGTTCAGGGGAAAATAGCGGCCGTGAGACTGACGATCGGCGACTTCTCGCGCATGACGCATCTGAGCGTGAAGGCGCTGCGGCACTACCACGATGTGGGATTGCTGGTGCCGGCCGAGATCGACCCGGCGTCCGGATATCGGTTCTATGAGCCTGGGCAGGTGGCGACCGCCCAGGTGATCCGGAGATTTCGGGATCTGGGCATGCCGCTCGACGAGATCCGGGCCATCCTGCGGGCGCCCGATGTGGAGACCCGCAATCGCATGATCGTCGCGCACATGCGGCGGATGGAGTCACGGCTCGCCGAGGCCGAATCGGTCGTGGCCTCGCTGCGGTCGCTGCTGGACAAGCCGCTGCTGTCGATCGCGATCGAGCACCGGGTCGTCGGCGGGGTGCGGGCGCTGGGGATCGCCGAGCACGTGTCGATGGCCGAGCTGGACGACTGGTGGGAGGGCGCCTTCCGCGAACTGGACGCGGCCTTGGCGGCGGCCGGCGTCCCGGCCGCCGGGCCGCGGTCGGCGCTCTACCCGACCGAGTTCTTCGAATACGAGGCCGGCTGCGAGATCGTGGCTTACGTCCCGATTTCGGGGAGCCTTTTCGACCACGGCAGGGTGCGGATGATCGAGGTGCCGTCGGCCGAGCTGGCCGTGGCCACACACCGAGGGGGACTGGCCGACCTCGATCGGACGTACGGCGCGCTGGGAGCGTATGTGGCCGAACGGGAGATCGGCGTGACGGGCCCGATCCGGGAGCACTACGTGGTGTCCGCTTTCGACATGGACGACGAATCCGGTCACGTGACCGAGGTCTGCTGGCCCGTGTTCCAGACCGCTTGACTGTCCTGTAGCGGGAGACTTCAGGGTCGGGCGCATGCCTGGTCTTCTTGGACTGTCACGCGACGTGTGGCTCGTCGTGGCGGGGATCTTCCTGAACTACGTCGGCTACGGCGCCGTCCTGCCGTTCGAGATCATCTACCTGCACGACGGCCGCGGGTTCACCCTGAGCGTCGCCGGTCTCGTCGTCGGCGTGGTCACGGGAGCGGCCGTCGTGACCGCGCCGCTGGCCGGCCCCTGGATCGACCGTTTCGGAGCGCGCGCTGTGGCGATCTGGGCAGGGGTAGCGCTTGCCATCGGATATGCCGGGCTGGCCGTCGCTTCGGCGCCCGCCGCCGCGTTGGCCGCGGCCGCTTTCGCGGGAGCCGGGAATGGGGCGTTGAATCCCAGCCAGTCGACGCTGCTGGCCGTACTCACGCCGGCTGACCTGCGCCATCGTGCGAGCGCGGCCGGACGCGTCGCCGGGAACTGCGGGGCGGGAATCGGCGGCGCGGTGGGCGGCGTGATCGCGACGCATGGCCTGCCCGGATATATGGCGCTGTTTCTGCTCAACGGGTTGACGTATCTGGTCTACATCGCCGTCCTCGCCATCGTCATCACCAGCCCTGCCGAGCACCGGCCATCTCCAGCGGGGCCGGAGCAGGGGCCCTCCCGGGCGCCGAGAGCTTCTCGAACCGAGCCCGAGCCGGTGGACGGTCGTCGCGGCGGCGGCGACGGCGGCGACGGTGGTGGTGGCGGCGACGGTGGTGGTGGCAGCAGCAGTGGTTATCGCCAGGTCATCCGCGACGGCGCCTTCATGCGGCTCGCCTTCACGAACGTCGCGCTCATCGCGGTCGGCTGGGGCGTGTTCACCTGGCTCGTGCCGCCGTACGCCGAGGGCGACCTCGCCATCAGCACGCCCCTGATCGGCCTGCTGTTCCTCGCCAACGCCGCCACCGTCGCCGTCGCCCAGGTGCCGATCGCCACATTCGCCGAGGGCCGCCGCCGCGCCGTGCTGATGGCCGTCGCCGCTGGGCTCTTCACCGTGGCGTGTCTGCTGGTGATCGCCGCGCGCGCGTACACGTCGGCCGCGTACGCGGCGCTGCTGGCGGCCGAGATCCTGGTCGGAGTCGGGGAGTGCTTCCACACGACGGTGCTGATGCCGCTGACCGCCGAACTCGCGCCCGCGAGCCTGCGCGGACGCTACATGGCCGCGATGGGGTTCTCGTGGTGGATCGCCCTGGCGATCGCCCCGACCCTGGGCGGGCAACTGCTCGGCCATTGGCCTGTGGCGACGTTCCTGCTGGCCGCCGTCGTGGCGGCCGCGGGAGCCGTCGCGGCCCTCAGGCTGGAACGCCGCCTCCCGGAGACCGCCCGTTTGACTCCGCATCCTCGACTTGCGGGACGCCGACCAGGTCCAGCCTCGCGGCCTCGTGCGCGGCGGCGCTCCGATTCGGAGCGTTCATCTTGGCCAGAATCGCCGAGACGTGATGCCCCACCGTCTTCGTGGAAATGAACAGCTTGGCGGCGATCTGGGCATTGGTGTGCGCATTGCGGATCAGGGCCAGCACTTCGAGCTCACGCGTGGTCAGGCCGTACGGGTGCGACGGCGCGGGGGATCGCCGTGCGGCCGACGCGGCCCGCGGATCCAGCAGACGCAGCCGCTGCCCGGCGATCCGCGCGGCAGGCGTGGCACCGAGGTCGAGGAAGATCTTCTGCGCGTCCCGCAGCTCGCGTATCCCCTGCGTTCCGGTCAAGGCGAGCGCCGCTGGATAGGGACAGCCGAGCCCGGTCCATGACTCGGCGGCGCCCACCAGGTCACTCTCGAGCTCGAGCCGGTAGGGCTCGGCGACCGGCCCGCGCGGGAGACGGACGGATCCGGTCCTCGCCAGCCAGACCGCGGTCGCCCCGCGGAGCCAGTCGTCACAGGTTTCAGCCACGTCATCGGCGCGCTCGGCCTCGGCCATGGCCTCCTCCGTCTTTCCCGCCAGCCAATAAGCCTCGGCGCGGGCGAGCCGCACGGCCACCATGTCGACCGGCTGGCCGATCGCTTCCGCGGCCGCGGCGGCCTCGTCGAGAAGCTCCCATGCGCCGGGCTCGCCACGGCGCGCGCGAATGGTCCCGAGCCTCCGCAAGGCGCACAGCCGGTTGGCGGGCGCGGGGCCGGCCACCGCGAGGATCTCCTCGCTCAGGGTGACCGCCTCGGACCACCGGCCCACCCCGTCCAGCATGTTGGCCTGCTCGCCGCGTAGGAACGTGGTGAACGTCGTCAGCTCGCGCTCGTCGCAGTAGGCGATGCCCTCCGCGAAGCACGGCTCGGCCTCGGCGTATTGCCGCTTGTCGCAATATGCGCCGCAGAAATTGGCGTAC
Source organism: Streptosporangiaceae bacterium NEAU-GS5 (assembly GCA_017592665.1). Taxonomy (GTDB): domain Bacteria; phylum Actinomycetota; class Actinomycetes; order Streptosporangiales; family Streptosporangiaceae; genus NEAU-GS5. The sequence continues at coordinate 50,186 of JAGFNW010000015.1, read as the reverse complement.
GCGCGGCCCACCTGATCGTGATGGCCACCGGAAAGCGCGATCCGCAACCCGCGGGCCATCTGCACGCTCCAGTCGTCCTCGCCCGCGTTGTGGACGGTGCGCGTGGCGGACGCCGCCTGAGTTATGAGCGCGTCGCTGTACACATCGGTCGCGCCGACGCGTTCGGCGATCTCCTGTGCCCGCAGCGCAAGCCGGGTCGCCTCCTCGTCCTCGGCGCAGAGCATCCGGCGGTTGGCCAAGGTCGCGTACGCCCAGGCCAGCTCAACGGTGGGCCCCAGCGGTTCGAGGATCGCGATCGCGGCCTCGCCGGCGGCGACCGCGTCGTCACCACGGCACAGGTTCCACATGGCGCGGGCGTGCCGCCGGAGGCTGTCGCCTTCCCGTAGCCGGTCACCCGCCGCGCGCCACAGCGCCAGCGCCCGGTCACACGCGGCGGCGGCATCCGGCCAGTTGTCGCCCAGCGCCAGCTCATCGGCCAACTCGTCCAGCAGCCCCGCGACCGAGGACGGATCGGCCTCCGCGCTCGCGAACCGCAGTGCCCGCCGTAACTGCACCGCCGCCTCGCGATGCGCGCCCAACGTGGCCGCCCGCCGTGCCGCCGCGGGCGCGTGGCGCAGCACGGCCGCGCCATCGCCGGCGGCCTCCGCGTGATAGGCCAACAGGGCGTCGTCGTCGCAGCCCACGGCGTAGAGGGCGGGAAGGATCCGGCAGTGGATGGCGCCGCTGCGATGCGCCGCGATCGACTGTTCGACCGCCAGCCGGGCGATCTCGTGGCGGAATCTCAGCAGGACTCCGTCCTCCACCAGCAGGCCGGACGCCAGCAACTCGTCGACGATCGCCGGGGAGCATTCGGCGGCCGACTCCAGCAGCCGCAACTCGAACCGCGAGCCGGTCAGCGCCGCGACGTCCAGCACCGCGTGGGTCTCGGGAGCCAATCGGGCGACACGGGACAGGACGGCGTCTCGCGCCGACGTCGGCACGACCTCCGCGCCCGTCTGCAAAACCTCGGTCACGTAGAACGGATTGCCGCCGGTGAGCCGGAACAACTCGGCTGGATTCCGGCCGCTGCCCTCCGCCAGCACGGCCACAGCACGTTCGGACAGAGGAGACAGCCCGATCCGGCGAGTGGACCGCAGGGTCACGAGATCGCCCAAGGCGACCGACAGCGGATCCTCCCACGAGTGGGCATCGTCGCGATAAGTGGCGATGAGCAGGACCGAGGCGTCACGCAGCCGCCGGCCGACGTACCTGAGCAGATCGAGCGTGGCCTCATCCGCCCAGTGGACGTCCTCCACGACCACCACATCCAGCGCCGCCGGTTCGCTGACCTGCTGTAACAGGGTCCGGAACAGCTCTGTGCGGTCGACGCCGCGCGTTCCGTCACGGCACAGGCCGAGCAGCGGGCCGCCCAGCTGATCGGCGAGGTCGAACAGGGGCCCGAGCGGTCGCGGCGTGAACAGCCCGTCGCACGCGCCCCACGCCCAGCGCGCCTTCGGCAACTGCCGCTGAAGTTTCTCGACCAGGGCCGACTTGCCGACGCCCGCCTCGCCCGCGACGAGGACAAGCCGGCCGTGGCCGCGACGGGCCTCATCCGCATATCCGACGAGCGCCGCCAGCGCCGCTTCACGCTCCAGTAACGGAAGTTCCGACGTGTCCAACATTCCTGTGCCCAAGCCCCCTGGTCATGTCGTCACGTTCATGATGCCGCATGGCGCCGCCGGCCATCGCGTCACCGAAGAACGCCACCCAGATACCGGGTGAGAGGCGTGGTGGGCGTGTGCTCAGGTGGGGAGTTCGGTGCCGGCCCGCTCCGCAACCATGTACGCGGCGTACCACTCCGGCCAGTTCTCGTCGTAGCCCCCGGTCTTCTTCTCGTGCTCGCCATGGGCGGCCGCCGCGCGGCGCAGGGCCTGCTCCAGGTCGTTCGCCGAGGCGAACGACGTCTCCGCGCTGTCGATGCGGCCGGGCAGGCGCTTCGTGACCTCCTGCAGCAGCCAGCTGTTGCCGTCCGGGTCGTTGAACGTGGCGAAGGAGCCATAGCTGGCGCCGTCGGCCGCCGGCCCGGAGATGCGATTGTCGGTGCTGTCAAGCTGGAACTGAGCTCCCGGCGCGGCCGCGTGAAAGACGTCGCTGATGTCGGCGCCGCGGGCGGCCAGCTGGTCACGGGCCGCCTGGATGTCGGAAACGACCAGGTAAAGGCCATGGGCCGAGCCGGGCGCGGCCGAGGTCATGTTCGTGCCGAACTGGACCGAGTTTCCCGAGCCCGGCGGCGTGAACTGGACGACCCGGAAGCCGTTGTCGAACGCGAAGTCGGCGTCGAGCCGCCACCCGAGCTTGCCGTAGAACTCCTTCGACTGGTCGACGTCCGACACGGGGATGACGACGACCTCGAGCTTCAGATCGACGGCGTTGCTGGATTCGGTGGTGCTCATGGCTGCCTCCTGGAGTGATGTCGTGCCAGATAGAACACTGCCGACTCGACCACCCGATCGCACCAGTAGGACTCACTGGTCCGCGCGTCTCCGCAAATCCCCGGGCGGCCCCGAGCTTGATTCTCGGCCACAGATCACCGTTCGACCACCGCGCAGTTTCGCCGAACACCACGCACAGATTCCCGACGCCCGCTCAGGTTGCCGACGCCCGCTCAGAGGTTCTCTCAGAGGTTCTCGACCACGGCGATGGCCGCCGCGAGGGCGAGCGTGCCCACGGCCCCGAGCAGCGCGCCGAGCGCCAGCCCGGCCCAGCGATACTTCTTGCGGGCCACCCGCGCGTTGGCCCAGACCTGGTGCGCGATGGCAGGAATGAGCGAGTCCGGCCGCGCGACCAGAGTGTTGAACTTCTCGACGTACGGCTCCGAGAGCGCGCCGAAACGCGTGGCGATGTGATGGTAGTAAAGGAGATTGGTCGGTTCACTGCTGGCGCGCGGAATCACCGTCATTCCCGCGGCGAGCGCCGAAATGACCACGAACAGACCGCACAATCCGGCGGCGACCCCGAACTCCATGCTCGGCCGGGTCACGCTCTTAATGAGCGAATAGGCCACGCCGCCAATGGCGCCGGCCGAGGCAAGCGTGAGGCCCGCCTTGCTCTCCGCATGTTTGACCAGGTCGACGACGAGCGTAAGAGCCTTCCACGCGTCTTCGGCGGCCGACTCGGCAAGCTCGGCGTCCGAAGGCGGCGCGGACGCCACGAAGGCACGCTTTTTCCACATCAACGCGTCACCCACAATGCCATCGAGTAGGGGTTCATACTCAAAGCCTGACACCGGGCCGCGCCGCCGTATACGCAATTCTCCACAGCCCGCCTGCCTGTGGTCTACGTCACCCTTTTGTCAATCGTAATGGCATCGAACCCAAATCGCGGCGGCTCCCGGGTCACACGTGACCGAACAGGTTGGCCACGCTGTTGAAGTGCGGAACGGCAGCGCGCCCGTCGCTCTCGATCACCTCGCTCAGAGGCTCACCCACCTGCGGGTCGTAGCACTCCAGACCCGTAATCTGCGCCACCGCCAGGGCAATGGCGTACATCTTCCGCATGACCGCCCGGGCTTGTTCATCGCGGGTCCAGTAGGGGACGGTCATCGACCACTCGCCCTCGAAAAGGCCGATTTGCAGGCCGGTTTCCTCATGGGTGATCTCCCACGAATGGACGGCCGGATTTTCGAACACACTCATCTCGCCAAGGACCGCGCGACTGGCGGCCAGAACCTTGGCCCAAGCCTCCGCATCGAAGGCGGCCGGCTCGTCGCGCTCCTCTTCGAGGGATTCGAGAGCCTCATCCCAAGACTGGCCTGGCTCACGGCGAAGGAAGTAGAGGTCGTAACTCATAGGCGGACCGTAGCGGAGACCACCGACGAATTCGCTCCGGCGTGGCGGCGCACCATCTCGGTGATCCAGATGGGCGCGAACGGGGACGTGCAGTTCGGGGGAGTCGGGTAGTCCTTGAGCACCTCAAGGCGCTCGCCGATGTCGATCGCGCGGGCGCGGTGCTCGGCGTGCTCGATCCCGATCTGCGCCAGGCAGTGGTTCATGGCCCACTGCAGGCGATCCGGGGCGTCTTTCATCGCCGCCTCGATGACGTCGAGCAGATCCGCGAGGTCGAGGCCCTCGGGCTGCTTGGCCACGCGTTCGGTGGTCAGCGCCCAACCGGCACTCGCGACCACCGGATCCGGGTCCTCGAACCAGGCCAGCCGCAGCACCTCGGAATGCGGATTCTTCTTCACCACGTAATTCACGAGCCAGTCGTGCACCTTGGGGGCGCGCGCCTCGCGCACCATGGCGTCCAACTCGTCACGCTCGAACGCCTTCGGGCGGCAGATCAGCAGCGCCAGCAGTCGCGCCGCGGTGTCGTCGGTCTCCCACAACTGATGCGCGAGCTCCTGCTGCGTCTTCAGCCGTTTCGCGAGCGCGCGCAACTTGCCGAGGTTCACGCCGTGATCGTCACCGTGTCTCTCGTTCACCGCGCGTGCCCTCGGGTCTTCGAGCGCGGCCAGCTCGGCCATCACCTCGGCCACCGTCGTCTCGGCCACCTCAGCCTCCTGTCCATGCGGGCGCGATTCAGCCTACGAGGAAAGCACGCGTGGCCCGAAGTCGGCAAAGTGCCCGGTCGCGGCGTGCTGATACAGTCGAAATGCCGATGGCTCCACTGAGCCCGGCGCAGGTTCGCGGCATATCGGCATCCCTGAAGATGCGAAGCTTCGCGAACTCGTTCCAATCGCCATCCACGCTGGCCGGTTGGGCGCCTTCATCGCGTGAGGCGGCCATCCCCAACCGGAAAAGCCGCCGGATGACCGGAAGGCACAGCATGGCCATTTCCTATGGCTTCCTCAGCACACATCCGCCCACCCAATGCGGGCTGGCCACGTTCAATTCCGCGTTGGCCGCCCACCTCGGCCAGGGCGGTGCGGGCGGCGGAATCGTACGCGTCGCCGCTGACACCGACGACACCCAGTCCAGGTCCGAAGTCGTGCACACCTGGCACGCCGGGCACCTCGGCGGCTGGCAGGAGGCGGCGGCCGCGCTGGACGAATTCGACGTCGCCATCGTCCAGCACGAGTACGGCATCTATCCCGGCCCGGACGGTGAAGACGTCCTGCCGCTGCTGCACCGGCTCGTGGCGCCCAGCATCGTGGTCCTGCACACCGTGCTCACCAGCCCCACCCGCCGGCAGCGGGAGCTGCTCGAGCGGATCGTGCGGACGGCCGGGGCGGTCGTCACCATGACCCGCACGGCCCGTGACCGGCTGCTGGCCGGCTACGCGGTCGACCCGGGCAAGGTGAGCGTCATCCCGCACGGCGCCGGCGCCTACGGCGGCCGTCCGTCGCGGCGCGGCCATCGTCCGCACCTGCTCACCTGGGGGCTGCTCGGCCCGGGCAAGGGCATCGAATGGGCGCTACGGGCGCTCGCGCACCTGAGCGATCTGACCCCCGCTCCGGCCTACACCGTCGCCGGCATGACACACCCCAAGGTGTTCGACCATCAGGGCGAGGCCTATCGATCGGCGCTGCAGAGCCTGGGTGTACGACTCGGTGTCTCGCACAACGTCCGATATGACCCCATCTACCGGGACAACGACTCCCTCGGCCGCCTCATCCGCTCGGCCGACGTGGTCGTACTCCCGTACGACTCTCACGAGCAGGTCACCTCCGGCGTTCTCATCGAGGCCATCGCCGCCGAGATCCCGGTCGTGGCCACGTCCTTCCCGCACGCGGTAGAGCTGCTCACCCACGGACCAGGGCTGGTGGTCCCGCATCAGGACGCCGCGGCGCTGGCCGCCGCCGTACGCAGGATCCTCACCGAACCCGGCCTGGCGGCGAGCCTCACCGGCCGCGCCCGCGCCCTCGCCCCGACCCTGCTGTGGCCGGCGGTCGCCGAACGATATGACAGGCTCGCCCATCGCCTTCTGGCGGCACGCCCACCGGGGCTTGCCGCGGCGCGAGTATGAGCGCGCCCGCGCCGAGTTTCGCGCACCTCATACGGCTGACCGACGACACCGGCCTGTTCGAGCACGCGCGACACGCAGTGGCCCGGCGCCAGCACGGCTACTGCACCGACGACGTCGCCCGCGGCCTGGTGGTCACCAGCCGCGAACCTGGCCCGTCATCCGACGTACGGCGCCTCGCCGAGTGCTATCTGGCCTTCCTCACGCACGCCCAGGACTCCTCGGGGGCGTTCCACAACCGGCTCTCCTATGAGCGGCGCTGGACCGACCGGCCCGGGCTCGGCGATTGGTGGGGGCGGGCCATGTGGGGCCTCGGAACCGCGGCGGCGCGCAGCCCCGATTCCTGGGTCCGCCGCGAAGCGATGTTCGCCTTCACCCGCGGCGCGGGGCAGCGATCGCCGCACCCGCGCGCCATGGCGTTCGCCGGACTCGGCGCCGCCGAAGTGCTGCGCCGGGACCCCGGCAACGCCTCTGCCGCCGCCCTGCTCACCGATGCCGCCAAGGCGGTCGGCGACCCTGGTGGATCTCCGCTGTGGCCGTGGCCGCAGCAGCGCCTCACGTACGCCAACGCCGCTCTCGCCGAGGTGGCCATCGCCGCGGGCCACCTCGGTGGTGACGCGGACCTGCTCGCGGCCGGGCTTCGGATGCTGACCTGGTTGTGTGACATCCAAACGACAGGCGGGCACATGTCGCTGATTTCCGTCGCCGGCTGGGAACGCCTCGACGTACGGACCCGCTTCGATCAGCAGCCGATCGAGGCCGCGGCTCTCGCCGATGCCTGCGCCACCGCGGCGGCCATCACCGACGACCCAAGCTGGACCGCGAGGATTCGGCAGGTCGTGGCGTGGTTCCACGGCGACAACGACGCCGACCAGGCGATGTGGGATCCGGCGACCGGTGGTGGATATGACGGTTTGACCGAGTTTGGGCCGAGTCTCAACCAGGGCGCCGAGTCGACGCTCGCCCTCATCTCCACGATGCAGCACGCGCGGTGGTTGTCGTGACGGAAGCAGGCCTGTCCACGCGGCTGAAGCATGACTTGGCGCCCGACCCGCGCCGCGTCATCATCAAGCTCTTCGTTCCCGGCGAGGACGGCGTGCTGGAACGCACCCGCGCCTCGGCTCTGATCGAACGCATCGCCGGGCTCGACGAGAAGGAGATCGACCGGCTGCTGGAACAGACGGTGCGGCTGTTCGGCGACCGTCATCACGACCTCGACGCGACCTTCCGGCACCACTACGACCTGGTCCGGCATCGCGTGCCGCAGTCCGCCGATCTGTCGCCGGCGGGGCGGCTGCTCGTCGGCGCCCATTTCAGCCACGAATACTCGGTAGAGGGCGCCGCGCTCTGCAATCCGTCCATCGTGCGGCACCCCGACCAGTCCGCGTTGGCGCCCGGCCAGTCGCGCGTGGTCATCAGCCTGCGCCAGATCGGCGAGGGGCATCTGTCGTCCATCGGCTTCGTCACGGCGGTGCTGGGCCCGGAGAACGGCCTTGTCGTCACAGAACGAGCCGGGCCGCTGCACACGGGCCATCGCGCCGGCGCCCGGCACCGTCACGACCTGCTGGCCGCCGGACTCGCCGAATCGGGCCGCGACAACGAGGTGTCCGCGACCGTTCTGGAGTCGCTGCCCGGGCTTTTCGACGACGCCGAATTCGAGCAGGTGCTCGGCCGTCTGCCCGCCGATCTGCTCAGCCGGACCACCACGCACGGCACCCTCGAACAGCTGCGCCGCATGATCACCGATGACTATTCGGTGAGCTTTCCCGCCGAGGTCCCCCTCGGCCGCCGCGTGCTGTGGCCATCGGCGCCGTCGGAATCCAACGGCATGGAAGACGCCCGCTTCGTCGAGTTCATCGGCGACGACGGCGAATCGGTCTACCACGCCACATACACGGCCTACGACGGACTCCACATCGCCGGCCGAATGTTGACCACCAGCGACTTCCAGCAGTTCGAAATGGCCCCGCTACGCGGGCCCGCGGCCCGTAACAAGGGTGTGGCGCTGTTCCCCCGTACGGTCGGCGGGCGCCATCTCGCGCTGTGCCGCTCCGACGGCGAGACCAGCGGCCTGGCCGTCCTCGATGACCAGAACCGCTGGCAGCACGTCGCCCCTCTGCACACGCCGCACAGCAGTTGGGAGCTGATCCAGGTCGGCAACTGCGGATCTCCGCTGGAAACCGACCGCGGCTGGCTGGTGCTCACCCACGGGGTCGGCCCGATGCGCCGATACGTCATCGGAGCTCTGCTCCTCGATCTGCACCACCCCGAGCGCATCATCGCCGAGCTGCCGGAACCCCTGCTCGCCCCCTCCGACGTCGAACGCGACGGCTACGTGCCCAACGTCGTCTACTCGTGCGGCGGTCTGCTGCATGCGGGCTCTCTGTGGCTGCCGTACGGAATCAGCGACACGCGCATCGGGTTCGCCGTCGCCGACGTCGAAGCCCTCCTCGACGCGATGCGACCTCCTGGCCATCGCCACTGGTGATGGGCCTTGCTGGGATCGGCGCTTTCCCCCGCCCCGTCGGCCGCATTGACTGAACAGTGATCAGGTCTCGCATCTGAGCACTGCGATAAGGGGTGAACGACCGTGGGCGCGAAAGGCATGAGCGCCACCTCGCGCGCCGGTCTGAACGGCCAGGCACCGCGCTGTGACCATCTCGACCAGCTCTTCGTCGTGGAGTACGGACCTCCCGAATGCGGGGAATGCCTGCTCCTCGGTCTGACCTGGACGCGCTTGCTGGCCTGCCTCACCTGCGGCTGGGTGGCCTGTTCCGACGATTCGGCAGGCAGCCACGCTCGGGCGCACTACGAGGAGACGGACCACCCGGTCTTCGCCGCGCTGGACGAGGGATCGTCCTGGCGATGGTGCTACGTACACAAACGAAACGTATGAATTAGGACAAAAGTGACACAAGACACTCTTTCTATCCGAACGGTGGAGCGGCCGCCAGACTACGACGGAACATCACCCTTTCCCGGCGCGGACGAACACCCTCCCGCCAACGCGGCTCAGATGGGGCTGACTGGTGCGATCGTCGTGCTGCCGTTCGTGGCGCTCGGCGTCGGAATCTTCCTGGCGTGGGGGTCGGGGATCGCGCTCACGGATCTGCTCCTGGCCGCGGCCCTCTACATCGTGACCGGGCTCGGGACGACCGTGGGATTCCACCGGTTGTTCACCCATGGATCCTTTACCGCCCGGCCGTGGTTGCGGGTGGTCCTGGCGGTCGCCGGATCGATGAGCTTCGAAGGCAATCTCACCGATTGGGTGGCGATCCACCGCCGTCACCACGCCTTCACCGACCGTCCCGGCGATCCGCACTCCCCATACAGGTATGGCACCAGCATGCGCGGCCAGCTGCGCGGGCTCGCCCATGCTCACCTGGGCTGGATGTTCGCCGATGATCCCACCGATACCCGCCGATATGCCCCCGATCTGCTGGACGATCCCGCGATGGCCCGGGTGACGCGCGCCTTCCCGGCGTTGTGCGCGGTGTCGCTGACGCTGCCGTTCCTGGCCGGCTGGGCGATCACCGGCACCCTGTACGGCGGGCTGACCGCCTTCCTGTGGGCCGGACTCGTCCGAGTGGCCCTATTCCAGCACGTCACATGGAGCGTCAACTCCCTGTGCCACATGGTCGGCAACAGGCCCTTCAAGACACGCCGCCACGACCGCTCGACAAACCTGTGGCCGCTGGCCCTGCTGTCGTTCGGGGAGAGCTGGCACAACGGCCATCACAGCAACCCGACCTCGGCCCGCCACGGGATGCGGCGCAATCAGATCGATCCGTCCGCCGCGGTGATCCACGTGTTCGAGCGGCTGGGCTGGGCCACCGACGTGCACTGGCCCGGCCGAGATCGGGTCCGCTTGAGGCGTCGCCCTTCGTGAGGATCTAAGGTGAAGGGAGGACCGTCCCGCCGGTGCCGCCCGGTTGGAAGGGGTGGCGGCATGGAGCTGCGCCAACTCCGATACTTCGTGACCCTGGCCGAAGAACTGCACTTCGGCCGGGCAGCAGCCCGTGAGCACATCGTGCAGTCCGCGCTCAGCCAGCAGGTGCAACGGCTGGAGCGCGAGCTGGGGGTGCGCCTGCTGAATCGCACCACCCACAACGTCGAGCTCACATCGGCCGGCGTGGCATTTCTGATCGAGGCACGCCAGATCCTCGACCATGTGGGCCGGGCGGTGCGCGTCGCGCGCGACGCCGTCGCCTCGACTCCCACGCTTCGGGCCGGCATCATCGACGCCGGCTACGACTCGATGCCGCAGATCCTCCGCGCGGTCCAGCAACGCCATCCCGACCTGCTGATCCACCAGGTCGAGGCCGGCACCCCCGAGCAATATCGGCAACTGGCCGACGGACGCCTGGACATCGGGATCGGGCACGCCTCCCTGACCCCTGAGGGCGTCGCCTCGGAAGTCATCCGGCTCGACCCCCTCGGTGTGCTGGTCTCTGATGATCATCCGTTCGCGGCGCAGACCAGCGTGCCCGTCGCCCGGCTCGAAGACGAGCTGCTCCTGCTCGGCGAAGACACTCAGGCGCCGGAGCTCAATCAGTTCGTCATCGAGCTGTGCAGGTCGGCCGGATTCGCGCCCGCCGTCTACGAGGGCACGGTCCAGAGCACGCGCGCGGCCGCGGACCTGGTCCTCCAGCGGCGCTGCGTATTGTGCGTGCCCTCCTCCTCACGCACGTCCAATCAGCCGCGCACGGTCTGGCGCCCTCTGGTCGAACCCGCGGCGCAGTACCCATGGTCGCTGCTCTGGCATCTCGGCACCCGTTCGGAGCGCGTCGCCGCCGTCATCGACATCGCCCGGCAACTCGCGCGGCAACTCGGCTGGCTGAACGCCGCCGCCTCCACCGCAGCGCCGGCGCCGGACGAGAGGGACCTCGCGTAGGGCCGGTCAGCCGCCGGGGCGGACAAGGCCGTGTTCGTACGCGTACACGACGGCCTGAACGCGGTCGCGGAGGGCGAGTTTGGTGAGGATCCGGGCGACGTGGGTCTTGACGGTGGCCTCGCTGACGTAGAGGCGGGCGGCGATCTCGGCGTTGGAGAGGCCTTGCGCCACCAGGTGCAGAACCTCCAGCTCGCGGGCGGTCAAGGTGGCGACCTGGATAGGCGGCGGGTGGGCCGCGGGGGTGCGGGCGAACTCCTCGATCACTCGGCGGGTGACGGCGGGGTCCAGCAGCCCGGCGCCGGAGGCGACGACGCGGATGGCGCGGACGAGGTCTTCCGGTGGCGCGTTCTTGAGCAGGAAGCCGCTTGCCCCGGCGCGCAGCGCCTCATACACGTACGAGTCGATGTCGAAGGTGGTCAGGACGATGACGCGGGTGGGCGGCGGGGTGTCGGCGTACAGCCGGCTGGTGGCCTGGATGCCGTCCAGCTTGGGCATGCGGATGTCCATGAGCGTCACATCGGGGCGCAGCCGCCGCGCCGCGGTCACCGCGCCGGGTCCATCGCCGGCCTCGCCCACCACCTCGATGTCCGGTTCGGCGGCGATGACCAGGCGCAGCCCGGCCCGTATCATCTGCTGATCGTCGGCGAGCAGCACACGGATCGTCACGCCGGCTGTCCGTCCAACGGGAGGACGGCGGTGACACGGTAGCCGCATTCCGGACGCGGCCCGGCCTCCAGCGTTCCGCCGTACAGCGCGACCCGTTCCCGCATCCCGATGAGTCCGTGCCCGCCCGCGGGCGCCGCCGCGTCGGCTCGCGGCGGCCTGCCGTCGTTGACGACGTCGAGGCGTAACGTCTGGTGGTCGTAGCGGATGACGCAGTCGAGCCGGGTGGCGTCAGCGTGTTTGACCACGTTGGTGATCGCCTCCTGCAGGATCCGGTAGGCCGACAGATCGATGCCGGGCGGCAGCGGCTGCGGGGTTCCCTCAACCCGGAGTTCGGCGCTCAGCCCGCCCATCCGCGCCGGCTCGAGCAGGTCACCGGCGTCGGCCAGCCGCGGCAGCGGTGTGTGCGGCTCCGCCTGGCCGCCCTCGCGGAGCAGGCCGAGCAGCCGGTGCAGCTCGGTGAGCGCCTGACGGCCGGTCCGTTCGGCAACCAGCAGGGCTTCGCGCTCGGTCTGCTGTTCGGGCCGCAGCAGGCGGCGGATCCCGCCGACGTGCAGCGCCATGGCGCTCATGCTGTTGGCGACCACATCGTGCAACTCGCGTGCGATCCGAGCGCGCTCCTGGTCCACCGCGACCGCCGCCTGCCAGGCGGCCTCCCGCTCCGCCTGGACGGCCCGCTGTTCGAACAACTGGGAGCGCACCTGCCGGATGCTCAGGGCGTGACCGGCCAGCCACACACCGCCAACGAACACGCTCGCGTAGACCAGGTCGCCGGGCGAGGGGCCGTTTTCGATCAGCACCCCGACCCAGACCAGGCCTATCGCGACCGGCAGGACCACCATCGGGTGCCGGGCGTGGTAGGCCGCCGAGCAGACCGCCACCACCAAGGCGAAGAAAGCGGCGAAGCCGGCGTTGGAACTCACGCCAAGAGCGGCCTGGCCGATCTCGCCGGCGAACACGATCACCAGCGTCCCCATCGGGAACCGCCGGCGCCACACCAGCGCCACACCCATCACCAGCCCGGTGACGGCCACCAGCCATCGCGGGCCACCCGCGATGGCTCCGGTCCACACCTCGGCCTGGGACAGGCCGGCGATGCCCACTGCCAGCAGCACGTCACGCGGGCCCGGCGATTCGATGAGCCCGGCCATGAACCGACGATAGACCGGCGAGGACCTGCCGCGAGTCAGCCTTGAGAGCGACGTTTTCCTGGGTCGCCGGCACTGCCGGCATCGGCGGTCTGCCGGGCGCGCAGCGCCCGGAGCTTGTGGCGGTTGCCACAACGCTCCATGCTGCACCAGCGCCGGGTGCCGGGACGGGAGGAGTCGACGAAGACCAGCGGGCAGTTGTCGCCCTCGCACTCGCGGATGCGCCCGGAGAGCGGGCCGGACAGCAGCTCGATCATCTGCCGCGCCAGCATCGACAACGCTTGCGTTGCCAGCACCGGTGCCACCCAGCCCGCGGTCGTGCCGTTGACGGTCAGTTCGGGGACCAGCGGCGGCGCGGCCGCGGCCCGGTTGATGGTCGCGATCGCCTCGGTGGGGAGGGGGCGCCGCGCCGCCTGGGCGTGCGCCGCATCCCAGATCGCCTGGCGGAGCGCCTTGGCCGCGGTCAGTTCGCGGGCCGTCACGGGGGCCGTCACGACCGCGGCCGGTGGCGGCTGGGCCAGCCATTCGGCCAGGTCGGAAGGCCTGTGAAGGGTCTCGTATATCGCGTAGTCACCCTCGCCGCCGGTGTGGGCGAAGTCGAGGCAGACGGCGCCGGCGTCGAAGAAGAACGACCCTCCCCGGGGGCTGTGCAGCACACGTCCGGTTGCGTTGGCTCGCATGAAACCACTATAACTGGTGTCATGAACGACACCGCTATTACCGGTGTCATCGACAGAGGAGGATGAGCACGTGGGTGTACGGCACATCAACCCTGAAGGACTTCACCGCAGCCCGGCCTTCAGTCAGGCCGTCGTGGTCGAACAGCCGACCAAGACGATCTACATCGGCGGGCAGAACGGCGTCGACGCCGACGGCAAGGTCGTCGGCTCCACGCTGAGAGAGCAGGCAAGGCAGGCGTTCCGCAACCTGGCGACCATCCTGGAGAGCGAGGGGGCGAGCCTGGCCGACATCGTGCACTGGCGCATCGCCGTAGTGGAGGGAAACTCGATCGAAGACGGCGTGGCCGCCTTCCAGGAGGTGTGGAACCGGTCCGACCCGCCGCCGGCCATCACGGTCCACTTCGTCGCCGGCCTGGCCCCCGAGTTCCTGGTCGAGATCGACGCCATCGCCGTCGTGTGAGCATGTTCCCTGGTCCAGAACGTCGGCACCCGGGAGGCGCTCTCATGGGAAGCCCTGTGATCCCGCGTCGCACGTGGCAGGCCGGCCCATGACCCCGCGCCCGATGCCGGCCGCGGAAGTGGAGGTCACCCCGGAGCTGGTCAGGTGGCTGCTCGAGCGCCGGCACCCCGACCTCGCCCACCTCTCCACCGAGGTCATGGCCGGCGGCTGGGACGACGTCATGGTGAGGCCGCCTGCCGACGCGCCGGACATGGCCGCGAGGATGACGGGCTTCCTGACGGCATTGCACCTGGCGGGCGCATCGGACGCCCCGGTCAACCCGGTCCGCGGCGTCCCTCTTGCCGACCGCGCCGAGGCGGACGCCGCAAACCTCGCAACCGTGCTTTCCTCGTGATCTGGCGGTGTCTTGACCCTCGTAATGCTGCGGCATAGATTGGTCGACCAGTAGTCCAATTTACGACGGGCCCTTGCGTCCCAGCTAGAAGGGGGTCCGTCCGCCGAACGTGACAGCTCGGCGGGGCTACCGGAATCCGACAGGAGTACCAGGCATGAGGATGTCCTCCCTAGGCAGGCGCCGCGCCACTGTACCGGCAGCGGCGTCGGCGCTATGCGTCCTGCTGGCCGCCACTGCGGCCTGTGGTGGTGGCACGACGAGCAAGACCCCCGCCGCCGCCGCCGGCGGCGCCGGTGCCGCTGCCAGCCCCGCCTGCCCCAACCCGACGGCCCCGCTCGCGACGGCGGACAAGCCCAACACCACGCTCTCCGGCACGCTGAACTTCTGGGGGTGGACCAATGACGCCCCCAACGCGATCGTCCCCGAGTTCAACAAGGCCTACCCCAACGTCAAAGTCAACGTCGTCGACGTCGGGGCAGAGGACATCGGCACCAAGCTGCTCACCGCGATGCGCGCGGGACAGGGCGCCCCCGACATCTCCGAGTGGCAGGACGACGACGCGCCCTCCGTATGGAACATGCCGCTGACCGACCTGACGGCGTGCATGAAACCGCACGTCGCCGACTTCCCGGACTTCAAGATCAAGAATGTCACCCGGCCGGACGGCACGATCCAGGCCGTCCCGTGGGAGGCCGGCCCCATGCAGCTGGCCTACCGCCGCGACACCTTCAAGAAGTACGGCATCGACCCCAGCAGCCTCAAGACCTGGGACGACTTCATCGCCGCAGGCAAGAAGCTGGCGGCCGACTCCGGCGGCCAGGCGCATCTGATGATGTCGAACCAGGTCGCCCCGCCCAACGGCATCGAGAGCCTGTCACACGACTTCCGCGCCCTCGTCCAGCAGAACGGCGGCCAGTTCTTCGACGCGAAGGGCGACCCCACCTTCACCGACCCGAAGAACGTCGAGGCGCTCAACCTCATCAAGCGGCTGCGCGACGAAGGCGTCACCGTCAACGACGTGGCCTCGGACCAGGCCGCCGTCAAGGCGCTGGCCTCGGGCTCCGTGGCCACCTGGATGGCGCCGGCCTGGTGGAAGTACTACCCGAGCACGTTCGCCAAGGAGACCTCGGGCGAGTGGGGCGGCATCCCCCTGCCGGCCTTCCACGACGGCGGCGCGCGGTCCAGCAACCGCGGCGGCACCAGCCTCATCGTCACTCAGCAGAGCAAGAACCCCGAGGCCGCGTTCGCGTTCCTCAGCTTCTGGCTGCTGACGGTAGAGGGTCGGGAGGTCTCGTACGAGAAGGGCGGAAACCAGTTCGAGGCCCTCTACGGTCCGGTTTCGAACGACCCGGTCATCACCGCGCCCGACCCGTTCTTCGGCGGCGACAAGTGGACGGCCAACGCCGCCGCGCTCGCCAAGGAGGTGCCGCAGATCAACGTCACCACCAAGAGCACGAAGATCGACGACGAGTTCGAGCAGCTCCTGCCGGGCTTCCTGCAAGGGAAGATGGACGCGGCGACGCTGCTCTCGGAGTTGGAGAATGCGGTCATGGCCCGCTGAACGCGGGGTGCGGCGGGCCAGACGATGGAACGCCGCACCCTACGTTCTGATCCTTCCGTTCGTGGCCAGCTTCCTGATCTTCGACACGTTCGCGCTGGTCGGCAGTTTCGGGCTGAGCTTCACCGACTGGCAGGGGGTCGGCGACCTCCACTTCATCGGCGTCGACAACTACAAGGAGATGGCCGCGGATCCGTCGCTGCGCCAGGCGCTCTGGCACACGATGCTGATCTGGCTGCTCACGGTGCCGTTCCTGGCCTTCGGCAGCCTGGTCATGGCCTGGTTCATCGAGTCGAAGTTCGTCCGGCCGCTCCGCGCGTTCCTGCGCACGGCCTTCTTCCTGCCCGTGCTGCCCTCGCTCGCCGTGGTCAGCATCATCTTCCTGCTGATGATGGACCCCACCTTCGGGCTGGTCGGCCAGGCGTTCAGCGCGCTCGGCCTGAAGCCGGTCAACATCCTGATCGACCAGGGGGTCGCCATCCCGCTGATCTCGTCGATCGTGATCTGGAAGAACTTCGGATACATGGTCGTCGTCCAGCTCGCCGCCCTGCAGGCCTTCCCGGCCCAGGTGCGGGAGGCGGCCCTGGTCGACGGGGTCAACGGCTGGAACTACTTCTGGCGCGTGATGGTCCCCATCTCCAAGCCGAGCATCGCGTTCGTCGGCGTGATCACGACCTTCGGTGTCGTCAACGCCTTCGAGGAGTCCTACCTGCTGTACAAGACCACGGGCGGCCCCGGCCGATCCGGGTTGATCCTCGGGACTTACCTCTATCGCGAGGGCTTCGTCGACTTCAACCTCGGCTACGCCTCGGCCGTGGCGTACGGGATGGCGTTCCTGATGTTCATCGTCGCGCTGGCACAGCTGCGCTGGAGTCGCAATGGCCGCTGACCTGACGTACGCGCCGGCCCGCTCGCGGGCGTTCCGCCTGAAGCAGATCGTCGCGATGACCGTGCTCGGGGGGATCGCGATCGCCCTGTTGATCCCGCTGTGGTGGATCGTCATCTCCTCGATGCGCACACCCGCGGAGATCTACTCGGCGAAGCAGTCGCTGATCCCCTCGTCGTTCTCGTTCGAGAACTTCCGGCAGCTGCTCAGCCAGACCCTGTTCCTGCGGTCGCTGCTGAACAGCACGATCGTGGCGGTCACGGTGACGGCCTTCGGCACGGTCTTCGCGTTCGCCGCCGGTTACGCCTTCGCCAAGATGACGTTCGTCGGGAAGAACTTCATCTTCCTGCTGCTGCTCATGTCGATGACGATTCCCGGCGCGGTCACGCTGCTGCCGACGTTCATCTTCATGAGCCGGGTCGGCCTGCTGGACAGCCTGCTCGCGATCATCCTGCCCAACCTCGCGCTGCCGTTCGCGATGCTGTGGATGCGGCAGTACATCCAGTCGAGCGTGCCCAACAGCGTGCTCGACGCGGCGCGGCTGGACGGATCGGGCACGTTCCGGACGCTGTGGAGTGTGGTCGGCCCGATCGTGCGCCCCGGCCTCGCCGGCGTCGCCATCTGGATCTTCCTCAGCCAGTGGAACAGCCTGTTCGTGCCGCTGGTGTTCCTCAGCTCGAACGAGAAGTACACCTATCCCGTCTTCCTGGCCGCGCTCCAGGGCAATCCGCTGGCCCAGACCACGCACCTGGTCATGGCCGCGTCGGTGCTCAGCACCCTGCCGATCGTCCTGCTGTACGTGGCCTTCCAGCGCTACTTCGCCACCAGCGTCGCGATGAGCATCGAGCAAGCCTAGAAAGGTCCTTCCACCGTGTTCCTGGTCGCGTTCAATCAGTGCGGACTCGAACTTCAGGCGCCCCAGCTGACGACTACGACCAAACGCCGGGTTGAGATCGCGGACGTCGACCCCGGCTCCCTCGCCGACGACGCGCAGCGCTACGTCGCCTGGGATCCCCAGGCGGTGCGCGCGGTCTTCGGTGGGCTCGACCCGGCCGCCGACTACGAGATCGAGGTGACCTATCTGGGGGAGAAGGGCGTCGCCCGGGTCCAGTCCCTGACGACGGGCACCGTGGAGCTTCACCCGCCCACCGAACTGGAACGTGGCCGGCCCACGGTGATCCGGGTCCCGGTCCCGCGCGAGGTGACGGCGCCCGGGGCGTTCGAGATCGCGGTGAACCGCGTCGACGGCCCCGACGCGGCCGTGTCCGAGGTGCGGCTGTACTCCTCCGTCGCGCCGGCGCCGGTTGTGACCGTTGTCGGCGACTCCGGCGGCGGTCTCATCGGCTCGGTGAGCAACGCCGGCTACGAAGGCCTGGCCGGCGCGGAGGTCCACGTGACCTGGCCGGGCGGCGGCCTCAAGGCGGCCACCGACGACAACGGCCTGTTCACGATCCCGCTTGCCACGGCGCTGCCGCCGAACCGGCATGAGGTGCTGACCATCGCCGCGGACGCCGGCGGCCCGCCCGCCATGATCACGGTGCACACCCGCGACCTGGCACGCGGCCTGCGCGAGCTGCCGTCCGGGGAGAACCGCCTCGACCTCGGCGGCGAATGGTCGTTCGTCCCCGGCGCCCACCCGGAGGCCACGAGCGGGGCGCCGACCCGCGTCCCCGGCCACGTCGCCTTCGACGGGTTGATCCCGCAGGACGGCGTGGCCACGCTGGTCCGCGCGTTCACGGTCCCGGACGCCTGGTCGGGCGACCTGGTGTTCTTCCGCTGCGACGCCGCCTACGGCCGGGCCGAGGTGTACGTCAACGGTGTCGCGGCCGGCACGCACGGCAGCGGCGCGCTCTCGTTCGACATCGACATCACCGCCTTCCTGCGGCCCGGCGCGAACATGCTGGCCGTCGTCCTCACCGAGTACACCCCGCATGCGGTCCTGGACGACATGGCCTGGTACGCGCACATGTCGCTGCTCGGCATCTGGCGGCCGACCTGCCTGTTCCGGGTTCGGCCCCGGCATCTCGGCGAGCTCGGCCTGATCGCCGACTGGGATCCCGAGACGGCGACCGGCTCGCTGCGCGTCACAGCCGACGTGTTCGACTCGGCGCCGATCGAGCGCGCGTACAGGCTCGACCTGACCCTGTCCGGCGGCGACGGCACGGCGCTGGAGATCGGCCACAGCGGGCAGGCCGGGACGACCGACCGGGTCGACCTGCGGCTCGAGCTGCCGGGCGCCACTCCATGGTCGGCCGAGGTGCCCCACCTCTACACACTCGACCTCGTGCTGTCCGGCGACGACGGCACCCAGCAGACTTACCGGCGGCGGATCGGGTTCCGGCGGATCGAGGTCCAGGGCGACCGGCTGCTCGTGAACGGCTCGGCCGTGCGGATGCTCGGCGTCAACCGGCACGACGCGCGCCTGCACACGGGCCGCGCCCTGACCGCCGACGAGATCCGGTCCGACGTCACCCGCCTGCGGCAGGCCAACGTCAATGTGATCAGGACCGCGCACTATCCGCCCGATCCGCGGATGCTCGACATCTGCGACGAACTCGGCATGTACCTGTTCGATCAGCCGCCCATCTGCTTCTCCGGCGGATTCGACGACCACCACTGGAACCGTACGAACGACGCCGCGAACCTCGTCCCTTACCTGCTCGAGGTGACGGCCGAGACGGTCCGCCGCGACCAGGGGCACTGCTCGGTGCTCGCCTGGGACCTCGGCAACGAGAGCCGGTGGAGCGAGGGCTTCGACGCGCAGCTGGCGATGGTGCGCGCGATCGACCCCACCCGCCCGACCCTGTTCTCCTACGAGCTGAACGAGCTGGGCCCGGACAACGTGCTCCCCGACCGACCCGAGGAGATGCGCCCCGACCTGGGCAGCTATCACTATCCGGGCTGGGACCGCGACTGGCGGGAGGAGCTCGCCTGGCTGAGCGCCACCGGCCGCCCCGTGATCCTCGACGAGTACGCGCCGCTGTTCCAGGAGTGCGTCCGCTCGACGCTGCCGTTCTCCATGATCGAGATCGACCCGGGCGTACGTGACTACTGGGGCACCGGATATCGGCCGTTCATGGCCGAGGCGCTGCACGACCGCGGCTGCATCGGCGGCATGATCTGGTCCGGCACCGACGACGTCTTCGCCATCCCGCTCGACCTCACGGTCGGCCAGGGCGCGTGGGCGCACCTGCCGCAGCTCGACTTCCAGCGGCTGCGCGACGTCGTGCCGCCGCACGCCGGGCTCCACTTCCGCGGCGACGCCGAATGGGGCTTGATCGACTACCACGGCCGGGCACGGCCGGAGCTGTGGCATGTGCAGAAGATGTACTCCCCGGTGGGGATCGCCGACGAGCGGGTGGACCCAGACCGGGTCGGCTTCACACTGCTCAACCGGCATTCCCACCGGACGTTCTCGGACCTCACGGTGACCGTGACCGGCGCACGCGGGCCGGAGCGCCTCACCGCGCCGCCCGGCGGATCCGACGAGGTGGTCCTGGAAGTCGAGCCGGGTGCCGACCGGGTGACGTTCGAGCTGTTCCATCCCGAAGGATGGCTGCTCGACGCGTACAGCTGGGATGTCCGGGAGCCCGCGGTCCGCATCGGCGCCGAGCCGCTCCGCGTGGAGACGGACGAAGAGCTGGGCGAGCTGACCGTGAGCGGGCGGCGGACCTGGCTGCGCGGCTGGCCGTCCCTGCACGTCATGGACCTCGACCGCCCCGACCTGCTGATCGAGGTCACCCCGGACGCGACCGCGGCGGTCGCCGACGGCGAGCGGGTGACCGCCCCGCTGTCCGGAGGCGGCTGGACCGGCACGATCGGGATGCGCGCCGACGGCGACCGGCTCGTCATCGACTACCGCTGCCGCTACCAGGGAACGGTGGCCTTCAACGCACGCGAGGCCGGGCTGGTCCTGCGGCCGCCGGCCGAATTCACCGCCCTGTGGTGGCGGCGCGTGCCGGATTGGTCGTACTACCCGCCGGCCCACATCGGCCGGGCCGCCGGCTACGCGGCCGCCGAACCGGGTGACGGCGACATCCTCCACCCGGCCGCGATCTGGGAGCACGACGCCACACCCGGTGGCACGAACGACTACCGGAGCGCCAAGCGGAACATTCTCGCGGCCGGCGCCACCGACGGCAGCGCGACCGTGTCGGTCGTCTCCGACGGCGGCCAGCACGTACGCGCCGAACTCCGCGACGGCGAGCCGGTGCTGCACGTCCTCGACTGGTACGGCGGCGGCCGGATCGCCGAAGGCTCGCACCTGCCCCGCTACTTCGGTCCCGGCCTCCGCGTCGAGCCCGGCGCGGAGCTGTCCGGCACGATCGTGCTGGCCTGCGGCGACCTGCCGGCCGAGCTGCGCGGATGAGGGCGCTGCGGTGGCACGCGCGGGGTGACGTCCGTCTGGAGGACGTGCCGAAGCCGGCCGCGCCCGGCGCGGGCGAGGTGCTGCTCCGGGTCCTGCTGTGCGGCGTGTGCGGCACCGACCTGGAGGAATATCGGCACGGGCCGATCACCATCCCGGCCGGCGCGCCGCACCCGCTGTCGGGACGGCAGGCGCCGCTGATCATGGGTCACGAGGTGGTGGCCGAGGTGGCCGCGACCGGCCCTGGTGTTCTCGGGCTGGGCGTGGGCGACCGCGTCGTCCCGGACGGGCTGCTCACCTGCGGCGACTGCGAGGGCTGCCGCCGGGGCGCACGCCTGCACTGCGCGCGCAGCGCGTTCATCGGGCTGCACCGGGATGGCGGGCTCGCCGAGTTCATGACCGTCCCGGCCGCGATGTGCGTCCCGGTGCCGGCGGGCGTGCCCGACCGGCTGGCCGTGCTCACCGAACCGCTCGCCGTCTCGGTCCGCGCCGTACGCCGCGCGGCCCCGGCCGCGTCCGGCCGCGTCCTGGTCATCGGCGCGGGCACGATCGGCCAGTGCGTCCTCCAGCTCACCCTCGGATCGGGTGCGCGGGTGAGCCTGCTCGACCCCGACGAGGGGCGGGTCGCCGCCACCCTGCCCCACGCGCCCGGCGTGACGGCCGGCGCCGACGGCCTGTATGACCTCGTCATCGACTGTGCCGGGAGCGAATCCTCGCTGGTCACGGCCCTGCGCTCGGTTGTGCCCGGCGGCCGGGTCGCCCTGGTCGGCGCCGCGCCGTACGCGCCGTCGTTCTCCCCGCACGATCTTCTGGTCCGCGAGATCACGCTGGTCACCACGTTCTCGCACGACATCGACGAGGACACCCGACCGGCGGTGGCGCTGCTGGCCGAGGGGACGCTCCGGCTGGATCATGTCGTGACCGACGTCCTCCCGCTCGGCGAGGTGGTCGACCGCGTCTTCCGTGCCCCCTCCGCCACCGGATTCAAGACGGTCGTCGATCCCTGGAGCCCCCGATGAAGCTGGACGGCGTCACGCCCATCGTCAACACGCCCTTCACCGACGACCTCGCGATCGACCTTCCTTCCCTGGAGCGCCTCATCCGGCGGGCCGTCGACGACGGCGTGGTCGGCTGCGTCGTACCTGCCGTGGCGAGCGAGGTGACCAGGCTGACGCCTGCCGAGCGACGGTTTCTGCTGGAGGCCGTGGTCGAGGTCGCGGACGGCGACATCGAGGTGATCGCCGGGGTGAGCGCCGACGACCTCGCGGACAGCGTGCGGCTGGCCGAGCACGCGGTCGCGGCAGGCTGCGGCGCGGTGCTCTGCCGGGTCCCCGAGCCGCTGCTGGACGACCCGGACGCCGTCGTCGCTCATTTCGCCCGGCTCGGCCGGGTCGGTGTCCGCGACCTGGTGGTGCAGGACCTGCAGTGGAACGGCCCCGGTCTCCCCGTGGCGACCATCGCCCGGCTGTACGAGGAGGTCCCCGCGGTCACCGCGATCAAGGTGGAGACCGCTCCGGCCGGGCCGAAATACTCGGCCATCCTCGAGGCCACCGGCGGCGGGCTGCACGTGTCGTGCGGGTGGGGGATGGGCCAGATGGTCGAGGCGCTCGACCGCGGCGTGGCGACGTTCGGCACGACGGCGATCAACCTCCCGTTCGTCGAGGTGCACCGGCGTCACCGGGCGGGCGACCGGGCCGGTGCGGTGGCCCTGTTCGCCGAGATCGCGCCGATGGTGATCTGGTGCCAGCAGCACATCGATGTGTCCGTCGCCTTCCTCAAGCGTTACTGCCACGCCGTCGGCCTGTTCTCGACGGCCCGGGTACGCCCGCCGGGCCCCGAGCTCGACGCTGTGCAGCGGCGCATCTCCGACGAGCTGGTAGACCTGGTCGTGGGCGTGGAAGACCGATTGCGGGCGGCACGGGAAGCGGGGACGAGATCATGACGTGGTTCGCCGGGGAAGACCTGGACGGCTTCTCGCAGCGGTCGTCGCTCAAAGGCATGGGCCTGAGCGACGAGGCGTTCGAAGGCCGGCCGATCATCGGCATCGCCAACAGCTTCAGCGACTATGTGCACTGCAACGCCCACTTCCGCGCCCTGGTGACGCATGTGCGGCGCGGCGTGGAGCAGTCGGGCGGGCTGGCCCTGGAGTTCCCCGTGACCTCGCTGGGGGAGCCGTTCATGGCGCCCACCACCATGCTGTTCCGCAATCTGATGGCCATGGACGTCGAGGAATGCGTCCGCGCCTACCCGATGGACGCGGTCGTGCTGCTCGGCGGATGCGACAAGACGATCCCGGCGATGATCATGGGCGCGCTCAGCGCCGACCGCCCGGCCATCATGGTTCCCGGCGGCCCGCAGCTGAACGCCACCTTCGACGGGGCTGACGTCGGCACCTGCACCGACTGCTGGCTGGCCGCCGAGAGCGTGCGCGCCGGCCGGTCGACCCGGGCCGACCAGCGGCGGCTCGAAGACGCGATCATCCGCTCGGCCGGGCACTGCTCCACCATGGGCACCGCCTCGACCATGGCGTCCCTTGCCGAGGCCATGGGCTTCACGTTGGCCGGAGCCGCCGCCACGCCCGCCGTCGACGCCCGCCACGCCCGGCTGGCCGAGCGGGCCGGCCGGGTCGCGGTCGACCTTGCCAAGAACGGGCACCGGCCGAGCGACTTCTTCGGCCAGGCGTCGCTGACCAACGCGATGACCGTGCTTCAGGCCCTCGGCGGATCCACCAACGCCGTCGTCCACCTCGCCGCCATCGCCGGCCGGGCCGGGCTCGACTGGGATCTCGGCACCCTCGACCGGATCGGCCGCGAGACCCCGTGGCTGGTGAACCTCAAACCGTCCGGCCGGTTCCTCATGGAGGACTTCTTCGAGGCCGGAGGCGTACCGGCGCTCCTTTCCGAACTCCGCGACCACCTCGACCTGTCGGCGGGGACGGTGGAAGGGGTGACGCTGGGGGAGCGGCTCCCCGAGCGGGGCAGCGGCAGGGCCGACGTGATCGCGCCGGTCTCCGCGCCGCTCGACCCGGCGGGCGCCATCCGGGTGGTGCGCGGCAGCCTCGCGCCGCGCGGCGCGGTCATCAAGGTCACGGCGGGCACGCCGGAGCTGTACGACCACACGGGCCCGGCGGTCGTCTTCGACGGACCGGAGGATCTCGAACGGCGCCTGGAGGACCCGGCGACCGGCATCGTGCCGGAATCGGTGCTCATCCTGCGCGGCCTCGGCCCGGTGGGCGCGCCCGGCATGCCGGAGCGCGGCCACGTGCCCATCCCCACCCACCTGCTGCGACAGGGCGTGACGGACATGGTGCGGATCAGCGACGCCCGGATGAGCGGCACCGCGTACGGCACCTGCGTGCTGCACGTGACGCCGGAGGCCGCGCTCGGCGGCCCGCTGGCGCTGGTGAAGGACGGCGATCTGGTACGGCTCGACGTGGCCGGAGGCCGGCTCGACCTGCTGATCGAGGAGGAGGAGCTGGCCGCACGCGCGGCCGCCATGGGACCGTCGCCGCGCCGCGCCGGCCGTGGCTACCAGGGCCTGTACGTCCGCCACGTGCTCCAGGCAGACCAGGGATGCGACTTCGACTTCCTGCGCCGCGACGGGGAGATCTAGTGCTTTCCCTGGCCCTAAGCGTCGGCGAGGGGCTCTTCGGGCGGCAGCATGCGCAGGAGCCGCTCGCCGCCGGAGGTGATGTGGTGGCGCATGACGCGCTCGGCCTCGTCGGGGTCGCCGGCCTTGACCGCGTCAGCGAGCAGGGTGTGCTGCTCGGAGTAGGCCGTCATGCCCTCGTCCATGGCGAGCTTGTTCATCCAGACGTGCAGCAGCACCCTGATGCCCCGCAACATGTCGGCGATCACCATGTTGCCGGCCAGGTCGGCGAGGCGGAGGTGGAAGTCGATGTCGGCCTCGATGCAGCCTTCGATGCTGCCGCGCGACTCGGCCGCGGCCATCCGCTCGAGGCAGGCGTCGAGCTGGGCGGCGCCGTCGGGGGTGATCCGCTCGGCGGCCCGCCGGGCGACGAACACCTCGAGCTGGTGGCGTGCTTCGATCAGGTCGAGCGTGCGGGGACGGCCGAGGATCAGGCCCCACTCGAGGATCTGCGGGAGCACGGCCGACTCGGTGCCGCGCAGGTAGGTGCCGTCGCCTTGCCGTACGTCGAGGAGGCCGAGCAGATGGAGCGACTTGACGGCCTCGCGCACCGAGGAGCGGCCGAGGCCGAGGTATTCGGACAGGGCCCGCTCAGAGGGAAGCTTGTCACCAGGGCCGATGCGCTCGGACACCAGGTAGTTGAGCAGCTGGCTGACGACGTCGCTGACCACCGAGTTCCGGTTCAACGCACGGATCTTGGTCATGCCAGGGTCGCCGGCTTGCGGCATCTACTGACCTCGCTTCTCCACGTGGTGTCGATCACATGCTAGCGCGACACCTCGACCGGTTGACCACTCTGAATTGCCGCGTTCTACGGGCTTCCCTGCCAGGCCGCCGTGATTCGCGCGCGGTAGACGTCGTCGGGCGGATCGAGCGCCATCCGGCAGTACGCCGAGGCCAGCACCCCCTGCTCGACGAGCGCGGCCTTCAGGTGGGCGGCGCTCGGCCCGATCGCCGCGACCGCGGCGTCGACCAGCCGCTGGTGCCGGGCGATCGCCTCGGCGTCGCCGGCTCCGATGGCCTTCGCGAGGTCGGTGAAGAAGCCGGGGCAGGCCGGGGACACCCCGGACACGACGCCGTGCCCGCCCGCCTCCGCGACCTCGCGGATCAGGCTGTCGTTGCCGGAGTAGAGCCGGGAGCCCGCGGGGGCGAGGCGGGAGACCTCGGCCAGGAATTCGGTGCCGGGGATGCTCAGCTTGGCGCCCGCCAGCCCGATCTCGGCGATGAGGTCGGCGAGCTCGGCCGGGGAGATCTCGGTGCCGGTGTTGCGGGGGATGAGGTAGGCGTACACCGGAAGGCCGCCGGCCTCGGCGCAGACGGCGGCGTAGTAGGCGCGCACGGCGGAGAGGCTGGCGGAAACGTAGTAGGGCGTGATCGCGGCGAGCATGGTCGCGCCCGCGAGCCGGGCCGCCCGGGCGAGCCGGGCCGCCTGATACGCGGATGCGGCGCCGACGTGCGCGATCACCCGGTCGGGCCCGACCGCCACGAGGGCGGCGCGAATGATCGCCAGCCGTTCCTCGTCCGACAGCGCGGGGAACTCGCCGGTGGTGCCGGCGACGAAGAGCGAGTGCACCTCCGAATCGGCGAGGTGCGCGAACATGCGGCGCGTCCCCTCGAGGTCGAGCGATCCACCGGGATTGAACGGTGTCGGCGTAGCTGAGATGACGAGCGGTGAGTCGGTCACTACTGCCCTCAGTTCGAGAGGAGTCGACAAATTGGTTAACTGGTCGACCAATCTTAAAATCGCCTGAGGCGTCCGTCAAGTGCCTTGACCCCCCAAAGCAGGACATCTAAATTGGTCGACCAGTAGTCCAATCTATCATGAGGAGGCGCGACGTGCGTGTCGCGGTGGCAGGGTTCTGGCACGTTCACGCGGCCGACTACGCCGAGTCCATCCGGTCGCATGACGGCACCGAGCTGGCCGGCGTATGGGATGACGACGAGTCACGTGGGCGCGTCGCCGCCGAGGCGTACGGGACCGCCTTCACCGGCGACCTCGCGGCGCTGCTCAGCGGGGAGGCGGTGGGCGAGGTGGACGGCATCGTCGTGACGACGGCCACCTCACGGCATCGGGACGTGATGGTCGCGGCGGCGAAGGCCGGAAAGCACATCTTCACCGAGAAGCTGCTGGCGCCCACGGTCGCCGAGGCCGAGGAGATCATCGCGGCGGCGGACGCCGCCGGCGTGGCGCTGGTGGTGTCGCTGCCGAGGCTGTACGCCGGCTACACCACGGCCGTCCAGGACGTTCTGGCGGCAGGCACACTCGGCCCCGTCTCCTACTGCCGGGTCCGTCTCTCCCACGACGGCGCCATCACCCGCCCCACCGAGGGCCCATGGCTGCCCGAGCGGTTCTTCGAACCGGAGACGGCCATCGGCGGCGCGCTGACCGACCTCGGCTGCCACCCGGTCTACCTGACGCAGCTGTTCCTCGGAGCCGAGCCGGAGACCGTGACGGCGACTTATCGGTCGGTGACCGGACACCAGGTCGAAGACCAGGCCGTGGTGACCGTCGGGTACGCCGACGGCGCCATCGGCGTCATCGAGGCCGGCTTCGTCAGCGTGGACGACTTCACGATCGAGATCTTCGGCACCGACGGGCACCTGCGCTGCACCGAGACGTCGCTGATCGGCGCCGGACCGGCGTTCGGCGCGGAGCCGAAGACCCTGCCGGTGCCCGGCGACGGCCCCGGCCCGTTCGCGCAGTGGGTCGAGCACGCCGGCGCCGGCACCCGCGCCGACGACAACGTCGCGCGCGCCCTCGCGCTCACCCGGTTCGTGGTGGCCGCCAACGCGGCCGCCGCCACCGGCCGCACCGTCTCGTACGCATGACCACTCCTGGAGGGGGATTCATCATGGAACGCATCAAGGTCGGGCTGATCGGCGGCGGCGGGATCGCCGACGACCACGTCCTCGGCTACCGGATGTTCGCGGACCGGATCGTCGTCACGGCCGTCGCGGACACCTCGGAGGCGGTGCTCGAGCGGCGCGCCCAGGAGCTCGACGCCGTGCCGTACACCGACTACGTGAAAATGATCGAGGAGGCGGACCTCGACGCGGTGGACATCTGCCTGCCGCACCACCTGCACGCCGATGCGATCGTCCGGGCGGCGCGGGC
Source organism: Streptosporangiaceae bacterium NEAU-GS5 (assembly GCA_017592665.1). GTDB lineage: Bacteria > Actinomycetota > Actinomycetes > Streptosporangiales > Streptosporangiaceae > NEAU-GS5. The sequence goes on along the minus strand of JAGFNW010000015.1, from coordinate 22,434 downwards.
CGGCCGGCACATCCTGTGCGAGAAGCCGCTCTGCCTCACCGCCGAGGAGGCGGCGCGGGTGGCCGCCGCCGTCCAGGAGTCCGGCGTGACCCTGATGAGCGCGCACAACCAGCTGTTCCTGCCGCCCGTGGCCAAGGCGCGCGAACTGCTCGACGACGGCATTCTCGGGACTGTTTACGAGGTGCGTACGACCGACAGCTTCTACAACGACTTCGACCCGGCCACCATGGGGTGGCGCGCGAGCGTGGCCACGAGTGGCGGCGGCGAGCTGATCGACACCGGCTATCACCCGACTTATCTGATGCTGCATCTGGCCGGGGGGAGGCCGGTGGCCGCGGCGGCCATGCTGTCCACGCACCGGCTGAAGTTCATGGAGGGCGAGGACTCGGCCCAGGTGCTCGTCCGGTTCGACAACGGTGTGGTCGGCCACATGGTGACCAGCTGGGCGTACGAGCCGGCGCCGGGCACCGAGCGGTTCTCCGTGGTGGGCGAGCTCGGCGCGCTGCGGGGCGACGAGACGTCGCTGACCGTACGGCTGCGCACGGGGGAGACCCAGGAGTTCACCTGGCAGGAGATCGACACGTATGTGGCGGAGATCGGGCGTTTCGCCGATGTGCTGGTGGGTCGGCTCCGGCCGCCGCACACGGAGGTGGAGGGCATCGAGGCGCTGACCATGCTGCTCGCGGCCTATCAGAGCGCACGCGACGGGATCATCACCCCGATCACCCAGATTACGTCGATCACCCAGATTACGTCGATCACGCCGACGCCGACGCCGACGCCGACGCCGACGCCGACGCCGACGCCGACGCCGATTACGCCGACCGCGCCGACGACGTTGATTACGCCGACGACGCCGATCACGTCGGCGCCGCGCGCGGCCACCACTCAGCCATGACCATGCGGCGGCTGCGTGCTGGCGTCGTGGGCGCCGGTGTCATCGCGCAGGTCATGCACCTGCACTATCTCCGAGAGCTTGCCGGCCATTTCGAGATCGCGGCGCTGTGCGACATCGCGCCGGAGAACGCTTCGGCCAACGCCGCGACCTACGGCGTGCCGCTGGTCTTCACGGACTGGCGGGAGATGCTGCGGGGGGACATCGACGTCGTGCTGATCCTCACATCCGGCAGCCACGCGCGGATCGCGGTGGAGGCGGCGCGGGCCGGCAAGCACGTGCTGGTCGAGAAGCCGATGAGCCTGTCGGTCGCGGAAGGCGAGCTCATGCGCGCCGAGGCAGTCGAGCACGGCGTGACGCTGATGGTGGGCTACCCGAAACGCTACGACCCGGCTTTCGCCCGCTTCCGCGAGGAGATCGCATTGATCGCGGAGCCGAGGTTGCTGCGGGTGACCACGTTCGAAGCGCCCTTCCGGCCGTATTTGGCGCACTACCCGCTGGCGCCCGTCGTCGACCTGCCCGCAGGGGCGGCCGCAGCCTGGCGGACGGAGGTCGACGAGAGCGTGACGGCGGCGCTGGGGGATCTGGCGGAGGACGGGTTCCTGCGCCGGCAGTACCACGAGGTGCTGCTCGACTGCATGGTGCACGAGCTGAACACGGTGCGGTCGCTGTTCGGCGAGCCTGGTCGGCTCGACTACGCGGACCTGGGCCCGGCGTCGGTCACGGTGATGCTGCGTTACGGGGACATGCGGGTGGCGCTGCACTGGATGGACCTGCCGGGGATGACGCGCTATCAGATGGAGTTCGCCTGCTATGGCCCGGATCGGCGGGCAACGCTGCGGTTTCCGTCGCCCTACCTGCGAAGCGCGCCCGCGAAGCTCAAGGTGGAGGGCGGCGACACCGGCACCACGCGGTCCTGGCGGACCGAGGAGACGACGTCGTACGACAGCGCCTTCCGCAGGGAGCTGCTGGCCTTCCACGAGTGCGTGACAACGGGCGCCACGCCGCTCACCGATGCCACGGACGCGCTCCACGACCTGGCGCTGTGCAGGTCGATCGTCCAGGCCTTCGCGACCGGCGTGCCCGTCGACCGCCCGAGCGCACTGACTCTTCTTGAGGAGAAGAATTGACCATCGACGACGTGACGGACGGCGTGACGGACGGCGGGACGGACGACGTGACGATCGTCGTTGCGAACGCGCCCGTGAGCTACGGCGCCTTCGAGCTGACCGTCGGGATCGACCCCCGGGTCCCCGACGGCGTGGCCGTGCTCGACGAGGTGGCCGCCGCCGGCTACGCCGGGATCGACCTCGGGCCGGTGGGCTTCCTCGGAGAGGGACCCGAGCTGGGGCGGCGACTGCGGGCTCGCGGGCTCGGGCTGGCCGGAGGCTATCTGGAGTTCCCCTTCGCCGACCCGGACGCCATGCCGGCCGCGCTTGCCGGCCTGGACGCCCTGCTGGAGACCTTCGACCAGGTAGCAGGCCATGTCCCCGGCCCGCCGCCGCGGCCCACCATTGCCGATGGAGGGGGCCCCGAGCGGCGCGCCCGGCCCGGGTCGGGCGCGCGGGAGCACGCCCACGACGACGCGGCGTGGGAACGGTTCGCCGAAAGCCTCGGTGCCGTTGTCGCCCGCTGCCGCGAGGGCGGATATGAGCCGGCCTTCCATCACGAGACCGGGTCCTACGTGGAAGCGCCGTGGGAGATCGAAAAGTTGCTCTCGCTATCGGACGTCGGCCTCTGCCTCGACACGGGACACCTGCTCATCGCCGCCGGTGACCCCGTCGCGTTCGCCACCAAATGGGCCGGCCGCATCAACCAGGTTCACATCAAGGACACCGACCTTGCCGCCTTCGAACGCGTCCTCCGCGCCGGCGAGCCGACCTCCGCCATCTGGTCGCGCGAGGTCTTTCCCCGCCTCGGCGAAGGCGCCCTCGACGCCGACGGCCTGCTCCGCACCCTTAAGGGAACCGGCTACTCCGGCTGGCTCGTCGTCGAACAGGACATCTTTCCGCGCAGCGCCGACCGCTTCGCCCACGCCGCCTCCGACCAGCGCGCCAACCGCGCCTTCCTAACCGCCCGCGGCCTCTGACCCGAGGAGCTGAGATCGGGACATGTGCACCCCTGACATGGATCGGCCGGGCCCGCGATGGTGCCGGGCCCGGCCGTCAGGGCGGTTATGAGAGCGGGTTCTGGGTCAGCAGGTGGGCCTTGAAGCCCTCGCCGTAGGTCGCGGTGGGCGTGCCGTTGTAGTCGTTGATCAGCACGTTGCCCTGGCCGCAGCCCCACGGGTTCCAGGTCCAGGCCGTGTATCCGACACCGTGCGCGTCGGCCCACGCCATCACCTGGTCGATGTAGTCGTGCGCGCAGGAGTTCTGGCCGATCTCCCCGGCGTGCACCGGCACCTGCGCGGCGACCGCGCCGACCTGGCTGTCCCAGCAGGAGACGTTGGAGCAGGCGTTGAAGTTGTAGGTGTGCCACGCCGCCATCAGGTTGCCTGTCGGATCGGTCGGCTTGAACGTCAGCCACTGGCTCAGGTCGTTCGACCAGGTCAGCCCGCCGAGCATGATCACGTTGGTGGCGCCCGTGGCGCGTACCGTGGTGACCAGGGTTTGCATGCCCGCGACCTGGTAGCCGATGCCGGTGCACGTGCCGCCGTCACGCCAGCAGGTCCAGCCGGCGGTGGCGTTGAAGTTCGCGGCCGCGTCCGGGAAGGGTTCGTTGAACAGGTCGAAGACGACCGCGTTGTTGCTCTTGAAGGCGTTGGCCACGCTGGTCCAGAACATCGGCGCGAACTGCGCGTCGGGCATCGGCTTCTGGCAGGTCGCCGCGGTGTCGGAGCAGCCGGCGCCCTGTCCGGTGTACAACCCCCAGTTCCAATGCATCTCGACGATCGGCGTGATGCCGTTGGCGACGAGCAGGGTCACGTAGTCCTTCACACCTTGTTGGTAGGTGGCACCGTTGGGCGTCCCGTTCGTGCCGTTCCAGCATTCCTCGTTCAGCGGGATGCGTACGGCGTGGATGTTCCACGCCTTCATGGCGTCGACCGTGGACTGGTCGGGCTGCGGGCTGTCCCAGAGGCCTTTGCCCTGGACGCAGGCGAACTCGGCGCTCGCCCGGTTGACGCCGAGCATCCGGTACGTGGCGCCGGTCGCGGTGAGCAGCTTGTTGCCGGACACGTGCAGCGCGGGAGCCGCGCCTCCGGTGCCGCCGTCGTCGTCCGCCTCGGTGGCGGTCACGGTGATCCCGGTGAAGCCGGTGGCGGAGACCGTGATGGGACGCGTTCCGTTGGTCGTGTCGGCGTCCTGGGAGGCGCTCAGCGTGACGGTTTGCGGGATGTTCCAGTTGGCGGGGGTGAAGGTCAGGGTGGCCCCGCCGGTGACGGTGATGTTGGTGTCTCCAGTGCCCGCCGTGCTGGTCACCGACACGCTGGACGTGGGCTGGCAGGCCAGCCTGACCGTGTATGTCGCGGTCGAGCCCTCCGGCACGGTCACGGTCGCGCTCGTCGGAGTGACGATCAGGCCCTGGGTGCAGCCCAGGTCGTTGTCGGACTCCGTGGCGTTGACGGTGACCGAGCCCAGGCCGCTGGAGGCGACCGTGATGGGACGCGTTCCGTTGGTCGTGTCGGCGTCCTCGGAGGCGCTCAGCGTGACGGTTTGCGGGATGTTCCAGTTGGCGGTGGTGAAGGCGAGCGTGCCGCCGCCGGTCACGGTGATGTTGGTGTCTCCGGTGCCGGCCGTGTTGGTGACCGTCACGTTGCCGGACGGCTGCGCCTGCAGCCGTACCGTGTAGCTCGCCGTGCCCCCCTCAGGGACGCTCACAGCGGTGGACGAGACCACCAGCGCCTGCTGGGTGCCACCGCTGCCGGTCCCGGTGCAGGTGACGGAGGGCGGGTTGCTGTTGGTCCCGGTGTAAGTGCCGTTGAAGCCGACTGTCCAGGTCGCGCCGGCGCCCTTGGCGGCGTTGTACGAAACCGGGGTGACGGTGACGACGGCGCCGGCCGGGGTGGGCGTGGCCGGGCTGGGCGTGCCGTCCCACATCTGGGTGATCACTTGGTTGTTCGGGAAGTCGAAGCTCAGCGACCAACTGGTCAGCGGGTCACCTGTGTTGGTGATCGACAGGGTGGCGCCGAATCCGCTGCCGTTGTCCCAGCTCTTGGCGTACGTGGCGGAGCAGGAGACGGCGGCGTCGGCGGAGGAGGCCGGGAGCGCGGCGAGCCCGGCGGTGGGAAGCAGCAGGGCGGCCACCGCGGTGAGGGCTCTGCGCCACGAGTTCCTAAGGGTAGGCATGAACGTTCTCCGTGACGAAACGACGGATAGCCGCTTCTCGGGATTCTTGAAGCGGTCAAGCAGTGCTCCATCGGCCTGTGCGCAGCATTGGGAGCGCTCCCACACTCCATCTCACTGAACCGGTTCGCAAGGCGGCGCCCGGACAAGAATCCGGCCGCCCATTCCGACCTCGGATTAGGCCCAAAAACCGGCTGAAACATTCATCGAAGCCCCACCGACCTGCAATGGCCGCTCTGAAATATTTCGGCGCATATTTCTTGGACATATTTGCGTCAGCGCTATCACCTCAGCCCGAAAGTGTCGGAATATGATCCGAAATGTTTCTGCCGAGTTCTGCCTTCTCGAAATTTTCGGCCCCGAGGCCGGATCGCCGGCGTCAGGTGGCTCCCCCCCGATCGCCTCGGCGATCACGGAGGCCGATGTGGCTACTCGCCGGAGTCGGTCGACATCGGGTTTCTCGACGGCGCACGGTTCCTGCGCGCCAAGGGGGGCGGATGTCACGCTGTGTCGCCGGGTCGCGCATCACTCATGCGCGGTCAATGAGGCGCTTATTTTAGTACGATCCCTGTACAACGCCCTCATGGACGAGGTTGGGGGGAGCCCGGAACTTGTCGAGGCCCTAACGTATTGCGACATGATCGCCGGACCAGGCGGCTGGACTCAACGTGGCCGACCGGCTGGCCGAGATCCACTCACGCTACAGGCCCGATCATCTGGTCTCGCGCTCGATCATGGCGTCAACGCCATGCATCGCTGCAGCCGTCAACGCCGTCGCGACCGCACTACATTGTTGTGGCATCAAGGGCGAGCACAGGCGGTAGCAATGGTGACGTCCATGTCGCTATGCGAGCACGTCAGCCCGCACAACCTCTTCGCGCAGGATACGGGCCAGATCACTCGCGTCGGGGTTGTGGCTGGTCTGCCGCCGGACTTCCTTCCGGATGGCTTCGAGGACGACGTCGGAGAGCAGTACCTGGGCTAGGGCCTTGGGCGAGGTGGCGGCGCGGGCTTTCCAGAGCTCGTCAATGAGTCGACGCTTGAAGGCGTCTTTGCTCAGGTAGAACAGCGCGTCGGTCTTGGCCACCAATGATTCGGAGCCGAGCAGGTCGACTTCCAGCGCCAGGTCAACGATGACCGGCAGACCCCCGGTCATGTGGTAGACCTGCCAGACCTGACCGTTGGTGAGGATCATCCACTCGACCCCCTCGTTGACGGCGTACATCTGTACCTGACGCAGATGTTTAGCGCCCAGCTTCTGGGTGCAGCGCTTGACCTCGATGAACGCCACGAGCTGCTTGTCAATGCGGATGCCGTAGTCGGCAAACTCGCCCTTGACCTGATATTCGGTGGTGAGTTCTTCGTATTTGTCGTAGCCGAGGCCGTCACAGAGGAAGTCGGTGACGAGCAGGCGGGTGTCGCCTTCGTTGGCGTCGCGGCCGACCAGATCCGTCAGCGGTTTGGAGTAGCGGCGGATGGCGGTACGGACCCGGTCCCGTGCTTCGGTCTCCCACTTCGGGGCCGATCGTGCTGGGGCGGTGGCCTTCTTGCTAATAACCGCGTCGGTGCTGGCGATCTTGACTGGTACCGCGGCCTCGCCGGTCGGGTCCGTCGTCGTGGTGATGGGCTGGTCACTCATGCCGGTCGCCTCCGTCTTCGCCTCGCGACTAAGCACAGTATGTTCCGTCTTTGATGCACCACAGGCAATCTCACAAATAGCGGCCGGATCGTTCCATTAGGAAGGATTCAATTAGGCTTCACACGGCCAGCGTGTATCTCATGCATCGGGGAGCATCGGCCCCATAGGTGGCAGCCTTTGGGTTCGTGGGTGCGGCAGCCCGTCATAGGCTGCCGTTCGTGATCAGAGCCGTGGTTTTGATATTGGTGAGTGTTGGTAGACGAGACGTGGGAGTACGGCACCTGGGCTGACCGGCTCGGCGTTCCCCGGTACGTCTTCTCGGCGATGTTCGGCGCTGTCATCGCCCAGGGGCGGGGACGACCGGGAGACATTCCAGGTGTTTCGCCCGGGATTCAACCTGACGGAAGAGCGTGAGAAGCGTGCCGCAACCGGCCAGGCGGAGTGGTTCGGCGAAGACGACCTGTACTCGGATGTCCGGCCTACTTTGGCCAAGCTACAGGCGGATGGCTGTGGGTTGGCATCGCTGGCAATCAGACGGTGAGGGCAGGGCAGCATTCTGCGGGCGCTGAACTTGCCCGCCGACCTCATCGCCACCTCCGACGACTGGGGCGTCGCTAACCCGATCCCGCCTTCTTTGCGCAGGTGGTGGCAATGGCTTCGTGCGGGGCGGATGAGGTCCCATACGCCGACGATCGCTCGACAATGACATCCGCCCGGCCGCGGGGATGGGGCTCAAGACTGCACTCATCCATCGCGGTCCCTGGGCGACCATCCAGTGGAAAGACCCGGAACCTCAGCGGGTCCCGACGATGCGGATTGAGACGCTCAGCGAACTGCCAGCTCGGATCGCCCAGCTCAACGCTGGAGTGCCGTAAGCATGGTTTGCCAGCCGTAGAGCCGGTCATCCAGACGTTGCGCACAGTCGAGTTCAGCCCAGGGCTGGAGCGCCCGGCGAACGTCGCGGATGCGATCCGTCCCCATTGCGTACCAGTCAGTGCCAACTGATCTAGCGCTTCCTCCGCCCGCGAACAGGCTGTCTCGGGCTTCTTGTCGGTCGCCTCGACCCCGGCGAGATCGCCGAGCACGACACTGCGTGCTTGCCGGCGTCGGCTGGCAGCTCTTCGAGAACGGCCAACAGCGTGGCGTGTGCTTGCGGCAGATGATGGGCGCGCAACTGGGTGTGCCCTTAAACGAGGCGGGCCGGGTAGCCGAGAACCAGTCAAACCAGGCGGGCCCAACATTGCCAGGCCGTCCAGCGAGGAGGTCTTCGGCGTGGCCGATCAGGCGCAGGGCCTGCTGAGCATTGCCGCAGCGTGTCTCAATCTCTGCTTCAACAGCATTCAGCCAGGCCAGGAAGGCAGGGCTGGCCTCATCCCGGCGCGCGTAGGTCCGAGCGGTTCGCATCCGCTCCACTGCGCCGTCGTGCTGACCTTTCCAGCCGGGGATGAAGGCGGCGTGCGCGAGGATCGCCGAGCCCAAGAGAGGGCTGTCGGCTTCGCCCGCCGCCTGAAGGGCGCTGATGAGCGTCGCGTCGGCATCGGCTGGCTGACGCAGGTCGAAGAACTCGATGCGGGCCACCAGCAGAAAGGACTCGGCAAGCGCCGCAGCCAGGGCCCGACGCCCCAGGCCCGTGATCTCGCTCAGCAGGTGGGGTGCCGAAGACATAGAAGCCGCCATTGAGCGCTACTACGCCACCATCCGCCTGCCCGAGTGGCTCCAGAAACTCATCCGGCAGGGCCTCACGCTCCAGTTCACCAACCTGGCCCGCCAAGCAAACTCAGGTGCTGTCTGGCCGGGCCGAGGGCATCTCAGACAAAGCCCTGTCCCCGGTGGGCAACTGCGTCGAGGCTTACCGCTTGGCCGACGACCACTCCCGTAGGCTCATGAATCAGTGCTTCTTGGAGAAGCTCCTGGTCAGCGACAAACCCCGAGGGTGCCGCCATCTCGGACGCGGTGATCCGCGAGCTCTGGGCCACGCTGTTGGCTGAGGATTTACACGACTTCATGGCCCAGATAACAACGAACCCCGACCAAGGGATCTTGGGCGAGGTTCGAAAATGACTTCTTTGGTGCCCCCGGTAGGATTCGAACCTACGACACCAGGTTTAGGAAGCCCTGGGCTCTCTACCGCTCATCACGCCACCGGGCTGGGAAGACCTCCCAGAGCTTGCCGCTCTCAGGCTTGATCATTTCGTGCCTGCATCGCGCGAGGTGGCGGTGGCCCTATCGTGGGCTGACCGGGAGCACTCGGTCCAGGCCCGTTCGGCCAGATGACGTGTTGGGGGTTGTTCGCAACGTATCGCTGAACGCGGGCCTTGGCCTCGGCGTCTGGTGGCTTCAAGCTGCCGTCACCCAAGCGTGACAACGCGATGCCCTTGGGAGGGTCGACCTCGACAGCCACCTGTCCGTGTGGTCATCTCCTCGTCGGGCAGGCCTCGCCACGCCGGGCCGGACGCCCAGGGTCACGTCGTCGTTCACGTGTACATGTCTCCCGGTGACCTTCCTCGCGCGCTGGTTGCCCTAGCCGCACTCGACGGCTTGACCTTGGGCGGCAGGTCTGGCATCCCTCCGGGTGCCCGATGAGGAGCTGACCACCCCCCGCATGCCTCAGCTACCTCGCCCGTTCGGAGTGTTCAGGCTCATCTCCGAGGAGGGGCCGGGTCTGGGCGGAGCCCGGGATTTACGTCTGGCGCTGGTGGGGGCGATGCCGAGGACGAACGGATCTGTCCGCGCTACATGAATGAAGTATTCAAACCTAAGAGGGAAGACTCATTTTGATCACCAGAGCCTCGACGCTATACGCATTCCATTCGTGAGGTTTCGTAGAGCCTTAACCCTACCCCTGCCATCCATTTTCTCCACTTCAACCCAGTCACCATTGTCAACGTTACCAGTAACACGAAAGCCTCGTATCTCTACACCTATTGTTCGCTTAGGGTGCCCACTGTTATCAATGACTGCAATACGAAGTACTAGCGACTCCTTTGATGCGGCCTGACCGTTCCATGGCACAGCTTGCCGTCTAACATTTTCGGCAATTCCTATGATTGCATTTGGTGATGACGGCGGATGTGGCGGGCGGAGGGATGACGACGATCGGGCAGTTGGCGTGGGTGAGTTACGCGATTGGGGAAGAGGCGCATGCCCCGCTCTAGCGTTGGTGCCGGCCACTGCTGGTGCAAACTGTGCCAGACGCTTTAGCCCCCCAACGTGTCGGGGATTCAGCACCAGGGCTCGCGCAAATAGGACAACCGCCGCATCTCGATCCCCACGGGCTGCCGCTATCTCGCCTAAATAGTATAGAGAATTGTCACTTCTGTAATTCGCTTCTATGCTCTTTGTAAACCATTGGCTTGCCGTCTCAAGGTCGCGCCCCTTAAAGTGAACTACCCCGAGCCCATAATAGGCCTCTGCGCGATTGGAGGGATCGTCCAGGAGCGCACTATAGGCCACTTTTGCTTGCTCTAAATTTCCTTCTTTCAGCATTCTCCTGGCTTTTCCGATGTCCACTAAGTTCACCTCGGCGAACGACTCGATGAATTATCCGGCCCCACCACGCTGGGATCGAAGTCCGGTCCCACGCTCATGCTCGGGTCCACGTCCGGCCCCACCACGCTGGGATCGAAGTCCGGTCCCACGCTCATGCTCGGGTCCACGTCCGGCCCCACCACGCTGGGCTCAGTAAACGGACCAAAGATTTTCATTGCAATATCATTAACATCATCGAGCTTTCCGAGCCTGTCTGCTGTTCCACTTACAGCGGACAAGAACCTGCCGTAGGCATCCCTTCGTAACGCGTCTACAGACTCGTCCAGGCGCTCGAGCGCCTCTAAGTACTGAAGAGTAGCGGCCGAGCGGACCGCCCCGGTGGTTGCTTGGCGCACCTCGTCGGCAGCCCGTACTGCCAGTCTTGCGTCTTCCTCCAAAGCCGCGGCGATTTTGCCAGTTGCGGTCAGCTTGCGCGCACCCTGAACCAATTCGGCAAAGACTCCTACCATTCCCGCTATCGCGAGAGCGCGATCCATAGCGTCAAGATCCTTGCCCGTAAACATTTCATAGCCAAGCAAGGCCTCGTAGACATCTTGAAATTGTCCAACTATTGGAACCCATGGCACCATTAGCTCCATAAATTCACCCACGTCCTCCGCTTCTTTCGCGGTCAATCGGTGATTATATCCCCTCCTCTCACTCCAATCCGAAATATCTCTCATCTGCCCTCCTCTGTAACTCGAATTTTCGCAAAACAAGAATAATCCATCGCGCATTCCGTGGGCCCAATTCGATGGCAAGAATATCACAATCGTAAGCTTTGGGGCGATCTTCAATGCAGGTCATCCAGAAACACGACAATGTAGCAAAGAAGTTAGGTGTTTTCGGCATCCCATTGGTGCCGCACCGTCCGACATGCCGAAAGCTGCATACGCCTCATTGTGCGGTCAGGTCGATCTTGAAGAGGTATTCCGCACTACTCACGGCAATCCGATCACGTCTGGGGGAGTAAGGGCTATCTCCTCGTCGGGCGTCTCTTCGGGTGACCGGTGAGGAGATGACCGGACTTCCACCTCAGCCCCATACTCCGCGTTCAGTGACACATCACGCCTCATCTCCGAGGAGGGCCGGGTCTGGGCGGAGCCGAGGATTGTTCGGCTCTTGCCCCCGTGTCCGCCGTGGCGTTGCCCGCGTGATGTCCGGTCGTCCTTCTGGCCCGCATCGGTATGTTCGCTCGCGTTTGGCTGGTCGTCGTGGTGGGCTTGGGAGCGCGCGGGCCGCGCTGGCCGCGACCGGCTGAAGAGCCGCAGCGCGGCCAGCTGGCGGACGAGCGCGCGACCCGGGCCGCCGGAGGCGGGCCGGTTTAACCCAGTAGAGATAAGTTGCATTCGATCAAGCGCATCAAGGACATCAAGGACATCAAGGAGGTATCCATCAGGGACCCGCCCGGATGCCGAGGCGGCTCATGATGTCGGGGTGTAAGGCTGGGCTGTGGTCCAGGTGTGTTCGAAGCTGGTGAGGTAGGCGGTTGCCGGTCCGTTGTGGTGTCTGACGGTGAAGCGCAAGACGGGCGACTGCGCGTCGCTGATGGCGTACACGTGGAGGGTGACCATCAGGTCGTCGTCGGCGCGGTAGATCGAGTTGTAGAGGACGACGTTGTGGAGCCGGATCTCGGCCTCGGAGAATTCGGCAAGCGGACCGAATCGATTGAGGGCGTCGCTGATGCGAGCGGCTGTGGCGGCCGGGTCCGTGCCCGTTTCGAGGCCGCGGGCTTGTGTCTGCACGCTGCCGGGGTCGGCTAACAGGATGCGGACGTGGACGCCGGCGGTTGCCCGTTCGGCGAGTGCCTGGATGATGGCGGGGTCCTCGGCGAGGAACAGCGCGCTGCATCCGAGGATGTCGATCTCGCGTTCCGCCGACTCGAATAGCCGAAGCCATTCCGTCTGCGGGATGACCCAGCGGTGGGGGTAGGTGGCGCGCAACTGGCCGGTGAAGGCGTCCCGGCGTTGGGCGAGTTCGGGCCACAGGGTGGCTTCGTCGGCATCGAGGAGATCGGCCAGCGCCCAGCGGTGACGAGGATAAGGGATGCGTCCGTTCAACCAGCGGTCGACGGTTTTGGGGTCGACAGCGAGGGCGGCGGCCACGTCGGTCACTTGGAGGCGTGCTTTGAGCAGTGCGTATCGGAGGTTCTCGTTCATCCGGCTGATGCCTTCCGCTGCACGGTCGGCAGCGACGCTAGCACAAGACGTCCCTAGTCGTCCCTCCATGCGGTGGAGACGTTCCACCCGCGTGAGCACGCTCGGATGTCATGGACACCAAGCACCAGAGCGTTTATGAAAAGCGGTTACTGACCGAGCTACACGGCAAGCTCAGTCCGCGCGGCGTGACGGCCGTTCTGATCGTCGAAGACGACGGCCGGTACGGGCTGGACGTCTACGACCTCCGGGCCCGCCCGCGGCGGGTGTATGTGCACCTGGCGTTCCTGTGGATCTACTGGGGCGACCTGGCCGACGAGCGGGTCTCGATATTCCGGCTGGAAGCCGCAGTGGATCGGCTCGTGAGCCTGGCCGGAACGGGTTGGCCGGACCACGAGCCCGGAGACCTCCGGTTCGACCTCCACGGGAGCATGCGTGCCGGCAAAACCCGATAAGGCGATCCTGGTCGGGTGGCTGGCCTACACCCTGGTTGCGGATCGGATCCGCGAGCGGATCCTCAACCGCACCTACCCGGCGGGAACGGCTCTGCCGTCGGAGAAGAAACTTCGGACCGAGTTCGTGGTATCGCGGAGCACGATGAGGCGCGCCCTCAAGATGCTGGAAGACGACGGACTGATCGTCACCATCCGTTCCCAGGGACGCCAGGTCGCCGATGGCCTGCCCTACGCGTCGTACCGGTACGCGTGGATCGCCGGGCAAGTGCGCAAAGCGATCGCTCGGGGCGACCTGCCCGTGACGCGGAAGATCCCCAGCGCGAAGGTTCTGCGACAGGTCTTCGCGACCTCCGAGGCGACGATCCGCCGGGCAATGAAGGAGCTGGAGGCCGAAGGGCTGGTTAAGACGTTCCAGGGCATGGGCCGGTTCGTCATGAAGGCCGTGCCGGAGGCGGAGCCGTCGTGATCTGGACCTCGCACTATTTGCGCCTGCCTGAGGACTGTGACCACCCGTCGCCGAACTGGACCACGAGGTGGATGTCGCTGATCCGGGCCGGCGCCTACTGCTGCGAATGCGGGACCTGGTGGGCGCTTCGGGACATCCCTCCGCTCGTTTTGGCGGCGTTGACGGGGATCGCTTAGACGTCCAGGGACGTCCACGCCGTCCCTCTGGAACCAGCTCGGTAGGGCTGCCTACGGTGACGTCATGAGACATACCGAATGGGCATATGACCTGGCTGAGCGGCTGCTCGCCGTACCGTTGCCGCGCCGCTGGGCGCACTGCCAAGGGGTCGGGGCATGCAGTGAATCGCTCGCCCCGATCCTCGGCAAGGATGCCGACCTGCTTGCCGCCGCCGCGGTGCTGCATGACATCGGGTACGCCCCCGACCTGGTCGATACCGGATTCCACCCGCTCGACGGCGCCCGCTATCTGCGGGACGTGGCCGGAGCGGATGAGCGGCTGTGCTGCCTGGTCGCCCATCACTCCTGCGCGACCTTCGAAGCCGCCAACCGCGGCCTGATCGACACCTTGAACGCAGAGTTCACACCACAAGCACCCGTGCTGGTGCAGGCATTGACGTACTGCGACATGACCACCAGCCCGGACGGGATCCGCCTGGCCGTCGAAGACCGGCTGGCCGAGATCCACTCCCGCTACGGGGCTGGCCATCTGGTCAGCCGGTCGATCACTGCCGCATCGCCGTCGATCACGATGCACGTGCGCCTCGTCGAGGAACGGCTATCCGATGTAGGGCTGCCGATCGCCAGCTAGGAAATGTTCGATCCGCATACGCATCGACCGATCCATGGCACAGTCCAGGAGGTCGGCGCGGGGCACCCATCGGACTTCGGTTGATTCGCTGCTCGGTGTCGGCTCCCCGCCGATCGCGCGGGCCGTGAGCACGATGGAGAACTCTTGCCGGGCCTCGCCGTTGGAGGTGTAGAGCACGATGTGCCGGGGGTCGGTGTAGATCCCGACCAGCCCAGTGATCTCCGCCTCGATCCCGGTTTCCTCGCGGGTCTCCCGTACTGCCGCCTCAGGTAGCGACTCGTTCAGATCGATGGCCCCGCCGGGGACGGCCCAGTTGCCGTTGTCGCTGCGGCGGATCATCAACACCTCGCCCGCGTCGTTGGTGACCACCACGTTGACCGACGGCACGCGGCTGTTCGCCTTGGGGGCGTCGGGGTTGTCGTAGAAGTCGATCCGCTGCGACATGATCACGAGTCTAGCGGGGTGGCTCCGGCCCACACCTTCTCGAAGCTTTCGAGGTAGGTGGACACCAGGTCGCCGCCGGGCATGGCGCGCAGGTGCAAGACCGGGGAGTTGGCGGCCGTGGATCCGTAGATGTAGGCGTTGACGAGCATCTGGTCATCGGCGCGGTAGATCGAGTTGTACAGCACCGTGCCGTGAAGCCGGAGTTCGGCGCCGTCGACCGTACGGAGCGGGCGGAGGGCTGCTAGAGCGTTCTTGATGCGGCCGGCCATGCCGTCGCCAACGCCCTCGTCTTCGCCGCGCTGGGCGACGTTCGGGCTGGCAGGGTCCCCGAGTAGCAGCCGTACGCGGACGCCTCGGCGGGCCTTGTCGACGAGCAGTCGCAGGAACTCGCCGTCGTCGGTGAGGAAGGTTGAGCTGTAGGCGAGGATTCCGATCTCGGCCTCAGCAGACATAAACAGTCGTCCCCATGTGTCCTTCGGGATCGTCCACCGATGTGGATAGACGGTGACGATCTCGTTTTCCGACAGGGAGGCTTGCCGGGTCGCATTGGCGCCGGGCCACAGGTCGTCCTCGTCCATACCCAGATACGTCGCCGCTGCGTAGCGCAGCCGCGGATAGGGTTCACGGCCCTGGGTGACCCACCGCTGGACGGTCTTGGGGTCGACCTGGAGATGCGCCGCCAGGGCGTCGACGCTGATGCCGCGTTCGAGCAGCGCCGCGCGCAGACGCTCGTTCGCTGCCATCTCACTCCCGTCCCCCGGGACGTCTCGGGACGTGGCAAGGGTAGTGCGGACGTCTTGAAGGCGTCCATACGTGTAGTGATCTCGTCCCAGGTCGTGGCCGCACTCTCGTCTCATCGCACCACCCGACGAGAGGAGAAACGCCATGACAGACGACATCGCACAGACCCCGCACCACACCCCCGCGCCGGAGATCGAGATTCCCGGCCTCGACGCGACCAAGACGTGCATCTGCGGCGCGGCCGTCTTAGACGGGCTCACGCTGTGCCGCAAGTGCCACTCCCGTGAGCGCTGGGAGCGGCGTCAGGCCAAGCGCCGCAAGGCCGACAGGCGGCGTGGCGAAACCCGCCGGCCTCCGGCCCGCCCGGGTAAGGCGTCGTTCCGGACGGTGACGTCATGATCGTGCTTACCGTCGCACTCGCGCTCGGCGTCGCCGGCCTGGTGGGCTTCCTACTGGTCGTGCTCGGCATCCGCAGCGAAGAACGGTGGCAGTCGACCGGCTACGGCCCCACCGGACCGGTGACACGCCTTGCCCGCTGGGCGACCGGCTACCACGTCATCACGGGACAACCGGACTGCGACGAGTGGCCCGCCTGCCAACAGCGGCTCACGTCCGCCGCGACGGAGCTTTCCGAGACGAGGGCGTCGTGAGCTCGGCAAGCGTGGCCTCGATCCGCGCCACCCGCTCGGCGAGCTCGCGCACCACCAACCTCAGATCCGGCTCGGCAAGCTCGCCGATGGTTTCGGCCTCGCGGACGAACACTCCGCGTCCTTGCTGGCCGATCACCAGGCCTTCATTGCGCAGGATGCCGACCGCCATCTTCACCACCGACAGCGACGCGTCGTACTGCTGCGCCAACTGCGCCGTGGAGGGCAACGCCTGTCCAGGCGCAAGGGCACCGCCGCGGATCTGCGTCCGCAGATCGTCGGCGATCTGGAGATAGCCCGGCTGCCCGGTGTTCTTGACCATCACCCTCGATCTCTCGACCAAACAGGCCAGACGTCTGGAACGTCTGAGACGTCTGCCTCAATCACCCAGGAGCCATCTCACCACGAGAGAGCGACCAAGCCAACCATGCGACCATTGACACCCTAGCCAACTAGGTTAACTATGTTGGCTATGACGAAAGGAGGTACTGCAATGCGCAACATCCCGATCCCCGTCGATGTCTCCCGCCTCCAGTTCACGGCCGTGAAGAGCGCCCGCCCCAAGGTCGTCAACCGCGACACCGGAGAGATCAAGACCGACAAGAACGGCAAGACCGTCTACGAGATCCTGCTGAC
Source organism: Streptosporangiaceae bacterium NEAU-GS5 (assembly GCA_017592665.1). GTDB lineage: Bacteria > Actinomycetota > Actinomycetes > Streptosporangiales > Streptosporangiaceae > NEAU-GS5. Next base: position 5,737 of record JAGFNW010000015.1, on the reverse strand, counting down.
CGTCGAAGACGAATACGACCGCGTTGAGCTCGTGAAGGTCGCCACCTCGACCGAACCGGCCGTCAACGCCGGCGACGAGGTTACCCCCGTCGAACTGGTCGGTTACGTCTGGGAACAGACCACCAAGACCGGCGAACTGCGCTGGGGAATCGCCTATCGCGCGTCTTCGATCGTGGCTGCGGCGGCCGACCGTGCGTGACTTGCTCCCGCTGATGCTCGCAGTCCTGGCCGCTACGGCGGCCGGACTGTGGGCCTGGCGCCCGCTGCACTACCCGTCCTGGTGGTACGTGGTCGGCTACCCGTTCACCGTCCTCTATGTACTGCTGACCTGGCGGCAGGTCGCGATCGGCTGCGCGCTGACCAAGAAAAAGCAACGGTTCTGGTTCACCATCGTCCCCAACCTGGTCACCTCCACCGGCATCGTGCGGGTCCGCCGCCGCTTCCAGCGGGTCGAGGTCACCACCGCGCCATGGCTCGGCCTGCCTCGCCCGACCCGGTACGGCTGGCGGGTCACGGTGTATCTGCTGGACGGGCAGATCCCCGCCGACTACGCCCAGCATGCCGAACACCTCGCCCACGCCTGGCGCGTCCACGCGGTCCGCGTCACCTCCGCCCGACCGGGACGCGTACGCCTGGACGTCACCATGCGCGACCCTCTGACCCGGCTCGACACGGTGGACGCCTCGGCGGAGCTGCTCAAGGTCACCGTAGGTCGCCTGGAAACCGGCGCCCGATGGGTGGTCGACTTCAGGACCATCCCGCACTGGATCAACGTGGGCGCCACCCAATCCGGCAAGTCCAACCTCGCCAATGCGCTCATCGTCGGCCTGGCGCCGCAGCCGGTCGCCCTGGTCGGCTTCGACCTCAAAGGCGGCGTGGAGTTCACCCCCTACCTTCCGCGCTTGTCGGCGCTGGCGACCTGCCGCAAGGAGTCCACGCAGCTTCTCGCGGACCTGGTCGGCGTCATGGCCCAGCGGATGATCGTCTGCCGCGCAGCGAGCGCCCGCAACATCTGGCAGTTACCCGCCCATACGATGCCGGTTCCGATCGTCGCCCTGGTCGACGAACTGGCCGAGCTGTACCTGATGGCCGACAAGAGCGAGAAGGACGAGGTCGCCCGTACCTCCACAGCGCTGCTGCGCATCGCCCAGCTCGGCCGCGCCTTCGGCATCTACCTGTTCCTGTCCGGGCAGCGGATCGGCTCCGACCTTGGACCCGGCGTCACCGCGCTTCGCGCCCAGTGCTCAGGCCGGATCTGCCACCGGGTCAACGACCCCGAAACCGCGACCATGACCCTCGGCGACCTCGACCCGGCCGCCCTGATCGCCGCCCGTGCCATCGCGGCCGAGACTCCCGGCGTCGCGATCGTCGCCACGCAAGACGGCGGCTGGTACCGCGCCCGGTCCGTCCTGGTCTCCGAGCACGCCGCCGACCAGGCCGCCCACGCGCACGCCCACCTCGCCCCGTCCTGGGACGACCTCACCTCATCCGCCGCCGCCTGACCCTGCCTGACCACACGAAGGGAGGACCCCCACGATGAAACGCCTCGCCGTCTGGCTCCTGGACACCGGACCCGTCGTCATCCTGGCCGCGATCGCCGGGGCCGGCTCCTTCACCCACATCAAAGACACCGCCTCCAGCCACGGCCAGACCGGGCCAATGTCGTGAGCCATCGCCGTATGCGTCGACCTGACCTGCGTCATGGCCGCCCGCGAACGGCACCGCGACCGCCGTACGGCACGCACTCGCCGCGGCCCGATCTCCTGGCCCGCGCTCGTCCTGGCCGCCGGAATCGTCCTGTCCCTGGCCGCCAACCTCGCCCAAGCCCAACCCACCGTCTGGGGCTGGCTCGCCGCTGGAACCCCGGCCGTTGCCTTCCTGGTCGCCGTATCCATGCTGGAACGCCGCGCCGGCACTCCCAAGCCAGAACCAGAACCCGCCCCCGTCCTTGAGCCCGTTCCCGTCACTGGGACGGTCCCGTCCTCGTCCTCGGCCGTCCCCACTCCCGCTGACGTACGGGACGACAAGCCCGAACTGTCGGCCGACCTCCTCACCTACGCCCACAAGATCGCCTCCGAACATGCCGAACGGCACGGCAAACCCATCACACGCGACGCCCTGCGCGGACGGCTCGGCATCTCCAACCGCCTCGCCTCCGACCTGCTCGCCACCATCCGCGCCTCACCCGACCCGGCCACCGACCCCACACCCGCCTGACCACCGACCGAAAGGAGAACCGTCATGCCCATCAACCGAACCGCCCTGATCAACGGCCTCCACGACCTGGCCGACTTCCTCACCGCCAACCCCCCACTGCCCGCACCCAACGGCTTCGTATCCGTCCATTACCTCCCGCGCGGCGACGACAACGCCCGACGCGCAGAGGTCGACCACATCGCCGCACGCCTCGGCTCGGAAATCAATAGCGAACTCCAGGAACACGGCCACTACCAGACCGAGATCAGCTTTGGGCCCGTCAGCTACGTGGCGCTTGCCATCGACGCCGCCCAGATGGCCCGTCACCGGGCGCTGAACAGCTACGCCGGATGCGTCGAGCCCGACCCGCCCGAAGCATCGGGCACCGCTGAGACGACCAACCGGGAGGCAGCATGACCGTCTCCGCGGCCGACCCGACCACGCCAACCCCCAGCGCCAATACACCAGCCCCGGACACCGTTCCGATCCCGCCCAAGCGGTGGCAGTGCTGCCACTGCGGCGGCTGCGGTGTGGACGGCTACGGCGAGACCTGCCGCCACTGCGACGGCGAAGGCTTCTGCTGACCCACCAGCCCTGACCGCCACCAGAGAAAGGAGGACACCTTGCCCACCACCGACAACCACCTCGTCAAGGAGATGATCGACAGACTCAACGACCCGCAATACACCCGATGGGCCACCCAGATCCGCGCCAACGGGGGATGCCTCCAGCCCATCCACCTCCGAGGCCGCGTGCTCCACATCGACCCCTCCACCGGCGCCGTCGTGCACCGCTACACCACCCTCACCGAACCCGGCGGCGTCCTACGCGTCGCCTGCAAGACCCGACGCGCCTCCCGCTGCCCATCCTGCGCGGCGACCTACCGCGCCGACACCTACCACCTCATCCGCGCCGGCCTGATCGGCGGCAAAGGCGTACCCGCCTCCGTCGCCGAACATCCCGCCGTGTTCGTCACCCTCACCGCACCCTCCTTCGGCCTCGTCCATACCCGAGCGCTCGACAAACGCGGCCAAACTATGCCCTGCCGTGCACGGCGCGAGACCACGACATGCGCCCATGAACGTCCGCTCGCCTGCCCCCTCCGACACAGCGCTGATGACCCTCGCCTCGGCGAACCGCTCTGCACGGACTGCTATGACTACACCGGATCGATCCTGTTCAACGCGCTGGCACCGCAGTTGTGGCACCGCTTTGTCGAGGCCCTGCGCCGTCACCTTTCCCGAAACGGCGGTCTGACCGTCCGCGAGTTCCGCCAGCAAGCAGTGATCTCCTTCGCCAAGGTCGCCGAATACCAAAAGCGCGGCGTCGTCCACCTGCACGCCATCATTCGGATCGACGGACCGGACGGCCCCACCTCGACACCCCCGCGATGGGTCACGCTCGAACTGCTGGCCCACGCCATAGCTCACGCGTATCGTGCCGTCAGCATCACCACCCCAACGGCGACCGATCTGCCCAGCCGGCAACTGCGCTGGGGACAACAGATCGACATCCAGCCCATCACGGCGGACGGCGACCTCAGCGAAAGCGCCGTAGCGGCCTACGTCGCCAAATACGCCACCAAGGCCGCCGAGAGCGTCGGCGTCCTCGACCGGCCCATCTACCCCCTCGAAGACCTGGCCGCGCTCCATCTCCGTCCGCACGCGCGGCGGCTGATCGCTGAATGCCTCCGCCTCGGCGTCCTCGACGAACTGGCCGACCTGCGGCTCACCGCCTGGGCGCACATGCTCGGCTTCCGCGGCCACTTCTCCACTCGAAGCCGCCACTACGGCCCGACCCTCGGCGACCTCCGCGCAATACGCGCCGAACACCAGCGGCGCAACGAGACGCCGCCCGACGACACCGTGTCCGTCATCTCCCAATGGGCGTACGCCGGACGGGGCCTATCTGCCGGTGACCGAGTTATCGCGGTCAGTCTCCGGAATGGCACGCCATGACGCGCCGCGACGAGCTGATGACCGTGTCTGAACTTCTCGGCGAACTGGGTGTCTCGCGTCGGACCTTCTACCGGTGGCGCGAACTCGGGCATGCACCCAAGTCGATCAAGTTGCCCAATGGCGAAATCCGCGTCTGGCGCAGCGACTTCACTACCTGGCTGATGTCCCTCAAGGAGAGCGTATGAACCCCTCCTATGACGTGAAGTTCTGGGAGACCCGCCGCAACAAGTCGAGTAAGACGCCGTCCTACTACGTGCGTTGGACGGTCGCCGGGCGGGTCCACTCCAAGACCTTCCGGACAAAGGCGCTGGCCGAGAGTTTCCTGTCCGATCTCCGTCAGGCCGCGAAAAATGGCGAGGCGTTCGATCAGGAGACAGGGCTTCCTGAGTCGATGTTGACCCCTGTGAAGGAGTCGGGGCCTACCCTTCTCACGTTCGCGCAGTCGTACGTTGCGGACCGCTGGCGTCATATCTCGGCCCTGAGCCGGGAAGCCATCACGTACGCCTTGCTATCTGTCGTGCCTGTGCTCGTCGACGATGTTCCGAATGCGCCGGAAGCCGACGAACTGCGGGCCGTCCTTCGGACGTATGCGCTGCTGCCGGAGAGCCGTCGACCAGAGTTGCCCAAGACTCTCGCCGGGGCGCTTGGCTGGCTTGAGAAGGCGTCGCTGCCTGTCGCTGACTTGAGCGAGCCGCGCGTGATCCGAATGGCGTTGGACGCTATCGCGCTCACCTTTGCGGGCGAGCCGGCCGCAGCGACGACCGTCCGGCGGAAGCGCGCGATCCTCCATCACATGCTGGAGATGGCTGTTGAGCTGAAGGAACTCCAGTCCAACCCCCTGCACACGGTGAGATGGACGCCTCCCAAAGCCTCGGAAGTCGTTGATCCCGGGGTTGTCGTCAACCCAGTACAGGCCCGGAGCCTGCTTGCGGCGGTTGGGCAGGTCGGGCGTACGCGTGGACCACGGATGGTCGCGATGTTCGCCTGCATGTATTACGCGGCGCTGCGGTCTGAAGAGGTTGCTGCCCTTCGTCTGCAGAACTGCCAGCTCCCCGAGAAGGGATGGGGACTGATCACTCTTGATCGGGCGCGTCCTCAAGCAAACAGGCGGTGGAGCGAGTCGGGCCGCGCGCATGACGAGCGTGGTCTCAAGCATCGGGCTCAGAAGGAGACGAGGACGATCCCCATTCCGCCGGTGCTGGTGGCGCTGCTGCGCGAACACATCGCCAAGTACGACACGGCAGACGACGGCACGCTGTTCGCAACCCGTACGGGAGGCCGCTACTCTGCCTCGGCGTGTTCGCAGATTTGGCAGCAAGCACGGCGACTTGCTCTCACGCCTGAGCAGTACGCCTCTCGGCTAAAGAGGTTGAAAGGTCGGGGTCTCATGGTGGAGCCGGGCTGCTGATCAGGCCGGTGTGCGCCACGAAGGCGTCCAGGAGTGCAGGCCGGTACGGCATCCGTCTCAGGCGGGTGCGGATGAGCGTGGCGAGTTCGTCAAGGGTGCAGGCGGCCAGGTTGGCGAGGCTGCGCTTGAGGTGGGACCACACGATCTCGACCGGGTTGAGGTCGGGAGCATACGG
>JAGFNW010000014.1 GCA_017592665.1 Streptosporangiaceae bacterium NEAU-GS5 | reverse complement strand
CATCAACCGACTCAAACGCCACCGCGCCATCGCCACCCGATACGACAAACTCGCCGTCCGCTACCAGGCCACCATCCACCTAGCGGCCATCAACGACTGGCTCACCAAGCTTTGAAACAGGCTCTAGGGCTGGGATACGAGGGTGCGGAGGGTGTCGGGGGTTATTTCGGTCAGGGAGCGGGCGACGAGGCGGCGGGGGGCGGGTGGGATGGGGACGAGGGTGGGGACGGCGACGACGGCGCAGCCGGCGGCGGTGGCGGCGGCCACGCCGTTGGGCGAGTCCTCGAGGACGGCGCATTCGTTGGGGGGCACGCCCAGAATGCGGGCCGCGAGGAGGTAGGGCTCAGGATTGGGCTTGGTCAGCGTGACGTCGTCGGCCGTGACGATGACGTCGAAGTTCTCGCGGCCGACGGTCTTCAGGACGGCGTCGGCCACGGGCCGAAGCGACGAGGTCACCAGGCCCAGCGGGACACCCTCCGCGCGCAGGGCCGTAAGGAGCCTACGAGCGCCGGGCATCATCGGCACCTCACCCGCAAGCCGCTGCACCATCCCATCAAGCAGCCACTGTCCTACCACCTCGGGCGCGACGCTCGCGCCCGTGTGGGCCAGCAGATAGTCGACCGTGTGCTCCCAGGAGCCGCCGTAGAGGGCCTCCTGGTCGGCCTGGCTCCACTGGCCGCCGAGACGCCCGGCGACCTCCTCCTCGACGGCCAGCCAGACGACTTCGGTGTCGACCAGCAGTCCGTCCATGTCGAACAGGACCCCCCGCATCCTTCTTACCGACCTTTCTTGATCACACGTTGAAGTAGCTGGCTTCGGGATGATGCGTGATGAGGGCCGAGGTGGCCTGCTCGGGGTGGAGCTGGAACTCCTCCGACAGGGACACGCCGATGCGCTCCGGGTCGAGAAGTTCGAACAGCTGGCGCTGATCCTCCAGGTTGGGACAGGCCGGATAGCCGAACGAGTAGCGGCAGCCCTGGACGTTGACCTTGAGCATGTCGTCGAGCGTCTCGTCGCCGCCGATGCCGAGCTCGGCCCGGACCCGCGCGTGCCAGTATTCGGCCAGGGCCTCGGTCAGCTGCACCGACAGGCCGTGGAGCTCCAGGTAGTCGCGGTAGGCGTCCTTGGCGAACAGCTCCCCCGTGGCCTGGCTGATCTTCTGGCCCATGGTCGCGATCTGGAAGGCCACCACGTCGACCTCGCCCGACGACCGCGGCCGGAAGAAGTCGGACAGGCACAGGTGCCGGTCGCGTCGCTGCCGCGGGAAGGTGAACTTGGTCCGGAAATTTCCGGACTCGTCGAGGATGATCAGGTCGTCGCCTTCGCTGACGCACGGGAAGTAGCCGTACACCACCGCGGCTTCCAGCAGGCCCTCGGTCTGGATCCGGTCGAGCCACATCCGCAGCCGCGGCCGGCCCTCGGTCTCGACCAGCTCCTCGTACGACGCGCCCGAGCCGCCACGGGCGGCCTTGAGACCCCACTGCCCCATGAACGTGGCCCGCTCGTCGAGGAACGAGGCGTAATCCTGCAGGCCGATGCCCTTGACGATCCGGTCGCCGAGGAAGGGCGCCACCGGCACCGGGTTGTCGGTCGCCACGTCCGACCGGGTGGGCAGCTCCTCAACAGGGGTGCGCTGCAGCACGGCGCCCGTGCGGACCCTGCGCTGGCGGAGCGAGGGCAGCTCGGCCCCGGCCTCCCCGCGCTTGACCGCCATGAAGGCGTCCATGAGCCGCAGGCCCTCGAACGCGTCGCGCGCGTAGCGCACCTCGCCCCGGAACAGATCGGCCAGATCCTGCTCCACGTACGCCCGCGTGAGAGCGGCCCCGCCGAGCAGCACCGGGAACCGGTCGGAGATCCCCCGGGAGTTCATCTCCTCGAGGTTCTCCTTCATGATCACGGTGGATTTGACCAGGAGCCCGGACATGCCGATCACGTCGGCCTGCTTCTCCTCGGCCGCCTCGAGGATGGCCGAGACCGGCTGCTTGATGCCGAGGTTCACCACCTCGTAGCCGTTGTTGGACAAGATGATGTCGACCAGGTTCTTGCCGATGTCGTGCACGTCGCCCTTGACCGTGGCCAGCACGATCCGGCCCTTCCCGGCGCCTTCGACCCGATCCATGTGCGGCTCGAGGTAGGCGACCGCGGTCTTCATGACCTCGGCCGACTGAAGGACGAACGGCAGCTGCATCTGCCCCGACCCGAACAGCTCGCCGACCACCTTCATGCCGTCGAGCAGCACGTTGTTGATGATCTCCAGTGCCGGGCGCTGCTCGAGCGCGAGGTCGAGGTCGCCCTCGAGGCCCTTGCGCTCGCCGTCGACGATCCGCCGCTTGAGCCGCTCCCACAGCGGCAGCGCGGCCAGCTCGGCCGCCCGGCTGGAGGCCGCGGACGCCGAGTCGACGCCCTCGAACAGCTCCATGAACCGCTGCAGCGGGTCGTAGCCCTCGCGGCGCCGGTCATAGACCAGGTCGAGGGCGACCTGGCGCTGCTCGTCGGGGATCCGGGCCATCGGCAGGATCTTCGAGGCGTGGACGATGGCCGAGTCGAGGCCGGCGTTGACGCACTCGTTGAGGAACACCGAGTTGAGCACCACGCGGGCGGCCGGATTGAGGCCGAACGACACGTTGGACAGGCCGAGCGTGGTCTGCACGGCCGGATGGCGCCGCTTGAGCTCGCGGATGGCCTCGATGGTCTCGATGCCGTCGCGCCGGGTCTCCTCCTGGCCCGTGGCGACAGGGAAGGTCAGGCAGTCGACGATGATGTCCTCGACCCGCATGGCCCAGTTGCGTACGAGGTCGTCGATGATCCGCACGGCGACGCGGACCTTCCACTCGGCCGTGCGGGCCTGGCCCTCTTCGTCGATGGTGAGCGCCACCACGGCCGCGCCGTGCTCGCGCGCCAGGCGCATGACGCGCTGGAAGCGCGAGTCGGGGCCGTCGCCGTCTTCGTAGTTGACCGAGTTGATCACGGCCCGGCCGCCGATCATCTCCAGGCCGGCCTCCAGCACGGGGGGCTCGGTCGAGTCGAGCACGATCGGCAGCGTCGAGGCCGTGGCGAAGCGGAACGCCAGCTCCTTCATGTCCTGGACGCCGTCGCGGCCCACGTAGTCGACGCAGAGGTCGAGCATGTGCGCGCCGTCGCGGGCCTGCGCCCGGGCGATCTCGACGCATTCCTCGTAGTTTCCGGCGAGCATGGCCTCGCGGAACGCCTTCGAGCCGTTGGCGTTGGTCCGCTCCCCGATCGCCAGGTAGGAGGTGTCCTGCCGGAAGGGCACGTGCTGGTAGAGGGACGCGGCGCCGGGCTCGGGGTGCGGCCGGCGCACGGTCCGCTGTCGGTCGGCCATCCGGTCGACGACCTGGCGGAGGTGCTCGGGGGTCGTGCCGCAGCAGCCGCCGACCAGGGCGAGGCCGTAGTCGCGGGTGAAGACGTCGTGGGCGTCGGCCAGCTCGCCCGGCGTGAGCGGGTAGCGGGCGCCGTCGGAGGTCAGCTCGGGGAGGCCCGCGTTGGGCATGCACGACAGCGGCAGCCGCGAGTGGCGGGCCAGATAGCGCAGGTGCTCGCTCATCTCGGCCGGGCCGGTGGCGCAGTTGAGGCCGATGACGTCGACGCCGAGCGGCTCGAGCACGGCGAGCGCGGCGCCGATCTCCGAGCCGAGCAGCATGGCGCCGTTGGTCTCGATGGTGACCTGGGCGATGATCGGCACGTCGAGGCCGAAATCGGCGACCGCGCGCTTGGCGCCGATCACGGCGGCCTTGACCTGCAGCAGATCCTGGCAGGTCTCGATGATGAGCGCGTCGGCCCCGCCCGCGATCAGGCCGGCGGCGTTGCTCTGATAGCCGTCTCGGAGCGTTCGGTAGGGCAGATGCCCGAGTGTGGGCAGTTTGGTGCCGGGGCCCATCGAGCCGAGCACGAACCGGGGCCGCTCGGGGGTGGACCAGGCGTCGGCGCGCTCGCGCGCGATCCTGGCGCCCGCCTCGGAGAGGTCGTAGACACGGGCACCAATGTCGTATTCACCGAGAGCGGCGAGATTGGCACCGAACGTGTTGGTCTCGACGCAGTCGACCCCGGCCTCGAGATAGGCGTCGTGGACCGCTCCCACGATGTCGCGGCGGCTGACGTTGAGGACCTCGTTGCAGCCCTCATGACCCTCGAAATCGGCCAGTGTCGGCTCCTGGGCCTGCAGCATCGTCCCCATCGCTCCGTCCGCGACAAGGACGCGCTGGGTCAGGGCGGCGCGGAAGGACGGTCTGCTCATGGTCATGGGAGAAAGCCTATCGGCCCCACGTCCAGACGGCTTCGCGGTCTCCGCGCGCGCGGAGACGACCGGCGGAAGATGACGCCAAGGCCGCCGCACCGAATAGTCTTAGATAAGTCCCCAATCCCGGGGGCCAGTGAGGAGGCGGCGCGTGATCGAGCTCGAAGGGCTCCCAGAGCTCGTCGACCCGGTGCTCATCGCCGCGTTCGAGGGGTGGAACGACGCGGGCGAGGCGTCCAGCGGCGTGCTCGCTCATCTCGAGTCGGAGTGGAAGGCCACCCCCCTGGTCGAGCTCGACCCCGAGGACTACTACGACTTCCAGGTCACCCGCCCGATCGTGGAGCTGGGCGACGGCCTCTCGCGATCGATCATCTGGCCGACCACCCGCCTGCTGGTGGCCCGCCCGCCGGGGGCCAGCCGCGACGTGGTGCTGCTTCGCGGCATCGAGCCCAACATGCGCTGGCGGTCGTTCTGCGCCGAGATCGTGGGGCTCTGCCAGGAGCTGGGCGTGGAGATGGCGGTCCTGCTCGGTGCGCTGCTCAACGACTCGCCGCACACCCGGCCCGTGCCGATCGTCGGCTCGGTGAGCGACCCGGGGCTGGCGCGGGCGCTCAACCTGGAGCTGACCAAATACGAGGGCCCGACGGGCATCGTCGGGGTGCTGCAGCACTCGCTCGGCCTCGCCTCGATCCGCACGGTGGCCCTGTGGGCGTCGGTGCCGCACTACGTGGCCCAGCCGCCCAACCCGAAGGCCACGCTCGCGCTGCTGCGCCGGGTCGAGGACATGCTCGACATCCCGATGCCCTATGGCGAGCTCGCCGAGGAGGCAAGGGCCTGGGAGCACGGCGTCGACGAGCTTGCCTCGCAGGATTCCGAGGTCGCCGACTACGTCAGGGAGCTCGAGGAGCGCAAGGACGCGGCCGAGCTGCCCGAGGCGAGCGGCGACGCGATCGCCGCCGAGTTCGAGCGCTACCTGCGCCGCAGGGACCGCGGCACCGACGGCTGAACGTCGGCCCGAATTTCTTGCTTGAACAAAAATCGCGGTTTTACGCACGCTTGGCATTGATTCCGAGCGATAATTACCGCTTGCAGTCATCTGAGGACAGAATCGTCTATCGTCGCACCGGCGTACCCACGTGATCCTGACCTCCCACCCAAGGGTAAGAATGGCGACTCCCCCGAGCCGGGATCCGATCCCGAACACCATCCTCGATAAAGATCCACATCAGCTGGCCGCGGACACGCGGCGGCGCGTGCTCGAAGCCGCGCTCTCCCTGCAGTCGCAGGAGGGCCGCTACGACAGCGGGGGCACGGCCTACCCCCAGCTCCGTGGCACGACCCCCGCGCAGGCGGTCGACAGGTTCCTGGTGCTGCTCCAGGACCGGCTCCCCGGCTGGCTGCGCGAGCTGCACGGCCTGATGGACGTCGCAGGCAAGGGCGACGTGAGCGGCAATCTGCTGCCGGTGGCCCGCGCGGCCATCGACTACTACGCCGAGGTCCAGGCCGCGGCGCTGCCGGCGTTCGTGTCCCCGTCGGTCACCGTGCGGTTCCGCCAGGCGCTGCGCGAGAACGAGCTCGGCCCCGACACCGAGCTCCGGCCGCTGGCCGCCTATCTCGGCGCCGAGCAGGAGCGGGGCCGGGTGCCGACGTCGGTCAATCCCGTCGCCGTGGCCCGGCTGCTGCTGGCGGGCTGCTTCCGGCACGCCTTCTACGAGATGTTCGTCGGCCCGGACGTCGGACCCACGCGCGACGAGGCGGCCAGGGAGATCGTGACCGAGCTGCGCCTGTCGGCCGTGTAGGCGCCCGGCAGGGCCTCGTCGTGCCGGGCCCAGACGAGGGCGGCGAGGTCGTCGTCCACTCCGAGCGGGGCCGTCACGAGGTCGGCGCCGCTGGTCAGCAGCCGGTCGTGGAAGTGTCCGTGGGCGAGCAGGTAGGAGGCCACGACGATCCGGGGGGCGGGCCCCGACCGCGCGCGTGCCAGGGCCTCGGCGATCGAGGGCGTGCCGCAGGAGGCGAAGGCGGCGGTCACCGGGCGCGAGAGCCGTACGGAAAGAAGGCGGGCCTGCGCGCGCACGTCGTCGAGGGCCGCGGGGTCGGATGACCCGGCCGCGCCGAGGATCACCGCGTCGCCCGTGCGGAGCCCCGCCGCCGCCAGCCGCCTGGCCAGGATGGACGTCAGCCGCGCGTGCGGCCCGAGCGGCCGGGCCACGACGGCGTCCGAGCCGGTGCGGGCGCGGCCGACGATCGACGGCAGGTCGATGTGCACGTGATAGCCGCCGGCCAGCAGCAGCGGGACGATCACGGCCGGGCCCGGGATCGACGCCAGCACGCCGGCCAGCGGGGGCGAGCTGAGCTCCAGGAAGCCGAGCTCGACGCGGCGGCCGGGACGCATCCGTCGGACCCGGGCGGTGAGAGTGCACAGGACCTGCTCCCACTCGGCCGACCGCGCCCCGTGCGCCGCCAGGACCAGGGCGCTCATCGCGCGCCCGCGGCCATGTCCGCCGCGAGGCAGATCATTGGTCGTCCCGGTCGCAGGCCAGGCGGTAGCCGCGCTTGACGACGGTCTCGACGATGCCGGCCGGGCCGAGCGCGCGGCGCAGCCGGGTGACGGCCATCTCGACGGCGTGCTCGGCCGACTCGCGCGACGGGCCGCCCGGCAGCACCACGCGGAGCTCGCTGCGGGAGATCACGTGCCCCGGCCGTTCGGCGAGCCGCTTGAGCACGGCCATCGGCGCGGGTGGCAGCGGCTTCAGGTCGCCGTCGACGACCACCGCGTGGCCGCGGATCTCGACGTCGTGGCCGCCCGCCACGACCCGGGTGACGCTCGCCGCGGGCAGGTGGCGGGCCAGCGCGCGGGCCAGCGCGCCGAGGCGCGACCGCTCGGGCTGGATCACCGGCACGCCCCGCTCGGTCAACGGCGCCGCCGTGACGGGGCCTACGCAGGCCGCGACCACGGTTCCGCGGAAGGCCTCCAGCAGCGCCTCCTCCTGTCCCTCGGCCCGGGCCGCGTTGAGCATGGCGAGGACGGCCGGGGCGCTGGTGAACGCCACGGCGTCGATCGACCTGGTGACGGCCTGGGTGACCAGCCGCCGAAGCGGCGAGGTGTCGCGGTAGGGCAGCCAGCGGTAGACGGGCACCTCGATCACGTGCGCGCCGGCCGCCCGCAGCGACGCGGTGAACTCGGTCAGCGGCTCTCCGTGCAACTGGACGGCGATCCTGCGGCCGCGCAGGTCCTGCGCCAGCAGATGCTCGTGCACCTCGGCGCACGACTCGGAGGGCGCGGTCCAGTGGTCGGTCAGGCCCGCGGCCCGTACGGCTCCGCGCGCCTTCGGCCCGCGGCTGAGGATGCGGGCCCGGCCCAGGTGGTCGACGAGCTCGCCGGACAGCCCCCATCCTTCGGCTGCGGCCATCCAGCCGCGCAGCCCGACGCCGGTCGTGACGACGACGTCGTCCACGGGCCCCGTCAGGCACTGCCGGGTCGCGTCCAGCAGGTCGGCGTCCTCGGCGAGCGGGACCAGGCGGATGGCGGGGGCGCGCACGACCCGGGCGCCGCGGCGTTCGAGCAGCGCCGAGAACTCCTCGCGCCGCCGGGTCGCGGTGACCCCGATCGTGAACCCGGCAAGCGCGTCGGGGGCGGTCTCCAGCACGCCGGGCTCCCTTTCCAGTGGCGCTTCGAGCAGCGCGGTCATACGACGCTCACCTCCATGGTCACCAGGACCGTCCCGTCGGCTGCGACGCGGACCGGATAGATCGGCACCGACACCTCTTCGTCGTCCAGGCAGACGCCGGTGACCAGCGAGAACACTTGTTTGTGCATGGGCGAGGCCACGGTCGGCTCGGCGCCGCGGGTGCCGACGATGCCCCGCGACAGGACGTACGCGCCGCTGTAGGGGTCGCGGTTGTCCAAGGCGTACAGGTCGCCGGAGAACGTGCGGAACAGGGCCACCTGACGGCCGCCGACCAGCACGGCGGCGCCGCGCTCGGGCATGAGGTCGGCCAGGTGGCAGACGGGCGTCCAGTACAGCGCGTCGGGCAGCAGCGTGTCGATCATCGGGGACCTGCCTCCAGGAGCACGGGTTTGATCTGCTCACGCTCGATCTCGAACGAGATCGAGGGGTCGGGGACGCCGGGCGCGTTCACGAAGCTCACAAACCGGCGAAGTTTGTCGGGATCGTCGATCGTCGCCCGCCATTCATCGAAATATCCGGACACGTGGCGATCCATTTGGGCGTCGAGATCGGCGCACACGGCGAGCGAGTCATCCATGATCACCGAGCGCAGGTGGTCGAGCCCGCCGTCCAGGCCCTCCAGCCAGGTGGACGTGCGCTGCAGCCGGTCGGCCGTGCGGATGTAGAACATCAGGAAGCGGTCGATCGTCCGCACCAGCGTGTCGGTGTCGAGGTCGGCGGCGAGCAGGTCGGCGTGGCGCGGCTTGAAGCCGCCGTTGCCCCCCACGTACAGGTTCCAGCCGAGCTCGGTGGCGATCACGCCGAAGTCCTTGCCGCGGGCCTCGGCGCATTCGCGCGCGCATCCCGACACGGCGGCCTTGATCTTGTGCGGCGAGCGCAGGCCCCGATAGCGCAGCTCCAGCATGATCGCCAGGCCCACCGCGTCCTGCACGCCGTAGCGGCACCAGGTCGAGCCGACGCAGGACTTCACGGTGCGCAGGGCCTTGCCGTAGGCGTGCCCGGACTCGAATCCGGCGTCCACCAGGCGCCGCCAGATCTGCGGCAGCTGCTCCACGCGCGCGCCGAACAGGTCGATCCGCTGCCCGCCGGTGATCTTGGTGTAGAGCCCGAAGTCGCGGGCCACCTCGCCGATGACGATGAGCTTCTCCGGCGTGATCTCGCCGCCCGGGATGCGCGGGACGACCGAGTAGGTGCCGTTCTTCTGCAGGTTGGCCAGGAAGTGGTCGTTGGTGTCCTGCAGGGCGGCCTGCTCGCCGGCGAGGATGTGCCCGTTGCCGAGCGAGGCGAGGATCGAGGCCACCGCGGGCTTGCAGATGTCGCATCCGCGCCCCGTGCCGTGCTCGGCGATGAGCTGGGAGAACGTGCTGATCCCGCGGACCTGGGCGATGGCGTACAGCTCGGCTCTGCTCTGCGTGAAGTGCTCGCACAGCGCCTTGCTGACCTCGACGCCCGACTTGACGAGGATCTGCTTGAGCAGCGGCACGCAGCTGCCGCACGTCGTCCCGGCCCTGGTGCAGGCCTTGATCCCGGGCACGTCGGTGAGGCCGTGATCGGCGATGGCCGCGCCGATCGCGCCCTTGGTGACGTTGTTGCAGGAGCAGACCTGCGCGTCGTCGGGGATGTCGAGGGCCACGCCGCCGCCGGTGAACAGCAGGTCGCTCGGGGCGGCCGGGAGCGGCTTGCCCACGAAGGGCTTCAGCGAGGTGTACGGCCCGGCGTCGCCCACGCAGATGCCGCCGAGCAGCGTGGCGGCGTCGTCGCTGACGAACAGCTTCTTGTAGACGCCCGCGACCGGATCCATGTAGGTGACGTCGAGCGCCCCGCCCATGGCACCGAACTGGGCGACCTCGACGCCGAGCAGCTTCAGTTTGGCCGACATGTCGGCCCCGGTGAACGTGGCCCGGCCGCCGGTGATCTGGTCGGCGGCCACTTCCGCCATGGTCTGGCAGGGGCCGGCCAGCCCGTAGATCATGCCGTTGACCAGGGCGCACTCGCCGATGGCGTAGATCGCCGGGTCGCTGGTCCGCAGCGTCTCGCCGACCACGATCCCGCCGCGCTCGCCGACCGCGAGCCCGGCCGAGCGGGCCAGCTCGTCGCGCGGCCGGATCCCGGCCGAGAAGACCACGACCTGTGCCGCGATCACCGACCCGTCCGGCTGGACGAGGCCCTCCACCCGGTCGCCGCCGGCGATCTCGGCCACGCCGGACGGCGCGTGCACGCGTACGCCGAGGGACTCGACGTGGCCGCGCAGCACGGCGCCGCCGCCCTCGTCCACCTGGCGCGGCATCAGCCAGGGGCTCATCTCGACGACGTGGGTGGCGAGGCCGAGGCCGCGCAGGGCGTCGGCGGCCTCCAGCCCGAGCAGGCCGCCGCCGACCACCACGCCGCTGGTCGCGTGCGCGGCGGCGGCGCGGATCGCGTCGAGGTCCTCGATGGTCCGGTAGACGAAGCAGCCGGGCAGGTCGCGGCCGGGCACCGGCGGCACGAACGGCGCCGATCCGGTCGCCAGGACCAGCACGTCGTACGGCGTCACCGACCCGTCGTCGGCGGTCGCCGTACGGCTCTCGCGGTCGATCGCGACGATCCGCCGGCCGAGGAGCGTCGTGACGCCCTCAGGAACGGGATAGGTGAGGTCGTCGGCCGACTTTCCCGACAGATACGACGTGAGGGCGACCCGGTCGTAGGCGGGGCGCGGCTCTTCGCCGACGACGGTCACCGTGCCGCCGAAGCCCCGCTCGCGCAGCGTCTCCAGGAACCGGTGCGCGGCCGGGCCGTATCCAACCACCAGGACTCTCATGCGCTGACGCCTTCCTGCTCGCACAGCCAGCCGACGATGCCCTCGACGGCGTCGCGGCAGGTGCCGCACCCCGTCGTGGCGCGGGTCGCCGCCGTCACGTCGGCGGCGGTCCGGGCGCCCGCCTCCCAGGCCGCCCTGATCTGGCCTTTCGTCACGTTGTTGCACTGGCAGATCTTGGCCGCGTCCGGCATCCTGACCGGGCTGTCGGCCACGGGCGCCGCACCGGCGAGGCCGGGGAACAGCAGCCCGGTCCGGTCGCGCGGCAGGGGGCCGCCCCGGTCGTACAGCTGGGTGAGCGTGCCGACCGCGGCGGTCTCGCCCAGCAGGATCGCGCCGACCAGGCGGCCGTCGCGGATGACGAGCTTGCGGTAGGTCCCGGTGTGCCGGTGGCTGAACCGGACGATCTCGGCGTCGTCCTCGGTGAGCTGGGTCTCGCCCATCGCGGCGAGCTCGACCCGCGCGGCCTTCAGCCGGGTCACCAGCCGCGAGCCGCGGTAGCGCGCGTGCGGGTCGGCCCCGGTGACGATGTCGGCCAGCACGCCCGCCTGCTCCCAGCAGGGGGCGACCAGGCCGTACACCCGGCCCTCGTGCTGGGCGCACTCCCCGATCGCGAAGATCGCCGGGTCGTCGGTGCGCATCTCGTCGTCGACCACGATGCCGCGGCCGATTCGCAACCCGGCGTCGGCGGCGAGGCCCACGACCGGCCGCACGCCGCAGGCCAGCACGACCAGGTCGGCCGGCGCGAATCCACTGTCCGTCGCGACCCCCGATTCGCTGATCGCGGTGACCGTGACGCCTGTCTTGGTCTCCACGCCGAGCCCGGCGAGGGTCTGGCCGAGCACCAGCCCGGCCTCGGCGTCGAGCTGGCGTTCCATGAGGTGCCCGGCCAGGTGCAGCAGGGTCACCGGTAGTCCGCGTCCGGCCAGGCCCCGGGCCGCCTCCACGCCCAGCAGGCCGCCGCCGATCACGACGGCGCGCCGGGCCGAGGCCGCCGCCGCGAGGATCCGCTCGCAGTCGCCGAGCGTGCGGAACGCCACCCCGCGCGCCGCGCCCGGAATGGGCGGCACCACCGCCTCGCTGCCGGTCGCCAGCACCAGCACGTCGTAGGGCGTCACCGACCCGTCGTCGGCCTTCACCGTACGGCTCTCGCGATCCACGGCCACCGCGCCGACCCCGAGATACGCCTCGACGTCGTGCTCGCCGTACCAGGCCGGGTCGACCAGCCGCACCTGCTCCGGCGTCGCCGTCCCGGCCAGCACGTTGGACAGCAGCACCCGGTTGTACGGCTGCCGCGGCTCGGCCCCGAACACCGTGATCGCGCACCGCCGATCCCTGGCCCGGACCTCGCTGACGAATCTGGCCCCCGCCATGCCGTTTCCGACCACCACGACCCTCACCCGGCACGCCCCGTTCGCTCCAGCCGAACGGCGCAGACCTTGAACTCGGGCATGCGGGACAGTGGATCGAGGGCGGGGTTGGTGAGGCGGTTGGCGCCCTCCCAGTGGAACGGCAGGAACACGGTGTCGGCCCGGATGGCTGAATTGATCTTGGCCACGGCCTCGGCCGTGCCGCGGCGGCTGCGCACGCGCACCCGATCCCCCGCTGTGATCTCCAGCCGCTCGGCCAGGTCGGGGTGGAGTTCGACGAACATCTCCGGCGACGCCTGGGTGAGCGCCGCGATCCTCCGGGTCTGGGCGCCGCTCTGGTAATGCGCGAGGACGCGGCCCGTGGTCAGGTAGATCGGGTAGTCGTCGTCGATGTCCTCGGCCGGGGGCCGGTGCTCGACCGGCGTGAAGCGGGCCAGGCCGTCCGGGGTCGCGAACCGGTCCAGGAAGGGGCGGGGCGTGCCCGGGTGGTCCTCCGCGGGGCATGGCCAGAAGACGCCGGTCTCGGCCGCTATCCGTTCGTAGGTGATGCCGGCGTAGTCGGCGACGCCACCCGCCGACGCGCGGCGCAGCTCGTCGAAGACCGTGCGCGGATGGTCGGAGAGGGCCACCCCGAGCCGCTCGGCCAGGCCTCGAAGGATCGTGAGGTCGCTCCGCACCCCCGAGGGCGGAGCGACGGCTTGGCGGCGCAACAACACGCGCCCTTCCAGGTTGGTCATCGTGCCGGATTCCTCGGCCCACTGGGTGGTGGGGAGCACGACGGCGGCCATGGCCGCCGTCTCCGACCGCACGATGTCGGAGACGACCAGCAGGTCGAGCGCGGCGAGGCGGTCGCGCACGTGCCCGGAGCGCGGCGCGGACACCACGGGATTGGAGCCGAACACCAGCAGCGCCTTCGGGCCGCCGTCCGTGCCCAGGGCGTCCATCAGCTCGTACGCCGACCTGCCGGGGCCGGGCAGGTCGTCGGGGTCGATCCCCCATACGGCCGCCACGTGCGCGCGCGCCACCGGGTCGTCGATCTTCCGGTAGCCGGGCAGCTGGTCGGCCTTCTGCCCGTGCTCGCGGCCGCCCTGGCCGTTGCCCTGCCCGGTGATGCAGCCGTAGCCGCTGCCTTCCCGGCCCGGCAGGCCGAGCGCGAGCGCCAGGTTGATGAAGGCGGTGACCGTGTCCGCGCCCTTGGCGTGCTGCTCGGCGCCCCGTCCGGTGAGGATGACGGCCCGGCCGGCGGCGGCCAGGAGCCGTACGGCCTGGCGCATCTGGGCCACCGGGACGCCCGTGACCCGCTCGGCCCGCTCGGGCCACCACTCCGCGACCGAGGTGCGGACCGCCTCGAAGCCGGTCGTCCGCGCCGCGATGTAGTCGAGGTCGGCGTGGCCCTCGGCGATGGCCAGGTGCAGCAGCCCGAGCGCCAGGGCCAGGTCGGTGCCCGGGGTGACCTGCAGGTGCAGCCCGGCGAGCCGGGCGGTGGCGGTCAGCCGGGGGTCGGCCACGATGAGGTGGCGCGCGCCCGAGAGGTGCCGCACAAAAGGGGGCATGGTCTCGGCCACGTTGCCGCCCGCGATCAGCACGGTGTCGGCGGCGGCGATGTCGGTGATGGGAAACGGCAGGCCGCGGTCCATCCCGAAGGCGCGGTTGGCGGCCACGGCCGCCGACGACATGCAGAACCGCCCGTTGTAGTCGATCTGGCTGGTCCTGAGCGCCACCCGGGCGAACTTGCCGAGCAGGTAGGCCTTCTCGTTGGTCAGACCGCCGCCGCCGAACACGGCGACCGCGTCGGGGCCGTGCCGATCGCGCAGCCGCGTGATCCTCCCGGCGACGAAGTCGAGGGCGTCGTCCCAGGACGCCGGCTTGCCGTGCAGCAGCGGGGTGGTGAGCCGCTCGGGCAAGGTCAGCAGCTCGGCCGCGGTCCAGCCCTTCTGACAGAGCGCTCCCCCGCTGTTGGCGGGGATGTCGTCGCGCGGGGCCACGCCCTGCGAAGTCACGTGCATTCCGCACTGCAACGCGCAATAGGGGCAGTGTGTGGCCGTGCCGAACTCTGCCTCCGCCATCACAGGCGGTGTCGGGCAAAGTGAGGTCGGCATGGCTCCGATGGTGCTTTCAGGCCGTTTCACTCCTGGGTCCCTCCTGTTACCGCTGTGCTACAAGGCGCTAACCGCGCTAACGGGGGCGCCCGGCGGACTGTGAGAAACCGGTCAGACGCGGACGGCGGCGAGACCGGGCGCGCGTTTCGCCCCGGCCGTGCGCAGGTAGCAGAACCAGGTCAGGCCGAGGCAGAGCACATAGAAGGCGGCGAAGGCGACAAGGGCCGGGCCTGCGCTGTGCGTGGCCGCGATCGAGCTGCCGAAGCCCCGGTTGATGAAGAACCCGCCGAACGCGCCGATCGAGGAGATGATCCCGATCGCCGCCGCCGCCTCGCGCCGGCCCACTTTGACCGCCTCCTCGGCGTCGGTGATCCTGGCCGCGGCCTTGGCCGTGAAGATGGCCGGAATCATCCGGTACGTCGACCCGTTGCCCACTCCTGCCAGGCCGACCAGGACCACGTACGCGCCGTAGAACAGCCAGAACGAGTGCTGGACGACCCCGGCCCACACCAGCCCGGCGACGCCGGCCATCAGGGCGAACGTGACGACGGTGACCCGCGCGCCGCCGAGCCGGTCGGCCAGCCGGCCGCCGGCCGGGCGGATGAGCGACCCGATGAGCGGGATGGTGAACGCGAGAGTGAGCGCGAGCTGGCCCTTGGCCGCGGTGATCAGCGGCGTCTGCTCGGGAAACTGGCTTTTCACCAGCAAGGGGAACGCGGTCGAGTAGCCGATGAACGACCCGAACGTGCCGATGTAGAGGACCGACATGATCCACGTCTGGCCCTTGAGCGCGACCTTGGCCATTTCACCCGGGTTCGCGGTGGCCGTGCTCAGGTTGTCCATGAACAGGTACGCCCCGATGGCGGCGAGCAGGATGAGCGGCACCCAGAACAATCCCGCCCAGGCCAGCCCGAGTCCGGCGATGACCAGCGGCATGACCAGCTGCACCGAGCTGACCCCGACGTTTCCGCCCGCGGCGTTCAAGCCGAGCGCCCAGCCCTGCCGGGCCCGTGGATAGAAATAGGTGATGTTCGCCATGCTGGAGGCGAAATTGCCGCCGCCGAGCCCGGCCGTGGCCGCGATCAGCAGGAACACCCAGTAGGGCGTGGCCGGGTCGCTCACCGCCACGGCCAGCGCCACCGCCGGGATGAGCAGCAGGCCGGCGCTGACCACCGTGAAGTTCCGGCCGCCGAAGCGGGCGGGCGCGAAGGTGTACGGGATGCGGAGCGCCGATCCGACCAGGTTGGGCAGGGAGACGATCCAGAACAGCTGGTCGACGCTGAACTTGTAGGCGCCGAGCTGCACGGCCACGATGCTCCACACGGTCCACAGCGTGAAGCCGAGGTGCTCGGCGAAGATCGACCAGATCAGGTTGCGCCGCGCCACTACGCGGCCGGTGGCGGCCCAGAAAGCCGGGTCGTCGGGGCGCCAATCGGTGATCCAGCGTCCTCTCGGGGGCGCCGCCTGCTCCACCTCGGTCACGGTCATGGCGTTCCTCCAGCGTTTCGCGCGGTTTCTGGCGTTTCAGGGGATTCGGGATGGTTCGCCCTCGAAATTAGAAGTCGCCCGTTACGCACTTTGACCATGAGTGACCGTGCGGCGGTTACATGTGACGCACCCGCGAAACACGCAATCCATACGCATAACCAATGCAACAGGGAATTAACAGAGGCATGTCTGGGTTGCCCCCCGGCCGCTCCGGGAATTGCATTGGCTAGTCATGTTCAGGCACCGCCGTCGCCGCTGTGGGGAGCGTGCATGGTCGTCCGACAGATAAAGATGTTCAGCGATCCGTCATTGCGGAGCGTGGCCGAGCCGGTCGCGTCCTTCGACCGCTCGCTGCGCGAGCTCGTGAAGTCCCTCACCGTCACCATGCGCGCCGGGTCCGGGCGCGCCGGGCTGGCCGCGCCGCAGATCGGCGCCCCGGTCCGGGTCATCGCCTTCGACTTCGACGGCAAGGCGGGGCACATCGTCAACCCTCGGCTGGAGCTCGGCAAGCAGAGGATCGTCGCCGATGAGGCGTGCCTGTCCGAGCCGGGCGTGTGGTGGCCGCTGGAGCGCTCGTTCTCGGTCGTGGCCCGCGGCCGCGACGCGTACGGCAAGCCCGTGACAGTGCGGGCGCTGGGGATGCTGGCGCGGGTCCTGCAGCACGAGGTGGACCATCTCGACGGCATCCTGTTCATCGACCACCTGCCCGCGGAGGATCGCGAGCGATTCCTCGCCAAGATCAGCACGTCCTGACGCGCACGGCCGGCCCCCCGATGTGGGAACCCCGAGGTTCCACGTCGATGGAGAGGCCACATGCTCATTACGCGCCGGACACTGCTGTCCATGGGAAGCGGGCTCGCCGGGCACACCCTGCTCGGCGGGCGCAGGCACCCGACGCTCCACACCCGCGCGGAGTGGGGCGCCATGCCGCCCAAGATCAGGGCCACGGTGCTCCACCACGGCCCGCGGTTCATCGTGGTGCACCACACGGCCACGCCGAACACGACCGACCTGAGCTTCGCCGCCGCGTGCCGGCTTTCGCGCGGCATCCAGCGCTACCACATGCGTCACAACCACTGGGACGACATGGGCGAGCACTTCACGGTCGGCCGCGGGGGTTACGTGATGGAGGGCCGCAACCACACGCTGCCCGCGATCCAGCACGACAACCACGTGGTGGGCGCGCACGTGCGCAACCACAACAACGAGTCGCTCGGCATCGAGACCGAGGGCACGTACATGACGATGCTGCCCACCGACGAGCAGATGGCCGCCCTCGTGCGGCTGATCTCCTGGCTCTGCTCGGTGTACGCGCTGGACCCGGAGACCTGCGTGCTCGGCCATCGTGATCTTAATCACACGTCCTGCCCGGGCGACGAGTTCTACGCCTTCCTGCCGGAGCTGCGCCGGCGCGTGGCCGGACGCCTCGGGCGGCCCGTGCGGCGCCAGCTGCGCGTCGGCCCGGTCGGTCCGTCGGGATTGCCCGGACCCGCGCACATGTACGATCATGGCCCGGCCGTGTGACCTGCGCCGACGGGAAATCGATCACAATTCGGCCACAGCCGTAAACCACTTGGGCGTGGCGAGCGTCAGGATTGACTGGATTTGGTTGACTCGGTCAGATTGATTTGCGATCAGCGAAAGCCCCCCGTCCCGGGGGCTCCAGCGCCCAAGTGGGGGTGGCGATGGACGTCTGTTTCCATGGCTGTGGCGGCGGCCGATTCGACTCGAGCTTCTCGTCGAGCCCCACCTGGCGCACGAGTGGGATGTAGCCTCTAACCCTTGTTTTCAGCCCTCGTGAGGACCCACACCGTCATGCACACCGAGAGCACCACGCCACGCCCAATTTCACATTTAGTGACATTTGCCCACAAATCGTCCCCTGACACGTTCAGCCGCATCTCCCCGGTGATGGCCATTTCACCGCGGGTGAGCGTCGTCGTGCCCGCCTTGAACGAGGCGGAGAACCTTCCCCATGTGTTCGCCACGCTGCCGCGATGGGTCCACGAAGTGGTCCTCGTCGACGGCAACTCCGTCGACGACACGGTGGCCGTCGCCCGGCGCCTGCGGCCCGGCCTTCGCGTTGTCACCCAGCGTGGCCGCGGCAAGGGCGACGCCCTCGCCGCCGGTTTCGCCGCCTGCACGGGCGACATCATCGTGATGATCGACGCTGACGGCTCGACCGACGGACGGGAGATCGTCCGGTTCGTCGCGGCGCTCGTCGCGGGCGCCGACTACGTGAAGGGATCGCGGTTCGCCACCGGCGGCGGCAGCGACGACATCACGTTCGGCCGCAGGGTCGGCAACCGCGCCCTGAGCTCGCTTGTCAACCTGCTCTACCGGACCCGCTACACGGACCTGTGCTACGGCTACAACGCCTTCTGGGCCCGCCATCTGGACGTCCTCGGGCCCGACTGCACCGGTTTCGAGGTGGAGACCTTGCTCAACATCAGGGCCGCCAAGGCGGGGCTGGTGGTGCACGAGGTCCCGAGCCACGAGCGCGGCCGGATCCACGGCGTCAGCAATCTGCGGACCCTCCGCGACGGCTGGCGCGTGCTGCGCACGATCTTCCGGGAGCGATTCTCGCGCGCTGTCGGCCTGCGGTCGGAGATGACCCGTTCACGGCTTCCCGTCACCGATCAGGGCGCCGCCTGACAGCGCCGCCCACGATTGCGAGCACCAGCACCCACCAGGCAAGATCGACATAGATGACCGATATCGCACAGCGTCCCGAGGAGACCCCCACAGTCGAGGAGGGCTGGCGAAGCACGCTCCGCAGGCGCCTCCCCGCGGACCTGTACGACCCGTTGCTCCGCAACGCGTACGCGCTGATCCTGAACGCCGGGATCAGCGCGGCGCTCGGCGTCGGCTACTGGATGATCGCGACCCGGTTCTTCCCGACCGAGGCGGTCGGCCAGGGCCAGGCGCTGATCAACGCCATGCGGATGATCGCCGCGCTCACGTCCTTCGGGTTCGTGGGCGCGCTGACCCGGTTCATCCCGGAGACGGGCCACCGGACCAGGCAGTTCGTCGGCGCCGTCTATCTCATCGGCGTGCTGCTCGGGCTGGCCGGCACGGGCGTGTTCCTGATGGTGACGCGCGAGGAGTCGAACTTCGCGATCCTGCGCGGGTTCGGGCCGACCGTGCTGTTCGCCCTCGTGGTCCTGGTCTGGTCGGTGTGCACCCTGCAGGACGTGGT
Organism: Streptosporangiaceae bacterium NEAU-GS5; assembly: GCA_017592665.1. GTDB lineage: Bacteria > Actinomycetota > Actinomycetes > Streptosporangiales > Streptosporangiaceae > NEAU-GS5. Next base: position 196,907 of record JAGFNW010000014.1, on the reverse strand, counting down.
GCTCACCGGGCTGCGCAAGTCGTCCTGGGTGCCCGTGGTCAACATCGCGGTGGGCGCCCTGAAGGTGGCCGCGGTCGCCGGATGCGCGGCGCTGCTGGCCGGCCAGGGCCGGGCGATCGCCTGGGAGGTCTTCCTCGCCTGGATCATCCCGGTCGCCATCGGCATCCTGCCGGTCAACTTCCTGATCTTCGCACGGCTCATCCCCCGGCACGTGCGGGCCACAGCCGACCGCACGCCGGTGGCGCTGCGCACCATCGGCCGGTTCGTCGGCGGCGACTACTTCGGCTCGGTCTTCACCCTGGCCGCGATCTACCTGATCCCCGTGATGGTCGCGACCGAGGTCTCCACGGTCACCTACGCCTACTACGGCATCGCCACCACGGTCGGCGGCCTGCTGGAGATCTTCGCGTTCACCATGGCGACCTCTCTCACGGTCGAGGGCGGCTTCGATCCGGCGGCCCTCGCCGCCAACACCCGGCGGGCGCTGCGCCGCAGCATGGCCGTGCTCGTCCCGCTGGTGGCCGTGGTCGTCCTGCTGGCGCCGGTGGTCCTGTCGGTGTTCGGGGCCGAGTTCTCCGACAAGGGCACCACGCTGCTGCGACTGCTGGCGCTCACGACACTGGCCCGCGCCGTCGTCGAGCTGTACCTTGGGGCGCTGCGCGCGCTCGGCCGGCCCCGGCCGCTGCTGGTGATCCAGGCGGCCCGGTTCGCGCTGGCCGCCGGGCTCACCGCGATCATGCTGCCGCGCGCCGGGATCACGGGAGTGGGCGTGGCGCTGCTCAACACCCAGGCGCTGATGGCCCTTGCCGTCACGCCGGGCCTGCGGCGGGTGCTGCGCGGCATCGGCACGCCCGCGCCGCCCGCGCCGCGCCTGGCGCCCTCCATCGACGTCGACGTCGAATCCGGCACCGGGCCGTCGCCGGATCCCCAGTCCCACGACGAGCCCATCGTCGAGGTGGTGCCGTTCGCCGCCGAGACCGGCCCGGCCGAGCCGCGGCCGTCGATGATCGAGCGGATCGTCGCGCTCGCGCGCCGCCCCAGCGTCTGGCTGGGCCCGCTGATCACGGCCGAGGCCCTGGTCATGTACGTGATCGCGATGCGCTCGCGGCCCGGCCCCCTGTTCGGCGTCGACCTGTACAAGATGAACGGCCTCGGCCTCGTCTCGGTGATGCCGGGGCTGGCGCTGGCCGCCATCCTCATGGTCATCGTGATCTTCTTCGACACGCTCATGCAGCGGCGCAACCGGCCCGTGCTGCTGCTGTCGCAGATCCTCACGCTGCTGTTCATGCTGCACGGCGCCGCGGCCGTGGTGGAGCCGCTGCCGCGGTTCCCGGTCGCCTGGACCATCGGCGGATTCGTCGACTACATCGCGCGGACGGGCGAGACGCTGCTGTCCCTCGACGCGCGGTTCAACTGGCCGGGCTTCTCGGCGTTCGCGGCCTTCCTGCTCCGGGCCACCGGGATCAGCGACCCGGCGGCGCTGATGAACTGGTGGCCGCTGATCTCCAACGCGCTCTACCTGCTGCCGATGCTGCTCATCGCCAAGCGGCTGCGGGCCGATCGGCGGGCCAAGTGGCTGGCCCTGCTGGTGTTCGTGGTGGCGCAGTGGATCGGGCAGGACTACTTCTCCCCGCAGGGCCTGACCTACCTGCTCTACCTGCTGTTCGTGGCGCTGCTGGTGACCTGGTTCCCGCGGATCGAGCCGGTCGCCTCGTTCTGGAAGCGCCGCTGGACCCTCCAGCCGGGCGAGCGGGCCGAGCGGACCGTGACCGGCGCCGACCGGATCATCGTGCTGCTGCTGGTGGTGCTGCTGTTCATCGCCACGGCCACGGCGCACCAGATCACCCCGTTCATGATGGTCGGCGCGCTCGGCGGGCTCGTGGTCTTCCGCCGCACCCGGCTCAGCTTCCTGCTGACGGTCATGCTGGGGGTCCTCGTCGCCGCGTACGTCAACTACATGGCCGTGGCGTACTGGTCGGGGCACCTGAACGCCATGGTCGGCGGGGTGGGCCAGGTCGGCGGCAACCTGACGCAGAACACCACGGGACGGATCAGCTCGGCCAACACCGAGCGCCTGCTCGTGCTCTACACCCGGCTCGGGATCACCGCGATGGTGCTCGGGCTTGCCGGGCTCGGCATGCTGCGGCGCCTTCGGCGGCGCATCGGCGACCGCGTGCTGTTCGTGATGCTGCTGGTCCCCGTCATGTCGCTGGCCATGCTCAGCTACGGCGGCGAGCTCGGGCTCCGGGTCTACCTGTTCACCCTGCCGGCCGCCAGCTTCCTCATCGCGTACGTGTTCTTTCCCGAGATTCCGAGCCGGATCCCGCTGCCGGAGCTCGGCAAGTTCTGGCGGGCGCTTCGCAAGCTGCGCCCGATCGCCGCGTGCGCCTGCGTGCTCGTGCTGGCGGGTGGGTTCCTGCTGGCCCGCTACGGCAACGAGAAGTACGAGTGGACCTCGCCGCTGGAACGGGCCGCGGTCGACTACATCTACGCCCAGCCGCTGCCCACGACGCGCGTGCTCTACCTGGTGGCCGACGGGCCCGGCGGCTCGAGCATCGCCTGGAGCGTCAAGGGGGTGGAGCGGGTCCGCCAGATCCGCACGCCGACCTCACGCAACCCCGAGGACGTCGGCGCCATCGTCGAACAGCTGCGCGCCGCGGGACCGGGGTCGTTCCTGCTGCTCACGCGTAGCCAGGACGCCTCGCTCGAGCTGGACGCCAACTACCCGGCCGACTGGGGGCAGAAGGTGCGGGCGGCGCTGTCACGCGACCGCGACATGCGGACCTTGTTCGCCAACGACGACGCCGCGGTGATGACCCTGCGCGACGCGCCGACGGGCGCCGTCCAGCCGCCATTGGTCGCCACCCCGTTGAAGATCGGATCCACGCCGTGGACGCCGGTCGGGGTGATCGCGCTCGTGCTGTTCGTGATGGTCGTGATAACCCGGGAGATCATCCGGCTGCTGGCGCCGCCCGGCGCGTGGTGGTGGAGCCGGGTGCTGGCCTTCGCGTCGCTGCCGCTGCTGGCCGTGGCGCTCGGCGTCATGCTGGAGCGCTTCACCGTCCTTGCCGCCGGCGGCGCTTGACGCCCCGGCGGGCCCTCCGAGCCAAGCGCTGCCGGACGCGACGGAGGTGGGTGGCTCGGTCCGCGCGGGGACGCCGTGACTCGGCAGGCGGCGGGCGGCTGAGGGGCTATTCGGCTTATTCGGCGCGTAAGACGTGGCCGATGCGGAGGCGGGCGGCGAGGTGGCCGGGCCAGGCGGCGAGGGCGTTGGCGATCAGGATGGCCGCGGGGCCGATCAGCAGGATGACCCAGAGGGCCCACGGCGGCTGGTAGTAGAGCGGGGTGCGGTCGGCCTCCAGCCTCCAGAGGGTGCGGCCCAGCGCCAGGCCCAGCGGGACGCCGGCCAGGAGACCGGCCAGTGCGAGCACGGTGGCCTGGGTGATGACGGTCCAGCGGGCCTGCAGCCGGGTGAGGCCGAGGGCGCGGAGCACGGCCACCTCGTGCCGCCTCCGTCGCACGGCCGTGGCCAGGGCATGGCCGACCGCTCCGACGGCGAGCAGGACCAGGAAGCCACCGAGGACGATGGGCAGCACCCGGACGCCGACCAGCTCTCCGGCCATGGGAGGGATCGTGACCCGGCTGAGCGGCAGCGGGTCGCCGCCCGTGAGCGAGGCCGTGGCCTGCTGCAGCTGCCGCATGACCGCGGTGGTGTCGGAGCCGGGCCGTAACGTGATCTGGGCCGTGTGGAACTTGAAGAAGTCGCCGAACAGCGCGTCGTAGTCGGCAGAGGTGATCCAGCCGCCGTCGGAGTAGTCGTTGTGCGGGCCCGTAGGGAGGAATCCGATCCCGCTGACCGTGAAGTCGCCCGTGCGGCCCTCGCGCCCGGTGAAACGCACGGAGTCGCCGACCGAGACGCCCATCTGCTCCGCGGAGATCGGCGCCAGCACCACCTCGCCCGGCCCGGCCGCCATCCGGCCGTCCAGCAGGACCGCCTCGTGCCGCCCCTTGACGGGCTGGTAGGTATAGAAGGTCACCGAGGTGTCCCCCGACTCGCCCACCGCCTGGCGGGCGTCGTTGAGCGAGACCACCGCCGGATTCCGGGCGATGACGCTCAAGATCTTTCCGGCCGGACCCTCCTGCCCGTTCAGGCCGAGGAAGGCGTCGAGCGTGTGTGTCTGGCCCCATCGCTGTGTGTTGACCGCGGCGTCGTTGAGCCCGGCCGAGAAGGTGAAGACGCCGACGACGCCGAGCACGCCCGCGACCGCGCCCACCAGCGCGGGACGGACCGGCACGGAGCTGCGGCCCCGCCCGGGCTCCAGGGCGAAGCGGGTGCCGACCTGGACGGGCACGGGCAGGCCGAGGCGCGCCGCGGCGAGGGCGACCGCCGAGCGACGGGCCGAGCCGGCGCGGCCGGCCGCGGCGAGGGTGAGGGCGGCCGTCGTGACACAGGCCGCGAGCACCAGGATCGGCACGAGGATCCAGCCCGTGCCGAGGACGAGCCAGTCGATGTCGATGCCGGGGGCCGGCTCCTGGAGGGCGGCCGAACCCAAAGGAGTCCAGTCGGACACCACGATCGCCGCCGCCACCCCGGCCGTTGCGCCCGCGACGGCCGCCACCAGGGGCGCGGCCGACGCGGCCGCCATCACCTGGCGCGGGGTCATCCCGAGCGGACGCAGCAGCCGCAGGTCGGCCGTGGTCGCCGCGGCGTAGCGCGCCACGGACTGCCCGACCAGGACGATCGCCGCGACCAGCGCGGCCAGGCCGAACGCCAGCAGCGACGACCCCTCGAAGGAGGTCAGCTTGCGCCACGGGGCGACGAACCGCTGCTCCATCGACCAGACGTCGATGTCGGTCCGGCCCGTCACCTTGGCCATGTCGGCCCGGAAGGCTCTCACCGCCGACTGGCCGCCTTTCAGCCGGACGAGCGCGTTGACGTAGCCCTGCTCCTTGCTCACGATGCTGCCGGGATAGGTGGCGTAGAGGGCCGAGGTGGCCGCCACGAATCCGCCGTCGTTTCCGTGGTCGGCGAACCAGGGCGAGCGGATCACGCCGACGATGGTGGCGTCGATCGCGCGGCCGCGCGGCACGACGTCGTCGCCCTGCGCCGCCAGCTGGTCGGGGGCGAGCAGCCGGAGGGTCACGTGGTCGCCCACGGACTTGTGATAGGTGCCGGGAAACCGCGAGCTGACGACGACCTCATCCACCTTGGTCATGTCGGGCATCCGCCCCTCGAGGACGACCGGCCGCTCGATGGTCCGCCACACCTCGTCATCGGCCGCGGGGAACGCATTTGCGCCCCACGGAAGCCCGTCGACGCCGAAGCCGGACACCGCGAAGCCGGTCAGCGCCTCGACCTCGGGCAGGTTTCGCACCTTCGACCAGTCGAAACCCGGCTGGTTGGGCAGCACGACGACCGTCGTGGGCAAGGTGGTGGCGAGCAACCGGTCGACGGCCGACAGGCCGCGCCGCGCCCCGGCCACCGCGCTGAGGACCGTGCCCGTGGAGAAGGCCAGCAGCAGCGTCAGCACCAGGAGCGAACGCCAGCGCCGGCGCAGCTCCATCCGCATCCAGATGATCGTCACTGTGCACTCCGTCCGCAGCGGCCACCGCCACCGGCGCCACGAGCCGATTACACTCCGTCCCACCGACAATTCGAAAGGGTGCTGGCACCCGATGAAGACCGCCGGAAACCCGTGGGCGAATCGTCGTCAGAAGACGTCGAGAAGCGGGCGGCCGCTCCGACCTGTCTGTGTCCGAGCAAGAAGACGGCAGCCGAGGAGCAGGCCATGCGGAAGATCATTTACTGGGTGCACACGTCGGTCGACGGCTTCATCTGCGGCCCCAATGGAGAGTTCGACTGGCCGGTGATGGGCCCCGAGCTCTCGGCTTATTCGGAGGCCCTCGACCAGCGGGTCGACACCCTGCTCTTCGGCCGGCCCGTGTGGCAGATGATGGTGGGGTTCTGGCCGAACGCCGAGTCGATCTCCGACGACCCGCACGTGGCGTCCTTCGCGCCGTTCTGGCGCGCCACCCCGAAGATCGTATTCTCCCGTGACTACGCGGGCGACGAGTGGACCAGCCGGGTCATCGGCGCCGACCTGGAGCGCGAGGTCGCCGCGCTGAAGGCCGAGCCGGGCAGCGACATGCTGCTGACCGGCGGCGCTGGCCTGGCGGCGGCGCTGACCGAGCTCGGCCTGATCGACGAGTATCACGTCGCCGTCCACCCGGTGGTCCTCGGCGGTGGCCTGCGGCTGTTCGCCGAGCCGAAAGAGCGCCTCAACCTGCGGGTCACCGAGTCGCGTGTGGTCGATGGACAGGTCGTGGTCTCGCACTACACCCGTGCGTGACGGGTCGCCGCAGCGCGCCGGGAGGCGGCCCGGCGCGCTGGGCGGGCCTCAGCTCAGGATCTCCTTGGTCTCGCAGCCCGTGAAGGAGTCCGCCGGGAACGGCAGGCCGCGAAGATCGGACGTGCAGTGGTCGGCGCCGGCGCCGCCGTCGAGCGCGCCGCCGCCCTTCCCGACCAGCTGGTCGTCGCCGCCCAGGCCCTGAATCTGGTCGTGACCGCCCGAGGCGCTGATGGCGTTCGGGCCGGCGTTTCCGATGAGCACGTCGTCCTTGATGGTGCCTTCCAGATTCTCCACATCGGCGGCGATGGTGTCCCTGGCCCCGGCCGCCCCGTCCTCCGAGCTGCCGTCGTCGCCGGTCGCCCCGTCGAGGTCGGCCCGTACGGCGAGCCTGGCCGACGTCTCCGCGTACGAGACGGTGTCGGAACCGGCGCCGCCCTGCAGCACGTCGCTGCCGAATCCGCCGGTGAGGATGTCGTCGCCGGAACCCCCGGCGAGCCGGTCATTTCCGTCGCCGCCCATCAGGCGCGCGGGGAGAGCCGTCGCATTGGTGATCACGTCGGCGCCGTCCAACCCGCGGATGACCATGGATCCGGCGTTGGCGCAGTGCGCCTCGTGCGGGCTGACCAGCGTGCATCCGATGCCCACGGTGAGCGTGGCGGCAGGGTCGGTGACCGCGACGAACCCGGCGCCGGAGCTGACGGTGATCTGGTCGTTCAACCCGACAGGCGCGTCGTACTTGAGGACCCCCTGCGAACGCACCACGCCCGGCTTGCAGTCGCCGTAACAGGGCGCCGCCATCGCGGGCGACACGGAGACGACGGCCGACACCACGGCAAGCGCCGCCGCTCCGCCGAGCACGCGCATCACGCCGCGCGGAACGCGGGACGTTCGATCATGCCTGGTCATGAACTCCTCCTGACGATTGGCACCCAATCTGGAGGCGTTCCGCCCAGTTCCACAGCACCAGGGAGAAGTCGGAAAAACCGGATAGAGGTCAGCCGGAAACGGCGCGCAGACCGCCCGGGCGGCGGCCGGTCAGCCGGTCGAGCGCCGCCGCGGTCGCGGGGTCGGCCGGCAGGTTGACCAGGACGTGCTGGTCGTCGTCGGCGGACAGGTCGAGCCGTTCGTAAGCCAGGCGCAGCGGCCCGGCCTCGGGGTGGCTCATGCGGGCCACGCCGTTGGTGTCGGGCAGGCCGGGGATCCGCGCCAGGCGGCCGGCGAACTCCTCGCCGCCGAGCAGGGTCAGCTCGCCGATGAGCGCGGCCACCTGCGGATCCGACCGAAATGGGCCCTGCTTGAGCGACGCGACGGCCTTGTCGGCCTTGACCTCCCAGTCGGGGTAGACCACGCGCGCTCGCGGATCGGTGAACAGATAGCGCGGAAAACTTGCCGGCAGGCCCTCGTCGAGCTGCCCGGTCGGCCCCATGAGCAGGCGATAGCCGTCGGTGCAGGCCAGCACCTCGCCGAGCCGGTTGACGACGGCCGCGGGCGCGGGTTCGAGCTGGTCGAGGATGGTCTGGACGGCCGGTCGCACGACGCGGTTGGGGCCCGCTCCCCCCATGCAGCTGAACCCCGGATCGGCGCCCTTGGCCAGGTTGTGCAGGTGCACGCGCTGGCTGGGGGTCATGCGGAGCGCGTCGGCGAGCGCCGACAGCACACCTGCCGACGGATGCCGGTCGCGGCCCTGCTCCAGCCGGATCACATACTCCACGCTCACCCCGGCCAAGGTGGCCAGCTCGGCACGGCGCAGACCGGGCGTGCGGCGGCGCGGACCGGCCGGCAGCCCGGCGTCGGCGGGCGTGACCGCCTCGCGCCGCGTCCGCAGGAACAGCCCCAGCTCGTTTCCGCTCACGCATCCGACGCTAACAGCCGTATCCATCCCGATGGTGGCCCTGTCGCTACCACCATCGCAGCGGTCTCCCTGCGTGCGGCGGCCCGGTTCAGAGTGAGGGTCGATACAAACGTGTTTACGAGGAGATCCGAATGTCCAGCATTCCTCTGCGGCTCGCCGTGATCATCGCCAGTGTCCGGAACGGGCGCTTCGGCCCCACGGTGGCCCGCTGGTTCGCCGGGCAGGCGCGGCGAGACGGCCGGTTCGAGGTCGATGTGATCGATCTCGCCGACTTCCCGCTGCCGCTCGCCCTTCCGGCCGTGTCGCCGATGATCCAGCCGAACCCGCCACGCCCGGACGGCATGGCCGAGCTCACCCGCCGCCTGGAGGCGGCCGACGCCCTGGTGATCGTCACTCCCGAGTTCAACCGCAGCTATCCGGCCGCACTGAAGACCGCCATCGACTGGCATTTCACCCAGTGGGACGGCAAAACCATCGGCTTCGTCGGATACGGCGGCGCCAGCGGCGGCCTGCTCGCCATCGAGCACCTGCGCCAGGTGTTCACCGAGCTGAACGCCCACACGGTCCGCAATTACGTGGGCTTCCCCCGATATTTCGAGCTGTTCGACGCGACCGGCGCCCCGCATGACCCGGCCGGTCCCGAAGCGGCCGCGGCGGCCATGCTGGACCAGATCCACTGGTGGGCGGGGGCGGTGGCAGCGGCACGCGCCGTACCAGCCGCCATGTGAGCAGGAGCCCGGCACGGACCACCGTGCGCCAGGAGTGCGATCGCCGCGGCATGGCCACCTCGCCGGTCGGCGCCACGCATCTCCTGGCGCATCGGTGATCGCTTAACGGCTCGGGAACGTGCGGCCGAGGAGGTCGAGCAGGGCAGTCCAGTGGCGTTCGGTGGCGTCGGCGTCGTAGACGGCGGTGTCGGCCATGGTGTAGCCGTGGCGGGCGCCGGCGTAGACCTCGGAGCGGTAGCGGACGCCGGCCGAGTCGAGGGCCTTGCCGAGCCGCTCGATCTGCTCGGCCGGCATGGACGGGTCCTGGTCGGCGAAGCCGAAATACAGCTCGGCCGTGATCCGGTCGGCGAGCATGTGCGGGCTGTCGGCCGCGTCACCGGCCAGGTTGGCGCCATGGAAGCCGGCCATGGCGGCCACCCTGTCGGGATAGGTGCCGGTCGTGCGCAGGGCGAGGCCCGCGCCCATGCAGTAGCCCGTGACGCCGACCGGTCCGTCGATGACCTGCGGTTGCGCGGCCAGCCAGGCGAGGTACGCCCCGGCGTCGCGCATGGCGAGCTCGGGGGTCAGCCGCCGCATGATCGGAATGAGCTTCTCGAACAGGGCCGGCCGGTCTTCCGCCCCGATGTGCTCGGGGAGGTCCAGCACCGGCGCGCGCCCCTGACGGTAGAGGACATTGGGGACGAGCACGGTGTATCCGGCCTCGGCGAGCCGGTCGGCCATCTCTCTCAGCCGAGGGCGCAGCCCCCAGGCGTCCATATAGAAAAGCACCGCAGGGTGGGCCGCCTGATCGTCGGGATACGCCAGGTAAGCGTCGGCCACGCCATCTTCGGTGGGAATGTCCACGTTCGTACCATGTACAACCGTCATCGATGCCAACCTCGTTTCTCGCGGAATTCTGCGCCCGGCAGGATCTGTGCCTATCAGATCAACGTCTGGTGCCGCGCAGCGGAATGCCCCTAAGTTCGGGTGATGACCTTCGACGTCACCGCTGACGCCTATGGCCGCTTTATGGGCCGCTACGCCGAGCCGCTCGCGGTGCGCTTCGCCGACCTGGCCGATGTAACGTCAGGGCAGCGCGCCCTCGACGTAGGGTGCGGGCCGGGCGCCCTCACCGCCGAGCTGGTCAGGCGGCTCGGCGCCGGCGCCGTCGCGGCCGTCGACCCGTCCGAGCCGTTCCTCGTGGCCATCCGCGAGCGGTTACCCGGCGTGGATGTGCAGAGGGGCGCCGCCGAACAGCTGCCGTTCCCCGACGACACGTTCGATGTGACGCTCTCCCAGCTGGTCGTGCACTTCATGGCCGATCCAGTGGCGGGCGTGCGGGAGATGGCGCGGGTCACCCGGCCCGGCGGCCTCGTGGCGGCCTGCGTGTGGGATCACGCCGGCGACGGCAGCCCGCTGTCGCTGTTCTGGCGCGCCGCGGGCGACCTCGACCCCGAAGCGCCGAACGAGGCGTTCCTCGCCGGAGCCCGGGAGGGACATCTGGTCGAGCTGTTCGAGCAGGCCGGCGTCCACGACCTGAAGCCCGCGATGCTATCCGTACGGGTGATCCACCCGACCTTCGAGGAGTGGTGGGATCCCTTCCTGCTCGGCGTGGGACCCGCCGGCGCATACGTCGCAGGTCTCGACGACGAGCACAGAGAGCGGCTTCGCGAGCACTGCCAGGAGCTGCTGCCCACGCGGCCCATCCCCATCGACGCCACAGCCTGGGCCGTCCACGGGAAAGCCTGACCCTGCTCCGAAACCTCCCCAGCCCAGCCCCGCGCGACCACTACGCGGACACGGCACGGCTCGCCGGATCGTCGGCGAGTCGCTGCATCGTTTGCCGGACCGAACCGCCATGCACGGCGCGGCGGCCGGATGCCCCCCGCTCATCTCGCGCACCTCTGCCTACAGCAGACAGGATGGTCTCCCCCAGAGTTCGGAGCTCCTCCGAGTGATTGGGTTGTAACGATTGCGCACACGCTGTGTTGGGTCTGTGGTTATGCGTGACGCTTACGTGTGCGGCAGTGGTCGCTACGGGTGAGGGGGTGGCGCGCATGATGGGGTTGGAGTTGCTGGCGGGGTACGCGGTGGCGTATCTCGTCCGCAAGGCGCGGCGGGTGGCCGGTCGGGCCGATGCCGAGGTGGATCGGACGCTGGATGCGGGGATGGATCGGCTGCATGAGCTGATCGGCGGCAAACTCGGGCAGGACCGTGCGCTGGCGAAGTTGGAGCAGGAAGCCGGGGCGGGCGAGGTGAGCGCCCGCACGATTGAACGAGTCGAGCTGGCGATCGCCGATGAGGCCGAGAGCGATCAGGGTTTCGCCGCTCGGCTGGAGGAGCTGGTGACCGCGTTGCAGGCGGCTGACCCGACTGCGGGGGTGACGGCGTCAGATCATTCCGTCGCGGCGGGCCGTGATGTGAACGTGCATGCGGAGGGTCACGGGGTTGCCGGTGGGGTGATCCATGGTGGGGTGTCGACCGGAAACCCTCCCCCGCCGGGTCCGGCGTCGGCCTGACCGGTCCCGGTAGCAGGCCGACGATCCAGGCCGCAGAGTCGGTGTACGCCGATGGCGGCGCCGTAGCGGTAGGGCGGCTGTATCAGGATCGGCCGGTGGTGCCTGCGCGCCCTGTCCGACTGTTCCCGCGTCCGGTCACCTTAGTGGGCCGCGAGGACCTGCTGGGTGAGGTCCGGTCGCGCTTGCTGGATGGTGGGGATAGGCCGGTGGTGGTGGCGCTGTGCGGGCTGGGCGGGGTGGGCAAGACCAGCGTGGCAGTGGAGTACGCGCATCGCTACCAGGCCGATTATGGGGTGATCTGGCAGATCACCGTGGACGACCCGGCCGGCGCATCGGCATCGGTGCCGGGTTCGGTGTCGGCGTCGGTGTCGGCGGCGTTCACCGAGTTGGCGGCGCTGGTCGGGGTGCGGCAGGTGGTCGATGCGGCCAATCCGGTGCATCAGGTGCATGCGGCGCTAGCCGCTCGCCCGGACCGGTGGTTGCTGGTGTTGGACAACGCCGCTGACGTGGACGCGGTCCGGGAGGTGTTGCCTCCGGCGGGGCGGGGGCATGTGCTGGTCACTTCGCGTTCTGCGCACTGGCCGAAGGGTCAGGCGTTGCCGGTGCCGGTGCTGGATCACCAGGTGGCGGCTGGGTTCTTGTTGGCCCGGTCCGGTGACAGCGATCGGGCTGCGGCGGAGCAGATCGCCCAAGAGGTGGGGACGTTGCCGCTGGCGCTGGAGCAGGCGGGGGCGTATCTACACGACAGCGGGCGTCGGCTGGCGGAGTACGTGGGGTTGTTTCGGACGCGGCGCGGTGAATTGCTGGCGCACGGTGGCGCGGATGGGTATGCCGCTCAAGTGGCGACCACGTGGAGCCTGTCGTTTCAGCGGCTTCAGCAAAGTGATCCATCGGCGGTCGCGGTGCTGCGGTTGCTGGCCTTCTACGGCCCTGATGACATCCCGGTCGGGATATTGCTCAACGCGGCCCCAGGGGAGGATCCGGATCTTCATGATGAGGGGATCGCCGATGTGCTGATGCCGGTGCTGGGTGATCCGTTGCGGGCTGATCGGGCGATTGCGGCGCTGCGTCGCTATTCCCTGGTCAGCCAACCGGTACAGGGGCGGGTGTCGATGCATCGGCTGGTGCAAGCCGTCACTGTCGATCAACTCCCCGATGAGCAGCGCGCCGGGTGGCGTCAGGCCGCTGCGGAGCTGTTGGACGCTGTGCTGCCTGAGGATCCCGACCGGCGCCAGAACTGGCCGGTGTATGCGGCGCTGGCTGCGCATGCCTCGATGGTGCTGGATCTTGCTGGGTCCGGGATGGGAGCGATCATCGAGTACTTGCATAGTTCGGGTGATTACGCCACCGGCCTGATCCTGCAACGCCAAAGGGTCCAAGTTATGCGCGATCAGCTCGGTAGTGAGCATCCCGACATGCTGTCCGCACAGGCCATGCTGGCATCCTTGACCGGGCGGGCGGGGGATGTTGCCAGAGCGCGGGACCAGTGCGCGGCGCTACTGCCGATCCAGGAGCGGGTGCTGGGGATCGAGCATCCCGACACGTTGACCTCACGGGCCAACCTGGCCTTCTGGAGCGGTGCGGCGGGGGATGTTGCCAGAGCGCGGGACCAGTGCGCGGCGCTACTGCCGATCCGCGAGCGGGTGCTGGGGATCGAGCATCCCGACACGTTGACCTCGCGGGCAAACCTGGCCTCTTGGAGCGGACTGGCGGGGGATGCGGTCGAGGCCCGGGACCAGTACGCGGCGCTACTGCCCATCCGCGAGCGGGTGCTGGGGATCGAGCATCCCGACACGTTGACCTCGCGGGCAAACCTGGCCTTCTGGAGCGGTGCGGCGGGGGATGCGGTCGAGGCCCGGGACCAGTACGCGGCGCTACTGCCCATCCGCGAGCGGGTGTCAGGGGCCGAGCATCCCTCCACGTTGACCGCGCGGGCCAACCTGGCGCGCTGGAGCGGGCTGGCGGGGGATGCGGTCGGGGCCCGGGACCAGTACGCGGCGCTACTGCCCATCCGGGAGCGAGTGTCAGGGGCCGAGCATCCCGAGACGTTGACCGATCGGGCCAACATGGCCTATTGGATTGGGGAGGCGGGGGACGCGGCCCAGGCGCGGGACCAGTACGCGGCGCTGATGCCCATCCAGGAGCGAGTGTCAGGGGCCGAGCATCCCGAAACGTTGACCGCGCGGGCCAACCTGGCGCGCTGGAGCGGGCAGGCAGGGGATGCGATTGGGGCGCGGGACCTGTACGCGGCGCTGATGCCCATCCGGGAGCGAGTGTCAGGGGCCGAGCATCCCGAAACGTTGAGCGCGCGGGCCAATCTCACCTATTGGACTCGCGTGGCTGATGGCGATTCCTCGTGAGGAGTCGAGGCCGCGGGCGGGACCTGGCCGGCGAGAGTACCTCTGCTGACAGTAACGGTGCGGCTGTGGTGGGACTGCACACCTGGGCAGCGTTTCCAGGCTGGTCGACGACGCCCCGCCAACGACCCCAGCCAGCGACCTGGGGACCCAAGGACCCTGGGACGTGGACAGGACAAGGGGGATCTGGGCAGGGCACTGGGGACGCCTTAGGCGGGGCCTGCCGCGATGGCGGACAGGGCGTCGAGGGCCAGGTCGATTTCTTCCTCGGTGTTGTAGAGGTAGAAGCTGAGGCGGCAGCTCGCGGCCGGCGTCAGCTCGAGGGCGTGGTGGGCGAGCGTGGCGCAGTGGCAGCCGGCGCGCGCCTCGACGCCGACGAGATTCAGGGCTTCGGCCACGCCGAAGGGATCGCGTCCGGCGAGGTTGAAGGCGACAAGCGAGGTGCGGCGCGCGGCGTCGCGGGGTCCGTAGATCGTGATCCCGCCGATCGCGCCCAGCCCCTCCAGCGCCCGGCCGGTCAGCCGCCTGTTCCAGGCGGACACGCGGTCCATGGCGGCCTGCACGGTGACGCCGTCGACGGGCTTGCCGGTCCCGAAGTACACCGGCTGGTCCGGCGTCAGCGCCAGGTCCAGCAGGAGGCGGAGGGCCTGTGCGGAGACGATCGTGCCGAGGATGTTGGGCGTCCCGGCCGCGTACTTCCAGGGCAGGGAGCCGTATTCGACCCGGTCGTGAAAGACGCGGCCCTCAGCGATCATGTCGCCGCCGTAGAGGAACGGCAGCGCCGACGCGAGCAGGTGCTCCTTGCCGTACAGCACGCCCACCCCGAAGGGGGCGAGCATCTTGTGGAAGGAGAAGGCCAGGTAGTCGACGTCGAGGGCGCGCACATCGACGTACGATCCCGGCACCAGTTGAGCGCCGTCGGCCAGCAGATACGAGCGGCGCTCACCGGTCGGCTGCGGGTAGCCGCTCGCGTCGGCCAGGGCGCGGACGGCGGCGAGCGGGGTTTTGACGCCGAGGAAGTTCGAGGCTCCGGTGCAGCAGACGAGTTTGGTGCGCGCGTCGATCAGCGACGCCAGGTGATCCAGGTCGAGCTCGCCGGTGCGCGGGTCGAATCGGGCCAGGCGATAGTCCACGCGCCGGCCCAGCCGGGGCAGGATCCGCCGGCACATGGCGTGCCAGGGGACATAGTTCGAGTTGTGCTCCATCATCGTCGTCACGACGTTGTCGCCGTCGCGAAACTCGGTGAGCAGCGAATACATGACCGCGTTGATGGCCTCGGTCGTGTTGCGGTACAGCGCGAGGCAGTCGCGGCCCGGCGCCCCGATGAACTGCGCGATCGTGTCGTAGGAATCCTCGAACAGCGCGGTCGTCTCGCGCGCGGCGCTGGACTGCCCGCGGTGGACGTTCTCGTACGCGCCGGCGAGCGAAGCGTACAGAGCGGGCAGCTCACGCGGCGGCTGAGTGCTGGCCGCGTTGTTCAGGACCAGCCGCCCGAGCTCGGGGAAGTCGAAGTGCGCGCGGACGGACCGCACGTCGAACCGGTCACTCATGGCCCGTGGGCAAGGTGGTCCAGGCTCCGGTCATCGGAGGGCCGATGACGCAGCCGTCGTAGGCGAGGGTGTCGGCCAGCAGACGGCCGGCCAGCGTCTCGGGGTCGACTTCGGCGCGTGTGGCCACGCCCAGCCGCTCCATGAGCGGCACGGCCGCCCCGAAGATGTTGGCCCAGCCCCAAGCCGGGGCGTCCGGCCCGCCTTCGGCGAACGCCTCGATCGACAGGCGTGGCCCCGGCAGCCCGGCCGCGCGGAACACCGTGAACAACGATGGCCCCATGCGTCGTTCGACGCCCGCCTTCTCCAGGGCCGTCAGGAACCACGCCTGGGCCTGCCCCCACAGCGGCGTCATCGGACTCGCGGGCAGGTAGGCGAGGTCGGCCTCGTGCATGCAGATCAGCCCGCCGGGCCGGAGCAGCGTGGCGGCCCGGCGCAGCGCCGTCGCCGGATCCGGCAGATACATCAGGACCAGCCGCCCGATCACGGCGTCGAACCCGCCGTCGATCCCGTCGATCCCGTCGAGCGTCTGCGCGTCGCCGGGCAGGAACTCGACGTTGGCCGCGTCCGTCCGCCGCCGGGCCAGCTCGATCGCGGCCGGATCACGCTCGACGCCGACCACGGCGCCGCGCGGCCCGACCAGTTCGGCGGCGAGCCGGGCCACGTTGCCCGCGCCGCTGCCGAGGTCGAGCACCCGCATGCCGGGCGCCAGCCCCGCCCGGAGCAGCAGCGCGCGGGTGATCGGATCGAAGATCCGGCCCTGCGCCACCAGGCGCTCGTCCTCAGCGGCCCGGTCTACAAAGGGGTACGTCATCGCCATCGCCTCCCGCGCTTCCCCGTTCAGCAAGAGTCGGCGACGACGGCACCGACTGTCGTTGGCCTAGCGCGCAGAATCCTTCACAACGCGTGCGAACCTGCGGAACTCCGAGGGCGGCAGCCCATGTATGGCGCGGAAGGCGCGGCTGAAGTCGCTCGCGCTGGAGAATCCCCACTTCGCCGCGATGGCCGCGACGGGCCGCGCGTCCAGTGCTGGGTCGGACAGGTCGCGGCGGCAGCGCTCCAGGCGCCGCTGCCGGATATAGCCCGCCACGGTCAGCCCTTCGTCGTGGAAGAGCTGGTGGAGCGTCCGCAGCGAGATGTGGTGTGCGGCCGCGACCGCGCCCGGCGCCAGCCGGGGATCGCCGAGATGCTGCTGGATGAAGGCCTGCACGGTGGTGAGGAGGGCCTGCCTGCGCGCCTCCGGCGTGCCCCAATCCTGCACATCGAGCTCCCGCGCCAGCCGGGTCGCCAGCACCTCGAGCGCGGCCGACGACAGGCGCGCGGCCTCGGCCGGGGTGTAGTCGTCGATGTTGCGGGCCAGCTGAAGCAGAAGCAAGGAGGTCAGGTCGCCCAAGCCGGCCGTGGCCGGAATGCGCAGGGCCGAGATCCGGCCGCGCCCGCTCGGGGACAGCGGCAGCAGGGCCGGCGAGAACATGAAGGTCATCACCCGCGTCGGCCCGTCGGTGCCCACTCCGACCGAGACCTCGTAGGGCCGCTGGGTGTCGTAGACGGCGAATTCGCCGCCGCGAAGCCGGGCCTGCCGGCCTCCCTGATCGACCACGGACGTGCCGTCTCCGCACACCATCAGGACTTTCATCAGGTCGGGGTCGGCCTGGGATATCAGCTCCGGAGTGCGCGACACCGTGACGGGCAGGACGTCGAGCACGGCCACCTGCATCGGGCCGAGGCCGCTGACCCGGAACTCCCCCCAGTAGTCCGCCGCGTAGTCGGAGCGGCAGTCCATGGGCACCCACGTCGCGGCGATGGCGTGCTTGGTGAAGTCGATGCGGTCGGCGGCCGGGACATCATGGGTCCGAATCAACGTGCTCATCGCGGTCCCCTGTCGAGCTGATGCCCAACAGTACGCCCGGGGATTCCGCGTGAACGATGTCGAAAGACACACAGGGACGCAGGTAGGCCGCCGTGCCCCACCGGCTGGTCGACCCCCAGCACCCAAATGAGGGTAGCGTCACTCTATCTAGTAGAGTTAGCATCTACTCAGTGGTGCTCCAGTCCACCAAGTCTTCTTTGAAACCCGAACACGAAGGGGGTCCGTCATGCGTCTCGACGCGGGACGGTTACAGCGCGCCACGGGCGTGCGACTCAACGACACATCACTCCACCAGGCGCGCCGATCAGGGCGCATCGGACAGGCGGCGGCGATCATCCTGGCCACCCTGATGTTGATCTTCGCCGGCGCCGCCAAGCCCGCGCATGCCACGGTTCCCGGATTCCGCGGCATCCAGGGCAGCAACGGCTTCGTCGACTTCAACGGCGACGGCAAGGCCGACGGCTGCCGCCTCGATGGTGTGGGCGTCCTCAGCTGCACTCTGTCGACCGGCACCGGGTTCGGCACCAGGCCCTCGTTCCAGGGTGATCCTGGATACTTCTCCGGACGCGGCTGGGCCGACTTCAACGGCGACCACGCGGCCGACTACTGCCGCATCGTCGGCGACTGGCCCAATTTGATGCTCCAGTGCACCGTCTCGGGCCGCGATCACTTCGGGTCCACGTTCACGTCGGGCGCGCTCGACGCGGGCTGGGACGCCGGCCGCGCGTGGGCCGACTTCGACGGCGACGGCAAGGCCGACTACTGCCGCATCGTCGGCGCCGCGACCGGCAACAAGTACGCGCAGTGCACCATCTCGACCGGCGACGGCTGGGACTACACGATCCAGTCTCCCTCGATCGACCCGGGCTACGACGAGGGCCGATCCTGGGTCGACGTCAACGGCGACGGCAAGGCCGACTACTGCCGGATCATAGGGTTCTGGACCAACAGCGTGCAGTGCACCCTGTCCAACGGCACCGGCTTCGGGCGCACGTTCACGTCGGGGGCCATGGACGCGGGCTACGGCAACACCCGGCAGTGGGGCGACCACAACGGCGACGGCCGGGCCGACTACTGCCGCGTGGTCGGCGACTCGCAGTTCGCCAAGGCGCGGTGCACCGTGTCCGTCGGGGCGGCGTTCGGCGACACCGTGACCTCGACCGTCCTCAACTCGGGCGGCGCGACGGGCGCCTGGGCCGACGTCAACGGCGACCACACCGACGACTTCTGCCGCGACATCTGGGGCACGGGCACCTGCACACTGTCCACCCCCGGCGTCGGCACCGGCTTCGGCGACACCATCTCCAAGGTCGGCGACGGCGGCACGGCCTACTGGGCCGACTTCAACGGCGACGGCCTGGCCGACTACTGCCGGCTGAACGGCGACGTCAAGGTCTCGTGCACGGTGTCCACCGGCACGTCGTTCAACGCCACCTACAGCAACTTCTGATCCCGCACCACGGTCCCGCCCTCTCCTCAGGGGGCGGGGCCGTTCGCATTCAGTCGCCGGGCCAGCCCAGCGAGTGGGCGCTCGGGGCGGGCGGCTCATCGCCGGCCTCGGTGAACGCGGTCATCCCGCCGATCAGCGCCTGGCGCTGCTCGGGCGTCATCCGGGAGACGATGGCGGAGATCTCCGCACGCCGGCGGGCCGTGACCTCTTCGACGATGCGCTCGCCCTCGCGGGTGAGCCGCATGAGGCTCTCGCGGCGATCCTGCGGGTTGACCTCGCGGACGATCATCCCCGCGGCGGCGAGCCGGTCGGCCATCCGCATGGCGGTGGACGGATTGACGCCCAGCAGGTCGGCCAGCGTGACGAGCTTGGCCTTCCCCCGGCGGCCGAGGACCACGAGCATCCGGAACTGCGGCACAGTCACCCGATCTTCGACCTGCGCGACCGACCTGACCGCGATGGCCACCAGCAGTCGTGACCCGGTCAGCACGGCCGTGGTCACCTCGTCGAGGCCGGCGCCCAAGCCGATGCCGAGGCCGGCGTCGGCGTCGGTGCCAAGTTCGCCGTCGGGGTCGCCGTTGCGGTCACCGTTCAGATCGGCCTTCAGGTCGCCGTTCAGATCGGCGTCCAGGTCGCCGTTCAGGTCGGCGTCGTGGGCGATCTCGTCCGGCGCGTGCCGGTCGGCGCCGCGCGTGCCTGACTGCATGGTGCAAGTCTGTCGCATTACAGCCTGCTGTCATCCGCTCTCACATGACCGGAACGAGACAGCGCGCACCATCTCGTACGCGACCAGGTCGGCCGTGCCCGGCAGATCGTCCGACCGCCCGAGAAGGTCACCAGGGGCCTTGTCACCAGGTCAGGCGGTCGGCGGGCTGGGGAAGGCATCGGGTCCGGCGAGGCCGGTGCTCTCCAGCAGCCGCTGGTGATTGAGGACGGCGGCATTGCAGTGCTCGGCGAACCGGCGGATCAGCGTGTTCTGCGTGGTGCCGCGCACCACGCCGATCAGCTGGAACACCTGGCCGTGCGCGAAGCGCAGCCACTTCACGTACGTGGCGTCGTAATCCTTGCCCGTCCTGCCGGATATGTCGGCCATCCATCCCTGCTGCTGCTCGCTGGGCTGGATCGGCAGCGGCACCTTGAGCTTGGCCGCGATCGAGCGGTCCTCCTCGTCGAGCACGTGATGCTGGGCCGAGATCTCCGCGCTGATCTGCCGGATGCGCGCGCTGCTCCCCCGCTGCATGGCCTGCTCGGCCATGACCATCTCCCACAGCGTGGCCAGGCGCACCTTGCTCACCATTTCCCGGTCGGCCGCCGACAACGGCCCCCACCGCGTATCCCAGGTGCTGGTGTCCTTCGCCGGATCGGCCGGCGGGCTCGCGACCGGCCCGGCCGCACCGGCGGGATCGGCGCCGGCGCCCGCGTCGCCCAGGCCGACGACGGTGGACGCCGGGCGGGCGGACGCCGCGTCCTGATAGTCGGGCGCGCAGCCCATCCCGGCGGCCGGCAGCAGGGCGGAACCGCACGCGGTCAGAATCAGACGACCCCGTCCACGCTGCATTTCCGCATCTCCCTTGCCCTGGATTCGCGCTCGGTCCATCCGATCACTGGGAGATACGCCGGAATGCCGCCGACCGTTCCTAGCAGGATGCAAAAATTGCAGCGCGCAATGATCGGTGACAGGCAGAGGATTCCTGGGGATCCCTCAAGAGGATCGGCCGCGACCGGAACCTCAGGAGGCGCCGTGCATTCCCACGGGTCGCATCAGAACAAGCAGCCCAACGACCAACAAAGCCAGCGCCCCACCCAAACCCCGGGCCAGGATCAGTCCCAGCAGGACTTACCGCAGGCTCCCCTCCAGAAGGTCAAGCGCCCGAAGCAACTGGCCGGGATGCCGGTCCAGCAGATACCCGTGGCGCAGCCGTCGATGATGACGTTGCCGCCGCTCATGCTGCTCGAGCCGGAGATCGTCCTGCGTCCCGACCAGGACGCGCCGACCACGTTCGAGCTGACCGGCACCGGCGTCACAGCGACGATCGACTACTCGGCGGGCATCGAACTGGCCGAGCGCAAGGGCATGGCCTTCTGCCTGTCCAGCCTCTGCCAGAATCTGGGCTTCGACGGCGCGGAGATCTGCCAGACCTTCGTCGAGAGCGCCCCCAAGGAGCGGCAGGACTGGCTGATGCGGGCGCTGACGATCTACGCCGGCAACCTCGGCCTGATCAAGGGCCTGAACATGAAGACCTTCGAGGTGTTCCTCCGGCTGCACATCATGGCCACCAAGAGCCAGCCGGTCGCGCCGATGATGCCGGGAATCACCGCGTCGGGCTTCGAACAGCAAGTGATCTTCTTGGGCGGCTGGATGCCCGCGCAGCTGTGCGCGCTGCCGTCTCCCGCGAAGCCGGTGCTCAAGCGGATCCGCCTCTACTACTTCCCCGGCGGCGTACCCGATCCGCAAACCGGGCGGCGAGTGTCCCGCATCGAAGAGCTCAACGCCGAACTCCTGCACACCGGCATGACCAAAGCGCTCAAGGATGTCGTGGACGACCAGCTCTTTGGATGGACCCCACCAGAGAACGAAGAACTCGAAGCGGTGGATTTCGCGGAGATCGCGACCATGGCCGCATTCGTCGAGGAGTACGTCAAGAAGGCGCTCCATCCGTATCCGCTGGCCTACATAGAGGGCCCCTGTTACAAGGGGTCGTACGCCTCCGACATCCTCAGCACCGCGGACGGGCAGATCGACGACGACATGATGACCAACTGGATGGTCAATCGCGGCACCCACGTGGGACGCATGGCCAAGTGGGGACAGCCCTTGAGCGCCGCGAGCTACGACCCGGGCCGCTCCTCCGACCGCGACGAGCTCACGCGCGTATACCATGCGCTGCTGAGCGACCAGGGCTTCACCGAAAAGCTCCGGCGCCTGATAGCGCTGACCCCGCGGCACAACCCCGGAAACGGCAAGGTCTACATAGAGCCCGTCTATCCCAACCGCCTTCACATCCGCAAGGCGGTCTGGCGCTGGCGGATCACCAACACGCTGATCCACGAGTTCATGCACCGCATCACCCATCCCAAGGTGATCACCGCGGCCGAGCAGACCCACCAGCCGCAGATCCTCAAAGAGGGCTTCGTCGAGGTGTTCACCGTCAAAGTCATGAAGAAACTCGTCGCGGATGCCGCGACCGACCCGGTCATGAGAGATCTGCTTCTCGGCATCGGCACCACGTGGGAGCTCCCCCACACGTCGAGCCTGGAGGTCGGCTACGGCGCGGAGGGCAAGGACGCGGAGAGCATCGACCAGGAGGTGGGCGAGGCGAACTCCAGCACTGCGTTCTTCCTCGGCGAGGTCCGCCTCATCGGTCTCTAGACTCGGTTCGTGCCCGAATCAGAGGGACCAGAGCAAGGAATGGTGATCGCCCGGCGCTATCGGCTGATCAAGGTGCTGGGCGCCGGCGGCATGGGGCGGGTCTGGCTCGGCTTCGACGAGCTGATCGGCCGCGAGGTGGCGATCAAGGAGATCCTGCTGCCGCCCGGCCTCAGCGACGGCCAGCGGGAAGAGCTGACCCTGCGCGCCATCCGCGAGGCGCAGGCGGCCGGGCGGCTCAACCACCCCGGCATCGTCACCGTTTACGACGTCGTCGACCACAACGGCGCGCCCGCGATCGTCATGGAATTCGTCCGGGGCGGTTCCCTGGCGGACGCGATCCGGGCGCGAGGCGGCCTGCCGCCCGGTGAGGTCGCGCGCATCGGCGCGGCCATCCTCGACGCCCTCCGCGCCGCCCACGCGGCCGGGATCGTGCACCGCGACCTCAAGCCGGCCAACGTGCTGCTGGCCGGCGACCGCGTCGTGCTCACCGACTTCGGCATCGCGAGCCTGACCGGCGACGCCCGGCTCACCAGGACGGACGCCGTGGTGGGTACGCCCGCCTTCATGGCCCCCGAGCAGGCGCACCACGAGCCCGTCACACCCGCCTCGGATCTCTGGTCGCTCGGTGCGACGCTCTACGCCGCCGTCGAGGGCCATCCCCCGTTCGAGGGCGACAGCCTGGTGGCCGTGCTCGCCGCGCTGCTCACCCGGGATCCCAGCCCTCCCGTACGCGCCGGGCACCTCACCCCGCTGCTGCTGGCCCTGTTACGCAAGGATCCGGCGCACCGGCCGACGGCCGACCAGACGGCCCGGCTCCTTTTGGGCGCGGCCAACGGCGGCGCCCCGCACCCGACCGCCGCGATGGGCCCGCCCACAGCCCCGGCCGCGTGGGACGCCATGCCGTCCACGACCGCGCCCGAACCCGAGCCCGAGCCGCGCGACCGCGGCCGCGTCCGGCGGCGGGCCCTGCTGGCCGCCGCGATCGGGGCCGTCGTCGTGATCGGCGTCCCGTACGGCGTGCGGGTCTTCGGCTCCGACGACCGGACGAACGGCAGCGACCGGACGACCAGCGGCGACCGGACGTCGTCCCATGCGCCGAAGACGTCCGGCGCGGCCACGCCGGACGAGCGGGAGACCACGGCCGAGCCGTCCGCGCCGGCCCAGATCACGAGCGCCCTCCGCCTGACCGGGCACACCTCGATCGTCACCTCGGTGGCGTTCAGCCCCGACGGCAAGCTGCTCGCCAGCGGCGACGGCGATCTGACCGACCGGCCCCAGACCCGGCTGTGGGATCCGGCGACCGGCAAACCGATCGCCACCCTGGAAGGCCCGCCGGCGTTCGGCGGCGGCTCGGCGGACGCGGTCGCCTTCAGCCCCGACGGCGCCCTCCTCGCCACCGGCGGCAACGTCACCGGGGAGAGCAGCCGCCTGTGGCGCGTCGCCGACCGGCATCTCATCGGCTCGCTGACGCAGAGCGGCTCCATCATGAAGTCCCTCGCCTTCAGCCCCGACGGCCGATTGATCGCGGGCGTCACGCACGGCGGCGCCACCGACATCTGGGACGTGCGGACCCGGCAGATCACCGTGGGCCTCCCCGATGGCGACGGATTCCGCAATGTCGTGTTCAGCCCCGACGGCAAACTGCTGGCCAGCGGCGGCAAGGGCAGCGAGATCCGGTTGTCCGATCCGGCCACCGGCCGGACCGTCCGCACCATCACCGACGCGACCGGCTCCGGCGTGGCCTTCAGCCCGGACGGCTCCACCCTCGCCGCCCCCGACTCCGACGGCACGCGCAGCATCCGGCTCTGGGACGTGACCACCGGCCGCTCCAAGGCGGCCTTCGACCGGCTTGACGACGCGGTGACCGACGTGGCCTACAGCCCGGACGGCAAGACCCTCGCGTCCTGGGGCCTCAGCAACGTCATCAGCCTCTGGGACGTGGCGACCGGCCAGGTCCGGGCCGTCCTGATCGGCCACTCCGGGCAGGTGGAGACGGTCGCCTTCAGTCCCGACGGCACGAAGATCGCCAGTGGTTCCCAGGACAAGACCATCCGCGTCTGGGATCTGTCCCGATGAGCCGGCACACCCCGTAGAGACCACGCGACGTCAAGGCCTCAGGGCGTCGTGCAGGTGTAGGCGGACGGAAGCGCGGTGTTGCCGTCGGGGCGGCTGCCCTGGAAGCCGAAGCTGGTCGTGCTCGCTCCCGGTGCCAGCGTGCCGTTGTGGGCGACGCTCTTGGCCGTCACGGTCTGGCCGCTGGTGGTGACGGTGGCGTTCCAGGAGCCGGTGAGCGCGTGCCCGGCCGGGAGGGTGATGGTCACGGTCCAGCTGGTGATCGTGGCCGTGCCGGTGTTGGTGACCGTCACCGGCTGGATCACGTACCCGGTGGACCACTGGCTCTGCACGGTCGGCACGGCCGTGCACGGGCCGCCGGTGGAGCCGCCGGCCGAGGTGGTGACCTGGGCCGTGTTGGAGACGGCGGACACGTTGCCGGCCGCGTCGCGGGCCCGGACCTGGTAGCGGTAGGTGGTGCTCGCGGTCAGGCCGGTGTTGGCGAACGAGGTCGTGGTGGACGTCCCGACGACGGCGAAGGTCCCGCCGGAGGCCCCGGGAGCGCGCAGGATGTCGTAGCCGGCCACGCCGACGTTGTCGGTGGAGGCGGTCCAGGAGAGGTTCGTGCTCGTCGAGGTGGTGCCGGAGGCCGCGAGGCCGGTGGGCGCGCTCGGCGCCGTCGTGTCGCCGCCGCCGGTGCCCCCACCCGACTTCAGGACGGTTATCGAGTACGGCGGGACCGTGATCGAGGTGGCCGAGGCCTGGGTCGTGGAGCTGATCGACGTGGCGCCCTTCTGCCACTGCGTCACGCTCACCGTGCCGGTCGGGGTGAAGCCGGAGTACGCGAGCGAGACCGTGGTGGAGTTGGCCGGATCCTTGTTGACCAGCAGGACGTTGAGGCCGGTCGGCGTCCTGATCGCGTGCGTGGCCAGCAGCGCGGTGCTGGATGAGGCCTGGACGAGCGTGTCGCCGGGCGCGCCGGCCCGGCCCACCATGGACAACCCGTAGTAGGGCGGGAAGGGGGTGTTCACGGCGGGCTCGCCGGTGCCGGCCGACGACAGGATGCCCTCGTCGTGGTAGTCGGGGGTGCCGTCCTCGTTGGTGCCGGGGCTGGTGCTCGTGCCGTTGTGCGTGTTCCACCAGTCGAGGTTCATGGCGCCGTTCTCGAACCAGGTGAAGGCGCTGTCGGCGGCGAACAGGGCGGCGGTGGCGCTGTTGAGCTGGAAACTCGGGTTCATCTCGGTCACCGCGACGCCGATGCTCGACGCCCGGCTGCCGGCGAACTGGTTGATCAGCGAGCGCAGCGTGCTCATCATTCCGGAGATCTGCGACATCTTGGTGAGGCTGTCGGCCGCCGAGCCGGCGCCGGGATACCAGTGGACGATCACGAAGTCGGCCTGGCCCTGCACGACCGACATCACCGTGTGGTTCCAGTCGGCGCTGTCGCCCGAGCCGACGATCCCGTCCGGCCAGTTGCCGGGCGTGGTCAGCACGACGCCCACCTTGATGGTCGGGTCGACCGCCTTCATGGCCGAGATGTAGGAAACGGCGTTGGTGGCGTAGGCGCGCGGGCCCTTGTCGGCGTGGTTGTCCTGCTCCCACTGGGCGCCGTAGTGGCCGTTGCCGTACACCTCGTTGCCGATCTCCCACAGTTTGATGCCGTATCCGCGGGTGACGTTGGCCTGGCGCACCCAGCCCGCCGCCTCCTGGGCCGTGCCCGTGCCGTAGTTGGCGATGATCACCGCCTGGGCCCCGGCCGAGCGCACGGTCCCCATGAACGTGTCGAAGCCCGTGTTCGGCGCGATGAAGCCGCCGTCGGCCGTGTGGGTCTGCCAGTGGTAGATGTCGCCGTACGAGCCGCCGGGATAGCGGACCGCGGTGAAGCCGGCGTCGCGGTAGAGGCCGGGGATGGCGGCGCTGTTCATGTTGCCGTCGTAGACGGCCGTGTTGACGCCGTGGCCGGCGGCCGGGATCGTGCCCCTGCTCATGGCGGCGTTGACGGTTACGGTGGCCGACGTGGCGGCGGTCGCCTGGGGCGCGACGGCGACCCCGGCGAAGGCGAGCATCGCCGCGGCCGACAGCGTGAGTCCGGCGCGCCGGCGGCCGTGACGTGTGGGCAGGAGCCGATCCAACATCCGGGACCTCCTCGGGACAAGGATGTTGAATATGTTAGGCGTCCATCCAAACTAAACCGTAGGACCTCACCAGGGCGGCGGGCGAAGCCCCTGCACACGGCTGAACCTTTCAGCCCAGGGCTATTCCCGGGGGTGCTCCATCCACCACTCGGTGTACTCGCGGCAGCGGCCGTCGGCGGCCAGGCGGATCACCCACAGGTTGCTGAAGGTCTTGTCGGAGTAGACGGTGATCCCCTGGACGACCGCGACGTCGCCGGTCACGGAGACGGGATGCCATTCGAAGGTCGCCGCGCCCGGCTCGTCCTTGATCGCCAGCCAGCCTTCGACTATCCCCTGCCGGCCATGCCAGGCCCGGGCGTACGGCTCGGTGTAGTAGTCGGCGTCCTCGGTGAACAACGCGCCGATCTGCTCGGGATCGTTGCTGTTCCACGCTTTGACGTATCCGGCGATCCACGTCGTCACGGTGTCGAGATCTGTCATGGTCCTTCTACTACCCCGGCAACGACCGCCGCCGCGGCGAGAACAGCGGCCTCGGCGGCGGGTGGGCCGACCAGCTGGGCGCCGACGGGCAGCGTCTTCGCCGGCAACGGCACCGACATCGCTGGCAGGCCGAGCACGCTCCACGGCGTGTTGAACGCCAGGAGCGCGTCGCGCGGTGACGTCCAGCCGCCGCCGAAGTCGCCGTCGCGGGCGTCCAGAGGTGGCGCGAGCACCGGCGCGGCCGGCAGGAGCAGCACGTCGACGCCGTCGAATCTGCCGGCCGCCGTCTCGCGCAGCTCGGTGAGCCTCGCCATGGCCGCGGCGTACTCGGGCGCGGTCACCTGGCCCGCCGTCCGCAGACGATCGCGGACCTCGGCGCCGAACAGCTCGGGCGCGGCGGCCAGCCGGTCGCGATGGACGCCGTACGCCTCGGCGGACTGCACCAGCCGATAGATCTCCCGCAGCTCCGCGACGTCGGGCACGGCGACCTGGCGGATCGTCGCACCGCCCGCGGCCAGCCGCGAGACAAGCCGCTCCAGGGCGGATCCGACCGTGTCGTCCACCTGGTCCAGCCGATCGCCGACCGGCAGGCCGACCCGGAGTTCGGCGAGCGGCGACGGGGTGACGCCGGCGGCCGTGCCGGACAGGACGGCCCAGCCGAGCGCGACGCCGCCGACATCGTTCGCGATCGGCCCGACCGTGTCCAGCGACCGCGACAGGGGGAACACGCCCGCCATCGGCAGGGCGCCGGACGTGGGCCGAAGGCCCGCGACCCCGCACAGCGCGGCGGGAATGCGCACCGAGCCACCGGTGTCGGTGCCGAGCGCGAACGGCACGAGCCCGGCGGCGACGGCCGCCGCGGAGCCGGCGCTCGATCCTCCGGCCATCCGCGACGGGTCGTGCGGGTTGGCTCCCGGCCCGTTCGCCGATCGATCGCCGGTCGGCCCGTAGGCGAACTCGTGCGTGGTGGTCTTCCCCACGATGACGGCTCCGGCCTCGCGCAGCCGGGTCACCACGTCGGCGTCGCGGTCCGGCACGTGCCCGGCGAAGTGGCGTGAGCCCATGGTGGTCAGCAGGCCGGCCGTGTCGATGATGTCCTTCACCGCCACCGGCACCCCGTGCAGCGGCCCCCGATCGAGCCCTCGGGCGAGCTCGTCCCTCGCCCGCTCGGCCGCGGCCCGCGCGCCGCGCTCGTCGACCGTGACGAACGCGTTGAGCGCCGGCTGCGCCTGTGCCGTCGCCTCGAGGGCGCGGCCCACCAGATCCACCGCGTCCGTGGCGCCGTCGCGCAGCATGCGTGCCACATCGGCGAGAGTAAGTCCGGCGAACGGCCCAAGCGTCACATAATCGACCATTCCGCCACTTTAGGCGGGGAGGGTCACAGGTGGGTCAGGTGCCGCTGCCTCGGGCCTGGATCTGGCGCAGGACCCACTCGCCGGTGACGACGCGGGAGCAGATGGCCAGCGCCGCGTATGTCCGGGGCTCAAGCGGGCTGGCCAGGAAGGCGCGCCTGGTCCAGCGGAGCGAGCGGCGCCAGTTTCTGGCGATCGAGCTCTCGAACGCCACCTGGCCTGCCAGGCGCGCGTAACCGCGTCTGGTCCGCCGGAACTCGGGATAGTGGGTCAGCAGCCACTCGTGCGAGTCGGCGATCATCTGCCAGCGGCCGTAGAAGTGGGAGCCCTCATGGGGCGGCACCTCGACCAGGACCTGCTGGACGTACGGGATGGGGGCGTGCCGGGCCGCGCGCAGCAGCAGCTCGTAGTCCTCGGCGAAGCCGCGCGGGATCTCCTCGGAGAACAGGCCGACCGGCCCGAGCAGCAGCGGCCTTCGCAGCAGGAACGACGAGGTGGTCGCCGACGGGAGCCGGGAGCGCAGCAGGTCGGCGAAGGTGATGTGGTCGCCCGGGAAGATCCGCTCCTGGGTGGAGACCATGCCGCAGGAGGCGAGCGCCGCGTCCGGCTCGGCGAGGAAGCCCGGCACCTGGGCGCGGAGCTTGCCCGGCCGCCAGGTGTTGTCGTCGTCGCAGAAGGCCACGAGGTCGGTGGTGGCGGCCATGATGCCGCTGTTGCGGCTGCCGGCCACGTTGGGGACGCGTGTGTTGGACGTCCACGTCACCCGGCGGTGGGGGTCGTCGCTGAGCACGGCGAGGTCGGGCTCGCAGCGGTCGAACACCACGATCGCGGTGACGTCGCCTGGATAGTCCTGACCGGCGATGCTCTTCAGCGCGGCGCGCAGCATGTCGGGCCGGTTGCCGGTGGTGCACACCACCACGCTGACCGGCGGCCAGCTCTCGCTCATCGGCCCACCCACTTGATCTGGTAGGCGGAAAGGGTGAGCTTCTTGCCGTCGACCGTGGTCGTGACGCGGTGACCGGTGGTGTTGACCACGACCATCATCTTGGCCTGGGCCAGCACCCGCACGTCGTTGCTCGCGCCGACCTTGACCAGCTTGGTGCCGTACGGGAACCAGCGGGCGAAGTCCTGGATCACGCCGAGGGCGGGCAGCGGCCGGCCGCCGCTGGACTGGTCGGTGTTGGTCCACAGGCAGCCGGGGCAGTCGGAGCCGGTGTTCTGCGGGCTCCAGTAGAGCGCGGCGGCCGTGCCGCTGGACCCGAACTCGATCATCGCGGCGGCCTGCACGGCCGTGCGGTGGGCGACGGACCAGTTCTCCTTGGCCGGGGAGAAATACCACTCGGCCCACCAGATGGGCAGCTTGGTCTGCTTGCGCAGCCACGCGTTGACGGCCCCGAACTTGTCCAGCGCGCGGAACTCGTCCGGATACATCCCCTTGGAGGATTCGGAGGTGCCGTCGACGACGATGAAATCGGCGCCGTGCTTGTTGCGCAGCCAATATTTGATGGCGTTGAGCCCGCGCTGGTCTTCGCTCCCCCAGGGGCCCTTCAGCTCCGACGGCCAGCCGGGCCGGTCGGTGACGTTCACGTACGGCCCGCCGACCTTGATGTTCGGGTTGACCTTCTTCAGGGCGTCGTAGACGAGGTTGTACATCTCGGTGTAGCCCTCGTAGTCCCAGCGCTTGAGCTTCTCGTCGAAGAAGCCCTTGAACTCGTTCCACACGATGTAGTGCTTGACGAACGGGTAGCGCTTGGCGACCTTCGCGGCGAGCGCGGCGAAGTCCTTGAAGTACTTCTTCCTGGGCGCCTGGGTGAAGAACTCCTCCTGCGTCTGGCCGGCCACGCCGCCGACCATCCAGTCGGGCGCGCAGCACAGCGTGATGACCGGCACGCCCTTGGTCTTGCGGACCAGGTCCATCCGCTGGTCGAGCGAGGCCCAGTCGTATTGGCCGGGCGACGGCTCGGGGTTGTCGGCGCCGAAGCCCATGATGTGCTGGTTCTGCAGGACCGGGCGCCGCGACAGGGCCGCCTTGGCGCGACCGGTCGGGCCGTCGTCGCCGGAGTCGGCGCTGAAGCGGGTGTGGGTGAAGCCCCACACCGGCCAGTCCTTGCCCATGCCGCCGACCGCGGCGGTGGCGGCCTCCTCGGTCGCGTCGGTGCTCGCGGCGTCGACCTCGGTCTCGGTGCTCGACTCGGCCGCGGTGTCCTGCGGCGCCAACGCGTTCGACGGGGCCTTGGAGGGCGCGGCGGACCGGGAGATGGCCACGGCCGCGACGGTGCCGCAGCCCACGGCGGCGACGACGGCGATCACCGACAGCAGACGGCGCAGGCCGCTCCGCCGGGCGTGCCGGTAGTGGCCGCGGGCCTCGCGCCCCGGCTCGCCGGCGTTCTCGGACGGGGGGGTCTCGTTCGACACGTGCGGTCAGTCCTCAGAACTCGAAGCGAAGCTCGGTCAGGCCGTTTTCGAAGTTCGACCGTAGCTGCTTTCCCTCGCCGATCGCGCGGATGTCGGGCAACCGGCGGAACAGCTCGCGGAAGGCGACGGTCATCTCCTTGCGCACCAGGTTGGCGCCCAGGCAGAAGTGGATGCCGGGGGCGCCGAAGGCGGTGTGCGGATTGGGGTCGCGGGTGATGTCGAACACGTCGGGATCGGTGAACACCGTCTCATCCCGGTTGGCCGACATGAAGTAGAGCACGCACTTGTCGCCGGGCCGCAGGACCTGTCCGTTGACCTCGTGCTCCACCTTGATCGTGCGGCCCGTGCGCATGCCCGGCGTGACGTAGCGGACGATCTCCTCGATCGCCGTCGGCATGTGCTTGTCGAAGTCGGACAGCAGCAGTTCGCGCTGCTCGGGGTGGGTGGTCAGCAGCCGGAGGCCGTGCGCCATGCCGTTGCTCGCGGTGTTGATGCCGGCCGCCACGAGCAGCGTGAAGAACGCGCCGAGCTCCATGCTGGTCAGCCGCTCGCCGTCGATGTTGGCGGTGACCAGCTGGGAGATGACGTCTTCCTTCGGCTCCTTGGCACGCTCCTTGCCGAGCGCGATGACCATCCGGCGGAGGCCGATCAGGCCCAGGCTGTTCTTGGCGGCCAGCCGGAGCGAGGCGGTGAAGCTCGGGCGCGCGCCGGTGTAGTCGGCCCAGGTGTGCACCCGGTCGATGACCAGCTTGCGATGCTCCTCGGGGACGCCCACCATGTCGCAGATGACTCCGGCGGCGATCGGGTTGGCGACCATCGAGATGAAGTCGCCGCCGGGCCCGTGCTCGATCGCCCGGTCGATGATCCGGTTGACGTTGGCCGTGACGTCCTGCTCGCTCTTGTTGAGCATGCGCGGGGTGAAGGCCCGCGAGATGATCCGGCGCAGCCGGCCGTGCCGCGGATCGTCGAGATTGACCATCGAGTTGCCGAAGATGTATTTGGCCCAGGGCGGCGGGGGCGGGATCGACACCGAGGGCTCGCTGCTGAAGATCTCCGGATGCCGCAGCGCCTCGGTCACGTCGTGGTGCCTGACCAGGGCGTAGAAGCCTTTGCCCGACCGCAGCCCGGGGATGCGGGGCTCGCCGAAGTAAACCGGCCGCTCAATCTTCCTGAGCTGGGCGAACGCCGCTAACCGCTCGCTGTGCGGACGGGCCCAGAAGGCCATGTTGCCCAGATCTATCTCATCGGATACGGCTGCGGTCGTCACCGTAGATCCACTTTCGTTCGGGGATCGTATTTCAAGCTCTGATGATTAGTATGGCGCGGACATGTCCTATGGAGCACCTAAATGAAGATCGAAGTGGCTCGGCCCGGCGACCTGGGGGCGGCCGAGCACGCCGCCTGGCATGCCATGCGGGCAGCTCAGCCGCATCTGGCCAGCCCGTGGCTGGCCCCCGAGTTCGTCGCCGCGGTCGGCGAGGTTCGCGCGGACGCGCGGGTCGCCGTGCTGACCGACGCCGGCCGGCCCGTGGCGTTCCTGCCTTTCGAGCCGTACGGCTTTCGCGCGGCCCGGCCGCTGGCCGCCTGGATCACACTGGCGCAGGGCCTCGTGCATCCTCCCGGCTTCATGATCAGCCGCTCTGAGCTGCTCAAAGGCTGCCGGCTCGACGTGTTCGAATTCGAGTATCTGGTCGCCGATCAGCCGTGGTTCGGCACGGGTCTCCCCAAGGAGGCCATGCTCCTCGATCTCCAAGACGGCTTTGACGCATACATCAAATTCTTTCGCGATAAATCGCCTAAGTCGTACAAGACGATTGTCTACAAAGAGCGGAAGCTGGGCCGCGATATCGGGCCGGTGACCTACGACTACGACGTGCGCGACCCGGAGCAGTTCGCGCTGCTGCTGCGCTGGAAGTCGGACCAATATCGGCGGATCGGGCGGGCCGACCGGACGGCCGAGGGCTGGGTGGCGGCCCTCGTCGAGCGCCTGCGCGCCGGATCCTCGGCGCGGCTGCAGGCGCCCCTGTCCATGCTCTACGCCGGCGGCCGTCCCATCGCCGGGCACTTCGGGCTGGTCGGCGAGGGGGTGATGGCCGGCTGGTTCCCCGCCTACGATCCCGAGTTCGGCGCGTACTCCCCCGGCCTGATCCACCACCTGCGGCTGATGGAGGCGGCGGCCGAGCGCGGCGTGCGGCACATCGACACCGGGACGGCCGGCGACTACAAGCAGACCATCTGCAACGCCACGCTGCCGCTCTCGGAGGGCGTGGCGCGCCGGGGCTCGGCCGGGGCGGCGCTGCACTGGACGCGCCGCGAGCCGGTCCGAAGGGCCCGCAGGCTCGTCCTGGAGAGCCCGCGCTTATATCGGATGGCCGACCGGTTCCTGCGCTGGAGAGGATCGTCGCGGTGAAGATCCGGGTGGTCCGCCCCGGCGAACTGGGCGAGAGCGAGCTGACGCGCTGGCGCGCGCTGCAGCGCGCGCACAGTGCGCGCCCCAATCCGTTCCTGTCCCCCGAATACGCGCGGGCCGTGGGCGAGGTCCGCGACGACGCGTTCGTGGCCGTCCTCGGCGAATCAGAGGCGTTCTTCCCCTTCCAGCGGTCCGGCCGGATCGGCACGCCGATCGGCACGGGCCTTTCCGACCTGCAGGGCATGGCGTACGCCCCGGGCCTCGAGGTGCCCGTGCGCGAGCTGCTGGCGGCCTGCGGCCTCGCCGTGTGGGAGTTCGACCACCTCGATCCGGCGCAGTTCCCCGGCTGGCACAAGGCGCTGCACCCGTCCCCCGTGATCGACATGAGCGACGGTTACGAGGCCTACGCCAAGGACCTGGCCGAGCGCTCCAACAAGATCTACAAGTCGACGCTGAAGAAGGAGCGGAGGCTGGCCCGGGAGGTCGGCGAGATCCGCTTCGAGTTCGACGCCGCCGACGGCGACGCGCTCCACACGCTGCTGGCCTGGAAGTCCGCGCAATACCGGCGCACCGGGCGCACCGACCGGTTCGCCGAACCGTGGATCGTCTCGCTCGTGGAGCGGCTGCACGCGGTCAAGACCGACCTGTTCGTCGGCTCGCTCGGCCTGCTCTACGCCGGCGATCACCTCATAGCCGGAAATTTCGGTGTAAGGACAGAGTCGACCCTGATCGGGTGGTTCCCGGTCTACGACGTGACGTACGCCCGTTACTCGCCCGGGCTGATCCACCGGCTGCGCCTGTGCCAGGCGGCCGCGGCGGCCGGGGTCACGCTGATGGACCTCGGCCGGGGCGAGAAGGGCTACAAGGACAGCCTGAAGAACGGCGAGCTGATGGTGGCCGAGGGACGCCTGTCGCGGCCGTCCGCGCGCGCCGCGGCGCACTGGCTCGCCTACGAGCCGCGCCGCCGCCTGACCAACCTCGTGCTCGGCACCCCGGCCCTCTACAAGGCCGCCGACACGGTCGCCAAGCGGCTCGGCCGGCGCCGGGCGGGCGATGCGGGCGACGAGATCAATATGGCTCCTGGCTCTGCGCGTTCAGACCTTTGAGCCGGACCTCGGCGGCCGAGTCGGTGCGCGGATCGGTCAGCTTCAGGATGTCCAGGCCCTTGGTGACGTCGCTGGCGTAGATGTAACCGTTGTAGTAGTACGCCGACCAGGCGCCGCCGAGCTTGTCGGTCAGCGGCGGCCGGTCGAAGTAGGCGATCTCCTCGGCGTGGGCCGGGTCGGTGAAGTCCATGACCGAGACGCCGCCCTGATACCAGGCCTGGACCAGCACGTCGCGGCCCTTGGCCGGCACGAGGCCGCCGTTGTGGGCCACGCAGTTCTCCCCGTCGGTCTGATCGCGCGGGATCTTGAACAGTCCTTCGAGGGTCAGCTTGCGGTCGGGGGTGATCTCGTAGATGCCGTCCCCGCCCTTGTTGCGCGGGACGCTCCTGACGCACATGGGCGAGGTGCCGCCGCCGAGCTCGTCGGTGAAGACCACCTTCGTCGCGTCGTCGTTGAAGGTGGCCGAGTGCCAGACGGAGAAGTTGGTGTAGTCGTTGACCTGCTGCAGCACCGTGGGATGGACCGGGTCGGAGATGTCGAGCAGCAGCCCGTCGCCGTAGCAGGCGGCGGCCGCCAGCTTCTTCGCCGGATAGGCGGTGATGTCATGGCAGCCGCCGAACCTGCCGGGCGTGCGGCCTTCGAAGAGGGTAGGCGTGGCCACCACGTGGGCGGCGGCCGGGTCGTCCTCGGACACCTCGATGATCGAGATCATCTCGTGCGGCGGCGGGCAGTTGTAGGTGTCCGGGATCGGCCCGGCCGACGACACGTAGATGTAGTGGACGCCGTTTCCGGGGATCAGCGTGTGCGTGTGGGAGCCGCACTCGGTGCGCACGGCCGACACATAGCGCGGGTGCGCCACGTCGCTGATGTCGAAGATCCGGATGCCCTCCCACATGGAGGACTCGGACGGACGGCCCACGTCGCTGTCGCAGCTCTCACCGGAGCGCGGCTCGTCCACCGACAGGAACAGCAGGTTGCCGTAGACGGAGACGTCGTTCTGACCGGCCGGGCAGACCACCCGGGTCACCACCGAGGGCTTCTCCGGGTCGGAGATGTCGACGACGGTGAATCCGTCGTAGTTGCCGACGAAGGCGTAGTTCCCCTGGAAGGCGAGGTCGGTGCCCCAGGATTCGGGCCCGTCGAAGGGGGCGTCCAGCGGCACGGTGGCGACCCGCCGCAGGTTGGGGCTGGTGATCACAGGATCGGGGGCACGGGTGGTGGTGCCGGCCACGGTCGGCGGGGCCGACGTTCGGGATGCCGCCTGCGGCGTGGACGCGCAGGCCGTTAGCAGTAGTAGGACGCCCAGTAACGCGACGATCCGCCTCAAGTGATCACCTCTCGCGGCATTATCCGCGCAGCGGCATAAGACGGGTGTCAGACGGCGTCGAAGGGTGGCGCGTAGGCGAACGCGCCCGTGAGCCCGGCGTCGTACGCGTTGAGGGTTCTGACCTGGAAATACGCGCCCCACGCCGGATCGGGCGCGGCGATCCCGAGGTCGGCGGCGGCGCGGAAGCCGAAGCGGCCGTAGTAGGCGGGGCTGCCGAGCAGGGCGACGAGCGGCTCCTCGAGCGCGTCGGCGGCGCCGAGCACGGCGTGCACGAGCGCCAGGCCGACCCCCTGCCGCTGCCGGCCGGGGGTGACGCTGAGCGGCCCGAGGCCGAGCACGGGCGCGCCGCCGACGTGCCCGCGGGTGCAGACCACGTGCCCGGCCACCTCGCCGTCGACGGCGGCGACCAGGGACAGCCGCGGGAGCCACTCCTTGCTGTCGCGGAGCGCGTCGAGCAACGTCACCTCGGCCGGGACCGGCCGGTCGGGCGCCGCGAAGGCGGCCGCCGTGACCGCGCGGACCGCCGCCACGTCCTGCGGGCTCTCACGTCTGACGTACACCCGGGCAGTGTACGGTCGTAGCCGCCATAAAGGTCATCAGGGGCGATGAGGAGCCGCTCGTGACAGTCACCGCTACCGCGGTCGTGACGCCCGGCGAGACCCGGCCTTTGCGGAGGATCTGGTGGGTGCCGATCGTGCCGGCGCTGGTGGCCCTCGCCATGGGCGCGTGGCAGATCACGATCCCTTCCATGTGGCGGGACGAGTCGGTCACGGCCGTCGTGGCCCGGATGCCGCTTCCGGACATGTGGCGGCTGCTCGGCGACATGGACGCCGTCCACGGCCTCTACTACTTCCTCATGCGGCCGTTGGCCGCCTCGGGCTGGCCGGTCGAATGGGCCCTGCGGCTGCCGTCCCTGGTGGCCTTCGCCGCCACGGCGTACGGCGTGGCCGCCCTCGGCGGACGCCTGGCCGGGCCGTGGGCGGGGCTGTGCGGCGGGCTGATCTACGCGCTGCTTCCCATCGCGAGCCGCTATGGGCAGGAGGCCCGTAGCTATGCCCTGGTCAGCGCGGTGACGGTGCTCGCGACATGGCTGCTGCTCGCGGCCGTCGAACGGCCGGGATTCGTGCGCTTCGCCGCATATGCGCTGAGCGTGGCGCTGCTCGGCTGGCTGCACGTCTACGCGCTCCTCATGCTGATCCCGCACGCGTTCGCGGGCTGGCGGCGGCCCATCCGGTGGCTGCTCGCGCTGGCCGTGGCCGCCGCCCTGCTGGCGCCGTTGGCCCTGACGGCCGCCGGCCAGCGCGACACCCAGCTGTACTGGCTGAAGGTCCCGACGCCGGACGAGCTCGCCGCCTTCCCGCTGCAGGTGGCCGGGAGCTGGCAGGCCGTCGGCGTGATCGGCGTGGCCACGCTCGCGGGGCTGTGGCGGACCCGCCGGATCCCGGTCGTGGCCGCCTGGGCCGTCCTGCCGGTCCTCATCTCGTACGGCGTGTCGCAGGTCTACCCGATGTATCACCCGCGTTATGTGCTGTTCGCGGTCCCGGGGATGGCCGTGCTCGCGGGCGCGGGGCTCGTGTGGCTCGGCCGGCTGCTGCCGCCACGCTGGGCGCCGCCGGCGCTCGGCGTCGTGCTCGTGGGCGTGCTGACGGCCGGGACGCAGGTGGCCATCCGGCAGCCGGACAGCCGGGCCGACGACCTGCGCGCCCTGGCGAACACGCTCAGGACGGACGAACTGCCCGGCGACGGGGTCCTCTACGTGCCCGACCAATATCGGCTGTTCGTGGGCGCCTATCCAGAGCCGTACGACCGGCTGACCGACCTGACGCGGGCGTCAGGCGTGTATTGGCCGCGGTCGGGCCAGGAACTGCTGGCGGCCGCGACCGGCCTCACCCGGGTGTGGGTCGTGTCGCCGAGCACGGTCTTCCGCTACCGCGACGACCCGCGCCTGCTCGCGCTGCGCACGCAGTTCAAGAAGGGCGAGGTCAGCACGTTCGGCAGCATCCACCTCGTGCTCTACACCCGCAAACGGTAGAACCCGTCAGCGCAGATCCACCCCGAGCAGGGCGTCGGCGAGGTCGGCGGCCAGCGCCGGGGCGCCCGGGTCGTCGCCCTCGGCGGCGGCCCACGCGTCGAAGGCCGCGAGCGCCCCGGGCGCGTCGAGATCGTCGGTCATGCGCTCGCGCACCCGCTCCAGCAGCGCCGCGCCGGATGGGCCGGCGTCGCGGGCCACGGCGGCACGCCAGCGCGCGAGGCGCGCCTCGGCGGCCTCGATCTGGTCGTGCGTCCACTCCCAGTCGGCGCGGTAGTGGTGGGCCAGCAGCGCGAGCCGCACCGCCATCGGGTCGTGCGCGGCCCGCAGCCGCGACACGAACACCAGGTTCCCCCTGGACTTCGACATCTTCTCGCCGTCGAGGGCGACCATCCCGGCGTGCACGTACGCCCGGGCGAACGGCCACTCGCCGGTGGCCACGTGACCCTCGCAGGCGCCCATCTCGTGATGAGGGAAGATCAGGTCGGAGCCGCCGCCGGACACGTCGAAGCCGCTGCCGAGATTGCGCAGCGCGATCGCCGTGCACTCCACGTGCCAGCCCGGGCGGCCGGGCCCGAACGGCGACGGCCAGGACGGCTCGCCGGGCCGCTCGGCGAGCCACAGGATCCAGTCGAGCGGGTCGCGCTTGCCCGGCCGATCGGGGTCGCCGCCGCGCTCGGCGAACAGCTCGAGCATGGTCTCCGGCGAATAGCCCGACACCGCGCCGAACTTGGGCGCGGCGGCCATGGAGAAGTAGACGTCGCCGTCGAGGCGGTAGGCGGCGCCGCGCTCGACCAGCCGTTCGATCAGCTCGACCACCAGGCCGACGGCCTCGGTGACCGCCACGTAGTCGTCGGGAGGCAGGATCCGCAGGGCCTGCATGTCGGAGCGGAACAGGTCGATCTCGCGGGTGGCCAGCTCACGCCAGTCGACGCCGTCGCGCGCGGCCCGCTCCAGCAGGGGGTCGTCGACGTCGGTGGCGTTCTGCGTGTAGCGGACCTCGTGCCCGGCGTCCCGCCAGGCCCGGTTGAGCAGGTCGAAAGCCAGGTAGGTGTTGGCGTGGCCGAGGTGGGTGGCGTCGTAGGGGGTGATGCCGCACACGTACATCCGGGCCGTGGGGCCGGGCGCGGTCGGGCGCCGACTGCGTGCCGCTGTGTCGAAGACGTTGGGAAGAGCGCCCGTCCCGGGCAGCCGGGGCACGTTCGGTCCGGACCACGATCGCATGAGTTGAGCCTATCCGCGCCGTACATCCACCTCGTACCAGGTGGCGGGATCCTCGGGTTGCGGCAGGAAGTCGTAGCGCATCCCCCTCGGCTCGCCCAGCGCCACCAGGCCGACCGACAGGCTCGCGAAGATCCGCCCGTCCGGGAGGACGTGCCGGAAGATCAGCGCGCCGGGGTCGTCGAGGGCCAGGCCGTCGCCGGCCGCCAGGCGCGCCCACCGGCCCCAGAACGAGCGGGTGGAGCCCAGTTCGAGCCGTGACGGACGAGGCGCGGCCTCGAACAGCGGCCGG
Source organism: Streptosporangiaceae bacterium NEAU-GS5 (assembly GCA_017592665.1). GTDB lineage: Bacteria > Actinomycetota > Actinomycetes > Streptosporangiales > Streptosporangiaceae > NEAU-GS5. The sequence continues at coordinate 158,066 of JAGFNW010000014.1, read as the reverse complement.
AAGCGGGCGACCCGCGGGATCTCCTCGTCGTTCAGGCCCGAATTGACAATCACGTGGGTGCCGCGCCGCAGCTTCTCCTCGGTGAGCCGCTCGCCGTTCCAGCTCCACAGCCGGACGCCGTCGAGCCCGGCGACGACCAGGTGGAAGGGGTCGTAGACGGTCAGGTCGAGGTGGGCCAGCTCGCCTTCGGCCGCGGCGCGCAGCGGCAGGTCGCCGCGCGATCTGCGGACGTCTTCGGGAGCCGGCACGCCGTGCGCGTTGAGCAGTGCCGCGACACGCCGGATAGCCGGGTTGACCGCCAGCCATGTGCCCCCCGCCTGGAGGTCACGGCCGCCCACGATCCCCGGATGATCCGGCCAGTAGGCGTCGGGACCCATCCACGGCCGGGCCACGAACTCGTCGCGTACCCCGGCCAGGAGGACCGGCACCGCCGACTCCGGATCGATGCTCACGATCACCGTGCACAAGGTGCGTTCCCTCCAGAATCGGTAGAGACCCCTGCATCGTGCACGATATCCGGACTTATTACTAGATTCGTATTCGGTTACATCGGGTTATATCGGCGGCCACGGAATGGCCGGCCAGTCCTCCGACGGAAAGGGATGGACGCCGGTGGCCAGCAGCCGTCTGACCCGATCCCAGGTCGCCTCGACCTCGCGCGCCGTGAGCAGCTCGCGCAGCCGGCGGCCCAGCCTGCCGTCGAGGTCGCGCTCCAGCTTGGCGAGCACGGTCACGGCCTCACGGGTCAGCGTCTTGCCGCGCCACTGCCACAGCACGGTCCGCAGCTTGTCTTCCTCCGAGAAGCAGACCCCGTGGTCGACGCCGTAGACGTGGCCTTCGGCGAGCGGCAGCAGGTGGCCGCCCTTGCGGTCGGCGTTGTTGACGACCGCGTCGAAAACGGCCATCCGCCGCAGGCCGGGGTTACGGCTGCGGACCAGCCCGACCAGGTCGACCTCCGGGTCGGTGTCGATCCACAGCTGGACCATGCCCGGCCCGAACGGGCCGTCGCGATAGACGGTCGGCGGCACGATGCGCCATCCGGTGGCCGCGGCCACCTCGTAGGCGGCCACCTCGCGGGCGGCCAGCGTGCCGTCGGGAAAGTCCCACAGGGGCCGCTCGCCGCGCACGGGTTTGTAGACGCACGCGGCCTGGTGGCGGCCGTCCCTGATCGAGCAGTACAACGTCATGTTCGTGGCCTCGACCAATCGGCCGGCCACGTCGAGCGCCCCGTCGCGCAACAGAGCGAGGGCCGCGGCCTCGTCCAGGCCCGACCCCTCCTCCACTTCGCCGAAGTTCGGCTCGCTTTCGGCCGTCATTCAACTCCTCGCCGGAGTGTTGCGCGGGTGTTGATGCGGGGCTCCCTTCGCCTCTGTCTCGATGCTGTCTCGGTCACGACGCGAAAGTTCCTGGATGATGCCCGTTGAGGCGCGCGCAGATGTGGCCCTCGGCGTCGATCGGCTGGCCGCACAGCGGGCACGGCGGGCGACCGGCGGCCACCAGGTCGAGGGCGCGGCGGCTGAAGGCACGGGCGGCGGCCGCGCTGATCCGCACGCGGAGGACGGCCCGCTCCGGTGCGTCGGGGTCGACGGGCTCCTCGTCGTCCTCCGTGGCCTCCTGGGCCTCGATGATCACTTGCGCGGTGTCGGCGTCCCAGCCGAGCGACATGGTGCCGACCCGGAAATCCTCGTCTATCGGCAGGTCGAGCGGGCCGAGGTCGGACAGCTCGGTCGGCGCGACGGCGGGCACGGGGGCGCGGCCGCCGCTTCGGCGCAGCACCTCGTCCAGCAGCTCGTCGAGCCGGTCGGCGAGCACCGCGACCTGGAACTTCTCCAAGGCGACGGTGGTCAATCTGCCCTGGCCGCGGGCTTGCAAGAAGAACGCGCGCGAGCCAGGCTGCCCGACAGCACCGGCCACGAACCTGTCGGGCGGGTCATAGTCGAAGACTGGCATAACTTGACCTTACGTGGTCCCGGCTCCGCCGCCGACGGCGGCGTCGCTCTCGGTGTGATTTTCTCCTCCTAAGGGGGCCTCGCGGGTGACCTCGGCACTCCCCGAGTCGTTGACCCTGAGCACGAAGGGACGCATGGGGGTGTAGCGAATCACGGTGAGCGAGGCCGGATCGGCGGTGATCCGCTGGAACTGGTCGAGGTGCAGGCCGAGCGCGTCGGCCACGATGGCCTTGATCACGTCGCCGTGGCTGCAGGCGAGATACATGCCGGTCGGCCCGACCCGCTCGTTCCAGTCGCGTACGGCACGCACGGCCCGCGCCTGGACGTCGGCCAGCGCCTCGCCGCCGGGGAAGACCACGGCCGAGGGATGGGCCTGCACGACCCGCCAGAGCGGCTCGGCGGCCAGCTCCTTCAGCTCGCGGCCGGTCCACTCTCCGTAGCCGCACTCACCGAAGCGGTCGTCGATCTCTATCGCCCGGCCGGCCGCGACGGCCTCGGCCGTCTCCACGCAGCGTTCGAGCGGGCTGCTGACGATGGCGTCCAGCTCCAGCCCGGCGAGCCGCTCGGCGAGCGCGGCCACCTGCGCGCGCCCCTTGTCGCTCAGGTGCACGCCCGGGGTCCAGCCCGCGAGGACCGGACCGGTGAGCTCGGTCAGGCCGTGCCGTACGAGAAGGAGGGTGGTCATGCCTGGACCAGGCCCAGCGTGAGCAGCGTGAGCAGGAAGGCGCCGGCGAAGACGCGGTAGACCACGAAGATCATCGTGGAGTGCTTGGCGACGTAACGCAGCAGCCAGGCGATCGAGGCGTAGCCGACGACGAACGACACCACGGTCGCGATGGCGGTCGGCACGAACGGCACGCCGCCCTCCTCGCCGACCTTGCGCAGCTCGTAGAGGCCGGACAGCCACACGGCGGGGATCGACAGCAGGAACGAGTAGCGGGCCGCGGCCTCGCGGGTGTAGCCGAGGAACAGCGCGCCGGTCATGGTGGAGCCCGACCGGGAGGCGCCGGGGACCAGCGGGAGCACCTGCCAGGCGCCGATGATGAGGCCGTCCTTCAAGGTGAGGTCGGGGACCTCCTTCTGCTTGCGGCCCATCTGGTCGGCGAGCAGCAGCAGGATGCCGAAGACGATCAGCATGGAGGCGTTCAGCCACAGGTTGCGTGCCGGTCCCTCGATGGCGTTGTGGAACAGCAGCCCCATCACCGAGATGGGGATGGTGCCGAGGATGATGTACCACCCCATGCGGGCGTCGAGGTCGTCGCGGAGCTCTCGGTTGAACAGGCTCTTGGCCCAGGTGATGAAGATCCGCACGACGTCCCGCCAGAAGAAGATCATGACGGCGAGCATGGTGCCCAGCTGGATCACCGCGGTGAACGCGGCGCCGGGATCAGGCCAGCCCAGCAGCTTCGGCACGATCAGAAGGTGCGCGGAGCTGGAGATCGGCAGGAACTCGGTCAAGCCTTGCACGATGCCCAGGACGACGGCTTGCAGTACATCCACGAGGGGTGAGCCTATCGGCTACTCTGCACTGGTAATGGATCAGCGACAGGTCGGCCGCAGCGGCCTTTCGGTCTCCCGCATCGGACTCGGCACGATGACGTGGGGCCGCGACACCGGCGCAGAGGAGGCGGCGGCTCAGCTGACCGCTTTCGCCGAGGCCGGCGGCACGCTGGTCGACACGGCCGACACCTATGCGGGCGGCGACGCCGAGCGCCTGGTAGGGCGGCTGATCCGGGAGATCGCCCCGCGTTCGGAGCTGGTGATCGCGACCAAGGCCGGGCTGACGCCGCTCGGCGTCAACGGCTCGCGCCGCCATCTCGTCCGCGCCCTCGACGCCTCGCTGGCGAGGCTCGGCATCGACGAGGTCGACCTCTGGCAGCTGCACGCCTTCGATCCCCGCGTGCCGCTCGAAGAGACGCTGGCCGCGCTCGACATCGCCGTGTCCACCGGGCGCACGGCCTACGCCGGTGTCTGCAACCACACCGGCTGGCAGCTCGCGGCCGCGGCCACCTGGCAGCGCGCCGTGCCGGGCCGGGTCCCCGTGGTCGCGGCCCAGGTCGAATACTCGCTGCTCAACCGCGACGTGGAGGCCGAGCTGCTGCCGGCCGCCGAACACTCGGGCGTGGGCGTGCTGGCCTGGTCGCCGCTCGGCCGCGGCGTGCTCACCGGCAAATACCGCACGGGCATCCCGGCCGACTCGCGCGCGGCGACGCCGCATCTGTCCGGGTTCGTCAAGCCCTATCTCGACGAGCGCAGCCGCCGCATCGTCGAGTCGGTCACCACGGCCGCCGAGGGCCTCGGCGCGTCTCCGCTGGCGGTGGCGCTGTCGTGGGTGCGCGACCGGCCCGGCGTGGCGGCCGCGATCGTCGGCGCGCGCACGCATGCGCAGCTGCTGGGCGTCCTCGCGGCCGAGAAGCTCACGCTTCCCTGGGAGATCCGCGAGGCGCTCAACGACGTGTCGTCGTGATCATGACCACCGGGGTTGACCCTGCCTTGACGTGGTAGAACGAGAGTCCTCCTCGCGTATCACGCGTCGATACCGAATCGCAACTTTCCCCTGGAATCGCGAATTGGGCGGGAAGACTGCTTAGTGATGAAGGAGGGATACATGGGAGCGGGCCGTCCCGGGGCTGTCATCACGGTGGGGGCGCTGGCGTTCGCGCTCGGCGGGGGCGTTCAGGCGCTGGCGATCAGCCCGGCCTTCGCGCGCGACTGCACGGCCGGCGGACTGCTGTCGCAGGTCACCAACACCGTGTGCACGGTCGCCAACACCGTGACCAGCGCCGTCGACTCGGCCACCGGCGGGGCCGCGTCCTCCGTCACGAGCACGGTGAACAGCACGGTCGACAGCGCGGCGGAGGCCGTTGACGACGCCGCGAGCGGCCTGAGCTCGGCCGCCCCTTCCGCGAAGTCCTCCACCACGCCGGGCGTCACCGGCGCCGTGACCGAAACGGCCAAGACGGTGACCGACGCCGTCAAGCAGACCGTGAACAACACCGTCACCAGCGCCGTGACCGGCACCGTCACCGACGCTGTGAACAACGCCACCGACGACGATGGCGGGGCCGGCTGCCTGCCGTCCGGCGTCTCCCCCAAGTGCGGCCGCGACGTGCGGCCGGGCTCGCAGGGGAAGGACAGGCCGGCCACGAGGGATGGCGGGACGCTGCCGACCGAGCCGCCACACGGGCGGGGCTACGACCAGCCGCAGACCCGTCCCTCGCTGCTCCGTGAAGGCCCGGTCGAGCCGGTGCATCGGGTCGACGTCGACCAGGCCGGGCTGCCTCTGCTCATCCCGGGCCAGTTCGTGCCCGGGCTGGCCGAGCTGCACGCCCAGCCCGTGCGGCCCCGGCAGGCGTACGACACGCTGGCGACCACGCTGACCGCGGTGCTGCTGCTGTCGGCGGTGCTCGCCACGCGCATCGTCGCGGCACGGCGGCAGCGCGACGGCCTGGAGGACATCGAGACGCTCCCGCTGTCCGGCCTTTCGGTCAGCCGCGGCCGCCACCGCCTGGCCGTCAAGCTCTGAGCGGGGTCGTCAGAGTTTCGCCCTGAGCCGGTCGGCGTCGGGGAAGCCGAGGTCGTCGTAGATGGCGTACGCGCGGCTCCAGGCGTCACGGGCGGCCTGGCGGCGTCCGGACGCCTCGTAGGAATCGCCCAGGTGGTCGAGGGTCGCCGCCTGATTGGCCCGGTCGCCGGAGTCCTCGAACGCGGCCAGCGCCGCCTGGTAGGCGTCGATCGCCTGCTGATGCTCGCCCAGGTTGTGGTAGGCGTATCCGAGGCTGTCCCACGCGTCGGCCTCGCCGTGCGGGTCATCGAGGTCCTGGTAGCGCTCGAGCGCGCGACGGCAGTGCCTGACCGCCTCGTCATAGCGGCCGAGCAGGGCGTTGGCGTATCCGATGTCGTTGAGGCAGCGGGCCTGCCCGATCAGGTCGCCGGTGCTCGTGTAGATCGCCAGCGCGCGTTCCGCGTACTGCAAGGACAGGTCGTCGCGGCCGTAGTAGTGGAAGACGCCGGCCAGGTTGTTGAGGATGTCGGCCTGACCGGATTGGTCGCCGAGCGTCACGTACAGCTCGAGGGCGTGCTCGTAGTTGGCCGTGGCGGCCGCGTACTCGCGAAGCCGGGTGTGCGCGCGGGCCAGCCCGCGATACATGTGCGCCTGGGCGTACGGGTCGCCGAGCCGCACGGCCGCCGACAACGCCGCGCCGCTCGTGCGCAGCTGGTCGCGCCAGTGGCCCTGCCAGTCGAAATAGCTGGTGAGCGTCCAGGCAAGCTGCCAGGCCCGGCGGTCGAGCCCGCGTGCGACGGCCAGGTCCACCATGGCGACCAGCACCTGGTGCTCGGCGCCGAACCAGTCCAGCGCCTCCTTCGAGGCGTGGAGCGGCTGGTGGACCGTGCCGGGCCGGCTCCGATCGAGGTCGATCGGCGTGCGCGCGGGGTTGAGCAGCAGGGCGGCGCCGTGCCCGCCGTGCACATAGTGGTCGGCCATCCGGCCAAGGGCCTCGCCCTGGTCGTCGTCGCCGGCGGCGAGTTCCGACGCGTACGCGCGGAGCAGGTCGTGGAACGCGTACCGGCCGGGCGAGGGCTCGTTGATCAGGCTCGCCCGGGTCAGCTCGGCCAGCAGCGGCCGGGCCTCGCTCACCGGGATCGCGGCCAGGCTCGCCGCGGACGCCATGCAGATCTCCGGGCCGGGATGCAGCCCGAGCAGGCGGAACAGCCGCGCCGCCGGAGGATCGAGCGAGCGGTACGACCAGGAGAGCACGGCCCGGACGTCGGTGGCGGCGTCCTGTCCGGCGAAGACCGCCAGCCGGTCCTGGGCCTCGCGGAGTTCGGTCGCGATGACGGCCAGCCCGTCCGCGGGGCGGGCCGCGGCCCGCGCGGCGATGACGGCGAGGGCCAGCGGCAACCGCGCGCACAGGTCGGCGATCTCGTCCGCCGCCTCCGGTTCGGCCGCCACCCGATCCGTGCCCAGACGACGCGCCAGCAGGCCGCGCGCCTCGTCCGCGGTCATCAGGTCCAGCGCGAGCCGTTGCGCGCCCTGTGTCACCACCAGCCCGGTCAGCTCGGTCCTGCTGGTTACCACGACCTTGCTCCCGTACGAGCCGGGGAGCAGCGGCCGTACCTGATCGGCGTCACGGGCGTTGTCGAGCAGGACCAGCACCCGTTTGTCGGCGAGCAGGCTCCGATACAGGTTGATCTGCGCGGTCGCGTCGGCCGGGATCCGGTCGGCGGGGATGGCGAAGGCGTCCAGGAACTCGCGCGCGATCGCCGCCGGGTCGGCCACCTCGCCGGACGGGTCGAAGCCGCGAAGGTTCGCGTACAGCTGCCCGTCGGGGAACCGGTGCGCGATCCGATGCGCCCAGTGCACGGCGAGGGCCGTCTTGCCGACGCCCGCGGTGCCGCTGATCGAGGAGATCACGATGGGGCCGCTGTCGGGCGACATAGCGTCGAGGGCCCGGACGGCCTCGGCGCGGCCGACGAAGCCGGGAAGGTCCGGGGGCAGTTCGCGCGGGACCCGGGGGAAGGCGGCGGCGAGCGCCGACCGCTCCGGATGGGCGTCGCCGCGGAGCATCGCCTCGTGCAGCCGCCGCAGCCGCGGCCCCGGCTCCACGCCGAGCTGCTCGTTGAGGAGGGCCCGGCCCTCGCGGTAGGCGCGCAGCGCCTCGTCCTGCCGGCCGCTGTGGTAGAGCGCGAGCATCAGCTGCGCCCGCAGGTTCTCCCGGTATGGATGGCCGGCGACCAGATCGACGAGCTCGGGCACGAGTGAGCCGTGCCGCCCCAGGGCGAGCTCCGCCTCGGCCCAGCGCTCGTACACGCCGAGCCGCAACAGCTCCAGCCGGCCGGCCTCCTCGGCGATCGGGCCGCTGTCGGCGAACTCGGCGAACGCGGGCCCGCGCCACAGGTCGAGCGCGGCGCGCAAGGTCCGGGCGGCCGTCACGGCGTCGCCGTCGTCGAGCGCGCTGGTGCCGGCGGCGGCCAGCTCGCGAAAGCGCAGCGCGTCGAGCCTCCCGGCGACGTCGATCGAGTAGCCGTCGGTGTGCGCGGCGATGCGCTCCCCGCCGAGCGTGCGCCGTAATCGGTGCACGTACAGCTGCAGGTTCCGGCGCGCGGAGGTGGGCGGGACGTCGTCCCAGACCGCCGTGATCAGCCAGTCGGTGGAGACCTGGTATCCGGCCCGGGAGAGCAGCGCGGCCAGCGCGCGCCGCACCTTCGCCGCCCCGCCGATCGAGACCGGCCGGCCGTCGTCGGTGACCTGCAGGGACCCCAGAACGTAGAACTCCACGCCGACTCCGGAAGTGATAGCACCTGGGTACCTGGCAGATATCAGGTGATCCCACCACAATCCAGCCCGCCTGTCATTTCCACCCCCCGCCCCACACACGAGCCCTCCCCCCGCTCCCCATCCGAGCCCACCCCCCAGCCACCCCACCCGAGCCCACCCCCGCCCCCCCATCCGAGCCCACCCCCGAACGGCCCGTCCCCCAACCCATCAGCAGCCTCCCCACCCAGGCCACCGCGCCCATTCGCACCCCGGTCGCCCACCAGCCCCGCGCAGCCGACCGACACCCCGCCACACCACCACGACACCCCGCACCACCACGGCACCCACCGCGCGCGAGTGAGCGCCTCCGGCGTCCGGGTTGCAACTGGCGACGTTCACGGCAGGCCACTCTGGCCAGGAAATACCGCTCGAGGACCCGCTAGTGGTTGTGCCTCCGGCGGGGGCGCTCCGGCTCCGGGATGGGGTTCACCCCTTTCCGCCCGCCTTCGACCCTTGGCGAGCTGAGCAGCCCGTCTCCTTCGCCGCAAGCCCGGCCGTGCGGGTTGGCGTCCGCGTCCTGTGGAAGGTGCCCGCGCTGATGCACACGCGAGGCCGGGCTTGCCCCTTCGTCACCGGCCCGCTTCTGCTTCGCTCCGGGTCGACGGCGGACGGGAAGGGGCTTGGGGGATGGAGGCTGGAGGACAAGGGTCTCATCGGGTCTCGCAACCGGGTGTCGCTGCGTTTCGCCGGGCTTGCCATGTCTTGCCGCGCACCTCCGCCTGGTTGCGCCCCACAGGGTCTCGCCAGGCAGCACCGCATAATTGCGGCGACCCCGACCACCGACCTCGGCAGGGCACCCCCACGCCGGAGGCAGGGCACGCAGTCACGTCCCGCCCGATCGTCCCGCGCGGCTTGCTCACCCCCACCCCCGCCCGCTGCCCATCCCACCCCCGCACCGCCGCCCGCCGGCTCCCGCGCGGCGGCCTGCCTCACCGCTCGCCCGGTCCACCGCGCGCCCCGCCATCGGCGCGCCCGCGCGACGGCCTGCTCCACCGGTCTGCTCGCCCAGCCTGGCCCCCCCGGGTCGGTTTGATCGTCTTTATCCGGGGCCGGACGGGCAGGGTGCGGCCCCGGTGCGGCCCCGGCGGGGTTTCGGTCCTCGCGGCCGACAGCCCAGCGGCTGTCCGGATGGCAGCCCAGGTCAAGCCCGGCAGAGCGCCATCTCACTTGTCGTCCCTATGACACAAAGCAAGCGCTTTCCGAGCTCCGGAAATGTGCCACACGGACGACAAGAAAGATCCGCTTGCCCACACGGCTGCCCGGCTGGCACCCCGCCACAGGCGCGGGTGCAGGCGAGTGTGGAGACGGCGCGAAGCAGCCCGAATCAGACCAGCCCGCACTGGACCGAAGCCGAGATTATGGTCCGCTCTTAAATCCAAACCCCGCGAATGGTGTAAGCGGCCCCGCCGCGGCGCCGCGCACCCCCCCAAGCCCCTTCCCGTCCGCCGTCGACCCGGAGCGAAGCAGAAGCGGGCCGGTGACGAAGGGGCAAGCCCGGCCTCGCGTGTGCATCAGCGCGGGCACCTTCCACAGCACGCAGACGCCAACCCGCACGGCCGGGCTTGAGCCGAAGGAGACGGTCTGCTGGGCTCGCCGAGGGTCGGGGCAGACGGGAAGGGGATCTCATCCCGGAGCCGGAGTGCCCCCGCCGGAGGCACAACCACTAGCGGTCCTCGTCGGAGGTGCCTAGGCGATGGGCGGGGGCAGGTCAGAGTAGGCGGCGGCGCAGACCTCGGAGTACCGGGCTAGGCGGCGGAGCGGGCGTCGGAGTATCGGACTAGGCGGCGGGGCGGGCGCCCGGGTATCGGAGTAGGCGGCTGGGTGGGCGTCAGATGCCCATGGCGTGGACGCCGCCGTCGACGTGGACGATCTCGCCGGTGGTCATGGGGAACCAGTCGGACAGCAGGGAGACCACGGCCCGGGCCGGGGGCGCGGTGTCGGTGAGATTCCAGCCGAGCGGGGCCTTGGCCGGCCAGCTCTCCTCGAAGTCGGTGAAGCCGGGGATGCTCTTGGCGGCCATTGTCCGAAGCGGCCCGGCCGAGACCAGGTTGACGCGGATGCCGTGCTTGCCGAGGTCGCGGGCCAGATAGCGGTTGGCCGACTCCAGGCCCGCCTTGGCCACGCCCATCCAGTCGTAGACGGGCCATGCCTTGGTCGCGTCGAAGTCGAGGCCGACGATCGAGCCGCCGCCCTTCATCAGCGGCAGGCAGGCCACCGCGAGCGACTTGTAGGAGAACGTGGAGATCTGCATCGCGGTCGCCACATCCTCCCAGTCGGTGTTGAGGAAGTTGCCGCCGAGGCAGGACTGCGGGGCGAAGCCGATCGAGTGGACCACGCCGTCGAGGGCTTCGACGTGCTCGCCGATGCGGTCGGACAGGGTGTCGAGGTGCTCGGTGTTCTGCACGTCGAGCTCGAGGAGGGGGACCGGCTTCGGCAGCCGGCGGGCGATCCGCTCGACCAGGCTGAGCCGGCCGAAGCCGGTCAGCACGACCGTGGCGCCCTCCTCCTGGGCGATCTTGGCGACGTTGAACGCGATCGAGGCGTCCGTCAGCACGCCGGTGACGAGGATCCGCTTGCCTTCCAGGATTCCCATGTAGCTCAGTGCCCCATTCCAAGGCCGCCGTCGACGGGGATGACCGCGCCGGTGATGTAGGAAGCGTCGTCGCTGGCGAGGAAGCGGACCACCCGGGCGATCTCCGCCGGCGAGGCCTGACGGCCGAGCGGGATGCTCTTGCGGATGGCCTCCTGCTGGTCCTCGTCGAGGACGGCGGTCATCCGGGTCTCCACGAATCCGGGGGCGACCACGTTGACCGTGATGCCGCGCGAGCCGAGCTCGCGGGCCAGTGAGCGGCCGAAGCCGACGAGCCCGGCCTTGGACGCCGCGTAGTTGGTCTGCCCGGCCGAGCCGAGCAGCGCGACAACGGACGAGATGAGGATGATCCGGCCGCGCTTGAGGCGCAGCATGGGGCGCACGGCACGCTTGGCGACGCGGTAGGCGCCGGTCAGATTCGTGTCGATGACCTCGGTGAAGGTCTCCTCCTTCATCATCGGGAGGAGCGTGTCCTTGGTGATCCCGGCGTTGGCGATCACGATCTCGACCGGCCCGTGCTCGGCCTCCGCCTTGGAGAACGCGGCGTCCACGTCCTCGACGCTGGTGACGTCGCACTGGATGCCGAACAGGCCCTCGGGCGGCTCTCCCGAGCGGTAGGTGACGGCGACGGCGTCGCCGTTCGCGGCCAGTTCGCGAGCGATCGCGAGGCCGATGCCGCGATTACCACCGGTGACGAGAACAGAGCGAGACATGCTCCGACCATAACCGCTACCGGGAGGTAATCTCTTCTCCGGCGGGACACAAGATCACAGGCGTCGAGTAGTAGGGTTCCGCCAGATCCGCGCAGGGCAACCCCTACACCACCCCTTATCCCCCCTGATCGCTCGAGCCTGGTCAGGCGGCTGGGTTTAGGATCTCCCCCATGCGTCAGATCGATCCGGACTTCCTCGCCCTGCCCTTGCGGCGGCTCGCCGACGCGGCCCTGCAGCGCGCCCGCGACCTCGGCGCCTCCTACGCGGCGCTCCGCGTCGAGCGGGTGCGCGCCGAATCCTTGCGGCTGTTCGACGCCCGTCTCGAAGGGTCCATGGACGCCGACGACATCGGATTCTCCGTACGCGTCGTGGTCGACGGCACGTGGGGGTTCGCGGCCGGCATCGAGCTCACGGCCGAGGCGGCCGAGAAGATCGCCGAAGAGGCCGTTCAGGTCGCGCGGATCAGCGCGCCGCTCAACCGGGAGCCCATCGAGCTGGCCCCCGAGCCCGTCTACGCCGACGCCACCTGGGTCTCGGCGTACGAGATCGACCCCTTCGACGTGCCGCTCAAGGACAAGGTGGAGCTGCTCGCCGCGTGGTCGGCCGGCCCGCTCGCCGCGGTCGACCACGTGTCGGCCGCGCTGATGCAGGTCAAGGAGCAGAAGTTCTACGCCGACACGGCCGGCACGGTGACCACGCAGCAGCGCGTGCGGCTGCACCCGTCCGTGACCGTGATGAAGGCCGACGGCGCGAAGTTCGACGACATGCGCACGCTGGCGCCGCCCGTGGGCCGCGGCTATGAGTATCTGACCGGCACCGGCTGGGACTTCCCCGCCGAGCTGGCCCAGCTGCCCTCCCTGCTGGAGGAGAAGCTGAAGGCGCCGTCCGTCGAGGCCGGGACGTACGACGTGGTGATCCACCCGTCGAACCTGTGGCTGACGATCCACGAGTCGATCGGCCACGCCACCGAGCTCGACCGGGCGCTCGGCTATGAGGCCGCCTACGCCGGCACGTCGTTCGCCACGTTCGACAATCTCGGCACGCTGCAGTACGGCTCGCCGGTGATGAACGTGACGGGCGACCGCACGGCCGAGCACGGCCTCGCCACGGTCGGCTGGGACGACGAGGGCGTGGCGGGCCAGTCGTTCGACATCGTCCGCGACGGCACGCTGGTGGGCTACCAGCTCGACCGGAGGATGGCCCTGCTGAAGGGGCTCGGCCGGTCGAACGGGTGCGCCTTCGCCGACTCCCCTGGCCATGTGCCGATCCAGCGGATGGCCAACGTTTCGCTGCGGCCGGCCGACGACGGCCCTTCCACCGAAGAACTGATCTCCCGGGTGGAACGCGGGATTCACATTCTCGGCGACAAAAGCTGGTCGATCGATATGCAGCGCTATAACTTCCAGTTCACCGGTCAGCGTTTCTATCTCATCGAAAACGGCCGAATTTCCGGCCAATTGCGGGATATCGCATATCAGGCGACCACGACGGACTTCTGGCGGTCGATGGAGGCCGTCGGCGGCCCCCAGACGTACGTGCTGGGCGGCGCGTTCAACTGCGGCAAGGGTCAGCCGGGCCAGGTGGCCCCGGTCAGCCACGGCTGCCCGTCCGCCCTGTTCCGCGGCGTACGGATCCTCAACACTGTCCAGGAGGGCGGCAAGTGAATCCGCAGGAGGCTGTCGAGAAGGCGCTGTCGCTGAGCACGGCCGACGAGTGCGTCGTGCTCGTGGACGAGGGGTCCACCGCCAACCTTCGCTTCGCCGGCAACACGCTGACCACCAACGGCGTGGCCCGCTCGTCCCGGCTCACGGTGCTGTCGATCGTGGGCGCGTCGGTGGGCGTGGTGTCGCGCGCCGCCGTGCGTCCCGATCAGCTGGCCGACGTGGTGGCGGCGGCCGACGCGGCCGCGCGTGACGCGCAGCCGTCCGAGGACGCCCAGCCCCTGGTCCCGGCCCGGATGTCGGACGACTGGGACGAGCCGGTCGAGCCCACCTCGATCGGTGTTTTCGCCGATCTGGCCCCGGCGCTCGGCGACGCGTTCGGCGCGGCCGAGGCCTCGGGCCGCCGCCTGTACGGCTTCGCCGAGCACGGCCTGACCTCGACCTTCCTCGGCTCGTCCACGGGCCTGCGGCTCCGGCACGACCAGCCGGAGGGCCGGCTGGAGCTCAACGCCAAGTCGCCCGACATGACCCGCTCCGCATGGACGGGCCTGTCCACGCGCGACTTCGCCGGCATCGACGTCGCGGCCCTCGACGAGACCCTGGCACAGCGGCTGGAGTGGGCCAAGCGGCGCATCTCGCTGGAGGCCGGCCGTTACGAGACGATCCTGCCGCCGACGGCCGTCTCCGACCTGCTGGTCTACCTCTACTGGTCGGCCGGGGCGCGTGACGCGGCCGACGGGCGGACGGTGTTCTCCAAGCCCGGCGGCGGCACCCGGGTCGGCGAGCGGCTGTCGGAGACCCCCATCAAGCTGTACAGCGACCCGGCACGGCCCGAGATCGCCTGCGCGCCCTTCGTGATAGCGCACGCGTCCAGCCGCGAGCAGTCGGTGTTCGACAACGGCCTGCCTCTGGAGCGCACGGACTGGATCGCCGACGGCGTGCTGTCCAACCTGCTGCAGACCCGGCACTCGGCCGGGCTCACCGGGCTGTCGGCGACGCCGCAGATCGGCAACCTCGCGTTCGAGGGCCCCGACGGCGGCCGGACGCTGCCCGAGATGATCGCGAGCACCGAGCGCGGGCTGTTGCTGACCTGCCTCTGGTACATCCGCGAGGTCGACCCGCAGACGCTGCTGCTCACCGGCCTCACCCGCGACGGCGTCTACCTCGTGGAGAACGGCGAGGTGGTCGGCGAGGTCAACAACTTCCGGTTCAACGAGTCGCCCGTCGACATGCTGAGCCGGCTGATCGAGGTGGGCGCGCCCGAGCAGACGCTGCCACGCGAGTGGAGCGACTACTTCCAGCGGGCCGTCATGCCACCGGTCAGGGTCAGCGACTTCAACATGTCGACGGTCAGCCAGGCCAACTGAGGCGACCTGACTGAGACTTTCAGCACATTCAGCGACGCCGGCAGAGCATGGTCAGGCGTCTTCGAGGCGGAAGCCCACTTTCATGCCGACCTGGAAGTGGGCCACCTCGCCGTCCTCGATGTGCCCCCGGACCTCTGTGACCTCGAACCAATCCAGGTGCCGCAGGGTCTGCGCGGCGCGCCGGACTCCATTGCGAATGGCCTGGTCGACGCTCTCTGCCGAGGTCCCGACGATCTCGGTGACCCGGTACGTACGATCGGACATTTCGGTCTCCAGGCGTAGGGTGGTGGGGTGAAGATCTGGCGCCTCAACCGTAGCGGCCACGCGATCGTTCACCGGGTGACCGACGCGCAGCCGTCGCTGAGCGCCGACATCCGGCGACGCGAGATCGGCTATGTCGTCAAGATGGGGATCCGGCTCATCTGCCTGATCCTGGCGGTCGCCGTGCCCTCGCCGTGGCCTGTCAAGGCCCTGCTCGTGGCCGGCGCCGTGGTTTTGCCGTACGTTGCCGTTATCGGTGCGAACGAGCGGGGCAGAGGCGAACCTTCGGCCTTTGACCTTGCGGAATCTAACCAAACCGAGATACCACGGCATCGACGCGAGATCGGGTCGTGACTAAGTCTTGACGCAGACTATGGGTAGTAGGTGTATCGTTTAGCCAAGCGCTCTGGTCCCCCGTCGGAGCGCTGGTGCCGGCGTTCCGGGCCCCCGTCGGAACGCCGATGAAGCGGCGCCGGGTGGTTTGCCCCCGTAACCACCCGGCGTCGCCCTTTTTATGGCAAGGCATCTATGACAAGCGCTCCAACGCAGGTGCGGCCAAGGCAACGCTTTTCTGGTAAGCGCGCCAGTCCCCTTTAACTTTGAACTACCTGACTTCAGGCTCGTCTCCGGCCGGCCGGCTCGCCGCCCAATCGCGGGCGAGCCCCGCCAGGCGGGCCGGGGCGTCCGCCTCGGCGGTGCCGGCGCCCTGCGCGAGCCCCAGCAGGTAGGCGGTGAGCGGCGCGGCCGGCCTGGCCACTCCATGGGCCACGTCCCGGGTCAGGTCGAGCACCTGGTCGCGATCCACCGTCGCGGGGTCGATGCCGAGCTCACGGCAGACGAGCGCGGTCCACTCCTCCAGCACGTTCATGCCAACACCCTTCACTCGATCCCGCCGCGGGCCCGTTCGAGGTCTTCCATGGTGTCGCAGTCCGTCCACGGCTCGCGCCCCGGGTCCTTCGCCGCCAGATGGACCTGCGCCGCCCTGAGCGGCCCCAGCAGCCCGCGCAGCGACTCCCCCCGGTAACCCTCCAGGGCCGCGCTCAGCGGCTCTCTGCGCCACACTCCGGCCAGCCACTGCCGCCTGCCCTCACCGTCGACCAGCACCGCCCCGGCGGCCTCCGCGGCCGCGAACAGAGCCTCGACGTGGTCGCCCCGCAGAAACGGCATGTCGGCCGCGAGCAGCGCCACCCAGCCGGCCGCGACATGCGCGAGGCCAGCGCGCAACGCGGGGACCGGCCCGCTCCCGGGCGGCTCCTCCTGGCTGAAGATCACGTCCGCTCGCGCCATGGCCCGCCGCTCGCCCACCACGACCAGCCGTTCCGCGTACGGCACGGCGGCGGCCACGCGCTCGATGAGCGGCCGCCCGCCCACCAGCTCACCTGGCTTGTCGCGGCCGCCCAGCCGCCGCGCCCGCCCACCAGCCAAGATCACCGCGTCGTGCCGGGGAATCACCCCCGGGCCGGGCACGGTCAGCCGCCGATGGCGGACATGGGACGAGCCGGCTGCAGGAACGACGGGTCATCGATGCCGTGACCGGCCTTCTTTCCGCGCACGGCCGCGATCCACCGCTCGGCCAGCTCCTCGTCGGACGCGCCGCCCCGAAGCGCCGCCCGGAGGTCGGACTCCTCGGTCGCGAACAGGCAGTTGCGGATCTGGCCGTCGGCCGTGAGCCGCACCCGATCGCAGGAGCCGCAGAACGGCCGGGTGACCGAGCCGATCACACCGACCACCGCCGGGCCGCCGTCGACGAGGAAACGCTCGGCGGGGGCGCTGCCACGGGCCTCCGGGTCGTCTTCGGCGAGGTCGAAGCCCTCCTTCAGCAGGGCGAGGATCTCGTCGGCCGTGATCATGCCCTCACGCCGCCAGCCGTGCTGGGCGTCGAGCGGCATCTGCTCGATGAACCGCAACTCGTAGCCGTGCTCGAGGCAGTGGCGCAGCAGCGGCACGGCCTCGTGGTCGTTGATGCCGCGCATGAGCACCGCGTTGACCTTGACGGGGGTGAGCCCGGCCCGGGCGGCCGCCACAAGACCCGCCAGCACGTCGTCCAGCCGGTCGCGGTGGGCGAGCCGGATGAACGTGTCGCGGTCGATCGTGTCGAGGGAGACGTTGACCCGGCGCAGCCCCGCCTCGGCGAGCGGCTCGGCCAGCCGGGCGAGGCCGATGCCGTTGGTGGTGAGCGACAGCTCCGCGCCGGTCGCGGACGTGCGGGCCACGATTTCGACGATCTCGCGGCGCAGCAGCGGCTCGCCGCCCGTGTAGCGCACCTCGCGGATGCCGAGCCGCTCCACGCCGATGCCCACGAGCCGGACGATCTCGTCGGCCGTGAGCAGGTCGGGTTTGGGCAGCCAGTCGAGGCCCTCGGGCGGCATGCAGTAAGCGCACCGCAGGTTACAGCGATCCGTCAGCGAAACCCGCAGGTCCGTTGCTACCCGCCCAAACGTGTCGACCAGCAAGACATGGCCTCCATCAGTTCCGAAACCCCACACTATGCCCTGCCATAACCACGCACCAAAGCGGCACCGCGCCTAGGGAGTATCAGACACGACTTAAGCCCCATGGGTGACGGGGCGTGCGGCGGCCACGACCGTGGCGGCGAGGGCCATCCGGTGGTCCTTCGTCCAGGGCGGGCCGAGCCGTCGCCCGGGGCCGCGCAGGACCTCGTCGGCGCGTCCCGCCAAGATCGCGGCCGCTTGGCGCTCCACGTCCTTGGCGTCGTAGACGTGCACGATCCAGCCCCGTTCGTGCGCGACCTCGGCGAGGACCTGGAGGTACATGACGGAGTCGGCCCGGGCCTCATAAGGCACGCGGCGCTGGACCGCGATGTCGCCGGGGAAGTCGAGCGGCCAGGCGCGCACCGACATCGAGACGATCGGCTCCGGCAATTGGGACGCGAGGTGATCCAGCGCGCCGGCCGTCACCCGGGCCGCCGACGCCCGCACGGTGGCCACGAGCGCGGCGGCCCCCGCGTCGTCGAGGGGCTTGCCGTCGTGGTGGATGGGCGCGGCCGGCACACCGGGCTCGATCAGCTCGATCCGGCGGCGATCGGCGACCTGGTGGCCGGCCGACGCCGTGACCGCCACGGCCCAGCCGAAGTGATGGGCGATCCCCACGCGCATGGCAACGATTATGCGGTGGGGGGCCGGGCGGCGGCAGGATAGCGTGCCAGGCCGTGGTCGAGGACGGCGAGGGCCCGGCCGGCCTGCGCGCGTACGGCCTGGGCCAGGGCGGGGCCGCTCTCTCCGGCGAGCACCCGCCCGCGGACGTATTCGACCAGGCCGCGGTGGACGCCGATGACGGCGTTGGCGACGACCCAGGGCTCGACGTCGCCGGGGTCGGCCGATCGCTCCTCGGCGATGAGGGCGGCCAGGCCGCGCGTGTAGCGGTCGTAGACGTGGCGTTCGCGGGCCTGCAGGGACGCGCTGCCGGCGATGATCCGGCTGATGGCGGTGAGGCGGTCGCGCGATCGCGGGTCGTCGTCGCCGAGGGCGCCCTGCCGCCCGAGAAGGAAGCGGCCGAAGGCGGCGGTGATCGACTGGCCGGGCCCGCGGTCGCGGATGGCCTGGATCAGGGCGGCCTCGAGCTCCTCCAGGCGGCCGTAGACCAGGTCTTCCTTGGTCGGGAAGTAGTTGAACACGGTCGCCTCGGACACGTCGGCGCCGCGCGCCACCTCGGCCACGGTCACGGCGTCGAAGCCCCGGTCGGCGAACAGCGTGAACGCGGCGGCCTCGATCGCCTGCCGGGTCTGCCGCTTCTTGCGTTCACGCAGCCCAGGCTCTGCTTGCATGACACCACTATAGCAATGTTAGAGTGACCCTAAGAATAGTGTCACTAGAAGATTGGAGTGGTGATGAGCGATCTGAAGAACAAGGTGGCCCTCGTGACCGGCAGCTCGCGCGGGATAGGGGCGGAGATCGCCCGCGAGTTCGCCCGCCACGGCGCGAAGGTCGTGGTGCACGGCCGCGACACCGCGGCGATGGCGAAGGTCCTCGCCGACATCGAGCGCATGGGCGGCCAGGCGATCCAGGTCGCGGCCGACATCACGAGCCTCGCCGAGATCGAGCGGATGCGCGGCGAGGTGGAGCAGTGGCTGGGCCCGATCGACATCCTGGTCGCCAACGCGGGCGGCAGCCCGGCCAGGCCGGCGCCGCTCGAGCAGATCACCGAGGATGACTGGCGGGCGTCGATCGACGGCAATCTGACCGCCACGTTCCTGACGATCAAGAGCGTGCTGCCCGGCATGAAGGAGCGCGGCTCGGGCGTCGTCATCACCATGTCGTCGGCCGCCGCGCGCCGCGCCCACCCCGGCTCCCCCATGGGATACGCCGCGGCCAAGGCCGGGGTCGAGCTGCTCACCAAGGAGCTGGCCGCGCAGGCCGGGCCGTACGGGATCAGGGCCAACTGCATCGCGCCCGAGATCATTCTCACCGAGGTCAACCAGGGATCCATCCCGCCCGCGACCCAGGAAGCGCTGGTCGAGGCCCACCCGCTGCGCCGCCTCGGCACCTCCGAAGACGTGGCCAGGGCCGCGCTGTTCCTCGCCTGCGACGACTCGGCCTGGATCACCGGGGTCGTGGTCGACGTCGCCGGCGGAGCCGTGCTCGTCTGAATCAGAAGGAATCAGAAGGGAATTGAGCGAAATGTCGCTTCACGCCATTCAGGAAGAGTTCCACGCGGCGCTGCTGCGCGGCGACGCCGGAGTGCTGACCAGCGTGGTCGCCGAGGATTGCCGGATCATCGGCCCCAAGGGCTTCTTCATCGACCGGGACGAGTGGATCCGCACCCACAAGGACAGCGACTACCAGCAGGTGCGCCTGGAGTCCCGGGAGGTGGAGAGGCAGTCGCACGGCGACACCGCGCTCCGCTGGGAGGTCCAGGAGTCCCGGTGCGTCTTCAAGGGGCAGGTCATCGATGGCCTGTTCCGCGTCACGCAGGTCTGGATCCGCGCCGAGGGTCAGTGGCGGCTGGCCTCCCTCCAATACACCGCCATCTCCGGCTAGGTGCGGATAAATCGGTGGGGATCCGGCAGGGGCGCTGGGCATACTGATCTCGAACGAAGGAGATCATGATGCCTTACCAGCCCGCGCACAATCTGGTGTCGTGGGCCAGCGAGATCGACGACGGAACGATTTTGCAGGCCGCGCGCACCGCCCGGCTGCCATTCGTGGCCGGGCACGTCGCCCTGATGCCCGACGCCCATATCGGCATCGGCGCGACCGTCGGTTCCGTCATTCCCACCGAGAACGCGATCATCCCCGCCGCCGTCGGCGTCGACATCGGCTGCGGCATGATCGCCACCGAGACCACGCTGACCGCGGCCGACCTGCCCGACAGCCTCGACGCGCTGATGCCGCTCGTGGAGCGGCGGATTCCGGCGGGCGTCGGCAAGGGCCACGACGACGCGTCGCTCGACCGGGCGCTGGACGATCTCGGCCGCCCGCGCACGCAGCTGTCGCCCAAGCAGGAGAAGACGACCTCCGCCCAGTTCGGAACGCTCGGATCGGGCAACCACTTCGTCGAGGTCTGCCTGGACGAGCGCGACCGGGTCTGGACCGTGCTGCACTCGGGATCGCGTGGCATCGGCAACCAGCTGGCCTCGCGGCACATCGAGGGCGCCAAGCGGCTCATGCGCCGGCAGATGATCGGGCTTGAGGATCCCGACCTGGCCTACTTCGTCCAGGGGACCCCCGAGTTCGAGGCGTACATCGAGGACATGCTGTGGGCTCAGCGGTACGCGCTGGCCTCGCGCGCCCGGATGGACGCCGTGCTCGGCCGGGCGCTGTTCCAGGTCGCCGGCTCGGGCCGGCGGGTCCGCACGATCAACTGCCACCACAACTTCACGCAGTTGGAGCGGCATCAGGACAAGGACCTGTGGATCACCAGGAAGGGCGCCATCAAGGCCGACTCCGGCGACGAGGGCGTCATTCCGGGATCGATGGGCACCCGGTCGTACATCGTGCGCGGCCTCGGCAACCCGGCCTCGTACAACTCGTGCTCGCACGGCGCGGGGCGCCGGATGTCGCGCGGGCAGGCCAAGCGGAGCCTGAGCGCCGACTCGCTGCGTGCGGCCATGGCCGGCCGCACGTGGAACGCCGACCGGGCGGCGTCGCTGGTCGACGAGCACCCCGAGGCGTACAAGCCGATCGACCAGGTGATGGCCGACCAGCGCGACCTGGTCGAGGTGCGGCACACCCTGCGCCAGGTGTTCAACTACAAGGGATAGACGCCCCGATATCACGTAAATGTGCCTGGAACGGCCGTTCACTGAATGTTCTACTGCATGGGGCCCATAAGGGCTCCATATGAGCGGGGGAACCACAGTGAAATTCGGGCTTCATTTTCTGTTGTCGTGCGCGCCGGATCAGTCGGCCGCGCTGCGCGTCCGCGACACGATCGAGCAGGCCGTTTACGGCGAGCGGCTCGGCTTCGAGTCGGTGTGGCCGGTCGAGCAGCACTTCCTGAGCGAGATCTCGGTGATGCCGGCGCCGATGCTGCTGCTCGCGGCCATCGCCGAGCGCACCAGGACCATGCGCCTCGGCACCGGGGTGGTGCAGCTGCCGCTGAACCACCCGTTACGGGTGGCCGAGGAGGTGGCCACGCTCGACGTGCTGAGCGGCGGGCGGGCCGAGCTCGGCGTCGGCAGGGGCGCCGACGCCGTGCACTTCAACGGCTTCGGCGTGCCGCTCACCGAGAGCCGCGACCGCCTGGTGGAAGGGCTGCGGCTGCTGGAGGCGGCGCTCGGGGGCGAGCCGTTCTCCTTCGACGGGGTCTTCCACCCGGTGGACCGGCCGCTGTCCATCGCGCCGCGGCCGGTCCAGCGGGCCCTGCCGATCAGGATCGCGGCCAACAGCCGGGAAACGGCCGAGCTGGCCGGGCGCCTCGGCCATCCCGTGCTGCTGGCGGCCCACATCAACCCGCTGGAGCAGCTGCGCCAGATCGTGCCCGCCTACCTGACGGCGCTGTCCGACGCCGGGCACGAGCCGGGGCCGGACGCGATCACGCTGCTGCTGCCCGTGCACGTGGCCGAGACCGAGCGTGCCGTCGTCCGGGACACCCGGCCCATGCTGAGCCTGTATCAGCAGCTGCTCACCTACAAGATCAACGGCGGGCTGGCGGCCGCGCCGCCCAACCTGCCGGAGGCCGAGAAGGCGCGCTACCGCGCCATCCTCGCCGCCATCGACGCGCTCACCCTGGAGGAGATGCGCGCGTCGCGTGCGGTGTTCGGCACGCCGGACGAGTGCGCCCAGCGGCTCGGCAAGATCGCGGACGAGCTGTCGGTCGGGCGTTTCATCTGCTGGTTCAACCTCGGCGGGCGGCGCACGCACAGCCAGGTCGTGGCGGCCATGGAGCTGTTCGCGACCGAGGTCATCCCCCGCGTGCCCGACCCCGCCGCAGCGCCCGCCACGGTGTCGGCCACGGTGTCGGCCACGGTGTCGGCCACGGTGTCCGCCACCGTCGTTTAGCCGCTTTCGGCGATCAGGCGGGCCGCCCGCGCCTCCAGCGACACCATCCCCTTGTCCCTGGCCGTGCGCTGGGCGACCCGCAGGGCCGACAGGCCCTGCTCCATGTCGCCGGCCAGCAGCAGGGCGCGCCCGTGGTCGTGCCTGAGCCGGGCGTGCTGCGGCGGCGAGAACCCTTCGAGAAGGTCGGCCGCGACCTGGAAGCGGCGCAGCGCGAGCGGCAGGTCTCCGGCGACCGTGGCGGCCACTCCGGCGAACCGGGCGGCCGGTCCCATGAGCACGGCCGGCCACCCGGCCAGCGCCATCTCCCGCTCGTGCGTGTCGAGTAACTCCGACGCGCGCGCGGCGATCGCGGTGAGCGTCTCCCCCGTCGCGCCGATCTCGTCCAGGGCCCCGCAGGCCTCGGCCACCAGCGCCAGCGCCGGCACGCCCCACCCATGCGGCGGGAACACCGCGAACCCGCCCGTGCCGTCGGACAGGGCCGTGAGCCAGAACATGGCCTCGTCCGGGTTGCCGGTCTCGGCGAGGGCGAGGGCCATGGCCGCCGGCCAGATCGGGAAGAAGGCGTGCCGTTCGATCCGGCCGGCCATGTCCGACTGCTGGATCCGGGCCAACTCACCGCGCTCGCGCCACAGCCAGTAGACCTGGGCGTCCCAGGTCTGCCGCAGGGTGTCGGCGGGCGGCACGTTGGCCGTCTCCAGCTCGGAGACGATCTTGTCGGCCTCGTCGAACAGCCGCGCCTCGGCCTGGTCGAAGCGGCCGCGCCACAGGTCGAGCAGGGTGTCGAGGGTCATCTGGAGCCAATCGCCGAGCGGGCGCGGGTGCCGGGTGATCTGGCGGCGGTGCTTCTCGATCGTGGCGAAGGCCGGGTTGAGCACGCCCAGCCGCAGCTGGTCGAGGGCCAGCGCCATCAGCGCCTCGCTGTCGAAGTAGGCCGATCCGGCGTCCGCGGCCGCCTCCCCCAGCCATTCGTCGATGCTGAGCAGCGCGCTCGGCGGCGCGAGGTCGTACAGCGCCCAGCGGCACTCGTTCAGCACCTCGCACCGGACCTCGGCGGGCGCGTCCGGCCGGAGCTCGCGCAAGGTCCGGCGGGCCAGCTCGGGACCCTGCCGGCTGCGCCCGGTGAGCAGGTCGGGGCTGACGGCCATCGTGGCCTTGTGCGCCAGATGCCCGCTGAGCTGGGCCCGGAGGTCGGTGGCCGTGTCGTCGGCGAGCCCGTCCAGCCCGTCGAGCGCCTGGTCGAGCAGCATCAGGATCTGCTGGTCGAGCTGGCCGGGGTCGGACCAGCGGCGGGCCAGCCGGACGGCGGCCTGGGCGCGGAGCAGCGGCAGGTCGGCCGCCACGTCGTAGGCCTCCTGGTAGCACTCGCCGGCCGCGTGCATGTCGCCCTGGCCGCCCTGGGCGTCGCCGAGGACCATGAGCAACCCGAAGTGGGTGGCCTGGCTGCACCGCATCCGGAGGCCGTGCCTGGCCCAGCTCTCGGCCGAGGCGTTGGCGAAGGCGGCCTGCTCGGCGCGCGCGGCGGCGAGATAGGCGGTGGCCACCCGCTCCTCGGGCATCTCCGATCCGGCCGCGCGGGCGTGCTCGGCCATCCGGACCGGCAGGTCGGCCGTCACCCGCTCGGCGATGCGCAGCCGATAGTCGAGGACCTCGAAGGCCTTGCGGTTCAGCCGCCTGGCGAGGCCGGGGTCGGCGGCGAGCGCGTTCAGCACGTCTTCGCGCCACAGCTCGTAGCGGAACCGCAGGCCGCCGCCGTGGGTCAGCACGGCCCGGCTGGCCACGGCCGCGCCGAGCTGCCGGTCGGCCTCGGCCGGGTCGATCCCGAGCATGGCGGCCACGAGCTCGGCGTCGATGTCGCCGCCACCGCAGGTGATCGCGGCCGCGGCGAGCCAGGGCGGCACGGGGCCGGGCCGCCGGGTGGGGTCGGGCAGCAGGTAGAGGTCGCCGCCCGCCTCGCGCACCTCGCAGAGGCGGCGCGGCAGGCCACCGGTCAGCCGGATCGCGGCCGACACCTCGGCGTCGGTCGGCTCGCGCCCCCAGACCTCGCCCAGCCAGGCGCGCACGTCCGGCGAGTCGAGCGGCCACAGGGTGCGCACCACCTCGCGGATCTGCCACCAGGGGGCCTTGGGCTCGGGGCGGCCGGCCAGCACGAAGCCGACCGGCAGGTCGCCCAGCTCCCTTCGGACCTCGCGCAGCAGGTCGCAGGCCTGGCTGCTGAGCAGCTCGGCGTTGTCGAACGCGATGATCAGGCCGCCGCCGCGGCTGGCCCAGCGGATCAGGCCGGCCAGCAGCGTCAGCAGCCGCTCGTGACCCTCGGCCGCCGTCGATCCCGGCATGGCCGAGGTGAAGTCGTTGAGCGTGCCGTGGCTGGTGCGGTCGTCCAGCGGGTCGTCGCCCGTGGTCGGGTCGCGCTGCAGCCGCGCGTAGAGGATGCCGGTCAGGGCCCGCCACGGCTGCAGCTCGCCGCCGGCCTGGCAGCTCACCACGACCGTGTGCGGCCGGATGATCGCCGATCGCCGGGCGAGCTCGGCCAGCAACCGGCTCTTTCCCGCGCCCGCCGCGCCCTCGACGGCGACCAGGCCGGGCAGCCGCTCGCGCAGCGTGAGCAGCGCCCTGAGGTCGTCGTCGCGGCCGACCATGGTCTCCGGGACCTCGGGCTGGCGGACGTCCTGATCCATGCCGTCGGGCGGGCGGTGCACCTCGATCCCGTCGTCGTGCAGTTTCTGCAGCTTGAGCGCCCGGTCGAGGATCCCGCCGTAGGTGCCCGTCAGCTGGCGGCGGCGCTCGATGGCCTCCTCGGCCGAGCTCGAGCCCTCGTCGCGCAGCGTACGCAGAAAGCCCAGCAGCCACACGTGGTCGTCGTCGCCCTGCCCGGCCCCGGCGGGACCGGCGAGCAGCGCGGTCGCCTCGTCGTAGCGGGCGAGCCGCAGGCCGATCTCGGCGACGTGCCGGACCAGCCGGACGCGCGCCGCCTCCAGGCGGCGGGCGTGATCGCCGCAGGCGGCCGGAGGGTCGTCCCCCCACAGCGCGTACGGCCTGCCCCGCCACTGCGCGGCGGCGGCCGAAAGGGCGGCGAACGCCCCTTCGTCGTCGCCGGCGCGAAGCGAGGTCACGGCCTCGTCGACGGCGCGCTCGAACCGGTAGGCGTCCACCAGTTCGCGCGGATCGCCGTCCAGCGCGTACGTGCCGGAACCGCGTTTGGAACCGACACTCACCCCACTGCCGGCCAGGGCGGCCTTGATGCGGGAGATCAGCGGCGCGATCCCGTCACTCGCCGGGATCTCGCTGGGCTCCCACAACGCCTCGGTGAGAGCGCTCCTCGACACCGGCCGCCCGGCGGCGACGAGCAGGGAGAGCGCCTTGGCCGACTGGGGATGCAGTGGCCGTACGACGCCGTCGGCCACCACCTCGATCTGTCCGAGAACCCGGATCTCGAATCTCACGTCATCCCCATCTGCAAGATCATTTCAATGACCCACCACCACATTCGTAACAAACAAACCCCGCAGAAATCCATCGATCGGAAAAGGCGAGGTGGCGGGTGCCGTCGATCCCCAACGCGCGACTCAATCGCATCAAGATGGACGTTTGGAATAAATACCAAATTGAGGCCAATAAGAGACCATCTGTGGCCGTTCTCGGACAGACGGGCGCCGGCAAATCGTCTCTTCTGAACGTCCTCTTCGGCACTGACCTGGCCATCGGTGACGTCCGCCCGGCGACCCGAAGACCTGAGCCCATCACCTTGCCCGGAGCGCACGGCCACCAGCTGGTCTTCTGGGACATGCCCGGCATCGGCGAGTCGGCGGCCGCGGACGTGGAGTACATGACGATGTACGCCGACAAGCTGCTCGCCTGCGACGTGGTCATCTGGGCCGTCCACGCCGACAGCAGGTCGACCACCTACGAGGCGCTGTGCCTTCGGCGGCTGCTCGAGACGGCGGATCCGGCGACCCGCGCGCGGCTGGTCAACAAGCTGACGTTCGTGATGACCAAGGCCGACATGCTGCACCCCCCGCCGTGGGTGTTCAGCGTGAACGGCGACTCGGGGTCGTTCACACCGAGCCTGCGTCTGGACGAGCAGCTGGAGGAGCGGGCCCGTTACTTCGAAGAGGTGTTCCTGGCCCCGTGGGGGGACTTCCTCACGACGAGCACCTACAACCCCGGCGGCTTCTCCGTGGCCGACGACCGGATGACCTTCAACGACCACACCGTCCGTTATCGCGGCTACTTCAGCAGGCAGGTCTGCGAGGCGTATCAGCACCGTTATCCCGACCGTGCGGACGTGTTCGCCCGGCTCCGCGACAACCACCGTGTGGTGCCGTGCTCGGCGCGGTTCCGGTACAACCTGACGCGGATCATGGTAGCGGTCGTGAACCGGCTCGGCTTCGGCGCCGCCGCGCGATTCCAGCGGCTTCTCGGCGATGTCGACCGCCTGTCCCAGGTGCCCGTGCCCGTCATGCGCGAGCTCGGCAACTTCCTCATCTGGGACGGCGACCGGAAGGTTTTCGACCTGGCCGACCCCGCACTCCCTCCGAACCTGTGACAGGAGCGCGCGCAAATGGCAATCCTCGGCGACGAGGACATACTGTACGCGGTCAACCAGCGCAGCCGTCAGGACGCCGAATACCGGCGCCAGCTGAGGACGGCCATCCGGCGCCGCGACGAGGAAGACGTGGCCGCGCTGATCCGCGAGGCGGTGCGCAAGATCCTCGGCGTGGCCGTCGAAGTCTGCTCCGACCTCGTACGGATCGTCCTCGGCTGGTGAGGGCGTGCAGCTGAGCGAGGGTCAATATCGGGGCTCGATCGGACCATGTCCGCGCAGGTCGAGCTCACCTCCAGGCCCTTCACGCACAGACTGCTCCAAAGGCAGCCCACTCCCGGGCAGCTCACCCCCGGGCCGCGAGGCCCCGGTGGGTGCGCCGGGCGGGTCAGGCTCCGAGACGGCCGGGCTATGCGCCACGGCCTGGTCGAACGCGGCTCGGAGCTTGGCCAGCTCGGCTTGCGGGTTGTGGAACCAGTTGGTGGACCACAGCCGGTGGAAACTCCAGCCGAGCCTTTCCAGGTGCTCCTTGCGCAGCCGGTCGCGGTCGCGGACGCTGCGTGAGGCCCGGTAGGAGACCCCGTCGGTCTCGATGGCCAGCACCATCCGGCTGGGGTCGTCCGGATGGGTGGCGGCGAAGTCCACCCGGTAGCCGCCCACGCCATATTGGGGAACGACGCTGATGCCGAACTTCGCCAGCCGGTCGCGGACGTCGGCGAGGAACGGGTCGAGGTCGTTCGCCGCGCCGATTCCGCCCGCCTCGACGGCCGTGCCGCCCGATCCGGCGTACTCCAGGTATTCGGCCAGCAGCCGGGCGCCCGCCTTCGTCAGCCGGTCGGGGTCCACGTCGTGGCTGGAGAAGGAGCTCACCAGCGTCAGCCGCCGCTTGGCGCGGGTCGCGGCGACGTTCAGCCGCCGCTCGCCGCCGTCGCGGAGCAGCGGGCCCCACTGGTAGCGCATCCGGCCGTCGGGGTGCTTGCCGTAGCCGATGGACAAGATGATCGCGTCGCGCTCGTCGCCCTGGACGCGCTCGAGGTTCTTCACGAAGAACGGCTCGGCCGTGTCCTCTCCGAAGAAGGCCTCCACGTCCGGGGTGATCCGGGCGCGAAGCGCGGCGTCGATGCGCTCGGCGTGCCGCATGCCCAGCGCGATCACGCCGAGCGACTCGTCCGGGCGCGTGCGGGCGTGCTCGAGCACGAGCTCGGCCACCCGGTCGACCTCGGCCGTGACCGACGCCTCCTGGCCGCGCCCCGGGGTCTGGGCCACGACCACGTGCCGCAGGCAGTCGTCGCGCGACACCCCGGGGAACGTGGTGAGCGCGCCGCCGTAGATCCGCGAGTTGGAGAACGCCACGAGCCGCTCGTCGCGGCTCCGGTAGTGCCAGGTGAGCGGGCAGGTCGGCAGCAGCGGGCGGAGCGCGTCGAGGACCGACTCGAATCCGGCGTCGAAGCTGACCAGCTCGTCGGCCTCCTCGTCGTCGTCGCCGACCTGGTCGTCGCCCACCTGGCGGAAGAAGTTGGTGGGCGGCAGCTGCCGGTCGTCGCCGGCCACCACGATCTGGTGGCCGCGCATGATCGACGGAATGGCGTCCGCCGGTACGACCTGGCTGGCCTCGTCGAAGATGACCACGTCGAACAGGCGGGCCGGCGGCAGCACCTGGCTGACCATGAGCGGCGACATGGCCCAGCAGGGCTTCACCGCGAAGAGCACGTCGCCCGCCTGGTCGAGCAGCCGCCGTAGCGGCAGGTGCCCGCGGCGCAGCGCCGCCTGCTTGCGGATGACGCGGGCCTGCAGCGGGTGCCGGTCTTCGGCCTCGCGCACCCGCCCCGCCCAGGCGTGCCGTACGCGTGTCCGGTTGGTGCGCAGGTGCCGTACGTCGGCCTCCTGGAAGTCACCGGCGATCTCGTCGAGCGCGTCGCCGCGATGGGCGGCGTAGTGGGGGTCGCGGACCCGGATGTGGTCGAGCACGGTCGAATACCAGGCGTGGTCGAAGGCGTGCCCGGCCAGGTCGGGGCCGGCCCCGCGGCGGGCCAGGTCGTCGAGGAGCGGGCTGAGGCCGTAGCCGTCGAATCTGACGCCGAGCTCGTAGAGCCGGGGCAGTTTCCACGGCGTGTCCTGGTCGGCGGCGAGCGCGGCCAGCGTCTCGGTCGGGTCGTCCGGCACGCGGACCATCGCCCGCAGCGTGGCGAGGTCGCGGGCGGCCTGGTCGGCGAGGGCCATCAGGTCGGCGAACCCGCCGGGCAGGCGCGGCGAGCCCGGGCCCGTCCGCAGGTATTCCCACGCGTCGAGCTGGGCCGCGGCCGAGGCCAGCGCGGCGTGCAGATCCTCCTTCGACGGCTTGGGCGGGCCGGTCCACAGCGCCTGCGCCTGGCGGCGCAGCCGGAAGCCCTCGCGTAACCCGACCCCGTCGCCGTACGCCTGGGCCAGCTTCACCGGGTCGGACACGTAGACGATGGGCGCCAGGACCTGCTGGGTGTGGGCGATGCCCGAAAGCAGCTCCAGGACGGCGACGCGGGAGGGGTGGGTGGCGGGAGGCATGAGGCCGAGCTCCTCGCAGGCGCGTCGCACGCGTTCCACGAGCATCGGCAGGGTCGACGTGGTCAGCCGGGAGACCAGGTCCCCCGCGCGACGGGCGTCGGCGGGCGTCCGGAGGGCCGCGCCGTACCAGGGGGTCTCCCGCGGGCGCAGCGTGAACCCGCCCAGGTGGGCGAACTCGCGGAGGTCGTCGCGGATCTGGTCGGCCGCCTCGCGGTCGATGGGCGCGGTCACCCGCACCGGGGTGCGCGCCTCGGACGGCACGCCGAGCAACGCCGACTGGACCTGGAAGGCGGTCACCCCCCACGGCTCGTGCACCTCGTGCAGGGCGCCGACGTGCTGTTTCAACCTGCGCTGCCGGTCGGCAAGGCGGCGCTGGGTGCCGTCGTCGCGGGCCTCGACGACCTTTTCGGCCTGGCCGAGGGTGCCGCCGAGGTCCTTGGCGATGCGCTGCCGGTCGCGGGTGCCCTCGTGGATGTCGATGACCATGTCGCCGAGCCCGGCGCCCTTCAGCCGCGACAGGACCGCGTCGATGGCGGCCCGCTTCTCGGCCACGAACAGCGTCTTACGGCCCCGGGCCACCAGCGCGGCGATGAGGTTGGCGATGGTCTGGCTCTTGCCGGTGCCGGGCGGCCCGTGGATGACCAGGCTGCGCCCCGACAGAACCGTGTCGATGGCGCTGCGCTGGGAGGAGTCGGCGTCGAGCACGGAGTAGTCGGACTCGGGCGAGTCGTCCATGGTCATCGCGGCCTCGGCGGACAGCAGCTCCTGCGCCTCGGGATCGCCGGCGATGGCCGCCACGATGTCGCTGTCGGCCAGCAGCTCCCCCGCCGCCTGCATGTCGCGGACCATGGGCAGCTTGGCGTAGGTGAAGGTGCCGATCACCAGGCGGTCGGCGATCTCGAAGCCGGGCACCTCGCCCGAGGTCTTGGCCTGCTCCCAGTCGACGCCGTAAACGGTCGCGAGTTTGTGCAGCAGGACCGGATTGAGTTCTTCTTCATCGTCGAGGACGAGCTCGAAGTCGTCGTGCCGGGCCCGGGTCGGCGTGATGGTCAGGCCGCGCAGCATCACGGGCGCCGCCGGTTCGAGGAAAAGCTCGTCCCAGCGGGCCATCCCGGTGGCCAGATATCCGGCCCGGATGCCCCGCTCTTCGAGTAGTTCGCGCGCTTTACGGTGAATGGTCTGAACGCGGCGAATCGCGTCAGCGCGTATATCCACGTCGGAGAATAGCCGGGTAAGCCGGATAGATCCGGTTCGCAGGAACTTGTCGACAGCCGCCCGATCGGCCAGCGCAAGATCCAGCGTCCCGGCGCGGCGATCCTTGTAGTACAGCAATGTGTTGCGGCCGCCCAGATCGGTCAGAGCGGCGATCCAGCGCGCCTGGGCAGCCTCGATGAGCTCGGCCCTGCGCCCGTCCATGGGTTCTACCACGGCCGCACTCTGCCCCGGAAAAAAATCCGCAAACCATGACGCCCGAAATACAAATGGCCAGGAACGCCGAAACCCGAAACCATTAAACCCGTGACGCGGTCACTATATGTTCGTGACCCTTGCCACTGGAAACGCACCTCCGATTCCAGGGATTCTCATGGCGGAGGTGCTCACGGGTGAACAATTCTTCGCACGAGTTATTCTGCCTCACCGATCCGCTGTTCTACGACACGCCCGGCCGAAACGGGCACTTCGACTTTCCGCACGGCTCCCGGCCCACGCCGAACGGGTGGGCCCATCAGGCGAGCGACACGTGGATGCACTACGGCCCGCCGGGCCGGCTGCCCAAGCAAGGCTGGAAGATCCACGTGTCGGCCCGCGCCGGCGACGCCGAGCGGGTGCTCGACGCCGTGTGGGACTACTGCGTGCCGCGCGGCCTGGCCTTCAAGTTCCTGCGCGGCCCGCAGGTCCTGGTCATGCAGAACGCCAAGTCGGCGCCGCGCGGATCCAGCGGCAAGCTGGTCACGATCTACCCGGTCGACCAGGAGCGGCTGCGCCGGACCCTGGCCGACCTCGACGGCCTGCTGCGCGGCGTCCAAGGGCCGTACATCCTGAGCGATCTCCGCTACGGCTCCGGCCCGCTGTTCGTCCGATATGGCGGCTTCGCCGAGCGCTATGTCGTCGACGAGTCGGGTGAGCGGGTCTACGCCATGGAGGACGGCGAGGGGCGGCTCGTGCCCGACGTGCGCGGCACCACCTTCGCCACCCCGCCGTGGGTTCCCCTGCCCGATTTCCTGCGGCCTCACCTGGAGGCACGCAATTCGGTCACCACGGAAGCCTTGCCCTACTCGATCGAGAGCGTCCTGCACTTCTCCAACGGCGGCGGGGTCTATCTGGCCCGCGACGCGGAGGGGACCCGCGTGGTGCTGAAGGAGGCGCGTCCACACGCGGGCCTGGACGCGTCGGGGCGCGACGCGGTCGCCCGCCTGGCGCACGAGCGCGACATCCTCCTCCGGCTCGCCGGGCTCGACTGCGTGCCTCGCGTCCTCGGACACCACCTGGTCGGCGAGCACGAGTTCCTGGCGCTGGAGTTCGTCGACGGAAATCCGCTGCAGCGGCAGCTCGTCCACCGCTATCCCCTGACGCGGGCCGGCCGGACCGCCGAGCAGGTCGAGCAGTACGCGTCCTGGGCCCTGTCAATGATCGAGAAGGTCGAGCGCGCGGTTGCGGCGCTGCACTCCCGCGGGGTCGTCTTCGGCGACCTGCACCCCAACAACGTGCTGGTCACCGCCGACGACCGGCTGGTGCTGATCGACTTCGAGGCGGCCAGCCTGGCCTCCGACCAGGCGCGGGCGGTCCTCGGGCACCCGGCCTTCTCCCCGCCGCCTGATCGGCGCGGCCTCGACACCGACCGCTACGCGCTCGCCTGCCTCCGGATCGGCATGTTCGCGCCGCAGCTGACCATCATGCTCGGCCTCGACCGGGCCAAGAGCGTGCAGCTGGCCCG
Source organism: Streptosporangiaceae bacterium NEAU-GS5 (assembly GCA_017592665.1). Lineage (GTDB taxonomy): Bacteria > Actinomycetota > Actinomycetes > Streptosporangiales > Streptosporangiaceae > NEAU-GS5. The sequence goes on along the minus strand of JAGFNW010000014.1, from coordinate 125,733 downwards.
GATGGTGTCCGAGACGTTCCCGGCCGGATCCCTGGACGAGGCGGTCGGCACGCTCCTCGGCGCGGAGACGGGCTCGCCGGTCGAGCCCGCGACGCGCTGGCCGCTGATCCGCGACCAGCTGGCCCGGTCGATCCTCGCGGCCGCCACCCTCGACCGCGACGACCGGCTCTTCCCCGGCGATCCCGCCCAGTTCCGGCCCGGAGGAGGCATCAGCCTCGCGTACGGCGCGGCCGGCGTCCTCCACGCGCTCGCCGCGACCGGGGCCGGGCGCTCCGAAGACCACGAAGAATGGCTGCGCAAACGCGCGCTCCGGCGCGATCCGGGCACTCCCGCCGGCTTCTACGACGGCCTGCACGGCGTGGCGTACGTCCTCGACGGCCTCGGCCACACCGAGGACGCGCTCGATCTCATCGACGCCTGCCCGGGCGAGGAGTGGGAGTCCCTCGACATCTCCCTGTACTCGGGGGTCGCCGGAGTGGGGCTCAACCTGCTGCGGTTCGGCCGCGTCGAAGAGGCGCTGCGGGCCGTAGAGATCTGCGCCGACCGCCTCCCCGCCGAGGTCTCCGAGATCAGCGGCGGCCGCGAGCCGCGAGCCGGGCTGATGTACGGCTCGGCCGGGCAGGCCCTGCTCTTCCTGCACGCCTACGAGGCCACCGCGGACACCGCCCTGCTCGACCTCGCCGCGACCGCGCTCCGCCAGGACGTCCGCCGCTGCGCTCCCGGGCAGGACGGATCCCTCCAGGTGAACCAGGGCTGGCGGACCCTCCCCTACCTCGACGAGGGCTCGGCGGGCATCGCCCTGGTCCTCGCCCGCTACCTGAGCCATCGCGAGGACGAGGGATTCCGGCAGGCGCTGCGCGACATCCTGCCGATCACCGACGCCGGCTTCTTCGTCCAGCCCGGCCTGTTCACGGGCCGCGCCGGGATCATCGCGGCGGCCGCGGCGCTCGGCCGCCCGGTCGGCGCGCTGCTCGACGGCCTGCGCTGGCACGCTCTCAACTTCCGCGGCGGCGTCGCCTTTCCCGGCGACCAGCTGCTGCGGCTCTCGATGGACTTCGCGACCGGCACGGCCGGAGTCCTGTACGCCTGGGGCGGCGCGTGTCACGACACGCCGGCGCACCTCCCGTTCGTCCAGCCGCACGGCACATCGCCGACCGGAGCCGTGACCGCGGAGTCTCCGGCGCGCGTCGATGCCAGGCGGGCGGCCATCGAATTCCGGAAGGAGGTGTAAAACATGGCACTTCTCGACCTGCAGGGCATGGAGACGCCCGGCGGCTACGGCCACGGCAACGGCGGTGGCGGCAGCACGCTGACCGTCCTCGGCTGCGCTTCGGTCACGCCGAGCAACGTCAGCCTGCTTCTCTGCCACTAAAAGTAGTGAGGAAAGATGCCGGGTCCCGGTCTTCGCCGGGACCCGGCGTCCCCTTGAGAGGCCTGGGAGGACGTCCGATGGGGCCCGCGGATCAGCTCGTCGCGAGGACCGTCCGGCTGGGCGGCCCGTGGCTGCCCGTGCTCTTGTTCACGGCGGTCGGCGGGGCGGCCCTCCGGGTGGCCCTGCCGTACACGCTGGGGCGGGCCATCGACGCTCCCGGCACGTGGCGCATGTGCGCGGCCGTGGTGGCCGGCATCGTGGCGACCGAGGTGGCCGAGGTGTGGGCGAGCGGGGCGAGCGGCGCACGGGCCACGGCCCGCCTGCGGGCCGGCCTGATCGGGCACATCCTCGGAGTCGGGCCCGGACTCTCGCGCAAGCACGCGGCGGGAGACGTGGTCACCCGCGTCTGCCTCAACGCCGAAGAGACCGGCCGGGCGCCCGAAGCCGTCGTCACGGCGGTGTCGGCGCTCGTGCCGACCATCGGGGCGCTGGTGGCCCTCGCGCTCATCGACCCGTGGCTGGCGGTCGTCCTGGCGGCAGGGCTGCTCGTGACGGGGGTGTGGGTGCGGGGGTTCCTGCGCGACACGACCGAGATCGCGAGCGGCTACCAGAGCACCCAGGGCGAGATCGCGGCGCGGCTGCTCGACGCCCTCACGGGCGCGCGGACGATCGCCGCCGCGGGAGCCGCCGAAGACGAGACCCGCCGGGTCCTCGCCCCGCTGCCGCAGCTGCGGGCCTATGGGCTCCGGCTGTGGCGTCTGTCGGCCACCGCGGGCGTCCGCGCGGGGCTCATGGTCCCGCTGGTGGAGGTCGCCGTGCTCGGCGTCGGAGGCCTTCGGATCCAGGCCGGCGCGCTGACGGTCGGCGGTCTGTACGCGGCGGCCCGCTACGCCGTCCTCGCCGCGGGCATCGGATCGGCCCTCGGCCATGTGGGCCGCCTGGCGCGGGCCCGGGCCGCCGCCGGACGGCTCTCGGAGCTGGCGGACGAGCCGCGGACCACGTACGGCACTCGGGAGCTGCCGGCCGGGCCGGGCAGGCTCGAATTCCGCGGGACGCCCTGCGGCGACCTGGTCATCCCCGGCGGGGCGACGGTCGCCCTGGCGGGAAAGTCCGGATCGGGCAAGTCGCTGGTGGCCGCCCTGGCCGGACGTCTGACCGACCCCGCACATGGAGAGGTCCTGCTCGACGGCACGCCGCTCCCCCAGCTGTCACGCGCGACCCTGCGCGGCGCCGTCGGCTACGCCTTCGAACGGCCCATCCTCTTCGGCCCGACCCTGGGCGCCGCCATCGCGCCGGTCGCCGGACGCGAGTACGCCGGGTCGGCCGCGCGGGCGGCGCGCGCCGACGGCTTCATCCGGCGCCTGCCTCTCGGCTTCGACACGCCGCCGCGCGACGCGCCCATGTCCGGCGGCGAGCGGCAGCGCATCGGCCTGGCCCGCTGCTTCGCGACGGCGCAGGCGAAGGGCAGCCGGCTGCTGATCCTCGACGACGCCACCTCGAGCCTCGACACGGTCACCGAACGCCAGGTCAACGACGCCATCGCGGGCGAACTGCACGGCCGCACGCGGCTGGTGGTGGCCCGGCGCGCGGCCACCGCGGCCCGCGCCGACCTGGTCGTCTGGCTCGACGAGGGCCGCGTCCGCGCCGTCGCCTCCCATCGCACCCTGTGGCCCGACCCCGACTATCGGGACGTCTTCGAAGCCGGGGCCGCCGAAGCCGAGGGCGCCCGATGACGCGAGTGCGGGAGATCGTCTGGGAGGTGGCCCGGGAGCCGCGCCGGCTCGCCGCCCTCGCGGCCTGGTCGGTCCTGGAAGCGGCCCCCTCGCTCGTGGTGGGCCTCGCGGTGGCCCGCGCCGTCGACGACGGATTCGCGGCCGGCCGGCCAATGATGGGGTTCGCGTGGCTGACCGTTCTCGGCTGCTCGTGGCTGCTCGCGGCGGCGGGCGCCGGCCGGGTGGTCCTCGCGGTGGCCGCCATTGTGGAGCCGTTCCGCGACCGGCTGCTGGTCAGGGTCGTGCGCCGGGCCGTGCGCCACAACGCCGACCCGGCCGCGGTGACCCGCGCCAGCCTGCAGGTGGAGCTGGCACGCGACGCGCTGGCCACGGCCGTCACGGTGGTCAGGGGGTTCGCGTTCACGCTTGCCGGCGTCGTGCTGGGCATGGCGGCGCTGGTCCCCGCGATGCTGCCGCTGGTGCTCGCGCCGCTCGCGGTGAGCCTCGGCCTGTTCGCCTGGTCGCTGCCGGCGCTCGTGCGCCGCGAACGCGCCTACCTGCTGGCCGACGAGGCCACGTCCGAAGAGGTGTCCGGGCTGGTCGGAGCCCTGCGCGACATCACGGCCTGCGGCGCGGAGGACGTCGCGGCGGCCGCCGCGGGCGCGCGCGTCCGGGCGCAGGCCAGAGCCGGCAAGGCCCTCGCGGGCGCGACCGCGCTCCGCACGCTGAGCCTCGCCGTGGGCGGCTGGCTCCCGGTCGTGCTCGTTTTGGCCGGCGCGCCCACGCTCATGCGTGACGGCGCCACCGCCGCGTCCGTGGCCGGCGCGCTCGCCTATCTCACGCAGTCGCTCTCCCCCGCGCTCGCCGGCCTGGTGGACGGCCTCGGATCCAGCGGCGTGCGCCTGCTGGTGGCCCTCTCCCGCATCACCGACAGCGAGCCGGCCCGCGAACCGGTCCCCGGCGAGATCCCCGTGCGGGTCGAGATCCGCCTCCGCGAGGTCTCCTTCGCGTACGGCACGGCCGCCGAGCCCGTGCTCGACCGCCTCGACCTGACCATCCCCGACGGCGACCACCTGGCGATCGTGGGGCCGAGCGGCATCGGCAAGTCGACGCTGACCGCGCTGATCTGCGGCCAGATCACCGCGTCGGCCGGCGCCGTGACCGTCGGCGGCGTACCGGCCGCGCGTGTGTCCCCTGTCGTGCGGGTGCTGATCCCCCAGGAGGCGTACGTCTTCCGCGGCACCCTCCGCGAGAACCTCACCTGCTTCACACCCGGCGCCGACCCGGCCGTCGCGGTGACCGCGCTCGGCATCGACGCGCTGGCCGGCCGCCTGGGCTACGACGAGCCGTTCGACCCGGGCGCCCTGTCCGCCGGCGAACGCCAGCTGGTGGCGCTGGCCAGGGCCTACCTGTCGCCGGCGCGCGTGGTGGTGCTCGACGAGGCCACCTGCCACCTCGACCCGGTCTCGGAGGAGCGGGCCGAGCGGGCGTTCGCCGCGCGGGGCGGCACGCTCATCGTGGTGGCCCACCGGCTCACCTCGGCCCGCCGGGCCCGCCGCGTGCTGGTCATGGACGGCACCCGGCTCGTCCTCGGGACCCACCACGAGCTCGTCGCCGGCGATCCGCTCTACGCGGAGCTGGCCGGTCAATGGGAGCTGGTGTCGTGACCGTCGTCGAGGTGCTGCACGGGATCGCGGTGGCCGATCCATTTCGCTGGCTGGAGGACGCGGACGGCCCGCGCACCCGGGCGTGGCTGGCGGAGCAGGACGAACGCTGGCGGGCGCACGATCTGCCCGCGCGTCAGTGGTTCTGCGAGCGGCTGTCCCGGCTCGCCGACGCCGGGATGGTCACCGCGCCGGTCTTCCGCGGCGGCCACCGATTCGACCTGCGCCGCGCGGCCGGCGAGGAGCATCCCGTCCTGTATCGCGACGGGCGGGCCGTGCTGGATCCGGGCCGGCTCGACCCGTCCGGCGTGACCACGCTCGACCACTGGCAGCCTTCCCCCGACGGGCGGCTGCTGGCCTATCAGCTGTCGCGGCGCGGTGACGAACACGCGTGCCTGCACGTGGCCGATGCGGATACCGGCCGCCTGGTGGACGGGCCGATCGACGGATGCCGCTACTCGCCCGTGGCGTGGCGGCCCGACGGATCCGGCTTCTGGTATGTCCGGTTCAGGCAGGTGCGCTGTCATCGCCTCGGGTCCCCGGCCGACGACGACCGTGTGCTCATGGCCGAGCCCGCCTCGTACGGCCTGGCCCTCAGCGAGGACGGGCGGTGGCTGACGGTGTTCGCCTCGCCCGGCCCCGGACGGCCCGGCGATCTCATCCTCACCGACCTCGGCACGGGCGCCGGCCGGGTCGTCGTGCGCGGCGCCCGCTCCGCCGGGGTGGTCGGCGGCGACGGCCGGCTCTACGTGGTGACCGACCACGAAGCTCCCCGGGCCCGGCTCCGGGTGGCCCATCCCGAAGCCCCCGACCGGTGGTCCGACCTCGTGCCCGAAGACCCGGAGGCCGTCTTCGGCAACTTCGCCGTGATCGGGGGGCGGCTGCTGGTCACGAAGGCACGGCACGGCGCCACCACCCTCGCCGAGCACGACCTCGCCACGGGCGCGCACCTGCGCGACGTCGCCCTGCCCGGGCCCGGCGTCCTCGGCCCGCTCGGCGTGCCCTCATGGAACGCCTCCGAGGCCTGGGTCACCTACTCGGACCGGGTGACCGCGCCCGGCGTGTGGCGCTTCGACGGCCACGCGCTCATCCCGGAAGCCCGCGATCCAGCAGCCGCGGGGATGTCCCGTCATCAGGTCTCCTACCGATCCAAGGACGGCACGCCCGTGCGCATGCTGATCGTGGCCCGCTCCGGGGAACGCGGCGGTCCGCGCCCGACGCTGCTGTGCGGCTACGGCGGGTTCGGCGTGCCCATGTCCAACGCGTACGCGGCCGACTCGCTCGCGTGGGTGGAGGCAGGTGGCGTGCTGGCCATCGCGGGTGTGCGCGGGGGCGGCGAGGAAGGCGAGCGCTGGCACCAGGACGGCATGGGCGCGCGCAAGCAGAACTCGATCGACGACTTCGCCGCCGCCGCTGAACATCTGATCGCGGACGGCTGGACGACGCCCGACCGGCTCGGCGCCTGGGGCGAGTCGAACGGCGGCCTGCTGGTGGCCGCGACCCTCACCCAGCGCCCCGACCTCTTCGCGGCCGCCGTATGCTCGGCGCCGCTCACCGACATGGTCCGCTACGAGCGTTCCGGGCTCGGCCCGTCCTGGACCGGCGAGTACGGCTCGGCCGCCGACCCCGCCCAGCTGCGCTGGTTGCTCGGCTACTCGCCCTATCACCACGTACGCCCTGACCGGCCCTATCCGGCGACGCTGTTCACCGTGTCCGCCTCCGACACCCGCGTGGACCCGCTGCACGCCCGCAAAATGTGCGCCGCCCTGCAGCACGTCTCCGCTGGACCGGTGCTGCTCCGCGTCGAACCCGACACCGGTCACGGCGCCCGCTCCACCACCCGCGCCATCACCCTCGCCGCCGACGCCCTCGCCTTCCTGGCCCGCCACACCGGCCTGTCCGTCCCATTCCAGGTTTCGGCAAAGCAATGATGACGTATGAGCCGCGATGACCTGGGAAAACTTCTCGACGTCCGAGAAGTGCGCGGGCCCGGTGAGCTGAAGGTGGCGTTGTGCGATGGAGCCAGTGACGACGACGGGGACCTCTCCCATGAAGACGCTCAGGGAGTACGTCGAGGCGCGAATCCTCTCGCCGGATGATCTCAGAGGCGCGTTGCAGCTCGCGATGCGGCTGGAGTTCGCGACGATCCCGCCGTACCTGTGCGCCGAGTGGTCGATCACGCATGATCCGGACCACACCCGGGCCGTTCTGCACCGGGTGGTGGTCCAGGAGATGCACCATTTCGCGCTGGCGGGGAACCTGCTGACGGCAGTCGGTGGCAGGCCGTCGGTGGCCCACGCGGACTTCCTGCTCGACTACCCGGCGAACACGCTGCCCGGCGGCATCCCGCTGGATCCGCCGGTCGACCTCAAGCCGCTCAACAAGGACCAGCTTGCGGTGTTCATGCAGATCGAGCACCCGAACTTTCCCCCCGTCGCCCTCTTCGAGGCGTCGCCGCCGCCGACGATCGGGGCCTTCTACGACACGATCATCGAGACGTTCCGGGAGACCGAACCAGAGATCGACCCGGACGCGCTCGCGGTGGACGTCCCCCTCGCGCCACCGATCCGGACCGTCGCCGACGCGATCAAGACGATCGACCGGATCAAGAGCGAAGGAGAAGGCGTTCCCGGCTCGCCCGACGCGCCCGCCAACGAGGGGATGAGCCACGCGCACTACTACCTGTTCAAGGAGTTGTTCGTCCAGAAGCGGCTGGTCAAAGTCGGTGATGACTTCAGTTTCAGCGGCGCGCCCATCACCCTGCCGGGAATCAACGACTTCGCGCCCTCGACGGCGGAGCCGGAGCTGTCGCTGAACTTCCGGCGCGTTCTGACCGGCCTGATGACCAGTCTGGAGTCCTGCTGGACGACGCCGGGCGCCGAACCGGACGTGTCGACGATGTTCGAGCTGCGTTCCGCCGGCCAGGAACTCATCGGCCAGGGCGTCACCCCGGAATTCACCTGGTTGGATCCGGCCTGACAGCGCCCGCCATAGAGCGGAGACGGGGACGCCCGGCTCGTCCTCCGATGCATCAGGAGGGCGGGCCGGGCGTTCTTGGAGCGTGAAATCAGGGCTGGATCAGTGCCTCTTGCCGCCGATGACCTTGACGTAGTCGTAGCCCTCGGAGGCGCCGAGCTTGCGGGTGCCGTTGAATCGGACGCCCCACGTGCCGGACACGAAGGCGCGCACCTGCGTGTAGAAGCTGCCGTCCGGGTTGGTCTTGATGGTGTCGACGTACTTCCACTTGTACGAGCCCTTGGGCATGAAGTAGACGCCGATGTCCTGCCAGCCGAGGTAGTGCCAGTCGTTCCAGTAATCCCGGCTGTCGACGCAGTAGTCGGAGCCGCCAAGAACGCTCACGTAGCCGGCCGGGTTGTAGTACCAGTCCCGGTAGCACTGCGCGACTTGCAGGGTTCCCTCGAGGGAGAGCTTGCGCCCCTTCTTGACGGGCTCGGGCGACGCGTCGAAACCGACGATGCGGGTCGCCTTCGGCGTCTTGGGACGCGGCGGGTAGTAGATGTGCTTGACCGAGAAGTAGGAGTCCCGGCTGTACTCCTTGCCGTCAAGGCCAAGAGCCAGCACGTGGATCTTCCACGACCCGGTCGGGTCCTTCCACCCGATGTTGAAAGACCTGTCGAAGGTCTTCCACACGTGATCCTTGTGGTCCGGGGGTCCCGGGTTCCACGGGTCGGCCGCCTTGACCGCTCCGTACCCGCCGCCGTAACCGCCACCGCCGGGTGCGATGTCGATCTTCACGTCCTTGATGTCCTTCGTACGGACGAACACCGTGACGGTGCCGCCGTAGCGGGGCTTGAGGACGAGGGGGTCGGGGTTCGCCGAAACCGAGAGGATCTGCGGGTCCGGAGGACTGGGCGGGGCGACGCTCGGGCTCGGAGTTGGAGTCGGATCCGCGTGCGCGGCCGGCGACACGGCCGCTAACGCGGTCGCGCTCGCCGCGACCGCGACGAGCGCTGTGGCGAAACGTTTCACCATTTTGAGGGCACTTCCTCCCCGTAGCTACGCGTACTGGGCATAGCACGCGTCTACGCCATTGACGTAAAAACAGGTCTGGAAGTTGCACGCGGGATGATCACAATTCCACAACTAATGGAAAGGTCCCTTACCTGAACTGGCTTCAGGAGCGTAGTCGTCGGTCCCCGCGAACTGGGCCCGCCACTGGCCACCGCCATGGAAACGGACGCTCTCGCGGAACCATCCGTAGTCGTCGGTGGTCGCCGTGTCCACGACCTTCCACTCCGAGGAGCCGCGCCGCCGGAACTCGATCTGGACGTCCTGCGAGCGATAGGGGCGATAGTCGAGCCGGCCCTTCGGATCGACCCGGAGCAGCGTGCCCGACACGCTGACGCGCCGGTCGTGCCGCTGCGTGTCCACGCCCTCGAGCAGCGTGTCATGCCGCAAGCGGAACGTCGTATGCGCCACGGCCGTCCTGCCGTCGGCGCCGCGGGCGGTCGCGGTGACGGTCCAAAGGCCGGTGGGGTACCACCGGGTGAACGCGGTGGCCGGCATGAACCGCCAGGTCTCCCAGCCCGACCCGGTGGCGGCCGCGCCTTCCGGCGCCGCCGTCCTGGCCTTGCCGTGCTCGACCACGACGCGCACGCCGTCTCCGGCCACGCCACGGGCGACGACGTCGACCACCAGCCGCACGGCGCCTTTCGCGCGGATGACGGGATCGCCGGGCCGTACGGTCACCGAGCGGATCTGGGCCTCACGCGGCGGGACGCCCGGAGGGATCGGCGTCTCGCCGGGAACCGGCTCGAGCGGAATGGGCACCGTGGGGGGCGCGGGCTCATCAGGGACGGGCTCATCAGCAACAGGCGCGGAAGGAACAGAGGGCCCGGACGGCTTGGCAGGCTCAGCAGGTTCAGAAGGCTTGAGCCGCTTGGACGGTTCGGCGGTCACCGGCTCGGTGACGACCGGCGGAGGCTTCTCAAAAGGGACGGGACCGGGCGCGACGAGACCTACCAGACCGGCCATTCCGGCCACACCGAAAGCACGAAGCATGTCCAGACGGTAGGCATCGGCCGTCTCCGGCCGATGCCCGACACGCGGCCCGTCAGGACAAATACATCTCCTCGATGATCTCCGCGTACTTGGCGTGAATGATCCGCCGCTTGAGCTTCAGGCTCGGGGTGAGCTCCTCGGTCTCGGCCGTCCACTCGACCGGCAGCAGCCGCCATTTCTTGACCTGCTGCACGCGCGCGAGCCGGGCGTTGGCCGTCTCGACGGCCGCCTCGACCTCCTTCAGCACGTCCGGGTGCTCGGCGAGGTCGGACAGCGTCGCGTAGGTGATCCCGCGGCTCTGCGCCCAGCCGGGGGCCACCTCGCCGTCGAGGGTGAGGATCGCGACCGGATAGGCCTTGCGGTCGCCGTAGGCGAGGGCCTGCCCGATCAGCGGGTGCTCCTTGAGGTGGTTCTCGATGTTGGCGGGCGAGATGTTCTCCCCGCCGGAGGTGATGATGAGCTCCTTCTTACGGTCGATGACGCTGATGTAGCCGTCGTCGTCGACCGAGCCGACGTCGCCCGTGTGCAGCCATCCGTCGGCGTCGAGCAGGTCGGCGCTGGCCTCGGGCCGGTTGAGGTAGCCGGCGGTGTTGGCCGGGCTGCGGGTGATGATCTCGCCGTCGTCGCCCAGCCTCACCTCGACGCCGGGGCCGGGCAGGCCCACCGTGCCGAGTTTGTAGTCGGCGATGCTGTTGGCGGTGAAGGCGCCCGTCGTCTCGGTCATGCCGTACACGTCGAGGACCTTCATGCCGAGCCCGGCGAAGAACCGCTGCACCTCGGCGGGCATGGGCGCGGCGGCGGTGGCGAGCCAGCCGGCGCGGTCGAAGCCGATCATCGAGCGGATGATCGACAGCAGCGCGGCGTCGGCGGCCTCGTAGGCGGCCTGGACCTCGGGGGTGATCGTGTGGCCGTGCTGGCCGCCCTCGACCCACGCGAGTCCGGCGGCCATGGCCCGGCGCACGTTGTCCTGCTGCTCCTCGGGCTGGGTGGTGAGCAGGGCCTGCAGCCGGGCCATCATCTTCTCCCACACGCGGGGCACGCCGAAGAAGAGGACGGGCCTGACCTGGCCGAGCGTGGCGCCGAGGTTCGCGAGGTCGGTGCAGAAGTGGACGTGGTAGCCCTTGAACAGCGGCAGGTAGAGGCTGAGCACCCGCTCGGCGATGTGCGCGTAGGTCAGGTAGGAGATCTGCGCGCCCTGCTGGGGCAGCATGGCCATCTTGTTGGTGGCGACGACCTCGAAGAACACGTTGGAGTGGGTCAGCGGCACGCCCTTGGGGTTGCCGGTGGTCCCCGAGGTGTACAGCACGGTCACGGGTTGGTCGGCGGTGACGGCGTGCCAGCGGTCCTCGACCTCGGCGGCGTGCTCGGCCGTGCCGAGCGTCAGGAAGTCGTCCCAGGAGATGAACTTGTCGTCGCCCTCGGGCGCGCCGTCCAGCATGATCACCTTGTCGAGGCCGGCGAGCGCGTCGCTCCAGCGGGCCAGCTCGCCGGCGCCGCCGAGGACGGCCACCCTGGCCTTGACGTCGCCAGCCACGAACGCCACCTGCTCGGGCGCGAACGTGGAGTACACCGAGCACGGCAGCGCGCCCGCGTGCAACGCGCCGAGGTCGGCGAGGACGTGCTCGCTGCGGTTGACCATCATCAGCGCGACCGCGTCGCCGGGCTGGAGGCCGAGGGCCACGAATCCGGCGGCGATGGCCAGGACCTTCTCCCGCGCCTGGCCGAACGTCAGCGTGACCCAGCCGTCGTCGGACGGGTCCGAGTATGCGGGGGCATCTGGATACTCCCTCGCGATCTGCTCCAACTGCCCGCATATCGTTCGGCCCGCGATCTCCGCCTCGATCGCGGCGCGCTCGGCCAGGACGTCCATCACACGCCTCCAGTAAGTGCTTGATTGCACGTGTGGCCTGCATCGCATCACAGCCGGTCCAGGCCCGCAAGACCCGCTCACAGATAAGCGGACCGAGGCTTGGCCGCCGCTTCGATGGGCATTCATTCAGCTACGCGACGCGGTCGGGAGGAAGCTCATGGTCACGAGGTCGAAGGAGCGCGCGTTCCCCGGCCGTCCGCGCGGCCCCGTCGCGCCGGTCTTTACGCGGAAGATCCGCCTCCTCATGGGAGAGTGACCCATGCGGATCGAGGACTACGCGCTGATCGGTGACATGCAGTCCGCGGCCCTGGTGGGCCGCGACGGCTCCGTCGACTGGCTGTGCCTGCCGAGGTTCGACTCCCCGTCGTGTTTCGGCGCCCTGCTCGGCGGCGCCGAGAGCGGCCGCTGGCGGCTCGGCCCGGCGCACGGCGGTCTTTCCACCAGCCGCCGCTACCGGGGCGACACGCTGATCCTGGAGACCGTCTGGGACAGTCCCTCGGGCACGGTGCGGATCGTCGACTTCATGCCGCCCCGCCAGATCAATCCCGATCTCGTGCGGATCGTCGAAGGGGTCTCCGGATCCGTCGACATGAGCACCGAGATCCGCATCAGATTCGACTACGGGCAGATCGTGCCGTGGGTGCGCCGCCTCGGCGACTCCATCCAGGCCGTCGGCGGCCCCGACGCGACCTGGCTCCGCTCGCCCGTCGATCTGAAGGGCGGCGACTACCGTCACACGGCCCACTTCCGGGTGTCGGCCGGCGATCGGGTGCCGTTCGTGTTCACCTGGCACCCCTCGCACCAGCCCGAGCCGGCCAGGATCGACCCGTTCGAGCAGCTCGCCGAGACCGAGCAGATGTGGCTGGAGTGGTCGGCGACGTACAAGGGCGACGGGCCCTGGCGCGACGCCGTCATGCGGTCGCTGATCACGCTCAAGGCGCTCACGTACGCGCCGACCGGCGGCATCGTGGCGGCCCCCACCACCTCGCTCCCCGAAGACCTGGGCGGCGTGCGCAACTGGGACTACCGCTTCTGCTGGCTCCGCGACGCGACGATGATCCTCGACGCGCTCACTCAGGCCGGCTATCTCGACGAGGCGCTGGCGTGGCGCGAGTGGCTGCTCAGAGCCATCGCCGGCCGCCCGCAGGACCTCCAGATCATGTACGGCGTGGCCGGCGAGCGGCGGCTGTCGGAGAGCATCCTCGGCTGGCTGAACGGCTACGAGGACTCCCGCCCCGTCAGGATCGGCAACGGGGCCGCCACCCAGCTCCAGCTCGACGTCTACGGCGAGGTGATCAACAGCCTCTACATGTCCCGGAAGATCGGGCTGCCGCCCAGCCTGCCGGCCTGGAAGCTGGTCCGTAAGCTGCTCGACTTCCTCGAGTCCAGCTGGGATCAGCCGGACGAGGGGCTCTGGGAGGTCCGCGGCCCGCGCCGGCACTTCGTGCACTCCAAGATCATGGCGTGGGTGGGGGTCGACCGCGCGATCCGGGCCGTGCACGACTTCGGCCGGACCGGGCCGGTCGACCGGTGGCGCGCGCTGCGCCGGCGGATCCATGCCGAGGTGCTGGAGAAGGGCTACGACCCGGTGCGCAACACCTTCACCCAGGCCTACGGGTCGGAGGAGCTGGACGCGTCGCTGCTGCTCATGCCGACCATGCAGTTCCTGCCGCCGGAGGATCCGCGGGTCATCGGCACGGTCGCCGCGATCGAGCGGGAGCTGCTCAGCGACGGATTCGTGCTGCGCTATCCCATCGCCTCCGACAACGACGTCGACGGCCTTCCCGGCGGCGAGGGCGCCTTCCTCGCCTGCAGCTTCTGGCTGGCCGAGGCCAAGGCGCTGATCGGCCAGCGGGACGAGGCGGTCGAGCTGTTCGAGCGGCTGCTGTCGCTCCGCAACGACGTGGGCCTGCTCGCCGAGGAGTACGACCCACGCCACGGCCGGATGGTCGGCAACTTCCCGCAGGCCTTCAGCCACGTCCCGCTGATCCACACGGCGCGCGTCCTCGCCCCGCACGCCCCAAAGAGCCGCCGACGGAATTGACCGTAACTTAACGTTAGGAATCATCTACGGAGAGTGGTTGCGGGTAGAGCCCTCGTATGAGGCGACTTACACCGGTCATCGCGCTGGCGGCGCTCGCAGGATGCGCGCACCAGGCGCCGCAGGCCGCGCCCCCCGACCCCCAGGCGCAGAAGGCGCTGGCGGTCAAGGCGACCGCGGCCAAGGCGGCCGTGGCCCGTGCGGCCCACGCGAACGAGCTGGGCCAGATCCCGGTCATCATGTATCACCGCGTGATCGCGCATCCGGCCACGAGCGACGACCAGACTCCCAAGCAGTTCCGCGAAGAGCTGGAACGAATGGCCGCTGAGAAGTACGTGCCGATCACCGCGGCCGAATACGTCTCGGGGAAGATCGGCGTCCCGGCCGGAACCCATCCCGTGGTCCTGACCTTCGACGACTCCTCGCCGTCGCAGGTCACCTTGGACGCGACGGGCAACCCGGAGAAGGACACGGCCGTCGGCATCCTGCTCGACGTGGCCCGCGCCCATCCCGGGTTCCGGCCGGTCGCGACGTTCTACGTCACCAGGGACATGTTCGGCAAGTTCACGCCCGAGGAGCAGACCCAGGTCCTGACCTGGCTGCACGACAACGGCTTCGACCTCGGCAACCACACGCGTGACCACATCGACCTGCGAAAGCAGGACAGGAAGGCCGTCGTCGAGCAGCTCACGGCCGGAAACCACCTGATCACCGGGCACGGCCTGGCCGCCCCGTCGACGCTGGCCCTGCCGTACGGGAACCTGCCGGCGACCAAGTCGTGGGCGCGGTCGGGCGACGGCTACAAGTTCTCCGGGGTGTTCCTGGCCGGCTACGACCCGGCCGAGTCGCCGTTCGGCACCCGGTTCAACGCGCTGGAGATCCCGCGGATCCGGTCGGGACCGAAGACGGGCGAGTGCAAGCAGTTCTGCTCGGCCGCCTGGCTCGACTGGCTGAACAAGCACGCCGGCCAGCGCTTCACCTCGGACGGGGATCCGACGACGGTGGCGTTCCCCAAGTTCGACCGGGCGTTCCTGGCCAAGACGTGGGCGACCAAGGCCCTGCCGTACTGATGGTCAGTTGGCGGTGGCGGCGATCCGGGCCAGGAGCCGGGCGAACTCCGGCGGCGGGGTGACGACGAGGCGGATCTGGCCGTCCTGGGCGACCAGGTCGGCCTGGATGCGGATCAGGCGGCCCTGGTGGAGCCAGTAGACGTGCGGGCTGAGGCCGCCCGGATCGGCGTCGTATTCGCGCTGGGCGTGCACCCGCATCCGCTCCAGGGCCCGGACCACGCTGATGCCCTCGACCGGATGCACGGTCACCACGTCCGGCCGCGGCAGCACGACCAGCATGCCGTCGGCGGGGCAGGGCAGTTCGCGGAGGTGGGCGGTGGCGCTCGGCGCGGCGAGGCTGCGCACAAGCACCCCGCCGAGGTCTGACTCGGTGACGGCCGGCCGCTCGTCGGCCAGGCCGTTGGCGAGCGCCAGGTCGAGCGCCTCGGCCGGCGGGATCGGCCAGCAGAACGCCTCCTCCGGCCGGATCGGGCGGGCCCCCACGGTCAGCACCTCGATGAGGTCGGCGCTCAGGTGGCGGCCGATGATCCGGGACGGGTCGGGGATGTCCGGGTCGTCGGCGGCGTGCACCCGGATCCGGAGCAGCGCCTTGATCGGGTTCAGGTTGCAGGCGTCGAAGGGCTCGTCGCGGCGCGACAGATGCTCCGACACGAGGACGGGCCAGTCTTCCCGGGACCGGCGCCCGGCCTCGCGGCGCAGCCCCACCAGATTGATCGTGCGGCCGCCGAGGCGCATGGAGGCGCCGTCGTCGGCGAAGCTGTAGGGCTCCCCCATGGTCTCCGCCACGAGGGCCAGGAGCGAGTCGATGTCCACGTCCTCAACGCTCCGCCCGGACTCGGCGGAGGTGGGCTGATCCGGCCGCGCACGGCCGAGCAGTCGCCGAAGGAGTCCCACCGCTCTGTCCCTCCGCTCAGGCCTCGGCTCAGGTCCGGATTCAGCTTGCCGTCTCCCGGTCGCGCAGAGTGCCAGCCAGAGAGCACGATTCGGTATCAATAGCCCCATCAGCCCCCAACCACACACTGAACTGTGGTGAGCCATGACCAAGGGGCAGTCCGGCGATCACGGGGATCTCAAGGGGTGTCAGCAGTTCGGCCAGGATCGGCAGCGGATCCCCGCAGTCGACCCATGAGCCGAGCGCGATGCCGGCCGCGCCCTGCAGGCAGCCGGCCTGCAGCAGCTGAGTGACCATCCGGTCGATCCGGTAGGGGGCCTCCGTCACGTCCTCCAGGAGCACGATCCGGCCCTCGGCGCGCAGCGCGTACGGCGTGCCGCACAGGGCGGCGAGCAGGCTGAGGTTGCCGCCGATCACGGGCCCGGACGCCTGTCCTGGGACGAGGACGGCGGTGCCGGGGATGGGGCGGGCCGCCGCGCCCTCGAACAACGAGCCGCGGAAGTGGGCGAAGGTGTGCGGCTCGGGGCCGTCCGGGCCGCCGAGCGCCTGGCACGCGGCCATCGGGCCGAACATGGAGGGCACGCCGAGCCGTATGGACAGGGCCTGGTGCAGGGCCGTGACGTCGCTGGAGCCGACGAGCGGCTTGGGCTCGGCGGCGGCCATCGCGTCCCAGTCGAGCAGGTCGAGCAGCCGGGTCGCGCCGTAGCCGCCGCGCACGCACACGATCGCCTGAACGGCCGGGTCGCACCAGGCCTCCTGCAGGTCGGCGGCCCGCGCGAAGTCAGGCCCCGCCAGGTAGCGGCGGCGGCTGAGGGCCCGCGCGGCCACCACGACGTTGAGGCCGAGCCCGCCGAGCACGTGCCGGCCCCGGGCGAGCAGCAGAGGATCAGGCGGCCCTGACGGGGCGATGAGCGCCACCGTGTCGCCTTGCCGCAACCGACGCATTGCGCCCTCCCGCCACGTGCCAGACTAGTCGCCATCTATGCGGCACATTCTCGTGGTCAACGGCGTCAAAGTCCGCCATCCGGTCTTCGTGCTGGCCGCGCCGCACTCCGGCGCGGACCTGCTGGCCCGCGCCATAAAGCGGTCGCCGGGCTTCCACATGACGATCGGCCGGGCGGCGGTCGCGCGTGTCGTCTACGCCTTCGCGCGGCGGCCCTCGATCGCGCGCAGCGGCGGCGCGCCCACCGTGCTCCGCGACGTGCTCGCCGAGGCCTGGCAGGTGTATCCGGGCGCGTGCGGCGAGTGCTCGGCGGCCTGCCGCGAGGCGGGCGGCATCCTCGGCTCGGGGCCGTGCGTCAATCCGGGCTCGCTCACCCGCTTCGGCGACGCCAGCCCTGACCTTCTCTACTGCGCGCCCGTGCTCATGCAGGCGTTTCCGGACGCCCGGTTCGTGCAGCTGATCCGCGACGGGCGGGACGTGGCGGCCGACATGATGGCCGATCCGGCCACGATGGCCTGGTTCAAGCCGCACATGCTGAGCGAGGACACCGAGTTTCCCAGCCCGTTCCTCGGGGTCAACTCCGACCGGAACCGCGAGCGCTGGGAACGCATGCCGGCGGCCGGCAAGTGCGCGCTGCGCTGGCGTGCCGCGGTGCGGCTGAGCGCGGCCCTGCGCCGCCAGCTGCCGCCCGAGCACCTGCTCACCCTGCGCTATGAGGACATGACGGCCTCGCCGGGCGAGGCCGTCGAAGAGGTGTCGGCCTTCCTGAACGCCCCCGTGTCGGCGATCACGCTGCACACGACACGGGGACGGCGCGCGCTCGGCCCCGACGACCGCAAGCTCGTCGAGAAGGTGTCGCGCGAGGAGCTCAGTCGACTGGGCTACCTGTGAGCGCCGCGCCCTCATCGATGTGCGCGTCGGCGAACTGGGTGCGGTAGAGCTCGGCGTAGGCGCCGTTCTTGGCCAGCAGCTCCTCGTGGCCGCCGCGTTCGACGATCCGGCCGTCGGCCACCACGAGGATGGTGTCGGCCTCCCGGATCGTGGACAGCCGGTGGGCGATGACCAGAGACGTGCGGCCCTTCAGCGCCTCCTTCAGCGCCTGCTGCACGGCCGCCTCCGACTCGGAGTCGAGGTGGGCGGTGGCCTCGTCGAGCACGACCATCCTGGGGGCCTTCAGCAGCAGCCGGGCGAGGGCGATCCGCTGCTTCTCGCCGCCGGAAAGGCGGTAGCCGCGGTCGCCGACCACCGTGTCGAGCCCGTCGGGGAGCGCCGACACCAGGTCGCCGATCTGCGCGGCGCGGAGCGCGTCCCAGATCTCGTCGTCGGTCGCGCTGGGGCGGGCGTAGCGCAGGTTCACGCCGATCGTGTCGTGGAACAGATGGGCGTCCTGCATGACCACGCCGACCGTGTCCCTGAGGCTGGCGAGCGTGGCGTCGCGCACGTCGAGGCCGTTGATCCGCACGGCCCCCTCGTTGACGTCGTAGAGGCGCGACACCAGCGAGGTGATCGTGGTCTTGCCGGCGCCCGAATGACCGACCAGGGCCACCAGCTCACCGGGGCGGGCCGTGAAGTCGACACCCATCAGCACGTCCTGCGCGGCGCCCGTGTCGGGACGGGCCAGCGACTCCAGCGACGCCAGGGACACCTCGGAGGCGGCCGGGTAGCGGAACTCGACGTCGTCGAAGGTGAGCGTGACGGGGCCGGACGGGATGGCGACCGCGTCGGGCTTCTCGGACACCATCGGCTTGAGGTCGAGCACCTCGAACACCCGGTCGAAGCTGACCAGGGCCGTCATGACGTCGACGTGGACGTTGGACAGGCTCGTGAGCGGGCCGTAGAGGCGCATGAGGAGCGAGGAGAGCGCGACCAGGGTGCCCAGCGCGAAGACGCCGTTCACGGCGAGGACGCCGCCGAGGCCGTAGACCAGGGCCGTGGCGAGCGCGGCGACCAGGCCGAGGGCGATCCGGAAGACCGCGCCGTACATGGCGACGGTGATGCCGAGGTCACGGACCCGCGCCGCGCGGCCCGAGAACAGCTCGGCCTCGTCGTCGGGCCGGCCGTACAGCTTGGCGACCATGGCGCCGGACACGTTGAACCGCTCGGTCATGACCGAGCTCATCTCGGCGTCGAGCTGCATCTGCTCGCGGGTCAGCGCGGACATGCGGCGGCCGACGAACCGGGCGGGAAAGATGAAGATCGGCAGCAGCACGAGGGCGACGACGGTGATCTGCCAGGACAGCACGATCATCGCGCCGAGCACCATGATCAGGCTGACCACGTTGGAGACCACGGAGGACAAGGTGGTGGTGAGGGCCCGCTGCGCGCCGATGACGTCGCTGTTGAGGCGGGACACCAGGGCGCCGGTCTGGGCCCGCATGAAGAACGCCACGGGCATCCGCTGCACGTGGTCGAAGACCTCGGTGCGCAGGTTGTAGATGAGGCCTTCGCCGATGCGCGCGGAGAAGCGCCGCTGCACCAGGCCGAGCCCGGCGTCGACGATGGCGAGGCCGCCGATGGCGGCGGCCAGCATCAGCACGACCTCCATCTGCTTGGGGATGATGCCGTCGTCGATGATCGCCTTCATCAGGAGCGGGTTGGCGATGACGATCATCGCGTCGAGCACGACGAGCGCGAGGAAGACGGCGATCTGGGCGCCGAACGGCCGCGCGTAGCCGCCGATCCGGCGGACCGTGCCCGGCGAGATCCGCTCCTTGGTCACCGAGCTGTCGCGCCGCAACGACCGCATCACCTGGGGACCGTATCCCCCGCCCATCATCGCCATATTCCCTCCAGCACGCGGAGGATAGCCTGTGTTCCCCAGTTTGCCGGAGGCGAACAGAGGATGCAGTTTGCCGGAGGCGAACAGAGGATGCAGTTTGCCGGAGGCGAACAGAGGATGCAGTTTGCCGGAGGCGAACAGAGGATGCAGTTTGCCGGAGGCGAACAGAGGATGCAGTTTGCCGGAGGCGAACAGAGGATGCAGTTTGCCGGAGGCGAACAGAGGATGCAGTTTGCCGGAGGCGAACAGAGGATGCAGTTTGCCGGAGGCGAACAAGGAGTGCGGCTTACCGGAGGCGCACAAAGAGCGCGGCTCGCCACAGGCGGACACGCCGTGGCGAGGCTACCGGGGAGCGAACAGGGCCTTGATTCTGACGGCCTGTTCGGCCCGTTCGGCGGCGGCCTGCTCTTCGAGGGTCCTCCCCGGCGCCTGTTGAAGCAGTCGTTTGGTCGCCCTCGCGGCGTCGCGGTCGGTGCTCAGCAGGGCCGCGGCCAGGTCGCGTACGGCCTGGCCCAGCTCCTCGCGCGGCACGACCAGCTCGGCGAGGCCCAGCCGCGCGGCCTCGTCGGCGCCGACGGTCCGGGCGGTCAGGCAGATCTCGATGGCCCGCGGCACGCCGACGATGTCGACCAGCGGCTTGGTGCCGGTGAGGTCGGGGACCAGCCCGAGCGCGGGCTCTTTCATGCAGAACTTGACGTCGTCGGCCACCACGCGAAGGTCGCAGGCGAGCGCCAGCTGGAAGCCGGCGCCGATCGCGTGTCCCTGCACGGCGGCGATCGAGACGAATTGCGGGCTGCGCAGCCACAGGAAGCCGCGCTGGAACTCCCCGATGACCTGTTCCAGCTCCGCGTCGCCGGTTTTCGCGGCGGTCGCGAACGTGGCGCCCGTCTCTCCCGAGAACGCGCCGAGGTCGAGCCCCGCAGAGAAGGACGGCCCCTCACCTTCGATGACGACGACCCTCACCGACTCCGGCAGGGTTTCCCCGAACCGGGCCATGGCCGACCACATGGCGGACGTCTGCGCATTGCGCTTGTCCGGCCGGGTCAGCGTGATCGTCGCGATCTCGCCGTCCACCTCGCAGCGCAGCCCCCCAGATCCCTCTTCCACACTCGCTCCCTTCCGCATCCGAGCTTACCGAACAAGGTTCGGGCCTGACCGAACCGAGGTCTCGGATGACTCGGACGCGGTTTCGGGGCGGCTGCGGTCGCGTTCGTGAGGCGGCGAGATCTAGCGCTTCGACTTGCCCCGGGTCGCCCCGCCGCGTCCGCGCAGAGTCACCCCGGACTCGCTGAGGATGCGGTGGATGAACCCGTACGACCGGCCGGTGGACGCGGCGAGCGCGCGGATGCTCTCCCCGGCCGCGTAGCGCTTCTTGAGATCGCTGGCCAGTTTTTCACGGTCGGCCCCGGTCACCCGGGTGCCCTTCTTGAGAGTCTCGGCCACGAGTACCTCCTGTAGTGCCAGACTTCCGCAGCGTTACTCACGCCATGATCAGTCATTTCTGCGGGATCGGCTACCTACTCCATGGGAAAAGATCCGTACCCGCCAAAATTAAGATCAGGCGAGTGCCACAAGATCGGAAAATTCGTCGCTCCACGCGTCCTCGATTCCGTCAGGTAGCAAGATCACCCTATCCGGCTGCAGGGCCTCAACAGCACCTTCATCGTGCGTTACAAGAACAATAGCCCCAGAAAAGGATCTAAGCGCTAGGAGAACCTGCTCTCGTGAGGCCGGATCGAGGTTGTTGGTCGGCTCGTCCAGGAGGAGGACGTTGGCGCTCGACAGCACGAGCGTGGCGAGGGCCAGCCGGGTCTTCTCGCCGCCGGACAGCACGCCGGCCGGCTTTTCGGCGTCGTCGCCGCTGAACAGGAACGAGCCCAGCGTCTTGCGCAGATCGACGTCGGCAACGTCAGGGCCGGCCGAGCGCATGTTCTCCAGGACCGTGCGCTCCCGGTCGAGGGTCTCGTGCTCCTGCGCGTAGTAACCCATCTTGAGCCCGTGGCCGGGGAGCACCTCGCCCGTGTCGGCCTTCTCCAGGCCGCCGAGCAGGCGGAGAAGGGTGGTCTTGCCGGCGCCGTTGAGGCCGAGGATGACCACTCGGGTGCCGCGGTCGACGGCCATGCTGACGTCGGTGAACACCTCTAGCGAGCCGTAGGACTTCGACAGGTCGCGCGCGGTGAGCGGGGTGCGGCCGCAGGGCGCGGGCGCCGGGAAGCGCAGCTTGGCCACCTTGTCGGCGCGCCGCTCCTCCTCGGTGGAGGCCAGCATGCGCTCGGCGCGGCGGATCATGTCCTGCGCGGCCTTGGCCTTGGTGGCCTTGGCGCGCATCTTGTCGGCCTGCGCGAGCAGGGCCCCCGCCTGCTTCTCGGCGTTGGCGCGCTCGCGCCTGCGGCGCTTCTCGTCGGTCTCGCGCTGGGCGAGGTAGGCCTTCCAGCCGACGTTGTAGGTGTCGATGACGCAGCGGTTGGCGTCGAGGTGGAGGACCCGGTTGACCGTCGCGTCAAGAAGCCCAACGTCGTGGCTGATGATGATCAAGCCGCCCTGGTGTGATCGCAAAAAATCACGAAGCCACCCGATTGAGTCCGCATCGAGGTGGTTTGTGGGCTCGTCGAGCAGGAGAGTCTCCGCCCCGCTGAACAGGATCCGGGCCAGCTCCACCCGGCGGCGCTGCCCTCCGGACAGGGTTTCCAGGGGCTGGCGCAGCACCCGGTCGGGCAGCGCGAGGCTCGAGGCGATCGAGGCCGCCTCCGACTCGGCCGCGTAGCCGCCGAGGACGTGCAGCCGATCCTCCAGCCGCCCGTAGGCGCGCACGGCGCGGTCGCGGACCCGCTCGTCGGCCGACGACATGCCGTCCTCGGCCTTGCGCATGTCGCGGATGACCTCGTCGAGACCCCGCGCCGACAGGATCCGGTCGCGCGCGAGGATCTGCAGGTCGCCCGTGCGCGGATCCTGCGGCAGGTAGCCGACGGCGCCGGTGCGGGCGACCGTGCCCGACGCCGGCATGCCCTCGCCCGCGAGCACGCGGGTCAAGGTGGTCTTGCCCGCCCCGTTGCGGCCCACCAAGCCGATCTTGTCGCCCGGGTTGACCCGGAAGGACGCGTGCTCGATGAGAAGCCGCGCGCCCGCGCGCAGCTCGATGTCAGTAGCTGTGATCATGATTGTGAAAGAACTCCCCAGGAGAGTTTAGAGGCTCCTGGGGGTGGCTCACCTCGCCGCGGAGATGAACAGCCACACATTCGACTCGCCCGGAGCGTACGGGGAGTCCAGGGGTTTGCCGATCACCCCGGGAAGACCCTGCTCACGGGCGGCGGCCAGGACGGCGTCCGGCTGGCCCGGCCAGGCCGGGGCGGTCTGCCAGCGCGCCCCGGAAAGACCGAGCGCCTCCAGGGCGGCCCTTCTCCGTTCGTACGGCTCGGCCGTCAGCGAGCGGCCGTCGTCGTAGAGCAGGTCGTAGAACACGAGGACCTCGGCGCCGCCCAAGGTCACGACCTCGCCGTCGAGCACGGCCGTGCGACTGCCGAAGGAGTCGGCCAGGGGCCGGAGCCACGGATAGTCGCCGGCCAGACGAGTCCGCCCGCCTTCGATCACCGGCATGACCCGCCGCCCGCCCCACGCGAACTCGAACGCGTACTTGTCCGGATTCTTCGGCAACCGTGAACGCGTGACCGGCAGCATCGGACGGGCCTCGGGAAGCGGATCGCGGACGGACGCGCCCATCCGGTGGATCATCCAGTTCTTCCCATGGGTCTTGAACAGCACGAACGTGCCGCTCGCCCGCTGTCCTTCCAGGGTCAGCTTGACCTCGCGGTCGTTCCACTTCTCCGTCTCGTACGTGCCGGTGTCCCAGATCGTCATCGATCCCCCGCCGTATTCGCCCTGCGGTATGTGGCCGGCGAACGTCAGGTATTCGATCGGGTGGTCCTCGGTGTGGACGGCGAGGTGGTTGACGGCCGGGTCGTCCGGCAGGCCTTTCGGTATGGCCCAGCAGGCCAGCACCCCGTCGCGCTCCAGCCGCAGATCCCAGTGCAGGGCGCGCGCGTGATGCTCGTGGATCACGTAGGCGTGCCCGTCGGTGGGGGTGACGTCGTCCGGGATGGGCTCCGGAGTGCGTCCCGGATCGCGCATCTTGCGGTATCGCTCGAGCTTGTCGGGCACGGTTCACCTCTACCCATCCGTCAGCCGGATCCGTACGGCGCGAAACAGCTTGGGCGTCCCCTCCAGCACGGCGAGCCGTGGGTCGGGCACGGTCAGGAACGGCTCCATCTCCAGCGCGAAGACCGGGTCCAGCCGCCGGTCGGCGCGCAGCCCGTCGACGGCCCGCCGGTCGCCCCCGAGCACCACGGCCGCGAGCCCGTCCGCGCTCTCGGTGTAGGGCACGAGCACGCGCACGGCCACCTCCGCCGCCGCCCGCAGGGCCTCGTCCACCTGTTTCTCGCGGCGTCTCGCGAAACGGTGCTGCGACCAGCCGCCTGCCGCGCTGCGGCCGTGGACCAGCCGCGAGCCGACCTTCGAGGCGACCAGCCGATCCCCTTCGAACACTCCGGCGGCGTGGCCGCCGAGCCGTACGAGAAGGACGCCGATCCGCCGCGACTGCCGGACGTGGGTGATGAGGCCGCGCACCGATCCGGACGCGAGCGGCGGGAAAGGGGCGTGGCACTCGGCCACCGAGCCGTCGGCGGCGGTCAGCGTGACCACGTCGGGGGTCGCCGACACCTCGAACGCACCGTGCCGGTCGACGAAGCCGTCGATCCAGCGGCCCACGCGGTCAGGGGTGACCGTGATCCAGCGTCCGCCGCCCGCGGCGGGCCGTGCAGTCATGGCAGCCCTTCTACCCGGCCTTATTACCGACAGAACGTATGTGGAAATGTCGGTGAACATCGTTTCATGACAGGATTCGCGCTAGTGGCCTGGCGTAACAATGCCAAGGTGTCGGTACCCACTTCCCCCGGCGCGCCTCTCATCGCAGGGCCGGACTACACACCCGCGCCAATCCTGCCGCTTACCAGTCAGGCGAGCGGGATGGCCCCTATGAGTGCGCCTGACGCGCCCCTCCCCGCAGCCTTCCACCCCATCGTCGATCTGGACACCGGCGGCGTGATCGCGGTCGAGGTGACGGCTCACCCGCATGCGGGCCCGCGGCACTCTCTCACCGGCACGATCGAGGCCCTCCGCTCGGTCTCCGCGGAAGGCGCGCTGCTCCCCCTCGTGCTCACCATCCCGGTGGGCGCCGTCGCCGGCGGCTCGGCCGCGCTCGCGCCGCTGCACGAGGCCATGCGCGTGGCCACCCGCCGCCCGCGCGAGGTCATCCTGGCCATCGAGGGCGCGGTCGCCCCCGGCGACCGGAGCGCGCTGCTGCACGGCGTGGACGGCCTGCGCGCGGCCGGATACCTGATCGCGTTCGGCGAGGCCGGCAGCAGCCACCTGCCCCTCGACCTGATCGCCGACGCCCAGCCGTACGTCGTCATGCTCGCGCCCGAACTGGTCGAGCGCGCTCCGCGCGACGCCCGGCGCGCCGCGGTGGCCGAATCCGTGGTGACCTTCGCGCGCGAAATCGCCGCGCACGTGCTGGCCCCGGGCGTCGTCGACGAGTCGCAGCTCGCGGCCGTGCGCGGCTGGGGCATCCGGCTCGCCCAGGGCAGCCTGCTCGCCCCCGGCGACTGGAAGCCCTCCCATGGGCGGGTCAACGTGCCCCTTCCGGCCACCGAGAACGTGCCGCCGCTGACCGCGCTGCTCGGCCCGCGCGTGCAGGAGTTCCTGATGCCGGCCGTGACCCTCTCCATGAACGCGACCGCCGAAGGCGTCGTCGCCGCCTTCGGCACCGAGCCCTCGATCACGAGCATCATCCTGGTGGACGAGTTCCAGCGCCCGCACGGCAGCATCGACCGCAGCCGGTTCCTGCTGTTCATGGCCGGAGCGTACGGCCATGCACTGCACGCCAAGAAGCCCGCCACGCGCCTGGCCGACCCGCCCAAGGTGGTGCCCAAGACCACCCCGGCGGTCGCCGCCATGCAACTCACCGGCCGCGATCCCAGCCGCGTCTACGACGACCTCGTCGTCGTAGACGAACTCGGCCGCTGCATGGGCGTGGTCCACGTCAGCGACCTCATCCGCCACGTGGTCACCTCCCGCCACTGACACCCCGACACCCACGTGCCACGTCGTGGCACACCATGTCACGCCTTGGCTTCAGTGAGATGGATGAGACACGTGGTGATGGCCGCCTCGGTGGCGTTGTCGGTGGTGCTGGGGGCCGGAGTGGCCAATGCGGCGCCGGTGGGCGGGGGTGAGGGCGACCCGCCGCCGGACGACTGCGTGGCCAGTACGACGGGGCAAGTGACCGTCACACCGGCCGGCGTCACCGTCGGGCAGAGCGTGACCGTGCACTGGAGCGTCGACCAGCTCCCGGGCTGCACGGTCTGGAAGAGGATCGACGGGCTCGGATTCGGCGGCGGGAACCTGGCGGCCTCGGGCAGCCGTACCGTCGTGCTGAACAACGAGGGCACGGCGGACTGGACGCTGACGGTCAGCGGGTCGCTGGGCAACACGTACACGCTCGACAGCGCGACCGCGCACATCGCGCCGCAGGCGGGGCCGCCGCAGGTGTCGTCGGGCGCCGCGCTGACGATCGTCAGCAGCGAGGCGCCCGAGCACCAGAGGGCGCCCGGCATGTGGGAGGACGTGCCCGGCCTGAGCACGGCGGTGTCCGCCCAGGCCGGGTCGACGCTCGCCGCGACGCTGTCCGTCCAGGTGTTCACCGAGCAGACCGTCTGGTTCCGGGTGCTCGTCGACGGCGCCGCGTCCGCGCCGACGGACGTGGTCTACAAGTTCGACGGCGCGGAGTACGACGGCACGCGCTCGTTCACGTTCGGCAAGGAGGGACTCTCCGCCGGCCGGCACATCGTGAAGGTGCAGTGGCTCGCGAACGCGGGCTCGTTGACCACCATCGACAAACGGACGTTGTCCGTCAACGTCGACTCGGGCGGCGCGGGCGCGAGCCGGCTCTACCACGCGGCGACCGAGTCGGGATGGCTGAGCAAGAACACCGGCACCTGGGAGTCCATCCCGGATCTGACCCGCAGCCTGGTCACGAGTGACACGCGTGACCTCGAGATCACGTTCTCGGGCCTGACCGACGTCGGCACCGGCGGCTTCTTCGCGCGGGCCGTGGTCGACGGGCAGCCGAGCGAGGACGTGCTGTTCGCCGGAGCCGGAGTCCCCGCGGGGGCGCTGTCATACGATTTCGTCCGAAAGGCGCTTGGCGCCGGGACTCACACAGTGGCGATTCAGTGGTTCGCCAACAACGGCGTCGTCAAGCTGGCCGACCGGGCGATGACGATATTCGCGACGCCGGCGTCCGCGGCCGACGGCGGCATGACGGCCTCGGTGTACCAGGGCGGGCCCGACGCGATCACCGACGGCCCGTTCACCGCGCTGAGCAACATCGGCGGCACGTTCACCACGTACTCCGGCGGCACGAACGTCGAGGCGACCGTCGGACTCCAGCTGTACGCGACGGACCACACGCTGCTCCGGGTGCTGCTGGACGGCCGGCCGATGGACTCGTCATCCGTCGACCTGTCGGCCGGGATCGGCCAGTATCGCGCGCAGAGCTACACCTTCGCCGCGAAGAACGTGCCGCCCGGCACCCACACCGTCGTGGTGCAGATCCAGGCACTCCAGTCCACGACGTACGTGTCGGACCGCACGCTCGCCGTGACCTTCACCAAACGGCCGGGCAGCGACTTCGCGCAGCCGTACTACGGGATGTCGCCCCAGACGGGGTCGGCGCCGCCGGTCTTCGTGGTCTGCTTCGACACCGGGCGGCCCGATCAGGTGGCGCCGCCGAGCCTCGACTCTCTGCGCGCCTTCCACGAGGGCGCCGACGGCGGCCGCAACGTCAAGGGCTGGTTCCAGGAGAACAGCGCCGGTCAGTTCACGTTCTCGACACCCACGTACGTCGGCTGCGCCGACGGGAACTGGCTGCCCGCCCCGGCCGGGCGCACCGGCACCTGGTATTGGGACATCGGGACCCAAGCCATGATGGTCAAGGACGCGCTGTCCGCGGCGGACCCGTGGATCGACTTCCCGTCACTCGACCGTGACGGAAACCACTACCTGAGCCGCGACGAAGCGGTGATCGAGGTCGTGCATCCCCAGTTCACCCCCCAGGGCGAGTTCCGCACGGTCACGGCCGCCGTCGACGGCGAAAACCTGGCCGTTCCCGTGGTCGACGTGTACCTGAACGGGCGAACCGATGACTTCGCCCGGATGCTCAACGTCGCTGCCGTCGTCCACGCGGCGGCGCACGTGGTCCTCGGCGCCGCCGACCTGTACTCCGCCGCGCAGGCGACCCGGGCCTTCCGCTGGAGCGTCATGGACGATATCAACGGGAGCCCGCACATCGACGCGTTCCACAAACTCAAGAACGGCTTCGTGACGCCCGGCGTCGTGGAGACCAACAAGTGGACGACCTCGACAATCACCCTCAAGGCGGTCGAGACCAGCCATGAGGTGACGATCATCTATGACCCGGCGCGGGGGAACAAGGAGTACTTCATCCTGGAGAATCGCTGGTCCGGGTCCGGGGCCGCGGAGAACTACGACTGGCTCAACGCCCCGGGCGCCGTGCTGGTCTGGCATATCGTCGAAGACCTGGCGCTGCAGGATCAGTTCCCGCCGCCCGGCGGCGAGAACATCCCCAGCGGCGCCTGGGGCCCCAAGGGCGTGCGCCTGGTCTCCGTCCTCAAGATGAAGGGCCGCGCCTTCTCACTGAAGTGGGCCGACGGCTCGTCGGCCGGCCTCATGGTCACCCTCAAGTCCGACCCGCAGGAGGCAGCCCAGGTCGAGATCGCCACCCTCTGACCGAGATGCTAGCGGTTGTCGATCAAGTGGCGCGTGGCGGCCGATCGGGGCGCTCGCACCACTGGGTCTGACCCACGTGCAAGATGTCCTGTCGTCGCTGTCCGGCATGCACCAAGCCGGGCAGCGGCGGCCCAGCCGGCGCTCCCTCGAGGCGGACGGCCGAGCGCACCAGAGACACACAGGACACGCGGGACACGCGGGATACGCAGGACACGCGGGATACGCGGGACACACGGGCCGTCCGGATCGCGCTCACCGAGCGCGAGCACCAGACCGTCAGCTCGGCCGTCGAGGTCGTGCAAGCGCTGCTCGACCGGCTCCTCGCGCCCAGGTCCCGTCGCGCTGCCGGCGGCGGAACAACGCGTACGCCGCCGACCAGGGCCCGTAATAGGCGGGGATGTCGCGCCAGGGGGCCGCCGGCCCGCACCCGCCAGCGGCCATCCATGAGTTGCCGTCACCGACGCGCCGCGGCGTCCTCACCCACGGCCGACTTCGACAAAGGCCCTAGAGCCACCCTTGGATTTCGGCTTTCTGGACGGCTTCGATGCGGTTGCGTGCGCCGGTTTTCTGGATGGCGGCGGACAGGTAGTTGCGCACGGTGCCTTCGGACAGATGCAGGCGCGCGGAGATGTCGCCCACGGTCGAGCCGTCGGCGGCGGCGGCGAGAACGTCGCGTTCGCGTGGCGAGAGCGGATTGGGCCCGGCGCTGAGCGCCACGGCGGCCAACCCGGGGTCGATCACGCGCTCGCCCGCGAGCACTCGGCGGATGGCGGCGGCGAGTTCGCGCGCGGGGCTGTCCTTGACGAGGAACGCCGCCGCGCCCGCCTCCATGGCCCGCCGCAGGTAGCCCGGCCGCCCGAACGTCGTGAGGATCATGACCTTGCAGGCCGGCACCGCGCGCCTGATCTCGGCCGCGGCGACGATCCCGTCCATGCCGGGCATCTCGATGTCGAGCAGGGTCACGTCGGGGCGCATCCGCCCGGCCACGATGACGGCCTCGGCGCCGGAGGCGGCCTCGCCGACGACCTCGATGTCGGGCTCCAAATTCAGCAGCGACGCCAAGGCGCCACGCACCATCGCCTGATCCTCTGCCAGCACCACCCGGATCGCCCCGGCGACGGCCTCGGACTCCGGTCCGATCACGTCGGCCACGCCCCAACCTTAACGTCGTCCGGCCAGACCTCGGCCGGTTGACTTTGTCGCAAGGTATGACGCAACATGTTGCTACAAACATTGCGACAAAAGGAGGAGGCATGACGAACAGCCCCATTTTGAGCCGCGAGCCGCGGCCGGTGGATGTCCGATGCACGACGGACTGGCTGCGCCGGCACGACCTCAGCGAGAGTCCGTCGACGTCCCTGCTCAGCGCGCGACTGGCGGTGCGGCGGCGGGCACGGACCCTCGGCTCCATCCTGCTGGCCTTACTGATCCTCGGGGCGGCGGCGATACAGGTCTCCAACGGGCTGGTCATCTCCCCGTTCGGGCCCGACGGGACGAAGCCGCTGCTCCTGGGCGCGTTGGTGGCAGGGCTGCTGATGGGCCGCACGCTGCTCGACGCCTGGATCAGGCGGGTCGACCGGCAGGTGGGAATGACGCTGACGCGGCGGGCGGCCCATCCGGCGCAGCCCGGTCTGCGGGCACTGCTCGGCCGTCCGTACGCGATCGTTTCGGCCGCCTCCTACGCCGGCGCGTTCGCGCTGGCGGGCGGAGCGCTGGCCGTCGGCGACGACACCGTACGACGGGCGGCCGTCGTCCTGCTGGTCGCCGTGGCCGGGGTCGGCCTCGGCACGATCCTGCAGTTGCGCGAGCTCCTCGCCAGGCCGGTCGTCGCGGAGGATGAGATCTCGCTGACGGCCGACGTCATCATGCGCATCGAGGACGCGCGTGAGAGCACCAATCCGGCCATCTTGTGGGCACTGCCGATGGTGCTGGTGTTCGGGTTCGCGCCCGGCTGGTGGAATGCCGCCGCCGTCGGATTCGTGCTGGTGGGCTTGGCCGCGTTCATCGCCGTCCAGTACACAACGGCGTGCGCGGCCGACGTGGCGCGGAACGTGGTGGGCGTTCGGTGATCGTCATCGACGCCGGGTCGCCGGTGCCGCCATACGAGCAGCTGCGGACCCAGCTCGCCCGGCAGATCCAGGATCGCACGCTGGCCGTGGGCTTCCGGCTGCCGACCATCCGGAGGCTTGCGGGCGACCTGGGCCTGGCCGTGAACACGGTCGGCCGCGCCTACCGTGAGCTGGAGGAGGCCGGGCTGATCGAGACGCGGGGCCGGGCGGGATCGTTCGTGTCGTCGGTCGGCGAGGAGGCCCGCGAGCGCGCCCGCCAGGCGGCCGCCGACTACGCGGCCCTCGTGGCGAGCGTCGGAATCGGCACGGGCGAGGCGCTCGGCATCGTCGAGGCGGCCCTCAGATCCCTCGACGCCACCGCCCCCGCCCCCCTGTGACCCGGAAAGCCAAGAGCGGATGCGCCCGGTCCGCTCCCCCAGCCGGCCGCGGCACCCTCCCTCACGGCTCGCCAGCGGCCGCCGATTACTCCGGGATCACTGGGGCGCGCACGGCGGCAGCGCCCGGGGCCGGCCCGGAGCGGGGGCGGGGGCGGGGCTGCAGCCGGGCCTGGGCAGGGCCGGGGGGCACGGAGCGGGCACCCCGCCTCACGGCTCGGCGGCGGCCGCCGACTACTCAGGGATGACGGGGGCGCGCACGGCGGCGGGGGCCGGGGCGGGGGCGTGTGCAGAAGCTGGGGTGGGGGCTGGGGTTGGGGCTGCGGCGGGGACGGGGACTTCGATGTGGAGGCGGAAGCCACCGCCGGGGGCCGGGCCGGCGTCGACGGTGCCGCCGACGGCTTGGACGCGCTCTGCGAGGCCCTCGAGTCCACTCCCAGGACCGCGCAGCCCCATTCCCCCGAACCGAGGAGCCGTGGCGAAGGCGCCCGGAGGCGTCGCCTCGCGGGCCGGATCCGACGGTCCGGCCGGATCTGACGATCGCGTGTGGGCGGCGGCGGGGCCGGGCGGCGGGCTGATAGGCGCGGCGGGGTCGGCGGCGGACCGGGCAGCGGGGGCGGCCGACGGGGCGCCGGGCGGCCGCGCGGTGGGGGCGGTGGGCGGGCTGATCGGCGGGGCTGCGGGGTTGGCGGTGGGCGGGGCGGCGGGGCCGGTCAGCGAGGCGGCGGCGGGGGCGGTCGGCGCGGCAGACCGGGCCGCGGGGGCGGCCGGCGCGGCAGACCGGGCCGCGGGGACGGTCGGCGCGGCGGACCGGGCTGCGGGGTTGGCGGTGGGCGGGGCGGCGGGGCCGGTCAGCGGGGCGGCGGTGGGGGCGGCCGGCGGGCTGATCGGCGGGACTGCGGGGTTGGCGGCGGGGGCGGCGGGGTCGGCGACAAGCCGGGCGGCGGGGGTGGCGGGGGGGCCGTTGTCTGTGAGGTCGAGGGTGGCGCGGGTGGCGGTGTAGGTGATGTCGATGGCGCACCGGGTGGCGCGGGCGTGGCGGAGGACGTTGGTGGCGCCCTCGCGGACGGCCCAGCCGAACAGGCCGTCGAGGTAGTCGGGGAGCGGCGTGCCGGTCGTGTGGACCGTGACCGCGACCCCCGCGGCGGACAGGGCGACGCGGGCGCCGTCGAGCTCGCCGGACAGGCCGCGCTGGCGGTAGCCGGTCACGGCGTCGCGCACTTCGACCAGCGCCTGCCTGGCCACCTGCTCGATGTCGGCGATCTCGGCGGCGGCGCGGCCCTCGGCGAGCCGCCCGGCCAGCTCGCTCTTCAGCACGATCAGCGACAGGCTGTGCCCCAGCAGGTCGTGCAGGTCGCGGGAGATGCGCAGGCGCTCCTCGGTGGCCGCCTCGGTCGCGGCGAGCCGGGTGGCCTCGGCCTGGGTCTTGCGCAGCTCGACCACGAGCATCCGCGTGTTGCGGACGCTGATGAACAGGAAGCCGAGCGAGAAGATCTGCAGGATCAGCAGCGACAGCGTGCCGCCGTCGGCGTGCTGCAGCGTCCCGATGAGGATCACCCAGCCGGCGAGGGCCGCCAGCGCGAGCATGCTGAACCGTGGCGGCAGGGCGAAGCCGTAGAGAACGGTCAGGTAGATCGGCATGGCCAGCCAGCCGGGCCCGAAGATCAGCGGCGCGAACAGCGCGATGACCGTGGTCACCGTGAGGAACGTGTAGGTCGAGCGGGGCTTGATGTCGGTCATCGTGGGTGAGAGCGCCGTGGCCACGAACGACCCGGTGAACGTGACGAGCGTGACGACGGCGAAGACGGCCAAGGCCCCGGTGAGCGTGCCGTTGAGGATCTCGGTCAGCGGATAGACCAGGTAGACCAACCCGAGCGACATGCCGAGCAGCCGCCGGACGCGTGACGGCCGCTCCTCGGTCCCCCCGAAGGTGAGCGCCCGGTCCAGCCGCCCGGGCCCGCCACGGCCCGCGGCCCCGCGGGAGGCGCTCCCGCGGGGCCGGAGGATCGTGCTCAGCCGCCCGCTCATGCCGGTACGGTAGCGCGGCGGTACGACAAGACCGCCAGGGCACCGAGGCCGACGCCCCAGGCGACGACTCCGGCGATGGACGACACGGGCGGGGTGTGCCCTCCGGCGATCTGCCAGCCGACGTTCGCGTAGTCGTACGAGGGGGTGGCGTGCGCGATCGATTTCATGGCCGAAGGCATGATGTCGACGGGGAACCACAGCCCGCCCAGCATCGACAGGCCGAACATCCCGATCATCGCCACCGGCTGGGCCGAGTCGGGCGGCAGGAACGACCCGATGGTCAGGCCCAGCGCCGCGAACGGCAGGGTGCCGATCCACATCGCGGGAATCAGCACGGCCCACTGCCATGCCTCAAGGGACACGTGCTGGGTGAGCACGGCGGCCAGCGAGACCAGCAGCAGCGCCGGGAGCACGAGCAGCAGGGACGCGGCCAGCTTGGTGAGGATGATGGCGCGGCCGGGCAGCGGGGTGATCTGCAGCTGCCGCAGCCAGCCCGCCTTCCGCTCGGTCGACCACGGCACGGCCGTGCTCATCATGGACGCCCCAAGCGCGCCGTACGCGGCCATGGAGACCATCAGGAGCACACTGCCGCGCAGCCCGCTATCGGTGGTCTGGCCGCCCCACAGGCTCGCGTAGAGCAGATAGAAGCCGACGGGGAAGGCGACGACGAAGATGACGTAGCGCTTGTTGCGCAGCATGCGGAGGAGTTCGATCTTCAGGTAGTTCACGACGCGTCCTTGGTGAGGGAGAGGAATGCGTCCTCCAGGTCGGCCCCGTTGATCTGGAGGTCGCGCACGGTGAGGGTGGTGGCGCGGTAGAGGGCGTTGACGGTGGCGTCGATGTCGGTGGTCCGCAGCACGGCCTGGCGGCCGTTGATCTCGACGGCGGACACGAAGGGCAGCGCGTCGAGCCCGGACGACGACTGGTCGCCGAGGGTGAACACGACGTTCTGGCCGCCGACGCCGGCCTTGATCTCGGCGGCGGTGCCGTCGGCGACGACCCGGCCGCGGGCGATCACGATGACGCGGTCGGAGTTCTCGTCCGCCTCTTCCAGGTAGTGGGTGGCGAACAGGACGGTCCGGCCGAGCGAGGCGTAGGACCGCATGCTCTCCCAGAAGCGGCGCCGCGATTCGACGTCCATGGCGGCCGTCGGCTCGTCGAGCACGAGCAGCCGGGGCGCGCCGGCGACGGCGAGGGCGAAGCGCACCCGCTGGGTCTGGCCGCCGGACAGTTTGTCGGCGCGCCGCCCGGCCAGGCTGGTCAGGTCGGCGAGCTGGAGCACGTCGTCAAGGGAGAGGGGCTCAGGGTAGAGCCGGCGGATGAAGTCGACGGTCTCGGCCACGGTCAGCTCGGGGATCAGCTGGCCCTCCTGCAGCATGGCGCCGATCTGGCCGCGCGAGACGGCCTCGTCGGGGGTGCCGCCGAAGATCTTGATGTCGCCGGCGGTCGGCCGGGTCAGGCCGAGCAGCATGTTGATCGTGGTCGACTTGCCGGCGCCGTTGGGGCCGAGAAGCGCGACCGTGCTGCCCACGGGGATGGTCAGATCCAGACCGTCTACGGCGATCACGTCGCCGTAGGTCTTGCGCAGATCGGTGAAGGCGATGGCGTTCATGGCTTAAACGCTAAGATCGATCGGCGCTGATCTTTAGTGCGGGCGGTAAGAGGTTCTGCGTGACATTTGTCAGATGAGCTACGCCCCGTTGCGCATTGGCCACTCATAACTGAGGATCGCCAATGTGCGGGCCTTGCGAAATCACGAGTTCCGCATCCTTCTGGCCAGTCTTGTCGCTTCTGTCACAGGAGACCAACTGTTTCCCGTGGCGGTGACGATCGCGGTGCTCAACGCACACGGCAGCGCGACCACCGTCGGCCTCGTCCTCGCCGCCCGATGGGCGGCGCTGGTGATCTTCTCGCTCTTCGGCGGCGTCTGGGCCGACCGCGTGCCCCGCCGCGCGGTCATGCTGGTGGCCCAGGGCGGCCAGTGCCTGGTGATCGCGACCGGGCTGCTCAATCCGGAGTCGACGCAACTGCTCGGGATGATGGTGTTCCTCACCGGCGCGGGCGAGGCGTTCTACCGCCCGGCCTTCCTCGCCTGCCTCGGGGCCGTGCTGAATCCCGCCGAACGGCCCACGGGCGCGGCCCTCAACGCGGTCGCCTGGCGTCTGGGAGCCATCGCGGGGCCTGGTCTCGGCGCGCTGCTCGTGTCGGCCACCTCGCCGCGTGTGGGCTTCCTGGCGGCGCTCATCGCGCTCGCGCTGAGCTTCGTCACGCTGTTGCGGCTGCGCGAGCCGGTGATCCACCCGGACGTGCGGCGCAGCGCCGTACGGGAGATGGCCGACGGCTTCACCGAGGTCTGGCGGCACCGCTGGATCGGCACGGTCATCCTCGTGTCGGCCGCGCAGACCATGCTCACCATCGCCCCCGCCGCGGTGGTGCTGCCGCTGGTGTCGCGCGTGCAGTTCGGGGGCGACACGGTGTACGGCACGGCCTTGTCGCTGCTGTCGGTGGGCGGCCTGATCGGAGCCCTGGTGAGCCTGCGCTGGCATCCGCGCAAACGCGGCATGGTCGGCATGGCCGGCCTGGCCCTCTACGGCCTCGTGCCGCTGGCGCTCAACTGGACGGGGCTCATCTACATCGCCTATCCGCTGGCCGGATTCGGCCTGGAGATCTACGCCGTCCAGGCCGTGCTCGGCACCCAGGCCGAGATCCCGCCGAGCCGGCTGGCCCGCGTCATCTCGGTCGACTGGCTCACCCAGTCGATGTTCACGCCGCTGGGGCTGGCGCTCACGGGCCCGGCCATCGGCGAGTGGGGCCTGACGCCCGTGCTCATGCTGGCGGCCTTGGCCGGCTTCACCCCGCCGCTGCTGGCCCTGCTCGTGCCGGGGGTGACCGCCTTCCGGGGGCTATCCGGCAGGCCCCCCGTCAGAGTCAGGGCGGGTCAGAGCCTGCAGGCGTAGATGTCGGTGACCAGGATCGCCTTGGCGCCGAGCTCCCACAGCTGATCCATGACCTGCTGGTGCCCGCGGCGGCGGACCATGGCGCGGACGGCCACCCAGCCCTCGCGGTGCAGCGGCGAGACCGTGGGGCCCTCCATGCCGGGCGTGATGGCGATGGCCTCGTCGATCCGCTCGGCGCGGATGTCGTAGTCCATCATCACGTAGTCGCGGGCCACGAGGACGCCCTGCAGGCGCCGTACGAGCTGCTGGAGACCGGGGGTGTCGGGAGCGCCGACGCGCTTGATGAGCACGGCCTCGGAACGGGCGATGGGCTCGCCGAAGACCTCGAGACCGATGTTGCGTAGCGTGGTGCCGGTCTCGACGACGTCGGCGATGGCGTCGGCGACGCCGAGCCTGATCGCCGTCTCGACGGCCCCGTCCAGCTTGATCACCCGGGCGTCGACGCCCTGGTCGGCGAGATATTTGCCCAGCAGGCCGGCGTAGGAGGTGGCGATCCGGCGGCCGCCCAGGTCGGCGAGGCTCTCATAGGACCCGGGGGCGGCGGCGAAACGGAATGTCGACTGCCCGAACCCGAGCTGCGAGATCTCCTCGGCCGGCGCGCCGGAGTCGAACAGCATGTCGCGGCCGGTGATCCCGGCCTCGAGCGTGCCCTCCCCCACGTAGACGGCGATGTCGCGGGGGCGCAGGAAGAACAGCTCGCAGTCGTTTTCCGGGTCGACGACGACGAGCTCCTTGGCGTCCTTGCGCTGCCGGTATCCGGCTTCCTTGAGGATGGTCTGCGCGGCCTCGGTGAGCGCGCCCTTGTTCGGTACGGCCAGGCGGAGCATGGTCTCAGCGAATCCTTCGGGGGTCGGTCTCGGCAACGTATTTTTACGGCTACAGATGCTTGTAGACCTGATCCAGCCCGATCCCCCGGGCGATCATGAGGACCTGCACGTGGTAGAGCAGCTGCGAGATCTCCTCGGCGGCGCGGTCGGCCGACTCGTGCTCGGCGGCCATCCAGCTCTCCGCCGCCTCCTCGACCACCTTCTTGCCGATGGCGTGCACGCCGGCGTCGAGCGCGGCCACGGTGCCCGACCCCGCGGGCCGGGTGCGCGCCTTCTCGGCCAGCTCGGCGTACAGCTCCTCGAACGTCTTCACGAGGTCCCAGCCTAACGGAAGGCGGGCCGCCGCCCGCGCCAAGGCGTGCTGACCTGGCGCGGGCGGCGGGGCATCCAGACCTACTCGGCGCGCAGGTT
This sequence comes from Streptosporangiaceae bacterium NEAU-GS5, assembly GCA_017592665.1. Classification (GTDB taxonomy): domain Bacteria; phylum Actinomycetota; class Actinomycetes; order Streptosporangiales; family Streptosporangiaceae; genus NEAU-GS5. The sequence goes on along the minus strand of JAGFNW010000014.1, from coordinate 88,840 downwards.
GTCGATGTCGAACTCGCCCGAGCCGATGAACAGCAGGACCCCGTGCACCTCCTTCAGCGACTCCTGGTCACAGGAGACCCCGTTGAACAGGTCGGTCTCCAGGGTCTGGGTGGCGGCGTTCTCCGGCACCCAGGTGAAGGGGCCCTGGCACCAGGTGAACGACGGCCCGACCTGGAGGGCGAGCGCCGTGGACGTGCCGGTGGCGCCCGTCTTCAGGTCGTACTTGAAGGCGGACTTGCCGGAGAGGTCGAGCGGCGTGGTGTACGTCGTGCCGAACCAGCCGCCGTCCGCCGCGCTGACGTGCATGCCGAACGACCCGGCCGTGTGGAAGTCCGGCGTCTGGGCGACCGTGCCGGCGTTGGCCTGCCAGTTGCCCGGCGCCCAGGCGCCGATGCCGTCCTCCCACGACTCGACGGCGATCGCCGCGGTCGGGTCGGGCTTGACCGTGACCACGATGTCGGCCGTGTTCGACCGGTGGCCGGCGGCGTCCTTGACCGTGTAATGCGCGGTCGCCTTGCCGACGAATCCCGGCGCAGGAGTGAACGTGACGGTGTCGCCGCTGAGCGTGAACCCGGTCCCGGTGAGCGCGATCGTGGACGGCTTCAGGTACGTCCGGTAGGCGATGTCGTTGGCCAGCGGCTTGACCGTGACGGGCGTGTTGAACTCGGTGACCGCCGTGTCGTTGTCGGCCACCGGAGGCAGCGTCCGCTGGCCGTGGAGCAGCTCCGTGCCCGCGTTCGTGACGGTCTGGCAGACCGGCGTGGGGCAGTAGACGGTGAACCCGTCGAAATCCGGATAGAGCGTGCCGTCGTCCTGCGAGCCCGACAGGATCCAGTAGAGGAAGCCGTTGCCTCCCTTGAAGGCGTCCATCCACGTCCTGTAGACGGGGTTGCGCGTCGCCTTGTCCTTGAGCCCGAACTCACCGAACGTCACGGCCTTGTTGAGCCGCTTGGCGGTCTTGACGTGATCGATGATCCACTGGGTGCCCCAGTCGACCGTCTTGCCCCAGCCGTCCGGATACAGGTGGAACGACATCGAGTCGATCGCCGGGAGCGCGGTCAGCTTGGCGTTGTCGATTCCGGCGCCGCAGTTGGCCATGAAGTCGTCGGTGCCGACGGCGTCACAGGTGAAGCCCTCGTCGCCGACCGAGACCAGGTGGTGGTGGTCGATCGACTTGATGTGCCGGCTCATCTCGTCGGCCCAGGCCAAAGTGCTCCGCCAGGAGCAGCCCGGGGACACGGGGAACGCGCCCGAGCCGCCGCAGCGCGGCTCGTTGGCCAGCTCCCAGGTCATGACCGTGGGGTCGTCCTTGTACTTCACACCGGTCAGCGTGTTGGTCCGGTTCAGCAGGTGGGAGATGTACGCCTTGAACCAGCCCCTGACCGTCGGGTCGGTGTAGAAGTCGTCGTGGTAGGTCTTGCCGGCGACGCGGACGTACTGGTCCATGCCCCCGAAGTCGCCCCAGTTGTTGGTGAACGGGATGATCAGTTTGATCCCGTTCTGCCGCGCCTTGTACAGCACGTAGTCGAGGCGCTCGAGCCCGTTCGGGCCGTCGTTGTAGGCGGGGACGCCGCCGTCCCAGGTCTGGAACTGCACGCCGTTGGTCGGCGTGTCCAGCCAGCCCCAGGTGCGGATCACGGTGAACCCGGCCGCCTTGGCGTCTTTGAAGACGTCGTCGGCCATGGCGCGCGACTGGTAGGCGAGGTAGTAGTTGTTGCTGCCGAAGAAGCGGAAGGTCGTGCCGTTCAGCGTCAGGTTGCTGCCCTGGCGTGTGACGAAGCCGCCCCCGGCGCCGGCGTGCGCCGGTAACGGGATGGCGAGGGTCACCAGCAGGCACAGCAGAGCGGTCAGGGCTCTGCGGGACATGTCTCTCCTAGATTCCGATATGCGTCAGATGTTGCGGTAGGGGTCGGGGGCGGCGGCCGCGAGCCGCCGCGTGTACTCGTGCGCCGGGCGCAGGATGACCTCGTCGGCCTCGCCGCGTTCCACGATCCGGCCGCGGAGCATGACCAGGACCGTCGAGGCGAAGTGGCGGGCCGTCGCGAGGTCGTGGGTGACGTAGAGGACGGCCAGATCCTCCTCTCGTTTGAGCTGGTCGATCAGGTTGAGGATCTCAAGCCGGATCGACACGTCCAGCATCGAGACGGGCTCGTCCGCCAGCAGGACGCGCGGGCGCGGGGCGAGCGCGCGGGCGATGGCCACACGCTGGCGCTGCCCGCCCGACAGCTCGTGCGGATATTTCCGTACGTAGGCCGTTGGCAGGTTGACGCGTTCGAGCAGCTCTTCGGCCGTCCCGGGCATCTTGTGGACGCGCAGCGGCCGGGTGAGGCAGTAGCCGATCGTGTGCGCCGGATTGAGCGACGCGAACGGATCCTGGAACACCATCTGGACGTCCTTGCGGTAGCGCCGCGCCGACCGCACCAGCGCGCCGTCGAGCCGGATCTCGCCCGAGGTCGGTACGGCCAGGCGGGCCAGCATGCGCGCGATCGTCGACTTGCCGCTGCCGCTCTCCCCCACCAGGGCCGTGGTCTCCCCCGACCGCAGCTCGAACGACACGTCGTCGACGGCCTTCAGGACCTCGCGCCGCCGGCCGTCGCGGATCGTGAAGTGCTTGCTCACGTGGTCGACGGCAAGCACTGGACCTCCCCAATCGACGGCTCCGCCTTGTAGCAGGCGACCCCGGTCTCGTCCAGCAAAGGCGTGATCTCCCAGCAGGGCTCGTATGCCTTCGGGCAGCGCGGCGCGAACGGGCACCCGGGTGACAGATCGGCCAGGTCGGGCGGGCTGCCGGGCAATCCGCGCAGCTCCCGGCGCTCCCCCCGCAGGCTGGGGAACGAGCGCAGCAGGCCTTGCGTGTAGGGATGCCGCGGCCTGGTCAGCAGCTCGCGCGCCGTGCCGCGTTCGACGATGCGGCCGCCGTACATGATGGCCAGGCGGTCGCTGATCTCCAGCAGCAGCGACAGGTCGTGGGTGATGAAGACGACGGCGAACCCGAACATCTCGCGCAGCCGGTCGATCTCCTCGAGGATGTCCCGCTGGACGATCACGTCGAGGGCGGTGGTGGGCTCGTCGAGGATGACCACGTCCGGGTTGAGCGCCATCGCCATGGCGATCAGCACCCGCTGCCGCATGCCGCCGGACAGCTCGTGCGGATACGCCGACAGCCGCCGCCGGTCGATCCCGACCAGGTCGAGCAGCTCGGCGCAGCGCTCCTCGCGCTCCTTGCCGGTCATGGACGGCTCGTGCGTGATCAGCACGTCGGCCAGCTGGCGGCGTACGGATATGACGGGATTGAGGGCGTTCATGGCGCTCTGGAACACCATGGCGATCCGCCGCCACCGGAACGCGCGCAGCTCCTCGCCGTCGAGGGCCAGCACGTCGGTGTCCCCGCCGAAGACCACCCGCCCGGCGGTGATCCGCGCCGGCGGGCGGAGCAGGCGGGTGATCGCGTACGCCAGGGTGGACTTGCCGCAGCCGCTCTCCCCCGCGATGCCCAGCACCTCGCCGCGCTCCAGGGAGAGGCTCACGTCCCGTACGGCGTGCACGGCCGTGCCGTACGAGACGCTCAGATTTTCGACCTCTAACACGCTCATGTGACCGTCCTGCGGAGCCGGGGGTTCATCTTCTCGTCGATGCCGAAGTTGATCAGGGACAGGCCCGCCCCGAGCAGGGCCACGCAGAGGCCCGGCGGCACGAACCACCACCACGCGCCGCGCTGCAGCGCCGAGGCGTTCTGGGCGAAGAACAGCATGCCGCCCCACGACCCCGACGAGCCTCCGGCCAGGCCGAGGAACGACAGCGCCGCGTCCAGCAGCACGCCGCCGATCACCGCGAACACGAAGTTGGCCGCGATGATCGGCACGAGGTTGGGCAGGATCTCGAACACCATGATCCGCCAGCGCCGCTCGCCGGTGACCCTGGCCGCGTCGACGTAGTCGCGGTTGCGCAGCGACAGGGTCTGGGCCCGGATGACCCGCGCCGGACCTGCCCAGCTGATGATCGTGATGGTCAGGGCGAACACGGCCGGGCCCGTGCTCTCGACGTAGTCGTTGACGAGGATCAGCAGCGGGAGCGCCGGAATGACCAGGAACACGTTGCTGAGCAGTGAGAACGACTCGTCCAGCCAACCACCCAGATACCCGCCCACCACCCCCACGAACAAGGCCACCGTGACCGACAGCACGCCCACCGACAGCCCGATCAGCATGGACCCGCGGGTGGCGTGCACGAGCTGCGCCAGCACGTCCTGGGCCGTGTCGGTGGTGCCCAGCCAGTGCGCGGCCGACGGCGCGGCCAGCGCGTCGTCGCCGATCGCGTCCGGGTCGCCGCCGAAGATCGGCCCGAAGATCGCCGCGAGCAGGAAGAACCCGACGATCCCCAGCCCGAACCTGAGCTTCCCGCTCATGCGGACCTCCTCGTCCGCGGGTCGACCAGGACGTACAGCAGGTCGACCAGCAGGTTGGCGGCCAGCACGGCGATCGAGACGACCAGGAAGATGCCCTGCATGAGCGGGTAGTCGGCGTTGCCGACGGCCTGGACCAGGGCGTAGCCGATGCCGGGATAGGAGAAGACGATCTCGGTGGCGACCAGGCCGCTGACCACGAAGCCGAGCGACACCGCGAACCCGGCGACGCTCGGCAGCACGGCGTTCCGCGCCGCGTAGTTCAGCATGATGCGCCGCGGCGACAGCCCCTTGGCCTCGGCCATCACCACGTAGTCCTCGGCCATGGTCGACACCATCATGTTGCGCATGCCGAGCAGCCACCCGGCCACGCCCGACACGACCACGGTCAGCGCCGGCATGGCCCCGTAGTACAGGACGCTGCCGAGGAAGGCCGTGCCGTCCCCGTACGCCACGTGGGCGTAGTCGTAGCCGCCCGCCGTCGGGAACCAGCGCAGCACGATCCCGAAGACGTAGACGAACACCAGGGCCAGCCAGAAGTACGGCATGGCCGCCAGGAACGTGGTGGCCGGGATGACGGCGTCGAGCGCGCTGCCGCGCCGCCAACCGGCCAGCGTGCCGAGCCCCAGCCCGAGCACCACCGTGATCAGCAGGGAGAGCGTGGCCAGCGCCACCGTCCACGGCAGGGCCTGCGCGATCACCTCGCTCACCGAGACCGGGTAGTAGGTGACCGACAGGCCCAGCTCGCCGTGGGCCAGCTGCCCGAGGTAGTGAAAATACTGCAGGTAGACGGGGTCGTTGGTGACCCCGAAGGCCACCTCGAGCGCGTGCCGGGCATCCGGCGGCACCGGCTGGGTGTTGGCGAACTTGGCCAGCATGATGTCGACCGGATTGCCCCTGATCAGCCGCGGGATCAGGAAGTTCAAGGTGACCGCGACCCACAGGGCCACCGTGTAGAAGCCCAGCTTCCGCCAGACGTATGCCACGTGACGTGCCCTTCTACGGAGTGGGCACGAGGTTCTTCGCGATGATCCCGTTGTCGGGGATGGAGAACGGCAGCGCCAGCGCGTACGGGTTGTCCTCGGTCGGCCAGCCGGTGGCGTTCACGGTCCTGAACTCGGCCAGCGAGCTCGACTGCTGGACCGGGATGTACGGCAGCTCGGCCATCAGCTGATCCTGGATCTTGAAGATCTCCTGCTTGATGGCGTCCACGTTCTCCGGCGGGATCGCGGCGATGGCCTTCAGCGCGGCGTCCACCTGGGTGTTGCGCCAGCGTGCCATGTTCTGGTTGTTCGGCGGGATGCTCTCGCTGTTGAGGATGTTGTTGTACATGAAGTACGGCGACGGGCCGCCCCAGCCGTTCCAGATGACCATCTCGAAGTCACCCTTCTGCTGGATGTTGATGAACGCGTTGTAGGACACCTCCTTCGTCTTGAACTCGATGCCGACGTCCTTCAGCTCCTGCTTCACGATCTGCATGGTGCTGATGTAGTCGTTCCAGCCGGTGATGACGTGGCAGGTGATCGACAGCCGCTTGCCGTCCTTCTCGTAGTAGCCGTCGGCGCCCTTGGCGTATCCGGCCGACTCGAGGATCTGCCTGGCCTGGTCGGGGTTGTAGTCGAGGGCCGCGGTCGCGTACTTGGGCGAGACGTAGTCCTTGTAGACCGGCAGCGCGAGCTCGAGCGGGCTCGGCATGGTGCCGAGCCCGGCGAACGCCAGCTTGATGATCTTCTCGCGGTCGAGGGCCACGTTGACCGCCTGGCGGACGGCGAGGTCGTCGAGCGGCGCCTTGGTCAGGTTGGGGATCAGGTTCGTGACGTAGAGGAAGGACTCGTTGAGGAACTTGTTGTGGTCGGGGTCCTTGGAGACGTACTGGGCCTGCGGGTCGGGGATGAACAGGCCCGACCAGTCGAGCTGCCCGGCCGCGAGGGCGCTGACGGCGGCGTCGCCGGTGTTGTAGGAGAAGTAGCGCAGCCCCGCGATCTTCGGCTTGTCCGGCTCCCAGTAGTGCGGATTCTTCTTGAAGGTGTAGCTCTGCGCCGTGAACGTGCCGAACATGAACGGCCCGGTCCCGACCGGCGCCGGGTTGGTCTCCTTGTTCGGGGAGGTGATCTTCTCCCAGATGTGCTTGGGCACCATCCACGTCTGCCCGGCGATCTGCCACAGCCAGGTGTAGACGGGCTCGGAGAAGGTGACCTTGACGTGCGTGTCGTCGAGCTTGGCGACCGAGGTGACGAGGGAGAACGGCTGGGCCGTGTTCAGGTCCTTGTTTGTCTGCCGGTAGGTGAAGTTGAAGACCACGTCGTCGGTGGTGAACGGCTGTCCGTCGTGCCACGTGACGCCCTGGCGGATGGCGAAGGTCAGCGACCTGCCGTTGTCGCCGAACTCGTAGCCGGTGGCGAGCAGCGGCTGGACGTCGTCGGCGCGGGCCTGGTTGAAGAACATCAGCGGCTCGTAGATGACGCCGTATGTACCGTTCAGGGGCGTGATGCCGACGCCGATGGGGTTGAAGTTCTGGGTGAACTGGCCGCTCGCGCCGCTGTAGACGTTCAGCACGCGCTGGGCGGCCGGGGCCGCGGATTTGGGCGCGGCACCGCCCGCGGTGAGCGGGGCCTTGCCGGAGCTGCAGGAGACGCTGAGGGCCAGCGCGATGCCGGCCGTGGCGACGGCGGATAACCGCCCATGAACGAGCTTCACGGGTTCGTCCTCCAGGTCAGGTGGGGGAACGATGGCAGGAACTCTGACAACGTTGTCAGCGACAGACCTTATCCGGTTCCGTTGAACTGCTGAACCGGGTAAGTTCCCCGACCGTACGATTCCGTGTCAGGCGTGTCAACCGCTCGCCACTGGAACGCGAAACGCCCGCCGGCATGTGCCGGCGGGCGTTCGGTCTGGCTTTTGTCAGGCGCCGCTGCGGCGCGTACGGCGCTCCTCGCCCGTCCAGCGCGGCCGGCGCTCGGCCGACCCGCGCTCCCGCGGCCCGTCGAACCGGCGCTCGGACCTCGGACCTTCGAAGCGACGCTCAGGCCGGGGCCCGTCGAAACGACGCTCCGGCCGAGGCCCGTCGAACCGGCGCTCGGACCGGGGGCCATCGAAGCGACGCTCAGGCCGGGGCCCGTCGAAGCGACGCTCGGACGACCGGGGACCGTCGAACCGGCGCTCACCGCGCGGGCCGTCGAAGTGACGCTCGGGCCGGGGCCCGTCGACGCGGCGATCATCGCGAGGGCCGTCGAAACGGCGGTCGTCACGCGGGCCGTCGAAACGACGCTCCTCACGCGGACCTTCGAAGCGACGCTCACCGCGCGGGCCGTCGAAACGGCGCTCATCGCGAGGCCCATCGAAGCGACGCTCACGCGGACCATCGAAGCGACGGTCGTCACGCGGGCCGTCGGAGCGGCGCTCATCGCGAGGCCCGTCGAAACGACGCTCCTCACGCGGGCCGTCGAAACGACGCTCACCGCGCGGACCGTCGAAACGGCGGTCGTCACGCGGGCCGTCGAAGCGGCGGGGACGCCGGGAGCCGTCGTAGCCCCTGCGGGGGCGCTCGGATCGCGGAGAGTCGTCGCCGTGCGCGTTCTCACGGCGCGCCCGCAGCGGCTTGCGCACGTCGGGCTCCCAGACCGGGATCGACTCGCCGCTCGGCTGACGGGCGCCGGCGATCTCGGCGAGGACCGGGTCGCCGGGCGCGACACGGTGCCGCTCCGCCTGAATGCCGGCCTTGCGGGCCATCGACTCGGTCGACCGCCGCTCGTTCGGCATCACCAGCGTGAGCACGCTGCCGCGCTCGCCCGCGCGGGCCGTACGGCCGCCGCGGTGCAGGTAGCTCTTGTGGTCCGACGGCGGGTCGACGTGCAGGACCAGGCTCACGTCGTCGACGTGGATGCCGCGGGCCGCGACGTCGGTGCACACCAGGACCTGGACGTTGCCCTCGCGGAACTCGCCGAGGATGCGGGTGCGCTGGTTCTGCCGCTTGCCGCCGTGCAGGCCGCCGGCCTTCACGCCGACCCGGGCCAGCTGCTTGACGACCCGGTCGACGCCGTGCTGGGTGCGGACGAACAGGATGGTCCGGCCCTCGCGGTTGGCGATCTCGGCGGTCACGTCGATCTTGTCGTCGCGACGCACCTGCACCAGGTGGTGCTCCATCGTGTCGACCGACGAGGTCGCGGGGTCGAGTGAATGGGTCACCGGGTCCTTGAGGAACCGCTCGACGAGCTTGTCGACGTCGCCGTCCAGGGTGGCCGAGAACAGCAACCGCTGGCCGTCCGCCGGCGTCTCCTCGAGGATCGAGCTGACGACAGGGAAGAAGCCCAGGTCGCACATGTGGTCGGCCTCGTCGAGCACGGTCACCTGGACGTCGTCGAGGTAGCACTCGCCCTGGCGCATGAGGTCGGTGAGCCGGCCGGGCGTGGCGACCACGACCTCGACGCCGCGGCGCAGGGCCTCGATCTGCTTGCCCATCGACATGCCGCCGACGACGGTCTTCATCCGCAGCGACAGGCCGCGGCCGAGCGGTTCGAGCGCGTCGTTGACCTGAAGGGCCAGCTCACGCGTGGGGACGAGGATGATGGCGCGCGGACGCTTGGGCCGGGCCTTGTCGCCGGAGATCCGGACCATCATGGGCAGGCCGAACGCCAGGGTCTTGCCGGAGCCGGTCTGGCCGCGGCCGAGGACGTCGTTTCCCGCCAGGATGTCGGGGATTGCGGCCCGCTGGATCGGGAACGGCGCCGTGATGCCCTGCCGTTCGAGCCCGCTCACCAGCGGCTTGGGCAGCCCGAGCAGAGCGAACTCGCTCTGCGGCTGGGTGAATTCGGGCAGGGCAGGGTGAAGCGTGGTCACGAAGTCGTGCCTTTCGTCGATAGTGACGTGCCATAGGGGCACGCGAAGGCGCGTCACTTCCGCGAAAGGACGAGCCAAGTCGTAAGAACATGGTCGGGGCGGGTCCAGGGACATTCTCCCTGCAGACGCGAAAGCCCCAGCGAAGCCGGTCTGGATCACCGGCGAGAAGGCCCCAGCGTCGGGGTGCCTCGTGACATGCGCAGCACATGCGAAAACGCCGTCACGCAAACTACAAAGAAGACTATACCGGATCTTCGGGGGTGCTCAGACGTCGAATCGTGCTCAGACGTTGAACCCGAGCATGCGCAGTTGCTCCCGGCCGTCGTCAGTGATCTTGTCGGGGCCCCACGGCGGCAGCCACACCCAGTTGATCACCACGTTGGACACGAGGTCGGCGAGGGCCGAGTTGGCCTGATCCTCGATCACGTCGGTGAGCGGGCAGGCGGCGCTGGTCAGCGTCATGTCGATGGTCGCGATGGGACGCTCGCCCTCGCCCGCGGGGTCGAGGTTGAGGCCGTAGACCAGCCCGAGGTCGACGACGTTGATCCCCAGCTCGGGGTCGACGACGTCCCTCAGCGCCTCCATGACGTCGTCGGTGGAGGGGGCGCCGTCGAAACCGGCGTCGGCCACGGGAGTCCCGGTCGGCGTCTCAGTGGGCTTGCTCATTGATCAGACACTCCTCGCTACGGCGTCCTTGTAGGCCATCCACGCCAGCAGGGCACACTTCACGCGGGCCGGGAACTTGGCCACTCCGGCGAACGCGACGGCGTCGCCGAGCACCTCCTCGTCCGGCTCGACCTGGCCCCGCCCCTGCAGCAGCCGGGTGAACTCGTCCACCACGGACATGGTGTTCTCCACCGTGGCCCCGGTGGCCAGCTCGTGCAGCACGGACGCGGCGGCCTGGCTGATCGAGCAGCCCTGCCCCTCGTACGACACGTCCTCGACCTTGCCGCCGGCCACCTTCACCCGCATGGTGATCTCGTCGCCGCAGGTCGGGTTCACGTGGTGGACCTCGGCGTCGAACGGGTCCCGCAGGCCGCGGCCCTGCGGGTGCTTGTAGTGCTCCAGGATCAGCTCCTGGTACATGGACTCGGCGATCATCCGAACACCTTCTGGACATGGTGGAGGCCGCGGACCAGGGCGTCGATCTCGGCCGTCGTGTTGTAGAGGTAGAGCGACGCCCGTGTGGTGGCCGGAATGCCGAACCTGAGGTGCAGCGGCCGGGCGCAGTGATGCCCTACCCGCACGGCGATGCCGAACACGTCGTCGAGGATCTGGCCCACGTCGTGGGGGTGGATTCCGTCGAGCGTGAAGGACACGGTGCCGCCGCGCGAGATGGCCGTGCGCGGGCCGATCACACGCAGCGTGGGGACCTCGGTCAGGGCGTCCAGCGCGTACTGGATGAGCTCCTTCTCGTGCGCCTTGATCGCGTCCATGCCGACGGCGTTGAGGTAGTCGACCGCCGCGCCGAGACCGATGGCCTCGACGATGGGCGGGGTGCCGGCCTCGAACTTGTGCGGGACGGGCGCGTACGTCGAGTGGTCCATCCAGACCGCCTCGATCATCTCGCCCCCGCCGAGGAACGGCGGCATCTCATCGAGCAGCTCGCGCCGCCCCCACAGCACGCCGATGCCGGACGGGCCGAGCATCTTGTGGCCGGTGAAGGCGATGAAGTCGACCCCGAGTTCGGTGACGTCGACCGGCTGGTGCGGCACCGACTGCGACGCGTCGAGCATCATCAGCGCGCCCACCGACCGCGCGCGGGCGAGGATCGGCGAGACCGAGTTGACCGTGCCGAGCACGTTGGACTGGTGGGCGACCGACACGATCTTCGTGCGCTCGTTGACCAGTTCGTCGAGATCGGTCAGGTCGAGGCGTCCCTCGTCGGTCACCGGGAACCAGCGCAGCGTGGCGCCCGTGCGCTCGGCGAGCAGCTGCCACGGCACGATGTTGGAGTGGTGCTCCATCTCGGAGATGACGATCTCGTCGCCGGGGCCGACCCTGAACCTGTCCGTCCCGTTCTGGAAGGCGTACGCGACGAGGTTGAGGCCCTCGGAGGCGTTCTTGGTGAAGATGACCTCGTCCCGCGACGGCGCCCCGATGAACGCGGCGACCTTGTCACGGGCCGCCTCGTACGCCTCGGTCGACTCGCTGCCGAGCGCGTGCAGCGCCCGCCCGACGTTGCTGTAGTGCCACGTCAGGTGGTCGCGCATGGTCTCGATGACCTGCGTCGGCTTCTGCGAGGAGTTGCCGGAGTCGAGGTAGATCAACGGCCGGTCGCCGGGCAGCTCGCGGCCGAGGACCGGGAAGTCCTTGCGGATGAGGTCGACGTCGAACGTCATGCCGTCGCCTTCGCGTAGGCCTCGTAGCCCTCCGACTCGAGGCGCTCGGCGAGCTCGGGGCCGCCTTCCTCGACGATGCGGCCACCGGCGAACACGTGCACGAAGTCGGGGGTCACATAGCGGAGGATCCGGGTGTAATGCGTGATCAGCAGCACGCCGGTCTCGCTCGACCGGAACCGGTTGATGCCTTCCGAGACGACGCGGAGCGCGTCGACGTCGAGGCCGGAGTCGGTCTCGTCGAGGATCGCGATCTTCGGCTTGAGCAGCTCGAGCTGGAGGATCTCGTGGCGCTTCTTCTCGCCGCCGGAGAAGCCCTCGTTGGTGTTGCGCTGGGCGAAGGAGGAGTCCATGTGCAGGGCGTCCATGCCGGCCTTCAGGTCGGCGGCGAACCGGCGCAGCTTGGGCGCCTCGCCCTGGACCGCGGTCACCGCGGTGCGAAGGAAGTTCGAGACGCTCACGCCCGGCACCTCGACCGGATATTGCATGGCGAGGAACAGCCCGGCCCTCGCCCGCTCGTCGACGCGCATGGCCAGCACATCGGCGCCGTCGAGCAGCACGCTGCCGCCGGTGATGGTGTATTTGGGGTGGCCGGCGATCGCGTACGCCAGGGTCGACTTGCCCGACCCGTTGGGGCCCATGATGGCGTGCGTCTCACCGGAACGGACGGTCAGATCGACTCCGCGCAGGATCTCCTTGTCGCCCACATTGACGCGCAGGCCGCGAATTTCGAGGGTGGACATGGTCACTCCTTAGACACGGAAACGTAGACATCGTCACCGTCGATCTTCACGCGGTAGACGGGAACAGGTTTGGTGGCAGGGGGGCCGGTCGGCTTGCCGCTCCGGATGTCGAAACACGATCCGTGCAGCCAGCATTCCAGCGTCCCGTCATAGACGTCGCCCTCGCTGAGCAGCACCTCGGCGTGCGAGCAGACGTCGTGCAGGGCGTAAACGTCATCACCCTCGCGCACGAGCGCGATCGGGGTGTCGCCGATCTCGACGCCGATGACCCCTTCGTCCGGGATGTCGGCGACCTTGCAGACCTTTTCGAACGTCATCGGGCCAGCTCCGCCTCCACGGCCGCGAGCACGCGCTCCTCGACCTCGGGGACCCCGATGCGGCCGATGAGCTCGTTGAAGAAGCCGTGCACGATCAGGCGGCGGGCCGTGTCGGCCGGAATGCCACGGGCCTGCAGATAGAACAGGTGCTCGTCGTCCAGGCGGCCGGACGCGGAGGCGTGGCCGGCACCGGCGATCTCACCGGTCAGGATCTCCAGGTTGGGCACCGAGTCGGCGCGCGCCGCGTCGGTCAGTAGCAGATTGCGGTTGTACTCGTAGGTGTCGGTGCCCTCGGCCTCGGCGCGGATGATCACGTCACCGATCCACACGCTGTGCGCGGCCTCGCCCTGCAGGGCGCCCTTGTAGGTCACCCGGCTGCGGCAGTTGGGCACGCTGTGGTCCACCAGCAGGCGGTGCTCCAGGTGCTGGCCGGCGTCGGCGAAATACAGGCCGATCAGCTCGGCGTCGCCGCCCGGGGCCGTGTAGTTCACGCGGGGCGACAGCCGTACGAGGTCGCCGCCGAGGGAGACGACGACGGACCGGTAGGTGGCGTCGCGGCCGAGCCGCGCGTTGTGCTGCGCCACGTGCACGGCGTCGGCATCCCAGTCTTGGAGGGACACGAAGGTGACCTTGGCGCCGTCGCCGACCAGGAAGTCGATGTTGGCGGCGCGCACACCGGTGCCCGTGTGGTCGATCACCACGACGGCCTCGGCCATCGGCTTGACGTCGACAACGAGGTGGGAGAAGACCGTGCCGCCCTGCCCGTGGAGGTCGATCCTGACGGGGTCGCCGGTGAACTCCTGCGGCACGGTGAGGACCGTGGCCTTCTCGAACGAGGCGTACGCCTGCGCGGCGACCCGGTCGACGGGCGCGCCGGCCTTGCCGACCCGGGGGTCGTCGCGGTCGACCAGCTCGGCGGTCACGCCCTCCGGGAGGGAGAGGTCGACCTTGTCGGCGCCGTCTTGCACGGCCTTGCCGTCGTGCAGGCCCTTCAGCCGCGAGAGCGGGGTGAACCGCCACTCCTCCTCGCGGCCGGTGGGCACCGGGAAGTCCTCGACGTTGAACGAGGACTTCTCATGGAGGGTCGACAAGGGCTTGCCGGTAGCGTTACCGGGACCTGCAAGCAGTCCCTTTTCCGAGCCCATCAGCCGACCGCTCCTTCCATCTGCAGCTCGATCAGCCGGTTGAGCTCCAGCGCGTACTCCATCGGGAGCTCGCGCGCGATGGGCTCGACGAACCCGCGCACGATCATCGCCATCGCCTCGTCCTCGCTGAGGCCGCGGCTCATCAGGTAGAACAGCTGATCCTCCGACACCTTCGAGACCGTGGCCTCGTGGCCCATCGACACGTCGTCCTCGCGCACGTCGACGTACGGGTAGGTGTCGGACCGGGAGATCTGGTCCACCAGCAGCGCGTCGCACTTGACCGTCGAAATCGATCCTGTCGCGCCCTCTTCGATCTGGACGAGGCCGCGGTAGGAGGTGCGGCCGCCGCCTCGGGCCACCGACTTCGACACGATGGTCGAGCTGGTGTTGGGGGCGAGGTGCACCATCTTGGCGCCGGCGTCCTGGTGCTGGCCGGGACCGGCGAACGCGATCGACAGCGTCTCACCCGTGGCGTGCTCGCCCATCAGGTAGACCGCCGGATACTTCATCGTCACCTTGGAGCCGATGTTGCCGTCGATCCACTCCATGGTGGCGCCCTCGTAGGCGACGGCGCGCTTGGTCACCAGGTTGTAGACGTTGTTCGACCAGTTCTGGATCGTGGTGTAGCGGCAGCGGGCGCCCTTCTTCACGACGATCTCGACGACCGCGCTGTGCAGCGAGTCGGAGGAGTAGATCGGCGCGGTGCAGCCCTCCACGTAGTGCACGTAGGAGTTCTCGTCCACGATGATCAGCGTCCGCTCGAACTGGCCCATGTTCTCGGTGTTGATCCGGAAGTAGGCCTGCAGCGGGATCTCGACGTTGACGTTCGGCGGCACGTAGATGAAAGAACCACCGGACCATACGGCCGTGTTCAGCGAGGCGAACTTGTTGTCGCCCACCGGGATGACCGAGCCGAAATACTCCTTGAACAGCTCGGGGTGCTCGCGGAGGCCGGTGTCGGTGTCGAGGAACAGGACGCCCTTCTCCTCGAGGTCCTCGCGGATCTTGTGGTAGACGACTTCGCTCTCGTATTGGGCGGCCACACCGGCGATCAGCCGCTGCTTCTCGGCCTCGGGGATGCCCAGCTTGTCGTAGGTGTTCTTGATATCGGCGGGAAGCTCATCCCAGGAGGCCGCCTGCTTTTCCGTCGACCGGACAAAGTACTTGATGTTGTCGAAATCGATCCCGGTCAGATCCGACCCCCAGGTGGGCATCGGCTTCTTGCCGAACAGCCGGAGGCCCTTCAGCCGCAGGTCGAGCATCCACTCGGGTTCGTTCTTCAGCGCGGAGATGTTCCGGACGACCTCTTCGGACAGGCCCCGCTTGGCCACGGCCCCGGCGATGTCGGGGTCGGCCCAGCCGAACTTGTAATTCCCGAGGCCATCCAGCTCCGGGCGGTCGGTGACAGTCACCTTCCGGACTCCTTGCTCTCAACGTGCGTGTGATTCTCAATGTGATTGGTGTTCGTCAGCCCGTGCGGGCTGACGTGCGTCGTGCAGATCCCGTCGCCGTGGGCGATGGTGGCCAGCCGCTGGACGGGGGTGCCGAGAATGCGCGCGAAGGCCTCGGTCTCGGCCTCGCACAGCTGAGGGAACTCGGCGGCCACATGCGCGACCGGGCAATGATGCTGGCACAACTGATCGCCGCCGGTGCCGGCCTTGCTCGCGGAGGCGGCATAACCCTCCGCCGACAGCGCCTCGGCCAGCACGCGGACCCGCTGCTCGGGGGGAACCTCGGCCAATATCGGCCCGAGACGGCCGACCAGCCCGGCCACCTGCTCGCGCGCGAACGCCGACACCGCCTCGCCGCCCAGGTGGGCGGCGAGGAAGCGCAGTGCGCTCCCCGCGAGGTCGTCATAGGCGTGCTCGAAGGCGCTCCGGCCCGCGTCGGTGATCACGAACACCTTCGCGGGACGGCCGCGACCACGCTGGCCGCGCGGCGTCGCCGTACGGGACTGGATCATCCCTTCGGCGAGCAGGGCGTCCAGATGGCGGCGGACGCCGGCCGGGGTCAACCCCAGCTGCCGCCCGAGGGCGGCGGCGGTCACCGGTCCGTGCTCGAGGATGAGCCGGGCCACGCGCGCACGCGTGCTCCGGTCGGCGAAGCTGTCTCCGCCCCTCATCATCCCCACCGTGCTCATGAAACGCCCCTCTCCGCGCAAGCCTCGCGGGCAGACTGATGTCTCAGCCGCCCACTCCGCTCACAGCGCCGGGTTCGCTCCATGTTTTTCACAACATCAGTGTGGCGTAATTCCTTCCCACCGACAAACCGTTCCGAGGAATAGGGGAATGGCATTGCTCACGAAGGCAAGCCTCACCTAACCTCGGGAAACGAGGTCGGATGAGGCTCGCGTGGTGTTACGCGGTTCGCTTGTGTTACTGCTGAGGCGCCTGGAATACGGCGAACGGTGCGCCGTTGGGGTCGGACAGGATGGCGATCCGCCCGATGGGAATGTCGAACGGCGGCATGATCTGGCCGCCGCCGAGCTCGATCGTCTTCGCGTGCGCCGCGTCGGCGCTGTCCACGGAGAAGTAGACGAGCCAGTGCGGCGGAACCTCCGGCGGATATTGGTCCGTCATCGGCATCATGCCGCCGACCGTGTTCCCTTCGACCTCGAACTCGGAGTAGGGCACGCCACCCATGTCGCTGGTCTTGAACGTCCAGCCGAAGACGCTGCCGTAGAAGGCCTTGGCGCTGTCGATGTCGCGGGTCGCGAGTTCGTTCCAGGAGAACGCGCCCGGCTCGTTGGCCAGCTCGGCGCCCTTGTGGTTGCCGGGCTGCCAGACGCCCACGAACGCGCCCGTCGGGTCCTGGAATATGGCCAGGGTGCCCTCTTCGAAGACCTGCATGGGCTCCATCGGCACCTGGCCGCCGGCCTCCCGCACGGCCTGCGAGGTCTTCTCGGCGTCGGTGACGGCGATGTAGGTGTTCCAGACCGAGGGCATGCCCTCCTGGAACACCGGGCCGATCCCGGCGACCTTCTTGCCGCGAAGGGTGAACTGCCCGTAGCCACCGGCGTCCGGCCGCGGGTCGAATTCGGCCTGCCAGCCGAACAGCTCGCCGTAGAAGGCCGCGGCGGCCTCGACGTCCGCGCTAGAGACGTCGACCCAGCAGGGCACCCCCGGCTTGTATCCATTGAACTCGGCCATACCCGTCCCCCTCCTCGTTTCGTGATACGGGACACGCACAGAGTTACACCCGGCGGCGCCGGACATCAGGGGACTTGGCGTGATTGCCGCCAACTGTTTACGCAGCCTGTTTTGCCCCGCCCGATTTCGGGGACGGCGCGCGACACTTTGGTGGCCGTCCGGTGGCCATGCCGGGGGCGCGACCCCGGGCTCCTACACTCGGGGGCATGGACTCCCCTGCCGTCGAGGTCAGCGATCTGCTCAAGCGGTATGGGCGGACCACCGCGGTCGACGGGCTCACGCTCCGCTGCGCCCGGGGCCGGGTGACCGCGATCCTCGGCCCCAACGGCGCCGGCAAGACCTCCACGATCGAGATCTGCGAGGGCTTCCGTCCCCCAGATGGAGGGACGGTCGAGGTGCTCGGGATGTCGCCCGGCGACCCCGCCCTCAAGCCGAGGATCGGCGTGATGCCGCAGTCCGGCGGCGTGCCGCTGACCATGCGCGGCGGCGAGTGGCTGCGCCTGGTGTCGCGCTTCTACGCCCACCCGCTCGACCCGGACGCCCTGATGGAGCGGCTCGGCCTGAGCGAGCACGCGCGGACGCCGTTCCGCCGGCTGTCCGGAGGGCAGCAGCAGCGGCTGTCGCTGGCCGCGGCCGTGGTCGGGCGGCCCGAGCTGGTCTTCCTCGACGAGCCGACGGCCGGGCTCGACCCGCAGGCCAGGCACGCCTGCTGGGATCTGGTCGGCGAGCTGCGCGGCGCCGGGGTCTCCGTGGTCCTCACCACGCACCACATGGACGAGGCCGAGAAGCTGTCGGACCACGTGGTCATCATCGACCACGGGCGGGTCGTCGCCGAGGGCACGCCCGCCCAGCTCACCGGGGCCGAGCGGCAGCTGCGCTTCCGCGCGCGGCCGGGGCTCAACCTCGACGAGGTGCTGGCGGCCCTGC
This sequence comes from Streptosporangiaceae bacterium NEAU-GS5, assembly GCA_017592665.1. GTDB lineage: Bacteria > Actinomycetota > Actinomycetes > Streptosporangiales > Streptosporangiaceae > NEAU-GS5. Next base: position 70,982 of record JAGFNW010000014.1, on the reverse strand, counting down.
CGCCCGGCAGCACGGCCAAGGAGTCGCCGGCCGGGCACTACATCGTCGAGGGCCACATCGACCCGTCGCTGCTGGCCACCGTCACGGCCTGGTGCGCCGCCGAGGGCGTGACCACCGAGGATCTCAGCATCGAGCGGCGCACCCTCGAAGACGTCTTCCTCGAACTGACCGGCCGGGAGCTGCGATGACGACCACCGCCCTCGACTTCACGCCGAGGCCCGGCGCCGCGCCGCTCACGCGGATGGTGGCGGCGCAGGCGGTCGCGGAGACCCGGGCCGTGCTGCGCAACGGCGAGCAGCTGCTGCTCACGATGATCATCCCGGTGCTGCTGCTGATCGGCTTCGGCCGGGCGCCGATCATCACGGTCAGCGGGCCGCGGATCGACTTCGTCACGCCCGGCGTGCTCGCGCTCGCGGTGATGTCCACGGCGTTCACGGGGCAGGCCATAGCCACCGGCTTCGAGCGTCGCTACGGCGTGCTCAAGCGCCTCGGCGCGACCCCGCTGTCGCGGGCCGGGCTGCTGCTGGCCAAGACCCTCGCCGTGATCGCGGTCGAGGTGATCCAGGTCGTGGTGATCAGCGCGGTGGCCTTCGCGCTCGGCTGGTCGCCCACCGGCAACCCGATCTGGGCCCTGCTCCTGCTGCTGGCGGGGACCATCGCCTTCAGCGGCCTCGGGCTGCTGATGGCCGGAATCCTCCGGGCCGAGGCCACGCTGGCCGCGGCCAATCTCGTCTATCTCGTGCTGCTCGGCATCGGCGGGGTCGTGATCCCGCTCACCGACTTCCCGGCGAGCGTCCAGGGGGTGCTCCACCTGCTGCCGATCACGGCGCTCACCACCGGCATGCGGTCGGTGCTCGCGGACGGCGCGGGCCTTCCCGTGGGCCCGCTGCTGATCCTGCTGGCCTGGGCGGCCGCCACGCTCGCCCTGGCCTCCCGCACCTTCAAGTGGGAGTGAGTGAACCCCCCCGATGAGCTCTCGATGAGCGCAGAGTCGCTTCCGGGCGCCGCCGCGCCCGAGCCGTACCGCATGCGGCTGAGCGGGGCGCTGCGGGCCGCCACAGGCGCCGTGCCGCCCTTCGGGCTGGTGGTGCTGTCCATCCTGTCGGTCCAGGTGGGCGCCGGTTACGCGAAGAACCTGTTCACGCAGCTGCCGCCGAGCGCGGTGGTGCTGCTGCGGATCGCGACCAGCGCCGTCATCCTCTGCGCGGTGGCGCCGCCCCGGCTCCGCGGGCTCACCCGCGACGGCCTACTGGCCGGCCTGGCGTTCGGCGCCACGCTCGGGCTGATGAACCTGTGCTACTACGAGGCCCTGGCGCGGCTGCCGCTCGGCGTCGCCGTGACGATCGAGTTCATCGGCCCGCTGGGCGTGGCCCTGGCGGCCTCCCGGCGCAGGCGCGACGTGGCGTGGGTGGCCCTGGCCGCCACCGGCATCGCGCTGCTCGCCCCCTGGGGCCAGACGGGGCGGCTCAGCTGGGTGGGGATCGGCTTCGGGCTGCTGGCCGGCCTGTTCTGGGCCGCCTACATCGTGACGTCCGTGGCGGTCGGCCGGCGCTTCCCCGGTGCGAGCGGGGTGTCGTTCGCGATGGTCGTGGCCATGCTGGTGGTGTCTCCGATCGGCATCGCGTCCGGCGGCGGCGCGCTGCTCGATCCGGTGCTGCTGCTCATCGGGGCCGGGGTCGGGCTGATGTCGTCGGTCATCCCTTATTCGCTGGAGCTCGAGGCCCTGCGGCGGATGCCGAAGCGGGTCTTCGGCATCCTCATGAGCCTGGAGCCCGCCGCGGCGGCGCTGGCGGGCCTGGTCATCCTCGGCGAGGTGCTGAACGCCCGCGAATGGACCGCGATCGCGTGCGTCGTGGCGGCCTCGATCGGCTCGACCCGCTCAGGATGAGGCCCAGATGCCGCGGACGTGCTGGATGTGGTGGTCCATGATGCGCTCGGACGCCTCGGCGTCGCCGCGGACCAGGGCGTCGAGCAGGTCGAGGTGCTCACGCGCCGAGTCGGCGAGGATGCCCCGCTCGGCCAGGCCGCGCAGCCCGTAGAGCCTGGCCCGGCTGCGCAGGTCGCGGACCACGGCGACCAGGTGGGCGTTGCCGGACAGCGCCAGCAGCTCGACGTGGAAGCGGAGGTCGGCGTTGACGTAGGCGAGCAGGTCGGCCCGCTCGGCGGCCGAGACGATCTCCTGGGCGACCGGGCGCAGCCGCTCGAAGTCGGCGACCGGGGCCACCCCGGCCAGCGCGGCCACCGTCGGGACCTCGATCAGCTGGCGGATCGTGGTGAGCTCGTCGAGGTCGCGGTCGGACATCTCGGTGACCCGGAACCCCTTGTTGCGCACCGCCTCGACCAGGCCTTCCTTGGCCAGATCGAGCATGGCCTCACGGACCGGCGTGGCCGACACGCCGAACTGCGCGGCGAGGACGGGCGCCGAGTAGACGACGCCGGGCCGCATCTCGCCCGCGACGAGAGCGTCCCGCAAGGCCTGGGCGACCTGTTCGCGCAGGCTCTGACGGTCGCCAACGGCCGGAAGGTCGAGCCTCTCAGCCATACGCTCCCCTCGCGTGAACAGATGGCGCATGAACAGATGAGAAATCGTACCGTTTCCCGGTCATCTCAACTCCCGAGAGCGGGACCACCAGGTGCGCCGCCTAACATGAGACCCGTGAACCGCCACCTCGTCCAACCGCTCCGCGCGTTCCTCGGCTCGTTCTGGGCGCCCACCCCGGCGTCCATGCGGCTGTGGGCGGCGGCGAGCGTGGTGGTCAACGCCGGGATCACGGTGACCGGGGCGGCCGTGCGGGTCACCGGGTCGGGGCTCGGCTGCCCGACCTGGCCGCAGTGCACGCCCGAGAGCTTCGTCCCGGCCCACAACGACGTCCACTCGCCGGTCAACATGGCGATCGAGTTCGGCAACCGGCTCCTCACCTTCCTGGTGCTCACGGTGGCCGTGGCGGGCCTGGTGGCGGCGCTGCGGCTGGCACGCCGGCGGCCCGTCCTGGTGCGCCTGGCCGCCCTCCTGCCGGCCGGAGTGGTGGCGCAGGCGCTGTGGGGCGGGCTGGTGGTCCGCTCGGCGCTCAACCCGGTCACGGTGAGCGTGCACTTCCTCATCTCGATCGGCATGATCGCCGCCGCCTGCGCGCTGTACGCACGGGCGAGCGAGGGCGACGGACCGGTGGTCCGGCTGGTCCACCGTGACATCCGCACGCTCGGCCTCGTGCTGACGGCGGCGGTCGCGGTGCTGCTGGTCGCCGGGGTCGTGGTCACCGGCACCGGGCCGCACTCGGGCGACGAGGCGGCCACGCGGTTCGCCTTCGACATCGAGACGGTGGCGAGGATCCACGCCGACCTCGTGTGGGCCGTGGTCGGCATCACGTTCGCGCTGATCTTCGCGCTGCACCTGACCCGCGCGCCCTGGCAGGTCAGGCGTGCGGCGCTGGTCCTGTTCGCGGTCGAGCTGGCCCAGGGCGTGATCGGCTACGTGCAGTACTTCCTCGCCGTCCCGGCCTTCCTCGTGGGCCTCCACGTGCTGGGCGCGACCCTCGTGTGGATCGCGACGCTCCGCGTGGTCGCCCTGACCCGCTCACGCGGCCCGCTCGACGCCGCCGCGGAGAACCTTCTCGCCGAGGCACGCGTCTAACGGGTCATGACCCGTCTGGCCCGGCTCCTGGTCCATTCGCGCCGCCTGGCTTCGAGCCGTACGGCGCAGCGGCGCGGCTTCCAGGCGCTGGTGGCGCTGAGCGTGCTCGCCCTGGCCCCCATGACATGGGCCTGGCTGGAGAGCGCGGGCCACCGGATCACGCCCGACCCGCGCACGGCGGCCACCGGCCCGTGGACGGCCGAGGTGCCGGCGGCTCCGGTGGCGCTGGTGCTGGGAGCGGGCGTTCAAGGGGGGCAGCCCTCGCCCATGCTGCGCACCCGGCTCGACCTGGCGGCCCGGCTCTACCACGACGGGCGGGTGCGGGCGCTGCTGGTTTCGGGCGACAACAGCCGCAAGGACTACGACGAGCCGACCATCATGCGGGACTACCTCCTCGCCCACGGAGTGCCGATCACCAAGGTGGTGCTCGACTACGCCGGATTCGACACGTGGGACTCGTGCGTGCGGGCCAAGAAGATCTTCGGGGCGGAGCAGGTGACCGTGGTCACGCAGGCCTTCCACGTGGCGCGCGCCGTCGCGCTGTGCCGGGCCGCCGGCCTTTCGACCTTCGGCGTCGGCGACGACTCGTCCCTGGTCTGGCCGAGCGAGACCTACGCCTACGCGGCGCGCGAGTTCTTCGCGGCCGGAAAGGGCATGGTGGACGCCTTCGTGCGAGCCGACCCGACCTTCCTCGGGCGCCACGAGATCACCCTTCGGCAGGCCCTGGATTCCTAGAGGTGGGCGGCGCACCGGGAGCGTAGCCAGGGGGCGGCAGGCCGCGGGCGGCGTTGGCCTGGTGACGCGGATGGAGCGGGAAGCGCAGCCGGGCGTCGCGCATGAGCGTGACCAGGGCCTCCTGCCGCGCGCGGAATGCCGCCTCGTCGATCCCGCCGCGCACGGCGCGCTCGTGGAGCAGGCCGAGCTCGGTGGCGGCGAGCTGGTAGTCGGACATGGCGCGCACGCCGGCCGTGCCGCCGTTGGCCTTGGCCCACTGCCGGGCCTGCCGCCGCTTCTGCAGTGACGACAGCATGTAGATGTCGGCCTCGTTGACCAGGGCATGCCCCTCGTACGGAGGAAGGTAGCGCTGGATGAGCCCCACGATCCGCTTGCGATCCCGCACGATGATCATCAGCTCGACGATCAGCAGCACCATCAGGAACAGGTAGGCGATCGACAGGCCCTTGAAGCCGCCGAAGGAGGCGAAGCCGTTCCACGCGCCGTGCAGGGCCATCGCCCCGATCCAGCCGCTGACGATCACCCAGAAGCCGACGGGGCCCTTGCGGGTCGCCGCGTAGGCGACCGCGATGCCGATCAGCGAGGTGAACAGCGGATGCGCGAACGGGGACAGCACGCCGCGCAGCACCAAAGTGGCGGCCAGGCCCTCGGCCCCGTTCTCCTGGAGGGCGGCGAGGTAGTAGCTGACGTTTTCGGACATGGCGAAGCCGAGGCCGACCATGCTGGCGTAGATGATGCCGTCGGTGGGGCCGTCGAGCTCCTGCCGCCGGAACTTCAGCAGCCCGAGCAGGACCAGGCCCTTCATGGTCTCCTCGACCGGTGGCGCGCCGAAGGTGGCGACCAGGTTCCGGGCGTTGACGGCGTCGGTGAACCGCTCGGCGACATAGACCAGGTTGAAGGAGTTGAGCACGCCCGCGACCAGCACGGCCACGCCCGCCCCCCAGGCGAACGCGAAGGCGAGGCCGCTTCGCGGCTCGGGCTCCATCCGATCCAGCCCGAGCACTCCGGCCAGCAGCAGCGGAACCGGCGCCGTGGCCAGCGCGAGCGCCACGAAGAACTGCACGGGGCTGCCGTTGACCAGGTCGAACGAGAAGGACACCAGCGCGCAGATCCCGGCGATGACCAGCCCGATGATCAAGCCCACAGACGGCCGGTCCTGCAGTGCCGCTCGCGGATCCAAGCTCATGCCCCGTCCTCGTCCACGCCCACTTCCGCGAGCGTAACCGAACGGGCCGACAGTGTCCCCGTGCGGGCCCGAGCTACAGCAGAGAGTCGACCGCGACGGCGAGGAACAGCAGCGCCAGATAGATGTTGGACCAGTGGAAGAACCGCATGGGACGCAGGTCGACGCCGGTCTTGCCGGCCGCGAGCCGGGCCCGCAGCTGGTAGACCTCCCACAGGCAGGCGGCGCCGAGCACGGCGGCCACCACCGGATAGACCAGCGAGGTCCCAGCGATCGGCCACAGCAGCAGCGAGCAGACGACCGTGGCCCAGGTGTAGACGATGATCTGCCCGACCACGCGCCGCTCGGTGGCGACGACCGGCAGCATGGGCACCTCGGCAGCGGCGTAGTCCTCCCGGTAGCGCATGGCGAGCGTCCAGGTGTGCGGCGGCGTCCAGAAGAACACCACCCCGAACAGCACGAACGGGGCCCACGACAGCCCGCCGGTGATCCCGGCCCAGCCGATCAGCACGGGCATGCAGCCGGCGATGCCACCCCAGACGATGTTCTGCGAGGTCCGCCGCTTGAGCACGAGCGAGTAGACGAAGACGTAGAACAGGATCGCGCCGGTCGAAAGGGCCGCGGCCAGCCAGTTGACCGTCAAACCGAGGCCAAGGGTGGACAGCGCGCCCAAAATCACGCCAAAGATCAGCGCGCCGCGCGGCGACACCTGATGGCGCGCCAGGGGACGGCGGCGGGTGCGCCGCATGACCTCGTCGATGTCGCGATCGATGTAACAGTTGAGCACGTTGGCGCTGCCCGCCGACAGCGTGCCGAACACCATGGTCCCCGTCGCGAGCCACGGATCGGGCAGCCCGTGGGCGGCAAGGAACATCACGGGCAGCGTCGTGATCAGCAGCAACTCGATGATCCGCGGCTTGGTCAGCGCCACGTACGCCCTGACGACCTCGGTGGCCGAGCGGGGCGGGGCGGCCACGAGCGGGGTGTTCATCTGCACCGTCAAGGCGCTTCCAGTGGGTGCGGGGTCAACGCGTAACCTCTGATAGAGCGGATCTCTTGCGGACTCACTGTAGTCGCGGTGGCCGTCAGTCCCTGAACTGGGGCTGAAACGAGGCTGCGACGATAGGGTCCGTCGCGGAGCGACGAGCCGAGACCACGCAGGACGACCAGCGAGTGCGACCATGAGGAATGCCGGGAAACACCACGTAGGACGCCGGAAAATATGAGGGGATCGAAGCAGTTGAGCAGCGTAAGCCTTGAGTGGAACGACGTCGACCGCCAGGCCGTCGACGTGGTCCGAGCCCTTGCCATGGACGCGGTCGAAAAAGCGGGCTCGGGACATCCCGGCACCGCCATGAGCCTCGCCCCGGCCGCCTACCTCCTATTCCAGCGCATCCTTCGGCACGACCCGTCCGACCCGACCTGGGCGGGCCGCGACCGCTTCGTGCTGTCGTGCGGCCATTCCAGCCTCACCCTCTACATCCAGCTCTACCTGTCGGGTTACGGGCTCTCCCTCGATGACCTGAAGTCCCTGCGCCAGTGGGACAGCCTCACCCCGGGCCACCCGGAGTACCACCACACCGTGGGCGTCGAGACCACCACCGGCCCGCTCGGCCAGGGCATCGGCAACGCGGTCGGCATGGCCATGGCCTCGCGGCGCGAGCGCGGCCTGTTCGACCCGGACGCCGACCCCGGCACCTCGCCGTTCGACCACCACATCTGGTGCATCGCCTCCGAGGGCGACATCGAAGAGGGCATCAGCCACGAGGTCAGCTCGATCGCCGCGCACCAGAAGCTCGGCAACCTGACCGTGCTGTTCGACTCCAACCACATCTCCATCGAGGACGACACCAAGATCGCCCTGTCGGAGGACGTGGTCGAGCGCTACGACGCGTACGGCTGGCACACGCAGACGGTCGACTGGACCGCCGGGGAGCACTACGACGAAGACGTCGAGGCCCTCTACGCGGCGCTGGAGGCGGCCAAGGCGGAGACGTCGCGGCCGTCGTTCATCCGGCTGCGCACGATCATCGGCTGGCCGGCCCCCAACAAGCAGAACACCGGCAAGGCCCACGGCTCGGCGCTCGGCGCCGACGAGGTGGCCGCCACCAAGCGGGTCCTCGGCATGGATCCGGAGAAGTCCTTCGAAGTCCCGTCCGAAGTGCTCGACCACACCCGTGAAGTGGTCGACCGAGGCCGGGCCGCGCACGCGGAGTGGGAGAAGGGCTACGCCGACTGGCGGTCGGCCAACGCCGAGCGCGCCGCGCTGTTCGACCGGATGCGGACCCACACTCTGCCCGAGGGCTGGGCCGAGGCGCTGCCCTCGTTCGAGCCGGGCGCGTCGATCGCCACCCGCAAGGCCTCCGGCGAGGTGCTGTCGGCGCTCGCGCCGGTGCTGCCCGAGCTGTGGGGCGGCTCGGCCGACCTCGCCGAATCCAACCTCACGTCGATGAAGGGCGAGCCGTCCTTCATCCCGTCCGAATATCAGACGCGCGACTTCCCCGGCAATCCATACGGCCGGACCCTGCACTTCGGCATCCGCGAGCACGGCATGGGCGCGATCCTCAACGGCATCGCCCTGCACGGCGGCACCCGCCCCTATGGCGGCACCTTCCTCGTGTTCAGCGACTACATGCGTCCCGCGGTGCGGCTGGCCGCGCTGATGCGGATCCCCGTCACCTACGTGTGGACGCACGACTCGATCGGCCTCGGCGAAGACGGGCCCACCCACCAGCCGGTCGAGCACCTGTGGGCGCTCCGCGCCATCCCCGGTCTCGACATCGTCCGCCCGGCCGACGCCAACGAGACCGTGGCCGCATGGAAGACCGTGCTCGAGCACACCGACCGGCCGGCGGGGCTCGCCCTCACCCGGCAGAATCTCCCGGTCTATCCGGCCAATCCGGAGGGCGTGGCCCGGGGCGGCTACATCATGGAAGAGGCCTCGACCGGCCGGCCCGCAGTGATCATCATCGGCACCGGCAGCGAGGTCGAGCTGGCCCTCGGCGCGCGCAAGATCCTGGAGGAGGCCGGCACGCCCACCCGCGTGGTGTCGATGCCGTGCGTCGAGTGGTTCCGCGCGCAGGACGCGTCCTACCGGCAGACCGTTCTGCCATCGAACGTTAAGGCGCGCGTCGCCGTGGAAGCGGGAATCGCTTTGGGCTGGCGTGAGTTCGTCGGAGATGAGGGGGAAGTCGTGAGTCTGGAGCACTTCGGCGCTTCGGCTCCGTACAAGACCCTCTACGAGCAGTTCGGCCTCACCGGAGAACGGGTGGCCGCCGCCGCCAGGGCCAGCCTGGCACGGCTCGGGGCGGACAAGGGCGAGACGACGGGAAACTGAGATGACCACGAACCTGAGCAAGCTGACCGAGGCCGGCGTCTCGATCTGGCTCGACGACATCAGCCGCGAGCGGCTGCGCACCGGCAACCTGGACGCGCTGATCCGCGACAAGCACGTCACCGGCGTGACGTCCAACCCGACCATCTTCGCCAACGCGATGAGCAAGGGCGACGCCTACGACGACCAGATCCGCGACCTCGCCGTCCGCGGCGTGACCGTCGAGGAGGCGGTGCGCGCCATCACGACCTACGACATCCGCTGGGCGGCCGACGTGCTGCGCCCCGTCTACGACGCCACGCAGGGCGTCGACGGCCGGGTGTCCATCGAGGTCGACCCGCGCCTCGCCGGCGACACCGAGAAGACGGTGGCCGAGGCGAAGGCCCTGTGGTGGCTGGTCGACCGGCCCAACGCGTTCATCAAGATCCCGGCCACCGCGGCCGGGGTCCCGGCCATCGCCGCGGCGCTGGCCGAGGGCATCAGCATCAACGTGACGCTGATCTTCTCGCTCGAGCGCTACCGGCAGGTGATGGACGCCTGGCTGAGCGGCCTGGAGCAGGCCAAGGCCAAGGGCCTCGACCTGTCGAAGATCGAGTCGGTGGCGTCGTTCTTCGTCAGCCGCGTCGACACCGAGATCGACAAGCGCCTCGACCAGATCGGCCGCCCCGAGCTGAAGGGCAAGGCGGCCGTCGCCAACGCCCGGCTGGCCTTCGCGGCCTATGAGGAGATCGTGGCGTCGCCGCGCTGGCAGGCGCTGCGCGCCGCCGGAGCGCACCCGCAGCGGCCGCTGTGGGCCTCCACGGGCACCAAGAACCCCGACTACTCCGACACGCTCTACGTCGACGAGCTGGTCACCGCCGGCACGGTCAACACAATGCCGGAAAAGACGCTCGACGCGGTCGCGGATCATGCCAGCATCAAGGGCGACACGATCAAGCCCTACTACGAGGACGCGTGGAACACGATGGCCGCGCTCAAGGACGCGGGCATCGACTACGACGACGTGGTCCAGGTCCTGGAGGACGAAGGCGTGGACAAGTTCGCGGTCTCCTGGCGTGAGCTGCTCGATGCCCTCCAGGAAGAGCTGCGGAAGGCGACCTCGTGACCTGTCCGTCCGATCTGGAGGCTTCCTAGGATGACGGTGAGCGGCCGATGAGCGTAGAGGTGGGCGTCCATCTCGACGGCGCCGACGTCGAGGCGGCGCGCGCCGGCCTCGCGGGCTATCCGGCGGCGCTGGCCGCCGGAGACGCCTCGCTGTGGGGCGCCGACGCGCAGGCCGAGGCGGGCACCCGGCTCGGCTGGCTCGACCTGCCGAGCACCGGCCGCGAGCTGCTGCCCGAGCTTGACGCGCTCGCCGCGCGGATGCGCGCCGAGGGCCTCGACAACGTGGTGCTGGCCGGCATGGGCGGCTCCTCGCTGGCCCCCGAGGTCATCTGCGCCACCGCCGACGTGCCGCTGACCGTGCTCGACACCACCGATCCTGGACAGGTCAGGCGCGCCCTGGCCGACCTCGGGCGCACGTTGCTCGTCGTGTCGAGCAAGAGCGGCATGACGATCGAGACCGACAGCCACCGAAGGATCTTCGAGCAGGCGTTCCGGGACGCCGGCATCGACCCGGCCGGGCGGATCGTGGTCGTCACCGACCCCGGGTCGCCGCTCGAGAAGGTCGCGGCCGAGCACGGCTACCAGGTCTTCCTCGCCGATCCCAGCGTGGGCGGGCGCTACAGCGCGCTGTCGGCGTTCGGGCTCGTGCCGAGCGCGCTGGCCGGCGCCGACGTGCGCCGGCTGCTCGATGACGCGGCCGAGGCACGGACTCTGCTCGACCTCGACGCCGGCAATCCCGGGCTCGACCTCGGCGCGGCCCTGGGCGCCGCGGCGCTCGCCGGCCGCGACAAGATGATCCTGCGCGACGCCCTGTCGGAGATCACCGGGCTGCCCGACTGGATCGAGCAGCTGGTGGCCGAGTCCACCGGCAAGGACGGCCGCGGCATCCTGCCCGTCGTCGGCGCCGACGCGGCCGAAAGCCACGACCAGTTCGTGGTCAACATCGACGACCGCGACGCCACCTGGGTCGAGGGTCCGCTCGGCGCGCAGTTCCTGGTCTGGGAGTACGCCACGGCCGCGGCCGGCCGGCTGCTCGGGATCAACCCGTTCGACCAGCCCAACGTGGCCGAATCCAAGCAGAACACGGCGCTGCTGCTGGACAGTCCGCCGGAGCCGGAGCCGCCGACGCTGGTCGACGGCCCCGTCGAGATCTACGGCCCGGCCGAGGGCCACAACCTCGCCGACGTGCTCACCTGGGCCCTTCGGGCCATCCCCGACAAGGGATACCTGGCCATCTCGGCCTTCCTCGACCGCGAGGCGGCGTTCGACGCGGCCACGCTCGACGGCGACGACTTCGAGCTGACCGCGGAAAAATGGGCCGCCGCCGACATCGCGACGCTGCGCGCCCTGCTCGACTACCGCACCGACCGGCCGATCACGTTCGGCTGGGGGCCGCGGTATCTGCACTCGACCGGCCAATACCATAAGGGCGGCCCTCAATTGGGAGTCTTTCTGCAGGTCACCGGCGTGGTGACCGATGACATAGAAGTTCCGGGCAGGCCGTTCGGCCTGGGCCGGCTCCAGCTCGCGCAGGCGATCGGCGACAGCCGGGCGCTGGCCGCGCGGGGCCGCCCGGTGGTGCGGCTCCATCTGACCGACCGCGTCGCCGGTGTGGCACACGTGCTGTCCGTGGCGGAGGAACTATGAGCAAGAAGCCTGCGCAGCCCGCGGCCCCGGCCGACGACGCGCACCAGGCCGCGACGGCCGTCGCGGCCACCGCCACCACGATGGACGTCGTCGCGGCCAACCCACTGCGCGACCCGAGGGACAAGCGGCTGCCGCGTGTGGCCGGCCCCTGCGTGCTGGTGCTGTTCGGCGTCACCGGCGACCTGGCGAAGAAGAAGCTGCTCCCGGCCATCTACGACCTCGGCAACCGCGGCCTGCTGCCGCCCGGTTTCTCGCTCGTGGGCTTCGCCCGGCGCGACTGGGCGCACGAGGACTTCGCCCAGGTCACGTACGAGGCGGTCAAGGAGCACGCGCGGACGCCGTTCCGCGAAGAGGTGTGGAAGCAGCTGTCCGAGGGCATCCACTTCAACCCGGGCGAGTTCAGCGACGACGGCGCCTTCGACTGCCTGGCCATGATGCTCAAGGAGATCGACGAGACCCGGGGCACGGGCGGCAACTACGCGTTCTATCTGTCGATCCCGCCGAAGTTCTTCTCCCAGGTGGTCGAGCAGCTCAAGCGGACGGGCCTCGCCAACGCCCCCGACGGGTCGTGGCGGCGTGTGGTGATCGAGAAGCCGTTCGGGCACGACCTGAAGTCGGCCAAGGAGCTCAACGCGACGGTCAACGTGGTGTTCCCGGAGAGCTCGGTCTTCCGGATCGACCACTACCTGGGCAAGGAGACGGTCCAGAACATCCTCGCCCTGCGCTTCGCCAACGAGCTCTACGAGCCCATCTGGAATCGCGGCTACGTCGACCACGTGCAGATCACGATGGCCGAGGACATCGGCATCGGCAGCCGGGCCGGCTACTACGACGGCATCGGCGCGGCCCGCGACGTCGTGCAGAACCACCTGCTCCAGCTGCTGGCGCTGGTCGCCATGGAGGATCCGACCTCGTTCGACGCCGACTCGCTCCGGCGCGAGAAGGAGAAGGTCCTCAAGGCCGTGCGGCTCCCGCATGATTTGTCCACCGGCACGGTCCGCGGGCAATACACGGCCGGGTGGCAGGGCGGCGAATCGGTCGTCGGATATCTGGAGGAAGAGGGCATTCCACAGGATTCCAAGACCGACACCTACGCCGCGATCAAGCTGGAGGTCGCCAACCGCCGCTGGGCGGGCGTCCCGTTCTACCTACGGGCCGGCAAACGGCTCGGCCGCCGGGTGACCGAGGTGGCGGTGATCTTCCAGCGCGCGCCGCACCTGCCGTTCAGCAAGGACGACACCGAGATCCTCGGGCAGAACGCCCTGGTCATCCGGGTGCAGCCGGACGAGGGCATCACCGTCAGGTTCGGGTCGAAGGTGCCCGGCACCGCCATGGAGGTCCGCGACGTGTCGATGGACTTCGCGTACGGCGAGGCCTTCATGGAGTCCTCCCCCGAGGCGTACGAGCGGCTGCTGCTCGACGTGCTGATCGGCGATCCACCGCTGTTCCCGCATCAGCGGGAGGTGGAGCTGGGGTGGAAGATCCTCGACCCGATCGAGGACCACTGGGCCACGCACGGCCGCCCCGATGGCTACGAGGCCGGCACCTGGGGGCCACCGTCGGCCGACGAGATGCTGGCCCGCGACGGACGCGTGTGGAGGCGGCTGTAGATGTCCACGTTCAACCTGACGGACACGACCGCGTCGAAGATCTCCGCGACGCTCACCAAGCTGCGCCACTCCATGGGCGCGCCCGCGATCGGCATGGTGCTGACCCTCGTCGTGGTCTGCGACGAGGGCAACCAATACGACGCCGTCAAGGCCGCCACGGAGGCCGCGCGCGAGCACCCCTCGCGCATCCTCATCGTGATCAACCGGGATCCGCGCGAGCCCAGCCGGGCCGACGCCGAGATCCGGGTCGGCGAGGCCACGCCGGGCGAGGTGGTCCTGCTCCGCCTCTACGGCGAGCTGACCAAGCACGCCGACTCGGTGATCAGCCCGCTGCTGCTGACCGACATCCCGGTCGTGGTGTGGTGGCCGGGCGGCGCACCGGCCAAGCCCGCCGAAGACGCCATCGGCAAGCTCGGCAGCCGCCGGATAACCGACGCCCTGGCCGCGACCGACGCCGACAAGGCGCTGCGGTCCAGGTCCGCGGGCTACACTCCCGGCGACACCGACCTCGCCTGGACGCGGCTGACGCCGTGGCGCTCGCTGCTCGCGGCCGCCTTCGACCAGCCGATGGGCAAGGTCGCGGGCGGCGTCGTCGAGGCGGCCTCCGGCAACGCCAGCGCGCCGCTGCTGGCCGCGTGGCTGTCCTATCGGCTGAAGGCCGACGTGAAGGTGGAGGATTCCGCCGGCCCCGGCCTGACCTCGGTGCGGCTGACGCTCGCTTCGGGCGGAGACCTCACGGTCGAGCGGGGCGACGCGCGGCTGGCGACGCTGTCGCGGCCGGGCCAGCCGACCCGCCGGGTGGCGCTGGCGCGCCGTCCCACGGCCGAACTGCTGGCCGAGGAGCTGCGCCGCCTCGACCCTGACGACGTCTACCACGAGACCGTCCGCCACATGGCCGAGCAGTCCCGATGACGACGCCGTGGCGGGCCGGGGAGATGTCATGAGCGTGCCCAGCGTCATCGTCCACCGGGACGCCGACGTCCTGGCGCAGGCGGTCGCGGCGCGGCTGATCACGCGGCTGGTCGACACCCAGGCGGCGCGCGGGTCGGCGCACCTGGTGCTGACCGGCGGCACGATCGGCATCGCCGTGCTCGCGGCCGTCGCGGCCACCTCGGCGCGCGACGCGGTCGACTGGCACGCGCTCGACATCTGGTGGGGCGACGAGCGGTTCCTGCCGACCGGCGACCCCGAGCGCAACGACACCCAGGCCCGCGAGGCTCTGCTCGGTCACGTCGAGGTCAGCCCGCGGCGCGTGCACTGGATGGGCTCGCCCGAGGGCGGCGCCTCGCCCGAGGACGCGGCCGACGCCTACGCCGACGAGCTGCGCGCGGCCGCCCGCCCCGAGGACCACGGCCCGGTGCCGTCGTTCGACGTGCTCATGCTCGGCATGGGCCCGGACGCGCACATCGCGTCGCTGTTCCCGGGGCAGCCCGCCCTCTACGAGCAGGATCGATCGGTGGTGGCGGTGCACGGCTCGCCCAAGCCGCCGCCGACCCGGCTGTCGCTGACGCTTCCCGCCATCCAGGCGGCACGTGAGGTGTGGGTGGTGGCGGCCGGCTCGGAGAAGGCCCAGGCCGTCCACCTCGCCCTTTCCGGCGGCGGGGTCGTCCAGGTCCCGGCCGCCGGCGCGCGCGGCCGGCAGCGCACGCTGTTCCTGCTCGACCGGGCCTCCGCCGCCAAGATCCCCCCCGGCCTCGGCCGCATCGCCTCCCCGTAGATCCTGTTCGCCCGAGATCGTCGTAGACTGCCTCGACAGCGCGAGTCCACGCGATCTTCGAGGACCCCCCATGACGTCGTCGCGGCTGACGGCCGTCGCCTGTGCGGCGGCGGCCATGGCCTTCATCATGTCCGCCGCCGTTTCGGGCTGCGCCTCCCTGACGCGCACCCTGGGCGCGGACGGGCCGGTGTCCTCGCCCAGCGGGCCCGTGCCGGAGGCGACCGTGCAGGCCACGCCGAGCGCCCCGAGCAGCGTTCCGGAGGCCTCGCCGCCCAGCTCGGCCTTCCGGCCCAGCCCTTCCGCGTCCCCCTCCGTGGAGCCCGCGACCTGTGTGGTGGGCAAGTGGCGGCTCGGCGCCTGGCTGGAGGTCGTCAACACGTCGACATGGGATCCCAAGGCGACCGGCACGGTCACCCTCCAGGCCATCGCCGACGACAACGCCTCGCTCGGCACGCTCACCCTCGGCAAGGACGGCAAGGGCACGCAGACGCTCGACGCGGAGCTGACCGGCGAGATCGGCGCGCACTCTTACACGGCCGCCTTCCACGGGACGGCCAAGTTCAGTTACGCCGTGAGCGGTTCGACGGTCACCTACGCGCAGCCGTCCGGCGCGTTCACGGCCGAGCTGACCCTCGACGGCAAGGCCGCGGGCAGCAGCACCGTGCCGCCGTCCACCAAGCCGTATGAGCTGATCTGCACGAACACCACGCTCGCGCTGCGCGCCCCGAACTACGTCTACGCCTTCGCCCGCTCCTGATCGGCCTTCCTCCGGGCCTTGACCGCGCTCTCGCGGGAGCGCGACTCCTCCTTGCGCGCCAGGTTCATCCGGGTGGCCGCCTTGGCCGCCTCGGCCTTGGCCGCCGCCAGCTCCTCGGTCAGCTGATCGACCCGCTCGGACAGCCGGTCGTGCTCATGCACGGCCTGATCAAGCTCGCCGGCCCATTCCTCGTGGCGGCGCTCGGCCTCCTCGGCCGCGCGTTCGGCCGCGGCCGCCGCCTCGGCGCGCGCCTCGCGCTCCCGCTCGGCGCGCTTGTCGCGCTCCTCCTGCTGCACGGCGCGATCCTGGGGCTTGCGGGACGGCGTGGCCCGCGGCCTGGCGGGCGCCGGGGCGGGCGTGAAGCCGCTGTAGCTCAGCGCGGTCGTCAGGCGGCCGAGCCGGACGAGGTCGGCGGCGTCGGGATCGACCACGGCGGCGTCGAGACTCTGCTCGACCTCGGTCGCGGCCGTTCCGGACAGGGACTGGCCCTCGGCCTCGGCGTGCTCGCGCACCCGCCGCGCGAGCCGCCCGATCAGCGTGTGCCGCTCCCTGCCGAGCTCGGCCAGCGCCCCCGCGTCCTGGTCCTGCCAGGCCTGCCGGAGCCGCTCGCCGAGGTCGAGCAGCTCGCCCAGCTCCTCGGCGTACGCCCGGGAGGCCTGATTGACGGCCCAGGCGACGACGGTCGGGCGGCGCAGGGCACGCACGTCCTTGGCGAGGGCCGCGTCGCCCTCGTCCTTGGCCTGTTTGGCCAGCGCGTCCCTGGCCGCGACGAACTCGCCAGGGGCGAGGCCGTACAGCCGGTCGGCGGCCTCGTCGAGATCCATATCCGAGCTGTACCCCATCCACCCCGATTCCGGCAACGGACCTGCGTTCGAGGACGCGTCGACCGCCGTATTGACGCATAGTGGAAGGCGTCCCCACCGATCCCCCCACGGGAGGCATTCTGTGTTCGAGCGCTTCACCGATCGTGCCCGACGTGTCGTGGTCCTCGCGCAGGAGGAGGCGCGGATGCTCCGGCACAATTACATCGGCACCGAACACATTCTGCTGGGGCTGGTCGCAGAGGGTGAGGGCGCCGCGGCGCGCGTGCTGGCCGAAAGTTCCTTCGACATCGAGTCCGTACGGCAAGCGGTGGCGGAGATGATCGGCACCGGAGCCGAAGGCACGGAGACGCCGGGCCACATCCCGTTCACTCCGCGCGCCAAGAAGGTGCTGGAGCTGTCGCTGCGCGAGGCGCTCCAGCTCAACCACAACTACATCGGCACGGAGCACATCCTGCTCGGCCTGATCCGCGAGGGCGAGGGCGTGGCCATGAAGATCCTCGCCCGGCCGGAGGGCAAGCCGGCCGAGCTGCGCGCCCAGGTGATCGACGAGGTGCGGAAGATGGCCGCCGCGGAAAACCCGACGGCGGTCGGCCCGTTCCTGAGCGGCCCGCCCTCGCTGGTCAGCCGGATGGACAACCTGCAGAAGGGCATGAACGCCTCGAGCGAGGAGATCAGGGCCCTGCGCAAGTCGCTCGACGCCCTCCACCGCCGCCTCGACCTGATGGGCGTGCCGTCCATCGCCCCGGAGCCGCCCGGCGAACAGCCGGGCCAGCCGGAACAGCCGGAACCTCCGCAGGATCCGGCCGCCGACGAGTAGGACCTCCCGGTCCGCGGCCCCCTGAGCCG
Organism: Streptosporangiaceae bacterium NEAU-GS5; assembly: GCA_017592665.1. GTDB lineage: Bacteria > Actinomycetota > Actinomycetes > Streptosporangiales > Streptosporangiaceae > NEAU-GS5. Next base: position 53,594 of record JAGFNW010000014.1, on the reverse strand, counting down.
CCGCGGACCGGGAGGAACCGGGTGACGAGGTCAGCTCGCGGTTGCCGCCATCACTCCTACCGGGAGCCGCGCCTCGACCACCCCAGGATCGTCCGTGTAGACCACCGTCGCGCCCATCGCCAGCAGCATCCGCCGCATCCGCTGGTTGTCGGCCAGCATCGTGGCCTTGACCTCCGCGAAGCCGAGGTCGCGCGCGGCGCGGATCAGCATCCGGGCCAGCGCCGTGCCCAGCCCGCGCCCCTGCCAGCGGTCCTCGACCAGGAACGCCACCTCGGCGATTCCCGGGTCCGCCGTGAACATCAGGTTGGCGATGGCCACGACCTGCCCGTCGTGCCCGGCGACGAGCGAGTGGCCGCGGTTGCGGTCGCACAGCCGGTCGAAGATCCGCGGCGACAGGGTCGGCATGCTCGTGAAATAGCGGTAGCGCCGCGACTCGGGCGAACACCGTTCGTGCAGGTCGCGTACGGCTTCGCGGTAGAGCGGAGTGAGGGGGCGCACGTCGACCTCGGCGCCGTCGGCCAGCCGCACCGGCCCGTCGGAGGCCGAGTCGTCGGCCGGCTGCGCGAGCCGTACGAGGGCGGCGGCGCGGGCCGCCTCGGTGAGCGTGAAGGGCAGCTCGGAGCGGCGCACCCGGATGGCGCGCCGCGGCGCGACCGGGACCAGCAGCATGGTCGGGTCGGGCAGCTCCGGGTTGAGGTCGCCGGCGTGCGCCCAGCGGGCGTCGTCGGCGCGGAGCAGGTCGCGCAGGATCTCCGGGAGCCGCCAGGGCGCGGCCCGCAGCCGGGCCGCCAGCAGCAGCACCCGCGTGGGCTCGTCGGTGAGCTCGTGCGCCGTGGCCGGCACGACCATGACGCGCCGCCCTCCGGCCGCTTCCACGGCGGCGCGTACGTCCTGCGGAGAGGCGGGGATGTCGGCCACGAACTCGTCCACGGTCCCGTCGGTGTCCGGCTGCACCGACAGGCCGAGAATGTTGCCGCCCTTCTCGGCCAGGGCCGAGGCGAGCAAGGCGAGCCGGCCGGGACGTTCGTCGACCGTGGTACGAATCCGCAGGAACCCCATGCCTTTGAGCTTGCCGGACACCTGTTACACAAGTGCTACACCTGCGTGTGCTAGCCATTTCATCCGGACAAATCACGTTACGACTGCGGTTTCCGGTGCTAGATGGCAGTTTGATGACGATATAGGAAGATAGACCGCATGAACGCTCCGCTATCCGCAGACTTCGTCAACGGCGACGTGTCCTTCTGGTATCGCGCGATGGGCGTGCCCGAGCCCGGCGCGTCGCTTCCCGGCGACGTGGCGGCCGACGTGGCCATCGTCGGAGCCGGATACACGGGACTGTGGACCGCCTACTACCTCAAGCGGGCCGACCCTTCGCTGCGGATCGCGGTGCTGGAGAAGGAGTTCGCGGGGTTCGGCGCGTCCGGGCGCAACGGCGGCTGGCTGACGGGGGCGCTTGCCGGGTCGCCCGACCGCTACGCCAAGACGCACGGCCGCGACCCGGTGAAGCGGCTTCAGCGGGCCATGTTCGGCGCGGTCGACGAGGTCGTGGCGGTGGCCGCGGCCGAGGGCATCGACGCCGACATCGTCAAGGGCGGCATCGTCAACGTGGCGCGTTCGCCGGCCCAGGCGGCCCGGCTGCGTGCCGAATATGACGACCAGCGGTCCTGGGGCTGGACCGAGGACGACGTCCGCCTGCTGGACGCGGCCGAGCTCGGCAAGCGTCTGACGATCGCGGGCGCGTACGGGGGCACCTGGAGCCCGCACTGCGCCCGGATCCAGCCGGCCCGGCTCGCGCGCGGGCTGGCGAAAGCCGTACGGGACCTGGGGGTGGAGATCTTCGAGCGGACGCCGGTGACCGCCATCGCGCCGGGGAAGGCCGTCACGCCGTACGGGACGGTCCGGGCCGAACGCGTGCTGCGCTGCACCGAGGGCTTCACGGCCGGGATCGGCGGGCACCATCGCGACTGGCTGCCGATGAACAGCTCGATGATCGTCACAGAGCCGCTCCGCGACTGGGACGAGATCGGCTGGGACGGCCGCGAGCTGCTCGGCGACATGGCGCACTACTACATGTACGCGCAGCGGACGGCCGACGACCGGATCGCCTTCGGCGGGCGCGGCCGTCCCTACCTGTACGGCTCCCGCGTCGACGACCGCGGTCACACCCACGCATGGACGGTCGACGCGCTCTGGGCGCTGCTCACCGCGTTCTTCCCGGCGGCCGCCTCCTCGCGGGTCGCGCACGCCTGGTCGGGGGTGCTCGGCGTGCCCCGCGACTGGTGCGCGACCGTGGGCCTGGATCCGGCGACCGGCCTCGGCTGGGCCGGCGGCTACACGGGCCATGGCGTGGCGACCACCAACCTCGCCGGCCGCACCCTGTGCGACCTGGTCCTCGGCAGGCGATCCGAGCTGGTGGACCTCCCGTGGGTGGGCCGCAAAGTCCGCCGCTGGGAGCCCGAGCCACTACGGTGGCTGGGCGTGCACGCCATGTATCGCCTCTATCGAATGGCCGACGCCCGCGAAACCCGCGCCGCCTCCCCCGCCACCTCTCCGCTCGCCCGCCTCGCCGACCTCATCACCGGCCACTGAAGGGACTGCCGAATGCAACTGATCTTTCGTGGCGGCCGGGTCTTCACGCCGGACGGGTTCGCCGAGGCGGTGCTGGTCCGCGACGGGCTGATCGCCGCGGTGGGCGCCGAGGCCGATCTCGTACGGCAGGCTCCGGGCGCCGAGCCGGTCGACCTGAAGGGCGGTCTGCTGGTTCCCGGCTTCACCGACGCGCACGTCCATCCCGTACAGGCCGGCCTTGAACGAGCCAAGTGCGAGTTGTCCGAGGTTTTCGGCCTTGATGCGTATGTTGAGCGCATCGCCGCCTATGCCGCGAAATTTCGGGATAAAGAGTGGATCGACGGCGGCGGGTGGGACATGTCGGCCTTTCCTGGCGGACTGCCGCACCGGACGCAGCTGGACTTCCTCGACCGCCCCGCCTACCTGATCCAGCGCGATCACCACGCCGCCTGGGCCAACACCCGGGCCCTTGAGCGCGCCGGGATCGACCGGACCACTCCTGACCCGCCCGACGGCCGGATCGAACGCGACGCGGACGGAACGCCGACAGGCGTACTGCACGAGGGCGCCATGGACCTGGTCGGCCTGCTCACGCCGCGTCCCACGGCGGACGACATGGTCGCAGGGCTCCTCGACGCGCAGGCCCACCTGTTCTCGCTCGGCATCACCGGATGGCAGGACGCCATCGTCGGATCGTACGCGGGCTCGGACGACCAGCTGCCGGCCTACCTGACGACGGCCGAGTCGGGCGCCCTGAAGGCGCGGGTCGTGGGCGCGCTGTGGTGGGATCGGACGCTCGGCGCCGAGCAGATCCCCTCGCTGGTCGAGCGCCGGGGCCGGGGCGTCGGCCGCTTCACGCCGTCCGCCGTCAAGATCATGCAGGACGGCATCGTCGAGAACTTCACGGCCGGCGTCATCGAGCCCTACTGCCTGTGCGGCGGCACGGGCCTGTCGTATGTGGATCCCGGCAAGCTGCGGGAATACGTCCGCGAGCTGGACCGTGAAGGCTTCCAGGTGCACTTCCACGCGATCGGCGAGCGCGCCGTGCGGGAAGTGCTCGACGCGCTCGACGGCACCGACCCCGGCAATCGCCACCACATCGCCCACCTGCAGATCGTCGCCCCCGAGGACGTGCCGCGCTTCGCCCCGCTCGGCGTGACGGCGAACCTCCAGCCGCTCTGGGCCGCCCACAGCGCCCAGATGGACGAGCTGAACGTGCCCTACCTCGGCTCGCCCCGGTCGGACTGGCAGTATCCGTTCGCCGATCTCGTACGGCACGGCACGCGCCTGGCCGCCGGCAGCGACTGGCCCGTCTCGTCGGCCGACCCGCTGCAGGCCATGCACGTGGCCGTGCACCGGACCGAGCCGCCCGGCTCCTACCAGGCCGAATATCCGGCGGCCGGCTCGCCGTTCCTGCCGGGCCAGCGCATCGACCTCCGCACGATCATGACGGCCTACACCGCCGGGTCGGCCTGGATCAACCGCTCCCCCGCCGGCACGATCGAGCCGGGCCGTCCGGCGGACCTGGTCGTCCTCGATCAGGACCCGTACGCCACGGGCGACATCGCCGGGACCCGGGTGGCCATGACCTTCATCGATGGGGAGCGCGTGTACGAGCGAGGCTGACGACCACGACGGCGCGGACCGCTTTGGCGGGCAGGTAGCCGAAGGTCCGCGAGTCGGTGCTGATGGGCGAGTCGCCGTACACGACGAGCCGGCCGCGGGGAACGACCTCGGCCCCGAGCGTGTCGCCTGCGACGGCCACCACGCGTTTGACGAAGTACGGCGGGTTCGGGCCGACCATCCAGGTGGCGGGAGGCCGGAACACCACCACGCGGCCACGCCTGGGCGCCAGCCACCGGAGCGCCAGCACCCGGTCGCCGTCCTGGTAGGCCGGCACCATGCTGCCGCCCCGGACCGTCACGACCAGCAGAGCCGTGCGCGCCACGAGGGCCGCCGCGCACGTCGCGAGGATCAGCGCGTAGATCACGCCTGGACCTTGGGCAGCAGCGCGCTGATCGTGTCCATGCCCGCGATCAGCACGACCCCGGGTAGCGCGGCGAGGGCGCATGCCGCCGCCTCCGGCCAGGTCCATGGTTCGGCGCCGGCGTTCATCGCCGCCGCCGCGCCGCAGGTCACGGTCAGCAGCAGGCCATTGCGTACGAGATGGCGGGGCCCGAGGGGGGCCGATGCGGCCGCACCGAAGCACGCGCAGGGGCCGCCGGCCCCTGTCCGGATCGCGCGTGCGATGGCAGCCGTGAAAACCGCGAGCAGCGCGGCGGCCCACGCCAGGCCGTAGGCGGCGCTGGCGGGGAATGGCAGCGCGAACGCGGCGGCGAACTCGGCGGCCACGACGCCCGCGGCGATCACCCTGATCACCCGCCGGGGCCTGCGCACGCCGCTCAGCCGCCTGACGGCCTCGACAAAGGCGGCCCTCGCTGCCGCGCTGCGCGACTTGGCGACAGCCGAGCTCAGAAACACCCCAGCGAGCACCAACCGAAGCGTCAACGCCACATACCCCAGCACAGCCTGCACCACCGCATGCCCCGCCACAGCCTGGACCACCACATGGCGGGCCACCATCTGAGCCGCCATATGGCCGGACGCCTGGCAGGACATTTGGACCACCACATGGCCGGACACCTGGGCCACCACCGCGTGGACCGTCATCGCATGGACCGTCATCGCATGGACCGTCATCGCATGGACCGTCATCGCATGGACCGTCATCGCATGGACCGTCATCGCATGGACCGTCATCGGCGGACCCCGACGACCACGCCTTCGACCGCATGGGCCGGCAGCAGCCCCCAGATCCGGGAGTCGGGACCGACCGGAGCATCGCCGAAGACCACGAAGTGGCCGGGTGGCACCCGGTCGCCGGGACCAGCGCCCGATGCGTCCCACACACTGGCCGGAACCTCGTCGCCGGGCAACGCGGCCACCCGTTTGATCACCAGCGCTCCGCCGCGAGGAAGTGCCTTTGACGGTGGCGGCATCCGGAACACGATGACCCCACCCCGGCGCAGCCGCCGCGAGCGGACCATGACGACCCGGTCGCCGTCGGCGTAGGTGGGCGTCATGCTGGACCCCGAAATCGTGACCAGCGCCACGCCGCGCCGGACGAGCACCACGGTCAGCCCAATCAGGCCGGCGGCGGCCGCGATCAGCCACACGAACACGAAAGACTCCTTGATCGGTGATGGGATGGGCGCGTCCCCTGACGAACGGGGACGCGCCCGGCGTCTGCCTAGGTCAGGTCAGGCAGAAGGACCCGTTGGAACAACTCCAGTTGGTGGTGCAGGGCACCCCCTGGCACCGCTGCGTGCACCGGAAATGGGCGCCCGGGCAGCCGGCGTCGGACGAGCAGCCGCTGTAGGAGACGCAGAAAGCGCCGCAAACACAGCCCGCTCGAGCCTCCAGCCTCGGCACCAGCCTTCCGATCAGGGAAAGGATCTGCTTCATGTCTGTTCACCTCCTCTCGGCGGTCTCGACGATGGATGGGACCCCGGGGTCGCAGGCGACCTCAGCGGTGACGACAGCGGCGCCGGTGAGGTCACCGGTGACGTAGCCGCTGGCCTGCAACGCGAAGAGCCGGGCGTAGTGGCCGCCGGCTCCGATCAGGGCGGCATGCGTGCCGCGTTCGGACACCTGTCCGCCAGCCAGCACGACGATCTCGTCGGCGTCGCGCAGCGCGGCCAGGCGATGCGAGATCAGCAGTCCAGCACGCCCGCTGCGCAGGCCCGCCAGGCGCCGGTGGAGGGCATGCTCTGCTTCGGCGTCCAGTCCGGCGGACGGCTCGTCGAGGACCAGCAGATCGGCGTCCGAACGCAGGAATGCCCGGGCGAGCGCGACCCGCTGCCACTGGCCGCCGGACAGCTGTCCGACGTCGTCGTCGGCCGCTCCGGCGAAGACCCGGCTGAGCAGCGTGTCGTAGCCGCGGGGAAGACCGGCCAGCTCGTCGTCCACGTCGGCGGCCCGGGCGGCGGTCCGCACGGCGGACAGGTCGCCGAGCTGAGCCAGTTCGCCGAGGGCGATGTTCTCTTTGGCCGTCAGGTCGTAGGTCATGAAGTCCTGAAAGACCGCGGTGATCCGCCGGCGCAGCGCGTCGGGGTCGATGTCGCGGATGTCCGTGCCGTCCCAGAGGATCTGGCCGCGCTGCGGGTCGTACATCCTGCACAACAGCTTCACCAGCGTGCTCTTGCCGGCGCCGTTCACCCCGACCAGCCCGATGGATCGGCCCGCCGGGATCGTCAGGGTCACGCCGCGCAGCACCCACGGCGTGTCGTCCCGGTAGCGGAACCACACGTCACGGAACTCCACGCCCGTGCGCAGCCGCCCCACCCGATCGTGTACGGCCACGGACCGTTCGGAGGGCGTGTCCACGATGTCGTGGTAACTGCCGAACAGCAGCAGCGCCTGATAGACGCCCGCGCAGCCACCGGTGATCGAACTGATCGAGCCGTGCACGCCCGCCAGGGCGGCCAGGAACACCGACACGTCGCCTACGGTGATCGAGCCGCGTATCGCCTGATAGGCCGCCGCGGCCGTACCGGCCACCATGACCGCGCCGCTGACCAGCTCGAGCACGACCTCGATGCGCAGCAGGCCACGCTCGAACGCCGCCTCGGCGGCGTTGCCGTCCCGCACGTCGGCCAGCATCCGCTCACCGAGGAACCCGCCGAACCCGAACAGGCGGATCTCCTTGGCCGCCCGCACGTCCGTCATGAGCGTCTGCAGCGCCAGTTGGTGACGCTGCGACGGGGCAAGCGAGGCCAGCAACCGCGACTGCCGCCGGCTGACCGCGATCTGCAGCACGGTCGTCGGCACGGCGGCCACCAGTACGATCAGCACGCTCGGCGGCCACACCGCGATCAGCGCGGCGCCGTAGCCGCCGACCTGCAGCACACCCTTGAACAGGGCCAGCCCGGCGGCGGTCAACTGTCCGGGCGCCTGTGCGCCCGCCTGACCGGCCAACCTCAGCCGGTCGAGGAAAGCCGGATCCTCCAGCCTGGCCACCCCGACGTACGCGTTGACCCGCTGGTAGAGGCGATCCGTGGTCAGCAGCCGGAGCGCACGCGAGAACAACCCGGACGCGTAGTGGGCGACGCTCCGGTGGAGCCCGGTGAGCAGCCCGGCCGCCGCCACCCCGACCGCCAGCGCGGCCACCCGCGATGCGGACGCGCCCGCTCCCCCGGCCAGTTCGTCGATCAGCAGCTTCGTCAGCCACGCGGCCAGCGGCGGCAACAGCCCCTCGACCGCGGTCAGCCCGACCATGGCCACCAACGGCCCCGGCGCCCCCACCCAGCTCAGCCGCACTACCTTCCCCCACAACCCCGCCACCCCCCGAACCCCACCCTCCAGCGCTTCCCCAGCCCCCAGCACACTCCCCGCCCCCGACACATCCCCAGCCCCCAGCACACTCCCCGCCCCCGACATATCCCCAGCCCCCAGCACACTCCCCGCCCCCAGCGCTTCTTCTGCGCCTCCCCCGGCCTCACTCACCGGGCGGCACCCAGCCCGTTCGCCGCGTCCAGCCCAGCCGCCGTACCCAACCCGGTCCCGGTGCCCGTGCCGGACGAGGCGCCCGGACCAGCCAAGGCGCCAGTTCCGCGCAGGGTGTCCAGGCCGATCTCGGCGACTGTGCCTCCGACCTTGTGGACGGCGCCGCCACCCGTCTCCACCAGCGTCGGGAACGCGGTCACGCCGAAGGCCTCGGCGACCTGCCGCGCCTGCTCACCCTCCACCACATAGGCGTACGGTCCGAGCTCGGCCGCGTACGGCTCGGCATTCTCACCGGACACCACGACCAGCGGGCGAAGCCCGTCGTCCGGCAGCGCGGCGAAGGCCCGCCGCAGACCGGGCAGCTGGGCCGCGCATGGTTCGCACCCGGACAGCAGGAACGCGATCAGCCGATCCGGCCCGGCCAGGTCGTCCTGGTCGAGGTCATGACCATCGGTCGTCGTCACAGCGAAGTCCGGCACCCCGGAACCCGGCAGGGGCAGCCGGGTGCCACCGCCGGACACCATGGCGTGGATCTCGCGATACCTGCGGGAGACCACGAGCATCAGACCGAGTGCCGCCAGCGCGATCAGGGTGTTCAAGACAGTGACGGTCCACAGAAGGAGGTTCATGGCGGGGAGCATGCGCCGCCGCGGTGCGCGATTCCCGCTTTCGGAACGCGCACCCCGGCGGGCTATGGAGCGCGCTCAGCCGGTGCAGACGCTGCTGGTCGAGCAGTAGTTGGTGCAGGTCACGCAGCAGGTCTGCACACACACGTAGGGGCAGTACGAGCTGCCGGTGTACTGGCAGTTGGACAACCGGCATTGGTACTCGCCGCACGCCTGGGCGTCCACGCGCGGGGCGAGCCGCGACACGAACGCGATGAGCTTCTTCATGGATCCACCTCCCTCCGCGAGTCGTGGCGTGCGGCCACGATGCGGGAGGCGGGTGCGCGATCTCGTCCTGCGGATCACACCAAAGGAGGCCGTACGCTGGCGGGCCCGCGCGGACCGGTTGAGAATCCAGCGCCTACCACCGCGCGGACAGGTGTCCGTTGCCCGTCACCGACCGCGCCTGCACCTCAGCCCGGCGATACCTGCCGAGGGCAACGGTTCCGGCTCTTCACAGCCGCGCGCTTTTCACAGCCGCGGGCTTTCTCAGCCGCGGCTTTCACAGCCGCGGGCTTTCACAGCCGTGGCCGACGGGCGCGCGTGGCCGAGCAGGTGGAGGCCGGGTCGGGCGGCCCCTTCAACGCGTAGCCGGAATGGGGTGGATGGCCCCGCTAAGTGGCCTGCACCCTCTGTCCAGCGCGCAAAATCTGCGCGTTCGCGGTGACGTCGGCACATAGTCGAACAGCGGCCCCCACGGTCAGCGCCCCAGCGTCAGCGGGTTCAACGTCCAACGTCAGCGGGTCCAACGCCAGCGGGTCCAGCGAGCGGCCACTTCGGCTCTCGAACGGCAGCCGCTGGCGCGCAGGATCGTGGTCACATATTTCTTCACGGTCGGAACACCGACGTGCATCCGCCGCGCGATGTCCTCGTTCGACAGGCCTTCGGCCAAAAGCCGGGCCGCCTCGGCCTGCCGCGGGCCCAGTGCCGCGAGCCACGATGGCTCGGGGGCGGCCGCCGCGCAACGGTCCATCATGTTGCTGATGACCGGCGACATCAGGCCGTACAGCGCGATGTCCCTGGCCTGGTACGCCTTGGGCGGCCAGGACCGGCGCGGGCCGTGCTCTAGGTCGCGCACTTGGCCGTCCTCGTGGCCGTGCTCTTGGCCCTGCTCGTGGCCGTGCCCTTGGTCGCGCCCTTGGTCGCGCTCACTGACTGGCCCGCGCGGCATGGCGTCCCGCTGGCCCTCGCCGCCACCTCCCCGGCCCCGGCCCACCGCTCCGTACTGCTGATCGCGCTCACCGGACGGCCTGCGTGGTTTTGCGTCCCGGCCCCGGCCAGCCGCTCCGTACTCCTGGTCGCGCTCACTGACTGGCCCGCGCGGCAGCGCATTCCGGCCTCGGCTCGCCGCTCCGTCGGCGTAGTTGCGCTGGACGGCCTCGAGCAGCGGCGCGATCTCATACCGCGCCAGCGACTCCATCAGGATCTCCCGGAACTCCGGGAGCGACCGCGCCGCGCTGCAATCCTCGATCACCCGCCACGCGCGGTCGTAGTCGGCGGGCGTGAGAACCTCACGTGGATCCATGTTGTCCAGCATGTTCCTCCACACGTCGTACGCGCCTTCTACCTACGGACCATTCACACCTCCGTACTCGTTGAGCATCATCGATTACGCACCGCCCGAGAACGGTCGACGCGAGGTGGTCCGGCCGACGGCCTGACCAGTCCGTTCTCGCTGGCGACGAAGCGCGGGGCGTGGAACTTTCACGGCGGAGCTGGGGGGTGCCCGTGGAATCAGGCGGAACGTGCAAGCGGATCGTGATCGTCGATGACGACGACATCAGCCGGCTCGGCATGGCGGCCATTCTCGCCGCCACGCCCGGAGTGTCGGTAGTCGGTTCTTTGCACCACACAGAGGCCATGCGCTGGGAGTCCCGCTGGGACGAGGCCGATCTGGCGCTCGTCGACGCCGCCGACGACCGGTGCGGCGACGACCACTTCCCCGGGGTCGCCGTAGTCGATCTCATCCGCCGCCTCCGCGGCCAGAAGGAGCCGACCGTGATGGTCCTCACCGGTCACTTCTTCGACGGCGCCGTACGGCGGCGCATGCGCGAGGCCGGCGCCGACTACTTCTACCACCGGGGCGAGCTGGCCGACGCCGCGGCGCTCCGCGCGGCCGTACTCGATCCGGATGGCCGTCCGGTCCCCGACACCGAAGACCCGTGTGAGGAGATCAAACACGGGGTGTGCCGGCACAGCCGGGTCAACGCCGCCGTCGCCTACGCCCTCGCCGAGGGCCTGCCTGAACGGCTGGCCGACCGGCGCGACCCGCGCTCGCGCACGTGGGAGCGGCTGCGCCGCGACTTCAACCGGCAGGCCAGGCTGACCCCGATGACCGGCGACGGACGCGTGCCCGATCGGGAGCAGGCGCTGCCGTCGCTTCCACAGATCACCCGCTTTCTGGTCTGGGCCACCCGCGTCAAGAACCGGCCGGCCCCTCCGCAACGGTGACCGTTCTGGACGGCCTTCCGCGGGTGACCGAGGTGGCGGCGGAAGCCGCCACGTACACGCTGCGCCAGATCTTCTTCAACCTGCGCCTGGCCGCGCGGATCGCCTGCGCGACCATGCTCGGCGCGACCGGCGTGCTGCCGCCCGCCGAAGCGGTGGCGGCCGGAGTGCTCGCCTGCGCCTGGGACGTGGTGATGCTGCGGGCCATCAAGCGCGGGCTCGCCCTGCGTCACCGCCTGCTGCTCGACGCCGCCGACGTGGCGATCTGGTCGTGCGCGCTGGGCTATCAGGTGGACGCGCCCGCCCTGATCGCGGCGCCACTCGCCATCGACGCCGCGCTTCTGCGAGGTGTGCGCGCCGTCGCCGTGCCGCTTGTGACCGGCATCCTCACGGCGGGCGCGCTGCGTCTCACGCACCATCCACCCAGCCTCGCGCCGTTCCTGTGGCCGTCATTCGGACTCGTGTCCGGGCTCGTCATCAGGCATTATCTGGAGCGCAGGGTCCATCTGCGGCTGCGTACGGCCGAGGCCGAACGGCAGGCCGCGCGCAGCCAGGCCGTGCTGGCCGGACGGCACAGCCTGGCCGCCGGCGCCGACACCATCGTCGACGTGCTGACCCGGACCTGGCCCCTGCTGGCGCTGCCCGGACACCAGACCGGTTCGCCGCTGACCGCCTGGCGCATGCGGCTCGCTCAGGACGCCTGCGATCACGCCGAATACCTCCGCACGGCGCTGCTCCAATGGGAGCAACAGCACAACGCGGCCGGCCCCGACCTGTCGCGCGACGTCGAGTTCGGACCCGTCGACGACGGCGTGCTCCTGCTGTCACCCGGACAGGTGGCCGCCCTCGGCACGGCACTGTCCGACCTCGGCCTGAGCGGCCGCGTCCCGGTGCGCGGCATCCGGACCGCGCCCCTCGGCAACGAGCAGGTCCTCTCGATCGGCGGCCATCGGGTGACGCTGCCGGCCGATCCGCGCACCTGCGGGCCCGCGCTCGACCTCGGCCCGCCGGTGATCGCCATCGGCGGCGTGGGCTCGCTCGCCCACTCCTGGCCCGACATGGACAAGGTGCCGCTGGCCGCGACCGGCGCGCTCGCGCTACTGGCCTTCGCCATCGCGTTGTGGGCTCACCGCCAGGTCGTACGGCACGGCTCGGCCGCCCACCCCCGGATCCTCGCGGCCGCCATGGTCCACGGGAGCCTCGACGCGATCGTCTCGACCGCGCTCATGGGCAACCTCATGACCGGAGGGCTCACCCGGATGCCGTTCCTGCACTTCCTGCTCTGGATGAGCCCGCTGACCGTGGTCTACCTGCCTGACCTCACGGCCCGGGCAAGGGCCGCGGCGATCACCGCGCTGATCCTTTCGTCGGCGGGTTCGGCCGCGCTGCTGCCCGTATCGCTGCACGCCGCCGACTTCACCACCCTGGTCTGGCCGCTGGCCTTCACCATGGGCGCCCGTGGCATGCGCGACCTGCTCTACCGCGACGGCGCGACCCTGTCCGCCGTCATCTCACGCGAACACGAGGCGGCCGTCGAGGGCGGTTACGCGGCCGGCCGGGCCGACGTGCTCCATCTGGTCGAACGGGCCACCCACGAGGCCGACGACCGGGTCCGCCGCCACCGTGGCCGCCTCGACCCCTGCCTGCTGCCTGAGATCGACCGGCGGCTCGCCGTGGTCCACCGCCGCCTCGCCGCACTGCGAAAGGCCGAAGACCCCCGCCTCGCCGCACTGCGAAAGGCCGAAGACCCCCGCCTCGCCGCACTGCGAAAGGCCGAAGGCCCCCGTCTCGCCGTACTGCCAGAAGCCGAAGGCCCCCGCCTCGCCGCACTGCCAAAAGCCGAAGACCCCCGCCTCAGTTGAGACGAGGGCCTTCAGAAGACTGATCAGTAGATCGGGCGAGACGACGAGCGGAGCCGCTCCAGCGCCTCGGCGAGGATCTGCGCCCCATCCGTGTCGCTGCGGCGCTCCTTCACGTAGGCGAGGTGCGTCTTGTAGGGCTCGTTCTTCGGCGGGGCGGGCGGGTTGGCCTGGTCCTGTCCGGCCGGCAGACCGCAGCGCGGGCAGTCCCACAGCTCGGGGACGGCCGCGTCACTGGCGAAACTCGGCCGCGTCTCGTGCAGGTTGGCGCACCAGAACGAGACCCGCACTCGGGGGGCCGCCTCGCCGCGCTCGGCCTCGCCCATCGGGCCGGCGCCGACTCGGCTGCCACGGATCGCGTTGCCACTACCCACGGATGAACTCCTCGCTCGATCGCCCCGCGGGGAACGGGGGTGAAGGGAATCTACGCCACGCGCGCGACTGGTCTGACCTGCTCGGCGATCTGTTGATCACGGCTTGAGCGACCTGTGGTCACGGCTTGAGCAGCAACCCCAGCGCGATGATGCAGACGAACCAGACCACGCCGGTGATCACGGTCAGCCGGTCGAGGTTGCGCTCCACCACCGCGGACCCGCCGAACGACGACGTGAATCCGCCGCCGAACATGTCCGTCAGTCCACCGCCCTTGCCCTTGTGGAGCAGAACGAGGAGCACCATGATGGCGCTCGCCAAAATGAGGGCGATAGAGATTCCGATGATCACGGTCGGCCTGTCCTATGTCGGGTCTGACGATTCAAACGTGCACTACAAGGGTACGACTTACGTTCAAGTTACACCCCCAAATTCCCAGCTAACCCGACATCTCGCTAAAACGGCAAATCTTGGCAAACTGCCCCGCGTCGATGCTCGCGCCCCCGACGAGGGCGCCGTCGACGTCCGGCTGCGCCATGATGCCCGCGATGTTGTCCGACTTCACCGAGCCTCCGTAAAGGATACGGACAGCGGCGGCCACCCCGTCACCGAACCGCTCGGCGAGTCGCACCCGGATCGCGCCGCACACCTCCTGCGCGTCGTCGGGCGTCGCCACTTCCCCGGTGCCGATCGCCCAGACCGGCTCATAAGCCACAACGATCGTCTTGACCTGCTCGGCCGAGACGCCCTCGATCGCGGCGTCCAGCTGGGCGACCGTGTGCTCCACGTGCCGACCTTCCTGCCTGACCGGCAGGCCCTCGCCCACGCACAGGATCGGCGTGAGCGAGTGCTTGTAAGCGGCCTTCACCTTGGCGTTGACCGTCTCGTCACCCTCGTGGTGATACTGGCGGCGCTCCGAGTGGCCGATCACCACGTAGGTGCAGCCGAGCTTGGCCAGCATCGCCCCGGAGATCTCCCCCGTGTAGGCCCCGGCGTCGTGGATCGACAGATCCTGCGCGCCGTACACGATCCGGAGCTTGTCACCGTCGATCAGCGTCTGCACGCTGCGCAGATCGGTATAAGGCGGGAGCACCGCCACCTCGACCCCGTCGAGATCCTTATCCGACAGCGAGAACGCCAGCTTCTGAACCAGGGCGATGGCCTCAAGGTGGTTGAGGTTCATCTTCCAGTTTCCGGCGATCAACGGCTTGCGCGACACCTACGCCTCCAGGGCGGAAAGTCCGGGGAGGGTCTTGCCCTCAAGATATTCGAGCGATGCTCCGCCACCGGTCGAGATGTGCGAGAACCCGTCCTCAGGAAGGCCGAGCCTGCGCACCGCGGCGGCCGAGTCGCCGCCTCCGACCACGGTGAACGCCGACGACGCTACCAGCGCCTCGGCCACCGCGCGGGTGCCCTCGGCGAACGCGTCGAACTCGAACACGCCCATCGGCCCATTCCAGAAAACGGTCCGCGCGTCGGCCAGCTTGCCGGCGAACAGGTCGCGGGTGCGCGGGCCGATGTCGAGCCCTTCGCGATCGGCCGGAATGCCCGTCGCGTCGACCACCTCGTACGGCGCGTCCTCGCCGAAGTGGGTGGCGGCCAGCACGTCGACCGGGAGCACCAGATCGACGCCCTTCTCCTTGGCGGTGGACAGGAAGCCGCGCACCTGGTCGAGCTGATCCTCCTGGAGCAGCGAGTTGCCCACCTCATGGCCCTGGGCCTTGAGGAAGGTGTAGGCCATGCCGCCGCCGATGAGCAGCCGGTCGACCTTGGTGAGCAGGTTGGCGATGACGCCGAGCTTGTCGGACACCTTGGCGCCGCCCAGCACCACCACGTAGGGCCGCTCGGGCTCGCCGGTCAGCCGCTTCAGCACCTCGACCTCGGCCACGACCAGGCCGCCCGCCGCGTGCTCGAGCAGCTTCGGCAGGTCGTAGACCGACGCGTGCTTGCGGTGCACGGCGCCGAAGCCGTCGCCGACGTAAAGGTCGGCGAGCTCGGCCAGGCGCGCCGCGAACTCGCCGCGCGCCGCGTCGTCCTTGGACTCCTCGCCCGGCTCGTAGCGCAGGTTCTCCAGCAGGGCGACCTCGCCGTCCTCGAGCGAGGGCGCGGAGGTCACCTCCCCGGCGGTGAACGCCACCTGCCGGCCCAGCAGCTCCGACAGCCGCCGCGCCACGGGGGCGAGCGAATACTTGGGATTCGGCGATCCCTTGGGGCGGCCCAGGTGGGCCCCCACGATCACCTTCGCGCCGCGGTCGAGCAGCGTCCTGATGGTCGGCACCGAGGCGCGGATCCGGCCGTCGTCGGTGATCGTCTCCCCGTCGAGGGGGACGTTGAGGTCGGCGCGCACGAACACGCGCCGCCCCTTCACGTCGAGCTCGTCAAGCGTCTTCATCAGAGAGAGGCGCCCACGTAGGTGATCAGGTCGGCGAGGCGGTTGGAGTAACCCCACTCGTTGTCATACCAGCCGACGACCTTGACCTGGTTGCCGATGACCTTGGTGAGGCCCGAGTCGTAGATGCACGACGACGGGTCGGTCACGATGTCGGCCGAGACGATCTCGTCTTCGGTGTAGGTCAGGTAGCCCTTGAGCGGGCCCTCGGCGACGGCCGCGCGGTAGGCGTCGTGGACCTCGTTGATCGTGACGTCGCGCTTGAGCTCGACCGTCAGGTCGGTGGCCGAGCCGGTGGGGACCGGCACGCGGAGCGCGTAGCCGTCCAGCCGGCCCTTCAGCTCCGGCAGGACCAGGCCGATCGCCTTGGCGGCGCCGGTCGAGGTCGGCACGATGCTGAGGTTGGCGGCGCGGGCGCGACGCAGATCCTTGTGCGGCGCGTCCTGCAGGTTCTGGTCCTGCGTATACGCGTGGATCGTCGTCATGAGGCCCTTCTCGATGCCGAAGGCGTCGTTGAGCACCTTGGCGAGCGGGGCGAGGCAGTTGGTGGTGCAGGACGCGTTCGAGATGATCTTGTGGTTGGCCGGGTCGTAGCTCTCGTGGTTGACGCCCATCACAATGGTGATGTCCTCGCCCTTGGCCGGGGCCGAGATGATGACCTTCTTGGCGCCGTTGTCGGCGTGCACCTTGGCCTTGTCGGCGTCGGTGAAGAAACCGGTCGACTCCAGCACCACGTCGACACCCAGGTCGCCCCAGGGCAGCTTGGCCGGGTCGCGCTCGGCGAACGCCTTGATCGCCTTGCCGTCAACGATGATCTCGTCCTCCGTCGCCTTCACCTCGTAGGGCAGGCGGCCGAGGATGCTGTCGTACTTCAACAGGTGCGCCAAAGTGGCGTTGTCGGTCAGGTCGTTGACCGCGACGACCTCGATGTCCTTACCGCTGGCTGCCACCGCACGCCAGAAGTTGCGGCCGATGCGGCCGAAGCCGTTGACGCCTACGCGGATGCTCACGGGTTCCGTTCTCCTCGTTACGTGGCTGACTACCTACCTCAGGTGAACCCTATCGGACTCGAATTGGACTAGACCACGTGGGGATGCGCTATGCCCAGACACGCCGAAAGCCAGGCCAAAGGTTGCGGATTCGAGTAAAGTGCCCGACTTGTCACAGTAAACCCACAGGAACCGGGAATCCGTCTCATGAGCGAAATTTCACAACCTGCGCGGAAGAGCGGGCTGGTCGCCGGGAGCTTGGCCGGGTTCGTCGCCGCCATCGTTGGCGCGGCCCTGTATGCGCTGTTCATCAAGGTGACCCAGTGGCAGATGCCGCTCGCGACGATCATCATCGGGCTATTGGTCGCGGGCGCCATCATGGCCGTCCGCCCCACAAGCCGGCTCCTGCCGATCTCCGCCGCCCTCCTCGCCATCGTCGGCGGCGCGCTCGGAACCATTGGTGGATACGTTCTCGTCACCGTTCAGGCAGTCCAGGCCATCGGCCGCTCCGTCTCGTACGGCGAGGCCTTCGGACTCGTCAACGACCACCTCGACCAGGTCGTCACGGTCCGCGCCATGCTCTATTGGGCGGCCGGCGCCGTGGTGGCCTTCGGCTCGGTCAGCTGGCGCATCCGCGGCAACCGCAGCCAGGCCGCCGCCTCTGCCCCCCTAGCCGAAGACCCGCTCCCCCCGGGCTCCCTCTTCCAGCCCGCCAAGAACCAGAACCCCACCAACCTTTGACCTCACCCCCGTGGGGGTGCGGCTCAGGTGGCGAGCATGTCGGCGGTGAGGCTGGCCTCGGTGCTGGCGATGCCGAGATCTTGGGCGCGTTTGTCGGCCATGGCGAGCAGGCGGCGGATGCGGCCCGCGATGGCGTCCTTGGTGAGCGGCGGGTCGGCGATCTGCCCCAGCTCCTCCAGGGACGCCTGCTTGTGCTCGACCCGGAGCCGGCCCGCGATCACCAGGTGCTCGGGCGCGTCGTCGCCGAGGATCTCCAGGGCCCGCTGGACCCGGGCGCCGGCCGCGACGGCCGCGCGCGCCGAGCGGCGCAGGTTGGCGTCATCGAAATTGGCCAGCCGATTCGCCGTGGCCCGCACCTCGCGGCGCATCCGCCGCTCCTCCCAGGCGAGGACGCTGTCGTGCGCGCCCAGCCGGGTCAGCAGAGCGCTGATCGCGTCACCGTCGCGGACCACCACGCGGTCGACCCCGCGCACCTCGCGGGCCTTGGCGTGGATCTTCAACCGGCGGGCCGAGCCGACCAGGGCCAGCGCGGCCTCCGGACCTGGGCAGGTCACCTCGAGCGACATCGACCGGCCCGGCTCGGTGAGCGAGCCGTGCGCGAGGAACGCCCCACGCCAGGCCGCCTCGGCGTCGCACGTGGCGCCCGAGACCACCTGCCGCGGCAGCCCGCGCACCGGCCGGCCGTGATTGTCGATCAACCCGGTCTGCCGGGCCAGCGCCTCGCCGTCCTTGTACACCCGGACCACATAGCGGGACCCCTTGCGCAACCCGGCCGGAGCGAGCACCAGAACCTCGGCCTTGTGGCCGAACACCTCGCCGATGTCCTTGATCAGGCGACGTGCGGTGACGTTCGTGTCAAGCTCCGCCTCGATCACGATCCGCCCGCCCACCAGGTGCAGCCCGCTGGCGAACCGCAACAGCGTCGAAACCTCGGCCTTTCGGCAGCAGGGCTTCAACACCGGTAGGCGGCTCAGCTCATCCTTCACCACACCCGTCATGGCCATCAGCGTGTCCTCCCCCTCTTCAAGACCTCGCTAGTGTCTCGCACCTTCCCATATGGGGATCACCGCTTCTCACGGAAAATCTCATCAAGGACCGCTCCAAGGCGTGGTCCGTCGTGGCGCGGAGAACCGTCCGAAACACCCACATCCGCTAATACCAGGCGGCCACCCAGAGCGACGGCCGCCTTCTCCAGCTCATGCGGATCGCCGACCACCGACGTGTCGGCCACCACGACGTCGACCTGCAGGCCAGGGGCATGCCGGCGAAGGACCTCCAGGTGGTTTTCGGGCGAGAAGTCGTCGGTCTCGCCCTGCTGCGGAGCCAGGTTGAGGATCACGATCCGCTGGGCGCTCGTCGCGTGCAGGGCGCCGGCCAGCTCGGGCACCTTCAGGTGCGGCATCACGCTGGTGAACCACGAGCCGGGCCCGAACACCACCCAGTCGGCGTCCAGCACGGCCTGTACGGCCTGCGGAGCGGCGGGCGGATCCGGGGGCAGCAGCGAGATGGCCCGCACCCGGCCCGGCGTCACGGCGCACGCGACCTGGCCGCGGACCGTGGTGACCGAGCCGTCGAGCTCGACCTCGGCCTGGATGTCGAGCGGCACGGAGGCCATCGGCAGCACCCGGCCATGCGCACCGAGCAGGCGGCCCACCCAGTCGAGCGCCTCGACGGGGTCGTCGAGCAGCTCCCACAGGGCGACGATGAGCAGATTGCCGACCGTGTGACCGTGCAGGTCGCCGCCGCTCCGGAAGCGGTGCTGGACGACCCGGGCCCAGGTCTGGCCCCAGTCGTCGTCGCCGCAGAGGGCGGCCAGCGCCATCCGGAGGTCGCCGGGCGGCAGGACGCCGAGCTCACGACGGAGCCGGCCGCTCGAACCGCCGTCGTCGGCGACGGTCACGATGGCGGCCAGGTCAGAGGTCACCCGGCGCAGAGCGGAAAGCGACGCGTACAGCCCGTGACCGCCGCCGAGCGCGACGACCGCGGGTCCTTCATGAGCGGCCGTCACTCGCGGCCCACATCCCGGTGACTCACCTGGACCTCCATCCCGCGGTCACGCAGGCGACCGCCGATCTGCTCGGCCATGGCCACGCTGCGATGCTTGCCCCCCGTGCAGCCGACCGCCAGCATGGCGTAACCCTTGCCCTCACGCCCATAGCCCGCGGCAACGATCGCGAAGGCCTCCTCGAACGCGTCGAGGAACTCCTTCGCCCCAGGCTGCCCGAGAACATACTCCCTCACGCGGGGATCGCGCCCGTTCATCGGGCGAAGCTCGGGGACCCAGTGCGGGTTGGGCAGGAACCGGCAGTCGACGACCATGTCGGCGTCGACGGGCAGGCCGTACTTGTAGCCGAACGAGACCACGTTGACCTTGAGACCGGGCCGGTCGTCGCCGCCGAAGAACGAGACGATCTTGTCGCGCAGCTCGTGCACGTTGAGCTTGGAGGTGTCGATGACGACGTCGGCGTTGGCCCTGACCTCGCGGAGGATGCCGCGCTCGCGGTCGATGCCGTCGACCAGGCGGCCGTCGTTCTGCAATGGGTGCGGGCGGCGCACGTTCTCGAACCTGCTCACCAGCACCTCGTCGCTGGCCTCGAGGAAGACCACGCGGACGGCCACGCCCCGCGCCTCCAGCTCCTCGATCGCCGCGTTGAGGTCGGTCGTGAACGCCAGGGACCGCACGTCGACGACGGCGGCGACCTTGTCGGCCGCCAGCTTGACCCGACCGGCCTCCTCGGCCAGCGAGAACAGCAGCCCTGGGGGGAGGTTGTCGATCACGAACCAGCCAAGGTCTTCCAGGGCCTTGGCCGCGGTACTGCGGCCGGCCCCGGACATGCCGGTGACCAGGACGAATGCCGGATCACTCATGAACTTTCACCCTTCAGCGCACTCAGGATCGCCTCTGCCGTGCTCGGCCCGATGCCAGGAACCTCGCAGATCTCGGCCACTGTCGCATCACGCAGCTTGCGGACCGAGCCGAAGTGGCGTAGCAGCGCCTGCCGGCGCGCCGGACCCAGCCCGGGAACCTCGTCCAGCGCGCTTTCCTTGAGGGTTTTGGACCTCTTTGATCTATGGTATGTGATCGCGAACCGATGCGCTTCGTCACGGACCCGCTGCAGCAAGTAGAGTCCCTCGCTGGAGCGAGGCAGGATCACCGGCATCTCCTCGCCCGGCAGCCAGACCTCCTCCAGCCGCTTGGCCAGGCCGCACACCGCGACGTCGTCGACGCCCAGCTCGTCGAGGGCGCGCTGGGCCGCCGCCGCCTGAGCCGGGCCGCCGTCGACCACGACCAGATTCGGCGCGTAGGCGAACTTGCGCGGCTTGCCGGTCTCCGGATCGAGCGGCTCGAACTCGTTGGTCTCCGACTTCTCCTCCAGATAGCGGCGGAACCTGCGGCTGATGACCTCGTGGATCGAGGCCACGTCGCCTTCGGCCGTTTTGATCTGGAAACGCCGATATTCGCTCTTGCGGGCCAGCCCGTCTTCGAAGACGACCATGGAGGCCACCACATTGGTGCCCTGGATGTGCGAGACGTCGTAGCACTCGATCCGCAGCGGGGCCTGGTCGAGGTCGAGCGCGTCGGCGATCTCCTGCAGGGCCAGGCTGCGCGTGGTCAGATCGCTGGCGCGGCGCAGCTTGTGCTGGGCCAGCACCTCTTTGGCGTTGCGCTCGACGGTCTCCATCAGCGCCTTCTTGTCGCCGCGCTGTGGCACGCGCACGTCGACGCGATGGCCGCGCTGCTCGCCGAGCAGCTCGGTCACCGCGGCGCGCTCCGCCGGCGCGACGGGGACGAGGATCTCCCGCGGGATCTCGGCCTCGCTGTAGATCTGCAGTAAGAACTGCTCGAGCAGTTGCGCGGGCGAGGTCTCCTCGACCTTGTCGACCACCCAGCCGCGCTGGCCGCGAATCCGGCCGTCGCGCACGTAGAAGACCTCGACGGCGGCCTCGAGCGCATCCTCGGCGAGCGCGATCACGTCGCAGTCGGTGTCGTCGCCGAGCACGACGGCCTGCTTCTCCAGCGCCTTCTGCAGCGCCTGCAGGTCGTCGCGATAGCGTGCGGCGCGCTCATACTCCTCGACGGCGGAGGCCTCGCGCATCTCGCGCTCGATGCGCTTGAGCCAGCGGCTGGTGTTTCCGCCCATGAAGTCGCAGAAATCCTCGGCGAGCGCCCGGTGCTCCTCCTCGGAGACCCGGCCGACGCACGGCGCCGAGCACTTGTCGATGTAACCCAGCAGGCAGGGCCGGCCGATCTGGCCGGCGCGGCGGAAGACGCCGGCCGAGCACGTGCGCACCGGGAAGACCCGCAGCAGCAGGTCGACCGTCTCGCGGATGGCCCAGGCGTGTGAATAGGGCCCGAAATAGCGGGTGCCCTTGCGCTTGGCGCCACGCATCACCTGCACCCGCGGGAACTGCTCGCTCATCGTGACCGCGAGGAACGGATAGGACTTGTCGTCGCGGTATTTGACGTTGAAGCGCGGGTCGAACTCCTTGATCCAGGAATATTCGAGCTGGAGCGCCTCGACCTCGGTGCCGACGACGGTCCAGTCGACGCCCGCCGCGGACGTGAGCATGGTCTGGGTGCGCGGGTGCAGCCCCGCGAAGTCGGCGAAGTAAGAGTTGAGCCGCTGCCGCAGGCTCTTCGCCTTGCCCACGTAGATCACCCGGCCGCCGGGGTCTCGGAATCGATAGACCCCGGGCGACTCGGGAATCGATCCGGGAGCGGGTCGATAGGTTGCCGGATCCGCCACATCGTTAAGCCTAGTGGCCACCTCCGACAGACTGGCTCCACTCGGTCGAGCGTCGCCAGATGCACTTCACGGCCGCGTCAAGGCGATCCTCGACGCGGCCGGCGGTCAGCCGAGCGAGATGCTGTCGCCGCTCACCTTGATCTGCTTTTCCGCCAGTGGCTTCGTGGCCGGGCCGTTGGCGACAGACCCGTCCGCGATGTTGAACTTGCTGCCGTGACATGGGCAGTTGATCGTGCCGTTGGAAACACTGGCCACTGTGCATCCCTGGTGGGTGCACACCGCCGTGAACGCTTTGAACGTTCCCGCCTGGGGCTGGGTCACCACGAGCTTCTCCGACTCGAAGACCTTGCCGCCGCCCTCGGGGATGTCAGCGGTCTTGGCGAGCGCGTCGGCGCCGCCGCCGCTGTCACCAGTGCCGTTGCCACCGCCGTTGTCGGTGGCCTCACCCGCCGGCCGCGGCGACTCCGCGGTCGGTGCGTCGGCAGTGTTGCTGCCGGTGCTGTATCCCGAGCACGCGCTCAAAGCCACGGCAAGCCCGGCACCTCCGGCACCAAGCATGACCGTGCGGCGTGTCGTATCCGTCATCGTTAAACCCTCCGTTGCGGGGTTGATCTCTTACTAATAGGTACGGATCTCTCCCTGATCCCGGTTCAGCATGCCGGAATGACCATGGTTCGAGTAGGGAGAATTACCGATTCACACCCCGAGGATCTTACGGAGGAAGACTCCCGTGTGACTCTCCTCGATGCCGGCGACCTGCTCAGGGGTGCCCGTGGCGACGAGCGAGCCACCGCGGGAACCGCCCTCGGGCCCCATGTCGATGATCCAGTCGGCCGTTTTGACAACGTCGAGGTTGTGCTCGATCACGATCACCGTGTTTCCGGCGTCGACGAGCCGGTTGAGCACGCCCAGCAACCGCCGGATGTCCTCGAAGTGCAGGCCGGTGGTCGGCTCGTCGAGGACGTAGACCGTACGCCCGGTGGAGCGCCGCTGGAGCTCGGAGGCGAGCTTCACGCGCTGCGCCTCGCCCCCCGACAGGGTGGTGGCCGGCTGGCCGAGCCGCACATACCCGAGACCGACGTCGTTGAGGGTCTTCAGATGCCGGTGGATGGCCGGGATGGCCTCGAAGAAGCCGCCCGCCTCCTCGATCGGCATGTCGAGGACCTCGGAGATGGTCTTGCCCTTGTAGTGGACCTCAAGGGTTTCCCGGTTGTAGCGGGCGCCGTGGCAGACCTCGCACGGGACATAGACATCCGGGAGGAAGTTCATCTCGATCTTGATGGTGCCGTCGCCGGCGCAGGCCTCACAGCGGCCGCCCTTGACGTTGAAGCTGAACCTGCCCGGCTGATAGCCGCGGATCTTGGCCTCGGTCGTTGCCGCGAACAGCTTCCTGATGTTGTCGAACACGCCCGTGTAGGTGGCCGGGTTGGATCTCGGCGTACGGCCGATGGCGGACTGGTCGACGTGGACGACCTTGTCGACCAGGTCGGTGCCGGTGATCCGGGAGTGCCGGCCGGGAATGGCCTTGGCCCCGTTGAGCTCGCGCGCGAGCGCCGTGTAGAGGATGTCGTTGACCAGCGTCGACTTGCCCGACCCCGACACGCCGGTGACGGCCGTGAACACGCCGAGCGGGATCTCCACGTCGACACCGCGCAGATTGTGCTCGCGCGCGCCCTTGATGACCAGCTGGCGCTTGCGGTCGCGCTTGCGCCGCTTGGCCGGGATGGCGATGGACTTGCGGCCCGACAGATAGGCGCCGGTCAGCGACTCTTCGCTGGTCAGCAGATCCTGGACGGTGCCGGAGACGACGACCTGGCCGCCGTGCTCGCCCGCGCCGGGGCCGATGTCGACCACCCAGTCGGCCGCCGCGATCGTGTCTTCGTCGTGCTCGACCACGATCAGCGTGTTGCCCATGTCGCGCAGCCGGAT
This sequence comes from Streptosporangiaceae bacterium NEAU-GS5, assembly GCA_017592665.1. Classification (GTDB taxonomy): domain Bacteria; phylum Actinomycetota; class Actinomycetes; order Streptosporangiales; family Streptosporangiaceae; genus NEAU-GS5. The sequence goes on along the minus strand of JAGFNW010000014.1, from coordinate 29,378 downwards.
CAGCGTCTCCAGCAGCCGCTGGTTGTCGCGCTGGTGCAGGCCGATCGACGGCTCGTCCAGCACGTACAACACGCCGACCAGGCCTGAGCCGATCTGCGTGGCCAGGCGGATGCGCTGGGCCTCGCCGCCGGCGAGCGTGCCGGCGGCGCGGTCGAGCGTGAGGTAGTCGAGGCCGACGTCGAGCAGGAACCCGAGCCGCGCGTTGATCTCTTTGACCACCCGCTCGGCGATCTGCATGTCGCGCTCGGACAGCGCCAGCGACCCGAGGAACTCCGAGCACTCGGCGATCGACATGCGCGACACGCCGGCGATGGACGACCCGCCGACCGTGACGGCGAGCGAGACCGGCTTGAGCCGGGCGCCGCCGCAGGCCGGGCACGGGATCTCCCGCATGAAGCCCTCGAAGCGCTCCCGCGTCGCGTCGCTCTCCGACTCGGCGTGCCGGCGCTGCACCCACGGGATGGCGCCGTCGAAGTCGGTGTAGTAGGAGCGCTGGCGACCGTAGCGGTTGGAGTAGCGGACGTGGACCTGCTCGGGATGCCCGTAGAGCAGCGAGTGCTGGGCCTCCTTGGACAGCCGATTCCACGGGGTGTCGAGGTCGAAGCCGAGCGCGCTGCCGAGCGCCTCGATCAGCCGCTCGAAGTAGTCGCTGGTCTGGCCGCCCGACCACGGGCTGATCGCGCCGTCGCCGAGGGTGCGCTCCGGATCGGGGACGACCAGCTCGGGGTCGACCTCCATCCGGGTGCCGAGGCCGGTGCACTCGGGACACGCGCCGAACGGCGAGTTGAACGAGAACGACCTCGGCTCGAGCTCGTCGAAGGACAGGTCGTCGTAGGGGCAGTAGAGATGCTCGGAGTAGAACCGCTCACGGCCGGGGTCGGACGGGTCGAGGTCGACGAAGTCGAGCGTGATCGTGCCACCGGACAGCTGCAGGGCCGTCTCGACCGAGTCGGTAAGGCGGCGGCGCGCCGAGTCCTTGACCGCGAGCCGGTCGACGATCACCTCGATGTCGTGCTTCTCATACTTCTTCAGCGTCGGCGGCTCCTCCAGACGGACGATCGTGCCGTCCACCCGGGCCCGCGCGAAGCCCTTGGTCTGCAGCTCACGGAAGAGCTCGCCGTATTCGCCCTTGCGGCCGCGGATGACCGGGGCCAGCACCTGGAAGCGGGTGCCCTCCTCCAGTTCGAGGACGCGGTCGACGATCTGCTGCGGGGTCTGCCGGGCGATCGGGCGCCCGCAGGTGGGGCAGTGCGGCTTGCCGATGCGCGCCCACAGCAGCCGCAGGTAGTCATAGACCTCGGTGATCGTGCCGACCGTGGACCGCGGGTTGCGCGAGGTCGACTTCTGGTCGATCGAGACGGCCGGGGACAGGCCCTCGATGAAGTCGACGTCGGGCTTGTCCATCTGGCCGAGGAACTGCCGCGCGTACGCCGAGAGGGACTCGACGTAGCGGCGCTGCCCCTCAGCGAAGATCGTGTCGAAGGCGAGGCTCGACTTCCCGGAGCCCGACAGGCCCGTGAAGACGATCAGGGAGTCGCGCGGGAGATCCAGCGAGACGTCTTTCAAGTTGTGCTCACGTGCGCCACGCACGATCAGACGGTCAGCCACAGCGGTCCCGATTGGTCGATGGAGTCAACAGGATGGTCCACACGGGAGGCTAGCCAGCCCCACCGACAAAATTCCCGTCAGCTCCAAGCCTATGACTGTGTCAATTGCGATGCCGCCGCATCGCGGCTACTGACCGACTCGCAGTCGTCGGACCCGGGTCCGATACCTTGAACGATTATGACCGCCCTTGACGCCTACCGGCACGAGCTCGACGCGGCCAACCGCCGTCTGATCAGCACGGTCGCCCGGCTGAGCGACGACGACATGCGCGCACCGTCTCTGCTGCCCGGCTGGACCCGCGGGCACGTGGTGACCCACGTGGCCCGCAACGCCGACAGCCATCTCAACCTGCTGACCTGGGCCAGCACCGGAATCTACACCCCGCAGTATCCGAATCCGGATACGCGCGACAGCGAGATCGAGGCCGGGGCCGTACGGCCGGCCAAAGACCAGCTCGCCGATCTGGAAGAGAGCGCGGCCCGGCTGGCCGAGGCGGCCGACCGGATGCCGCTGGTCGCCTGGAGCGCCACCGTAAGCGGCATGCGCCCGCCCGAGCACCCGGCCTGGTACATCCTGATGCGCCGGCTGCGCGAGGTCGAGGTCCACCACTCCGACCTCGGGTCGGAGCATTTCAGCTGGCGAGACTGGTCCGATCCCTATGTGGAATGGGAGCTGGGCGACTCGATGTTGTCGTGGCCGTACGAGCAGAGCACGATCAGTGCCGTGGTCTGCGGCGACAGGATCTGGGACGGCCTCGGCGACGGCCCGGTCGTCGAAGGCGCCGCGCGCGACCTGCTCGGATGGATCAGCGGACGGTCCGGAGGAGAAGGTGTGCGCGTGCGCGACGGCGGCGAGCTGCCGGCACCGCCTCCCTGGCTGACCCAACCCGCACCGCCCGGCCTGCCCGCCAACCCTCCTGAGGAGTGACGATGACTTACACCGGCGACGTGACCAAGGACGGCCCCGCCGACGTGCGGACGCTGCCCGCACTGACGATCAGCAAGATCGAGGTGGGCGACTTCGGCAACAACGCCTACCTGCTGCGCTGCACGGAGACGGGCGACGGCGCGCTGATCGACGCGGCGGCCGAGCCCGAGCGGCTGCTCGAGCTGATCGGCGACCAGCCGATCTCGGCCGTGATCACCACGCACCAGCACCCCGACCACTGGGGCGCGCTGGGAGAGGTGGCCGCGGCCTTCCCGGACGCGGCGCTCATCGCCCATCCCCTTGACGCCGCCGAGATCCCGGTGCGGACGACCCAGCCGGTCGAAGGCGGCGACAAGGTCACAGTGGGCACGGTCACCCTCGACGTGATCCACCTGCGGGGCCACACGCCCGGCTCGATCGCCCTCTACTACCCGGGGCACGTCTTCACCGGCGATTCGCTGTTCCCCGGCGGCGTCGGCAACACCATGAAGGACCCCGAGCGGTTCGACCAGCTCTATACAGACGTCGTCGAGCGCATCTTCGGCCGCTTCGACGACGAGACCTGGGTGTATCCCGGCCACGGCAAGGACACCACGCTCGGCCGCGAGCGTCCCGCCCTCCCCGAGTGGCGCGCCCGCGGCTGGTGATCCGGGTTCAACCGGTCGTGCGGCCGGCCCCGCCGTCGGCGCTGACGTGCAGGCCGTGGGAAACGCCGTCGCCGTGCCACTCGTCGATCACGACGACGCCGGGCTCGACCATTTCGAGCCCGGCGAACAGGCGCTCGATGTCGGACATGTCGTGCATCCTATAGATCATCCTGATTCGCGAGGGGATGCGGCGTCCCCGACGTGAACACCTTGACGATCCGCTCCGCGGCCGCAGCCGGATCCTCGGCCGAGGACAGCACGTCGCCCCAGGACCATCGGTAGACCCAGCCGTCGGCCATGGCCACGCAGTCGACGATCTCGGAGAACATGAGCGTCTCCGGGTCGCTCACCCGCAAAGACGGCGGGCTGGGGCGCAGCGCGCAGGCCAGCCCGCGCACCTCGAGCTCTCTCGCGAGTTTTCCGAGGAAATACGTCCGGGTGTGCTCACGAAGCATGCGCTCATTGTCGCAGAATCCGGGCTGTCAGACCCGCTCGGACTCCCGGCGCTCCTTGCGCTGCTCGCGCTTGAACATCAGCACACGCAGCGGGATGGCCGCCACGATGGCGATCTGCATGGTGGCCCCGACCGTGATCAGCTGGTCGCCGCCGGCGAGCCGGGCGGCCCAGATGGTCAGGCACGCCACATTGATCAGCATCCAGGCGAGGACCACGGCCGCGAGGTTGCCCTTGGGCTTCGGATACTCGATCCGGCTGACCATCAGCCACGCCACGGCGAAGATGCCGGCGACCGTGTAGTAGCTCGGCTGGAACAGCAGCACGATCGAGACGACCGTCATGGCCCCCATAGGTATGGGCAGCCCCATGAAGTCGCCGCTCTTGGTCTTCACGCAGGCGAACCTGGCAAGCCGTACGACACCGGCGATCAGCACCGACCCGGCGGCCACCAGCACCAGCCAGAGCGGCAGCCGACCGGAGAATCCGGCCCAGATGACCACCATGAACGCCGGCGCGAAGCCGAAGCTGATCACGTCGGCCAGGTTGTCGAGCTCGGCCCCCATGGCCGACGCGCGGAAGCGGCGGGCGACGAGCCCGTCGAACAGGTCGCAGGTCGCGCCGAGCAGCAGCAGCACCACGGCGGTGCCGAAGAAGCGCGGGTCGGGCTCGAACTTGCCGCTGGTCTGGAGGTCGGTGATGGCCGACCAGGCCAGCACGCAGACGGCCAGGAAGCCGCAGAGGGCGTTGCCCAGCGACAGGGAGTCGGCGGCCGACAGCCGGAACGCCCGGCCGACCGGGCCCACCGGCTCGTCGATCTCGTCGTTCACGTGGTGGAGCGCCCAGGCGTCGCCCAGGTCGTGCGGGGACTCATGCGCGGTCAAGGCGCGTCACCCCCGCTACGGTCTTGTCGCCGACGGTGACGGCGGGCTCGACGCCGGCCGGCAGGTAGACGTCGACCCGCGAGCCGAGCCTGATCAGCCCGACGCGGTCGCCCTGGGCCACCTTCGTCCCGGCCGGGACGTACGGAATGATCCGGCGCGCGACGGCGCCGGCGATCTGGACCATCTCGAGGTCGCCGATCGCGTCGTCGGCGCTCGCGAAGTGCCACACGACCCGCTCGTTCTGGTCGCTGTCCTTGTTGAAGGCGGGGACGAAGCCGCCTGCCACGTGCTCTACGGACGTCACGGTGCCGGCCACGGGGGCGCGGTTGACGTGCACGTTCACCGGGCTCATGAAAATCGCGACCCGGGTCCTGCCGTCGCCCCACGGGTCGATGCTCTGCACCACGCCGTCGGCGGGCGACAGCACCCGTCCCTCTCCTGGAACGCGCTCGGGGTCGCGGAAGAACCACAGCATGCCGCCGGTCAGCGCGACGAGCGGCGCGGCGGCCAAGCCCCAGCGCGGCGATCGCACGGCGAGGGCGGAGGTGACCGCGGCGGCGACGGCCGCCGGGGCCAGCCATGGGGACACCCCGCGCGCGAGCTTGACCCGCCCGCGGGGACTACCAGAATCCTTGGACACAGGGAACCTTATATACTCTTCGAGGAGAAAGGTGAGTAACAACGCCTAGCGGGCGATATTACCCATCTCTCGGCCTGACTTTGGCACAACGAGACAAGCAAACAGTCTCATTCCCGATTGCGCTAGGGCCTCTGCTGTGCCGCTATGACGTGGCGCCATGCCTTCCGGTTATGCCCTCATCGAGCGGCGCGCCCTGGTCTGAGCGGCGCACCTTGATCAAACTGGCCACGGTGGTCACACCCATGCTGGCCGTGATGACGAGCAGGGAGACCCAGATCGGGATCTGCGGCGCCCAGTCGATCCCGCCCTCGTGCATGGCCTCCAAGATCAGTTTAACGCCGATGAAACCCAGGATGAACGACAGCCCGTAGCTGATGTAGACCAGGCGCTGTAGCAACCCGCCGAGAAGGAAGTACAGCTGTCGCAGGCCCATCAGGGCGAAGGCGTTGGCGCTGAAGACGATGAACGCGTCCTTCGTGAGACCGAAGATGGCCGGAATCGAGTCGAGCGCGAACAGCAGGTCGGTGGTCCCTATGGCGATCATCACGATCAGCATCGGGGTGACCAGCCGCCGCCCGTCGACGCGGACCGTTATCCGCGACCCGACGAAGCCGGCGGTGGTCGGGAAGATCCGCCGGGCCAGCCGGAGCACCACGTTCTCTTTGAACTCCGAGTCGTCCTTGTCGTGATCGCGGACCAGGGTGTACGCCGTGTAGACCAGGAAGATCCCGAACACGTAGAACAGCCAGCTGAAGCGGGTGAGCGCGGCGGCCCCGACGGCTATGAAGACGCCACGCATGATCAGCGCTATCACGATTCCCACCAGCAGGACTCGATGCTGGTAGATCCGCGGAACCGCGAACCGCGCCATGATGATGTAGAAGACGAACAGATTGTCGACGCTGAGGCTGTATTCGGTCAGATAGCCGGCGAAGAACTCGCCGGCCGATGTCGGCCCGCGCCAGATCAACAGCAGCACGCCGAAGGCGACCGCCATCGAGACGTAGAGTCCGACCCAGAAGCCGGCCTGTCTCATGGAGAACTCGCGGGGCTCCCCACGGTCCACCACCCAGAGATCAATGGCCAGCACCACGAGCAGCGCGGCTATCACCGCTACCCAGGCCCACACAGGAACGAGCATTTCAGAAAACCTCCGGCGTGCACGACGTCATCGCCGAAGGTCTCTCCCACCCAGACCAAACAGCGTCAGGGCCGGCAGCCCGGGCGCGTGCGCCGTGATGACGGGACTGCCGTGGAAGGGATACTCCCCCTCAACCGCCTTCAGCATAACGGTATGGAGTGAGCTCTACTTCCCTTCGTTCAACGTGTCATAGGTCTCACTGACCGCGCGGAGCGCGTCGTCCGTGGTCGGAAGCCTGCGGGCGGCGGCGTTCGCCGAGAGCTGAGCAGCCAGGCCAGGGGCCTCGAGGAGGCGGGCGATCTCCCGCTGAAGGGCCCGCGGGTCGTCTGGAGGGACCAGCAGCCCCGCGTCGCCGACCATGTCCGGCAGGCCGCCGACGGCGGTCGCGACGACCGGGCGCCCGGCGCGCAGCGCCTCCTGAACGCTCAGCGGCTGCCCCTCCCACCTGCTGGGCACCACGAGCGCCGCGGCGACCTGCAGGAGGTCCTGCGGGGCCGCGACGCCCGGCAGGGTCACGGGGAGCCCCTCGGCGTCGATCCGGGCCTGCAGCGCGCCGCGCAGCGGCCCGTCGCCCGCCACCACGAAGAGCGGTCTCGTCCCGTACGGCAGGGCAGCGGCGTCGAGGAGCGTCTCCAGGCCCTTCTGCTGCGCCAGACGGGCGAGGGTGAGGAGCACGGGCCGCTCCCCCGCGCCCAGCTCGGCGCGGACCTCGGCGGCCGTCTTCGTGGGCGCCCCGAGAAGTGGCGCCGGGACCACGGCCGGGCTGACCCGCCTGGCCCCGAGCCGCCGCATCCGCTCCCCCAGGTCGGGCGAGACAACGAGGATGTGCCTGGCACGGCGTGCCACGACGCGTTCGAGCACCCGGTAGACGACGCCGACGGCGCCGCCCGCGGTAAGGGCGTTGTGCAAGGTCACCACGACGGGGCCGCCGGCGAGACCGGCCAGGGCGCCGGCCCGCAGGCCGTGCGCGTGGACGACGCCGGCGCCCGCGGCCAGCCGCCGGAGCTCGCGGACCGTGCGCAGGTCTTCGGCGGGACGCGGGCGATCGGCGATCGGCAGCGGCGCGAACCGCGCGCCCACTGCGGTGAAGCCGAAGTCGTGCTCGGCCTCGCGCGGCCCGGCCACGACGACGGACGCCCCCGTGGCCGTCACGCCCTCCGCGAGCATCCGGACGTGCCGCCCCACTCCGCCCGCGCTGGTGCCAAGAACCAGCAGCAGGTCCCTCATGACGGCCTCCCTGCCTTCGCCAACGTGGCCCGTACGTCCGAGGGGTCCACGGACGCCGCCACCAGCCCTCCCACCCCCACAGCAGCGATTCCGGCCGCCACAGCGGTCACCAGGGCGCGCCAGGGCCCGGCGGAGCCGAGGAGGACGGCCACGCCCGTGCCCGCGAGGAACCCGGCCACACCACCCGCCACCGCCGCCACCGAGGCCCGCCCCATCCCAGCGAGAACGGCCCTGCCCCGGGCCCGCCACACCGCGGCCAGCAACAGCACGCCGCCCAGCGTCATGCCCGCCGTCTGCCCGAGGGCCAGCCCACCGAGCTTCCACTCGTCCGGGAAGGCGAAGACGAACACCGTCTGCGCCACGACCACCGCGGCCCAGCCCAGGACCTGGCCACGGGCCGCCGCGCGGCCCCTCCCGTCGGCGTACAGGACCCTGCTGAGGTGGGTCATCAGCCCGAATCCGACGAGCCCGGGCGCGAACAGCGCGATGGCGCGGGCGAAATCCGCCTCCGGCACCTGGGTGTCGGTCTGGCTGAGGAACACGGCCGCGACCGGCGTGGCCACCGCAGCGAGCGCGCCCGCCGCGAGGCCGGAGATCACCGTGACGGCCCGGGTGGTACGCGAGGCGAGCGCGGCGAAGGCGCTCTCGGAGCCGTCACCGGCGCGGGCCGACAGCTCGGGGAACGCGCTCGTGGCGATCGGCACGGCCAGCACGGCGTAGGGGACCATGTAGATCGCCCACGCGTAGTTGTAGGCGGCCAGCACGCCGGCCCCGCCCTGCGCGTTCGCCAGCTTGAGCGCCACGGCCATCGCCACCTGCTGGGCGAGCAGGGCCGCGAGACCGGCCAGGGCGAGCCGCCGCACGATCGGGGCCACGCCGTCAGGGAAGCGATAGGCGGGCCGCCACGGCAGGCCCAGCCGGGCCGCGGGCCCCAGCACGGTCACGACCAGCGCCAGCACGCCGAGACTGGTGCCGGCCGACAACGCCAGCTCTGCCGGGCGCGGCACCTGCGCCGGATCCCGCAGACCTTCGCTGAGCGGCGCGAACGCCAGATAGGCGACGATCACCACGACGCTCGAGACCAGCGGGGCCAGCGCGGGAGCCGTGAACCTGCGGTGCGCCTGGAGGAGCCCGTAGAGGACGACCGCCATGCCGTACAAGGGGATCTGCGGGGCGAAGACGACCAGCATGCGGGCCGCGACGTCGCCGAGGGCGGCCGGATCACAGCCGCGCACCCCGCCGGTGAACAGGCCCGTGATCGGGCCGGCCAGCAGGCCCACCACGATCGCGAGCGGCACCAGCAGCGTCAGCACCCACGTCATCAGCGCCGACGCGATGCGGCCGGCCTCCGCCGTGGCGTCGACCCGCCCGGCCAGCACGGGAACCACCATGCCGGCCAGCGCGCCACCGACGACCAGCTCGAAGACGATGTTGGGCACCTGGTTGGCCGTGTAGTAGGCGGTGGCCAGGCAGTTGGTGCCGACGGCGCGGGCGAAGACCAGCTGTTTGGCGAACCCGGTGACCCTGGCGAGGATCGTGATCGCGCCGATCAGCACGGCCGCGCCGGCGACCCCTCTGCTCAAATGGGGCGCCGCCCCAGCATGTCGATCCGATGGAGCACCGGATTACCGGCGATGACCTTGGTGAAGCTGACCTTCTCCGAGGCCGCGGTCAGCGCCACGACCGTGCCGAGCGCCACCAGGCGGCCGGGCCGGCCGAGGCGGGTGGCGGCGGCCAGGCCCAGCAGCGCGCCGAGCGCGTTGGCGCCCGAGTCGCCGAGCATGGCGCGCTCACCCAGGTCTTCGGGGAGCAGAGCGGCGGCCGCGCCCAGCGGGATCGCCGCGGCCGGCAGCAGTGGCGCGCCCGCGATCAGCCCCACCTTGATCGCCCGGCCGGGCCGCAGGTCGAACAGGTTGGCCAGGTTGGCGCTGCCCGCGATGAGCGCGCCGTTGATCAGCGCGTCGGCCGTGTGATCCTTCGGCGCGAGCACGGCGGCGGCCAGGCCCGTGACGCCGATGCCGAGGATCTTGACGGCGCCGCTGGTCACCTCGCCCTTCGACAGGGCGGTCAGGTGGCCCTTGAAGCCCTTGGAGGCGGTGGTGCCGAAAATGTCGTCATAGGCGCCGAGCAGGCCGCTGCCCAGCCCGGCCACCAGCGCGGCGGCCCGGACGCGGCCCGGCAGGCCGGGGGCCAGTGCGACGGCCGCGCTCGCGCCCGCCACGAAGGCCGGGCCTTCCAGCAGCGTCACCGTCTCGCCCCGGTGGTTGGTGCGAGCCCAGGTATCGGCGTCCCCATAAGGCGCGCGCCGCCGGAACACGGCCAGCGCCGTCCGCGCGGCCACCGCCCCGACAGCGGCGCCGGCCAGCGCGCCCAGCCACTTGTTCACTTCGGGGGACCTCCGGACTCAGGGAGATGGGGTGGGGCTCACCGGAACCGGAGGCTCGAAGGCCGTCGCCTCGCTGCCGACGCCGTACGCCCCGGCACGACCGGCCAGTTGCTCCCGCAGAGCGTAGACCACGACGACCCGCCCCGCGGGCATATCGACCGTGTCGACACTGGTCACCTTGGCCGCCGCCGTGCCGTCGTCGTGAAGCGCCGCGATCACGCCGCCCTGGTCGGACGCCAGGGTCGAACCGGCGAGAACGGTGCCCATGCCGACGTTGTCGAGCCCCGCGGCGAGCGACACCACGGCGGCGGTCTGCGCCTCGGCGTAGTCGCCGTCGTACGGCTGGCTGGGCGCGATCACGATGGCGAGCGTGGCGCGCTCGGCCGGATCGCCGCTGACCGTGATCAGGCCGCCGGCCTGGAAGGACGCCAGCACGCTGACGGTCGCGCCGTTGACCGTGCGCTGCTCGCTGCGGTTGGCCGTGACGATCGCGTTGGCGATCACCGAGGCCGCCTTGTCGTACGGCGAGGCGCCGTCCGGGAATGGCCTGCCATCGGGCGAGAGCGTGCCGGCCAGGCCGTCGACGACGGCGGCCTGCTCCTTCGCGATGTACTTGTCGGTGAAGGTGACCCGCCCGGCGAAGTCGCCTCCGGCAGCGTCGATCATCTTCTCCAGAGGGTCGCGCATGCTTGCCGACGCCCCCGGCGCCTCGACCAGGACCACGCGCTCGCCCGTGAGCCGCCCCCCGACGAGCTCGCCGCTGTGCGTGGTGACGAACGCGTTGTCGCCCTCGCTGAGCTCCTGCAGGTGGATGATCTGGGCGCGATAGGCGTCGTTCTGCTCGCGCGCCTGGTCGAGCAGCACGTCTGTCGACTTGACCAAGGTGTTGTCGAGCACCGTGCTGCCCAGCACGATGCCCACCGTGAGCGCCAGGAAGATCGCCACGATGGAGACGAGATGATAGCGAAAATCGATCACGAGAAGAGCCCGACCAGCCAGAAGGTGAATGAGTTCCACGTCTCGGCGATCGCCGTGAGCCACACCTTGCCCACCGGCGAGACGTACAGCACGACGCCGATCGTGATGACCGTAGTGGCCACGAGCAGCAGCAGCGACCCCGTGGAGATGCGGCTGCGGTAAAGGCGGCTGACACCCTTCGCGTCGACCAGCTTGCTGCCCACCCGCAGCTGGGTGAGGAAGGAGCTGGCCATGCCGGCCCGCCCCTTGTCGAGGAACTCGACCAGCGTGCGATGGGTGCCCACGGTCACGATGAGCGAGGCGCCCTTGTCGTCGGCCAGCAGCATCGCGATGTCCTCGCTCGTCGCCGCCGCCGGGAAGATCACCGCGTCGAGGCCGTGCCGCCGCACGCGCTCGAGACCGGGCGCCCGGCCGTCTCGATAGGCGTGCACGACCAGCTCGGCGCCGCAGGTCAGCGCCTTGTCGGAGACCGAGTCGAAGTCGCCCACGATCATGTCGGGCAGATAGCCCGCCTCGATCAGGGCGTCGGCGCCGCCGTCGACCGCGATCAGGACCGGACGGAACTCGCGGATGTAGGGGCGCAGGGCCGCGATGTCTTCTTTGTAGTGATAACCGCGGACGACGATCAGGGCGTGCCGCCCGTCCATGGCCGTGCGCACGTCGGGCACGCCGACGCCGTCGATCAGCAGGTCGCGCTCGCGGCGCACATACTCCATGGTGTTGGCGGTGAAGGCCTCGATCTGCATCGACAGGCCCGCCCTGGCCTCGGCCATGGCCGCCGCGACCGTCTCGGCCGAGTGCAGCTCGCCCTTCCCGACCAGCTCGTCGCCTTCGGCCAGGAAGATCACGCCATCCTGGATGCGGACCATGTCGCCCTCGCGGACGCGCTCGAACAGGTCGGGCGTCGCGCTGTCGATCAGCGGAATGCCGGCCTCGACGAGGATCTGTGGCCCAAGGTTGGGATAGCGGCCGCTGATCGAGGCGGCCACGTTGACCACCGCCGCGACGCCGCACGCCACCAGAGCCTCCGCGCTGACCCGGTCGACGTCCACGTGATCGATGATCGCGATCTCCCCCGGCTTGAGGCGCTTGGTCAGCCTCTTCGTCCGTCGGTCGATCCTCGCCACTGCCGTCACCCCGGGAAGGTCGACTGCCTTCCTGCGGCGGAGGCCCGAAACCTTCATGCTCGGGACCTTCATCGCTGACCATCCTGCCAGAGGGGACGACCACCGTGCCCCCGCACCTCACGGCGTGTCAGATTTGTCACGCCCCGCCGACCGGTCGCGACATCCCACGATCTACCGACACATCGGACCTGTCACGACCCCAGCGGCGTCACTCGGCGGAGTCGGCACAGGTCGTTCGGCGGCCTCGTGACGGGTCACTCGGCAGCCTTGTCAGCGGTCACTTGACGGCCTTGTCGCGGGCGGCGATCGAGAGCAGCTCTTCGGCGTGTGCCCTGCCCAGCTCGGAATCCTCCAAACCGGCGAGCATCCGCGACAGCTCCCGGGCACGCTCTTCCCCGTCGAGCGCGACCACGCCGCTCCGGACGACGCTGCCGTCACTGGCCTTCTCCACCACCAGATGCTGGTCGGCGAAGGCCGCCACCTGCGGCAGGTGGGTGACCACGATCACCTGAGCGGTGCGGGCCAGCTTGGCCAGGCGCCGCCCGATCTCCACCGCGGCCTTGCCGCCCACGCCCGCGTCCACCTCGTCGAACACGAACGTCGGGACCGGATCGGCCCCCGCGAAGACCACCTCGATGGCCAGCATGACGCGGCTCAGCTCACCGCCGGAGGCGCCCTTGGTGAGCGGAAGCGGCGGTGCGCTCGGATGGGGGGCCATGCGCAGCTCGACCTCGTCGACGCCGGACGGGCCGAAGTCAGGCGTCTGCGTGATCTCCACCACGACCCGGGCGTGCGGCATGGCGAGCGCCGTGAGCTCGGCCGTCACCGCCACGCCGAACCGCTCGGCGGCCGCCGTGCGGATCGCGGTCAGCTCCCCCGCCAGCTCGGTGAGCCGGGCCGTGAGCTCGTCGTGCTCGCGGGTCAGCTCCTCGATCCGCTCGTCGTCGTTGTCGAGATCGGCCAGCCGGGCCGCCGCCGTCGCGGCCCAGCCCAGCACGTCGTCGCCGTATTTGCGGGCCAGACCGGTCAGCAGCGACCGCCGCTCCTGCACCACGGACAGCCGGGCCGGGTCGGCCTCCACGGACTCCGCGTATCCGGCCAGCTCGGTCGCCACGTCGGACACCAGATAGCCGGCCTCGGCAAGCCGGTCGGCCAGCCCCGCGAGCAGCGGATCGTAGGCCCTGACGGCCTCGACGGCGCTGCGCGCCTGCCCGACGAGCGAGACCGCGTCCTGCACGGCGTCGCCCGCCACCGGATCGCCGAGCAGCGCCGTGTGCGCCGTGGTCGCCGCCGTGCGCAGCGAGTCGGCGTGGGCCAGCCGCTCGGCCTCCTCCTTCAGCTCGGCGTCCTCGCCGGGCTTGGGCTGCGCCTTCTCGATCTCGTCAAGGCCGAAGCGGAGCCGGTCGGCCTCCTGGGCGCGCTCCCTGGCCTGGGTGGTCAGCTCGGCCAGCAGATCGCCCACCTGCCGGTGCCGTTTGAAGGCCTGCTCGTACGCCCTGAGCGGCTTGACCAGGTCGTCGCCCGCGTAACGGTCGAGCGCGGCGCGCTGACGGCCCGGCTGGAGCAGGCGCTGCTGATCCATCTGGCCATGCACGGCCACGAGATCGTCGGCGAGATAGGTGAGCGTGCCCACGGGGACCGTGCGGCCACCGAGCCAGGCGCGCGAACGCCCCTCGGACGACACGCTCCTTGAGATGATCAGCTCGCCGTCTTCGATCTCGCCGCCGACGTCGAGCACCTGCTGGGCGACGCGGCCCGCCGGATCGACCACGAGCGTGCCCTCGACCAGAGCCCGCTCCGAACCCGGGCGCACCCGCGCCGGATCGGCCCGCCCCCCGAACAACAGCCCGAGACCGGTGACCACCATGGTCTTTCCGGCGCCCGTCTCACCTGTGACAACGGTGAACCCTGGTGACAACTCCAGGACGGCCTCGTCGATCACGCCGAGCCCCTGGATCCGGACCTCCTCGACCCTCGGTCGCACTAGGTCCCTCCCGTTTCAACTGCGATGTCGGGAGAGATCCTACGCGGAAATCGCCAAGATTTTCGAGGACTGCGTCCGCTGGGGAGATCGCTAGAACCGGATGCGGCCCCGCCAGCCCTGCACCGGAAGCCCGAATTTCGCCACCAAACGGTCGGTGAAAGGCGCGCCCGTGTCCTCGAGTCCGTGCAGCCGCGCGAGCCGTACAGGGGTCTCGGCCTTCCTGACCTCAACCCGCGCGCCCGCCGGGACGTCGAAGCGGCGGCGGCCGTCGCACCACAGCGTCCCCGCGCCCGCCTCCGGCAGGATCTCGACGGCGAGCACCGACTCCGGCGACACCACCATCGGCCGCGCGAACAGCGCGTGCGCGCTGATCGGCACCATGAGCAGGGCCTGCACCTCCGGCCAGACGACCGGGCCGCCCGCGGAGAACGCGTACGCCGTCGAACCCGTCGGAGTGGCGCAGATGACCCCGTCGCACCCCCACCGCGACAGCGGCCGGCCGTCGATCTCGGCGACGACGTCGAGCATGCGGTCGCGCTTCTCGACCGTGGCCTCGTTGAGCGCCCAGGTCTCGGCGAGGACCGTGCCGTTGATGCGCACCATGACGTCGATGGTCATCCGCTCCTCGACGTCGTAGCGGCCCTCCAGGACCCGGTCGACGGCGGCGTCGAGATCCTCGACCTCGGCCTCGGCCAGGAACCCGACGTGGCCGAGGTTTACCCCGAGGATCGGCACCCCCGCCGGCCTGGCCGCCTCGGCCGCCCTAAGGATCGTCCCGTCGCCGCCGAGCACGATCATGATCTCGGCGCCGTCGAGGGCGTCACTGGTATTGGGCACGGCCTCGGCGCCGACGCAGGCGATCTCCTCGGTCTCGTCGTCGAAGACGCGCACCGTGATGCCGGCGTCGACCAGCCGCCCGATGACCAGCCGGGCCGTGTCGACGGCCGCGTCCCGTCCCGTGTGCACTGTCACCAGCACCGTACGCTTCATCGCGGCCCTTCTTCGAAGGTCATTGAGGTCCTTCTTCGACGGCCCGGGCGATCGCGGCGCCGAGGTCCGAGACAGCCCGATGTCCGGTCCCCTTTCCGAGCCAGAGGAGATATTCGACATTGCCGGAGGGTCCGGGCAGCGGACTCGCCGTGACCCCCTTGACGGTCAGGCCGAGCCTTTGGGCCGCCGTCGCCACATCGCGTACGACTTCGGCCCGAAGCGCCGGATCACGCACCACGCCGCCGGCGCCCACACGATCCTTGCCCACTTCGAACTGCGGCTTCACCAGCAGGACGAAGTCAGCGCCCGGCGCGGCGCACGCCACAAGCGGCGGGAGAACGAGCCGGAGCGAGATGAACGACAGGTCGCCCACGACGAGGCTCGGCGGCTCCCCCACCATCTCGGGCGTGAGATCGCGCACATTGACCCGTTCGAGCACGCTGACGCGGTCGTCCGTCCTCAGCGACCACGCCAGCTGGCCGTAGCCCACATCGACGGCCACGACATGCGCCGCGCCCCGCCGAAGCAGCACGTCGGTGAACCCACCCGTGGACGCGCCCGCATCAAGACACCGCCGCCCGAGCACAGTGAGCCCCGCCGACCCTTCGAAGGCGACCCCTTCGGAGCCCGCGGCACCGGGTTTTTCCAACCTGCCGACCCCGCCGGTCCCCGCGGCAGTGAGCCTCGCCGAGCCTTGGAAGGCGACCCCGCCAGACCCCGCGGCGCCGGGTTTTTCCACCCCACCGACCATTTCGGACCCGGCGGCGCCGGCCTCATCGACGACATCGCCCCCGAAGACGTCCAACGCCCCGATGAGCTTGTACGCCCCCCGGGAAACGTAGTCCGGGCCGTCCTGAAGCTCGGCCACCACGATCGCCGCGGCCAGGTCCACCTGGGTGGCCGGTTTGCCCGCAGGGCGGCCCTGCACGCTCACCCGGCCCGCTTCGATCAGCTGCGCGGCCTGCTCCCGCGACCGCGCCAGCCCACGGCGTACAAGCTCGCTGTCCAGCCGCCTCCGCTGGCTCACCCTCCCTCCCTTCCAGAGGACCTCGCCATTCCCAGATGACTTCTGCCCGGGCAGCAACGCTCACTCGTCAACGGAGCCCAGCGCCTGCTCGAGATCGGTCAGGATCTCCTCGAAGACACCCACATGCTCCGCTACGGGCCGCGCCTCCACCTGGTCCAACCGAGCCGCGACCCTCTCAAGAGCCTGATCCTCACCAGCTCCAAGAACGGAGCCCACACCATCCCCACCGACGACACCCGAGTGCTCGCCACCCACGCCAGCCATCACACCCGCGCCAGCCACGCCACCCGCGCCGCCTGCAGCACCCGCGTGACCAGCGCCGCCGACGACGCCAGACGGGCCGCCGCCCAGGCCGCCTACGCCCGGCCCGTAGCCGCCGCCCATGTCACCGATGTCGCCCGCACCACCCGGCTGGTAGCCACCCACCTCGTCCGTACCGCCAGGAGCACCCGGCTGGTAGCCACCACCCACGTCACCCGGCTGATCTACGTCCTCACGCGGAAACGTCCGCCCGTCGTGCCCATCCCAGGCCTCGGTCTCCGTCATCTACTCCCCTTCAGCGGGCCCTTCCTCCGCCCATCTCGTACGGCACGGCCTGGTGCGTGGCCTGTTACAGCCAGCCCAGGGCGCCGGACACGGCGGATCTCAGCCCTGACGCTAGTCGCTCAGACGCTAGCGGACGCACCAGGGCCTCGCCGCGAAGTTCAACCCTCACCCACTGGCAACAGACGGCAGCCGGCTCCTGGGGCGGTCAGTCTTGCAGGCCGAACGGGCGGACCCGGCTCCCCGAGCCGATCGGCCTGCGCAGACATGAGCACTCACACAGCCAGATACGCGCGCCACCACGAACTAGTCGCGACGCATCGCTGACGCCGCACTCGCGGCCCTCTTCGAGCCAACCCCCTTCGCCGCAGCCCGCTTGACCGCGCCCCCCTTTGAGACGCCCTCTTTCGAGACGCCCTCCTTCGAGGCCGCGCCGTTCGAGACGTCCCCCTTCGAGAGCGCGCCGTTCGAAGACGCGCCGTTCGAAGCCGCCTCCCTCAGGGCCGCCCCGTGGGAGGCCGCTCCATTTGAAGCCATCCCGTTCGAGGGCGATCCATTCGAAGACGATCCATTCGAGACCACCCCGTGGGAAGCCGCCTTGGGCGACCTCGCAGCCGCCGCGCGTACGGACCTCCCGGCAGACGAACGCATTCCAGCAGCGCCTCCGCCCGATGCTCCCGCCTTCGAGCCACCTGCGGCGGAAGAGGCCGCCTTCGAAGCAGTCGCCTTCCGAGCAGTCGTCTTGGGCGCAGGCGCTTTGGTAGCAGGAGTTTTGGTGGCAGAAGCTTTGGTAGCAGGCGTCTTACTCGCAGACGTCTTCGACGACGAGGCCTTGGCCGAGGACGCCCTGGAAGCAGAGGCCCCCGTCGCAGCCGCCTTGGCGGCGGGCGGCTTGCTCGCAGAAGCCTTGGCCATGGAGGTCTTTCCTCCAGCAGTCGCCTTCATCGCGGTGGGCTTTGCAACAGCGGCAGCCCGCGTGGCTGTCTTGGACATGGCCGCCTTGGACGCGGCAGTCCCGGAAGTGGCCGTCTTGGGGACGGCTGCCTTGGACATAGCCGCCTTGGACATAGCCGCCTTGGACATAGCCGCCTTCGACGTGGCAGTCCTGGAAGTGGCCGCGCCGGAAGTGGCCTTAGCCGCTGCCGTCTTCGTCGCCGCAGGCCGTGTAGCGGTCGACCGCGTGGACCCTGAGGCAGTGGTCGCCTTGGCCGACGCGCTCTTCGCCGGAGCGGGCTTGGCCGAAGTCGCCTTCGCGGTGGCCGTCCGAGACGCAGTCCGGGTTGACGCAGTGGCGGCCTTGGACCCCGCCGAGGTGCGTGACGCGGCCGCGTTGGATTTCGCCGCAGCGGAACGAGCGGTCGTGGACCTAGCCCCAGCAGGCCCCGTAGCCGCCGACTTTGAAGCAGCGGACCTCGACGTCGTCGATCCCGCCGCAGCAGATTTGGCGCCCGCAGACCTGGCGGCCGCCGGCCCGGAAGCCGCAGACCTAGACGCGGCAGACCTAGTCGCGGCAGACCTAGTCGCGGCAGACGTGGCGGACGTAGACCTCGAGGCCGCGGACCTTGAACCCGTAGACCTCGAACCCGTAGACCTCGAAGCTGCCGGCCGAGTCGAACTCGACTTCGTCGCCGCCGGGCTGGACGTCGCCTTGCGCGTCGCGGGCTTGGCGGCCGTCTTGCGCGCCGCCGCCGCCCCTGTCGCCGCACGCGCCCCGGTGCGCGCCGCCGTGGTCCCCGTCGCCGCACGCGCTGTCGTACGCCGCGCCGTCCCCGTCGCCGTCTTCCGCGCGGTCGCCGTACCAGCAGGCGACGACGCAGTACGACGACGCGAACCGGTGGCGCGAGTCGTACCAGAGGTGCTGGCCGACTCGAGGTCGTCGAGTTGTGCGCGGAGCATGTCTACTTCTTCCTGGCGAGCCAGATCGAGCACCTTAAGGACGCGATCCACCTCGTTACGCACCATCTCCTGGAGCTGTTCTCGATTGGAGCGGCCGACCGCGACGAGTTCGTCGACGAGCTGACCTATCTGGCCGGACACTTGTCCGACGCCACCCTCGCCGGCGGCGAGGAGATCCTTAACGGCAGTGCGGGCCTTGGTCTTGGTGACCTCCGTCAGGCCTGTGGCGACCTGGACATAGCCACGTAGAGCTTCGAACACCATGCGAACCCCCTTGTCACTGACACGCCCCCACGTGCCAGATTTCGCGTAGTACTCATATGGAACGCTACCGTCCGTATGTAGGGGAGCATTTGACCGGTCCGCGGGAAGAGGGATTGAGGCATGGCGAGTGTCGAGGAATGCCAGGCTGCGCTGGCCAAACTGGTCGAACAATTCGACGAGGTCAGCGAGGAAGATCGAGCCAGGCATGTGGTCGAACGGCGGCTGTCCTGCCGGATCTCGGACCTCGATGTGACCTACTACGGGCGGATTCATCGCGGAGGACTCGACCCGTTCTCTGACACGCCGCCGGCGGACGGCCGTCCGGCAGAGGTGAAGCTCACCATCACAAGCGACGACCTCATCGCACTGGTCAACGGCGAACTCGACATGGCGCGCGCGCTCTTCGGTGGACGCGTCCGCATCGACGCGAGCCTCGGCGATCTGCTCCGGCTGCGCAAGCTCCTCTAAGCCTTCCCAGCCGACCAGCCTCAGCACCCAGCCGCACCGTCCCGGGCCCCCGCCAAGCCCCCACCACTCAACCGCCAAGCCTCCACTGAGCACCCGGCAGCACCCGACGGCACTCGGCAGCACCCGGCAGCGCTCGGCAGCCGCGCTCAAAGGAGCGCGAGAGCCTCCTTCACCGAACCCTCGTCCGCATGCCGGTCGCCGACGGCCTCCCAGGTCGCGGCGCACGCCGCACGCAGTCCGTCGATCGAATCGCCGGCGCCGTCAAGGTGAACCTGGTCATCCGCCCACCGTGCGGACCACCCGCCGCACCGCCATCCAGCCTGATCGTCACGCCGAGGCCGTACGGGAGGCTCGTGCAAGGCGTGCAGATCGGCGGCGATGTATGTCGGGCGGCGGGCGGGAATCGCGGTGAGCAAATCGAGTGGTCCGCTCACGCCGGTGAGCACAAGCAGGCTGTCGACTCCGGCGCGCGTCGCCGCCTCGATGTCGGTGTCGAGCCGATCGCCGACGATCAGAGGCCGCTGCGCGCCTGTCCGAATGAGGGTTTCGCGGTGGAGCGGCAGCTCCGGCTTGCCCGCGTACACCGGTCGCACTCCCGTCGCGGTCGCGATGACCTCGCTCATCGACCCGTTGCCCGGGAAGGCGCCGCGCGGCGTGGGCAGCGTGGTGTCGCCGTTCGCGGCCACGAACCACGCCCCTTGCCGGACCGCGAGCGTGCCCTCTCCCAGCAGACCGTACGAGATGCCGTCCCACATCCCCTGTGCCACCGCCGCCGGACGATCTGCCGCCGTCGTCACCGGGCGCAGACCCAGCGCGCGTACGGCTCCGCGCAAACCCATGCCACCCACCACGAGCACGGCCGAGCCGGGCGGAACATGCTCAGCGATCAACCGCGCCGCCGCCTGAGCTGAGGTGACCACGTCGGTCGGAGTCGCCGTAACGCCGAGGTGGGTGAGATGTTCGGCGATGGCGGCAGGAGTTCGAGAGGCGTTGTTGGTCACGAACGCGAGCCTTATCCCCGCCGTACGCGCCCGCTCCAGCGCCTCCGGCGCGCCGGGCACTGCGTGTTTTCCTACGTAGACGACCCCGTCCAAGTCGAGCAGCAGCGTGTCGTAGCCGCTGATCAAGGCCATCAGGCGCCCCTCGCACGGAGCGTGGCCCGGACCTGACGCAACGCCGAAACATAATGCCGCAGGTCAGGGCGCATCGCGACGGCCATCGCGAGCGGTTCCTGCGCAGCGTCGACATCGCCGGTCCGCCAAAGTGCCATGCCGAGACCGTAGTACGCATAATCCTCGGCCGGGTTGGCGTCGACAATCCATCGGAAACTGCCGGCCGCCTGCGCGTACTGGCGTGAATTGAACTGCGCCCGGGCCAGGGCCTCGCGGATGCTGCGCGACTCAGGCTCGGCGAGCGCGGCACGTTCGAGGATCGCCGCCGCAGCGGCAGGGCTACCCTCTTCAAGAAGCTTCATCCCGCGCTGGAACCACTCGTATACCCCACCGGACGGCCCCTCGTCGGCAAACTCAGGGTCTCCGTTGTCCCGATGAATCATGCGCGAGGCCTCCTGCAAACCGAATTCGTAACGAACCGGGCACCGCAGCGTCGGGGAGTCCGAGCCTTTATGGCAGCATGCCCGGTATGGAGAGTTCTGAACGGGCGGGGCTGGAGCTACGCCCGTTCCGCGGTGTCCGGTTTGGGATGGATGACGTCGCCGACGTCACCTCGCCCCCGTACGACCTGGTTTCTCCCGACGACGCGGATGATTTGCTCGATATACATCCCAACAATGTCGTACGGCTGATCCTTCCGCGCGGACACGACTACGGGGAGGCTCGGACCCTGCTCGACGCGTGGCGCTCGTCCGGCATCCTTGTGACCGACGACCAGCCCGCACTGTACGTCTATGAGCAGAGCGGTGCCGAATTCCTCCAACGTGGGCTGATCGCGGCCGTAGCCGTGGGTTCGCCGTCGGTATTGCCCCACGAGAACGTTCTCCCAGGTCCGGTCGCCGACCGCCTGGCCTTGACGCGGGCCACCGAAGCCAACCTCGAGCCGATCTTCCTGGTCTATGAAGGCGGCGGCGAGGCCGCGAGGCTGGTCGACGACATCTCCACGCACCGCGAGCCGCTATTGGACGTACGGACCCGGGATGGCGTACGCCACCGCATGTGGGCGATGACCGATCCTGCCGAAATCGCCGCCGCGAGCGACGACCTGCGTCACCGCCAGGCGCTGATCGCGGACGGGCACCACCGCTACGCCACCTATCGAGCGCTCCGCGCCGAACACAACAAGCCTGGGCCGTGGGACTTCGCTCTCGCCTTGCTCGTCGACTCCACCGAGTATCCGCCCGACCTGAAGGCGATCCATCGGGTGATCCCCGACCTGCCGCTCTCGGAGGCCGCGGCGCGGGCGAAGGGAGCGTGGCAGGTCCACGAGTTCGAGCGGCTGGAGGACGCGCTGGCCGGCCTGGCCGCCCGCCCGAAGCCGGCATTCGTGCTGGCCGGGAACGGGCCGTCCCACCTGATCACCGATCCGGATCCGCTCCAGATCGAGCACGCGCTGCCCGGCGAGCGGTCGCCGCGCTGGCGTCGCCTGGACACGGCCGTGCTCAACGAATTCCTTCTTCCGAAGGTGTGGGGCATCGAGGACGACGAGGAACGCGTCCTCATCGTTCATCACGACGCCTTGGCCGCCGTACGGCTCGCGCAGCGCCACAACGGCACGGCCGTACTCTTGAATCCCCTCGTCACCGCGGACGTGCTAGCCGTCGCGGCCGAAGGCGAACGCGTCCCTCGCAAGTCGACGTCCTTCGGCCCCAAGCCCCGGACCGGCCTTGTCCTTCGGACCTTCGACACCTTCGACACCGAGCCCGGGCCGCGATAAGCCGCGTATCGTGCGTAGGCGCGCCGGTCAGTGAGTGTGGGCTTCCTCCAGCGGGCGGCCAGCGAGCCGCGCGGCCATGATTCTGGCGAAGTTGGGGCACAGGGTGAAGTCGTCGTGCGGGCAGCGCAAGGCGTGCTGAATGGCTTCGCGAGCGGTCTGTGCTTTGGCGATCTGCTCGTCGAGCTCGGCCAGCTTGCGCTGGGCAAGACGCCGCCACTCGTCGAGATCCAGATCTCCTGAGCCCATGAGTGCCTTCTGCTCGGCCAGCGAGAATCCGACATCACGCAGAAGCAGGATGATGCCGACCAACTCGACGGCCGACTCCTGATAGCGGCGCTGGCCCGAGACCCTGACGGGCGCGGGGAGCAGACCAAGCTCTTCGTAGTAGCGCAGCGCAGATGTGGCGACCCCCACCCGATGCGCCAACTCGCCAATGCTCAGAAATCGATCAGTGGTCATCTCAACTTCAAGCGTACTTGAAGCCCCTCGCCACTCGCCGAAGAGGCAACCGATAGCTAACCCTCGAAAACACTCATCCTCCATCTCTCTGGGCCGCCACCCCAGCCCACACCACACCACCGACCCCTGACCACCATCCAATCGCGCACCTCAAGCACCGCCAGCCGCCCTCGCCACCCACCGTGCCCAACACCCCTCACAGTGCCCGCCACATCTCCGCCACCCCCACCGTGCCACCACACCCTCGCCACCTGCTGCGCCCACCACACCCTCGCCACCCTCCACCCACCGTTCCCGCCATCCCGCCGCGACCCCGCCCACATTCACCGCACCCCACCGCGCCCCGCCATACCCGCCGCGACACCGTGCCCGCCATCCCGCCGCGACCCGGCGGACTCGCCTCTCTCAAATGCGCGCGTCACCCAATCGAGCGCCGCCGCCACTCACCCGCCCAGGCCACCAAGCGCAACCTGACAAAGCGGCGCCACAGGGACACCTCGCTCGGTATATAGGGGAAGGCCCGAAGGGCGATGCTCGGCCGAGGTGGCAAAGGCCTGCGTTGTGCGCCGCACGCGGGATGAGAGACGTGTTCAGGCCGCGACGGTTAGCTACGGCGAGACGCCACGCGACCACGAACGGACGACGAACGAACACAGACGGGCGTGCCACGGGACGGACGTGCCACGGGACGGGCGACGCGAGGCGACGGGCGACGCGAGGCGACGGGCGACGGGCGACGGGCGACGGGCGACGCGACGGGCGACGCGACGGGCGACGGGCGACGGGCGACGCGACGGAGGCGGTCAGCTGCGGCGGCGCATGGGACCACGTGAGGGCCACCATCGCCTGCCTCCCTTAGCCGGCGCGCCACCGCTCTCGTCGTCACTCGCAGACTCATCTCCATCCTCGATTGCTTGCCCATCCACGCCCGACGGGTGTCTGTTCTCTGCAACCGCTTCGGTCACCGCCACCTCTGGGCACGCGGCGTCAACGTCGGCTCTCTCAGCGGGTGGTCGGCCAGTCTGTGCGGCACCAGCCGATGTATCGCTTCTGGATTCGACGCTCGTGGATAGGAGACCTGATGCAAGGCGGGTCGGCGCGATGTCTGCCACTGTCGCACTAGCTGATGCGGCACTGTCCTTCGCCGCCTTTGGCGCTGGTCGGCTCGGCGGCGCGAAATCAGTGGGCACCTGGGCGACCATTGGGTGCAGGGGCGAATCACCATCCAGCACCGGATCGCCGTCCAGCATCAGACCGCTGACCGGTGCCGTGCTGCTGTGGGGCAGCGCCTTATTGCCAGGCGGCGCCGTATTGCCCGGCTGGGGCAGTATCGCTTGAGTACCCGGCGGCGCCGCGGACAGGGGACGCTGTTCGGACGCGCGAGGACGGATCAGCGGAGTCAATGTCGACGTCGGCGGCACCGAAGGCAGGACAGGCACCGCGGGCTCAGACGTGTGCGGCGGCGAAGTGACTTCCAACGGGGTCGGGTGTGTTGGCAGTCGAGCGTCTGCCACCGGCACTGCGTTGGGTGACCGGGGAACTGTCATCAGTACGGATGACGGTCGAGCGGCCTTTGGCAAAATATCCGACGGTGGCGTCAGGAAGGGCGCAGACGGCGCGGGCTCCGACGACGAAGGCGACCCGGACGAAGGCGACCCGGACGAAGACGCGGCCGGCGCCGACGTCGTGGGTGATGGCGGACGCGGGGAGGGCGAACCCGGAGCGGACGCGGAGGGCACCGACACGGCCGCGCTCAACGAGCCCGGTACAGATGCGGATGCAGGTACGGGTGCGGACATGGACTCCGGTGCGGAGAGGCATTCGCGCGCGGACACAGATGCGGGCGCTGGATCGGTATCGGGCGCAGGTACATACGCGGGCGCGAACGCAGCATCGACCGCGGACACAGACGCGGGCGCGAAGGCAGCATCGACCGCGGACACAGGCGCGGGCACGGAGGCAGAATCCGGCGCGGGGGCGGAATCGGAATCGGGCGCAGGTACAGACCCGGGCGCGAACGCAGCATCGGGCGCAGGTACGGACACGGGGGCAGAGGTGGAAATCGGCTCAGGTAGCGACGCGGGCGCGGGGGCGGAAGCCGACGCGAGCGCAGCATCGGGAGCGGGCGTAGATGGAGGCGCGGCGGAATCGGGGGTGGGGGCGGGCGCGGATGATGATGCTGGGACTGGTGGCGGCGGTGTTCGTGGCGGCAGTTCAGGTGAAGGGGCTGCGGGCGTCGGGCGACCAACGCGAGGTCTGCGCGGGGGCGCGGCGGCGACGCGTCTGGCGTGCGTCACATCGATCTCGTACGAGCTGTTGCCACCACCCCACCAGCGGCGCCGCAGGGAGCCCACGATTTCGACCACGTCGTCCATAGACCATGACTCGAGCTCGATGTGGACGCCAGGGGCGAACGAGACACACTCGATCGCGTCGGCGCGTTGCGGGCCGTCCTCCTCGTTAGGTCTACGGACGGCCATGCGCCAGCGCGACATCTTGCCGCCGCTCGACAGGTCTTTCCACTCGGGCATCTTGGACAGTCGTCCGACGAGCCTTACCTCGTTGAAGTGCATAGTGATCCCCTCTCCTCGATGGAGACCACTGTCGGTGGCTACGCTGAGCTGACGGTCCACAAGCTCCAATCTGTGGACGCGCGTTCTAGTTCAGGGCTATCTCAGGGGTACCTGTGGACAACGTTCGGCCGCTCGGCGGCGACGTGTACGAGATCGACACTCGCATGGCCGGCTTTTCGGGCATCACTGCCGGCTATCTCATCCTCGGCGACCGGCCCTGCCTTGTGGAGACGGGCACCTCGACGTCGGCGCCCGTCGTACGCGACGCACTATCCTCCCTCGGCGTGGGCCCGGACGATCTGGCCACGGTGGTCGTGACGCACATCCACCTCGACCATGCGGGAGGAGTCGGCGACATCGCCACGTACTTCCCCTCGGCCGAGATCGTGGTCCACGAGAAAGGCGCCCGGCACCTGGCCGATCCGTCCCGGCTCATGGCGAGCGCCAAAATGGTCTGGGGCGACAAGCTGGACGTACTGTTCGGCGAGCTCGCCCCCACCGACGCCGCCCGTATCCGCGCGCTCGGTGACATCGGCGAGGTCGATCTCGGCAGCGGCCGCACGCTGGCCAGCCACTACTCCCCCGGCCACGCAAAACATCACGTAGGTCTGCTGGACTCGCTAACCGGCGACCTGTACGTGGGCGATGCGGCAGGCGTATACCTGCCGGAAACCGGTGATCTCCGCCCGGCTACTCCGCCGCCCGACTTCGACCTTGCCGTCGCACTCGATTCGATCGCCCTGTTCGGCGCACTTGGGCCGCAACGCCTGCTGTTCAGCCACTACGGACCCGTTGAGGCCGTGACAGACACTCTGGCCCGCTCCGCGGAAGAGCTCCGCGTGTGGGTGGACCTCACCAAGCAGGCCAGGACTGCCGGGCTCGACCTGGATCACGCCATTGCGATGGTCCGCGACCGCACCCGGGAACGCTATGCCGCGCTGCGTTCAGACGACGCCACCGCTGAGAAGTTCGAGCTGCTCAGCGGTGCGCCGGCGAACGTGTCCGGGATCATGCACTGGCTCGACAAAGTCGAGGGCCAGTGACAGGTCCCGCTATTCGAGTCGCTTAAGGCTTCGACTCGTCGTCGTGATCATCAGGATCGTCCAGTACGTCACCGAAGTTCGGCTCGATGAACGCCGGACCGATCCCTTCGGGCTTGTCCGGCTCTGGTGCTTTGCCATCTGACGTCGCGTCCGAAGGCTCCTCGGTCGCAGTGATTTCGACGACGGCGTCGTCAACGTCGTCAACGTCGTCGGCGTCGACTTCGTCAACCTCGACGGATTCCTCGTCGTCGCCTTCTTCTTCCTCGTCGTCGAAGGCGATGTCCTCCTCCTCGGAATCCTTGATCTCGTCGAAGTCGTCCTCCTCGACGTCATGGATCACCGAGCCGGTGAGTTCGGCGTAACGTTCCGCGGCGTCGGTCTCGCCGTCCTCGTCGAATGTCATCGCGCGCTCGAACCATTCGACCGCCGCGGCCTCGTGCCCGGCTTCGGCCAGAGCATCGGCGTACGCGAAGGCGAGCCGTGCCGACCACGGCTTCGGCTGAGGATCGCGCAGCTCGGTGATGCGCTGCAGTGTGATCACTGCGGCGTCGTACTGCCCGAGATCCCGGCGTGCGCCCGATTCGACGATCGCCAGCTCTATCCGGCCGCTCCGGTCAAGGCGTTCGGCCTCTTTGGAGCGTACAAGATCAAGAGCTCGCTCCGGACGACCGAGGCCGCGCTCGCAATCCGCCATGATCGGCAGGTACACGTCTGAGCCGGTCATCCGCCGAGCCGCGCGAAGGTCACCGAGGGCGTCCGCGAAGTGGCCAGCGTGGTAAGCCGCGATGCCGGTCGCCTCGCGTACGACGCCGATGCGCCCGGCGAAGCGCCGAGCCACCTTCGCGTGCTCATAACCGCGCTCCGGGTCATCGTCGCTCAGCGCCCGCCCGGCCGCGACGAGGTGGCTGGCCACGAGGTCGGCCAGGTCGTTCGGGAGAGAACGGAGTTCCTCACGCACCTCGCCGTCCAGCTCGTCCGGCGTGATGTCCGCCTCGAGCGCGGGCAGTTCCTCGCGCTGTCTGGGCTCATCGTCGGGACGGCCATAGCGGCTACGGCTGCCGCTCTCACTGAACGGGCGGGGGCGGTCGTCGCGCCGAGGACGGTCGGGTCGGTCGTCGCGCCGGCCCTGATCCCGGCCCTGGTCCCGCCGCTCGCCGCGGTCAGAACGTTCGTCGCGGGGCCGCGTGCCATAGCCGCCGCCCCCGGACCCTCGTCCGCCGCCCGAATCGCCCTGTGACCTGTACGGACGGTCGCCATACGAGCGCTGTGGGCGGTCGCCGGACGCGGGACGGTCACCATACGGACGGGTGGGCCGATCACCGGACGAGGGACGGTCGCCGAACCGGCCACGTGAACCGCTCTCCGGACGATCACGATATGGCCGGTCTCCCCGGTTGTCCTCGCGAGAGCCGTATCGGCCCCCGAAGCCGCGGCTGCCGCCATCCCGATCGTCACGCGGGCGGTCCCGGTATCCACCGCGATCCCGGTCGCCGTACTGCTGACGCGGACGATCGTCCCGGTCACCGTACGGGCGATTGCCGTACGAGCGCTGGGGCCGGTCGCCGCGGTCGCCGCTGCGATCACCGCGGTCGTTTCGGTCGTTTCGGTCGTTGAAGGAGCGGCGTGGCCGGTCGTCGCGGTCGCCGTACTGCTGACGCGGACGGTCGTCCTGACGCGGACGGTCGTCGCGATCACCGTACTGACGGCGGGGCCGGTCGTCGCGGTCACCATACGGACGCTGAGGTCGGTCGCCCCGATCGCCATAGGGACGCTGAGGACGGTCGCCCCGATCGCCATAGGGACGCTGAGGACGGTCGCCCCGATCGCCATAGGGACGCTGAGGACGGTCGCCCCGATCGCCATAGGGACGCTGAGGACGGTCGCCCCGATCGCCATACGAACGCTGAGGACGATCTCCACGATCTGCGGACGGGCCACGCGGCCTGTCATCCCGGTCGCCATACGACCGCTGAGGACGGTCGCGATCACCGTACGGCCGCTGAGGACGGTCACCACGGTCATTGAAGGGGCGCCGCGGGCGGTCGTCACGGTTGCCGAAGCTGCGGTTGCCAGAGTCACGACTACCGAACGGGCGTCCGCGGTCACCGTATCCGGGGCCGCGCTCCGCGCCGCCACCGCTGCGATCACCTCGGTTGTCGCCCCGATTCTCGCTTCGGTTGTCGCTCCGGTTATCGCCGCGGTCGTATCGCCCGCCGCGATCGTTGCGGTCGCTGCGACCGCCCCGATCTCCCCCCGAGCCCGGGCGATCTCCGCGATCTGGGCGGTTTCCGCGGTCGTCCCGGTCGCGGGAACCGTACCTGCCGCCGAATCCTCGCCCCGAGGGCCTGCCCTCATACCGGAACTGACGACCGTCTCTGTCGCCTTCGCGGCCTTCGCGTCGCTCGTCTCCTTGGGAGCCTTCTCGTCGCTCCGACCGATCGCTGCTGTCTTCGCCACGGCCCGCGCCGTCACGCCCGTCTTCTCTGTTCACTTCTATCCTCTGTTGCTCGCTCACCGCGTACGGCTCTGCGTTGCTGCGCAGGCGACTGCGCGGTCCGGGCAGTGTCTCCGGTCGGCTCCTGGTCGCGTCTTTCGTCTCCAACGCGACGAAGGCCACCCGCTGGTGGGGTGGCCCGGCAACTCCAGCCTAGCAAGGCCCTGTACATGCGCGGGCCCCGTCTCAGCTGCCTTCCTCTTCCCGAGAAAGATATCTCCGCCCCGGGCATACGACCGCCGGGACGACAAGTGTGATCTGATCCCCCCGACTGCCCTGCCGGCCATCGAGAAGCACCTTCGGAACAGCCATCAACCTGACCTGGCCAAACGCCCCGCCCTAACGTCGGCGAGCCGGGCGGGAAAAGGGTCCGGAAATGCGTGAAGGGCCACCCCCTACGGGATGACCCTCCAACAAAGATGTCCGGCGGCGTCCTACTCTCCCACCACCCCACGGTGGCAGTACCATCGGCGCTGGCAAGCTTAACTACCGGGTTCGGAATGAGACCGGGTGTTTCCCTACCGCTAAAACCGCCGTAACCCCACGAAACAACACACCCACAACCAGCAGCCATGACCAAAACCCTCTCGGTCACCGCTGCCCGCGGATTGCTTGTTGTCTCAGAATCACATAGTGGACGCAAACACACAGAAACGATCAAACGCTTCAAACGTTTATGGTCAAGTCCTCGGCCGATTAGTACCGGTCAGCTCCACACGTTACCGCGCTT
>JAGFNW010000013.1:137053-229493 GCA_017592665.1 Streptosporangiaceae bacterium NEAU-GS5 | reverse complement strand
ACCAGTTGCGCCTGGCCGGGCGCGCCCGCGAACTCGTCGACCAGGGCACCCCGGTGGAAGCCGCCTGCCGCATCATCATCTTGGAAGACCAGCTCGCCGAGGCGCTGCGCATCAACCAGGCCCGTGAGCGCCCGGCCGCACACTAGCCCCGGCGGTACGACGGCCTCGGCGATGACCGGCCGGTGCAGGTTGACCTTTTCGGCGCCGCCACCTACGGGCTGCCGGCCTTGGCCGCGCCCGGCGACATCGCACCGAACTGGATAGCCGGACTTGCCTGCGGGCTCGGCGGCCTGGTCGGCGGTTACGCCGGTGCCCGGCCGCAGCCGCGGCTTCCTGAGCGCGCGCTTCGCCTGCTGCCCGGCATCCTGGCCATCGGCCTGGCGCTGCTATACCTGCTCCAAGCCGCCGCCTGACCATTCAGCCGGCCAAGCCGGTACCCCGGGATCTCGACGCCGTCACCGTCCACGCCTGGCGGACACGCCCATCCGGGTGATCGCCCGGGACGGGCGTGTCATGTCCGGCGGCTCGGCAGGACTCACCCAGGACCATGATCGGACACGGACGGGCCGTGCCGGGCCCGGCTGCCAGATTCCGCAGGTCGGGATGGAGGGCTTCCCACGCCTGGATCCGGGTCGCGTCACTGTGGATGACGTCGCTGGACCGGCCGCCACCGCTAACGGCGGTCGGATACCGGCGCCTCAGGTCGGGATGGCGACGACGCGACAGGACGCTCTGACCCGCACCGCTCTTTAGTCGAGCGACATTCGAACGAGAAGTCACGCCAAGCGACTCAATGGGCTTGGCGTGGCGTGACTTTCGTTCCGATGTTCGTCGACTCCCGATTCGCGGGCGGACGGACCGCAGCCCGCCCGCGAACCTGGTATGACGGTCTATCAGGATTGGGGCGAGAAGACGTCTCCAGGAAATGGGGACAGGTCGAGCCACAAGTATCGATAAGTACGGCTCGTAAACACCCAGCCATTGTCCGAGCGCCGTAAGCGATCAGACCAGATGCCATTGTTTCTGTAGTAGCTCTCCCCAGGTCCGCGCGCCGCCTCGTGGCAGATGCACCGGGCTGTGGCTTCATCGCCGTTGATCTCGATGGAGCCTGGAATCGCAAATTGAATGAAGTATTCTCTGTCCTCCCGAAGGGTGCGGTAGAGCGAGACGATGTCGTCAACACCCTGGGCGCGCCTCTCGAAGGGCTGGCCTTCGGTGGCTCCGATCACCCATTCGGCGTCGTCGGCCCACAGCGAACGGAAACCGTCATAGTCGCCGACGGTCGTGGCATCGGCGAAGCGGGCGGTCGTGTCCCGGATAGCCGCCTCGTCGAGCAAGCGAGCGATGGAAGATTCGTTGTCTGACATGTTCCTGTCCTTACCTGGTCGTTCATGATGGTTGGTGAGGCGAGGTGCTCGGCCTTGGCGAGCGTCGCCTCTTCGAGCGGGCGTCAGCCGGGTCGTTCGGCGCTCCGGCGTGAGAGCGCAACGCTCCAGCTACGGATTGTCGATTGGCGCAGTGCGGCCGCGTTCGATGAGGCGACGGGCGTGGTCATGAGGTGCTCCGATCGAGGGCATCACGTGATGCGGACATCACGGCGCCAGAGCGCCGCGATGAGGTCGAATGACATCGGTGACCGTGCGGCGCCGATGGCCGCCAGCACCGCGCCCCGGCGCATCCACCCCCGGGCCGGTGGACTGATGAGCCAGGCGTGGGCAGGTGTGGTCAGCCGGGGCGCGCCGACGGCATCAGGTGGAGACCGGGTGTCTGCTGCCAGCCGGTGAGCTCGAGCAGGCGTCGCACGTGTGGGGGGACGGACCGCAACGTCAGCATCCGGTCGCGGCCGCCGTCGTGCAGTTCGGCGGCGGCGTTGACCAGAGCGCGCAGGCAGCCGCCGTCGATGAACGCCAGGCCGCTCAGATCGACGCAGAAGCCGTGATCGCCGCTCGCCACCGTGGCCAGCTCCCGCCTGAGGGTGGGCAGGGTGCAGCGGTCGAGTTCGCCCTCGATCCGCAGGCCCGCGCAGTCGGCGAGCAGGGTGATGCGCAGGAGTCGGCCGGCGGCGGTGATCGGGGTGAGCGCGATCGCCGGTGGTTCGATCAGGGCGGCGATCACCGGTGACTTCACGGGTGCGGGAGCGCTGGTGTTGTCTGTGGTGCTCATGACGAGCTCCTACAGTGAACGCGAGACAAAGGGCCGCGGGCTTGAGGCGGCATGAACACGTTGCGAGAGTGCCAGCGTGAGCGGTGTCGTACGACGCCAGTGACCTGATCATCTAGCAGACTCGCCGCAGCGGAAACCACCAGGTTCAGCCAGGCTTATCACCACCGGCGATCACCGACCAAGTGCGGGCGGGATGGGGGCGGCGGGACCCCGCCTTAGATACGGAGCCCTAGATACAGAAAGGCAATGCCCTTCGTCACGCTCCGATGGAGGGCTTTTCTCCGGAGGCCGTGGCCGGCGCCTGGCGGTGCGCGCGCAGGCGGAGCCGGGGGCTGCCCACGGACCCTCAATGCTGACCTCGTCACACAGGTGCCGGATCAGCCGCAGGTCGACACCGTCGACACCGCCGCCGGCGGTGAGGGCGGTGAGGGCGGATTCAAGGTCAGGTTCGAGGCTCAGATCGGCCTCGCTTAGGCCACCAGCGGCGTCGACCGCCTCTAGGGCTCGCCCATACCTCGTCGCCCCATGCGATCAGGGCGCCGTCTTCGCCACCCGTGTCGCAGCACGTTGGTAGCGGCCTCGTTGGCGACGAACACCAGATCCTGCAAGCGCTGCCCGGTCAGACCGGACGCGATACCGAAGCCGCCGGCACCGCAAATCGACCGCTCCACCGCCGATGAGGTGCTGACCCAACGCTGAACAGCGGCTATGCCCGTCGCGCGGCCCGTTTCTGCCAGTGGGCACCAGTCCTAGATCAACTTTGATCCCTGGTCCACGTTCGTTGGCAACGCCCCTATTGCGCCTATTGCGCCTGGTGGGCGATCTGAATCAAATTCCCGCAGGTGTCGTCGAAGACAGCCGTGGTGACAGGTCCCATCTCCAGCGGCTCCTGGGTGAACAGCACGCCGAGCCCGCGAAGCCGCTCATACTCCTGGTGCACGTTGTCGACGGCGAATGACGTGAACGGGATGCCGTCTTCGACCAGCGCCGCCTTGAACGGCTTGACCGCAGGATGGCTGTCCGGCTCGAGGACCAGTTCGGTGCCGTCCTGATCCTCGGGCGAAACCACGGTCAGCCAGCGGTCCTCTCCGAGCGGGACCTCGGTCTTCTTCACGAAGCCCAGCACCTCGGTGTAGAAGCGCAGGGCCTTGTCCTGGTCGTCCACAAGGACGCTGGACAGGTGGATCCTCATGAGTCCTCCGGTTTGTCGCGCTTGACCCACCGCTCGGCGATGTGCTCCAGCGGTGCCGTGTTCAGGTCATGGAACTTGTAGCGCCCCTCACGCCGACTCTCGACCAGACCGGCGGCCTCCAGCACGGCAAGGTGCTGGGAGACGGCCTGGCGCGACAAGCCGAGCTGGTGCTTCATGCTCAGCCGCGAGCAGATTTCGAACAGCGTCTGCCCCGACCTCTCGGCGAGCTCGTCGAGGATCTTCCTGCGAGTGGGGTCAGCCAAAGCCTTGAAGATCTCTTCGCCCACGGCCCCCACTATAGGCAAGTCTCCACTTGCCTATCAACCCACCCTGATACATCCACTCGCCCGACATCCGCGCCCGGGTCGTGTCTGACGAACATTTCCCCTAGTCAGCCTCCCAGCCCGCAACCCCAGCAGCGGCCGCAATAACTCTGCGAGACAATGACGACCTGTAACGACACCATGCGGCGGGCACCGCGCTCCGCCCGTCGCTGATCATTGATGGCCCTCACCTACGACCAGGCGCTCGACGAAGCCTTTGTGCCATGGCTGGATCGATGGCCGGCTACGACAGCGGAATGAGAGCACCTACTGCCGGCGCTTCACTCCCCGTGGGACACAAAGTCCATGGTCAGCGCGTTACGTCGCCATCATCATCCGCCTGGTCAGCGAGGGCCGGATGCACTCGGCCGGGATGACCGAGGTGGAGCGGGCCAAGGCCGACGGTCGCTGGGACGCGGCCTACGCGGGACAGGCGGGACAGGCGGGCATCGCCATGCCGTCCGATCTGGCCGCCGCGTTGGCGGCAGAACCCAGGGGCGCAGGAGATGTTTTCGACATCCTCACGTCCCAGAACCGCTACGCCGTCCTCTAGCGAATCGCGAACGCCAAACGCGCCGAGACCCGAGCCCTCCGCGTCACCCGGTTCGTCGAATGCTCGCCGCGGCGAGACGATCCATCTGCAAAAGCGTGCCCTCGGCGGCTGATCGCTGGCCCATCGACACCAATGGGTCCTTCTTGCCCCCTATCAGCGCGTCTGGCTGGTCGCTCCGGCCACCTGGCAACGGCGGCGTATCGCGGCCAGCGATTCCAAAATCCTCACCCGGTGCGCGAGCCCGTCTCCGTCCGGCGCCCCAGCCCGGTGATCGTCGACGTCAGTGACCCTGATCTCGACCGCCGCGTAGTCGGAGGCCCCGGACATCCGCTCGGACACCACGCGCGCGCTGCCGCGTGCCGTACAGGCCACGTCATCGCCGAGAATGAGCAGCGCGACCTCCGGACGTGCCCGCAGCCGGGCCAGCGAGTCGCGGCTGTGGTGCAGGCTGAGCAGGATCGTCCGATGGTCGGCGCGTACGGGTGCCGACACCGGAATGACATGCGGCCCCTCGCCCAACTGCGCCAGCAGCTCCTCATCCGCCCACGCCGGCGCGTCCAGCACATCGACGCCCGACCAGTCGGCAGCCCCAGCCCCGCCGGACGACGAGTCGATGGACGGCTTCCCGCCACCCAGCGACCCCGAAGGCGTTGGCCATGCGGATGACGCCGCGATAGTCGTGGTCTCGGCAGTTGTAGGCGGTGCAGACGATGTCGCGGCAGCGAGCGGCAGCGTGGCCAGAACAGCGACTGTCCGCCCGGTCCACACAGGCAATCTCACCTGCTGGTCCAGCGTCACCCCCGGCTCGCTCGATCTCGTAGCCGACGAAACTGCCTTCGCCGTTTGACCGGCCGCCCCCGCGGCCCCTTCAACGGGCCTCCCGTCCGACCGGACCGGCAGCGTGGCCGACTGGACCGCTGTCGCGCCCGGCTGCTGGCCTGGCATCGGCTCCCGGCCGCTTGGGTTGGCCGGGTTGCCCGGGCCGACTGGCGTCGCGGGTGGCTGCCGGCCTGACATCGGCTCCGGCTCGTTTGGCGGTACGGCGCTGCCGGCTGGCATGGAAAGCGGTGCGGGCGGTATCGGTCCCGAAAGGCCCGGAGCCGAAGGGTCCGGTGCCGAGAGGTCAGGCGGTGGGCCATCAACCGGCGGGCGGTTTGGGGTCGCAGTGGGCCGATCTTCGGGCGGGCCGGGCATGATCGCCTCTCCTTCTCCAGGTCTGTCGAGGCTCGACGTCGTCTCTGGAAGTTGCGATCACGCTATGAGCGGGCCGTCCGTTATGGCTTCTTCATTCCTGACCGTCCGATGACCACGGTGGCGTACAGCTCATCGGAGCTGACCACGGTGGGGACGAGCCCGGCGTCGGCGAGGACGCGGGCGGCGGTGGGTGCCTGCCGCTCGCTGGTCTCCGACAACAGCCAACCGCCCGGGGCCAGCCACTCGGACGCCTCGGCCGCCACCCGGCGCAGCACGTCAAGGCCGTCGCAGCCGCCGTCGAGGGCGATCAGCGGCTCATGAATCCTCGCCTCAGAAGGCAGCAGCGCCACCTCCTCAGACGGCACATACGGCACATTGGCGAGCAGAATGTCGACCCGGCCGCGCAGGCTTGCCGGGAGTGGCGCGTACAGGTCGCCTTGGAAGACCTGCCCTCCGGCGGGCTCGACATTGCGGCGGGCGCATCGCACCGCCACCGGATCGAGGTCGGTCGCGTACAGCTCGGCTCGCCTGCCGGCCTGCCTGACACGCACCGCCAGAGCCACCCCGAGCGCGCCGGAGCCGCAGCACAGGTCGACGACAACGACGACGCCATCCGCCGGATCCCCAACCCGGCGAGCCCGATGCCCGGCCGGGTGCGTGGCGGCGTCGGCAGCGGCCGGGACGGGGGCGTAACCGGAGGCGGGGGCGGGACTGGGTACCGAACCGGAGGCAGTGGGCGCGCCGGACGCTGATGGCGTGGTGGGCGCGCCGGACGCTGATGGCGTGGTGGGCGTGGTGGGCGTGGTGGGCGCGCCGGTCGGTGATGGCGTGGCGCTGGCGAGGAGCAGCGCGGCCTGGTCTATGAGGAACTCGGTGCGGCGGCGGGGGACGAAGACGCCGGGGTCGACGGCCACGCGCATGCCGTCGAACTCGGCCCAGCCGACCACGTGCTCCAGCGGGAGTCCGGCCGCACGCTGGACCACCATGGCGTCCAGCTCATCTGATGTGTGGGCGGCTTCGAGCAGCATCTGCGCCTCATCCTCGGCGAACACACATCCTGCGGCCCGGAGCGCGCTCACCACCCAGGCCACCACGTCGGACTCTGCGTCGGGCCCTATGTCGGGCTCTGTCATCTCGCCTTACTTCTTACTCCGCCCCGGCAGCCGGGAGCATGTCGAGGTAGTGCTGGTTGTACATGACGCCGAGGACGTTGCCGAACGGATCGACGACCGCGGCGCCGATGAAGCCTTCGCCGAACTGGCGGGGAGGCTCGTGCGGAGTCGCCCCCAGGGTCAGCAGGCGATCATATGCCGCCGTCACGTCGTCGACGTGCCAGTAGATGACGGCCCCCGAGCCAACGCCCGAGTCGCCGCCTCGACCGTCGGCCGCGACCCCTGTCGAAGGCTGAGGTGCGGTGGAGCCGGTTGGTGGGTTGGCGGGGGCGCGGAGCATGGTGGCGTAGGCGGCGTCGAGGAGGCCGAGCTCGTGCTGATGGTCGCCGATGCGGAACTCGGCGTAGCCGGGCCTCTCGAAGTAGGGCTCGACGCCGAGAACCTCGACATACCACTTCTTGGCGGCCTCGAAGTCGGCGGCCTGGTAGCGGACCGTGCTCATCCCCCGCAGCATCCCTTGCTCCCTTCGTCTCCTCCGACGCTATCGCCCGCCACCGACAGAACCGCGGGCCGCAGCGGGGAGGGGTCGTGGGAGGGGTTCCCCTGCGGGGGTCCGCGGCAGGGGTCGCGGTCGCGTCATGAAGCGTCGGAGGGGCGTTCTTGCAGGGTCCAGCCGTTGCCGTCGGGGTCGCTGAAGAAGATGAAGGCGTTCCACGGGTCGCCGCGGCCCGGCCGCTGCACACCGTCCTCGTCGAAGTGCCTGATCTCGCTGACCTCGACCCCGCCTTTGACGAGGGTCTCCCGCGCCTGGTCGAGGTCGTCGACGACCAGTTGCACGCCCTGGACGGAACCGGGCGCCCCGGAAGCGGCGCCGGAGCTGATCGCGATCGAGCAGGCCGAACCCGGCGGGGTCAGCTGCACGAACCGCGTCTGCTCGTTGAAGGCCGTGTCGTGATCGACGGCGAAGCCGACCTGTTCGCTGTAGAAGTGCTTGGCCCGGTCGACGTCGGACACCGGGATCATGACCAGCTCTAGCTTCCAGTCCATGCGGACTCTCCTTTCGTTACCTTGCGTGAGCTCGTTACCTTGCGTGGGCGGCCAGCAGGGCGTCGAGCCGGTCGAAGCCCTCCGATGAGCCCTCGCGCATACGGGTGGCCAGCGCGGCGTCGCGCGCCTGCTGGGATGGGAACCGCATGGTCAGCGTGACCGTGGTGGCCCCGTCGGGTTCCTGCGCGAGCACGAGCGTGTTGAGCGTGCCGCTCCAGCCGTCCCACGACTCGCTGGACACGACCCGCTCCGGCGGCGTCACCTCGTGGTAGACGCCGCTGATGCCCATCTCGGCGCCGTCGGCGCGGCGCCAGTGGTAACGGAAGGCCCCGCCAGGGCGTAGGTCGATCTCGCAGATGGTCATCGTCCACTCGGCCGGCCCCATCCAGCGGGGCAGATGCTCGGGACTGGTCCACATGTCGAACACCAGCGCTCGCGGCGCGGCGAAGGCCCGGGTCATGACCACCTCGAGGTCCGAGGCGGCGCTGAACTCGGTGACCCCGAACCTACCGGTCATCTTTCCCACTCTCCTGATCCGCCTGGAACTGGGCGAGGTAGGCGTCCAGCCGGTCTCCACTGACCTGCCAGAACTGACGGAAGCCGGCCGCCCACTGGGCGACCTCGCGGATCGGGGCGGCCTCCAGCCGGCGAGGCCGCCACTGGGCCTCCCGGCCGCGCGTGATCAGCCCGGCCTTCTCCAGCACCCGCAGGTGCTTGGAAACGGCCGGGCCGCTCATCGCGAACGGAGCCGACAACTCCTTGACCGATGCGGGCCCGGCCGCGAGCCGCGACAGGATGGCCCGCCGGGTCGGATCGGCGAGCGCTGCGAAGGTGACGCTGAGCGAGTCTGTAGTCATATCCCTGTATCAAACCATCCGGTTACCTAACCAATGAGTTAGATACAGGATCCGCCTGCCTCACGTCAAGAGCCGGAGCCCCGTGCCGTACCCATGGGTGGCCAGCGCGGCGAGGCCGCGCCCGCCGACAGGACCGCGCCGACCCGCAGCGCCCGGAGTGAATCCCGAGGTGAATCCCGAGGTGAACGCCGCCCGCGTCCGCGATGATGTACGGGACGACAGCGACAAAGAGACGAATCCGCGGGCGCTTCGTCGTGGTCGAGCCGCCGCGCCGGGTGGTCGTGTCGGGGGGCTTGGCCGGCAGTGAGGACCTGCCGCTGGGCGCGTCCCAGGTGGAGTTCGCGCTGACGGCGGTGGGCCGGGGCACCCGGCTCGACCTGATAGACAGCGACCTTCCGGGCGAACGCGCCGCGACCCCGCGGACTCGGGTGGGGGCATTTCCTGCCCCGCCTGGCCCGCGCAGCGGCCTGCGCAGCTGTTGCGGGGGCGATGGTCCTAGGAGGTTTCGAGCCTTCGCTTGAG
The DNA here is from genome assembly GCA_017592665.1 of Streptosporangiaceae bacterium NEAU-GS5. GTDB lineage: Bacteria > Actinomycetota > Actinomycetes > Streptosporangiales > Streptosporangiaceae > NEAU-GS5. The sequence continues at coordinate 220,530 of JAGFNW010000013.1, read as the reverse complement.
GATGCATCGCTGGCGTCGGTTCGACTGGTAACGGCCTACGTGTGCGAGTTCCCAGCCTTGGTCGCCGAGTTCGTTGAGCGCCGTTTCCAAAGCGTCGTCGTGCAGTGCCTCCAGTTCGGTGACCCTGTATTCCCAGCGCTGTTCCATGGCAAGGTTCTTCTCCGGGTCGGCTTGGATTAGCCCTCGATGCCGGGAAAGGCTTGGTCGAGGACGATGCACGTATTCGGCTCGCCCGGCCCGCGGATCGAAGACGGCCGGGTTTCCGCCCGGGTGCGGCGGCAGCTTGGTGGAGGCCACTGAATTCGACCTGGAGTCCCCTGTCGCCTGAACAACCTGGGCCGCCTCGCGGCGCGCCCGGTTCGAGCGCACCGGGGCGACGGCGAGGCGACAGGAGACCCTACGCGGGGGGCAACGCCGGTCAGCCGGCGGGATCCGGGGTCGGCACCGGCTTGCCGAACATGGTGCAGATCATGGTGGTCTGGAGCGTCTGGACCGCCGCGGCGATCTTCGGGTCGGACCCGAACTCGGCCCAGGACTCCGTCGAGATGAGCAGTGTCGCCGTGCGGCTGCCGGTGCGATCGGTGACGGTGGCGGTGAGGTAGCCGGGGATTCCGCCGTCGTGGCCCCAGATCGTGCCGCACGGGGTGGCGCCGGTCTGGATGCCCAGCCCGTAGCCGGGTCCGTCCGGCTGCTCCGGATCCTGCGGCACGGTGGTGCGCATCTGCTCCAGTTGAGCGGCGGGCAGCAGCTTGCCGGACATCAACGCGGTGTAGAACCGAGACCAGTCCTGCGCCGTGGACACCACCGCCCCGGCCGCCCCGCCCCATCCAGGATCGTTGTCGGAGACGTCCACGTGACCGTCATGGCGCGTCCCGGCGAAGTGCCTGAACTCGGCCGGCACACTCGGTGGCATGTGGGCGGCGTCCGGTTCGTAGCCGTGGGCGTGCCGGCCGCGCCAGGTGGAGTCCGTGGCGTAGTAGGTGTGCTTGAGACCCAGCGGCCGGGCGATCCGGTCCCGGACCAGATCGGCCATGCTCGCCCCGGTCACCCGCTCCAGGACGGCGCCGATCGCGATGTAGTTGGTGTTGCTGTAGGAGAATTTCGCGCCGGGCGCGAACAGCGGGTCGTGCTTGACCCCCATGGCGAGCAGCTCCGCGGACGTCCACCGCCGGGTCTCCTTGCCGAGGATCGAGGGCAGGAGCGCGGGATCGTTGGTGTAGTCGAACAGGCCGCTGGTGTGGTTCAGCAGCATGCGCAACGTGATCGCCTCGCCGTTCGGGATCTGGCCCGGGAGCCACTTCTCCACCGGGTCGGTCAGAGCGAGCTCGCCCTCGGCGGCCAGTTGCAACACGAGCGTGGCCACCATGGTCTTGGTGTTGGACGCCATGCGGAATTCGTCCGTCGGTGTGAGCAGGTGATCATGTCTGGCCCAGGGGGCCTGTTCGGCGACCTGGATCGGTCGGCCGCGGCCGTCGTCGACCCGTACGATCACGCCGGGCGCTCCGGCATCGACCGCCTTCCGCGCCAACTGGTCGAGCCGGGCCTGCTGCGTCTGGGCGCCGCTCCCGCCGGTGGCATGCGTGGCCGCGGCGGCGACTGTGGTGGCGGCGGCCGCCTCACCTGGCCGGTCGACCGCGACAGCCAGGCCGGCCACGGCCAGGAGGGACGCCGTCACGATGAGGCGGCCACGATGTCGGTCGTGAGCGGGTCGTGTCCGGGTGTGTGCTTGGACGCCCGTGAGGTCTGATGCTGTTGGCATGCCGACCACGGTTCCGCAGTGGCGGTTCCCGGTCACCGGAGTACGCCGGACACTCGATGGTGGGGCAGACCCCACCGAGGGCGGGGCGGACGGGCCGCGTCAGCCCTGAGGTAGGTCGAGGACGCCCGGCACCCGTCGGTGCCGGGCGGCTGGTCAGGCGCAGCTCGGGCTCGGTGCCGACCCCGGTTCGGCGAGAGGCCCAGGCATGGGTTCGGCGAGAGGCCCAGGCATGGGTTCGGCGAGAGACTCAGTGAGGGGTTCGGCGAGAGGTTCGGCGACTGGGTGTGCGGGAGGCTCGGTGAGGGGTGCGGGGACGCGGCGGGGAAGCAGCAGCGGGGTCGCCAGCAGTAGCACGCCTCCCAGGCCGATGGCCGCGCGCGGGCCGAGCAGGCCGCCCAGCACGCCCCATGCGGCCGTCAGGAGCGCGGTCGAGGCCTTGGTCGTCACGGCCCACGCCGACAGCGTGCGGGCCGCCAGCCCGGTCGCGGTGCGCTCGAGCCGGCAGGTGGCGTAGACGGGGTTGAAGACCCCGCAGCAGAAGATCAGCCCGAGTTCGACGGCCATCACCAGCAGCAGTCCTCCGGTGCCCGGCCCCACGAACGCCAGCCCGACGGGCCAGATCGCGCGCAGCGCCCCGGCCGCGATCAGGACCCGGTGCGACCCGAACCGGGCCACGAGCGGCCGGGCCAGCCGCGAACCCAGCAGCCCGCCGATCGCGGGCGCGGCGAAGGCCAGGCCGTACTGCCACGGCGCGAACCCGAGCCGGCCGAGCATCAGCACGGCCAGCAGCGCGTCGGCGGCCATCACCAGGCCGTTGAACAGGGCGGTGTTGAAGAACAGCGGGCGCAGCGTCGCGTCGGCGAGGATGTGCCGCCAGCCGTCGAGCAGGTCCCCGGCCCGCCTGCGCGCGACCTGCCCGCGTTCGGCTTGCCTGTGTTCGGCTTGCCTGTGTTCGGCTTGCCTTCGCTCGGGCCGCCTGTGCTCGGGGCGTCGCTCCTGGCCGCCCATCGCGCCGATGCCCAGGGCCGAGAGCAGATAGCTGACCGCGTCGGCCGTCACCGTCGCCACCGGACCGAGCAGCCCGATCGCGGCGCCGCCCAGCGGCGGCCCGACGACCGTGGCCGTCCAGGCCGTCGACTCGAATCGGGCGTTGGCCACGAGCAGGTCCCCGCCCGGCAGCAGCGTCTTCAGGTACGCCCCGGAGGCGGCGCGGAAGGTGATGTCGGCCGCCGCCACGACGACCGAGACCACCAGGAGCTGGACGAAGCAGAGCACGCCGAGCGCGGACGCGGCGGGGATGGTCAGCAGCGCCGCGAACCGCGCCAGGTCCATCCCGATCAGCACCGGCCGCTTGCGGCGTGACTCCACCCACGGGCCCAGCGGCACCGCCACGGCCGCGCCCGCAAGCGCCCCCACCGAGGACAGCGCCGCGACCTGCGCCGGCCCGGCGTGCAGCACCTGGATCGCGATCAGCGGGAACGCGCCGAAGGCGAGCCACGAACCGAGCGCGCTGGTCCCATACGCCGCCCACAGCCACCCAAATGGCCGCCCCAGCCGATGCCCGTTGCGCTGCCTCAGCCGCCGGCCCACCAGGTGCCCGTTGCGCTGCCTCAGCCGCGGCGCCGGCCACCGCCCCGGCCGGTGCTCGTTGGGCTGCCTGAGCTGCCGGCCCGGCCGGTGCTCCACCAGGTGCCCGTTCTCCTGCTCACTCCCCACCTCTGGCGCTCCCACCCGCTTGCTCGCACAACCGATCCGCGATCGCAAGCATCAAAGCGCGCGCCTTACCAGGAGATCAAACAACCGTAAGCCCACCCCGCCACAACCGCCGGTTGTATCCGTAGGGTGTCCGCGTGGACCTCGACGCCGTCCAGACCTTCGTCGCCGCCGCCGACGCGGGGCAGTTCCAGCAGGCCGCCGCCGAGCTGGCGATCACCCAGCAGGCCGTCTCCAAGCGCGTCGCCGCGCTGGAGCGCGCCCTCGGCGTACGCCTGTTCACCCGCACCCCGCGCGGCGCCGAGCTCACCATCGACGGGCAGGCGTTCCTGCCCCACGCCCGGGAGCTGCTGCGCGTGGCCGAGCGCGCGGTCGGGTCGGTGCGCGCCGGCCGCCGTCCGCTGCGCGTCGACATCATCGCCTCGCGCGGCGCGGCGTCAGGCCTGATGCGCGCCTTCCACGGCGCGCACCCCGAGGTCGAGCTCGACGTGGTAATGCTGTTCGACGTCGGCACGGCCGTCGCCGCCATCCGGTCCGGCGCGATCGACGCGTCCTTTCGCGCCGTCGCCGTGCCCGGGCGGCCTCTTCCCGAGGACGTCGAGTCCGTCCGGGTGCTCGACGAGCCGCTGGAGCTGCTCACGGGCCCCGCCCACGCGCTGGCCGGCGCCCGGTCGGTGACCGTCGCCCAGCTGGCCGGGCACCGCATCTGGATGCCCGGCATCGTCCCCGGCACCGAGTGGGCCGCCTACTACGACGACCTCGTCGCCGAGTTCGGCCTCACCATCGAGGCGACCGGCCCCAACTTCGGCTCCGACGCGCTGCTGGACACGATCGCCGACACCCCGGCCCTGGCCACCTTCATGGGCGGGCACACCCGCCTGGTCTGGCCGGCCGGCCACGGCCTGCGCCGCATCCCGGTGACCGGCCCCACGCCGGTCTACCCGCACTCGCTGCTGTGGCGCCGCGGCAATCCCCATCCCGCGCTGGCCACCCTTCGCGCTCACCTCGCCGCCACGGCCGCCGGCCACGACTCGCCCGGGACCTGGGCGCCGCCCTGGGCCATCCCGCGCTGATCCATTCCGCGCTGAGGGCGCCGCTGGCGCAGGCGCCCGCATCTAGCCGGGCCCCGCCGCCGCAGGCGCCGGCACCGGGCGGACGGGCGTCACGCCGTCGGGTGCAGGCCGCGGTCGAGGAAGCCGATCATCCATTCGAAGCTGTCGTCCGCGTCGCCGCTCCATTGGAAGCCGTCGGCGGCCTGCAGCGCCGCGAAGCCGTGCAGGGTGCAGCGGATGGTGCGGATGGCGTGCACGATCTGCTCCTCGGGCAGGCGGTAGCCGCGCAGCATGGCGGCGATCGAGTCGATCACCCGCCGGCTGGCCGTCAGCAGCGGGTCGTCCGGGCCGGTGAACGGCTCGCCGACGGTGGCGGCGTAGCGGCCGGGGTGGCGGGTCACGTACGAGCGGAAGGCCCGGGCCAGCGCGGCGAGGGCCTCGCGGCCGGCGACGCCGATCAGCGCGTCGCGCAGGGTCTCGCCGAGCTCGGTCATGGCCAGCGTGGCGATCCGGTGCCGAAGGTCGGCCAGGCCGTCGACGTGCTTGTACAGCGAGGGGGTGCGCACGCCGAGCCGCTCGGCCACCAGGGCGAGCGTGAGGTTGGCGAACCCGGCCTCGTCGCTGAGCGCGGCGGCGGCGGCGACCACGTCGCGCGCGCTCAGGCCGACTCTAGGCATCGAGGCCCTTGGCGAACCGCGCCACCGCCTCGGCGATCTGCTCGGGGTATTCCACGTGCGGGTGGTGGCCGGCGCCGTCGAGCAGCACGACCTCGGCCGACAGCCGCTGCCCGATCCAGTGGGCCTCGGCGGCCGGGTCGGGCCAGTCGACGTCGCCGGTGCCCATGATGACCAGCGCCGGGGTGCGCACCTGCCCCAGCCGCGACTCGGCCAGGGCGTGGGTCTGCTGCAGCATGTAGGCGGCGATGACGCCGCGCCGGTCGGACTGCTTGAGGTTGGCCGACAGGGCGGCGACGTGGGCGTCGAAGTCGGCCGGGCGGCGCGGCTCCCACTTGGGGAAGTAGGACATGTAGACGGGGTGGGCCAGGCCCGGGACCCGCATCACGTTCATGGCGGCCCGCTGGAAGAACGACATCTTGCCGTCGCGCACGAACGGCGCCGCGAGGATCATGCCGCGGATCAGCTCGGGCGCCTCGACGCTGACGTTGACGGCGGCGGCCGCGCCGTTGCTGGTGCCGTAGACGATCGCCGGGCCGGCGCCGAGGTGGCGGATCAGCGCGATCAGGTCGCGGGCCAGCGCGACGCTGCCGTATTCGTCCCACCGGGCGCTGGTCTCGCCCATCCCCCGCTGGTCGAGCGTGACCACCCGGAACCCGGCCTTGACCAGCAGCGGCCGCAGGAACCGCAGCTCGGAGCGCAGGTCGAGCATGGCGGGGGTGGCGATGATCAGCGGGCCGGCGCCGCTGTCGTCATAGGCGATCCGGCCGCCCGGCACCTCGAGGAACTTGGTCTCACTCATGACATCCTCCTAAAGCCCTAAGCCCTATGGCTAATGAGGTTAGCCAATTGGCTTAGGGCCGTCAAGAAGGAGGTCTCACGACAGCAGCAGCGGCAGCGCTCGCGGCCCCCGCACCTGCCCGGCCGACCAGGTCACCGCGTCAGGGTCGGCCAGGGTGAAGCGGGGCAGCCGCTCCAGCCACACCTCCAGCGCCACCCGCAGCTCCATCCGCGCCAGGTGCGAGCCGACGCAGCGGTGAATGCCCAGCCCGAACGCCACGTGCCGGTTGACCTCGCGGTCGATCAGCACCTCGCCAGCCCGCTCGAACTGGGCCGGGTCGCGGTTGGCGGCCGGGAACGACAGCAGCACCCAGTCCTCCTGCTTCATCGGCACGCCCCGCCACTGCATGTCGTGCTTGACCAGCCGCGCCATCGTGACCGGCGCGTACGCCCGCAGGAACTCCTCCATCGCCGTGGGCAGCAGGCCGGGCTCGGCCACCAGCCGCTCGCGGTCGGCCGGATTGGTGGCCAGATGCCACAGCGAGGCACCGATCGCGCTCCAGGTGGTGTCGACGCCCGCGATGAGCAGCAGCGCCATGGTCCCGGCCACGTGCTGCGGGGTCAGCTTCTGCCCGTGCAGCTCGGCCTCGATCAGATACGTGGTCAGGTCGTCGCGCGGACGCTCGACGTGGTCGCGGACCTGGGCGATCAGGTAGTCGAACAGCAGCTCCATGCCCGCCCGCCGCTGCTCCGGCGGCCGGTTGACCCCCTCCAGGGAGTTCTCGATGAACGCGCGGAAGCGCGGCCCGTCCTCCAGCGGGAAGCCGAGCATGTCGGCGATCACCCGCACCGGGATGTGCTGGGCGTACTCCCCGGCCGCGTCCACCTCACGCCGCCCCTCGAAGGCGTCGATGAGCGCGTGACAGTACGCCCTGGTCGCCTCCTCGCGCCGCGACACCGCCCGCTTGGTGAACGCCGGCAGCAGCAGCCGCCGCGCGTCGTGGTGGAACGGCGGGTCGGAGGAGATGGGCGGCGAGCCCCCGATCGGCGCCGCCTCCCGCGGCGGCCGGAAGTTGCCCATGATGATCGACCGCGAGGAGAAGGCCTCGGTGTCGTAGGCGACCGCCGCGACGTCCTCATAGCGCGTCGGCAGCCAGCCGCCGCCGAACCGGCCGGTGTGCGCGATGGGGCAGCGTTCGCGCAGGTCGTCCTGGATCCGATACGGGTCGGCCGCCCACTCCGGCTCCAGATGGGAGAAGTCGTCGGCCCAGTCCGACACCGGCCCGGTGACGATCTCGTTGCGCGTGCCGAGCGGCGCGTCGGGGCGCGGCTGCAGGTTCTCCTTGGTGAAACGGTCGTCGACGCTCAACTCACACCTCCAGGGCGATCGCGCGCTCGGGACAGTTGGCGGCCGCCCGGCGGGCATCGTCCAGCCGCCCGGGCGGCACGGCGCCGTCGCCGGCGACCTGCCCGTAGCCCTCCTCGTCCTCGCCGAACAGCGCCGGGGCCAGGTCATAACAGCGGCCGTGGCCCTGACAGCGCTCCGGATCGATCCGCACGTTCACCGCAGTGCTCCGCTCCTCGACGTCCCAGAAATCCGCACGTGAATAGAACCGTATTCTGTGCCGTCATCCGGCGCGCAGGAAGTCGAGGATCGCCGCGCTCTGCCCCAGCGGCGGATGCCCGGCCTCGGGCAGCAGCACCACACGCGCCGACGGCACGGCCGAAAGGCGCCGCCGCGTGCCGTAGGAGTCGAGCATGCCGTCGCGCCCGCCGACCACCGCCAGCACCGGCATCGCCAGCCCGGCCAGCGCCGCGCCGGAGAAGACCGGCAGCCGCTCGCGGCGCGGCCGGAAGCCGCGGTGGATCAGCATCAGGAAGTCACCGAACGGCCCGGACCCGGCATCGGAGCGCCCGAGCGCGCGGCGCAGCGCGATCCGCCGCCCCCGCTCCCCGAACGGCAGCAGCGCCAGCGCCAGCAGCGCGAACCCGATCTTGGCGCGGCCGATCCCCGCCGGGCTGATCAGCGCCAGCCGGGCCACCCGCGCCGGCCGCCGGATCGCGTAGTCCAGCGCCAGCCACCCGCCCAGCGACAGGCCCACCACCGACGCGCGGGCCACGCCGAGGCCGTCGAGCACGTCGTCCAGCCACACCGCGTACGCCTCGGAGTCCAGCGGCGGCCGCGACGGCGCGCTCAGCCCCGGCTCGCCGATCACGTCGACCGCGTACACCCGGAACCGGCCGGCCCAGGCCGCCACGTCGCCGAGCCACATGGCCGAATTCGACCCCGACCCGTGCAGCAGCACCAACGCCGGCGCGCCGGCCGGGCCGCAGGCCACCACGAACGTCTCGCCCTGCCGCGTGCCCACCGTCAGCTGCTCGGCGGGCACCGGCCAGCGGGCCAGCAGCCGCCGATACCCCTCCTGGACGGCCCGGGCCCCCTGCTCGGAGCGCCAGATGCCCCGCGCGGCGCTCACAGCCCGCCGTCCGTCAGCGCCTCGACGACCCGCAGCACCTCGGCCGTGGCCGCCAGCCCGCCGAGGACGATCAGCTTCAAGGTGGCCCGCTCCTCGTCGTAGACCGTCTCCACGCGCAGCGCCCGCCCGTCTCCGGGCCGCGAATGGACCATGGCCAGCACCATGGTCGTCACCCGGCCCGCGTCGGCCGCGCCGATCGCGTCGACCTGCACGATGCTGGAGGCCTCGCTGTGCCGTGTCCGGCGCGCCGACTCCCGCGCCGGCGGCGCCACCGGATGCCCGGTGAAGGCCTCCAGGTCGTCGCGGGCGATCCGGTAGCGCCTGCCGATCCGCGTGGCCTTCAACCGGCCGTCGCGCACATATCCGCGCACCGTCTTCACGTGCAGGCCCAGCAGGCCGGCGACCTCGTCCACCGTGTACGGCTGCCGCTCCACCACTCCCTATCCTTCCCTCAACCTTCCCTATAACTCCCTGAATGTACCTGACGATAGGGAAGGCCGGGAGGATGGCCGTAGGATCGCGGTGATGGAACCGCCCGCCGTACCCGACAAAGCCGCGCCGCACGGGGCCGAGGCGGCCCCCCGGGCGGCCGACCCGTATCTCGTCTACCTCGACGGGCTGCCCAGCGCCGAGTCGCGGCGGACCATGCGCGGCTGCCTGGACCGCATCGCCCGCCTGCTGACCGGCGACGCGGCCGCCACCGGCGCGGGCCAGCCGTGGGGCCGGCTGCGCTATGAGCACACCGTGCGCATCCGCACCATGCTGCGCGCCGAAGGCTGGTCGGCCGCGCACGTCAACAAGCACCTGGTGGCCCTTCGCCGCGTCCTGAAGGAGGCCTGGCGGCTCGGCCAGATGAGCGGCGAGGACTACCAGCGGGCTGCCGACCTGCCCGCCTTCCAGCACACCCGCGTGCCGGCCGGGCAGCATGTGCCGCCGGAGGTGCTCGGCGCGGCCCTGGCCGCCTGCGACGACGACCGCTCCCCGGCCGGGCTGCGCGACGGCGCCATGCTGGCCGTGCTGTACTCCACCGGCTGCCGCCGCGCCGAGCTGGCCGGCCTCGCCCTGCCCGACTTCGACGCCGCCGCCCGCTCGCTGAAGGTGCGCGGCAAGGGCGACAAGCAGCGCCTGGTCTACCTGACCGCCGAGGCCATGGCCCGCCTGGAGGCCTGGATGGCGGTCCGCGGCCGCGCCGCCGGCCCCCTGTTCTGCCCCATCAACAAGGCCGGCCGGCTGCGCCACACGCCGATGACCGGGCAGGCCGTCTCCGACGTGGTCACCCGCCGCGTCGCGGCCGCCGGCGCCTCCCGGCGCACCCCGCACGACTTCCGCCGCACCTTCATCGGCGAACTGCTGGACGCCGGCGTCGACCTGGCCACCGCCCAGGCCCTGGTCGGCCACGCCTCCCCGGCCACCACCGCGCGCTACGACCGCCGTCCCGAACGCACCCGCCGCGAAGCGGTCGACCGGCTGCGCCTGCCCGATCCCAAACCTCTTCGCTGAAGTCTCCAAGAGTCTGTCGATTCCGGCGCGGCGTCCGCGTCATAGCAGTGACTCTGGAAAGGAGAGAGCCGTGAAATACGCGCTGATGTTCATCGGCTGCGAGGACGAATGGGACGCCCTGCCGGCAGACGAACGCGACAAGTTCCTGGCCGCGTGGGTCGACTACACCTCATATCTGGCCGCGAGCCACCCCCCGGTCGACGGCGCGAGGCTGGCGCGTTCCAGCACCGCCACCACGCTGCGCCCCGGCGGCCTGGTCACCGACGGCCCCTACGCCGAGACCGCCGAGCAGGTCGCCGGCTTCGTGGTGATCGAGGCCGACGACCTCGACCAGGCCGCCGCGATCGCGGCCACCGCCCCGGCCCCGATCGTGCAGATCCGCCAGGTCAGGGAGATGTGACATGAAATACGCCCTGCTGATCTACGTCAACGAGAAGTCCATGGCCGACATGGGCCCGCAGGAGGCCACCGCCTTCTCGGCCGCCTTCGACCGCTACACCCACATGCTCGCCGAGGCCGGCGTGCTTCGCGGCGGCGAGGCCCTGACCCCGACCGCGGCCGCCGTCACCCTGCGCCACACCGGCGACGGCGACGGGCAGGTGCTGCGCACCGCCGGGCCGTACGCCGAGGCCGCCGAGCACATCGGCGGCTACTACGTCATCGAGGCCCCCGACCTGGACGCGGCCATCGCCTACGCCCGGCAGATGCCCGTCGAGACGGTCGAGATCCGCCCCGTGGACGACATGTGAGCACAACGATCGGGCAAGCGATCGGGCAGGGATCGGGCAAGGGATGAGCGAGCGATGAGCACGGTCGAGCAGGCGTACCGCGAACACTGGGCGCGCCTGCTCGCCCTGCTCGCCTCCGAGCTGCGCGACCTCGACCTGGCCGAGGACGCCCTGCAGGAGGCCTACGCCATCGCCGTCGACCGCTGGCGGCGCGACGGCGAACCGCGCAACCCGGCCGGATGGCTGCTCACCGCGGCCCGCAACCGGGCCCTGGACCGGCTGCGCCGCGCCGCGGTCGCCACCCGCAACCTCACCGAGCTGTCGCGCCGGCCGCTGCTCATCGTCGACGACCCCGGCCAGGAGCAGCCCATCCCCGACGAACGGCTGCGCCTGGTGTTCACCTGCTGCCACCCCGCCCTGGCCATGGACGCCCGGGTCGCCCTCACCCTGCGCTGCGTGGGCGGCCTGACCACACGCGAGATCGCCCGGCTGTTCCTGGTCTCCGAACCCACCATGGCCGCCCGCATCACCCGCGCCAAGAAGAAGATCGCCCAAGCCGGCATCCCCTACCGCGTCCCCGACAACCTTGGCGAACGCCTGCCCGGAGTGCTCGCCGTCGTCTACCTGATCTTCACCGAGGGGTACGCGGCGACCGGCGGCGACCGGCTGCTCCGCCACGAACTGGCCGCCGAGGCCATCCACCTCGGCCGCATGCTGCGCCAGCTGATGCCCGCCGACTCCGAGGTGCGCGGCCTGCTGGCCCTGATGATCCTGCACCACGCCCGCCGCGAGGCCCGCCTCGGCCCCGCCGGGGAGCTGATCCGCCTCGGCGATCAGGACCGCCGCAGATGGCGCGCCACCGAGATCGCCGAAGGCCTCGACCTGATCAGCACACCCGGACCGGCCGGACCCCCGCCCGGGCAGCCCGGCCCCTACCTGCTGCAGGCCGCCATCGCCGCCGAGCACGCCAGCGCCCCCACCGCCGCCGGCACCGACTGGAAGGCCATCGCCCTGCTGTACGGCGAACTCGAGCGCATCACCGGATCGGCCGTCGTCCGCCTCAACCGGGCCGTCGCCGTGGCCGAGGTCGCCGGCCCGCAGGCCGCCCTCGACCTGCTCGACGGCCTGGAGGAGGCCCTGCCGTACAACCATCTGCTGCCGGCCACCCGCGCCGAGATGTGGCGGCGCCTCGGCCGCGCCCGCGAGGCCATGGACTGCTACGCCCAGGCCCTGGACCTGGCCGGGACCGGCGTCGAACGCGCCTTTTTGGCGGCACGCCGCGACGACCTCGGGCGCGTCCTGGAATAACGTCAGCTCAGGGTCCGTTAGGATGGCCAGAGGCCACTGTGGCTGTGTCCCCCGGGCCGCAATTACCGCCTTCACGGACTACCGTTCGGCTGGAGCCGTGTTGTGCATCTCGCCGAGGAGGCGACCACCACAGTGGCCTCTAAGACGTGAGCGCCCCCGGACCACCGGGGGCGCTTTCCGTTGGCGACGCCCGCTGGAGGATGCCCGTTGCTGTACCGCCTCGCCAGAATCGCCAGCGCGTCGGCCGTCCACGTGCTGTGGCGGGCCAAGGTCGACGGCCGCGACCACGTCCCTGACACCGGGCCGGCCATCCTCGCCTCCAACCACCTGTCGATCCTCGACTCCTTCTTCCTGCCCGCCGTCCTGCCGCGGCAGGTCACCTTCGTCGCCAAGAGCGAATACTTCAGCGGCAGCCCCGTCTCCCGGGCGATCATGCGCTTCAACGGCAACCTGCCCATCGACCGCGACAGCGCCGGCGCCGCCCAGGCCATGCTCGACGCCGCCGCCGGTGTCCTCAAAGGCGGCGACCTGTTCGGCATCTACCCCGAAGGCACCCGCTCGGCCGACGGCCGCCTCTACAAAGGCAAGATCGGCGTCGCCTGGCTGGCCCTGACCACCGGCGCCCCCGTCCTGCCGGTCGCCATGATCGGCACCGACCGGGTGCTGCCGCCCGGCCGCTCGGTCCCCCGCCTGACCCGCATCACCATCAAGATCGGCGAGCCGATGACCTTCGCCGGCGACCCCGCGAGCGCCCGCGACCGCCGCCGCGTCACCGACGACGTCATGGCCGCCATCCAGCGCCTGTCCGGCCAGGAGTACGTCCCCCAGTACGGCAAATCCACTAGAAGCGACTGATCAAATTACAATTCGATACACCTATTGACGTTATGCTCGCCCTCGACGCCGACAAGGGGGTAACGGTGCGAGGACGGACCATAGCGATCACATCGGTCGCCGGCGTGCTGGTGGCGGGAGCCGCCGTCGGCGGCGCCTACTACGTGCTGCACACACGGGGCACACCACAGCAGACCGCCGACCGGTTCGCCGCCGCCTGGGCGGCCGGTGACACGGCCGCCATGAAGGCCGAGCTCACCGCCCCCGCCGCGGGCTGGGACGCCGCCTACGCCGAACTCACCAAGAACCTCGGCGTCGACAAGGTCGCCGTGAAGATCACCAAGCTCACGCCGGGCAAGGACGACACCTACAGCGCCGCCTACGCCGCCACCGCGCACATGAAAAGCGTCGGCGACTGGACCTACGACGGCTCCTTCGACCTCGTCGTCAAAGACCACTACTGGAAGGTCGCCTGGACGCCCGCGGCCGTCCACCCCGCCCTCGACGGCGCCACCCACCTCGCCCTGAAGACCACCTGGCCGCAGCGCGCCGCCATCACCGCCGCCGACGGCACCCGCATCGACGGCGCCGACGTCGGCGGCTCGGTCCAGCTGCTGGCCGGCTACCTCGACAAGGCCAAGGACAAGGACGTGGCCAAACTCGGCGGCGTCTACAAACTCGGCCAGGCCGTCGGCCGCGGCGGCCTGCAGGAGACCTTCCAAAAACGCCTGGCCGGCACCCCCAGCACCACCGTCGTCGCCACCGCCCACCCCGGCACGGCCGACCCCGCCGCCAAAACCCTCGCCACCATCAAGGGCAGCGCCGGCAAACCCCTGCAGACCAGCCTCGAGCTCGCCACCCAGAACGCCGCCGCCGACGCCGTACGCGACCTGGACAAACCCGCCGCCCTCGTGGCCGTCCGCCCCTCCACCGGCGAGATCCTCGCCGTCGCCAACAACCGCGGCGGCTTCAACCGCGCCCTGGACGGCCGCTATCCACCCGGCTCCACCTTCAAGACCATCACCGCGGCCGGCCTGCTCGCCGACGGCGTCGCCCCCGGCGACCACGTCACCTGCCCGCCCACCGCCAACGTCGGCGGCCTGGTCATCCACAACTCCGAGAAGGAGGCCTTCACCTCCCTGAGCTTCCTCGACTCCTACGCCTACTCCTGCAACACCACCTTCGCCCCCATGGCCGTCGACAAGCTCAGCCCCGACAAGCTCTACCAGGCCGCCACCACCTTCGGCTTCAACCAGCCGCTCAACATCGGCGTACCGGCCGCCAAGGCCAGCATGCCCAAGGCCACCAGCGACGCCGAACTCGGCGCCGAGGCCTTCGGCCAGGCCAAGATCCTGGCCACCCCGCTGGTCATGGCCACCGTCGCCGCCGCCGTCGCCGACGGCACCTGGCGCCCCCCGACCCTGGTAAAAGACCTCAAGCAGAAGGCCCAGGCCCAGCCCCTGCCCGACGGCGTCGCCAATCAGCTGCGCACCATGATGCAGGCCGTCGTCACCAAGGGCACCGCCCACGCGGCCGGCCTGCCCGCCGGCACCGCCGGCAAGACCGGCACCGCCGAGTTCGGCACCGCGACCGGCGGCGCCGAACTCGACACCCACGCCTGGTTCATCGGCTACCACGGCGACCTGGCCTTCGCCGTCGTCGTCGAAGGCGGCGGCCAAGGCGGCAAGGTCGCCGCCCCCATCGCCGCCCACTTCCTCAAGACGCTCCGACCCTCCACGGCCACCTGATTCGCACAACCCGCTGGCTCGATGCCGGCCGGGGCGTCGGCGATACTGTGCGCGTGAAGTACGTGTCCAGAGTGCCGCGACCGCCGCTGGACGGGCTGATCGACGACCTGTACTACCTGGAGGGTGCGCCGCCGTACGCCCGGCTGATGCTGCCGCCGATGCCGGCGGCGTTGCTCATCGTCAACCTCGAGGCGCCGTTCCGCATCCGCGCCGGCACCGACATCAAAACAGCCGAGTACGCCGACGGCTGCGTGATCACCATGCCCACCCGCGCCTTCGACTTCGGCTACCCGCCGGGGACCCGATCGGTCGGCGCGCACGTCAAGCCATGGGGGCTGGCGCCGTTCCTGCCCATGCCCGCGGCCGAGCTGTGCGACCGGCCCGTGACGCTGGAGCAGGTCTGGGGCCGGCCCGCCATCGCCGAGCTGCGCGACCGGCTGGCCACGGCGGCCGGCCCGGACGAGATGCTGACGCTGCTCGAGGAGGAGCTGATGCGACGACTGCGCGCGACCGCCGGCCTGGGCCTGGTCCGCCATACGAGCAGCGTCATCGCCGCGGCCGGCGGGGCGGTGGCGATCGGCGACCTGACCCTGGCAGCCGGTGTCAGCAGCACTCATCTGGCGCAGCGGTTCAAGGAGCTCATCGGCGTCACGCCGAAGCGGCTGGCCCGCACCCACCGCTTCACCGCCACCGTGTTCTCGATCGACCCCGCCGGACCGATCGACTGGGGCGACCTCGCCGGTGGCGCAGGCTACTTCGACCAGGCCCACTTCGGCCACGAGTTCCGGGCCTTCACCGGGCTCACGCCGACCCGATACGTCGAAATCCGGCGGCGGTTCCTGCGCGAACACCCCGGCCACGTGCTGGAAGGCTGGCCGCTGCCGGCCGATTGAATTCTTACAAGAACGCCAGCCCACCACACGCTAATTTGGGGCACCCCGAAGCAGAGGAGAGCCCCGTGGGCAAAGTGGTCATGTACAGCTCGGTGTCGGTGGACGGCTTCGTCGCGGACGACAATGACCAGCCCGGACCGCTGTTCGACTGGTTGGCCGGCGGCGACGTCCCGCTGGACGACAGCGGCGAGCTGAAGGTGTCGCAGACGTCCTACGACTACATCCGGCCATACTGGGACCAGATCGGCGTCACGATCGTCGGCCGCCACGTCTTCGACATGACGGACGGCTGGGACGGCAAGCCGCCGGGCGGCATCGACCACGTGGTCGTCGTGACGCACCGGCCGATGCCCGAAGGCTGGGACCCCGAGGCGCCGTTTCACTTCGTCGACGGCGTCGAGGCGGCCATGGCCAAGGCGCAGGAGCTCGCCGGTGACCGCACGGTCGAGGTCGCCGCCGGCGACGTCGGAGGCCAGGTGCTCGCCGCGGGCCTGATCGACGAGGTGCGCATGGACGTCGTACCCGTCGTGTTCGGGTCCGGCAAGCGCTACTTCGGGTCGGTCCACGCCCAGCACCTGCTGGCGGATCCTGACGTGGTGATCGAGGGCAACCGGGTGCTTCACCTGCGCTATCAGGTGCGCCGCTGACCGCCGCGCCGGTCCTCCAGCATCCCGAGGTCGCGCAGGCTCTCGGCCGTCTGCACGATCGTGGTCTCGACGTCGCGCGGCCGCCACCCGAGCTCCTCGCGCGCCCGGTCGTTGCGGATGACCGGCCGCGGCGGCTCGGCACCGGCCGCCTCCCGCGTCGGCACCCGCGCGCCCAGCGGCCCCATCCGCCGGCGCAGGACATCGGCGACCTGCAGGAAACCGAGCGTCGGCCCCGCGCCGACCGCCAGGAACCGCCTGCCCGCGGCCTTCGGCTCGGCCATCGCCCGCAGATGCAGATCAGCCACGTCCCGTACGTCGACCACCCCGAAACGCTGCCGGGGCGCCACGCTCATCGACCCTTCCAGCATCATCTTCACCAGATACGTCGACGAACGCAGCTCGGTCGTCAAAGTAGGCCCCAGGATGAAGGTCGGGTTGACCACGACGAGCTCGATGCCGCCCTCACGCGCCAGCCACTCCCACGCGGCGCGCTCGGCCAGCGTCTTCGACCGCGGATAGGGCGCCAACCCCGGCGTGTCGGGATCGGTCCAGTCGTCCTCGGTGAACTCGGCCACCGGCTTCGGCGTGTAACCGACGGCCGCGAACGACGACGTCAGCACCACCCGCCGGGCCCCCGCCTCACGCGCCGCCCGAAGCGCCCGCAGCACACCATCACGCGCCGGAACGATCAGATCGTCCGGATCGTCCGGCTGGACCACCGGAATCGGCGACGCCACATGGTGAACCTCCGCGCAGCCGGCCGCCGCGGCACGCCAGCCGTCGTCGGCCGTCAGATCCGCGGCCACCACCTCCAAAGCCCCGTCGTCGGCGCCGCCACGGCGCACCGCCGCACGCAACCCGGCCTCACGCGCCGCCGAACGCACCGTGGCCCGCACCGGACGCCCCGCCCGCAGCAGCGCCGCGACCAGATGCGTCCCCAGATACCCCGACCCACCGGTGACCAAGACCCGGCTCACCTCAGCGCTCACCTCTGGGTTCACCTCGGCGCTCATCGCAACCTCCCCAGACCCGCGATCGCCTCCGCCACCCGCTGCGACGCCGCCGCCTCGGCGGCCGCGTCACCCCGATCGCGGGCATCCCACAGCGCCGCCTTCTCCCGCAGATAACTCAGCCGCGCCCGCTGGGCGGCCATCTCCTCCTCCACCCGCCCGGCATGCCGCAGCAACAGATCCCGCTGCTCGGCCGCCGCCGCCCGCCCGACGGCCCGGTTGGCCAGATAGACCCGCATCTCCTCGATGCCGAGACCGACCGCCCGAAGGCAGGCCAGCACACCGATCACATCGAGATCACCGTCACCGTAGCGGCGATGCCCGCTGCTCTCATCCCGCTCGATCGGGCCCACCAGCCCGATCTCCTCGTAATACCGCAGCGTCGGCTCGCTCAGCCCGCTACGCCGCGACGCGTCCTGAATGCTCAAGGTCGTCATGCCCACCAGCAGAGCACACCTCAAGCGCTTGAGGTCAAACCCCGGCCCGGAGCCCGCACACCCGTCAAGCCCTCAGACCGTCAAGCCGCTCAGACGCCGATCGCCGCCGCGTCGTGCCGGAACGCCATGATCAGCAACGTGGCCACCAACGTCGCGATCAGCAACCAGCTCACGATGATCACAATGGTCGACCTGCGCGGCCAGCGGCGCCGCCGCGGCACACTGGCATCCCTCTTCCGCCCCCGCTCGCGGCGATCCACACGCGAGTTGAACGAGTCGAGCCGGGCGGCCAGTCGGGGATCCTCATCGCTCAGATGCCGCTCGATCATCGCGAGCATGCGCTCTTCGTCCTGCGACCAGGCCATTGAAGCACCTCTCAGGAACCCGCGGTGTATGACCGCATTCTTGCCCTGCTCGCAAGATCGTTAGCCGTTTCCCGACCCCCTATTTGCACTCCCTTCAACCTGGCAGTCATGCTCGTACATGTGTTCTAATCAAGGGATGCGCTGGGACAACCTGCGGCTGATCGACGACGGTCAGGCCCAACCACCACTGATCGCCCGCGGCGCCGTCGCCCGCACCTTCGACACCCCCGAGTTCCGCGGGATCACCTTCTACGAGATCCACGCCCGCAGCATCATCAACCGCGTCCCCGGCGCCAGCCGCGTCCCCTTCCAATGGACCATCAACCCCTACAGAGGCTGCACCCACGCCTGCATCTACTGCTTCGCCCGCAAAACGCACGAATACCTTGATCTGGACAGCGGAGCCGACTTCGACACCAAAGTGATCGTGAAGATCAACGCCGGGCAGCTCACCCGACGCGAGCTCACCGCACCCCGCTGGCACGGCGGCCACATCGCCATGGGCACCAACGTCGACCCCTACCAACGCGCCGAAGGCCGCTACCAGCTCATGCGCCCCATCATCACCGCACTCCGCGACGCCGCCAACCCCTTCAGCATCCTCACCAAAGGCAGCCTCATCCTCCGCGACCTCGACCTGCTCACCCAAGCCGCCCAGGTCACCACCGTCGGCGCCGCCGTCTCCATCGGATCGACCGACCCCGACCTGTGGCGCGCCGTCGAACCCGGCACCCCCGCCCCACGCACCCGCCTGCACGTCTGCGCCACCCTCAACGACCACGGCATCGACTGCCCCGTCCTCATGGCGCCGATCCTCCCCTACCTCAGCGACTCCCCCGCCCAACTCGACCAGACCGTCCGCCAGATCGCCGCCGCCGGCGCCACCCACATCACCCCCATCGTCCTCCACCTACGCCCCGGCGCCCGCGAATGGTTCCTCGCCTGGCTGTCCCGCGAACACCCCCGCCTCATCCCCCGCTACCTCGAGCTCTACGGCCGCGGCGCCTACGCCCCCAAGGCATACCAGCACAAGATCACCCAGCAGGTCGCCGACCTCGCCACCCAGCACGGCATCGGCCGAAACCGGCCGACCGACGCACCCCCGCCACCCCGATGGCGCCAACCCCCACCCGCCACCACCCCCGGCCACGAACAACTAACCCTCCTCTGAATCGGCCACCAGCCGCGCCGCCAACGCCCGCACCTCCCCACGCAACTCCGCCGGAGCCACCACCGAAAACCCCCACCCCAACCCCGCCAGCATCTGCGCCACCCCCGCCAAACTCTCCGCCCGCGCCGTCATCCGCACCCCGCCCGCGACCTCCTCCAGCCGCGCCACCGACGCCGGCAACCGCCGCGACGCCTGCGCCAAACTCGTCCGCAACACCACCACGACCTCATGCCGATACGGCACCGCCGCCAGCCCCGCCATCACCTGCCCCACCGGATCGAAATCCGACGGCACCACGAACTCACCCTCCAGCACCACCGCCGACACCACCCGATCCACCCGAAACGTACGCACCGACCCCCGCAAATGATCCAACCCCGCCGCATACCAACGCCCCGAATGAAACACCAGCCCATACGGATCGACATCACGCTCGGTCACCTCACCACGAAACGACCGATATCCCAGCCGCACCCTCCTGCGCCGCCGCACCCCATCGGCCACCGCCAGCAACGCCGACGCATCCGGCGCCACCCCACCAGAACCCCGCCCCGTCACCGCCACCGTCTCCTGCACGGCACGCACCCGCTCCCGCAACGCCACCGGCAACACCCGCTCGATCTTCGCCAGCGCGCTCTCACTCGCCCGCTCACCCACCGCCAAACCCGTCCACCGCCCCGCCACCAACCCCAGCACCACCGCCGCCGCCTCATCATCGGAAAACATCAACGGCGGCAGCTTGAACCCCGGCAACAGCCGATAACCCCCATACCGGCCCCGCCCCGCCTCCACCGGCACCCCCAACTCCACCAACCGCACCACATACCGCCGCACCGACCGCTCATCCACCCCCAGCCGGGCCGCCAACTCCGGACCGGTCAACCCCGGCCGCGCCTGAAGAAGCTCCAGCAAAAGAAGAATCCGCTCCATAACAGGACCAATCCTGTCCTGATTCGGCCATAACGTCGACCCCATGACGACCTACGTACTCGTCCCCGGATTCTGGCTCGGCGCATGGGCCTGGCAACGCGTCACCACCCGCCTGCGCGCCGACGGACACACCGTCTACCCGCTCACCCTCACCGGCCTCGCCGACCGCGCCCACCTGGCCGGCCCCGACATCACCCTCGACACCCACACCGCCGACATCACGGGCCTGCTCACCTACGAAGACCTCACCGACGTCATCCTCGTCGCCCACAGCGGAGCCGGCGCACCCGCCACCGTGGCCGCCGACCGCACACCCGAACGCATCGCCCGCATCGTCTACGTCGACTCCGGACCCATCCCTGACGGCATCCAACCCATCGACATGACCGGCCGCGACCTCGTCGAAACCCACCTGCGCGACGGCTGGCGGCTCCCCTGGATCGACCTCGACCAACACGCCGCCAACGGCACCAAACTCGACGGGCTCACCGACGCCGACCGCGCCCTCATGGCCACACGCGCCACCGACCACCCCGTCGGCGCCCTCACCCAGCCCGTCAAACTCACCGGCGCCGTCGACACCCTGCCCAAAGGCCTGATCAGCTGCATGTTCCCGCTCGACCAGATCACCGAGATGATCCGCGCCGGCCACCCCTGGTTCGCCGGCATGGACGACCCGCGGTGGGAGATCCGGGCGCTGCCGACTTCCCACTGGCCGATGTTTTCCGAGCCTGAGGGTTTGGCGCTCCAGCTCGCGGCCTTTACAAAGTAGAGTTCATCAACTCGACGGGCTCCGCGATGACGTCGACCAGGGCGTCGTTGCGGAGCACCGTGATGGGCAGCGGCTTGCCGATGGCATCGGCGAACATCAGCCGCTGCAGGCCCTGGGCGTCCCCCACCGGTTTGCGCCCGGCCGTCAGCACCAGATCGCCGGCGCGAAGCCCGGCCTGAGCCGCCGGTGATCCCGGCACGACCTCCATCACGCGAAGCGCGCGCCGCTGACCGACCCGCTCACGGATCGCCGGCGGGAGCGGCGCGGGCGTGGTCACCAATCCCAGGAACGCCCGGCGGACCCGGCCGTCGCGCATCAGCGTGCTCACGATGAACCGGGTCGTCGCGTTGATCGGCACGGCCAGCCCCAGGCCGAACCCGGCGACCGCGGTGTTGATCCCCACCACCGTGCCAGACGCGTCGGCCAGCGCGCCGCCCGAGTTGCCCGGGTTGAGCGCGGCGTCGGTCTGGATCACGTCCTCGATCAGCCGTACGTCGCCGCCGCTGCGCGCTGGAAGCGAGCGCCCCAGCGCCGAGACCACCCCGGCCGTCACCGATCCGGCCAGGCCGAGCGGATTTCCCACCGCGACCACCAGCTGGCCCACCACCAGGCGGTCGCTGTCGCCCAGCTCGGCCGGCGAGGGCACCTCGCCGAGGGCCCGGATCACCGCGAGGTCGGACAGCGGGTCGGCCCCGACGACCGTGAAGTCCGGCGTCGTGCCGTCGGAGAACTCCAGCGTGCCCCGCCGCGCCGAACCGACCACATGAGCGTTGGTGAGCAGGAACCCGTCGCCGGTGAACACCACCGCCGATCCGCTGCCACGGCCCGCGCGCACGCTGGCCACCTTCGGCGTCAGCTCGGCCGCGACCGAGGACACGATGCGCGAGTAGTCATCCATGCACGCACCTCCTACTGAATTACTTACATGATTACACCTCAATCAAAGCAATCGCCTAGGGACATTTGTCCCACGGCGAACAGGATCCAGCGATCTACTGGTCCACCCCACCGATCCCTAGCGTGGAGGTCATGCAACTCACCCACGTGACCAAGCGCTTCGGGCCGGTGACCGCGGTCGACGACCTGTCGCTGACGCTGTCGCCGGGACAGACCGTGGCGCTGCTCGGGCCCAACGGCGCCGGCAAGTCGACCGCCATCGGCGTCCTGCTCGGCCTGATCCCGCCCGACGCCGGCACCGCCACCATCTTCGGCCTGTCACCCGAGCGGGCCGTACGCGCCGGGCGGGTCGGCGCCATGCCGCAGGAAGGCGGCCTGATCCCCCGCGTGACCGTGCGCGAGCTCGTCGCCTTCGTCGCCGGCACCTACCCCGACCCGCTGCCCGTGCCCGAGATCCTCGCCACCGCGCAGATCACCGAACTGGCCGGGCGGCGGCTCGACAAACTGTCCGGCGGCCAGGCCCAGCGGGTCAGGTTCGCCGTCGCCGTGGCCGGCGACCCCGACCTGCTCGTGCTGGACGAGCCGACGGCCGCCCTCGACGTCGAGGCCCGCCGCGAGTTCTGGGACAGCATGCGCGGCTTCGCGGCCCGCGGCACCACCATCTTGTTCTCCACCCACTACCTGGAAGAGGCCGACGAGAACGCCGACCGCATCGTGGTGGTCAACCAGGGCCGGGTGATCGCCGACGGCAGCGGCGCCGACATCAAGAAGACCGTCGCGCTGACCACGGTCACCGTCACCTCTCCCCCGGGCGTGGCCCTGCCCGAGCTGCCCGGGGTGACCTCGGTCGAGGTCCGCGGCGACCGCGTCCATCTGCGCAGCGTCGACTCCGACGCCACCGTGCTCGCGCTGGCGGCCGCCGGGGCCGTACGCGACCTGGAAGTGACCCCGGCGAACCTCGAAGACGCGTTCCTGAGGCTGGTGCGATCATGATCGGTTATCTGCGGCTCGAACTGATGCGGGTCCTGCGCGACGCCACGTTCCTGATGTTCGGCATCGGGCTGCCCGTCGTGATGTACCTGCTGTTCTCCAACCTCGGCCTGGCCCCCGGCGACCGCCACGACGCGGGCCTGTTCGTGATGGTCAGCATGGCCGCCTATGGAGGCCTCGGCGCCGCCCTCAACAACGGCGCCGGCCTCGCCGAGGACCGGACCCGGGGCTGGCTGCGCCAGCTGCGGCTGACCCCGATGACCCCGGGCGCGGTCGTCGCCGCCAAGGCGGTGACCGGCGTCGTGGTGGTCGTGCCCGCCGTGGTCGCCGTGCTGGCCGCCGGCCGCGTGATCAACGGGGTCGAGCTCGGCTTCGGCCAGTGGGCCGCCCTGGTCGGGCTGCTGTGGGTCGGCACGCTGCCGTTCGCCCTGCTCGGGCTCGGCAACGGCTACCTGATGTCGGGGCAGGCGGCCGGCCTTGCCACCGTGGTCTGCTCGATGGGGCTGTCGGTCGTCGGCGGCCTGTGGTTCCCCGCCTCGCTCTTCCCGTCGTGGCTGGCCGCGATCGCCCGGTGGACGCCGACCGCCAACTACGCCGACCTGTCGTGGCACGTCGCGTTCGGGGCTGCGCCCACGCTGCGCTCGGTCGCCGTGCTGACCGGCTGGCTGGCCCTGTTCGGGCTGTACGCCCGATTCGCCTACCGGCGCGGCGCGCGTAAGGTCTGACTATCGTGAGCGACAAACGCTGGCTCGACCCCCTCGGCGAGCGGGGCGACAACGGCCCGACCGCCAAGGGCATGTACATCTGGGTCGTGGTGTGCGTGCCCGCCGGCTTCGAGCTCGTGACCGAGGGCAACCCGCCCAACGCGCTGCTCGGCTGGACCGCGCTGATCACCGTCGCCGCCCTCTACATCGCGACCACCGACCGCGCCTTCGCCGCCGGGCCCGAGCCCAGAAGGCTGCTGGCCGTCCTGATCCTGCTCTGCGTCGCCTGCTCGTTCGTCTTCCTCGGCAACTGGATCTACCTGCTGATCCTGGCCTCCATCGCGACCGGCATCACGATCAGAGGGCCCGCCTGCCCGCCCGTGCTGTTCCTGCTGGCGCTGCTGGCGGTAGGGCTCATGATCTGGGTCGGCGGCGGCGTCGGCGCCATGCTCAGCCTGGCCTGGAGCGTGTTCATCGCCGGGTTCGTCCCCGCCGTGATCATCCGGCTGTGGGAGGCCATCGGCGAGCTCAAGGCCACCCGGCAGGAGCTGGCCCGGGTCGCCGTCTCCGAGGAGCGCGCCCGCTTCTCCCGCGACCTGCACGACCTGCTCGGCCATACGCTGTCGGTCATGGTCGTCAAAGCCGAGGCCGTACGAAGGCTCGCCCCCCGCGACGCCGCGGCCGCCGCCCGGGAGGCCGCCGACATCGAGCGCATCGGGCGCGAGGCCCTCACCGAGGTCCGCGAGGCCGTCACCGGCTACCGGGGCCGGGGCCTGACCGTCGAGCTGGACAACGCCCGCCGCGCCCTGGCCGACGCCGGGATCGGCGCCACCATCCGCACCCCGATCCTCGACCTGCCGCCCGAGACCGACGCCCTGCTCGGCTGGGCCGTACGCGAAGGGGTCACCAACGTGATCCGCCACAGCCACGCCACCCGCTGCGAGATCACCCTCGACGACGCGGGACTGCGCATCACCGACAACGGCCGCGGCGACACCGGCGGCTCCGGCCACGGCCTGTCCGGCCTGCGCGAACGCGTCCAGGCCGTCGGCGGCACCCTCGACCTCGCCGCCCCTTCCGGCGGCGGCTTCAGCCTGCTCGTGACCGTGGCGTGAACCGTATGATCAAAGTGCTGCTGGCCGAGGACCAGACCATGATGCGCGGTGCCCTGGCCCTGCTGCTCGGCCTGGAAGACGACATCGAGATCGTCGCCCAGGTCGCCGACGGCGCGTCCGTGGTCGACACCGCGGTGGCGACCCGGCCCGACGTGGCCCTGCTCGACATCGAACTGCCCGGCAAAAGCGGCCTCGACGCCGCCGCGGAGCTTCGGGGACGCCTGCCCGGCTGCCGGGTGCTGATCCTGACCACCTTCGGCCGGCCCGGCTATCTGCGCCGCGCCATGGAGGCCGGGGCGTACGGCTTCCTCGTCAAGGACGGCCCGGTCGAGGAGCTGGCCAAGGCCATCCGCCGGATCCTCAACGGGGAGCGCGTCATCGACCCGGCCCTCGCCGCCGCCGCGCTCAGCACGGGGCCGAGCCCGCTCACCGACCGCGAGCGCGACGTGCTGGCCGCCGCCGCCGACGGATCGACCATCGCCGACATCGCGGCACGCCTGCACCTGTCGGAGAGCACGGTCCGCAACTACCTGTCGTCGGCCATCGGCAAGACCGGCACCCGCAACCGCATCGAGGCCGCCACGATCGCCCGCCACAACGGCTGGCTCTGACGCCCCTCGCTCCTGGCGTGGCCGCCGATCAGGACGTGGGGCCGGACTGCGCCGCGGGACCATGGATGATCTGCTCCAGGCAGTCGCGGAACAGATCGTCGACGGTGCGGCCGGGCTGGAAGTACTCGGCCACGCCGGCCATGACGGTGGGATACGCCGCGGCGTAGGCGGCCATGTCGAAGCCGTCCAGGGCGTCGGCGTCGGGGCGGCCGGCCTGCTCCTCCAGGACGTAACCGACGGTGAAGCGCAACACCGTCAACACGATCAGGCGCGCCTGCCGCAGCGCGATCCCCCGCCGGACCAGCGTGCTCATCGCCAGTTCGGAGATGGCGGCCATCTTGAGCGACAGCTGGGAGGCCGCGATGACCCGGGCCCCGTCCGGGTGGGCCAGCAAAGCGCGGCGCAGCCGCCCGGTCAGGCCGATCAGCCAGTCCTGCCAGCCCTCCTGCGGCGCGGGCGGCTCCAGCTCGGGGAACTGCTGCTCCAGGATCGCCTCGGCGATCGCGGTGACCAGCGCCGCCTTGTTCGGGATGTGCCAGTAGAGGGTCGGCGACTGTACGCCGAGCCGGGCGGCCAGCTTGCGCGTGGTCACGCCGTCGAGACCCTCGGCGTCCAGCAGCGCGACGGCCTCGGTGACGATCCGCTGCTTGTCCAGAGCCAATCCCGGCACCTCCCTTCTGGACTCTATCAGTGATAGAGTCCCCTATCAGTGATAGAGACTTCTGTGCCAGGGAGGCAACGATGAATAACCGGCACTCGCTCCGCGACCTGCTGCACTGGGCGACCCATCGCATTCCGGGGATTCCCGCGCACACCGAGCGGCCGACCGGCCACCAGGGCCAGGCCCGCCACGGCAATAGGTGGCAGCACGCGCGCACACGCCACCGTTCGCAC
This sequence comes from Streptosporangiaceae bacterium NEAU-GS5, assembly GCA_017592665.1. GTDB lineage: Bacteria > Actinomycetota > Actinomycetes > Streptosporangiales > Streptosporangiaceae > NEAU-GS5. Next base: position 194,521 of record JAGFNW010000013.1, on the reverse strand, counting down.
CCCCGTTCGCACCAGCACGGGTTCAACCACTCGCCGGCCCGTCCGCCTCGCGTCCTGGTGGCGTGGCAGACGCGGATCGCCCGCTTGTTCGGTCAGGAGCCGGGATGACGGCAGCGGCTCCACGGCCCCGCTAATCCAGCCGGGTGATCTCCACGGCGTCGAAGCTCACCACGGCCGCGCCGTCGTCGGGGGCGTTGGCGTAGATCCCGCAGCCGCCGGGCGGCAGCGGCGTGCGGTCGACCGCGCTGACCTCCGCCCGCCCGCCGACCGTCAGGGCCAGGCTGACCCGCGCCGCCGAGGCCACGCACGAGGCCTCCACGCGCGCGCCCGCCACCGGCTTGAACGGCCGGGCCGCGATCACCCCGCCCGGCCAGCGGATGATCGCCGTCCGCGTGGCGTCCACGACGAACTGGTAGCCGGTGTTCTTGCCCGCGAAGCAGTACAGGCCAAAGCCGCCCGGCCCCGACTCCACCCGCACGTCCGCGCCGACGCGCATCCGCGCCAGCCCGCTCGCGCCGTACGGCGCGGCCCGCACCAGCCACTGGCCGGCCTGCGGCGAGATCACGTAACGACCGTCCCTGACCTCCGACCCCGAATCCGCCTGCCAGCCGGGCGCGGCCCCGGCGAAGTCCTCCCGGTAGACCACCGGGTCGCCGTGCCGTACGAGGACCGCGAGAAGCGCCACCACGACGGCGCCCGCCGCCGCCCCCCACAGCCACGGGCGGCGCGGCGCCCGCCTCGAGGCCGTCGTGGTGAGGGCGTCGAGCAGCTGCGCCGCGGTCGGGCGATGCGCCGGCTCCTTGGCCATGGCCCGCGCCACCAGCCCGCGCAGCGGCCCGGAAAGCCCGTCGAGGTCCGGCTCGCGGTGCGCGACCCGGTAGAGCACCTCGGCCACCCCGCCCGTGCCGAACGGCGGCCTCCCGCTCGCCGCGTACGCCACCAGGCCGCCCCAGGCGAACACGTCCGCCGCCGGACCGGCCGGCGCCCCCGACACCTGCTCGGGCGCCATGAACGCGGGCGTGCCCACGACCGCTCCGCTGACCGACGCGCCCGTGTCCGTCAGCCGCGACACCCCGAAGTCGATGACCCGGGGGACGAACCGGGTCAGCAGCACATTGGAGGGTTTGAGGTCGCGGTGGACGACCCCGGCGGAATGGATGGCCCGAAGGGCCGTCGCCACGCCCAGGGCCAGCGCCTCCAGTTGCGCGCCGCGCAGCGGCCCCTCCTCGGCGACCGCCTGCGCGAGCGTGGGACCGTCGACGTATTCGGTCACGAGATAGGCGACCTCGCCGTCCAGACACGCGTCGAGCAGCTGGGCCGTGCACGACCGCGGGACGCGGCGGGCGGCCTCGGCCTCGCGTAAGAACCGCCGCCGGAACCCCTCCTGCCGGATCACCTCAGGGCGGATGACCTTGACGGCGACCAGCCGGCCGTCGGGCGCCTCGGCCAGGTAGACCACGCCCATGCCGCCCTCGCCGAGCTTGCGCAGCGGCTCATAGGGGCCAAGGCCCAGCATGGGTCAACGTTAACGGTCATTGGGGAAAAGAGCCTGCGCGGTCTTGAAAGTGGCCGCGGCCAGCGCCTTCTGCCCGTCGCCGTTGGGGTGGAAGTAGTCCCAGCCGCTGACCTGCTCCAGCTTGAACGGGTAGCGGAAGACGGCGCCCCCGTCGTAGCGGCAGCCCGGCCCGTAGGCCGCGCACGCCCGGCTCATCTGCGTGTTGTAGGCGATCAGCCGGTCGCGGACGCGGTCTCGGCGGATCACGTCCATCCGCGCCGTCGACTCCGGATTGTCCAGCATGACCGGGCACATCCCGCCGATCGACCAGAACGTGCGGGCCCAGAAGTCGTCCTTGCCGATCCGCCACAGGTGCTTGATGTCGGGGATGCTCGCGGCCAGCACCCGCACACCGGCCGGGCGCAGCACCGCCAGCGCCGCGTCGACGCGCTGCCGGTAGGTGGTGATCGGCGTCATCTCGTTCAGCCCACCCGTGCACACGTCGCCCGCCCCGATCAGCAAGGTCACGTAATCGGCGTGGGCCGCCACCGCCTGACGCGCCTGCGCCACCATGTCGGCGCTGGTCGCCCCGGGAACGGCGAAGTTCAGGTTGTGGCCGCCAAGCGCCGGGTCGGACGCCAGCAGCCGCAGATAGTGGCTGTCGACCTCCTCGTTGTCACCCGCCGACCACGACCGTGACGTGCAGGCCACCCACCAGCCGCAGGCGTTGAACCCGGCGCTGATCGAGTCGCCGATCGCCGCCATGACGGCCGGCTGCGCCGGCGGGACCGATCGGGCCAATGCCGTGCCGCCGGTGAAAACAACCAGGACCAGGGCAGTGACGAACCTCGTGACCATGAACACCTCCGTTAGCGGAGGCACCACGCTAGAGATCACCGAGGGTGTGATCTATGACCGTTCGGGAAGGCGTGCCTACCGTTGACCAACTTCCTATGGCGCCTTGACAGCCATGAGGGGGTCTCGTTTCGAACGTGTTCAGACGCGACATAGAGTGTGTCGAGTGAGTGTCGCACTCGGTCTGACCCGCCCCCTCGTGGTCCGCACCGTTCCGGTGCGCGATCCTGGAGACCTCATAGCGCGGCTCCCCCGCCACGCGCCGCACGCCTGGCTGAGACACGGCGACGGGCTCGTCGGCTGGGGCGAGGCCGCCCGCGTGACACTACCGCCGGGGCCGGCCCGCTTCGCACTGGCCCGCGAATGGCTCGCGACGCTCCTCGACGAGGCCGACGTCGACGACGCCGTCGAGATGCCCGGATCGGGGCTGGTGGCGTTCGGATCGTTCACCTTCGACCCGGGGTCGTCGGCCGGCTCCACGCTGGTCGTCCCGCGCACCGTGCTGGCCCGCCGCGGCGGCCGGTCCTGGCTCACCGTCGTCGGCCACGACGAGCTCGACCTGCTCACCCCGCCCGTCGCCCCCGGCCGGATCCGATATGGCGACGGCACCCTGACCGCCCCCGAGTGGCAGCTCGCGGTGGCCCGTGGCGTACGGAAGATCAGAGACGGCGTGCTCGACAAGGTCGTGCTGGCCCGCGACCTGACCGCCGTCGCCGAACGCCCCATCGACGTCCGCGTCCTGCTGGGCCGCCTCAGCGAGCGCTACCCCGAGTGCTACACCTTCTCCGTCGGCGGCCTGGTCGGCGCCACCCCCGAGCTGCTGGCCCGGCACACCGGCGCCGCCATCGAGTCGCTCGTCCTCGCCGGCACCATCCCCTCCGGCGCCGACCCGTCGCTGCTGTTCGAGTCGGCCAAGAACCTGCACGAGCACGCCTGCGCCGTCGCCTCGGTCCGCGAGGCGCTCACCCCGCTGTGCGCCACCCTCGACATCCTCGACCGGCCCGAGCTGCTGGTCCTCCCCAACGTCCAGCACCTGGCCAGCCGGGTCACCGGACGGCTGTCCGACGGGGCGAGCGTGCTCGACGTGGTGGCCGCCATGCACCCCACGGCCGCCGTCGGCGGCACCCCCACCGGCACGGCGCTGGAGGTCATCCGCGAGCTGGAGGGCATGGATCGGGGCGGCTACGCAGGGCCGGTCGGCTGGATCGACTCCCGCGGCGACGGCGAGTGGGGCATCGCGCTGCGCTGCGCCGAGATCTCCGGCCGCCGGGCCCGCTTGTTCGCCGGCTGCGGCATCATGGGCGACTCCGACCCCGCCGCCGAGCTCGCCGAGGCCCAGGCCAAGTTCCGCGTCATGCAGTACGCCCTCGAGGGCTGACACGGCGGGTCAGTCCCGCACCAGCAAGATCACTTCCCGGGGGTGTCGCGCCCGGATGAGGGCCGCCCCGGCCGACGCGACGACGCCGTCGAAGCGCAGGTCGTCCGTGTCGGTCAGGCCGAGGAACGCCTTCGCGGCGAGCGCCCCGAGCACGACGGCGGACAGGATCTCGTGATCGGCGACCACCACGCGGCCGTCCACCTTCTCGGTGACCAGCCGCAATTCGCTCACGAGCGGGCCGAACAACGGGCTGACCGGCAAAACCGCCGCCGCTTCCGCGTGCCTTGCCAGGTCGTCGGGTGTGGCGCTGTAGCTCAGCTGCAGGAGCCCTTTCTGGTACGCCATGAACGCGGCCAGATTCTGGCCGCTCGACCGGCGCTCCTGCGCCAGCAGGCAGACGACGAGCGCCGCGTCGGCGAGGACGGCGAGCCGCCACCAGGGCCTGCCCGCCTCCCCCGCGGCGTGGGGCGCGAGATCGCGCTCGATCATGCCCGCCACGTCGATGTCGTCCGTGAGCTGCCGCACCCGCCCGAAATCCTGCCGGCGCACCAGGGCGGTGATCTGCCGCAGCTGGCCGATCGTCTCCGCGGCGAGGATCCGGCGCGACATCAGCCCGCCGACGTCGAGCAGCAACTCGGCCACATGTCCGATGCCCATCGTGCCGGTCTTCGGGCTCGCCACGCGCATCATGTGGCACCGCGCGATCAGTTCGGCCCCGCCCCCGGGCATCGCCGCCGGCAACGGTCCGTCGCTGCGGCCGAGCAGGCCCAAGATCGCGGCCATCAGCGCGGGCGAGTTGAAGGCCATCCGGTTGCGCACGGTGTCGGCGTCCACATCGTAGGCGTATCCGGAGCCGTCGCGGGTCCACGGAGCCTGGCGGCCGAGGTCGGCCACCAGGCCGGCGGCCGGGAGCGCGAGCTCGGCCTCGGTGGGCAGCCGATAGGCGGCGCCATCGCCGGACAGGTCGTTGACCCACTCGACGAACGCGTCCGCCTCGCGTCGCCACATGCCGAGCGCCGGCTCGAGCGCCGGAGCCTGCTGCCCGAGAGATCGGATCGGGTCGTCGCCCGTGAACAGCCGGTAGATCTCGTTGGGCACGAGCGCCGCGGTGATGGCGGAGGCGTCGCCGAGCTGGATGACCTCGCGTAACCAGCGGTGCACCCGGATACCCGTCACCAGGCGGCGGCGTTCGCGGGTCTCGTCCTCGGTGATCCGCAGCGCGGCGTCGAGGCGGTCGCGCACCGCGGGCGAGGTCTCGCGGGCCTGCTCGACGCATTCGTAGGCCAGCGCCAGCGCCCGTATGCTGCCTATATTCAGGCAGGCCTCCACCACCGCGGTCGCGTCCGCGTCTGCCGCCCACAGCAACGTCGTCTCGCGCCACCACGGGTCGCCCACCTGATCGACCAGCAGGTCGGACCGGCCGGCCTCGCGGATCTCCACGGCGGCCAGATACTCCTGCAACGTCAGGTGGGCGAACGCGTAGGACCCGGTCTCCCGCTCGACCAGCAGCCCGCTCTCGGCCGTCTCCACGAGGAACGTGTCCGTCCTGACACTGCGCGACACCCGCTCCAGCGCCGGCCCGATCACCTCGGCGGCCTGCCACGCCGGGATGTCGCGCATCCGCTCGATCATCATCCACACCGCCAGCGCACGCGCCACCCGCGTCTTCTGCTCGCCGCGGAGACCGGTGCCCGCCGTCAGCCCCTTGGACTCGCGGCGGCGGTGCAGCAGCACCTCGCACATCTCGCCGTACAGCTGGGCGCGGCTGCCCGGCAGGGCCCCCTTGTAGCGGTGCACGTTGGCGATCATCGTGAGCAGCAGCGGGTTGGCGGCCAGGTCGTACAGGGACGGCTGGGCGCGCAGCCGGCCCATCAGCTCGCCGGCCTTCTCCTCGGCCCGCACCCGCACCTGCGGGCCCGTCTCACCCGTGGCCCGGCGCTCGATCGCCAGATACCAGCCGTGCAGGAACGTGGCCACCTGCTCCCCGCTGAACCGCCGCACCTGCAGCACGCTCGCCCCGGTCAGCGGATTCTCGCGATAGCCGTACGGACGGGAGGTGATCGCGAACGTGCACGTGGCGTAACTGATCGTCTGCTGCGACACCCACGCGACGACCTTGCGCCGCTCGCTGTCGTCGGCCACCTCGTCCAGGCCGTCCAGCATGATCAGGCAGCGGCCGCCGTCCAGGCGGCGCTCGAACCAGGCGGCCGGGATGGCGCCGCGCAGCCACGGCAGCCCGGCCACGATCTCGCTCAGCGGCCGGCCGTCCAAGATCGCCGGCACGTGGTCGCGCAGGTAGACCAGGATCGGCAGCCGGCGGCCCCGGCACAGATGCAGCGCCGTCCGCCGCAGCATGGTCGTCTTGCCCGACCCCGGGCCGCCGATCACCGCGTAGACGCCCGGCACGGCCAGCACGTGCCGCAGCAGCCGCCGCTCCGACGGGCCGCCGTCGCTGCCGAGGAACGGCTCGTTCGCCGTCTCGTGCACGGCCTTCGGCACCAGGGCCACATCGACGTAGACGTCCCGGAGCTCGAGCGCGTATTCGCCGATGGTCGCCAGGCCCTGCATGTCCACGTAGCGGAGACTGGCGGCCAGCCGCTTGACGTACCGCCCGTGATGGCCGGCCACCAGGGCCGTCAGCTTGTCGTCGACCGCCGCCGCGGCCCGGTCCACCCAGCGGTCCTGCACGGCCGCGCCGACCCGCCGGACGAACCCCAGGATCGCGAGGACCAGCCAGTAGCCCGCCAGGGCCAGCGCGCCGAGCACCGGATGGGACCGCACGTCCGGCCAGAACCCCACGCCGACGAGCGCGGGCGGCCCGAGCGCGGCCAGCGCGATCCCGATCTTCGCCAGCAAAGCGCGCATGCCGCAATTATGGGGCCACCGCGCCGCAGGCCATCGCGCCTCGCACCTCGGACCATCGCGCCGCACGGCTCCCGCAGGTGGATCATGCGTCCATCGCGGCTCACGGCTCGCGAACGTGGATCTCCTCGCCGGACCGCACGCCCGCGCGGCCGGAGGTCGCCGTCGCCACCCACCCGCCGAAGGCGCCCAGCCTCTCCTGCGCCACCGCCACCTCGAAGGCCACCTCGGCGCCGTAGTCCACCCCGCGCAGCGCGTACGGCGAGGCCCGCAGATCGCTTTCCAGGCGTCCCGCCAGCGCGTGATCCACCGTCACCGTCACCAGCCGCGCGGGCGTCATGCGCACCGGCTCCACCCGGTCGAGCGTCTCGGCCACCGCCCCGCCGTACGCGCGGACCAGCCCGCCCGCCCCCAGCAGCACCCCGCCGAAATAACGCGTGACCACGGCCACGACATCGGCGAACCCGCGCCGCGTGAGCACGTCGAGCATGGGAGTCCCGGCCGTGCCGCCCGGCTCCCCGTCGTCGTCGGACCGCTGGATCCCGCTACCGATCACATAAGCCGTGCAGTTGTGACTGGCATCGCCGTACAAGGCCCGCCGCTCCGCGATGAACGCCCGCGCCTGCGGCTCCGACGCGACCGGGGCCAGCGCGCAGATGAACCGCGACCGCCGGGCCTCGGTCTCATGCTCGATCACGTCGTCGATGGTCAGATAGGGCGCGGCCACCCGGCCAGACTAACCACGGCCACCTAGCTGTGCAGGACGGTGTCGGCCTGCCTGTAGCAGCTGGTCCTGGCCGACGGGCCCCGCCCGGATCCCTTCTCCACGTACGCCTCGATGTACACGCATCCGGAGGCGGTCAGCAGCATCCCGCTCCACGAGCCGGGACCCAGGTCCACCGACTGGACGACCGGCACGGTGATCCCGTCGGCCGGCCGGTGCACGATGATGTGGACCTTCCAACTCCTCGAGTTGGGCCCGTTGACGTAGCCCCAGTTGGCGTCGCAGCGGGCCGAGTGGAACAGCTCCAGCGACCCATACGACGTGTGGTCGGGCCACACCATGCCCTTGGTCTCGATGAGCTGCTGATCCTCACCACATCGCGAAATATAGGGATCCACCCCGTCCGCGGGCCCGGCCGTGGGGCTCGCCTCCGCGGCCGCCTCGACCGACGCCGCCGTCACGGGGGTCCCGCCCGCGGGAGAGTGACCGAACAGGGGCCGTACGAACCAGCCGGCCGCGAACGCCACCACGGCGGCCGTCCCGAACACCGCCAGCGCCCGCAACCGCCGCCGACGCAGCCGGACCAGCATGGCCACCGGCTCGACGATCACCTCGGGCACGTGCACCGAACGGCGATCGATCGGCTCCGAGTGCCCCGGATATCTCGGCGCCAGCCAGCCCTGGCCCTCCCCCTCGGCCTCCACGATCTCCGCCAGGTCGGCGTCGGCCGCCGCCTCGGCCCGCGCCCCGAGCCGCCGCTCCCGCCACCACGGCCAGTCGCCCCCGCACACGTCCACGAAGGCGCGCAGCACCTCTTCCGACGGCAGCTCGAACCCGGCGACCGCGTCCGTCAGCGCGCTCTTCGACACCGCGGAACGCCGGGCCATCCGCCGCAACGGCATCTCCCCCGCCGCCGCGCGCAGCGCCCGCAACTCGCACGCGAACCGCTCGACCGGTCCCCACGCCGGGTTCAGCGGCCGCATCCGCCGTCCCATGGCATCAACCCCTACCTCGTGGGCACTGGGACAAAATCTTGCGGCGAATCATCCCAATGGTCTAGAGGCACAGGTCCGGGCGTGGCTCGATGGCGGGCGCGGTGGTATCAGGGTGTCTGCTCAGGAGCGAACGGCGGAGTCCTCCGAGTCCTCGACCGTCATCACGGGCGCGTCGTAGATGCGGTGCCAGCGGCCGCAGTTGACCGGGTATGTGCCGTGCTCCGGGATTTGGCAGACCCGCAGCTGGAAGTAGAACGGCTTGTAGTAGCCGCCGATGAGGGGCTTCCCGCCCGGCCCGCACTGGGTGACGTTGTCGGTGTAGATCCGCCGCGAGCCCTCCGCGGCGGAGCCGTACTCCAACTCGAGGTAGGCGCACTTGCCGCCCCGCCGGGCCGTCCGTGTGTCGTGGTCGTAGAGCGTGCCCGAGATGTTGAGGAAAGAGCTGTCGCCGTACGGGGGCGAGTAGGTCGCCCTGAAGACGGCGCGGTGGTTCGACGACCAGAAGGTGACGGTGTTCGCCTGCGGCGTGGCCGCATCGGACGCCGACACGAGTGTGGTCGCGGTGCTTGCTGTGGCCGGGCCGCTGCCGACGGCCCCTAACGTCATCGCCGCCCCCGCGGTGGCGAGAACCATGGCTACGGAACGCTTCACGTGATCCCCCTGAATGCCGCTGAAACTCCTTTGACCGTGGGGGCGTTCCGTCACGTTCCAGCGCTCTCGGGCGCGGCTGTTCGGCCTTGCCGGGGTTGTTCACCGGGTCGGATGAGATGGCTCCAACCCGGCGCCTTTACAAAGTAGATTCGTTACGTTGGAGCTCATGCGCCAGCTCGTCGAGCTCGGCGCCGCCGGCCATCAGCTGGGTGAGCTCCTCGCGGCTGATCTCCGCCTTGCCGTACTCCCCCAGGCTGACGCCCCGCTTGAGCACCAGGAACCGATCCCCCACGGGATAGGCGTGGTGCGGGTTGTGCGTGATGAAGATCACGCCCACCCCGCGGTCACGGGCCTGCGCGATGTAGCGCAGCACGACGCCGGCCTGCTTGACGCCGAGCGCCGAGGTCGGCTCGTCCAGGATCAGCACGCGCGCGCCCAGGTAGACGGCCCGCGCGATGGCGACCGACTGACGCTCGCCACCCGACAGCGTGCCCACCGGCTGGTCGACGTCGCGGATGTCGATGCCCATCCGCCGCAGTTCGTCGCGGGCGATCCGCCGGGCGGCGGCCACGTCGAAGCGGCGCAGCGACTTCATGGGCTCCGAGCCGAGGAAGAAGTTCCGCCACACCGACATCAGCGGGATCATCGCGAGGTCCTGGTAGACGGTCGCGATGCCCCGGTCGAGCGCCTCACGCGGGCTGGACATCCGCACCGGCGCGCCGTCGATCAGGTATTCGCCCGTGTCCTGCGGGTGCACGCCCGACAAGATCTTGATGAGGGTGGACTTGCCGGCGCCGTTGTCGCCGAGGACGCAGGTGACCGACCCGGTCTCGAGCGACATCGACACCTCGCGGAGCGCCACCACGCTGCCGAAGGTCTTGCCCACGTCCCGGGTCTGCAACAGGGTGGTCTGCGGGGTCAATGCCGCACCTCCTCGGCGTACTTCTTCACGAGGCGGTTGGCGAGGGTGGCCAGCAGCAGCATGGCGCCGAGAAAGAACTTGAACCAGTCGGAGTCCCAGCCGGCGAACACGATGCCCTTGTCGGCCATGCCGAAGATGACCGCGCCGATCGCCGCCCCGACGGCCGAGCCGTAGCCGCCGGTGAGCAGGCAGCCGCCGATGACGGCCGCGATGATGTAGATGAACTCCTGGCCGATGCCCGAGTTGGCCTGCACCGAGGTGAACCGGAGCGCGAGGATCGAGCCGACCAGCCAGGCGGCCCCGGCCGTGGTCATGAACAGGCCGATCTTGACGCGCGCGGCCGGCACGCCGACCGCGCGGGCCGCCTGTTCGTTGCCGCCGACCGCGAAGATCCAGTTGCCGGGGCGGGTGCGCATCAGGACCCAGGTCGCGATCACCGTCACCGCCAGCCACCACACGATGGCCACGCGGAAGCCGGTGCCGCCGAGCGTCACCGAACCGGCGAAGACGGCCCGCGCCCCCTCGTATCCCGGCGCGGCACGCAGCCCGCTGACCTGGACGGTGCCGGTGATCGCCTTGGTGACGCCCAGGTTGAGGCCCTGCAGCATGAGGAACGTGCCGAGGGTGACGATGAAGCTCGGCAGCCGGGTGCGTACCACGAGCAGGCCGTTGAGGAAGCCGATGAGCAGGGCGATCGCGAGCCCGGCCAGCATGGCGAGCCACACGTTCCAGCCGGCGCGGGTGGCCAGCGTGACGAGGATGAGCCCGCTCGTGCCGGTGAGCACGCCCGCCGACAGGTCGAACTCGCCGCCGATCATCAGCAGCGCGATGGCCACGGCCATAATGCCCAGGGTGGACGCCGGGTCGAGCCAGTTGGCCACGCCGTCGATCGACCGGAAGACGGCCGACTGCGTCGAGAAGAACGCGAACACCGCGATCCCGCCGACCACCGAGCCCAGCTCGGGCCGGATCAGCAGGCGCCTCAGGAAGCCGGTGTTCCTGAGGCGCTCGTCGGCGTCGCTTGCCGCGACCGTCACCGCGAGCCCGCCGAGGCGAGCTTGGCGACCTGGGCGGCGTTGTCCTTGGTGACGAACCCGGGGCCGGTGTTGACGGGCAGGCCGCCGCCGACCGTGTTCAGGTTCTTCTTGTACAGGTAGAGGAAGGTGATCGGCAGCCAGCCCTGCAGATACTGCTGCTGGTCGACCGCGAACAGGATCTGGCCGTCCTCGATGGCGCTGACGACGTCGCCGGACAGGTCGAACGTGCCGAGCTTGACCTGCGAGCCCGCGTCGGCGATGGCGTCGCGCGCGGCGATGGCGATGGCCGGGTTGAGGGTCAGCACGCCGTTGATGGACGTGTCGGACTGCAGCTTCGCCTTGATCTTGGAGGTGGCGTCGGCCAGATTGCCGACGTCGACCTGCAGTCGCTCCACGGTCCCGCCGAGGGTCTCGGCCGCGCCGCCGCACCGCTGGTCGAGGCCGACGTTGCCGGCTTCGTGGATGACGCACAGCAGCTTGGTCACGCCCTCGGCCTTCAGCCGCTCGCCCGCGCCGCGACCGGCCACGTCCTCCGACTGGCCGACGTGGGTGATCGCGCCGAACTCCTTCGACTTGTCGGCGCCGGAGTTGATGGTGATCACCGGGATGTGCGCGGCGACGGCCTTGCCGATCGACTCCTTGAGCGCGTCGGGGTTGGCCATGGAGACCACGATCCCGTCGACCTTCTCGCTGACGGCCTGGTCGATGAGCTGCGACTGCTTGCCGGGGTCGCCGTCGCTCTGGTAGCTGACGGTGACGCCGTACTGCTTGCCGGCCGCTTCGGCGCCGTTCTTCACGACGTCCCAGAACGCGTCGCCGGCCCCGCCGTGGGTGATCACCGCGAACTTGGCGCCGGGAGCGGCCGCCGCGGCGCCGCCTTGGGAGGACGCCGGCGTCTGCTGTTGCTGCGTGGAGTTCGAGCAGCCCGCCACCGCGGCGAGCACGACGGCGACGAGCGCTACCGCCGAACGTTTCATTGTCGTCTCCTCACGTTCGGAAATCCCAGAAGGCAGGACCTCGTCCCCCGTGAGAGATCACACCGGTGCTTGTTTCTAACCCCAGTGCGGGGGCATGTCAATGCTTTGTCCTGACAATAAGACGTAAGAAGTTCAGGCTCGCCTCGGCGTCCTCGCGCGGCCGGGCGCTCGGGCCGGTCAGCCGCACGTCCTGTTCCAGCACGTACCACCCCTGGTAACCGGCCTCCTCGAGGATCCGGACCACCCCGGCGATGTCGACCACGCCCTGCCCCAGCGGCACATAGAGGCCGCCCGCCACGGCCTCCTCGTACGGCGTCCCGCCGCGCAGGCGCGCCAGCCACTCACCCGAGACATCCTTGAGGTGTACGTGCACGGCCCGGCCCGAGCGGGCCAGCTCGACCGGATCGGCGCCGCCGATGTGGGCGTGCCCCGTGTCGAGGCACAGCGGCACGGAGGTCTCGGCAAGGGCCCAGGCGATCTGCGCGGCCGACTCGATCAGCGTGTCGACGTGGGGATGCAGGCAGCAGATCCCGCCCAGCCCGGCGACCGCCGCGTTCACCTCGTCGAGCAGGCCTTTCAGGTCGCCCGGCACGCCCTCGGGGGCCAGCACGAAGTAGGGCGCGCCCTGCGCCAGGAACTCGGCCGCGATCCTCCGCGCCTCCCCCACGGGGTCGGCGCCGCCCGCGTCGAGCGGCACATAGCCGCCGAGAGGGCGGATGCCGTACGCTCCGAGCACGTCGGCCGTCAGGAACCCGGGCGGCCCGAATTCGGCGGCGGCCAGCCCGAGCCCGGCCATCTCCTGCGCCACCGTCCGCGCCGGCAGCTGGTGGCCCCATCCGGGCACGTCGCAGATGCCCCACGAGATGGGCGCCGCGGCGATTCGATCGAGCAACATTCCCCAAGAGTAATATTTGTCAGGACATTCTGATGTCCGCTAGCCTCGTTGCGTGACGCCGACGCGACTGGACATCGACCTCGACCGGTCGAGCCCCGTCCCGCTCTACTTCCAGGTGGCCGAGCAGATCGCCGAGGCGATCCGGCGGGGAGACCTGGCCCCGGGCTCCCGCCTCGACAACGAGATCCTGCTCGCCGACCGGCTCGGGCTGTCGCGCCCCACGATCCGCCAGGCGATCCAATATCTCGTCGACAAGGGCCTTCTGGTCCGCAAGCGCGGCGTCGGCACCCAGGTCGTGCACGGCCAGGTCAAGCGCGCGGTCGAGCTCACCAGCCTCTACGACGACCTGCGCCGGTCAGGGCAGGAGCCGGCCACTCGCGTGCTGTCACTGGAGTCCGTCACCGCCGACGAAGACGTCGCCACCGTGCTCGGCGTCGAGCCGGGCACGCCCGTGCTGCGCCTGGAGCGCCTGCGGTACGCCCAGGGCGAGCCGCTGGCGCTGCTGCACAACTGGCTGCCGACCGGCCTCGCCACGCTCTCCGGGCAGATCCTCGAAGACCGGGGCCTCTATGAGGTGCTGCGCGCGGCCGGTGTCCGGCTGCGGGTGGCCAACCAGCGGATCGGGGCCCGGGCGGCCTCGGCGGCCGAGGCCCGGCTGCTCGACGAACGGCGCGGCGCCCCTCTGCTGACCATGGTCCGCACCAGCTACGACGACCAGGGGCGGGCCGTCGAGCACGGCTCGCACGTCTACCGGGCCTCGCTCTACTCGCTCGAGGTCACCCTCATCGAGCGCTGATCGGGCGCTCATCAGCCGGCACTGATCGGCCGGCGCTCGTCAATCGGACAGGGCGATCGCGGCGTCGTCCGTCAGGGCGATCACGGGCTCGTCGCCGGCCACCGCGCGGGTCGCGCGGCGCTTGAGCCACATGGTCGTGACCAGCCCGGCCACCACGGCCAGCACCAACCCCACCCAGGAGAAGCCCTTCAGCCACTCGTCGGCCACCACGCCCAGCGAATAGACCGCGGCGGCCGTGCCGCCCGCCCAGGCGACGCCGCCGAGCACATTGGCGACCAGGAACCGCCAGTAGGGCATCCGCAGCGCCCCGGCCAGCGGACCGGCCAGAATGCGCAGCAGCGCGATGAAACGGCCGAAGAACACGGCCCACATCCCCCACCGCGTGAACGTCTGCTCCGCCTTGGCGATGTGATGGGGCGCGAAATGCCTGGGGAATCTGCGACCCAGCCGATCGAACAGCGGCTTGCCGCCCTTGCGCCCGATGAGATAGCCGATCGAGTCGCCCACGATCGCCCCGGCACTGGCGCACACGCCGACCATGACCGGGTCGACCACGCCCTTCGCCGCCAGCAGCGAGGCGCTGACCAGCATGATCTCACCAGGTAGTGGGATGCCGAGGCTCTCTATCCCGATGACGCCCGCCACAAGGACGTACACCCAGATCGAAGGGATCGACTGAAGCCACTCTTCGACGTGCATGCCTCTCATTGTGCCGAAGTCCGGCGCGTTGTCGCCTCCAACCTCAGAAGGAGTTGGGCAGCGCCTCGCCCACCGCGGCGCGCATGGCGGCGTGCACGGCCGCGTTGGCCGCGCGGTCGGTGCGCACCTCCACCAGCCGGAGCCCGTCGCCGCGCATCGCCTTCGGCAACTCCGACAAGTCGCCCACCAGGGCGTACGGCGTGCCCGTCGCGGCGGCCAGATAGCCGAGGTCGACGCCGTGCGGGGTGCCGAAGACCCGCTCGAACGGGCCGCCGAGCGCGCCCTGCGGCAGCATCGAGAAGATCCCGCCGCCGTCGTTGTTGGCCACGACGACGCAGAGGTCCGGGCGCGGCTCGCGCGGGCCCAGGATGAGCCCGTTCTGGTCGTGCAGCAGCGTCAGGTCGCCGATCAGCGCATACGCGGGGCCGTTGTGGGCCAGCGCGGCCCCGATGGCGGACGAGACGATCCCGTCGATGCCGGACGCTCCCCGGTTGGCCATCAGCCGGACGCCGCGCCGCGGCCGCATGGCCTGGTCGAGGTCGCGGATCGGCATGGACGAACCGCAGTACAGCAGCGCGCCGTTGGGCAGCGCGTCGACGAGATCGCGGGCCAGGCGCGGCTCGCTCGTGCCGGACCCGTCGAGCACGCCGTCGAGCACCGCGCGGGCCACCCCGTCGGCGTGCCGCCACGAGCGCAGCCACTCGTCGTCTCCGGATATGGCCGTGATCTCGACGGCCTGGGCCACCTGGGTCGCCGACCGGGTCGGGTCGGGCCAGCGGGTCAGATCGGAGCTGACCACGACGTGCTCGCCCGAGGTCTGCAGCCACGACAGCAGCGGCCGCGACAGCCCCGGACGGCCCAGCGTGACCACCAGGTCGGGCCGATGGGCCTCGGCGAACGCCGGGTCGCCCAGCAGGAAGTGGTAGGTGGAGATCGCGTGGTCGCCGTAGCGGCCGCCGCCGCTCGGCTCCGACAGCACCGGCCAGCCCGCCATGCCCGCGGCCGCGACGTAGCGGCGCACGTTGACGGCGCCGTCGCCGACCACGAGGACGCCGCGCGGCGTGGCCGGCAGATGCAGGGCCGCGCTCGGCGGCGCCACCCGGGCGCGCACCCACGGGCGGCCCGTGCCGTTGTCCAGCGGCTCGGCCCACGCCGTGTCGCCGTCGGGGATCAGCGGCTCGCGGAAGGCCAGATTCAGCTGGACGGGCCCAGGATCGTACGGCCCGGCGGCCCGCTGGTAGGCCCGGCAGGCCAGTGACCGCCAGTAGGCCACCTGCCCCGGGCGCTCCTCCGGCGTGCCGACCTCGGCGAACCAGCGCACGGCCGAGCCGTACATCTTGATCTGGTCGATGGTCTGGTTGGCGCCCGTGCCGCGGAGCTCGGGCGGCCGGTCGGCCGTCAGCACCAGCAGCGGCACGCCCGACTCACCGGCCTCGACGACCGCTGGATAGAAGTTGGCGGCGGCCGTGCCGGACGTGCAGATCAGCGCCACCGGGCGCTCCGACCGCTTGGCGAGGCCGAGCGCCGTGAACGAGGCCGACCGCTCGTCGACGCGCACGTGCAGCCGCAGCCGCGACTCGGCGTGCACGGCCAGGGCGAGCGGCGCCGACCGGGACCCCGGCGCGAGGACGACGTCGGTCATCCCGCAGCGGACGAGCTCGTCCACCAGCACGGTCGCCAGCGCCGTCGCGGGGTTCACCGGCCCATTCCCCCAGCCTCCTCCATCCGGCGGATCCAGTCGGGCGAATCGATCTCGAACCGGGCCAGCTCCTCCGGCGCGACCGTGGGCCGGCGTACGGCGATCGCGCCAGCGACCGGCCGCAGCGAGTCCGCAACGACGTCCCCCGTGAGCAGGGTCATGGTGCCGAGGCCGCAAGCATAGGGCAAATCGGGCAACGCGGCGGCGAGCGCCACGCCCGCGGCCAGCCCGATCGACGTCTCGACCGCGCTCGAGACCACCGCCGGCAGCCCGCAGGCCTCGACCACGCGGAGCGCGGCGCGCACGCCGCCGAGCGGCTGCACCTTCACCACCGCGATGTCGGCGGCCTCGGCGGCTCGGACGCGGAGCGGATCCTCGGCGCGGCGGATCGACTCGTCGGCCGCCACCGGCACGTCCACCTTCCTACGGACCTCGGCCAGTTCGGCGAGGGTCGCGCAGGGCTGCTCGGCGTACTCCAGGCCGAACCGGTCGAGCTCCTTGATCCGCACGGCGGCCTCGTCGACGCCCCACGCGCCGTTGGCGTCGACCCTGATCTTCCCGGCGAGGCCGAGGGCATCCCTGACGGCCTCCACGCGGGCCATGTCGTCGGCGAACGACTGCCCGCGCTCGGCCACCTTGACCTTGGCGGTCGCGCATCCGGCGGCACGCACGAGCTCGAAGGCCTCGGCCGGGCCGACCGCCGGGACGGTGACGTTCACCGGGATGTGCGCGCGCACCGGCGGCGGCCAGCCGTCGAAGGCGGCCTCGCGGGCGCAGGCCAGCCAGCGGGCGCACTCGGCCGGGCCGTACTCGGGAAAAGGGGAGAACTCCCCCCACCCGGACGGGCCTTCGATGAGCACGCCCTCACGGACCGTCTGACCCCGAAACCGCGTCCGCATCGGGATCCGGAAGACGCGCATTTATGGACGCTTGGGGAACTTCTCGAACTCGGGGCGGCGCTTCTCCTTGAACGCGTCACGGCCCTCCTGGGCCTCCTCGCTCATGTAGTAGAGAAGCGTGGCGTCGCCCGCGAACTGCTGCATCCCGGCCGCGCCGTCGGTGACCGCGTTGAGCGCGCCCTTCAGCATGCGAAGGGCCAGCGGCGACTTCTCCAGCATCTCGCGCGCCCACTGGAGCGTGGTCGCCTCCAGCTCGGCCAGCGGCACGACCTCGTTGACCAGGCCCCAGCTGAGCGCCGTCTGCGCGTCGTACTGCCGGCACAGATACCAGATCTCGCGGGCCCGCTTCAGGCCGACCGTCTCGGCCAGCAGCCACGAGCCGTAGCCGCCGTCGAACGAGCCCACCTTGGGGCCCGTCTGCCCGAACTTGGCGTTGTCGGCGGCGATCGTGAGGTCGCAGCACACGTGGAGCACGTGGCCGCCGCCGATCGCGTAGCCGGCCACCATGGCGATCACCGGCTTGGGGCAGCGCCTGATCTGCACCTGCAGATCCAGCACGTTGAGCCGGCCCACGTGCGGGGTCGACTTGTCGACGTAGCCGTCGTCGCCGCGGATCTTCTGGTCGCCCCCCGAGCAGAACGCCTTGTCACCGGCTCCGGTGAGGATGATCACCCCGATGGAGGTGTCCTCCTGTGCCACGTTGAAGGCGTCGCGAAGCTCGAACAACGTCGTCGGGCGGAACGCGTTGTGCCGTTCCGGCCGGTTGATGGTGATCTTCGCGATGCCTTCGGTCGTCTCGTAGATGATGTCCTCGTAGTCGCCCGACCGCTTCCAATCCACCCCGCCGGCCACGCCGCCCTCCCTGATTCGTCCGCTAGCTGCGGGACTAACCTTACGACCGTGCTCACGCGTCCGCTTACCCAGGACCGCCCGCTGCACGCCCTGGTGCTCCCGCCAGGTCCGGAGCTCACCGACGCCGTCGGACGCGCGCTGGACGAGGACGGCCCCGCGGTGCTGCCGCTCTCCCCCGACCTCCCGCCCCCCGCCCTGGAGGCGGCGCTGCGCGCCCTCCGGCCGACGCACCTGGTGACGGGCGGCCGGACGCGCCCTTTAGACGACGGCGTGGGCGTGGCCGACGAGGTGGCCGTCGTGATCGCCACGTCCGGGTCGACCGGCACGCCGAAAGGCGTGCAGCTGTCCGGGCGGGCGCTCAAGGCCTCCGCCACGGCCTCGCTTCGGCGTGTCGGCGCGCGGCCCGGCGACCGGTGGCTGTGCCGGCTCCCCCATTCCCACGTGTCCGGGCTCCAGGTGCTGGTCAGGGCACTGCTGTGCGGCACCGACCCTATCTTCGACGCCGATGACGCCTCGGCGCATCACGTCTCGCTCGTGCCGACCCAGCTGCGCCGGCTGCTCGACGCGGGCGCCGACCTCGCGGCGTACCGCACCATCCTGCTCGGCGGGGCGGCCGCGTCGCCCGCCCTGCTGGCCGAGGCCCGGGCCGCCGGCGCCAGGCTTGTCACGACATACGGGATGACCGAAACGTGCGGCGGGTGCGTTTACGACGGCCGCGCCCTTTACAAAGTAGATCTGAAGATCGGGGACGACGGGCGGATCCGCGTCGCCGGGCCGGTCCTGTTCTCCGGATATCGTTTCGGGCCGGATCCCCACCTCGAGGACGGCTGGTTCGTCACCTCCGACCTCGGCGAACTGCGCGATGGGCGGCTCAGCGTGTTCGGCCGCGCCGACGACGTCATCAACACGGGAGGGCACAAGGTGGCCGCGGGGACCGTCGCGCACGTCCTCACCGAGCACCCCCGCGTGCGGGAGGCGGCGGTCGCCGGGCGGCCCGACCCGGAGTGGGGCGAGATCGTCGTCGCCGTCATCGCCGGCGAGGCCACGCTCGACGAGGTGCGCGGCTTCGTCAAGGAGCGTCTTCCCGCCTACGCCGCGCCGCGCGCGGTCCATACCGTCCCGGCCATCCCGCTCCTGCCTAATGGCAAAGTGGATATGGTGACCGTACGGAACCTAATCCGGCATTTGGGCGTCGAAGCAGATGAGCCAGGGAGGACGACCGCATGATTTTGACCCGCAACACGCTGATCTCGGCCGCCGTCGTCGGGGTCATCGTCGTAGGCGGGGTCTCGATCGCCGCGGCCGCCTCAGCCGGCCGGATAGAGCAGGCCAGACGCGCCGAACAGGCGCAGACCGTCAAGACCGTCACCAAGCTTCAGCCCGCCGAGCGCACGCCGACCCGGGAAACGATCACTGTGAGCCCCGCTCCCGACGACGTCGTGGCCCACTCGGTCACCGACGACCCGGCGAAGATCGCCGAATACTGGACCGAGCAGCGGCTCCAGCAGGCCGAGCCCCTGCCGATGCCCGTGGCCTCGCTGATCGCCCCGACCGACTAGACATCGACGGGTCACGGCGATCGACCGGCCACGGCGATCGGCTGCCACCCATCGAGGTTACCCGCCGGGAACAAACTCGGCGCGTCGGTGTTATTGATACTGGTGCGCCGAGAAACGCCCGGCCAGCACCACCGTGACCTAAACCACGCCAAACGACTACTCCGTGTACGGAGGAGGTGTCCTCATGCCGAAAGCCGCCGCGGCAACCACTCAGACGACGGCCCCGACCACCCTCGATCTGCTCCTCGACCGAGGGCGTGCACAGGGCAACCTTTCCCTCGCGGAACTCCGCGAGGCGTTCGCCGCGTCCGGAATCAGCCCCGCGGAAGGCCGCTCGATCCTTCGCGACCTCACCGACGCGGGGGTGAGCCTGGCCGCCGACAAGCCTGCCGCAAAACCCCGCAAGACCAGAAAGCCCAGGACGACCACCACGAATACGACTGCGAAGCCCAGTGTAAAAGACCCTGTCAAGTCTCCGGCCGGAGCCGCTGACGAGGCCGCCCACGTCGTCGACGAGGAGTGGACCGAGCAGGCGGCCGAAGAGCTGGAGGACGAGGCCGGAGCCCTCGACCTCGACGACACCGGGACGGTGATGGGCGACTCCGTCCACACCTACCTCAAGTCGATCGGCCGGCGCACACTGCTCACCGCCGCGCAGGAGGTGGAGCTGGCCCGCCGGATCGAGGCCGGTCTGTACGCCGAGTACAAGCTGGAGACCGCCCTGGAGAACGGCGAGCATCTGCCGCCGGGCTACCGCGACGACCTCGAATGGGTCATCGAGGACGGCCGCCGGGCCAAGGACCACATGCTGGAGGCCAACCTCCGGCTGGTCGTATCGGTCGCCAAGAAGTACACCGACCGCGGCATGTCGCTGCTGGACGTGGTGCAGGAGGGCAACCTCGGTCTCATAAGGGCCGTGGAGAAGTTCGACTACACCAAGGGCTTCAAGTTCTCCACCTACGCCATGTGGTGGATCCGGCAGGCCATCCAGCGCGGGTTCGCCGACTCGGCGCGCACGATCCGGCTGCCCGTCCACGTGCTGGAAATGCTGTCGAAGCTGTCCCGCGTCGAGCGCGACATGCACCAGAGGCTGGGCCGCGAGCCCACGGCCGAGGAGCTGGCGGTCGAGCTGGACAAGACGCCCGACCAGATCGAGGAGCTGCTGCGCACCAGCCGGCAGCCGATCAGCCTCGACTCCACCATCGGCGAAGACGGCGAGACCCGCATCGGCGACCTCATCGAGGACGTCGACTCGCCCGAGGCGTCCGAGGTGGTCGACCGGCAGCTGCTGGCCGAGCAGCTCCGCGGCGTGCTGGGCAACCTCTCGCCGCGCGAGGCCAAGATCATGTCGCTCCGCTTCGGCCTCGCCGACGGCAAGCCGCACACGCTCGACGAGATCGGCAAGCACCTCGGCCTGACCCGCGAGCGCATCCGCCAGCTGGAGAAGGAATCCCTCTCCAAGCTCCGCCACCCGAGCAACACCCGCCCCCTCCTCGACTGGGCCAGCTAACCCCAGGGGCGCGTGATCTTGCAGGTTCTCCCAACGCGCGGGTCCGCGCGTTGGTGATCTTGCGTGTTCTCCCTTTCCGCAGGCAGCGGCTTCGGTGATCATGCAATGCACGCGCATTGCATGATCATCGACGCGCTGACCTGGCGTTCGGGATAAAGTGCAAGATCACGAAAGCCGTGAGCAGGCCGCCGGGAGAACGTGCAAGATCACGCGGAGAGGCGGATGAGGGAGAAGACGGCGCCGTGGGGGTCGTTGACCACGGAGACGCGGCCGGGGGCGATGTCGAAGGGGGCGATGGAGACCACGCCGCCGAGAGACGTCACGTCGGAGGCGGCCGCGTCGCAGTCGTCGACCGCGAAGTAGACCATCCAGTGGGCGGGGATCTCGTCCGGCCACATCTCGTTCATCCGGATCATGCCGGCGACCGTCTCGCCGTGCCGGCCGAAGTCGGTGTAGGCGCTGGTGGCGTCGGCGACCGACCGGGTCACCCCGTCCCACCCGAAGACGGCCTGGTAGAACCGCTGCGCCCGCAGCGGGTCGCGGACCGCGAGCTCATACCAGCAGGAGGCGCCCGGCCGGCCCAGCACCTGCGATCCGGCGAAGCTCTCGGCCTGCCAGATCGCCAGCGACGCGCCGGCCGGGTCCTTCAAATAGGCGCTGATCCCCTGCTCTCCCACCCACTGTGGCCCGGTGACCAGCTCGCCACCGGCCGCCACCGCCGCCGACACGCTGGCGTGCGCGTCGTCGACCGCGATATACGTCGTCCACCAGGGCAGGTCGTCCGGCCCCACCGCGCCGATCCCGGCGACCGGCGCACCGCCGAGCCGGGCCTGCAGATAGCCCTCTTCGGTCTCCTCGAAGTGCCATCCGAACAGGGCGCCGTAGAAGTCGCTCGCGGCGCCGAGATCCGGGCTGCCGAGGTCCACCCAGCAGGGCGTGCCGTGCGCCATCCCGTGCGTGATGCTCATGCTCATGCCGTGCCACCTCCCCGCGAGACCGCCCCATCGGGTGACACGCACACGGTATCTCCGAAGCGCCGCCACGTCGCGTGTCCGCGGGGACGCAGACGGAATCGATCAGATGGAGGCCTTGCGCGGAATCCCGGTCAACCGATGCCGCTCACGCAGCGTCCGCAGCCGCTCGACCTCCGAGGTCCACAGCGCGCCGTCCGGCGTCGCCTTGGCCTTGCGCCGCGCGATGCGGTCGTCGTAGGACTTCACGCCGAAGGTGGAGCGCTGGGCCGCCTCGGCCGCCCGCAGCGCGTCGGTCAGCGTGCGATCGACTTCGAGCGCCGCCTCGCGGACCTCCACCAGGGACGCTCCCCCGGCCTCGATCCTCAGCATCTGCTGCTCCGCCGCTCTGGCGCGCTCCAGCTTGTCGCCGAAGGTCTTGCCGACCTCCTGGTCGGCAAGGAAGCGGACCTCCGCCTCCCGGCTCACACGGGGTCGGAAAAACGCCATGGCCAGGCCTCTCTCATAGATGATCCGGGGGCAGATTAGCGTACGGCCCCCGCGGCGTGTCGCGCGCGGTCGCCTTTACGAAGTAAGGCACACTGATCGCATGCCTGCCAAGCGCCCCCCCGTGCCCCTGTCCCGCGAGCGGATCATCGACGCGGCCCTGCACATCGCCGACAGCCAGGGCCTTCGGCGCCTGACCATGCGCCGGCTGGGCGACGCGCTGGAGGTGGAGGCGATGGCCATCTACCATCACCTCCCCCGCGGCAAGGAGGCCCTGATGGACGCATTGGCCGAGCACGTCACCTCCGTGCGCGTCGACCCCGGCGGGCTGCCCGCCTGGCCGGACGTGGCGCGCGCCTGGGCCAGGGCCGCACGCGCCGCCCTGCTCGAGCACCCGGGCGTGCTGGCCCTCGCGCTCACCAAGCCGCCGAAGGGCGCGTCCTTGATCGCCCTGCGTGATCAGTCGGAGCAGCTGGCCGAGGCGGGCCTGCCCGATCCGGGCCCCGCCGTGCGGGCCCTTCGGGCGTACGTGCACGGCAGCGTCGCGGTGGAGGTGCAGCAGTCGGGATGGGCCGATCCGGACGCGACGGTGCGGGACGCGCGCACGGCCGAGGGCGAGGTCGATTTCGAGCACGGACTTGACGCGCTCTTGATCGGCCTCTCACCAAAGTAATCATCCAGTTACCAGAAGGACGGCGTGTCGCGCTTGGACCGTTATCTTCCATGAGGCACTCTTGTGTCATAGGTCACACCTATGCGGGCCAATCCTGAAAGACTGGGCAACTCTCGCCCAACCCGACCGGCGTAAACAGTCCAAACGGGCTATGTCTGCGAGATGTGACCACGCCTCACACTGGTTTAGTCCATTGTGGAGTACGTCACAGTGGAGTAAGTCACACGTCAACCCCATCCGCTCGACCCTCGTCATACGTATAGAAGATGAGCGAGCGAACCAGATAGACACGGAGCCTCGGCAATGTGCCCTCATGAGCCCTGCTGTCCGAGCGCGGAAGCGCTGGACCGCGAAGCCGCGCGCACGGTCGCGGCCCACCCCGAGCAGGGGTGGAGCCTGCTGTGCAACGGTGTCGTCCTGTTCGAGGACACCGGCGAGCTGCTGCCGAACGGCTCGGTGATCGCCCCCCACCGCCCCACCGACCTGGCCAGCAGCGCCGCCTGAGCGCCGTCTAGCGGTTCTCGAACCGCGCGACCAGCCATCGGGCGACTTCCTCGCCCACCCGTCCCGGATCCTTCTTCAGATCGTGGCCCTCCCCCACGAGCACCACCAGGCGCGCCACGTCGTCCGCCTGTGGCACCCCGAATGGATCCCGGTCTCCGTTGACCACCAGCACGTCGACGCCCGCCTGCCGTAGCTCGTCGGCACGGGAACGTTCCGGACGGCCCGGTGGATGCAGCGGGAACGCCAGCGCCACCACCGCGTCCGCGCCGACGGCCAGCGCCGTGCGGCACGCCACGCGCGCGCCGTTGCTCCGCCCGCCCTGCGCCAGCGGCAGCCCCGGATAGCGCTCGCGCAGCGCCCCCACGATGACGGCCCACGCCTCGTCCTGTTTGACGGCCGATCCGGGCGCCCGCGCCCCGCGCCGCCGGAACGGCTGCGTCACGCGCGCCACGACCCCGCCGATGCCCAGCACGGCGTCCCGCACGGCGAGCAGGTCGGGCGCGCCGACGCCGCCCGCCGACCCGTGCGTGAGCGCCAGCAGCAGCCGGGCACGCCCCTGACCTGGCGGCTCGTCCACCTCGACGGCGCCAGGACCATGCGGCGTCTGGATCTCCATGCGGCCGACGTTACATCTACGTCGCTGAGTGGAGGCGGACCCCCTCCGCACGGAGGATGCCACGTGTGACGCGGACGAGTAAGAATGTCACAGTGCAGGACATCCCTTCATGGCAGCAGCAAGCCGCCTGGCCGCCGCCCCCCGGGTGGCAGCAGCCGCAGCCGCCCCCCGCCCCTCCACCGGTCACCATGTCCCGGTCCACTCGCGAGGACCTGAAGGCCACCCTGGCAGCCCGGCGCGACCTCGGCCCCGACTATGAGGACGCGCTTGTCGAGTCGTTCCTCGACAAGCTCGACCAAGAGATCACCGCGCGCGTCCGGGGCGAGGTCGCCAGCAACGCCCGTTACGGCACCGCTGGAATACGCGCGGCCAAAGAGGATCGCGACCGGTCGGTGGGGGTCGCGCTCGGCTCGCTCGGCATCGGCGTGCCCCTCACCGCGATCGCGGCCGGGACCACGCACGGCCCCGGCCTGGTCGTGGCCTGGGCCGGCATCATCGCCGTCAACTTCGCCTACGCCATCGGCCGGCGCCGCCGCCGCGACACGCCCGACTGACCCCGCCCGCGAGCAGGTGGGTCAGTCGCGCTCGATGCGAAGGCGCACCTGCTCGGCCAGGACCTCGTCCGGATGGCTGAGGCCGTAGTCCCACGCGGCCTCGGCGTCGGCGTCGCGCCCGCGCAGCGGAAGCGTGCGGGCCAGCAGCTCGATCGCCAGGGCGCCCGTGTCGGCGTCCGGCCCCTCGCGCACGGCCTCGGTGAACTCCGCGCACGCCATGTCGAGGTGCGCGAGCCCCAGCAGCACCCGCAGGCGGCCCGTGTCGGCCACCTGCGCGATCGACAGCGCGCGAAGCAGCGTGTCGGCCGCCTGTCCCGGCTGTCCCTCCGCGAGCAGGTGCTGCGCCATCCGCTCCACGACCGCGGAAAGGCCCAGCGCGGCCTCGGCCTGCTCGGGCGCCGACGCGTCGGCGGCCAGCTCGGCGAGGATGGCCGCGGCGTGGTCGAGGTCGCCCGCCTCGGCGAGCCGCCGCGCGTGGCCGATCGTGCGACCGGAGTCGATCGCCGTCATCCGGGGGGCCTCCCAAATGTAAGGATCATCGGGATCCTAACGACTCGAGGCCCCCGCGTCCGGCCGACATGCCCTCTCGCGATGGTTATTGCTCAGTCTTCGTACGCTTCGAGGGGCGGGCAGGCGCAGACGAGGTTGCGGTCGCCGTAGGCCTGGTCGATCCGGCGGACCGGCGGCCAGTATTTGCCCTCGCGGAGCGACGGCACCGGATAGGCGGCCTCGGCCCGCGTGTAGGGGTGATCCCACTCCAGCAGCGACTCGGCCGTGTGCGGGGCGTTGCGCAGCGGGTGGTCGGCGCGGTCGTAGGCGCCCGAGCCGACCTTGGCGATCTCGCCCCGGATGGCGACCATGGCCTCCACGAACCGGTCGAGCTCGGCCAGATCTTCGCTCTCGGTCGGCTCGATCATCAGCGTGCCGGCCACCGGGAAGGACATGGTCGGGGCGTGGAACCCGTAGTCGATGAGGCGCTTGGCCACGTCGTCGACGGTGACGCCGGTCTCCTTGGTGATCTGCCG
The DNA here is from genome assembly GCA_017592665.1 of Streptosporangiaceae bacterium NEAU-GS5. Lineage (GTDB taxonomy): Bacteria > Actinomycetota > Actinomycetes > Streptosporangiales > Streptosporangiaceae > NEAU-GS5. Next base: position 168,887 of record JAGFNW010000013.1, on the reverse strand, counting down.
GAGGTCGATGATGCACTCGTGGGCGACCAGGCCGTCGCGCCCGCTGTAGAGGACCGGGTAGTGCGGGGCCAGCCGCCGCGCCAGGTAGTTGGCCGAGAGGATGGCCTGCTCGGTGGCCTGCCGGAGGCCCTCGCCGCCCATCATCCGCACGTACGCCCAGGAGATCGGCAGGATGCCGGCCGAGCCGTAGGGGGCGGCGCTGACCGGGCCGACGACGCCGCGTCCGGGCAGGTAGGCGGCGAGGTGGTCCTTGACGGCGACCGGGCCGACGCCGGGGCCGCCGCCGCCGTGCGGGATGCAGAAGGTCTTGTGCAGGTTGAGGTGGGACACGTCGGCCCCGAACTCGCCCAGCCGGGCCAGGCCCACCAGCGCGTTGAGGTTCGCCCCGTCGACGTACACCTGGCCGCCGGCCTCGTGGACCAGCGCGCAGATCTCGGTGATCGCCTCTTCGTAGACGCCGTGCGTGGACGGGTAGGTCACCATGATCGCGGCGAGCGCGTCGCGGTGCTTGGCGATCTTGGCGCGGAGGTCGTCGAGGTCGACGTTGCCCTCGGTGTCGCAGGCGACCACGACGACCCGCATGCCGGCCATGACGGCGCTCGCGGCGTTGGTGCCGTGCGCCGAGGACGGGATGAGGCAGACCTCGCGGCCCTGGTCGCCGCGCGCCTGGTGGTAGGCGCTGATGGCCAGCAGACCGGCGAACTCGCCCTGCGATCCCGCGTTGGGCTGGATGGACACCGCGTCGTAGCCGGTGACCTCGGCGAGCCAGCCCTCCAGGGTCTCGATCAGCTCGCGGTAGCCGTCCGCCTGGTCGGCCGGGGCGAAGGGGTGGATCGCCGCGAACTCGGGCCAGGTGATGGCCTCCATCTCGGTCGTCGCGTTGAGCTTCATGGTGCACGAGCCGAGCGGGATCATCGACCGGTCGAGCGCGATGTCCTTGTCCTGCAGCCGCCGGAGGTAGCGCAGCATGGCCGTCTCGGACCGGTGGGTGTGGAAGACCGGGTGGGTCAGGTAGTCGCCCTCCCGGAGCAGCGTGGCGGGAAGGGCGTCGTCGGTGGAGATGTCGAGCCCGTCGATGTCGGCCTCGGCGCCGAAGGCCGTCCAGACGGCCGTCAGATCGGCCGGGGACGTCGTCTCGTCGCAGCTGATCCCCACGTGGTCGGCGTCGGCCAGGCGAAGGTTGACGCCCAGCCTGGCGGCCTCGGCGACCACGCCGGCCGCGCGGCCGGGGACGCGCGCGTAAACGGTGTCGAAGAACTCCTCGTGCGCCACCTCGACGCCGGCGGCGCGAAGGCCCGCGGCGAGGATCGCGGCGTGGCGGTGCGCGCGGAGGGCGATCCGGCGCAGGCCGTCGGGGCCGTGGTAGACGGCGTACATGGAGGCCATCACGGCCAGCAGGACCTGGGCCGTGCAGATGTTGCTGGTCGCCTTCTCGCGGCGGATGTGCTGCTCGCGGGTCTGCAGGGCGAGCCGGTAGGCGGGCGCTCCCCCGGCGTCGACCGAGACGCCGACCAGGCGGCCCGGCAGCTGCCGCTGCAGGCCCTCGCGCACGGCCATGTAGGCCGCGTGGGGGCCGCCGAAGCCGAGCGGCACGCCGAAGCGCTGCGTGGTGCCGATCGCGATGTCGGCCCCGAGCGCGCCCGGTGACTCCAGCAGCGTCAGCGCCAGCAGGTCGGCAGCCACGACGAGCTGGGCGCCGGCGGGCCTCTCGATGGCGCGCACGTCCCTGACCCGGCCGCTGGCGCCCGGATACTGCACGAGGACGCCGAAGCACTCGGGCAGCGGCGCGTCGAAGCCGGATTCGACCAGCGTGATGCCGAGCGGCTCGGCGCGGGTGGCGAGCACGGCCTTTGTCTGCGGCAGCGCGTCGGCGTCGACGACGAACACGTCGGCGGCGGCCTTGGACGCGCGCCGGGCCAGCGTCATGGCCTCGGCGGCCGCGGTGGCCTCGTCGAGCAGCGAGGCTCCGGCCACGTCGAGGCCGGTCAGGTCGGAGATCACCGTCTGGAAGTTCAGCAGCGCCTCGAGCCGCCCCTGCGAGATCTCCGGCTGGTACGGCGTGTACGCGGTATACCAGCCGGGGTTCTCCAGCACGTTGCGGAGGATGACGCCCGGGGTGATCGTGTCGTGGTAGCCGAGCCCGATCATCGAGGTGAGCACCTTGTTGCGCGCGGCGAGAGCCCGGAGCTCGGCGAGCGCCTGCTCCTCGCTCGCGGCCTCGGGCAGGTCGAGCGGGCGATCGGAGCGGATCTTGGGCGGCACCGCCTCGGCGACGAGATCGGCCACGGAGGCGTAGCCGACGGCGTCGAGCATCCGCGCCTGCTCGGCGTCGGAGGGGCCGATGTGCCGGGTCGTGAACGGCGGCGCTGAAAGATCACGAAGCGGGGACCGATCGGTCATGGGATTCCCTCCAGAGGCGGTCGAGACCGGCGTCGGCGCATGCCGCTGCCGCGTCTCCCCCTCTGTCATGGAACCTGAGAGCTTCACCCCTGGTCAGGGAGGCTTGCACCGTCGGTGGGACGCGCCTGGCCGGCGCGGCCGCTTTCCAGAGTCGCCTTTCCCACGCGGTACGGCCTGCCTGAGAGATTCCGGGGAGGGTTGCTCCTTCGGCGCCCTCTGACCTGCAGAGGGACTCTCCCGCGCGGGGTCGTCGGCCTTACTTGGTCGCTACAAAGTAACTACACGAACACTCTATCAAGCCGCTTTGATTCCAACCGCTCACCGGTCCCGCGGCACGTCCCGCCACTACCCGTCTCGCGGCGGTTCAGCCGGTGCGGCGCGCCTTGCGGCGGCGGGCCAGTTCGTCGGAGGGGTGGTCGGCCTCAGCGGGAAGGGCCGGGCCGGCCACCTCCGCGCGTTCCCCCGGCAGCTCCGCGAGGGAGCCCTCGACCTCGCGCCAGACGCGGCCGAGCGCGATCCCGAACACGCCCTGGCCGCCCTGCAGGAGGTCGATGACCTCGTCGGCGGAAGTGCACTCATAGACGCTCACGCCGTCGCTCATCAGCGTGATCTGGGCCAGGTCGGCCACGCCGCGGTCGCGCAGGTGCTGCACGGCCGTGCGGATCTGCTGCAAGGAGACGCCGGTGTCGAGCAGCCGCTTGACGACCTTGAGGACGAGGATGTCGCGGAAGCTGTACAGCCGCTGCGACCCCGAGCCCTGCGCGGCTCTTATAGTCGGCACGACCAGCTCGGTGCGCGCCCAGTAGTCCAGCTGGCGGTAGGTGATCCCGGCGGCCGCGCAGGCCGTCGGACCGCGGTATCCGATGTCATCGGGCAGGGCCGTCGGCTGCTCGTCGAACAGAAGGCCCTGCTCCCCGGCGCGGTCGCGCGCAGACCGGCGCTCCGCCGGGTCTTCCTGTCCGGCCGTCTTGCCCTCGCCGCTGCTGACCGCCACTGCGGACCTCCGGCTTTCTCTCATCCCATGGCCTGATCTGGGGGTTTGTGAATTACAACCATGGGTTCCCTTGCACCGTAGGACCGGTGCGATGCTCAGTCAACGACCGTGCGCGGCGCGTCGCCCGATACACCGATCTGGCCGATATGCCAGCTAGCTGCGCCCGTCCCGCGATCAGCCCGCGATCAGCCCGCGCGGCCGAAATCCTCCGGGGTGATGTTGTCGAGGAACTCGCGGAACTTCTCGACCTCGTCCTCCTGTTCGTCGGGCATGCTGACGCCGGCCTCCTGCACCACGTCCTCGCTGGCGAAGATCCGCGCGCCGGTCCGCAGGGCGAGCGCGATCGAGTCCGAGGGGCGGGCGCTGACCTCTACGCCGTTAGAGAACACGAGGTCGGCGAAGAAGATCCCGTCGCGCAGCGCGACGATGTTGACCGTGCGCAAGCCGATCCCGAGGGCGTCGAGCACGTCCCGGAACAGGTCGTGGGTGAGCGGGCGCGGCGGCGGCTCCTCGGCCTGCGCCAGCGCGATGGCGGTCGCTTCAGCCATGCCGATCCAGATCGGAAGGTACCGATCGCCGTTCGCCTCCTTCAGGAGGACGATCGGCTGGTTGGAGGGCATCTCTACGCGAACCCCCACTACCTCCATCTGCAACACGGCGGCTCCTGTCTCAGTGGTCGCTCGACGCGGCAAATCACCTGAGACTCAACGTAACACCGGAGAGCGGGCGGCGCGGGCATCGCCCCCACACCTGAGAGCCCTCTCTGGGGCTCCGTCCGAGCTCTCAGCGGCCGAGGACGCCGCGCACGCGGTCGCGGAGGAGCGTCGCGTGGAGCCGCTCCAGGAGCCCGGAGATCTCATGCGCGGTCTCGGCGGCCTGCGCGGGCGCGCCGGGCGCCCTGCGGCGCGTCAGCGGGGCCACGGCCTGCTCGATGAGCGCGGTCTCGCGGTCGACGGCGGCCTTCACCACGCGGAGGTGACGCGGGTGCAGCCCGAAGCGGATCAGGGCGCCGGCGACCCGCGCGAGGTCGAGCGCCTCGCCGTCGTACTGGCGGGCGATCGGGGCCACCAGGCCGTAGTCCTCCAGCTCGGCGAGGATCTCCTCGTCGATGCCGGCGCCCTCCAGCAGCTGGGCGCGGCTCAGCCTGATCGGCTCGGCGGGCAGCGCGCGGGGACCGCCGGCGCCTTCGGCGGCCTCCAGGTGATCCTTGATCACGCGCAGCGGCAGATAGCGGTCACGCTGCGCGACGAGGATGAAGCGCAGCCGCTCCACGTCACCGGGCGTGAACCTCCGGTATCCCGACGGGCTGCGCTCGGGCTCGATCAGCCCCTCGCCCTCGAGAAATCGGATCTTGGAGACGGTGACGTCGGGGAACTCGCCCTGAAGCTGGGCGAGCACCTCCCCGATGCTCATATACGACCGCGCCGCCTCAGCAGCCGACATCCCATGTCCCCTCGATCACGGGCCTCCGGCGCCGCGGGTCAGGAACACGAGCCGGAACTTGCCGATCTGCACCTCGTCGCCGCCGCCGAGCGGCGCCTCCTCGATGCGCTCGCGGTTGACATAGGTGCCGTTGAGGCTGCCCACATCGCGCGCGGTGAACTGGCCACCGCGCCGGTAGAACTCCGCGTGCCGTCTGGACACGGTCACATCGTCCAGGAAGATGTCGCTCTCCGGGTGACGACCCGCCGTAGTGAGATCGCTGTCGAGGAGAAAGCGGCTGCCCGCGTTGGGGCCCCGCATCACCACGAGAAGCGCGGTCCCCGGCGGGAGCTGCTCCACTGCGGAGCGGTCCGGCAGGAGCGTCTGCCCCGTCCCGTCGTCGAGCGCGTCGAGCGAGATCGTAGAAGTGGTCTCTGGTGCGGAGCGATAAGCGCTCGGGTCAGGCGCGGCCGGGCTCAGCGGAGAACCGCATCGCGAACAGAAGCGGGCATCCTCGGGGTTGGCAGCACCGCACTGCGTGCAGTAGACGCTGGGCATCGATCGGCTCGGCCTCTCTTAAATGACGTGCTCAGACGGCGAACGCCGCAACTTACGCTGTACAGGCACAAAGGTCAAGATAGAAGCGGGTACGGACTGACCAACGCTACAGCCCTCGAACCTTCAAGGTCCATCATCCCCCACCGGTTGCCTGCTCCACGACATTCGCCCACCGTTCGAGCAACGACTGCGCCGTGTCGACGTCCGGTCCTTCGGCCCACAGGTGGGTGACCGCCTCGGTGGGATCGGGCAGCACCATGGCCCAGCTGCCGTCCTCCATGACGATCCGCACGCCGTCGGTCGTGTCGAGGCGGCGGCCCTCGGCGGCCTGCTGGACCGAGCGCATCACCGCCCCCTTGTGCGCGAACGGCGTCGGCACGGTCCGCTTCAGCAGCCGCGCCTCGGGGATCCGCGCGTCGATCTGGCTGAGCGACAGGCGCGTGCGGGCGACCAGGCCGAGCAGGCGCAGGAACACCGCGAGCCCGTCGACCGTCGGCGCGAACTCGGGCACGATGAATCCACCCTTGCCGTCGCCCGCGAAGATCATGTCGGGGTGGCGCGCGGCCGTGGTCAGGGCGTCGACGCTGGTCGCCGTCCAGTCGACCTGCACGCCATGGAAGCGGCACACCATCTCGGCCACCCGGGTGGTGGTGACCGGCAGCGCCACCCGCCCGCCCCTGCGCTCGGCGGCGACGAGGTCGAGCACCACGAGCAGGGCGCGCTCGTCGCCGATCAGCTGGCCCATCTCGTCGACCAGGGACACCCGCTCGCCCACCGGGTCGAACCGCACGCCGAAGGCGGCCCGCGAGGAGCCCACGAGCTCGGCCAGGCGCTGCAGGTCGCGGCGGCGCTCGGCGAAGGTCTCGGTGGGCGAGGCGTCGTCGAGCCGGTTGTTGACGGTCAGCACGTCGACCCCGACCCGGCCGAGCAGGCTCGGCAGCACCAGCGCCGACACGCCGCCGGCGCAGTCGACCACGACCTTCATCTCGGCGTCCTTCACGCCGGACATGTCGACGCAGCGCTGCAGCTCCCTGGCATAGGTGTCGACGGCCCTGGCCGGGAAGGTCAGCTCGGCGATCTCGCCGGGGAACGCGCGGCGGTACTCCTGGCGGCTGAATACCCGTTCAAGCTTGCGCTGGGCCGCCTGGGACAGGTCGGCCCCGGTGTCGTCCAGGAACACGATGTCGACGCTCTGAGGGTCGCCTGCGGTGGTGCGGAGGGCGATGCCGCCCTTGACGTTCTCGCGCGAGGTGTGGAATCGGGTGACGGGGAACGCGGCGGCCTCCAGATCCATCACGTTGATGGCACTGGCGTTGAGCGCGCTGATCACCGCGCGCTTGAGGGCGCGGGCGGCCCGCGAGGCGTCGCGTGAGGTGACCACCGTGTCGCCCTTGCGGAGGGTCGTCGCGTACGCGCTGGCGAGCCGCACCGCCAGCTCGGGCGTGATCTCGACGTTGACCAGGCCGGAGACCCCGCGCGGGCCGAACAGGCTGCGCTGGCCGCGCGACTCCCAGATGACGCTGGTGTTGACGACCGCCCCGGCCTCGACCGTTTTGAACGGATATATCTTGACGCCGGAGGAGACGTACGCCTCGGCCTCGATGACGCACTCGTCACCGACGATGGCGCTCTCCTCGATCCGGGCGCCGGCCATGACGTCGGTGTTCTTGCCCACGACGCAGCCGCGCAGATGGGCGGCCGGCCCGATGTAGACGTTGTCGTGGATCACGGCCCGGTGCAGGAAGGCGCCCTCCTTGACCACGGCGTTGCTGCCGAGCACGGTGAACTCGCGGAGCTCGGCGCCGGCCTCGACCTTGGCGTAGTCGCCGATGTAGAGCGGCCCCTTGAGGATCGCGTCGGCGTCGACCGAGGCGCCCTCGGCCTGCCAGACCCCCGGAGACATCTCGAACGCGTCGAAGTCGACCTTCACCTTTCCGGACAGCACGTCGGCCTGGGCCTTCAGGTAGCTCTCGTGGGTGCCGACGTCCTCCCAGTAGCCGTCGGCGACGTAGCCGTAGATGGGGGCGCCGCGCTCGAGCAGGCGGGGGAAGACGTCGGCCGACCAGTCGACCGGCTCCCCCGCCGGCACCTCGTCGAGGACGCTGGGCTCCATGACGTAGATGCCGGTGTTCACCGTGTCGGAGAAGACCTGCCCCCAGGTGGGCTTTTCCAGGAAGCGCTGGATGCGGCCGTCGTCGTCGACGATGATGATCCCGAACTCGAGCGGATTGGGCACGCGCTTGAGCCCGATCGTCACCAGCGCGCGGTTCTCCCGGTGGAACCTGATCATGTCGGTCAGGTCGATGTCGGTGAGGGCGTCGCCGGAGATCACCAGGAATCGGTCCTCGCGGAGCTTGTCGGCGGCGTTCTTGACGCTGCCCGCGGTGCCGAGCGGGACCTCCTCGGTCGCGTAGTGCAGGGTCATGCCGAGCTCGTCGCCGTCGCCGAAGTAGTTGCGGATGAGCGCGGCGAGGAACTGCACGGTCACGACGGTCTCGGTGAGGCCGTGCCGCTTCAGCAGCCGCAGCACGTGCTCCATGATCGGCCGATTGATGATCGGCAGAAGAGGTTTGGGCTGGTTCGCGGTCATCGGCCGGAGCCGCGTTCCCTCCCCGCCCGCCATGACGACGGCCTTCACGACTCAATCCTTCGTTAGCTGGCGCACCTGTACGGCATACAGCACCCCCGCCCACCAGTAGAGGCCAGTACCCCAGATGACGAAGGCCCACCCAAGGATCTGGGCGATCTGGGCATACCAGCCGTCGTGGGAGGCGAGGAAGAGAAGGGGAAAGGCGTACATAAGGTTAAACGTCGCCGCCTTCCCCAGGAAGTGCACCGGCAGGGCCGTGCCATAGCCGTGTCTGCGCAGCACCGGCGGCACCCACAGCAGGCACACGTCCCGCCCCACCACCAGCACCGCCAGCCACCACGGGATCACGTCCCGCAGCACGAGCCCGACGAGGGTGGCGAGGATGTAGAGCCGGTCGGCCAGCGGGTCGATCAGCCGCCCGAGCTTGCTCGTCTGATTCCACGCGCGGGCCAGCTTCCCGTCGAGCCAGTCGGAGAAGCCGGCGAACATCAGCAGCGCGATCGCCCATCCGTCCGCCTTCGGCCCGAGCACCAGCCAGATGAACACCGGCACGCCCAGCAGGCGGAGGAAGCTGAGGGCGTTGGGGATGGTCCAGATCCTGTCCTCAGCCGTGTTGGCGACGGTCACGATGTGACCCTACCTTCCCATTTCCCCCTCTCCCCGCCCGAGTTCCCCCGCCTCCCGCTCAGGGGTGGCACCGCCCCACCGCCCGCCCCCGGCCGCGGACCGCGCGCGGAAGGCGGCGTCCACCAGGCCGAGCCGGTGGGCGACGACGGCGGCCTGGGTCCGGTTACGCAATCCCAGCTTGTCCATCACGGCGGCGACGTGCGTCTTCACCGTCGTCACGCCGATGTGCAGGCGGGCACCGATCTCGGCGTTCGGCAGTCCCACGCCGACGAGCGTCAGCACCTGGACCTCGCGTTCGGTGAGGCTCGCGGGCATCGCCATCACCTCTGCGGCCAGCGCGCGGCCGACCACGCGCCGAAGGACCGACGGGGCCAGCAGCGGCTCCCCGGCCGCGGCCTGCCGGACGGCCTCGACCATCCGCTCCGGCGAGTCGTCCTTGAGCAGGAAGCCGAGCGCGCCCGCCCGGAGCGCCGCGTAGACGTCGGCGTCGTCGGAGAACGTGGTCAGCACCACGATCCTGGCCGCGGGCCAGCCCGCCAGAATCCGCCGGGTGGCCTCGACGCCGTCCACACGCGGCATCCGAAGATCCATCACCAGCACATCCGGCCGATGCAGCTCCGCCAGCCGGACCGCCTCCGCGCCGTCGGCCGCCTCCCCCACGACCTCGATCTCCCCCGTGCCGCCGGGCGCCGCGCGTCCCGAGGCCTCCAGCATCATCCGCACCCCGGCCCGGACCAGGGCCTGATCGTCGGCCACCACGACCCGGATCACCGCGCTTTCCCGCCTTCCGCGACGACGCCGACCGGCGACAGAGGATGGTCAAGGCGCAGGGGCAGGACCGCGTGGACCCGCCAGCCGCCGTCGCCGGTCGGCCCCGCGGACACGAGTCCTCCCAGGGCGGCGGCCCGCTCGCGCATGCCGGCGATGCCCCGTCCAGCCGACGGCAACGGCCCGCCGGCCTCGGGGGCGCGATCGGAAGGCGTGGTGAGGATCTCCACCTCCAGGGCCTCAGGGAGGCCGGACGTCCAGCGGAGGCTCACCCGCGTCCTGCTCCCTGGAGGAGCGTGCTTCAAGGCGTTGGTGAGCGCTTCCTGCACGATCCTGGCCGCGGAGGCACGGACCACGACGGGCGCCCGATCGAGCGAGCCGTCCGTGCCGGAATCCGCCGGCGAAGGGAAGGTGACGGCGACGTCGAGGCCGGCGGCCGCGACGCGGGCCACGGCGTCGCGGATGGCGTCCTCAGGGGCCGGCATGACGGCCGGAAGGTCGTCGCGGCCCTCGGCGGGCGGCGCGTCGCGGGCCGGATCGCGAAGGACGTCGAGCAGCCCGCGCAGGTCGTCGAGCGCCTGATGACCGGTGGCCCGGATGTCGGCGAGGGCTTCGGCGGCCGGGCCGGTGGCGCCGGCGTATTGGGCCGCGCCCGCCCGCAGGACCATCGCGCCGACGTGGTGGGCCACGATGTCGTGCACCTCGCGGGCGATCTGCTCACGCTCGGCCAGGCGCTCGGCCCGGTCGCGCTGCCGATCCAGCTCGTCGGCCTCGCGGCGCGCGGCGCGCCGGATCTTGACGTAGCCGCCGATGGTCACGGAGGCGGCCACCAGCCCGAACAGCGACGCCACCCGGATGAAGGTCACCTTCCCGTCCGAAGGGAAGAAGAGCAGCCCGCTGACGGCGCAGGTCAGCACATAGGCCGCGGCCACCCACCGCCACGTGGCCAGGCTGGCCATCACCCCCAGGGCCACCAGGACGTACACCAGGAAGGCGGGGCCCGCGCCCCTCACGTACTGCGCGGCGACCAGCAGCAACGCGATCTCGAGCAGCAGCACCGAGCCCGGCAGCCGCCGGACCACACCGAGGGCCAGCCCGCCCAGCACCACGATCCCCGCCGGGGGGATGGCGAGGTTCGCCTCGCCCCAAAACGGCCAGGTGTCGATGAGCCCGAACGCGATGCCGCCGCCCGCGAGGAGCAGGTCGGAGGCCGGGGCCTGAGCTTCGCCGGCCGCCATGCCGCCCTGGTGCGCGCGCAGATAGCGGCCGACCGCGAACGGGAGCGCGGTCAGCCCGGCCGTGTAGAACCAGCCCGCCTTCGCGAACTCGACGCCTGGATCGGCCAGGTTGATCGCGGTCGCGACGCCGGCGAACGCGGCGAGCAGGACGGCGGTGGCCAGCGAACGTTTGCGCGCCACCAGCCCGACGCAGAGGGGCAGCAGGAACTGCACGACCTGCATCCACGCCGTGCCGCTGAAGTGGTCGGTCACGACGAGCAGGACGGCCTCGTAGACCGCGACGAGCACCGGCCGGCGTCGCGCCAGGCCGAAGGGCAGCCCCGCGAGCGCCGCGACGAGCAGGCCGGACCCGAAATCGAACACGCTGTCCGAAGTAACCGGAAATTCCGCTCCTGGTGGGAGCTTTGACTCCGATCCTGCCGCCGGCTCCGACCCGGCCTGCTGGACGGTCTCCACCACGCCGAGCGCGGTCGCGGCGAGCGCGAGCGACACGTCCAGCGCCACCCCGCGCCGGCGCGGCGCCAAGGTGGAGCGCGCGGGAACCCCGGGTGGGGCGGCCCACTCCTGACCTCGCATAAGGGCACACTATGCGGCCGGGGCGGCAGATCGGCTCGTCCCGGCGGACGATGGCGGGCTCCTACTTCTGGCCGCTGAAAGCGACCTGCCGCGGGATGGGAAAGACACGGCCCCGACCTAGGTTACGGATCATGAGGCATGACGCGGGGCTCTTTTTCGGGCAGTTCGTACGCGCTCCAGCGGTGACCGGCGCGGTGGCGCCCAGTTCGCGCGCGCTGTCGGAGGCGGTCGCGGCCCCGGTGCCGGAGCGGGGCGAGCCGGTGGTGGTCGAACTGGGACCGGGGACCGGGCCGTTCACGGCCGAGATCCAGCGGCGGCTGGCAGGCCGCGGACGCCATCTCGCCGTCGAGGTCAACCAGCGGTTCGCGGCCCGGCTCGCCGCGGCGCACCCGTATGTCGAGCTCGTCGTGGGCGACGCGGTCGGCCTGGCCGGGCTCCTCGGCGCCCGGGGCGTGGACGCGGCCGACGTGATCGTCAGCGGGCTGCCGTGGGCGGCGTTCTCCGCGGCGCGCCAGACGGCGCTGCTGGACGCGGTGGTGGCGGTGTTGCGCCCGGAGGGCGCGTTCACCACGTTCTCCTACGTCCACTCCCGCGCGCTGCCGCCCGGAATGGCCTTTCGCAGGCGGCTGACGGCGGCGTTCGAGGAGGTCGTGGCGGGTCGGACGGTGTGGCGCAACCTGCCGCCCGCGTACGTGTACCACTCCCGCAGGCCCCGAACATCATTCTAGTATCGAGCCATGGACTTCACCCTGCCCGAGACCGCCCTGGCCGTACAGCGCGGGATCGCCGACGTCTGCTCCCGCTACGACATGGGTTACTGGGAGCGCTGCGAAGCCGAGAAGCGCTGGCCGGACGAGGTGTGGGCCGACCTCGCCAAGGGCGGCTGGCTGGGTCTCGGCGTCCCGGAGGAGTACGGGGGCGGCGGGCAGGGGCTGCTGGAGATGGCCGTGGCCACCGAGACGCTGGCGGCCTCGGGATCGGCCGGCGGGTCGGCGTTCACGTACGTGCTGACGCCCGGGTTCGGCGCGCTGACGCTTTCGCGCCACGGCACGCCCGAGCAGAAGGGCACGCTGCTGCCGCGCCTGGCGACCGGCGAGCTCGAGACGTGCTTCGCGCTGACCGAGCCCGACGCCGGATCCAACTCGCTCGCGATCTCCACCTTCGCCCGCCAGGACGGCGCCGAGTACGTGGTCAACGGGCAGAAGATCTGGATCACCGGCGTGCAGCGGGCGACCTGGATGATGCTGGTCACCCGGACGATCCCGGCGGAGGAGGCCAAGCCCCGCACCAACGGGATGACCGTCTTCCTGGTGAACGTGCCCGAGGCCGTCGAGAAGGGGCAGCTGTCCTACCGGCCCATCCCGAAGATGGGGGCCAACACGACGCCGTCCAACATGGTGTTCTTCGACGACCTCCGGGTTCCGGCGGCCAACGTGGTCGGCGAGGTCCACGGCGGCGCGGTCGTGCTGTGGGACATTCTCAATCCGGAGCGCATCCTGCTGGGCGCGAGCGCGCTCGGCGGCGCCGAGGTGGCCCTCCGGGTCGGCGTCGAGTACGCCAGGCAGCGCGAGGTCTTCGGGCGGCCGATCGGCGCCAACCAGGCCATCGCGTTCCCGCTCGCCCAGGTCCAGGCCAAGATCGAGTTGGCCCGGCTGATGCTGTACAAGGCGGCCTGGCTGTTCGACCAGGGCCTGCCCTGCGGCACGGAGTCCAACATCGCCAAGCTCACGGCCTCGCAGGCGGCCTGGGAGGCGGCCGACGCGGCGTTCCAGACGCACGGCGGCATGGCGTACTCGCTGGAGTATCCGGTCGCCCGGCTGCTCACCGACGCCCGGATCGGCAAGATCGCTCCGGTGACCGAGGAGCTGCTGCTGAACTACGTCGCGACCCAGGTGCTCGGGCTGCCCCGCAGCTTCTAGATTGGCTCATGTGAAGGCCGTCTCGGGCGCGCTCGTCCTGACGCTGGCGCTCGCCGCGTGCGCGCCTGCCGCGCAACCCCCCAAGGAGTCGCATGTGGCCGCGGAGGTCGTGTCGGCCGAGCCCGCCGGCGCGCGCACGGACAAGCTCATGATCTCCTCCCCGGCCCTCGGGGAGGAGCGGGCCGTATGGGTCGTCAAGCCGGCGGCCTGGACGGCGGGATCCAAGGGATGGCGCGTGCTCTACCTCCTCCACGGCTGCTGCGGCGGCGGCGCCTGGGATTGGCTCGAGAGCGGCGAGGTGGAGCAGGTCACGGCCGGCCTGAACGCGGTCGTCATCGTCCCCGAGGGCGGTCCCATGGGCTGGTACGCCGACTGGCGGCGCGGCCCGGCCTGGGAGACGTTCCACACCAGCGAGCTGCCCGCCCTGCTCGAACCCCGCTACGGCGTGTCGGGACCGCGCTCGATCGCCGGATACTCGATGGGCGGCCACGGCGCGTTCATGTACGCGGCCCGGCATCCCGGCATGTACGTGGCCGCCGCGGCGCTGTCCGGCGTGCTCGACACACGGAAGGACGTCCCGGGCTTCCAGTCGTTCCTGCGGAGCCACGACATCGACACCGCCGACCTCTGGGGCGATCCGGACGCCTGGGCCGCGCACAATCCCACCGACGTCGCCGCCGCGCTCAAAGGCGTGCGCCTGTATGTGTCCTGCGGCGACGGCAGGCCGGGCCCGCTCGACCCCGCTCAGGACGCCCGATCGGTCGACGAGACCGAGCAAGGGCTGCTGACCCAGAACCACCACTTCGTCGACGCGGCCGAGAAGGCCAGGGTTCCCGTGACGACCGACTTCTACGGGCCTGGCACGCACACGTGGCCCTACTGGATCCGCTCCCTGCGGCACGCGCTGCCGATCCTGCTCCCCTAAAAGCGCGGGGCGCGCTTGTCGCGCACGGCCTGGACGCCTTCGGCCACGTCAGGACCGGTGAATCCGAGGAACTCCATCGCGAGGGACGCGTCGAAGGCCGGGCCCGCCATCCGGAGCCAGTTGTTCAGCGCGTACTTGGTGAGCCTGATGGCCTCGGCCGACCCCTGGGCGAGCCGCGCGGCCACGTCGAGAGCCGTCCGCTGCACGTCGGCGTCGTCGACGCACAGGCTGACCAGGCCCATGGCCTCGGCCTGCTCGCCCGACACCGGCTCACACAGCAGCAGGTGGTATTTGGCCTTGGCCATCCCGCACAGCAGCGGCCACACGATCGCGGCGTGGTCGCCCGCGGCCACTCCGAGCCGCGTGTGCCCGTCGATGATCCGGGCGGTCCGGCCCGCCACCGAGACGTCGGCCAGCAGCGCGACGGCCAATCCGGCGCCGACGGCCGGGCCCTGGATGGCCGACACCACCGGCTTGGAGCAGTTGACGACGTTGTAGACGATGTCTCTGGCCTCGGTGAAGACCCGCATGCGGGTCGCGTGGTCGCGGGTCATCTCCTGGATCATGCCCAGGTCGCCGCCCGCGGAGAACGCCTCTCCCTCGCCGCGGATCACGATGGCCCGCACGCCGTCGTCGGCGTCGGCGTCCGGCCAGATCTCGGCCAGCTCGCGATGGCCGGTCGCGTCGACCGCGTTGAGCCGTCCCGGCTCGCTTATGGTGATCCGCAGCACGCCGTCGGCGGGCCGGTCGAGCTTCAGCTTTTGGTACGTCCTCACGCGCAGGACTCTACGAGGGCCTCGAACACGCGAAGGTCGCCGCCCCGCTCCGGGTGCCACTGGATGCCCACGCCGAATCGGTGGCCCTGCAGCTCCACGCCTTCGACGATCTGGTCGTCGGCCCAGGCGACCGCGATCAGGCCGGTGCCGAGCCGCCGGACGGCCTGGTGGTGCGCGCCCGCCACCTCGGCCCGGTCGCCGAGGGCCTTGCCGAGCTTGCTGGACACGCTCACGGTGATCACGTGCTCTTTGGTCGCGTGACGGTCGTGGGCGACCACGTCGGGCAGCCAGGAGATCAGGGTGCCGCCCTGCGCCACGTTCAGGACGTGCATGCCTCGGGAGATCGCCAGAATCGGCTTGTCGGCCTCGACCGCGGCCTTGGCCAGCTCCACCTCGAAGCGGTCGCGCTGCGGCTGCGGGTCGTCGACCCGGTCGTCGGGAGCCTCGCCGTACAGGGAGGGATCGACCTCGACGCCGCCGGCAAGCACCAGGCCGTCGAGCCCGCGCATGTAGTCACGGGCCGCCGACGGGCTGAACGGTGGCACCAGAACCGGCACGCCGCCCGATTTGAGCACGGCGATCGCGTACCCCTGCGGGGAAATGGCCGCCTCCCGCACCCACGTGCCCCAGCGGGCGGCCTCGAGGTAGGTGGTTATGCCGATCAGCGGTCGAGGCATGGGGGTCTCCAAAGAGAGTCTGGCGCGAGCAATGCCCATCATGGCGCAGTTCAGTGCACGTTACGCACGTAACCCACGCACTACTCACATCACTCACTCGCATCATCAGGAGGGGATGTGAGAGCTCTTCACGTCCGCCGTCCGAAACCCCTGACGGAGAATCACGATGCGGTCACGATCAGTGGGCGGTTGGGCATGAATCGGTTGTGACGCCCGACTACGAGTGGAACACTCCGAAACGAGCGATCGGATGAGCCGGGGCCGCCGACGTTCATTCACCCGGAGCCATCAGGAGGTTGATCTGGTCTTCTAGGGTGGGGACACCACATGTCGCTGAATCCGCGCCTCGTCAAAGAGAGCTTCTCCCTCATCGAGCCGGTGGCGGATCAGGCGGCCGTCTATTTCTACGGCCGTCTCTTCGCGGAAAGCCCGCATCTCCGGGGGATGTTCCCCCCGGCCATGGACGTCCAGCGCGACCGGCTGTTCGGCGCGCTGACCAGGATCGTGTGGATGCTGGACAGCCCGGACGGCCTGAGCACGTATCTGGGCCAGCTCGGGCGCGACCACCGCAAGTACGGCGTGGTCGCCGAGCACTACACGGCCGTCGGCAACGCGCTCATCGCGACGGTCCGGCGCTTCGCCGCCGAAGTCTGGACCAACGAGGTCGAGGCGGCCTGGGTGGCCGCCTACACGGCCGCCGCCGACATGATGATCGGCGCCGCGGACGCCGACGCCGGGGTCTCCCCCGCGTGGTGGCTGGCCGAGGTCGTGGACCACGAGACGCGCACCCCTGACATCGCCGTCGTCACGCTGCGGCCGGGCCAGCGGATCGGCTATACGGCCGGGCAGTACGTGAACGTCCAGACGGCACGCTGGCCGCGTGTGTGGCGCACGTACTCGATCGCCAACGCGCCGCGCCCCGACAACACCATCCGGCTGCACGTGCGCGCCGTGCCGGGCGGCTGGGTGAGCGGCGCGCTCGTCAACCACACCAAGATCGGCGATCAGCTGCTGCTCGGGCCGCCCGTGGGGACCATGGCCCCGCCCGAGTCCGACCGCGACATCGTCTGCGTGGCCGGAGGCACGGGGCTCGCGCCGCTGAAGGCCATCATCGAGCAGGTGATCGCCTCGGGCCGGCGCCCCAACATCCATCTCCTTTTCGGCGTACGGCACGCGAGGGAGCTGTACGACATGGACGACCTGATCAAGATGGAATCGGGGTTCCCGTGGCTGCGGGTGCTGCCGATCGTGTCCGACGAGCCGGCCTTCGACGGCATGCGGGGCAGCCTCCCCGGCGTCATGCAGCGCTTCCACCCCTGGTCGGAGCACGAGGCGTACGTGTGCGGGCCGGCCGCCATGGTCAACGAGACGGTGCGGCGGCTGCAGCAGTCGGGCGTTCCGCTCACCCGGATCCACCGGGATGTCATACAGGGAGAACCGTGATATTCAGGGCACTCCCCGTGATTGTCGGTCGGCTGTGCCACGATGAAGCGCATGAGTGAGGCACTGCTCGCGATAGGCACACGCAAGGGGCTGTTCCTGGCCCGGTCGTCGGACGGGGGTCCCTTCGAGCCAGACCCCGTCCACTTCGCGAACGTGGCCGTCCACTCGGTGGCCGTCGACACCCGGGGCCCGTCCCCGCGTCTGCTGGCCGGCATCGAGTATGGTCATTTCGGTCCGTCCGTGATGTGGTCCGACGACCTCGGAGCGACCTGGCAGGAGGCCGAGCGCCCGCCGGTCGCCTTCCCCGAGCGGACGGAGACCGCGCTTTCGAAGGTCTGGCAGCTCACGCCCTCGCCGACGGAGCCGGGCGTGGTCTGGGCCGGGGCCGAGCCGGCCGCCCTGTTCCGCTCCGAGGACGGCGGGAAGACCTATTCGCTGATCGACGGCCTGTGGGACCATCCGACCCGGCCCGAGTGGCAGCCGGGCGGCGGCGGGCTCTGCCTGCACACGATCGTCCCGCATCCGACCGACCCGCAGCGGATGGGGGTGGCGGCCTCCGCCGTCGGCTTCTTCCGCACCGACGACGGCGGCGGCTCCTGGGCGCCGTCCAACCGCAACATCCGCACCCCCTATATGCCGGAAGGCGCGCAATACCCCGAGTGGGGGCAGTGCGTGCACAAGGTCGCGCAGAACGCGGCCGCTCCCGAGCGGCTCTACCTGCAGCACCACTTCGGCGTCTACCGCTCCGACGACTTCGGCGCGGAATGGACCGACATCGGCCGCGACCTGCCGTCCGACTTCGGGTTCTCGATCGCCGTCCATCCCTCGAGCCCCGACACGGTCTACGTCTTCCCGCTCCAGGCCGACATGGACCGCACGCCGCTCGACCACAAGCCGCAGATCTTCCGCTCCGACGACGGCGGCGGGTCCTGGCAGCCGTTCTCGGCCGGCCTGCCGGATGACGATGTCTATGCGTCGGTGCTCCGCGACGCGCTGACCGCCTCCGACGCGGGCGTCTTCTTCGGCACCCGCGACGGCGAGGTCTACGGGTCCCGCGACGACGGCGAGAGCTGGACGCGGATCGCCGGCCATTTGCCCGATGTCTTCGTCGTCAGAGCGGCGGTCATATAGCGTGGCCAAACCGGTCACCCTGGTCACTTTCCTACTTCCGGCCACAATGCGGCATCTCGCCGGTGACCAGGCCGAGATCAAGGTCTTCGCGGTGGCCCCCGCCGACGACGCCGTGCCGACCCTCGGCGGCGCCCTCGACACGCTGCGCCGGATCCACCCGTCCCTGGAGGAGCGCCTCCGCGACGACTACGGCCGGATCCGGCGGCACATCACGATGTTCGTCTGCGGGGAGAACGCCCAGCGCATGGGCGGCGTCGACTGCGTGCTCCCGCCCGGAGCCGAGGTCTACGTCCTGCCCGCCCTCTAAGACCCGCCTTCCACGACGGCCGCCAGGCTCGACAGCGCGGCCAGGTCGTCGACGTGTGCGGTGTCGAGCCGCGTCTGGATCCGGGCGGCCAGGTCGGGCGCGAGGTCGCCGAGGACGGCCAGCGCCTGCCGCCACTCCCGGCGGGCGGCCTCGGGATCGCCCGCCTCATGGCGCCGGTCACCGAGCTTGACCCGAATGGCGGCCTCGCTGTAGCGGTCGCCGAGCCGGCCGTACAGGGCGATGGCCTGGCGGCAGCCGTGCTCGCCCCGCGCCGGGTCATCGGTGGCGACGTGCAGATCGCCGAGGCTGTCCCAGGCGATCGCGGTCGCCTGGAGGTCATCGGTCCCGATGAGGATGTCCAGCGCCTCCTGGCAGTACACCAGGCCCTGCCGGGGGTCGCCGAGCAGGCCGTGATACCAGCCGATGTTGTTGGCCGCGTAGGCCTGCCCGACCACGTGCCCGAGCGACCGGTAGGAACGGTAGGCGCGCATGGTGTGGGTCATGGCCTCGCGAATGTCTCCGCGGCTCTCGGCGATGGTGCCGAGGTTGAGATGAACGTCGCTCGTGGCGACCGGGTCGTCGAGCCGCTCGAGCAGCCGCAACGCCGCCTGGCTGTGCCGCTGCGCCTCGGCGGGCATCCCGAGGTGGGTGTGGACCAGGGCGAGGTGACGGTGCGCGTGGGCTTGCGCGGCACGGTCGCCGGCCCGCCGGGCGGCGCGTAGACCGGCCTGCTGCGCGGCCTCGTTGTCGCGGAGGTCGCCTCGCGTGCTGAGGAGTGTCACCAAGGCTGAGGCCAGCTGCCAGGTGTGCCGGTCGTGCCCGTCGGGCCGGCGGGCCATGATGGCCAGCAGCACCCCTCGGTCGGCGGCGAACCAGGCCAGCGCCTCGGGCTGGTCGGCCGGCAGGTGCGGCGTGACGCCATGGGCCGGCGCCGCGAGGGCGATCCGGCTGCGGCCCGGTTTGAGCAGCAGGGCGGCCGCATGGGCGCTGTGCACATAGTGGTCGAGGAGCCGGCGCCGGGCCGCGGCTCGTTGCTCGTCGCTGTCGTGCCGGTCCGTCTGTTCGATGGCGTAGGCGCGCAGCAGATCGTGAAAGCCGAAGCGGCCCGGGCTCGTCTCTGTGAGGAGGTGCGCGCGGGTGAGTTCGGCCAGCAGGCGCCCGGCCTCGCCGGTCGGCAGGGCGGCGAGGCCGGCCGCGGCGGGCAGCGCGATGTCGGGGCCGGGGCATGTCCCCAGCAGCCGGAACAGCCGCGCCGCCGGGTCGCTGACGGCCTGGTATGACCACGAGAACACGGCCCGGACGCTGGTCGCCGGATCGTCCCCGTCGAAGCAGTCGAGAGTGCTCGCCGCCTCCCGCAGTTGCGCGGCGAGGCCGGCCAGCGGGAGCGCGGGGGCGAGGGCGGCCCGGGCGGCGGTGACGGCCAGGGCCAGCGGCAATCGCGCGCACCGGGTGATGATGTCGCTGACCGCTTCCGGCTCGGCGTCGACCCGTTCCGGGCCCAGCCGCCGCACGAGGATCCGGCGGGCTTGGCTCGCGGACGGCCGGTCGAGGGCCAGCGGATAGGCGCCGTCGGCGGCGACCAGTCCGGGTAGCTGGTTACGGCTCGTGACGATGATCAGGCAGCCTGGCGTGCCGGGCAGCAGCGGCCGTACATGCCGCTCGTCGCGGGCGTTGTCGGCCACGATGAGCACGCGCTTGCCCGCCAGCGCGCTCCGATACAGAGCGGCCCGCGCGTGCGCCGAGGCGGGGATCTGGTCGCGCGGCACGCCCAGCGCCAGCAGGAAATCGTGGAGCGCTTCGGCCGGATCCATCACCTCGCCGCCGGGGTCGAAGCCGCGCAGGTTGACATGGAGCTGGCCGTCCGGGAATCGCCCCTTCACCTGGTGCGCCCACTGGATCGCCAGCGTCGTCTTGCCGACCCCTGCGGTGCCCGAGAGCAGGACCACGGTGTGCGGCAGGTGGCGACGGAGCCGGGCGAGATCGTCGTCGCGGCCGGAGAAGGCGGCGAGCGTCTGGGGAAGCTGGGCCGGCTTGATCCATGCTGGTGCGGCCGCCGCGGACGGTGGTCGCGGCGACAGGTCGAGCCGGGGGTCCTGCCGCAGGATCGCGCCTTCGAGGTCCCGCAGCTCGGCGCTCGGGTCGATGCCGAGCTCGTCGGCGAGCGTCTGCCGCAGCCGGTGATAGGCGGCCAGCGCGTCGGCCTGCCGGCCGGAGCGGTACAGCGCCAGTATGAGCAGCTGGTGGAGGCGCTCGCGGAACGGGTGCCGCGCGGCGAGATCCTCCAGCTCGGCCACCGACGGCAGGTGATCGCCCAGCGCCAGCCGGGCCTCCACGAGCCGTTCGTGCGCCTCAAGCCGGGCCTCGTCCAGCCGCCGCCCCTGGTCGCGCAGCCAGGCCACCTCGGCCACGTCGGCCAGGGACGGCCCGCGCCACAGGTCGAGAGCCGCCGTCAGCCGCACGGCGGCGCCGGCGTGGTCGCCGCCCTTGGCCGTGGCGGCGATCAGCCGCATGGCCTGGCCGGCGTCGACGGCGTCGGGCGGCAGGTTCAGCAGGTAGCCGGGCGGGCGGGCCTCGATCGCGCCGTCGGCGCGTAACGCCCGGCGCAGGTAGGCGATGTGCGCGTGCAGGCTGTTGGCCACGCTCGGCGGCGGATCGTCGCCCCACACGGCGTCGACCAGCCGGCCGGCGCTGACCACCTCGCCGGGATGCAGCGCCAGAACGGCCAGCACCGACTTGCGGCGCAACCCGGGAACCGGGTGCGACACACCGTCCACCGTGACATCGACCGGCCCGAGGAGCCGGATTTGCACCATTTGCCTGTTCATCAGCCACTCGCCGCCGTTGTCATGCCGCCCACGACAAGACGGCGCCCCCTTTCAAGAACACGGCACGGCTTCTCGTACGGTTCACACCGCGCCGGCCCGGCCTCGGGCGGTGCGACCGGTAGGAGTCACTCGACGACGAGCTCGACGGGGATGTTACCGCGGGTCGCGTTGGAGTAGGGGCACACCTGGTGGGTGGCCTCGACCAGGGCGCGGCCCGCCTCCCCCTGCAGGTGCTCGGGCAGCTCCACGCGGAGCACGGCCGACAGCGTGAAGCGGCCGCCGTCCGCGGGGTGCAGCCCGATCTCGGCCGTCACCGACGCGTCCGCGGCGTCCACGCCCTGCCGCCGCGCGACCAGCTGCAGCGCGCTGGCGAAACAGGCCGAGTAACCGGCCGCGAACAGCTGCTCGGGGTTGGTGCCTGCGCCGTCGCCGCCGAACTCCTTGGGCCGGGCGAGGGTCACGTCGAGCCGCCCGTCGTTGGTGACGGACCGGCCGTCACGGCCGGCGGACGTGGCGATGGCGGTGTAGATGGCGTTCATGTCGCACTCCCTCTAGACAGACCTGTCTGTACACAGATGAGACTAGACAGACCTGTCTGGTAGAGTCAAGTGGTGAGCGAGGCACGAAACCGGATCCTGGAGACGGCGACCCGGCTCTTCTACACCGAGGGGATCCACACGGTCGGCGTCGACCGGATCATCGCCGAGGCCGGGGTGGCCAAGGCCACCTTCTACCATCACTTCCCGTCCAAGGACGAGCTGGTCAGCGCCTACCTGACGACCGAATACGAGCGCCAGCGCGGCGCGCTGTCGGCGCTCCCCGGCGAGGGGGTCGAGCGGATCAGGACCATCTTCGCCAAGCTGGCCGAGCTCAGCGACGGTCCCGGGTTCCGCGGCTGCCCGTTCCTCAACGCGGCCGCCGAGTTCGCCGATCCCGCCCATCCCGTACGGACCATCGTCGGCGACTACCGCGACTGGTTCCGCGGCCTCATGCGCTCGCTGCTGGCCGAGGCGGGCCGGGCGGACGCCGACCGGACGGCCGAGTTCCTGCTCCTGCTGCGCGACGGGGTGACGGTAAGCGGCGGTCTCGGAGACAGCACGACCGTGCACACGGCGGTCGAAACGGCCGTCGGCGCGGTCCTCTGAGCCCTCAGCGCAGGCCTGTCGTGGCGATGCCTTCCACGAAGCGGCGCTGGACCAGCAGGAACGCCGAGACCATGGGCAGCAGCGTGAGCACGGCCCCGGCCATCAGCAGGCCATATTCGATCACGTGCTGCCCCATGAACAGGGCCAGCCCGGCGGGCAGCGTCTGCATGTCGGTGTCGGTGGTGAACACCAGCGGCCAGAGCAGGTCGTTCCAGTTGTACATGAAGTGGAACAGCCCGAGCGTCAGCAGCGCGGGGCCGGACAGCGGCAGGATGATCCTCCGGTAGATCCCGAACTCCGACGCGCCGTCGATCCGCGCCGCCTCCCCCAGCGACAGCGGGATCGTCATGAAGAACTGGCGGAGGAAGAAGATGCCGAAGGCGTTGGTGGCGCGCGGCACGATCAGCCCCTGGTAGGTGTTGATCCAGCCGAGGTCGCTCAGCAGCTGGAACAGCGGCACCAAGGTGACCTGGGGCGGGATCATCAGCAGCAGCAGGATGAGCGCGAAGACCGCGTTCTTGCCCGGGAAGTCGAGCCGGGCCAGGGCGTACGCGGCGAGCGAGTCCAGCACCAGCGAGACCGCGGTGACACCGCCGGCGAAGATCACCGTGTTCAGCAGTTGGCGGGCGAACGGGATCCGCCGCCACACCTCCGCGTAGTGCTCGGTGGTGAAGCCGCCCGGGATGAGGGACGGCGGGTAGCGCACGATCGACGCCTCCGGCGAGATCGACGCCGTGACCATCCACACCAGCGGCAGCAGCACCAGCGCCGCCCCAACCGCCAAAGCCCCATATTTCGCGACACTTCGGATGAGGGTCATCAGTAGCGCACCGCCCGGCGGCTGAAGAACACGTTCTGCGCCAGCGACAGCGCGAACACGACGATCACGAGCACCCAGGCGATGGCCGAGGCGTAGCCGAACTCGAAGTCCTGGAAGCCCTTGCGGTACACGAGGTAGACCAGCGATTCGGTGGCGAAGTGCGGGCCGCCCCGGGTCATCACGAAGACCTGGTCGAACACCTGCAGCGCGGCGATGGCCGCGATGATGAACACGAACGCCGTCGTGTTGGACAGCAGCGGCCAGGTGACCCGGCGGAACCGCTGCCAGGGCCCGGCCCCGTCGATGACGGCCGCCTCGTAGAAGGTGCGCGGGATGGTCTGCAGCCCGGCCAGATACATGACCATGTAGAACCCGGTGTTCTTCCACACGCCGACGCCGATCACGTACCACATGGCGAGGGACGGATCGCGCACGCCGTTGCCGGCCGGCACCCCGATCGAGCGCAGCCAGTACGTGACCAGCCCGATGTCGGGGTCGAGCAGGAAGGACCAGGCGATCGCGACCACGCCCAGCGACAGCACGGCCGGGATGAACAGCGCCGACCGGAAGAACCCGCGCCCGCGGACCCGGCCGTTCAGCAGCAGCGCGAACCCCAGGGCGAAGCCGACCGACAGGGGCGTGGCGACGATCGCGTAGAACACGGTGTTGCGCAGCGCCCCGAGGAACGCCTCGTCCTTGAGCAGTTGCGTGTAGTTCGAGAGGCCGGTGAACTCCCCCGGCCCGATCGACTTCTCGTAGAACGAGTCGATCAGGCTGCGGATCATGGGCCAGACCATGAAGACCGCGGCCACGACGAGCGTCGGCGCGAGGAAGGCGTACGCGGTGATCGTCCGCCGGGTCCGCGCCGTGAGGGTCCCGCGGAGCCGCGCCGGGCGCGGCTCCGCGGTTTCGGCCTTCAAGCTCACTGGCTGGCCAGCGGGGTGATCTGCTTGGCCGCCTCGTCGAGCGCGGGCTGGACTTGGACCTCGCCATTGGTGATCTTCTGGATCACCGGCTCGAAGGTCTCGGTGTAGATCTTCTGGAACTCGGCCTGGCCCGGCAGCAGCACCTGGGCCTCACCTGAGTGCGCGGCGAACTGGGCGACGTAGGGGTTGGACTTGGTCTCGTCGGGCGTCACGTCGGTCCGGGTGCCGGGGAATCCGGCGTTGTTGGACCAGTAGATCTGCGACTCCTTGCTGTTCCAGAAGCTGAACCACTGGTAGGCGGCGTCGCGCCGGGCGTCGGAGATCTTGGCGTTGAGGACGAAGGACGAGGCGCCGGCCAGCGTGATCGACTTGGCCGGACCGGCCGGCACCATGGCCAGCCCGAAGTCGAGGCCGGCGTCCTTGAAGCCGGTGGTCATCCACGGGCCGGTGATGTCGGTGGCTGCCTTGCCGGTCTGGAACAGCTTGTCGGCGTCGGCCCCGGCGAGCCCGGTCGGCGAGACCCCGTCCTTGACGATCAGGTCGGTCCACTGCTGGACGGCCTGGACCGACTGCGGGCTGTTCACCTGCAGCACGTCGCCGCCGTTGCCCCACAGCAGGATCGGCCAGACCTGGATGGTCTCGTGGTCGGGAAGGGCCGTGCCGTACTGGTCGGGCCTGCCGTCGTCGTCGGTGTCCTTGGTCAGCTTCTTCAGCGCCGTCTGCCAGTCGGCCCAGGTCTTCGGCGGGTTCTCCGGGTCGAGGCCGGCGTCCTTGAACATTTTCTTGTTGTAGTACATGAGGATCGGCGTGAACGTCATCGGCACCGCGTACTTCTTGTCCTTGAAGACCGTGGCGTCGACGGCGGGCTTGACGAGGTTGCCGACCGTGGTGGCGTCCTTGGCGTACCAGTCGTCGACCGGGCGCAGCACGCCCTTGCCGGCGTAGCGGCCGATCTGGACGTCGTCGAAGGCCACCATGTCCGGGCCGGTGCCGCTGGTGTAGGCCGGCAGCAGCTTCTGGAACAGCACGTCCCAGGTCATGATGTTCATCTGGATCTTGATGGTCGGGTGGGTGTCGTTGAACTTCTTCACCAGGGCTTCGAGAGCGGGCCGGTCGGGGCCGGTGTAGCCGTTCCAGAAGGTGAGCGTCACGGGGCCGCCGGAGGCCTCGCCGCCGCCGGATCCGCAGGCCGTGAGCGGGAGGATGACTGCCGCCAGCGCCACGAGTAGTCGCTTCATGGGGTTGTTCTCCTAGGTGGTAGCGAGACGGAACAGGCTCCAGGACAGGGCCGGGAGCGTGGCGCGCAGCTGTCCCCCATCCAGCCGCGCCTCGCCGAGCGGCCGCACCGCGACCGAGGTCTGGTGCGGGTCGTCCTCGGCGATGACCTGGGCGGTGACCGAGCTCGGCCGCAGGGCCCGCACGTCGGCGGTCAGGTCGAGGGCGTCGGTGGTGCTGCGGTTGACCGCGATGAGGGTCGCGCCCTCCTCGTCGACGGTGGCCACCGCCGACAGCTGCGGGACCGAGCCGTAGCGGCTGGTCTCGACGTACGGCGAGACGGGCTCGACGCGAAGGACCGTGCCCCGGGCGTGCCGGGCGGTCAGCGCGAACGGGTGGAAGATGGTCTGCCGCCACGCCGGCCCGCCGGGCTCGGTGCGGATCGGCGCGATGATGTTGGCCAGCTGCGCCTGGCAGGCGACGGTGACCCGGTCGGCGTGCCGGAGCAGGGTGATCAGGAAGTCGCCCACCACGACCGCGTCGGCCGCGGTGAAGGTGTCCTCGATGAGCTCGGGCGCCTGCTCGAAGTCGCCCTCCTCCCGGCCCTCGTAGCGGGCCTGGTTCCAGACGTTCCACTCGTCGAACGACAGGTTGATGGTCTTCGTGCGGCCCAGCTTGGCCCGCACGTGGTCGGCGGTGGCCACCACCGAGGAGATGAAGCGATCCATGTCGACCGCGGAGGCGAGGAACCCGGGCAGGTCGCCGTCCTCCTCGTAGTAGGCGTGGAGCGACAGGTAGTCCACCGCGTCGTAGGCGTGCTCGAGGACGGTGGCCTCCCAGGCGCCGAAGGTCGGCATCCGGCTGTTGGAGCTGCCGCACAGCACGAGCTCGATGTCCGGGTCGACCATCCGCATGGCCTTGGCCGTCTCGTTGGCGAGCCGGCCGTACTCCTCGGCGGTCTTGTGGCCGATCTGCCAGGGCCCGTCCATCTCGTTGCCCAGGCACCAGAGCCTGATCCCGTACGGCTTGGCCACGCCGTGCTCGGCCCGCAGGTCCGACCAGTAGGTGCCCGACGGATGGTTGGCGTACTCGAGCAGGTCGCAGGCCTCCTGGAGGCCACGGGTGCCGAGGTTGACGGCCATCATGGGCTCCACGCCGGCCTCGCGGGCCCACGCCATGAACTCGTTGAGCCCGAAGCGGTTGGTCTCGATCTGCCGCCAGGCCCGGTCGAGCCGGATCGGCCGGTCGGGGCCCACCCCGTCCTCCCAGCGGTAGCCGGAGACGAAGTTGCCGCCCGGGTAGCGCACCACGCTGACGCCCATCTCCGTCGCGAGGTCGATGACGTCGCGCCGGAACCCCTGCTCGTCAGCGGCCGGATGGCCGGGCTCGAAGATCCCTGTGTAGACGCAGCGGCCCATGTGTTCCACGAAAGAGCCGAACAGACGCCGGTTCACCGGGGCGATCGTGAAGGCGGGGTCCAAGGTCAGACGAGCGTTGTGCATGCCCGTCTTTGTACAACGTTGTATCTAACGTTGTAAATAGCCGCGGCCCGACTCGGTTACATCGTTGTAAACCCGTGTACAGTGGGCGCGTGCAACCGAGGCTCAAGGATGTGGCCGAGCGTGCCGGGGTCTCCATCAAGACCGTCTCCAATGTGGTGAACGGCTATCCGCATGTCAGCCCCGAGACCCGGCTGCGTGTCGAGGCGGCCATCGCCGAGCTGCGCTATCGCCCCAACCTGTCGGCGCGAAACCTGCGCCAGGGCCGGTCGGGGGTGATCGCGTTAGCCCTTCCCGACCTCGCCATCCCCTACTTCGCCGAGCTCGCCACACGCGTGATCGCCGCGGCCGACCAGCGGGGCTGGACCGTGCTGATCGACCAGACCCAGGGCGACCGCGCCAAGGAGCGGCTTGTCGTCTCCGGGATCCGGGCGCATCTCATCGACGGGCTGCTGTTCAGCCCGCTCGCGCTGACCGGGGGCGACCTCGCGGCGCGCGTCGACAGCACGCCCATGGTGCTGCTGGGCGAGCGGGTGGGGCGCTCGCCGTACGACCATGTGGCGGTCGACAACGTGGCGGCGGCCGAAGAGGCCACGGCCCACCTCGTCCAGCTCGGGCGGCGGCGGATCGCGGCCATCGGCGCGCAGAAGGCCGCCGCAGGCGTGACGGCCCGGCTGCGGCTACGCGGCTTCCGTCACGCTCTGGCCAAGGCGGGCCTCACCGAGCACGCCGTGGCGCACGTGGCGGCCTTCCACCGGGCCGACGGGGCCACGGCCATGGCCGGCCTGCTGACCGGATCGCCCGCCGGTCCGCCCGACGCCGTCTTCTGCTTCAACGACACGCTCGCGCTGGGCGCGCTGCGCACGCTCCTGGCTCGCGGGATCCGGGTGCCGGACGACATCGCACTGATCGGCTTCGACGACATCGAAGACGGCCGCTACGCGACGCCGGCCCTGACGACGGTCGCCCCGGACAAGTCGCAGATCGCCGACGTCGCCGTCGATCTGCTCGCCTCCCGGCTGTCAGGCACGGCCGCCCAGCCGAAGGAGCTGGTGGCCGGGCACCGCCTGATCGTGCGGGAGAGCACCCTTCATTGACGCGGGATCAGAAACTGCTCCGAAATTGAGCAGATGGGGCGCGGATCACTGGGACCGAGATCCCTTACCAGGCGTCCACACCGGCCAATTGGGCATACGAATCCGCTTCCCCCAGAATGCGTCCCCCGATCTGATTCCAAGGACTGACCGTCCAGTTCCAGAACTGCGAACAGCCGCTCAATGGCCTGGTCGGCGTTGCGCCCGCTCACCACGGCGTCGCACGCCACCACCAGGTCCTCCATCCGCCCCCGTCGCCGCGCTTGCACTGTCAGCCGGGACAGATCCTCGCAAAGAGCCGCAATTCGGTCCACTTTCACCGCCATTCTCTCGGCACTTGCGGCGCATTGTATGGCAATACCGAACGATATCGACGAATTTGGACCGGTCTATCACAGCGAGTCGTGGCGAACAGTGCGCCGGGGCCCGCAAGCGGCTGAAACTTACACCCTCATTCGTGTTAACCAGCAGGTCAGAACGGCTGCGAGCGCCCTGAGCTGGTCATCGGGCAGGCCGATTCCTACGATCACGGCGGCGGATCGACGACAGGAGCCAGGCCGATGCCAAGGAAGACCGCTCTGTTCGCGCTACTGGCGACCCTCCTAGGGACGATCACCTTCGTGATCTCCAGCCCGGCCCAGGCCGCGCCCGTGCGGATCATGCCGCTGGGCGACTCGATCACCGGCTCGCCCGGCTGCTGGCGCGCCCTGCTCTGGAACCGGTTGCAGACCAGCGGGCTGACCAACATCGACTTCGTCGGCACGCTACCGCCGCAGGGCTGCGGCGTCACCTACGACGGGGACAACGAGGGCCACGGCGGCATCCTCGCCACCAACATGGCCAACCAGAACCAGCTCCCGCCCTGGCTGGCGGCCACCCACCCGGACATCGTGATGATGCACCTCGGCACCAACGACGTCTGGAGCAACCTGTCGCCCGCCACGATCCTCGCCGCCTTCAGCACGCTGGTCGACCAGATGCGGGCCAGCAACCCCTCCATGAAGATCCTGGTCGCCCAGATCCTGCCGATGAACCCGTCGAACTGCGCCGAGTGCGGGCAGCGAGTGGTGGCCTTCAACAACGCCATCCCCGCGTGGGCCGCCGGCAAGTCGACGGCCGCCTCCCCCATCACCGTCGTCGACCAGTGGACCGGGTTCAACACCGCGACCGACACCGGTGACGGCGTGCACCCCAACGACGCCGGCAACCAGAAGATCTCCAACCGGTGGTATCCGGCGCTGAGCGGGCTGCTCGGCGGGACCACCGACACCACGGCGCCCACCACGCCGACCGGCCTCACCACATCGAACGTCACCTCCACCGGCGCGAGCCTGTCGTGGACCGCCTCCACCGACAACGTCGGCGTGACCGGCTACGAGATCTGGTGCCGTACCGGATCGAGCGGAAGCTTCCTGCTGGTCGGCACCTCGACCACGCCGTCGTTCACCAGGACCGGGCTGACCGCCGGCACCTTGTACGAGTGCTATGTGATCGCCCGCGACGCCGCCGGCAACTCCTCCGCCCAATCCACCCACGTGACCTTCACCACCTCCGGCGGGACCTCGACCGGAGCCTGCACGGCCGTCGCGACCGTGCAGTCGCAGTGGCAGACCGGATACGTGATCCAGCCGATGACCATCACCAACACCAGCACATCCACGATCACCAGCTGGACGGTCACCTTCACGCTCCCGGCCGGCCACGCGCTGACCGGATCCTGGAACGCCACCGTGACCACCAGCGGCCAGACCGTGACCGCCAAGAGCGTCGGCCACAACGGCACGCTCGCCCCTGGAGCCAGCACCACCAGCTTCGGCTACCAGGCCAGCCGTCCCAGCGGCAACACCTCCCTGCCGTCCGGATACACCTGCACGACACCGTGATCGACCCCTGATCACATCCGATCCAGCGCTGAGCCGGGGGCAGGGCCGTGCCCCCGGCTCAACCGACCTCCGAAGGTTTCGGTGACAGATGAAACGCTTGGCAGCACTGTTGACGGCCCTCATCGGGCTGACCCTCACACTCGTCGTCCCAGCCGCCCCGGCCGGGGCGACACCGGCTCCCGGGACGCTCGGCGCCCTGGCCGCGGCCCGTGGCAAGTACCTCGGGTCGTCCACGGACAACGGCGAGCTCACCGACATGGCGTACACATCGATCTTGACGAGCGAGTTCGGCCAGCTCATGCCGTCCGACGCGATGATGTGGGACGCCACGCAGCAGGGCCGCAACCTCTTCAACTTCGTGGCCGGAGACCAGATCGCCAACTTCGCCGTGGCCAACACCATGACCCTGCGCGGCCACACCCTGGTCTGGCACAGCCACCTGCCGGCCTGGGTGCAGTCGATCCCCGCCGCCGACCTGCTCGGCGTCATGCGCGAGCACATCAGCCAGATCGTCACCCACTTCGCGGGCAAGGCGAACCAGTGGGCCGTGGTCAACGAGCCGCTCAACGACGACGGCACCCGCCGTCAGACGGTCTTCCAGCGCAACATCGGCGACAGCTACATCGCCGAGGCCTTCCGGGCGGCGCGTGAGGCCGCCGGGCCGGGCGTCAAGCTGTACATCAACGAGTTCGGCGCCGAAGGCGTGAACGCCAAGAGCGACGCCCTGTTCACCCTGGTCCAGTCGCTCGTGCAGCAGGGCGTGCCGATCGACGGCGTGGGCTTCGAAGGCCACATGGTGCTCGGCCAGATCCCCACGACCGTACAGCAGAACCTGCAGCGCTTCGCCAACCTCGGGCTCGACGTGGCGTTCACCGAGCTCGACGTGCGGATGGCCCTGCCGCGCACGACTGCCAAGGACACCCAGCAGGCCGACGACTTCCGGCAGCTGATCAACGTCTGCCTCGCGGTCGCCCGCTGCGCCGGCTGGACGCTCGCCGAGTTCACCGACAAGTACAGCCTGATCCCCATCACCTTCAGCGGGCAGGGCGCCGCCACGCCGTGGGACCAGAACCTGGCGAAGAAGCCGGCCTACAACGCCATCCGCGACGCGCTGTCGATCGGGCCGATCCAGCCCAACCCGCCGGGGAACCCGGGCGCGACCTCGACCTGCACCAGCATCACCATCACGTGGACGGCCTCCACCACCTCGGGCGTCACCTACGACGTGATGCGCGCCACGGGCACGTCCGGCGGCACGTTCACCGTGATCGGGAACACGGCCGGCACGTCGTTCACCGACACCAACGTGGTCACGAACACCGTCTACCGCTACCAGATCAGGGCCCGCGACGCGGCCGGGAACGTCTCGGTCCCGACCAACCCCATCATCACCGCCCTCAACTGTGAAGGCGAACCGCCGACCCCGCCCACCAACCTGACCGCCACGAACATCACCTCGTCGAGCGTCACCCTCACATGGGGCCCGG
Organism: Streptosporangiaceae bacterium NEAU-GS5; assembly: GCA_017592665.1. Taxonomy (GTDB): domain Bacteria; phylum Actinomycetota; class Actinomycetes; order Streptosporangiales; family Streptosporangiaceae; genus NEAU-GS5. The sequence goes on along the minus strand of JAGFNW010000013.1, from coordinate 137,642 downwards.
CGACCGACAACGTGGGCGTCGTCGGATACGACGTTTATCGCGCGCCCGGAGCCTCCGGCGGCGCGTTCACGCTGATCGGCTCGACGACCCAGCTGACCTTCACCAACGGCGGCCTGACCCCGAACACCACCTACCGCTTCCAGGTGCGGGCCCGCGACGCCTCCGGCCTGATGTCCCAGCCGTCCAACACCGTGACCGTCACCACGGCCCCGAACACCGTCGCCTGCACGGCCACCCCGACCGTCCAGACCCAGTGGTCGACCGGCTACGTGATCAACCCGCTGACCGTCACCAACACCAGCTCGACGACGATCACCAGCTGGACCGTCACGTTCACCCTGCCGCCCGGACACGTGCTCACCGGCTCCTGGAACGTCCAGGCCTCCACCAGCGGCCAGATCGTGACCTTCCACAGCCTGAGCTTCAACGGCACCATCCCGCCGGGAGGCTCGGTCAACGGCATGGGCTTCCAAGCCTCCCGCCCCGCCGGCAACACCGCCCTCCCCACCTCCTACACCTGCACCACCCCCTAACCCCCCCGCGGGGGGGGCGGGCGCGGCGGGGGGGGGGGGGCCGGGGGGGGGGGGGG
>JAGFNW010000013.1:0-137043 GCA_017592665.1 Streptosporangiaceae bacterium NEAU-GS5 | reverse complement strand
CCCCCCCCACCCCCACCCCCCCCCGCGCGTGCCCCCGCGGGGGGGGGGGGGCCCACGCCGGGGAGGAGGGTTAGGGGGAGATGCGGCCGTTGGCGTTGAAGGCGGCGTGGGTGAGGGGCATCAGACCGGCCCAGATGGCTTCCATTTTCTCGGCCACCATCTCGATCTCGCGTTGCGGGAAGGAGGGGACCGCGGCACGGTCGTCCTTGGTGCGCAGCGAGAGGAAGTGCATCAGGGCGCGCGCGTTGCAGGTCGCGTACATGGAGGAGAACAGGCCGACGGGAAGGACGGCGCGGGCCACCTCGCGGGCGACGCCCGCCTCGAGCATCTTCTGGTAGGCCGTGTAGGAGTGCTCGTAGGAGGCCAGCATGGTCTCGGTCACCAGTCGGTGCTGTTCGGGCGACCCGTCGACGAACTCGTATTTGCCGGGGCGGCCCACCTGGACCAGCTTGCGCTCGGGCCCGGGCACGTAGAAGACCGGCTGCAGCTCGCGGTAGCGCCCGCTCTCCTCGTTGTACGACCAGACCCGGTGCCGCATGAACTCGCGGAAGACGAAGATCGGCGCGTGCACGAAGAACGTCATCGAGTTGTGCTCGAAGGGGCTGCCGTGCCGGTCGCGCATCAAATAGTTGATCAGCCCTTTGGATCGCTCGGGGTCCTTGTGCAGCTCCTCCAGGGACTGCTCCCCCGCCGTCGACACCCGCGCCGCCCACAGCACGTCGCCGTCGGACGCGCTGTGCTTGACCAGCTCAACCGTCACATCGTCGTGGATCTTGATCACGGGATCCAAGTATCTCACGTGATGTCGCGGCGGGTGGTGGTAAGGGACGCGACCAGCGCGAAGGCCAGGCCGTAGCCGATCAGGACGAGCGCGCCGCCCCACACGGGCAGCAGGTTGGACGCGCCCAGCCCCGTGTTGACCTCCACGTCCATCAGGGCCTCGTACGCGCCGCGAGGCAGCCACTTGCCGACCGGCTGCAGCGCGGGAATGGCCGCGAAGATGGACTCGATGACGTACGACCAGACGATGGCCCCGACGAGGGCGGCGATCTGGTTGCGCACCAGCGCCCCTAGCCCGATCCCGAACAGCGTGTAGAGCGCGAGGCCGATCAGGATGCCGAGCGCGACCTGTGGCAGGTGATGCGCGGTGAGCGAGACCGTGCCGCCGCCCGCGACCACCGCGATCACCGCGACGATCCCGACGAACACCAGCGCGACGACGGCGAACAGCAGCCCGACCACCACACCGGACATCAGCTTGGCGGCGATCACCAAGGTCCGCTTCGGCGTCACCAGCAACGTGCCGGTGATCGTCTGGTAGCGGTATTCGCTGGTCATCATGACCACGCCGAGGATCATCGTGAAGATGTTGCCGGTGGACGCGGCGGAGAAGGCGATCGGCAGCCATCCGGGGTCGTCGAGGGCCGGGATCCCCGGCGCGCCGTTCTGCTCCTGGCCGGCGAACGCGATGAGGAACACCAGCTGCAGCACGACCAGCAGCAGCATGACGATGAGCATGATCCACCACAGCCGCGTGGTGAACAGCTTCTGCAGCTCCGACTTGACCAGTCTCATCGCGACTCATCCCCCGTGAGCTCAAGGAAGATCTTCTGCAGGTCCGACCGCTCGGGCGTGAGCTCGGTGACGAGGATCCGCTGGTCCAGCGCGAGCCGGGCCACGTCCTCGTTGGTGAGGCCGTGCACGCGGAACAGGCCTGTTTCGAGCTCCTCCACGGTGCCGCCGGCCTTCTCCAGGGCCGGGCGCAGCTCCTCGGAGGCGGTTCGCACGCGCACGGACTGGTCGCCGTCGGACGCGGTCAGCTCGGCCAGCGTGCCCTGCCGTACGAGGCGGCCCTTGGCGATGATGACGACGTTGTCGACGGTCTGCTCGACCTCGGACAGCACGTGGCTGGACACCAGCACGGCCGCGCCCTGCTCGTGGGCGAGGTAGCGGAGGAACCCGCGCAGCCACTGGATGCCGGCCGGGTCGAGGCCGTTGGCGGGCTCGTCGAGGATGTACACCCGAGGCTCGCCGAGCAGCGCGGAGGCGAGCGCGAGCCGCTGCCGCATGCCGAGCGAGAAGCCGCCGACGCGCTTGTCGGCCGCCTCGCTCAGCCCGACCTGCTCCAGGCACTCGCCGGCGCGCGCCGCGGGGAGCCCGGCCGCCGTGCAGAGGACGCGCAGATGGTTGAGCGCGGTACGCCCCGGGTGGAAGTTGGTGGCCTCCAGCACGGCTCCGACCTCGGAGACGGGCGAGGCGAGGTCGGCGTACCGCGTCCCGTTGACCAGGGCGGTGCCGGAGTCGGCGGTCACGAGCCCGAGCAGGGAACGGAGCGTGGTGGTCTTGCCCGCGCCGTTGGGGCCCAGATAGCCGGTCACGGTGCCGGCCTCGACCGTGAACGAGATGTCGTCCACGGCTCTGACCGGTCCAAACGACTTCGAAAGGTTGCGGATCTCGATGGCAGTCATAACGCTGGCGATTATTCAGCCACACATCCGGATATTTCCTCATCCTTGATGAGGATCCTGTTCACAACCTGTATACGCGTCTGGCGTTACCCGACCCGATCATGTCGGCCACACGTGCCGCGTCCGCGGCGCTCCACTCGCCCGCCGCGATCCTGTCGGTCAGCGCGCGGGTCAGGGCGCGCCGGAAGGCCAGGGCCCCGAGCAGGCACGTTTCGGCCACGCCGCGGCCGCCCGACCCGAACATCTGCTTGTGGAACGGCGCCAGCGCGAGCACCTCGCTCGCGGCCGGGGCCGGCACGTCCACGTACACGTGGGGGAAGACGCCGGCCAGGTGCGCCGCCTCCCGGTGGAACGGGTAGCAGCGCAACAGCACCACCGGCACACCGAGCGGCATCAGCGCGCGGATGAAATCGGTCATCAGCGACGGGTCGGAGCGATGCGGCGGCGCCCCCGCGCCGTCGTGCCCGGGGCCGTAGCCGCACTGGATCTGCAGCGGCAGCCCGCGCTCGCGCGCCGCGTCGACGGCCGTCCACAGCACGTGCCGCAGCAGCACGGGGTCGGCCAGCGGCTCGCGCGGACCGGCCAGGCGGCGCCCGGCCGAGGCCAGCACGGTGCCGCGCGACGGCCGCGACGGCTCCACGTCGAGGCCGTGGTGGCGGGCCACCATGGTCTTCAGCGCCACGGCCCGCCCGGCACGCGCGGCCAAGCGGTCGCGCAGCTCCTCGACGTAGCCGACCGACGAGCGGCCGGACTCGGCGACCTCCTGCTCGACGTCCTCGATCCGCACGATCTCGTCGGCGGCGGCCCCGCCGAGGCGGCCGAGCTCGGCCGCCGTCAGCAGCTCGGGGCCGCTCGTCGTGGCGTCGACCAGGAAGGCGACGATGCCGGCGGCGCGGAGCAGCCGCCGGTTGACCTCGCCCGCGCCGAGCTCGGCCCGGCGCGCCAGATAGACCGCGGGAGGCGCGTGCGGCTCCAGCCCGAGAACCGGCCCGCACCAGCGCCGGATCGCCACGCCGAGCGGCGTGTCGAAATGCGTGGTGCCCGGCGGGGCCGCCATTCCCGCCGGGGCGATCAGCATCTCGAACTGGGACCGGCCGAGCTCGTCGCGGCGCACGCCCTGGCAGTCGTGGTCGACGAGCGGATCCGGCAAGATCGGCAGGACCAGCGCGTCGAGGTCCAGCGTCTCGATCCGCTTCATGGGCGGCGCCCCCGGCGTCATCACAGCGAGTGACTTTATGCCGCTCCCCAGTGCCGGGTCACCGGTTCGCGCAGTCCTTTACCTACGCGCCAGGCGCAGCACGTTGGCGATCACGCGGGCGCCGGACGCGCCCTCGGTGGTCAGGATCGATTCGGGGTGGAACTGTACGGCGAAGCGGCGATTCCGCACGTCCTCGATGGCCATGACGGCGCCGTCGGAGGTGTGGGCCACCACCTCGAAGCCGCGCACACCAGGCGTCGTGGCGTGCAGGGAGTGGTAGCGGGCCGCGGTGAAGGTGTCGGGCAGCTCGTCGAGCAGGGTGCTCGGGCCGGTGCGGATGACCTGGCCGCGCTTGCCGTGCTCGGGGTAGCCGAGCAGGCCGAGCTCGCCGCCGGCGTGCTCCACCATGGCCTGAAGGCCCAGGCAGACGCCGAAGACCGGCAGGTCGCGGGCGTAGACGGCGTCCAGCAGGGCCGCGCACCCGAAGTCGGACGGCCAGCCGGGCCCGGGCGACATCACCACGAGCGACGGGGCGACCTCGTCGAGCAGGTCGAACGGGAAGCCGTGACGGAGCGTGATCACCTCGGCGCCCTGCTGGCGGAAGTAGTCGGCGAGCGTGTTGACGAAGGAGTCCTCGTGATCGACGAGCAGAACCTTCATGCCCTCCCCCGGCTGCTCCTTGACCTCCGGCGTCTTGGCGGCGGTCTTCTCGGCGAGCGCGGCGAGCAGGGCGCTCGCCTTGAGCTCGGTCTCACGCTCCTCGGCCTCGGGGTCGGAGTCGTAGAGGAGGGTGGCCCCGGCCCGGACGGTCGCCACGCCGCCCTTGATCTGCGCGGTCCGCAGGGTGAGGCCGGTGTTCATCGAGCCGTCGAAGCCGATGAACCCGACCGCGCCGCCGTACCAGCGGCGGGTGGTGGCCTCGTTGTCCTCGATGAACTGCATGGCCCACGTCTTCGGCGCGCCGGTGACGGTGACGGCCCACATGTGGGTGAGGAACGCGTCGAGGGCGTCGAACTCGGGGCGCAGCCGGCCTTCGATGTGGTCGACCGTGTGGATCAGCCGCGAGTACATCTCGATCTGCCGCCGGCCGATCACCTGCACGCTGCCGGGCACGCAGATCCGCGACTTGTCGTTGCGGTCGACGTCGGTGCACATGGTCAGCTCGGACTCCTCCTTCACGCTGGAAAGAAGGGCCTTGATGGCCTCGGCGTCCTCGACCGGGTTGGCGCCCCGGGCGATGGTGCCCGAGATCGGGCAGGTCTCGACCCGGTCGCCGCTGACCCGCACGTACATCTCGGGGGACGCGCCGACCAGGTGCTCGCCGCCGAGGTTGAGCAGGAACTCGTACGGCGCGGGGTTGGCGACGCGCAGGGCCCGGTAGAAGGCGGGCGGGTCGGTGCAGGGCGCGTGGAAGACCTGGCCGGGGACGACTTCGAACAGGTCGCCGCGCTTGAACTTCTCCTTGGCCCGCGCCACGACCCCCGCGTACGTCCCCTTTTCCGGATTTTTCGGGATCTGGGTGGGCTGGACGAGGGGGATGGTCTCCCCCGAACGCTCGAGGCCCCGCGTGGAGATGCCGTCGACCGTGAACTCGTAGGAGACCTCGACGCAGGTCTCGCGCACGCGGTCGATCACGACGAGCCGGTCGGGAAGCTGGAGCACCAGATCACGCTGGTCGGCCGGTCGTTCGAGGACGTAGCGGATGGGCTCGAACTGGAAGGCCAGGTCGTAGCCGAAGGCGCCGTACAGCCCGAGATGCGGGTCATCGCTCCGGAACGCGGCTATCACCTCACGGATCGCCGTGAAGACCGTGGGGCGGCGGCTGCGCATCTCCTCGGGCAGCAGGTCTTCCGACTCGGGCACGTGCACCTCGACGAAGTCGGCGCTCGGTTCGGAAACCGGTTTCCCGGCCGCCAGCAGGCACGAGGTGACGGCGGGGAGCACGACCCGGCCGCGCTCGTTGAGCGCGCGGGCCGAGATCACCCGGCCCCGGGCCACGATTTCCAGGCACGGGTCGACATATCCGAACGCCCATCGGCTATATCGGCCCGGATAGTCCATGCCAGAAGAGAAGGCCCCGCCGCGCCGCTCCCCGAGCGCGGTGACGATTTCCTCGAGCGCGGCCTCGGGCACGGACCGCTCGGTCCGTTCGACGTTTATCCCGCCGCTGGTCAGATAGTTCATTGTCGCCCCTCTATGTCGTGAGAGCCCCGGGGGCGGGAATGCCAAAGGCCGCCCCCCAGGGCGGCCAAGAATGCGAATCGAAGGTCTTAGGGCCGCCTGTCAGCGGCGCCACCACTCATTCCGGGTTCGCATGCCGTACAGAGTAACCATCCGGCACGGCCGCCCGCAACGCGCATGGCCGAGGTCACATTCCGCACCAAGCTACCGATCGGTACATTATTGGTGAGGAGGTCGTATGTCAGTCACGCGCACGCCCTTCGGTGGCAGCCGCCGCGCCACCCGCCCCCTCCGCCGGATCGCCGTCCAGCGGGACATCCCGATCAGGATGCCCGACGGCGTGACGCTCCTCGCCGATCATCACATCCCCGTGGGCGCGGCCAAGGCGCCGACCCTCCTCATCCGGTCCCCGTACGGCAGGGCCGGCATGCTCGGCTGGATGTACGGCAGGACCTTCGCCCGCCACGGGTTCCACGTGCTCATCCAGAGCTGCCGGGGCGGCTTCGGATCGGGAGGCCGCCTCGACCCCCTGGCCGACGAGCACGACGACGGCCTGGCCACGGTCGCCTGGCTGCGCCTCCAGCCGTGGTACGACGGCACGCTCGCCATGCACGGCCCCTCCTACCTCGGCTACGCCCAGTGGGCCGTCGCGGCCGACACGCCCGACCTGAAGGCCATGGCGACGCAGGTCACCGCGTCCTGCTTCCGCGACGCGGCCTACGTCGGCGGCGCGTTCGCGCTGGAGTCGGCGCTCATCTGGACCACGCTGACGGCCCGGATGCGGGGCCCGCTCGCCCACATGGCCGCGATCACCGCGCCGCGCCAGACCCGCCGGGCGACCCTGTCGGGGCGGCCGGTCTCCGAGCTCGACCTGCTGTCGGCCGGACGTCCGCTGCCGTTCTTCCAGGAACTGCTGGCCAACCACGGCGAGCCCGGCCTCCCCTACTGGGCCGCCCGCGACTTCTCGGCCTACGTCGGACAGGTGTCCGCCGAGGTCACGATGACCGGCGGCTGGTACGACGTGTTCCTCCCCTGGCAGCTCAAGGACTACGCGGCCATGCGGGCCGCCGGGCGGCAGCCCTATCTGACGATCGGGCCCTGGTACCACGCCGACATCCGCCACGCGCGCGCCTCCAACGCCGACGCGCTGGCCTGGTTCCGCGCGCATCTGATGGGCGACCGGTCCGGATTGCGCGAGGCGCCCGTGCGGCTGTTCGTGACGGGGGCGGACGAGTGGCGCGAGTATTCCGACTGGCCGCCGCCGCGCGTGACGCCGCGGCGCTGGCACCTGCAGCCCGGCTTCGCGCTCGCGCCGGACAATCCGGCCGAGGCGCCGCCCGACGCCTTCCGCTGGGATCCGCGGCACCCCACGCCCGCGCTCGGCGGTCCCGTCCTCATCGGCGACTCGACACCGCGCGACAACCGGCGCGTGGAGGCCCGGCGCGACGTGCTCGTCTACACCTCACCCGCGTTCTCCGGCGACACCGACATGATCGGGGAGGTGAGCGCCGACCTGTGCCTGCGCACCAGCCGCGAGCACGCCGACGTGGTGGTCCGCGTCTGCGACGTCCATCCGGACGGCCGGTCGATGAACGTGACCGAGGGCGTGCGCCGGCTGACCCCCGCCGACCAGGCCGACGCCGACGGCGTGCGGCGGGTGCGGGTGGACCTGTGGCCCATCGGGCACCGCTTCCGGCGGGGGCATCGAATCCGGGTCCAGGTGGCCGGTGGAGCCTATCCGCGAATTGCCCGCAATCTGGGCGGCACGCTACTCGACGGATCCGACATGGGCGTCGTTGACCTGGAGGTTTTCCACGACTCCCGGCATCCGTCGGCCGTGACGCTGCCCCTCGCCGACCGTTCGCCGCAGTAACGAAGCCGTTCGGCGCTCGGGTGACCTTGCTGTGATCCGGGTCTTCTTACTGTGCGAGTCATGGCGACTCCACAGCCCGGTCGAAGCGATCGCAGCCCCTGGAACTGGCTGCTGCTGATCCCGATCGTGATTCCCCTGCTCCCGTTCCTGTTCAACCATGCGGAGCCCACGCTGTTCGGGTTCCCGCTGTTCTACTGGCTCCAGCTGGCCTTCATCCTGCTCGGCGTCGTGACCACGGCCATCGTCTACAGGATGACCAAATGAGCGGGCACACGACCGAACTGGTCATCTTCATCGTGCTGTTCGTGCTGGTCAGCGGCATGGGCTTCGTCGCCGCGCGGTGGCGGCGGGCCGAGAATCTGGCCAGCCTCGACGAGTGGGGGCTCGGCGGGCGCAGCTTCGGCTCGTGGATCACCTGGTTCCTGGTCGGCGGCGACCTCTACACGGCGTACACGTTCGTGGCCGTCCCCGCGCTGGTGTTCGGCGCGGGCGCCACCGGCTTCTTCGCCGTGCCGTACACGATCGTCATCTATCCGCTCGCGTTCCTCGTGCTGATCCGGCTGTGGTCGGTCTCGCACGTGCACGGGCTGGTGACGCCGGCCGACTTCGTCCGGGTCAGGTTCGGCTCGCCCACGCTTGCCCTGCTGATCGCGATCACCGGGATCGTGGCGACCATGCCGTACATCGCCCTCCAACTGGTCGGCATCGAGGCCGTGCTGAAGACCATGGGCGTGACCGGCGACCTGCCGCTGATCATCGCGTTCGCCATCCTCGCCGCGTACACCTACCAGTCGGGCCTCCGCGCCCCCGCGCTGATCGCGTTCGTCAAGGACGCGCTCATCTACCTGGTCATCATCGTGGCGATCATCTACATCCCGACCCAGCTCGGCGGCTGGAGCGGCATCTTCGGCGCGGCCAAGGCCAAGTTCGACGCGACCCCGGTCGCCACGGACGGCGTCCTGCTGAACGCCAACAACCAGCTCAACTACGTCACGCTGGCGCTCGGCTCGGCGCTCGCGCTGTTCCTGTACCCGCACAGCGTCACCGGAGTCCTGGCGTCCAGGAACCGCAACGTGATCAAGCGGAACATGTCGGCGCTGCCGCTGTACAGCCTGCTGCTCGGCCTGATGGCGCTGCTCGGCTACATGGCCATCGCGGGCAAGGTGACGCCGATCGGCAAGGACGGCAACACGGTCGTGCCCAAGCTGTTCGACGCGGTCTTCCCCGACTGGTTCGCGGGCGTGGCGTTCGCGGCGGTGGCCATCGGCGCGCTGGTCCCGGCGGCCATCATGTCGATCGCCGCGGCCAACCTGTTCACGAGGAACATCTTCCGCGAGTACATCAGGCGGGACGCCACCGACGCGCAGGAGGCCGCGGTCAGCAAGATCACCTCGCTGGTCGTCAAGATCGGCGCCCTGCTGTTCATCCTGCTGATCGACCCGCAGTTCTCCATCGACCTGCAGCTGATCGGCGGCGTGATCATCCTGCAGACGCTGCCGTCGGTGGCGCTGGGGCTGTTCACCCGCTGGTTCCACCGCGGCGGCCTGATCGCCGGATGGATCGGCGGCATGGGCGCGGGCCTGCTGATGCTGTACAACATCGCCAACCCGGCCAACGGCCACGAGCACTTCGGCAGCTCGGCCTTCCCGCTGTCCAAGCTCGGCCTCGACACCAAGATGACGATCTACGCGGGCTTCCTCGCCCTGGCCGTCAACCTGGTGGTGGCCATCATCGGCACCTTCGTCGCGCGCGCCATGAAGGCCGCCGACGGCGAGGACGGCACCCGCACGTCGGACTACTTCGCCGACCAAGGCGACCCGCGCGTGAAGGACCTGGAGTACTCCAGCAGCACGTGAGGTCGCTGTTGGAAAGCGGCTAGAAAGCGTCCGGGCGCTCGCCGTCGGCGGCCAGCGCCCGGACGATCACGCCGACCAGCTCGCCGACCACCCGGTCGCGGTCGATACCGCCGCCACCGCCGACGCCACCGCCGACGCCACCGCCGATGCCGCCCTTGATGTCACCGTCGACGCCGTCGATGCCACCGTTGATGTCACCGCCGATGTCGCGGTTGATGTCACCGTTGACGTCACCGCCGATGTCACGGTTGATGTCGGGGTTGATGTCACCGCCGAGGTCGCGGTGCTCCAGCCACCAGTCGCCGGTGGCCTGCACCATGCCCACGAACGCGTGGCCGAGCACCTCGGCCCTGACCGGATCGGGCCCGCCCGCGCCAGCCGCGATCACCTGCCCGATCACCTGGGCCAGCTCCTCGCCGACACCGCGGACCACGGCCGTCATCTGGGTGTGCGTGCGGCTGTCCTCGGCGCTCGCGCGGTGGAACAGGAACCGGTAAAGGTTGAGGTCGGCCGCGATCGCGTCGAGGTAAGCGTTGATCGTGGCCCGGGCGCGGGCCGCCAGGTCGACGCCGGGCCGGGCGAGCTCCGGCCGCAGCATGTTGATCACGCTGCGGGTGTGCCGCTCGGCCAGCGCCTGGTAGAGGCCGCTTTTGTCGCCGAAGTGGCGATAGAGGATGGGTTTGGTGATGCCGGCCTCGGCCGCGATGGCGGCCATCGAGACCTCCGGGCCCTCCCGGCGTATCACCCGATCCGCGGCGTCGAGCAGCGCGCCCCGACGTTGGGGATCTCTCGCCATGCCGCTCCAGCGTAGTAGTAGTGTGCGCACGTGATGCAGGCGGGCGCGCCGATGGTGCACGGCTATGAGGTGCTCGACGTACTCGGCCAGGGGGGCTTCGGGATCGTCTACCGGGCCAGGCAGCTCGCCGTGGGCCGCCAGGTGGCGCTCAAGGTCGACAACCGCGTCCTGGTGTCCGAGCGCGACCAGCGGCGCTTCATGCGCGAGGTGACGGCCGCCGGGGCCCTGTCCGGCCACCCGAACGTGGCCGACGTCTACGACGCGGGCATGTTGTCCGACGGCAGGCCCTACATGGTGCTCGAGCTGTGCCCAGGCGGGTCGCTCGCCGACCGGCAGCGCAAGGAGCGGACGCTGCCCCCGGGCGAGGTCAGGGACATCGGCGTGAAGATCGCCGACGCACTGGCCGCCGCCCATGCGGCCGGGGTGCTGCACCGCGACGTCAAACCGGCCAACATCCTGATCAACTCCTATGGCATGGTCGCGCTGTCCGACTTCGGCCTGGCCACCATGCCGGGCGGCGGCCCCGCCCAAGGCGGCGAGGTCTCGGTCACCCGCGAGTCGCTGACGCCCGCGTACGCCCCGCCGGAGGCGTTCGACCTCAGCGAGCCGACCGCGGCCGGCGACGTCTACGCCCTCGCCGCGACCCTCTACGCCCTGCTGTCGGGCCGGCCGCCGCGCTTTCCCGAGGGCGGCGTGGTGCACATCGCCGCCATCATGGCCCTTCACCGCCAGCCCATCCCCGACATCCCCGGCGTGCCGCCGGCGCTGACCGAGGTTCTGCGCCGGGCCATGGCCACCGATCCCGCCGCCCGCACCCCGTCCGCCGCGGCGCTCCGCGACGCGCTGGCCGCCCTTCCGCCCGCGGCCTTCTCCGCGGTCCCGCCGCTCGCCATGCCTCACGGCGGCCCTGTCCACGGCGGCCCTGTCCACAGCGGCCCTGTCCACAGCGGCCCTGTCCACAGCGGCCCTGTCCACAGCGGCGCGCAGCCCGATCGTCGCTGGGCGGCCACGTCCCCAGGCGCCTCCCCGGCGTTCGCGGGCACTCAGCCCTCGACCGGGCTGCCCCATGGCCCTTCGAGCGGCCTGCCCCACGGCCCCTTGAACGGGCCGCCCAATGCCCCCTCGACGGGGCAGCCCAATGGCGCCTCGACCCGCCTGCCCAATGGATATGTGCCGCCGTCGCGGCAGGTGACGCTGCCGCCCGCGCCGCCGCCCAAGCGCGGCCCGGCGGTGGTCTACGCGGCGATCGCCGCGGTGTTCGCGCTGCTGCTCGCCGGAGGCGTGACCCTGCTCGTCATCGACCGCGGCACGGACGGCGGCAGCGGCAGCGGCCGGACGGCCGACCCGTCTCCGTCCACCGAACGCGCCAGTGCGCAGCCTGAAGTGACCAGACCCACGAAACCCCAGCTACCGGGGCTCAACGTGGCGACCTACACGCAGGGCTGCCCGGCCGCCGCGGTCCAGGGCGCCGGGGCCGCCTGTCTGAAGGAGCCCGAGTGCTGGGGCGGCATCGTGTCCATTGCGGGCGATGTCACGGTGAAGCGCTACGGCTGCGAGGAGTCCCACGTGTGGGAGACCTTCGCCGTCGCGCCGCTGCCGGTCGACGCCCAGACGAGCGATGACGGAGCGCTGGAGAAACACCCCACGATCAAGCGCGTCTGCTCGCTGTCGGTGCTGCTAAAGTCACGGTACGGCGCGGCCAGATCGGTGACGGCCGACCGCTGGGACGTGACGGTGCTGCCGCCGAGCCCGGAGCAGTTCGCGCAGGGAGTCCGCGTCTATCGTTGTGTCGGCTCAATCACGGGCAGGCAATCCCCCGGCACCTACTTCACGCAATAGTAAATCCGCTTTGCGGGTAGGAATTAGGGGTTTTATGATTCTGCCCATGTCGATCAATGAGCTCGCCGCCCTGCTGGCCGACGCCGGCGACACGCGTTCCTCGGTGGCCGTGGAGCCGCCCAGCCCAGCCGCGGGGCACTGGGCCGGCGCGCCCAGCGCGGTCGCCGCCGACGGCCAGATCTATCTGGCCTACCGGCTGCGCCGCCCCGTCGGGCAGGGCCGGGGCTACGCGATCGTCGTGGCCAAGTCCTCCGACGGCGAGCACTTCGAGACGCTTCTCACGATAAGCAGCGCGGAGATGGCGGCCGAGTCGCTGGAGCGGCCGGCCCTCGTGCGCGTGCCCGGCGGCCGGTGGCGGCTCTACCTGAGCTGCGCCACGCCCGGCACCAAGCACTGGCGCGTGGAGGTCCTCGAGGCCGACCGCCCGGCCGCTTTCGACCCCCGCTCGCGCCGCACGGTCCTGCCCGGCGACGCCAAGACCGGGGTCAAGGATCCCGTCATCGTCCACCGCGACGGCGTGTGGCACCTGTGGGCCTCCTGCCACCCGCTGGCCGAGCCGGACGAGGCCGACCAGATGGTGACCGACTACGCCACCAGCGCCGACGGCCTCGAATGGACCTGGCAGGGCACGGCCCTCGCCGTACGGCCCGGGGCGTGGGACGCCCGCGGCGTGCGCGTCAGCTCCGTGCGCTTCACCGGCGCCCACGTCGCGGCCTTCTACGACGGCCGGGCCAGCGCGTCGGAAAACTATGAGGAGAAGACGGGAGTGGCCATCGGCGCCGACCCGGCGGCCCTCACGGCGGTCGGTGACGTCCCGGTCGGCGCGTCCCGCCATCGCGGCGGCGGCCTGCGCTACGTCGACATCGTCGACCTGCCGGACGGCCGGGTCCGGCTGTACTACGAGCTCACCCGCGCCGACGGCGCGCACGAGCTGCGCACCCGGCTGGCCTGACCACCGAGGCGCGCCCCCACTAGGGGCGCGCCCACTAAGAACTGTCCGCTGAGACCTGTCCGCTGAGATCCGTCCGCTGAGACCTGTCCACGCGACCCGGTCGCCATGACCCCGGTCGCCATGACCCCGGTCGCCATGACCCCGGTCGCTATGACCTGAGTGGGCGCCCGTTCCTCGCCTGACGCTGGCCGCGGGGGCGGGCGCCGACCATCCCGCCCGAGCGCTCCCTGGGCCGCAGCCAGTCGCTGAAGTCCTCGCCCGTGACCCGCTGGAGCAGGGCGATGTCGTCGGTGAAGTGCGCCAGGAGCCGCTGCCGCTGCTCCCACGTGAGCGGCCGGCGCGCGTCGCCGCGGCGTTGCAGCATGTGCTCGACGGGATCGGCCAGACCGCCGGGCAGATAGCGGCGCAGTCCGCCGAGCAGGCGGTGCCAGACATCGCCGCTCGGGTGCGCCGTGACGTTCTGCCGCGGGATCTCGGTGATCAGGCCGGGTTCGACGCCGAGGAAGACGCAGATGCGGTCGAGCGTCTCGGCCGGTGAGTCGATGAGCTCGCGGTAGCGCAGGATCAGCACCTGGTCACGGGCGAACCGGGTGAAAAGCCCGCCCAGCTGCTCCCCGTAGCGGCCGAGGCTCACGTAGTGCCAGAAGTGCGCCCATCCGGCCGCGATCCGGGAGTCCTCGGCCTCGCAGGCCTCCACCACGTCGTGGATGGGCTCGAGGCCGGCCGACCACAGGTGGGTCCAGTTGGAGTGCGCGCGTTCGACCGGGTCGCGCAGGACCACGATCAGTCGCGCGTGCGGGATCGCCTCGTGGATGCGGGCCTGGGCGGCCCGGTCGTACAGGTAGAACGGGGTGGACTCGCCGAGCAGGGCGCCCGGCGGCGCCCCCTCGAACAGCGCCTCGTAGTCCTCGCGCCGCCAGACGTGCTCGCGGTAGGTCTTGGCGTCGCCCGGCCCGCCGGCGGCGGGCGGCGGGCCGTCGGTGAGGAAGAACTTGGGCTCCTTCACGAGCGACAGATACAGGCGGGGATGGGCTTGAAGCGCCGTGTGGAGCGCGGTCGTCCCCGCTTTGGGCACGCCGATGATCAGGAAGTCGGGTAGCGCCATGCCTGACTCAGCCCCTCCTGAACCCGGGCAGGACGCCTTCACCGAACCAATAGGCCTCTTCCAGATGCGGATATCCGGACAGGACGAACTCCTCGATGCCCACGGAGGCGTACTCCTCGATCAGTTCGGCCACCCGCTCGTGGCTGCCGACCAGAGCCGTGCCCGCGCCGCCGCGGACCAGGCCGACACCGGCCCACAGCCCGGGGTGGATCTCCAGATCGCGGGCGCCGCCCCCGGCGAAACCGGAGCTCAGGTCCAGCATCCGCCGCTGGCCCTCCGACTCGCTGCGGCCGAGCAGCTTACGCGCGCGGTCGATGTCGGCCGGGTCGATGGCCTCCAGCAGGCGTTCGGCCTCGGCCCAGGCCGCGGCGTCGGTGTCGCGGGTGATGACGTGCAGGCGCACGCCGAACCGCAGCTCGCGGCCTTGCTCGGCGGCCAGCTCCCGCATCCACGCCACCTTGGCGGCGACCTGGTCCGGCGGCTCTCCCCAGGTGAGGTAGACGTCGACGTGCCGCGCGGCCACGGGTCCGGCCGCCGGTGAGGAGCCGCCGAAGTAGATCTCCGGCAGCGGGTCGGGCGGGATCGACACCGTCGCGCCTTCGACGTGGTAGTGCTCGCCCTTGAAGTCGTACGGCTCGCCGGTCCACGCCGCGCGGACGATCTCCAGGAACTCATCGGTCCTGGCGTAGCGGTCGTCGTGCGACAGGTGGTCGCCGAAGCGCCGCTGCTCGACCGGTTCGCCGCCGGTCACCACGTTGAGCAGCAGCCGGCCGCCCGAGATCCGCTGGTAGGTGGCGGCCATCTGAGCGGCCAGCGTGGGCGAGACGAAGCCCGGGCGGAAGGCCACCAGGAACTTCAGCCGCTCGGTCTCCCGGGTCAAGGCGGCGGTGACCAGCCACGCGTCCTCGCACCAGGTGCCGGTGGGGGTGAGCACGGCCTCGAAGCCCAGCTGTTCGGCGGCGCGCGCGATCTGGGCGAGGTAGTCGATGCCCGGCTCGCGATACACGCCGTGGTGGCCGTGCTCCCGGGTCAGTCCGTGGCCGCCGCCGATGAGCCGGCGGCTGTCGCCGTTGGTGGGCAGAAACCAGTGGAACCTCACGCTGCTCCCTCGTTGAATCGGCCGTCCACGATGTCAGTGATCTTCACGGTGCGCGGGATCAGCCCGGCCGTGCTGAACGCGTCGGCGACCTGCTGCTCCCGGGCGACCACGTCGTCGCCGAGCTTGAGGTCGGTGTACCCGCTACGGGCCACGGCCGTGCTGACCACCGGTAGCGGCAGCCCGCTGAGCTTGGCGTACACCGACGCCCACTCGGCCGGATGGGCGTTGGCCCAGGCGTGCGCTGCCCGGATCCTGGTGATGTAGTCGCCGAGCGCCTTGGCTTTGGCGCCGTCGCCGAGCGCGGCCGTGCCGGCGATCTGGAACTCGAAGCCGTTGGCGTTGCCCTTACCGTCGACCAGGATGCGGGCCTTGACCTGTTCCTGCGCCTGCGCCGTGTAGGGGTCCCAGATGGCCCAGGCGTCGACCTGCCCCGTGGAGAGCGCGGCCAGCGCGTCCGGGGGCTGCAGATACTGCGGGCTGATGTCGGCGAAGCTCAGCCCGGCCTGGTTGAGCACGGACAACAGCTGGAAGTTGGCCGAGCTGCCCTTCGCGACGGCCACCTTCTTGCCCTTCAGGTCGGCCGGGCTCTTGATGGCCGAATCGGGCGGCACGACGATGGCCTGCCCGCCGAGGCCCTTCTCGGCCACGCCGATGATGGTGATCTTCGAATCGGCCGCGGCCGCGAAGACAGGCGGCGCGTTCCCCACCGCGCCGACGTCCACCGACCCGGCGTTGATGGCCTCGAGGATCGGCGGCCCCGAGGTGAACTGCGCCCAGGTGACGGCGTACGGAACGTCCTTCAGCTGGCCCGACGCCTCGAGCAGAGCGCGCAGCCCGGTGCCCTTCTGGTCGCCGATGCGCAGCGTCACCTTGTCGTTCCCGCCCGAGGCCGTCGTGCCGGTGCCGCAGGCGGCGACGGCCAGCAGTGCCGCGACGGCGAGGGATGTGATCTTTCTCATACCGTTTCCTCCGGGTTGACGACCCCGAGCCGGCGCAGCAGGCCGGCCCGCAAGGGGGCGAGGTCGGGGTGGTCGCGGTGGCGCGGCCGGTCGAGCCCGACGGGGGTCTCGTACGCCACCCGCCCGCCGTCGAGCACGAGCACCCGGTCCGCCAGCAGCAGCGCCTCGTCGACGTCATGGGTGACCAGCAGGACTCCCGGGCCGTGGCGCTCCCACAGGTCGAGCACCAGGCGGTGGACCGAGATGCGCGTCAGCGCGTCCAGGGCGCTGAACGGCTCGTCGAGTAGCAGCAGGCCGGGCTCGCGCACGAGCGCGCGGGCCAGGGAGGCCCGCTGGGCCTCGCCGCCGGACAGGGTGAGCGGCCAGTCCCCGGCGTGCCCGGCCAGACCGACCTCGGTCAGCGCGGCCTCGGCCCGCTGCCGCGCCCCCGGACCGCGCAGACCGAGCGCGACGTTGTCCAGCACCCGCTTCCATGGGATCAGCCGCGGCTCCTGGAAGGCGATCGCCACGGTGTCCGCGGTCGTGACGGCGCCCTCGGCTTCGCGGTCGAGCCCGGCCAGCACCCGGATCAGCGTGGACTTGCCCGATCCGCTGCGCCCGAGCAGGGCGACGAACTCGCCGGGCTCGATCCGGAGGTCGAGGCCGTCGAGCACGTGCCGCCCGGCGAAGGCCCGGGTCAGGCCGCGCGCCTGCGCCGCCGGCACTAGTTGAGCAAGCCGCGTCGCCATGTCAGCGCCCTTCGTTCCAGCAGCCGTACGAGTGAGTCGGTGAGCAGGCCGAGCGCGCAGTAGACGAGCAGGCCGACGACGATGACATCGGTCCGCAGGAACTCCCTGGCGTCGTTGATCATGTGGCCGAGCCCGGCGTCGGCGTTGACCTGCTCGGCCACGATCAGGGCCAGCCAGCCGATCCCGAGGCTCTGCCGGAGGCCGACCAGCAGCGACGGCAGCGCTCCCGGCAGCACGATGTGCCGGATCAGCTCGGTCCGGCTCAGCCGCAGCACCTCGGCCACCTCGCCGAGCCGCCCGTCCACCCCGCGGATCCCCGCGAAGGTGTTCAGATACAGCGGGAACGCCACGCCCAGCGCGAGCAGGACGATCTTGGGTGTCTCACCGATCCCGAACCACAGGATGAACAGCGGGATCAGCCCGAACAGCGGCAGCGCGCGGAGCATCTGCATGGGCGGGTCGACGGCGTGCTCTCCGAGGCGGCTGAGCCCGGCGATCAGCGCCAGCCCGATCCCGGCGGCCGCGCCCACGGCGAAGCCGATGGCCACGCGCTGCAGCGAGACCTCGATGGCCTGCGGCAACGTGCCGTCCTTGACCAGGTCGTACGCGGTCGACGCCACCGTGGCCGGGGCGGCGAGCAACCGCTCGGACAGCAGGCCGGTCGCGCTCGCGGCCTGCCACAGCGCCAGCAGCGCCAGCGGGCTCAGCAGCCGGGCCGCCATCGGGCTCAGCGCGCTCAGCGGGCTCGGCGACCGGGCCGAAGTGGAGGACATGCGGTTATCGTCATCCACAATACCTACAAAGTCAATCGGTATTGTAGGTAATTGAGTGGCTCATACACAGTTGGACGGGCTAGTCAGGCCGCGTCTCAGCCGGAAATACTCCGACTCGCAGCCCCCTGTCCACTATGTCCGGCCTCATCCTGAGGAGGGCGACAGCATGCTCGAATCAGCCCCGCCGGCCGAGCGCGCGGGCGCCGGTCGGTGCGTCCACGGCCTGCTGGCGACCTTCACCGAGGTCGACTGCGACATCCTGCTCGACCGGCTGCTCGACGCCGCGGCCGCCATCTGCCGCACGACCTGCGCCGGATTCGCCGAGAACACCTACGCGGGGGTGGTCCCGGTCCGGTGGCGGCTGCCGTACCAGGATCCGGGAGGCGTCGGCGCGTGGGTGCGCGACATCGGGATCCCGGCGCTGACGGGGTCGCGGGGTCCGGTGGTGATGCCGCCCGAGCCCGGCTTCCTGGCCGTGCCGATGGCCCTTGCCATGCACGCGCAGCCCTACCTGTGGGTGGCCGGGCGCGGCTTCGACGAGCTCGACGAGCACCTGCTGACCCGGTTCGCCACGGCCGCGGGCCGCGCCCTCGAGGGCGCGCGCGGCTTCGAGGCGGCCGGGCGGCTTCTCCGCGCCGTCAACTGGGAGCCGTCCTGCGCCGATCCGCCCGCCGTCAGCACCGCTGTCAGCACCGCCGTCGGCGGGGCCGTGAGCGGGGCGGTCGGCGCCGGGGCCGTCAGCGGGGCGGTCAGTGGCGGTGCGTCGCGTCCGGCTGGCGCGGATCGCCCGGGTGCTCATATCCCGGCATCAGCCGCACCTGTTCCGCGCAGCTGGTCTCCAGCCACCGGCTGAAGGCCCGGTCGGCCCCCTCCTCGGCGAGGGCGGCGAGGATGGCCCGCCTGACCGCGGCGTACGGCTCGGGCCCGCCCGGGTCGATCCGCTCGACGACCAGCGTCCACGGCCCGCCGGGGCCGTCCACGGGGCCCACGGTCGCGCCCAGGTCCGCCGCGAACACGGCCGCCTCGATCGGCCCGGCCAGCTCGCCGCGCCGGACCGGGCCGAACGGCCGCACCCAGCGCGTCTCGGGACGGGTGTAGCGGTCGAGGTTGCGCGTGTAGTAGTCGACGGCCGCCGCCTCGTCCACGGGGGGCGCGAGGTGGGCGCGGAGCGCCCGGGCGTACGGGGAGATGCTGAGGACGGCCGCGGCCACGCCACCGCCGCGCATGGCCGCGTCCATCCGAAGCGGCATGACCTGGCCGGACGGGACGAGCCCTCGTCGGGTCGCCTCGCGTGCGGCGACCGCCTCCCCCGCCATCACCTGGACCAGCCAGCGCCGCAGGTTGCGGCCTTCGGGGGCGCGCGGATCGGGCAACCGGTGGGCCAGCGGGCCGGACCGGAGCAGCGCCTCGCGCGCGTCCACGTCCGCGACCGTGATCTCCCGCTCCCCCGCGATCGCCGCGATCACGGCAGGACCTCGACGGAGACCGTCTCGGTGTAGTGCAGCCACCCGGCGCAGCCCAGCTTCACCACGGCCCACCAGCGGCCGGGCCGGGCGCCCGGCGGCACGCGCACGGGGAAGCGCAGCTCGGCCGCGCCTCGGGCGGGCACCTCGGCGCCCGTGTTCCAGTCGGGGAACAGCGCGTACGTCTGCCACGGACTGATCAGCTGCGCCTGCACCGCGACCGGCGTGAGCGCGCCCGACTCCACGCCGACGACGATCTCGCCGCGCTCGCCCGGGCGGAGCCGCACCGGCGAGGGTTGCGCCACCACGAGGCCCGGGTCGTGCCGGCCGCCGACGTGCAGCCGGGTCACGTCTTCGAAGGCCTGGCCGTCGTGCTCCACACGGGCGCGCAGCCAGTAGACGCCCTGCGGCGCGTCGCCGGGGGGCGTGAGCCGTACGGGGAAGGCGGCGTGCCCACCCGGGGGCAGGACGAAGGGGCGGACCGCGGGCTCGACGGCCCAGCCCTCCGGTGCGACCAGCGTCACCACGCCGGACGCCTCGGCCGCGGTGAGGCTCGAGGCGACGGTCACGCCTACCTCACCCGGTCCGTCGAGTTCGACGTCGGCGTGGGAGAGGTGGACGGCGACCGGGAGCCCGCCGAGCGGCGCGGGGCCCGTGTTGTGCAGCCAGTAGCGCGTGTAGACCGGCTGGTGGGGCTCGGGCGTGCGCGCCACCCCGAAGGCCGGCACGCCGGCGACGAGGGTCGCGATCTCCATGCCGCCCAGCCCGGCGCCCGGCACGGGCCGCTCCAGCAGGTCGGCCCGTTGCCAGTCGTCGACGGGAAGAGCGGTGATGACCTCTATCTCGCCTCCGACGCCGTGCGGCTCGTAGACGCGGAGCGTCACCCCTTCGGCCTCGCCCGGCTCGCGTCCTGAGGCGAGCGGGTTGCCGCGCGCCTTGAGCGCCGCGACCACGCCGTGGGAGACGCTCAGGTAGGACCGGCCGCCCGCCCCGCCACCCGTGCCCTGGGTCGCGTGCAGCGGGTGGTTGACGCCGTGGCCGTGCCGGACCAGGCCCGCCGCGCGCCAGTCGCCCGGGCCTGCGACCAGGGCGTACTCGAAGGTGTGCGACCAGTGCTGAAGCTGGAAGTTAGAGCCGTCGGGGGCCGTGCGGCGGGGCGGGTCGATCCAGATCCCGGACGGCCAGCCGGTGCACGAGCGCATCAGCGACAGGTGCAGGGCGCCCGACGGATCGACCGCGAAGCCTGGTATGCCGCGGTTGACCAGGGCGGCCGTGTAGTCGTCGAACGTGCCGTCCGGCTCCGGGCCGACGACCTCCCCGACCTCGACCACGGCGTCGCCGAGGTCGTCGATGAGGGCCTCCAGCTCTCCCGGCCCCCACACGACCAGGACCGGCAGCGCCCGCGTGCCGCGCAGGTCGGCGCTCGGCGTCCACGCCTTCTCCAGGGCCGTCTCGGCCGGGATCCAGGCGCGCAGGCGCTCCTGCGAGGCCAGCGGCGAGTCGCCGAGCAGCCGCGCCGTGAACGGGTTCTCGGCCGGCGGCCCGATGGCGATCCGCACGTCGGGGAGGTTGGAGTCGACGTCGAGGTGGCCGTAGCGCGGCCCGTCGCCGGTCGAGGTGGTGGCCGTGACGCCCTGGCGCACCAGGGCGACGGCCAGCTCGCGCGAGTGGCCGATGATCTCCGCGACGCCGATGGCCCGCGTGTGCCGCGGCGTGCGGATCCGCACGGTCGAAGAGAGCGCGAACCACGTGTACGCCGGGTTGTCGAGCGTCCACGGATGCTCGCCCGAGTCCACGTCGATCAGGCCGAAGCCGCGGCCGATCACCGCGTCGCCAACCTCGCTGACCGGCAGGCCGCCGGGGATGGCGACCGGCCAGCGCACCCGCAGCAGCGCGTCCGCGCCGTCGAAGTCCTCGACGTGCGTGGCGAGGTCCACGCGGGCCAGGCCGTCCCAGAGGGTGATCTCCTGCGTGTACGCCACAGGCCCGACCCGCCCCTTGACGGTGATCCGGCGGCCGATGGGGCACTCGGACACCGACACCTCGGCCTCGGTGTCCCCGGAACCGGAGACCGTACCCTTCGGGACCAGGTGCCAGGGTCCTTCGTGGAAGCTCGGATGAGCCGGGTATTCGTCGTAGACCAGCAGCTCGTTGCCGATCCGGCCGGGCTGGAGCAGCTCACGCCCGTCGACGCGGAGGCTCGTGACACCGCCGCCGCGAGCCGGATCCACCTCGATCTCGTGCGTGGCGCTCGCGATCCGCGTGCCCGGGGCGTCCGCCCAGCCGACCTGGGCCTCGGCGGACGGCGTGAAGTGGAACGTCCTGTAGCCGAGCGGCGGGACGTCGGTGGCCAGGAAGACGAGGTCGACTTCGGCCAGGCTGCCGTCGGGGTGGCGGGCGGGATTCTCCAGCAGGACGTTCTCCGCGAAACCCCGAATGCCGGGATCGAGGCGGAGCCGGATCCGTGCCAGGTCGGTGCGCGGCCACGACGACGGGTTCCACACGATGACCCCGCCGAGGTCCTCCCCCAGCCGCTCCAGCGCCGCCGTCAGGACGCCGGCCCCCAGGTCATAGGTCTCCCGCCAGCCGGGAAGCAGGTCGAGGTAGACCTGGTCGCCCTCGGACCCGGTGATCGCGTCGTGGTGGGCGCCGTAGACGAGCTGCCGCCACGCCTTGTCGAGGGCGGCGTGCGGATAGGGCGCCCCCTTGTCGAGCGCGGCGATCGTGGCGAACATCTCGGCGTCGACGAGCTGCGCCTCGGCGTGCCGCTGCGCCTGCTTCGTGTCGATGTACGAGACGTCCTTGCCGGTGTAGACCGGGTTCATGTCACGGGTCTGGGCGGTGAGCACGGGACCTTCGGCGCGCACGGCCGCGAAGAACTCCCTCGGCAGCCCGCAGACGAACCGCGGCGAGACGTAGCGGGCGTTCCACGACCGCTGGATGTCCATGATCCACTTGTTCGGCGGGCTGTAGTCGGTGCCCACCGGCAGCAGCACGTTCCTGGTCGCCGCGACCCGCTTGAGCGCGCGGAACCACTGGTGGACCGCGGCCTCGGCCTCCTCGAGCGTGGCCGACTGGTCCATCCACCAGCCGGCGCTGTAGTGGCCGGGCATGTAGTGCGTGAGCACGCCCCGCCCGGACGGCGACACCCACTCGAACTCGGCGGGGAACTGCATCCGCGTCGGATCTCCGCCGCCCAGCATCGGGCCCCACTGATGGAAGGGCCCGCGCGCCCACGAGCTCGACGTGAGCCCGGCGTCGGCGGCCATCCCGGGGAACTGCGGGTCGTGCCCGAACGCGTCGAGCTGCCAGGCCGTGCGCGGGTCGCCGCCGAGGATGTCGCGCTGGAAGCCGATGCCGTGGACCAGGTTGCGGATGGTCGACTCGGCGCTGGTCAGGTTGGTGTTGGGCTCGTTGTACGTGCCGCCCATGATCTCGATCCGGCCCTCGCCGAGTAGCTTCCGCAGGAACGCGCGGTCCTCGGGATGGGCGTCCCAGTAGGGCTTGAGATAGTCGACCTCGGCCAGCACGAACTTGTAGTCGGGCTCGCGGCGCGCGGTCTCCAGATGCAGCCTGACCAGCTCGAATCCGGCGTGCTGGAAGTCCATCCGCGGGCCGGGCGTCGGCGACGCGGCCCACGTCTCGGTGTAGGCGGCCTGGGTGTTCCACCAGACCGGGTCGTAGTGGAAGTGCGGGATCATCCACACGGTCCACCCCGGCTCGGCCACGACCAGCTCCGCCTCGGCCGTCGCGTCCGCGGCCACGACCGTGATCGGCACCACCTCTCCCGGACGCGCCGCGCAGGTCACGGGGATCTCCGGCGCCTGGCCCACGCCCTGCACGCCCGGCCCGGTGATCACGACCTCGGTCGGCCCGTCGGACTCTTCCAAGGTCACCCGGACGATCTGGCGGGGACCTTCGGCGAACAGCTCAGTGGACTCGACGGACGATATGCGCATAGGGGGCCTCCTCAGCGTGGAAGCCTTCCCTCCCGATCACGGACGCATGCGCATCAATGCCTCGGCCACGTCGATGGCCGGCTCTCCCAGGTCGAAGCGGCTGAACAGGTGGATGTCGTCGCCTGTGTCGATCTCCAGCAGTTCGGTGGTCAGCCCGTAGCGGCGCTTGGTGTCGAGCCGGATCCGCTCGACCAGCGGCCAGGCGATCCGCCGCCGCGCCGCGAAGCCGCTCACCACCATGACGCCCTCGGCGTCGGCGCCGAGCCGTACGGGAGCCACCAGGTCGCGCACCACGACGACGACCGCGCCCACGAGCGCCACCCCGGCGAGGAACATCAGCTTCCCGTCACCGGCCGCGACCCCCGCGGCCGTCAGCAACGCGAACACCAGCACCGCCCCCGCCTTGGCCGCGATCACCGCGCCCGGCACCCGCCACTCCTTCACCCCAGAAGGGTATGGCGTCCGGCGACCCCCTCATCCCGCGCCGGCGCCCCGGAAGGCGACTGATAACCTTCGCGCGTGAGCCTGGCTGAGGATGAGCTGCGGGAGGCCGAGCGGCGGCTGCAGGCGGCGCAGCTGGCCGCCGACGCCGAGGAGCTCGACCTGCTGCTCGACGACCGGCTCGTGTTCACGGGGCCCGACGGGCTGCTCTACTCCAAGCAGGACGACCTCGACATCCAGCGGAGCGGTCAGCAGCGCCTGACCGAGGTGACCCAAGACGAGCTGAGGGTGCTGGTCGTGGGCGACACGGGCGTCACGTGGCTCCTCGGCTCCCTCAAAGGGGTCTTCAAGGGCCAGGCCTTCGCGGCCCGCGTCCGCTACACCCGCACCTGGATCCGCACGGACGAGCACGCCTGGCGCCTGATCGCCGCCCACGTCACCACGCTGTGAGCGCCGCCCGCCGGGCACGTGACCAAGACCGGGCGGGGTCAGCCGGTGGCCTGGTCTTGGCGGGCTTTGGCGGCTTGGATGCGTTCGGCGGCGGCGACGTGGACCTCGGCCACCTCGACGCCGAGTTTGGCGGCCAGGGCCTCGAGCCAGACCTCGGAAAGGATGTTGGTCTCGAAGTCGATCTGGGAGCGCACCTCGGAGCGCAGGGCCTCGCGGTTCTGGCTCAGCATGACGAACGTCGACAGGAAGATGGCCTCGAGCGACACGATCAGCGTGAGCAGGCCGAAGGGGAAGGGGTCGAACGCCCAGGCCTTGACCGAGTTGATCACGATCCACACGGTGAACCAGATGATGTGGATGTAGATGAACGGCACCGAGCCGGAGAAGGCGGTGACCCGGTCGGCGATCCGGTCCTGCAGCCCCCGTCGCTTGTGCAGCTCCTGGATCTTCTCGTGCTTGATCATGATGGTGGAGACGGGGGGCGGCGGCTCCGGGCTGGGGTCCATGGCCGGAAGGATAACGGCCGCCGGAGGATGATCCTCCGGCGGCCGCTCTTTTTGCGCGTAGGGCTCAGCCGCGCTTGAGGTCTTCGATGATGGCGTCCACGAGCTGGGTGCTCACGGTGTGGTCGAGCGCGCCGTTCTCGATGAGCTCGCGTACGGCGGGCACGGGGTCGGGGTCGGCGAACAGCCGGGTGTCGCCGTAGTCGACGGGCCGGCCGGTCGGGTCGAGGGTCCACCAGGACGCCTCGAGGGCGATGCCGCTGGGGTCGCTGAAGTAGATCGACCGCAGGAATCCGTGGTCGACGACGTCGGTGACCTCGCAGTCGTTGTCCTTCAGCCGGCCGCGCAGGCGCAGCAGGGCGTCTTCGTCGGCCAGGTGCATGGACAGGTGGTCGAACTGGGACGCCTGCGAATACGGAACTCCGGCAGGCTTGGCAAAGGTGTTCAGGTCTTGGTCGATGAACTCGAAGAAGGCGATGGTGTTGCCGGGCGCCACTTCGAAGAAGTAGTGCCGGAACGCGGGGGTGCCGAGCGTGGTCACGAGGCGGGCGTCGAGCACGCCGTGCCAGAAGCGGACGGTGGCGTCCATGTCCGGGGTGACCAGTGCCAGGTGGTGCACTCCCCGCCAGTGCACGGTGTCAGGTGTCGCAGCCATTGGCGTGAACCTAGATCCTGAAGAAGAGGTTGAGATAGCGGTCGGCGATCGTCTGGTCGCCGCGTACGGTGCCGGCGTTGCTGCGGCCGAAGGTCGTCAGCACCATGCTCCCGGCGTCGAATTCGAGCACGCAGGGCAGGTCGCTCAGATCGCCCTCGCCGTAGGTCATGCCGTTCTCGTTCACCTCGACGCGGAAGTCGCCACCGTTGCGCCCGCCGACCCTGATCCCCACGCTGAACGGCGTGAGGTCGGCGTCCGACTTGATGGTCGACTGCCAGAGGATGAACATGAACGGCACGAGCAGGTCGGCCGCGTCTCCGGACAGGCCGTGCGCGCGCCCGGTGCCCTGCCGGATGTCCCATGAGTGGACGCCGTAGTCCATCAGCTGCCCGGCCGCGTAGAACCACGCGGGCAGCGTGCCCATGTAGTAGTGGGACACCATGAGGCCGCCCCACTCGTCGGGCCCGAGGTCGCCGAGGATGCCCTGCATCTTCTCGAAGTCCTGGCGGGCGCGGTCGAGCAACTCCTTCTGCGGTATGTTCCGGAACGAGGCCGCCTGATCGTTGACCCGTTCCGCCATTCCGGGCAGGCCGTACGCGTCCGCGGCGGCGCCGCCGGCCCGGGCCAGCTCGAAGGCCTCGAAGTAGCCTTCCGTGGTGTCGACTAAGTGGGCGACGACGTCACGGACGGCCCACTCCGCGCACGCGGTGGGGGCCAGCCAGGCGTCCTCGGGCTCGGCCAGGGCGAAGAACCGTTCGGCCTCCTCACGCACGACCCGCAGAATCGTGTCCTTGCCTTCGTATGTCATCGCATTCCAGGCGTTCATCAGGTAACGCCCTCCTCACCGTTGAGGTCGTTGAAGATTCAACAACACATCTCCGGGGCTGCCGTGTCAAGAGTCCACGAGGTGCGATCATGCGAATTGAGGGAAGGGACAGGGAGGCTCAGCTCTATATGGCCTGGAGGTCACCCCATGAGCCGCCAGATCGCAGACGGATTCCAGCACCCTTCGCTCGCCGAACTGGAAGCGCGGCTACGCGGGCTCGAGGCCCAGGTGGCACGCCTCACCGAGATCGTCGAGACGCTGCAATCCGAAACCAGATGAATTCTCAGCTGCCGCGCATGACGGCCGCATCGCCCTCGTCGCCGACCGTCTCTTCGGCGAGGCGGTTCAGCAGCGCGGTCAGTTCGACGTTGTCCTCAGGGTTCCAGCAGCTCAGGTGGTGGGCCAGGGCCTGCCGCCTGACCTTGACCAGCTCCTCGTATACATATTGGCCGGCCGGAAGGATGATCAGGTCGGTGGTGGTCCGCTCCACCAGATGCCGGTCGACGAGCGGCTGTGTGTACGGCATGCCCTCCTCGACCGTGATCCCGGCCCGCTCGGCCAGCCTCCACCGGTCGATCCGGCCCTCCCGCGCCACCCGGGCCAGCGCCCACGTCGTCCCCGCCGAGAAGTCGAATCCGGCGCGCAGGGCCAGCTGCTCGTACATGTGCCGGGCCCCGGGGTCGCGGCGCATGAGCAGGGTGAGCTCCCGCTCGACCTCCTCCACCGACGTCCGCGCGCACGGGGCGCCGTAGCCCTCGCCGAGGTCGGTGGCCACGGCCCCCACGCTGGTCTTGAGCGGCACCTCGCGGAGGAACCAGCTGAGCACGAACCCCACGAAGGCGACCGCGGCCGCGTACACGAAGATCACCGTGATCGAGTCCGAGTACGCTTCGATGACCCGGGCGGCGGTGGGGCCGGGCAGCCCGGCCACCAGATGCGGGTTGCCCTGCAGGGCGGCCGGGTTGAACCCGCCCGGCAGCCGGATCGAGGCGATGTTGACCACCAGCTGGGACGCGAAGATCGACCCGAAGATCGAGACGCCGAACGAGCCGCCGATCGAGCGGAAGAACGTGGCCGACGACGTGGCCACGCCGAGGTCGGCGTAGTCGACCACGTTCTGCACGGCGATCACCAGGACCTGCATGACCAGGCCGAGGCCGACGCCGAGCAGCAGGAAATAGACCCCCATGACGGGGGTCGAGGTCTGCGGCGACAGGCGGGACAGCAGCAGCATGGCGACCGTCGTGACGCCCGTGCCCGCGATGGGATATTTCCGGTAGTGCCCGGTCCTGCTGATGGCCCGCCCGGCGAGGATCGATGTGGTCAGCATCCCGGCCATCATGGGCAGCAGATAAAGACCCGAGCGCGTGGCCGACACGCCATGCACCACCTGCAGGAACAGCGGCAGGTAGGCCAGGGCCCCGAACATGGCGAAGCCCACGATGAACCCGATCGCCGACGTCACGGTGTAGACCCGGAGCCGGAACAGCCGGAGCGGGATGACCGGCTCGGCCGCGTGCCGTTCCGCGACGACCCACGCCAGCAGCAGCACGGCGGCCGCCACCGCCAGGCCGATGATCACCGGTGAGCTCCAGGCGTACTGGACGCCGCCCCACGACGTGACCAGCACGACGCACACGACCGCGGCACTGAGCAGCGCCGTGCCCAGCCAGTCGATCTTGTGGTGGGTGCGCTGGTCGCGCCCGGGGAGCGTGGCGGCGATGACGAACATCGCGACCACGCCGATCGGGAGGTTGACGTAGAACACCCAGCGCCAGCTCAGGTGGTCGACGAACAGCCCGCCGACCAGCGGCCCGACCACGCTGGCGAAGGCGAAGGTGCCGCCGAAGAAGCCCTGGTAGCGGCCGCGTTCGCGGGCCGGGACCACGTCGCCGACGATGGCCTGGGACAGCACCATGAGCCCGCCGCCGCCCAGCCCCTGAAGCGCCCGGTACATGATCAGCTGGGACATGCCCTGGCTGATCCCGCACAGCGCCGAACCGATCAAGAAGATCACGATCGAGGTGAGGAAGAGCCCTTTGCGGCCATATTGGTCGCCCAGCTTGCCCCACAGCGGCGTGGAGACCGTGCTGGCCAGCAGATACGCGGTGACCACCCAGGACAGGTGGGCCAGCCCGCCGAACTCGCCGACGATGGTCGGCAGCGCGGTCGACACGATCGTCTGGTCGAGGGCGGCCAGCAGCAGACCGAGCATCAGCGCCCCGATCACCGCGCCCACGCCGCGACGATCGCCCAGGTCGCGGGCCATCTGGTCAGCTGGGGCCCCCATGTAGCGCAATGTCCCCATCAGGCCCAGGTTCAAGCCTGATGGGGACATTAATGGGTTAACTAATGGTGATTCTGTCCAGGTTGGGGCCGCCGTTGGCGGTCGTGGCGGTCATCCGGATCGTGTTGGATCCGGCGGCCAGCGGCACCGTGAGCGTGCTGGTCGTCCAGGTGTCCCAGTCGGTGGTCGGCGGGAACGAGCGCGCCGCGGCGACCGTGGTCCCGTTGACGGTCACGTCCATGGGGCGGTCCACGGCCGTCCCGTTGGCGTACCTGATGGTCAGCGAGGCGTTGCCGGCCGCGGCGGCGTTCACCGTGAACTCCACGTACGATCCGGCGATGTTGGTGTAGTCGACGAATCCGGTGCCGGTGAATCCCGTGTGGTTGGTGGCCGCGGTCCCCTGCGAGATCGTCGCGTCCTCGGCCTGGTAGTCGGTCGAGGTGCCGCCGCCCGGGGTCACGTCGACGTCGATGTAGTCGATGTTCGGGTTGCCGCCGGCCGTGGTGGCCGTGGCGCGGATGGTGTTGGTCCCGGCCGTGAACGGCACGGTGAAGGTGTCGGTCGCCCAGGTGTCCCAGTTGGCGGTGGCGTTGTAGTCGCGGGAGGCGTACACGGTGGTCCCGTTGACCGCGATGGCGCTCGGCCGGTTGGTGGTGGTGCCGTTGGCATAGCGGAGCTTCACGGTGGCGGTGCCGGCCGTGTCGGAGGGCACGGAGAACTGCAGGTAGGACCCGGCGACGTTGTCGCCGTTCACGTAGCCGGTGCCGCTGAACCCGGTGTGGCTGTTCTCGAAGATGCCCTGGGAGATCGTGGCGTCCTCGGCCTCGTGCCGGTTGCCGGGCGGGGTGACGGTGCCGGCGTTGGCGTACGCGCCGCCGACCCAGGCCTCGTCGACCCGCCAGCGGGAGACGCCCGCGTGGCCCGTCTTGGTCAGCCGGACATATCGGGAGGAGGTGCCGGCGGGCAGGTCGACGAACTGGACGCCGCGCGCGTTCGGGACGGTGCCCGACTTGATGGCGCTCCCCCAGCTCGTGCCGTTGCTGCTGACGTATATCTGGTAGCCGGCGATGCGGGCCGAGCCGCTGGACGGGAAGACGGTCGAATCCTCGCGCTGGTTGAACGCGATGTACTTGATCGGCTTGACCGAGCCGAGGTCGAAGGAGAGCGAGGCCGGCTCGGCCGCGTTGCTGTCCCAGTAGGTCAGGTAGTTGCCGTCGACCGCGGCCGAGGCGGCGTGCCCGCTGGTGGAGGAGGTCGCGGTGGCGGTGACGCCGGTGTAGATCCCCTCGCGGCCGTCGGTGATCACCTTGAAGACCGTGTCGTAGGTGTCCCAGCTGGAGATGCCGGTGATCGTGAGCGAGCCGTTCGCCTGCGACCAGGAGACGGGGGCGCCCGTGCGGAGGTTGGTCACCGCGGCGATCTTGTAGCCGTTGTCGCGCAGGGTCAGCGAGCTCGTGGACGGGGCCGTGAGCACGTGGATGTACTGCAGGTCGGGGTCGGTCTTGCTGATCGTGGTGACGCCGTGCGCGCCGTTGTTCCAGAAGCCGGGCTTGAGGCCGCCGTACATGTAGCCGCCGCCCTCGGTGCCGTACAGGGACGGCCAGATGGCCTCGAGGTAGGTGTTGGCGAAGTTGTTGAAGTTCGCCTGGTTGGACGGGAATTTGCCGTTGACCTGCGCCGTCTCGGCCATGAGCGCCTTGACCGAGGATCCCGCGTTGGTGATCAGCCGGCCGAGCGTGAGCTTGTTGTCGACGCTTGAGTTGGAGCCGTCGTACCACCAGGCGCCGCTGGAGGGGAGCTTGAAGTCGGCCTCGATGAGCCGCGGCGCCGCCGTGTAGACCGCCTGCGGGTAGTCGTAGCTCGGCGTCATCCCCGTCTTCTGCTCATTGCTGATCATGTCCATGATCGCGGTGTCTTCGTTGTTGTTGCTGATCGTCATGTCGGGGCGCTGCTGGTAGATCTGCTGGTACAGGTCGTGGTCTTCCCAGTACGCGTTGTCGTTGTCGATCCAGAAGCCGGCGAGCTTGGGATAGCGCTGCATCTGCTCGAAGAACTGCAGGTAGCTGAACTCGCCGAAGCCGTCCCTGGTGGTCAGGTCGACCGAGTGGCCCACGTAGGAGGAGAAGGCGCTGGAGTTCAGCCAGTCGCCGGAGCTGAGGCCCTCGTTGTGCCACTGCGGGTCGTCGGTCATGTAGTTGATGACCTTCAGGCCCTGCGCGTCGGCGGCGTCGATCAGCTCGCCGAGGAAGTCCCGCTTGGTCGCGCACGAGCCGGGGATCTTCGAGGGGTACGGCCGGGCGTAGCCGAGCCGGCTGTGGAAGGTGGCGAGCACGAGATACTGCAGGTGCAGCTTCTTGGCCTCGTTGACCCAGTAGTTCGGGTCCCAGCCGCCGTTGGTGACGTCGTTCTCCCACGTCGTGCACGAGGTGTGCTGCGGGTTGGTGCGCTCGCCCCAGTGCAGGAACAGGCCGCCGATGGAGCTGCGCAGGAACGCCTGGCGCGGCGCCTGCAGGTCGGCCCTCGCCGGGCCGGCCGGTGTCATGGCGAGGATCACGGCCACCGCCGATAACGCGGCCGCGATCCGTCTCCGTGTGGTGCGCATGGGTGCACTGCTCCTAACTGATTTCGATGTAGTCGACGTTGGGGCATCCGTTCGCCGTCGTGCCGGTGAGCCGGATCGTGTTGGCGCCGGGGTTCGTGGTCACGGTGAGGGTGTCGGTCGCCCAGGTGTCCCAGTTCGCGGTCGCGTTGTAGTCGCGGGTGGCGACGGTCGCGCCGTTGACCGCGATGGCCATCGGCCGGTTGGCGCTGGTCCCGTTGGCGTACCGGATCTTCAGGGTCTGCGGGCCGCCGGCCGAGTTCACCGTGAACTCCACGTACGACCCGGCGACGTTGTCGGTGTTGACGTATCCGGTGCCGCTGAAGCCGCTATGGCTGTTCTCGAAGATCGCCTGAGAGAACACCGCGTTCTCCGCCTCGTAGCGATTGGCGGGCGGCGGCTGGCTGTTGGACACGTCCTTGCCGTTGATGGAGACGCCCGCGAGCACGAGGTTGTCGACGAAGTTCACGGTCGGCGCGGCCGTGGCGATGTTCGTGAACGTGCTGTTGGAGATCGTCACGTTCTTTATGTGGTCGGCCGAGCGGCCGTCGAGGTTCCAGGCCTGGTCGCCGCTGGTGATCGTGATCTGGTCCAGCGTGAAGTTCTGCACCCTCGGCGGCAGCGAGCCGCTCGTCTCGTAGTTGAGCGTGATGTAGAGGGCGGCCCGTTCGAGCGCCCGGCCGGTGATCCGGCGCAGGTGCACGTTCTCGATGAAGCCGCCCCGGTTGAAGCTGGTCTTCACGTAGAGGGCGTACTTGCACGGGAAGCGGCCCGGGAAATCGGTCGGATTGACCTGGCAGTCCTGCGCGTACACGTTGCGCACGCCCCCCGAGGCCTCGCTGCCGATGGTGACGCCGCCCCACCGGCCGCTGAACTTGCAGTTCTCGATCACGATGTTCTGGCAGGGCAGGTTGACCCGGCGGCCGTCCTGGTCGCGGCCCGACTTGATCGGGATGCAGTCGTCGTTGGTGTCGAACCGGCAGTCGTGGATGTGCACGTCCGTGCAGGAGTCGGGGTCGACGCCGTCGCCCTGGGAGTTGGTGGTGCGGAACGTCACGCCGCGCACGGTGATGTTGGTGCTGTAGACGGGGTGCAGCGACCACATGGCCGGGTTGGTCAGGGTGACCCCCTCGACCAGGATGTTCGTGCAGTTGTAGAGGCCGATCATGTTGGGGCGCAGCTTGTGCCCGTCGCCGAACTGCCGCTGGGTCACCGGCGTGTTGTTGGCGCCGTAGTTCTTCAGGTTCGTCCGGTCGGTGCCGCTGCTGCCGAACGACGACCAGTCGCCGGCGGGCGCGTTGCCGTCGATCGTGCCCGTGCCGCTGATGGCGATGTTGCTTTTGCCGTTGGCGTAG
Source organism: Streptosporangiaceae bacterium NEAU-GS5 (assembly GCA_017592665.1). Lineage (GTDB taxonomy): Bacteria > Actinomycetota > Actinomycetes > Streptosporangiales > Streptosporangiaceae > NEAU-GS5. The sequence goes on along the minus strand of JAGFNW010000013.1, from coordinate 104,678 downwards.
ATGAAGGGCGAGAAGTTGTAGCACTCGATGCCCTCGTAGCGGGTGAACACGTTCGGCTGATAGGACCCGTGGTCTGTGCGGAACCGGATGGTGCCGTTCACCTGCAGCCGGACGTTGTCCAGCAGGTGGATCTGCCCGGTGCGGAAGGTCCCGGAAGGAACCAGCACGGTCCCGCCGCCCGCCCCGCTGCAGGCGGCGATGGCGTTCTTGAACGCCGTCGTGCAGTCGGCCGAGTTGTTGCCGACGGCACCGTACGCGGTGATGTCGAACGTGCGGTCGGGGAAGGTCGGCGGCATGATCCGCGCGAGGATGGCCGGGACGTCGTCCCAGGGAGAGGCCGCGGCGGCCCTTCCCGTCATCAGGGGGACGGGAAGGGCGGCGACGCCGGCGGTGAGCGCGGCGGCGCGCAGGAACTGGCGGCGCGAGGTGTGATGTGACATCGCCTAGCCGATCGTGAGCTTGTCGATGTTGGGACCGCCGTCCGCGGACGCCGAGGTGAGCCGGATGGTGTTGGATCCGGCGTTGAGGGCGACCGGGAGGGAGACGGTCGTCCAGGTGTCCCAGTTCGTGGTGGCGTTGAACGCCCGGTTGTCGGCGACCAGCGTGCCGTTGACCGTGATGTCCATGGGCCGGTTGGCCGCGGTGCCGTTGGCGTACCGGATGGTGAGGGTGGCGGTCCTCGCGGTGGCCGAGGTCACCGTCTGCTGCAGGTAGCTTCCCGAGACGTTGGTGAAGTTCACGAAGCCCGTGCCGGTGAAGCCCGTGTGGTCGGAGTCGACCGTGCCCTGCGAGATCGTGCCGTTCTCGGCCTGGTAGTCGACCGGCGCGACGGCGGGCGTGACCTCGATGTAGTCGATGTTGGGGTTGCCGTTGGCCGTGGTCGAGGCGATCCGGATGGTGTTGGAGCCGGAGTTGAGCGGCGCGGTCACGGTCTTGGTGGCCCACACGTCCCAGGTGCCGGTGCTGGGGAAGGACACGGCGGACGCCACGGTCGTCCCGTTGACGATGACATTGGCCGGGCGATCGGTCGTGGTGCCGTTGCTGTAGCGGATGGCGATGTCGTACTGCCCGGCCGTGCCGGCGGACGCGGCCCACTGGGTGTAGCTGCCGGCGACGTTGTCACCGTTGACGTAGCCCGTGCCGCTGAAGCCGGTGTGGGTGTTCTCGAAGACGCCCTGCGAGATGGTGGCGTTCTCGGCCTCGTACCGGGGCCCCGGGTTCGGGCTGGGCGACGGGCTCGGCGACGGACTGGGGCTCGCGTTGTTGGTCCACTGATAGGCCCGGTAGTTCCTGGCCAGCAGGTAGGTGTCCTGCAGGGAGCCGGAGGTGTCGCCGAGCGAGCGGTAGATGCCCCACTTGGGGCGGACGCGGTCCTCGAGGAAGGTGTCGATGCCGGTCTTGGTCTTGTCGAGGACGGTCGCCCCGTCCTTCTTGATCACGAACCGGAGCGCGCCCGCTGTGCCGTTGCCGATGGTGACCTCGACCTCGACGTCGATCCAGGCGTTCTGCAGGGGCACGAGCGGGGTCTCGCCGACGACGAGGTCGTCGTTGAAGTCCTTCATCTGGATGACCTGCTGGTTGCTGCCGTCACGGTCCAGCGAGATCGTCATGATCGGCAGCGTCCCGGTGCCCGGCTGCTTGAACTGCATGATGTGGGTGAAGGTGGTGGTGCCCTTCAGCGTGCTCGGAATGAACATCGAGTACGTGATCCGCCACCGCTCGCCGTTGTTCATCTCCAGGAACGGCCCTCCGGCCGGCTGCCGCATGCCGGTGACCTCCTGGCGCTGCCGGTCGGTCATCGTGTCGCGGTCGACCGTGTGCATGTTCCAGCGGAAGTGGTCGCCCTCGACGAAGATGTGCGGCTGGCCGGCCTTGTGCGAGTCGGCCCGGTCGTCCTCGATGGTCTCGAAGGCGCCGAGGCCCGCGGTGGCCGCGTCGGGGAACCACTTCAGCTCCCAGCCGGGGGCGGCCTGCGCGGTCGAGCCCGAATAGGGGACGTAGAAGGCGGCGAGCGCGGTGACCGCCGCCGCGATGATCAGTAGGCGTCTGTGCACGTGGGGTCGTTCCTTCCAGAGGGAGGACCGGGAGACGTCCCCCCTCCGCCGGGAAACCGCGGAGGGAGGACGCGCCGCGGCCGGTCAGGTGATCGTCACCCGGAAGATCCGGTCGGAGCCGTTGGCAGCGTCACCGTTGTTGTCGCAGTTGGTGGTGCTGAGCCACAGCTGGTTCTGGCCGGGTACCTTGATCACGGTCCGCAGGCGGCCGTAGGTCCCGACGTAGTAGGAGGTCGCGGTGCCCACGCTTTCACCGCTTCCGATGGGGATCCGCCAGAGGCGCTCGCCCTTCAGCGCCGCCATGTAGACGACGTTGCGGACGATCGCGATGGCGCTCGGCGAGGCCTGGGCCACCGGCCAGGTCTTCTTCGGGTTGGTCATGCCGGAGACGCTGCAGGTGCCCTCACAGGTCGGCCATCCGTAGTTCAGCCCCGGCTTGATCAGGTTGAGCTCGTCGACCTGGCTGTTGCCGAACTCGGCCTCCCAGAGCCGGCCCTGGGAGTCCCAGGCGATGCCCTGCGGGTTGCGGTGGCCGTAGCTGTAGACGAGCGTGCCGAACGGGTTGCCCGGTGCGGGCTGGCCCGTCGTCGTCATCCGGAGGATCTTGCCGTTGAGCGAGTTGCGGTCCTGGGCCAGGTTGCTCTGCTGCGAGTCGCCGGTCGTCGCGTAGAGGTAGCCGTCCGGGCCGAAGGCCAGCCGCCCGCCGTTGTGGAACAGGCTCCGCCTGATGCCGGTGACGATGGGGGTCGAGGTGCTGCTGAGCGAGGTCCCGTCATAGGTCATCCGGACGATCCGGTTGTCCGTCGGGGACGTGTGGAAGAAGTAGACGAAGTGGTTGGTGGTCCAGCTCGGGTCCACGGCCGCGCCCATCAGGCCGCCCTCGCCGCTGTCGGTGCCGGTCGTGTCGGCGTTCGGCACCGTGCCGACCAGGGTCCTGGCGCCGGCCAGGGTCACCTTGTAGACGCGGAACTGGTTGGACGCCACCTTGTCGTCCCGCTCGGTGACCAGGGCCGTCTGGCCGTCGGGCAGCCAGGCCATGCCCCAGGGGATGGTCCAGCCGGTGGAGATCTGGGTGATGCTCGACGGCACGCCGCCGTCGGTCTCGCACGACTGGGTGCGGAAACTCACCGTGTTGCTCGGGTCCGACACGTTGGTCGCGGCGTCGAGCGCCACCGCCACCAGCGCATACGGCGTGTCGCAGGCCAGCCCGGTCAGGTCGAGGGAGGTCGCCGGCGGGTTGCCGTCGACGCCGCCGTAGACGTTGTCGCCGCTGCGGATCTCGTAGCGGCGCACGCCGATGTTGTCCGACGAGGCCGTCCAGGTGAGGTGGGCGCTGTTGGCGGTGACGCCGCTCGCGGCCAGGCCGCCGGGGGCCGTCGGCTTCTGGGTGTCGGAGCTGCGGGCCGTGGTGCACTCGGTGACCTCGCTCGGCGGCGAGACGTTGCCGGTCGCGTCCCGGGCGAACACCGACCAGCTGTAGGTGGTGTTCGGGGTCAGGCCGGTGATCGGGGCGGTCGTCACGTTGCCGACGCTGGTGACCTTGTTGCCGAAGTTGTAGATGTCGTACGCGGCGACGCCGACGTTGTCGGTCGAGGCGGCCCAGGAGAGGGTCATCCCGTTCTCGCCGATGTCGCTGCAGGCCGGCTTGCCGGGGGTGGTCGGCCGTTCCCCGTCGGCGGGCGGGCCCACCGAGAGCCGGTCGAGGTTGGGGCCGCCGTTCTCCGTGGTGGCCGTGGCCCTGACCGTGTTGTTGCCGGCGTTGAGTGTGGCGTTGACCGACAGGTCGGCCCAGGTGTCCCAGTTTCCGGTGCCGGCGAAGACCAGGTCGGCGTTGACCGCGGTCCCGTTGACCGTGATCGTCATCGGCCGGGCGACCGTGGTGCCGTTGGCGTACCGGAAGGTGAGGGCGGCCGCGCCGGCGGTGGTCGCCGGGACGGTGAACTGCACGTACGACCCGGTGATGTTGGTGTAGTCGACGAACCCGGTGCCGGTGAACCCGGTGTGGTTGCTGGCGACCGTGCCCTGCGAGATGGTCGCGTCCTCGGCCTGGAAGACCGTGGACGGTGCGGCGACCGTGACGTCCAGGTAATCGAGGTTGGCGTTGCCGTTGGCGCTGGTGGACGTGACGCGCAGGGTGTTGGTGCCGGCCGGGACGGTGGCCGTGATGGTCGAGTTGGCCCAGGTGTCCCAGTTGGTGGTGGCGGCGAACGACCGGTTCGCGGAGATCACCGTGCCGTTGAGCGACACGTCGGACGTCCGTGTGGTGGTCGTGCCGTTGGAGTAGCGGATGACGAGGGTGGCCGTGCCCGCGCTCGGCGCGGTGAAGGTCCACTCCAGAAAACTACCGGAAACGTTTGTACCGTCGACGAAGCCGGTCCCGCTGAAGTTCGCGTGATTGCTCGCCACTCCCCCTTGGGAGATCGTGGCGTCCTCCGCCTCGTAGCGGGTGGCCGCGTGCGCGGGAAGCGCGTGGAGCAACGCGGCGACAAGTCCTCCCACCAGGGCGACGGCCATTGCGGCCGCCCGTGCCCCGGGCCTTCGAGATCTCATGGATCCTCCTTGACGATCTGCCGCGACAGGCAGACACGCTCAGGCGAAAGGTTGGACCTTTGTCCCCTTTGGTCCCACATCTCGAAGCTTCTTGTCAAGGTCATTAACAAATGAAACGATACAAAGAAGCGGGCCGCGTACATCGGATGTAACCGGTAACATGCCCAAATGTGGTTTTTGCCCGATTCGTCCAGCGCAAACGGTTGCGGTCGAGATCGTGTTCCGTTGTACAGATTCTTGTTCCGACACATGGATTAGAAGTGCGCGTGTGGTGTATGTGTAAGGGTGAAGGTGGACGCGAAAGGTTGGATCTCTTAGCGTGACCTCACATCTCGATCAGAAGGCCGATGCGACCTCTGTCGTGCCGGTGACACACAATCCCTCACCCGCCCCACCCCGAGCCCCGCTCATACATAGGAGGACTGTCCGGTGACCCCCCACTTCCGAAGACTGCGGCGGATCATCACCGCCGCCGCGGTCGGCGTGATCGCCCTGACCGGATTACCCAGCCTTCCCGCCGGGGCGGCCACCACCGTCTATCAGGCCGAGGACGCGACGCTGTCGCAGGCGGGAGTCTTCAGCAACCACAACGGCTACACCGGCGCCGGGTTCGTCGACTACACCAACGTGACCGGGTCGTACGTGGAGTTCTCGGTCACCGCGGCGGCCGCGGGCGCGGCCACGCTGAGCTTCCGCTACGCCAACGGCACGACCGTCAATCGCCCGATGACGATCGCGGTGAACGGCACGGCGGTCAGCTCCAACCTCTCCTTCAGCGGCACGGGCAACTGGGACACCTGGACCGACCAGTCCCTCTCGGTGACCCTCGCCGCGGGCGCGAACACGATCCGCGCGACCGCCAACACCGCCAACGGCGGCCCCAACCTCGACTCGCTGACGGTCTCCGACGGCGGCACCACTCCCCCGCCCACCGACTGGTCGGTGAAGGTCGTCGACTCGACCATGCAGCGCTTCACGCCGAGCTCGATCGGCGGCTGGAGCTACCCCGTCGCGCTGTTCCTGCAGGGCATGTACCAGGTCTACCAGCGCACCGGGAACCCCGCCTACCTGCAGTACATCAAGGACTGGGCCAACCGGTTCGTGGACTCCAGCGGAAACATCAGCCAGAGCTTCGGCAACCTCGACAGCATGGAGGCCGGCAACCTCCTGGTGATCATGTACAAGGAGACGGGGCAGGCCAAGTGGCGCACCGCGGCGCAGAAGATCCGCACGCGGCTGAACACCTACCCCCGGACCTCCGACCGCGGCTGGTGGCACTCCACCTCCGACTCGCGCCAGGGCCAGCTGTGGGGTGACGGCGTGTTCATGGCCGACCCCTTCGTCATCCGCTACGGCCAGACCTTCAACGACGCCACGTGGGGCAACGACAACGCCTCCGAGCAGATGCAGGTCTACGGCAAGCACCTGCAGCGGACCGACGGCAACTCCGCCGGCCTGCTCTGGCACGCCTACGACGAGCCCGGCGGCCTGACCGCGAGCTGGGTGCACCCCGAGTTCGGCAACACCAACGGCCTCACCTGGTGCCGCGCCGAAGGCTGGTACGGCATGGCGATGACCGACATCCTCGAACTGCTGCCGGCCGGCCACGCCAGGCGGGCCGCGCTGCTCGACATCCTGCGCAAGCTCATCGACGGCTACGTGCGCTGGCAGGACCCGGCGAGCGGCCGCTGGTGGCAGCTGGTCGACAAGGCGGGCGCGTCCGGCAACTGGCTGGAGACGTCCTGCTCGGCCATGTACACCACGGTGATCTCACGCGCGGTCGAGCGCGGCTACGTCGACGCGAGCTACCAGCAGTACGCCGACAAGGGCTACCAGGGCGTGCTGCAGAAGATCTCGCTGGGCTCCGACGGCCGGACCAACCTGACCGACATCTGCATCGGCACCAACGCCGACGACTCGACGAGCTTCTACTACGACCGCCCGAGGGCCACGAACGACTTCCACGGCCTCGGCGCGTTCCTGCTCATGAGCGAGCAGATGATCAGGACCGGCCACGGCTGACGGCCGCCGGCCGGTCAGCGACTGGGCCGCTGGCCGGCGCGGGTCGCCGGGCCGGCGGCCCGCCCGGGCGTCCGCTCGCCGGTCCGCCCGGGCGTGGACGCCGGGCCTCGGCTCCGATCCGGGCCCGGCCGCGCGCCCGTAGGGGGCCGCTGACCGGATGGCTGGCCGGGAGGCTGGCCGGGAGGCTGGCCCGGAGCCTGTCCCGGCGGCTGGCCGGGCGGCTGACTCGGGCCCTGTCCCGGCGGCTGACCTGGAGCTTGCCCGGGCGGCTGGCCCGGGGCCTGACCCGGGGCCTGACCAGGGGGCTGACCTGGCCCAGGTCCTTGACCTACGGCCGGGCGCCGGCCGGAAGACGGCCGCTGAGCCGGGGGTGCGGGAGCCCAACCCACCTGCTCCCGCATCCCCTCCGGCCTCTCCTCCGACGCGCCCCGTGAGATTCCCAGCAGGCGGGCCGACAGCCCGGACCGCGGTGAATTCGTGGGCCCGGGCGGAGGCTCGCGTTCGGTCGACACGGCCATCCCGGCGAGGACCGCCAGCGTCAGCACGGAGATCAGCAGCAGCGCCATCGCCACGAGCGCGATTGCCGCCGTCAGCGTCACGGCCATCCCGAGCAGCTCGATCATCGCCCACCTCTCATCGGCCCAGCCCCTCAGCCTTGCCCGATCTCATGAGCTGTACGCCTTACTTGGCCGATATCGATATATGCGGGGATATAGCGAGGATATAGGGGGTTAGGCAGGGGACGGCATGGAGTCCAGACGACGCAGGATCACACCCTCGCGGAGCGCCCAGGGGCACAACTCCAGCTCGGGAAGGTCGAACAGATCCATGGTCGCGGCCGCGACCAGCGCGCCGGCGAGCAGCTGCGGGGCCCTCCCCTCGGACACGCCGGGCAGCCCGGCCCGCTGATCCGCGGTCATCAGGCTCAGCCGGCTGGCCCAGTGTGCCAGGTCGTCGTGGGTCAGGACCCGCTTGACGTACTGCCCCTCGTTGGACGGCGCCGCGCCGGCGATCCTCGCCAGCTGCCGGAACGTCTTGGACGTGGCGACGGCGTGATCGGGCCTGCCATATCTGATGACCTCGCCGACGTGCCGGGCGATCTCGGTGCGGACGTGCTTGCGCAGCGCGCGCACGTCGCCGGGGGGCGGCGGATCGGCGGTGAACCAGTCGCGGGTGAGCCGTCCGGCGCCGAGCGGCAGCGAGACGGTGACGTCGGGCTCCTCGTCGAGGCCGGCCGCGATCTCCAGGGATCCGCCGCCGATGTCGAGCACCAGCAGCCGCCCCGAGGACCAGCCGAACCAGCGGCGCACGGCGAGGAAGGTGAGCCGCGCCTCGTCCTGGCCGGACAGGACGCGAATGTCGATCTGGGTCTCGTTCTTGATCTTGGCGAGAATCTCCTCGCCGTTGACGGCTTCGCGGACCGCGGACGTGGCGAAGGCGAGGACGTCTTCGACGCCCTTGTCCTCGGCGATCACGATGGCCTCGTCCACGAATTTGCGCAGCCGCGCCGCGCCGTCCGGGGAAAGCCGGTTGCCGTCTTCGAGATGCTCGGCGAGCCGTAGCTCCGCCTTGTGGGAGTAGGCCGGAAGGGGCCTCGCGCCGGGGTGCGCGTCCATCACCAGCAGGTGCACGGTGTTGGACCCCACATCGATTACCCCAAGTCGCATGCCTCGACGTTACCGCCTGCGAGGGCGCGACCACCCACCCGTTACCGGCATGGAATGTGTGTTATGCTGATCAGATCTCTGTTGCGGCACACACCAAACCCAACTGTAGAGGAGTCTAGCAAACACATGGCGGCCCGTCAACCGGAATCTGTCAAGCCCCAATCTTCCGGCTCCCCCGTGACTCCCGTGTCCCATGAGCTCCGCGAGGAGCAATCGTATGTCTCCATGCTGTACGACAGGCTCGACGAGGCGCGCGTCAAGGCCGCCCAGGCCTTCCGCGACGTGCTGGCCGCGCCGGGCGGCACCCGGCAGGCGCTGATCGAGCGCGAGGTCGGCGCGTCCGAACAGGCCCGGCGCCTGGCCCAGCTGAACGCCGTCGAGCGCGGTCTCGCCTTCGGCCGGATCGACGACTCCGAGGACGAGACGCTGTACATCGGGCGGCTCGGCCTTCGCGACGACGAGCACGCCTCGATCCTGGTCGACTGGCGGGCCCCCGCCGCCCGCCCCTTCTACGCGGCCACCGCCGCCGACCCCGGCGCCCTGGTCCGCCGCCGTCATCTGCGCACCCGCGGCCGGACCGTGGTCGGCCTCGACGACGAGGTCTTCGACCTCGACCGGATGAGCGAGGACGATCGGCGCGCGCTCGTCGGGGAGGCGGCGCTGATGGCCGCGCTGTCCCGGAGGCGTACGGGACGGATGGGCGAGGTCGTGGCGACCATCCAGACCGAGCAGGACCGCGTGATCCGCTCCGGACTGCAGGGCACGCTCGTGGTCCAGGGCGGCCCGGGGACCGGCAAGACCGTGGCCGCCCTGCACCGGGCCGCCTACCTCCTCTACACCTATCGTGACGTGCTGGAGCGCCGCGGGATCCTGGTGATCGGGCCGAACAGCACGTTCCTTCGCTACATCGAGGACGTGCTCCCCTCGCTCGGCGAGACCGACGTGGTCATGATGGCCGCGGGCGAGCTCTATCCGGGCGTGCGGGCGACCGAGGAGGACGAGCCGGAGGCGGCCGTCGTCAAGGGGGCGGCCCGGATGGCCGGGATCCTCGCCCACGCCGTGTGGGAGCGCCAGCGGATCCCGGGCGGCGACCTGGAGGTGGCGATCCCGATCCGCACGTCGATCCGCGACGGGGTCGAGGTGACCGTGCAGGAGATGACGCTGCGGGTGGACCACGAGACCTGCGCCGAGGCGCAGCGCCTGGCCCAGGCCCTCGAGCGGCCGCACAACCTGGCGCGGCCGGTGTTCGCGCGGCTGCTGCTCGACGCCCTGGCCCGAAATGAGAAGGCCCAGCTTGACGACATGATCGAGGAGGCGGCCGAGGATTGGGCGTTCCCCGATGACTTCCTGGAGGACTTCGCCGGCGAGCTGGACGGATGGGCGGGCGAGCAGGAGGCCGGCGAGGACGAGGATCTGCGCCAGGCCGGAAACGCCCTGTGGGACCGCCCTGAAGTGCGGGCCGCCATCGACGCGCTCTGGCCGTATCTGACGCCGGAACGGCTGGTCGAGCAGTTCCTGGCCGACCCGGACTCGCCGATGCTGTCACCGGCCGATCGGGCCGTCATCCGGCGCGCGCCAGGGGCGCCGTGGACCGTCGGCGATGTGCCCCTCCTCGACGAGGCGGCCGAGTTGCTCGGACAGGACGCCGCCGACGAGCGCGCCGCCGCGCGCCGCGACGACCTGGATCGCGCCGAGGCGGAGACCTACGCCCTGGAGGTGGCGGCCATCACCGACGTGGGCGACCTGCTCCGGGTGTCGGAGCTGATGGAGCTCGCCGAGCAGCAGCGCGGCGCCGGACCTCACCTGACCACGGCCGAGCGCGCCGCGGCCGACCGCACCTGGGTCTACGGACACGTGGTGGTCGACGAGGCGCAGGAGCTGTCGGCCATGGCCTGGCGCGCCGTGCTGCGGCGGGTGCCGACGCGCTCGATGACCATCGTGGGCGACATCGCGCAGACCGGCTCCGCGGCCGGGGCCCGCTCGTGGGAGGAGATGCTCGATCCACACCTTTCGGGCCGATGGCACGAGGAGCGGCTCACGATCAACTACCGGACGCCGGCCGAGATCATGACGGTGGCCGCCGGGGTGCTGCGCGCGGTCGCCCCCGAGCAGGAGCCTCCCCTGTCGGTCCGCGAGGGCGGCGACCCGCCTCGCGCCGTCGTCGGCGGCCTGGCCGCGCTTCCCCGTCTCGTACGGGAGGAGCTGGCCGCGGTCGAGGACGGGTCGCTGGCCGTCATCGTGCCCGACGGGTGGCGCGTGCCGGAGATGGCGGGCGCGCGGGTGCTTACCGTCGGGCAGTCGAAGGGGCTGGAGTTCGACGCGGTGATCGTGGCCGCGCCCGACGAGATCGCGGCACAGTCGCCGAAGGGCGGGCAGGACCTCTACGTGGCGCTGACGAGGGCCACCCGGCGGCTTTCGGTCCTCTATGGAGCGCGGGTCAACAGCGGATATTGACGTGATCCTGAGCGCGGGATAAGTTCCGAAATAACTAAAAGGAAAGCTTCCTAATAGTTTCGGGCGACCAGTCCCGGGGTCGCACGCGTCCATCCACCCAACCCCCCACTGGACGTGGAGCACCATGAGACACAGGTTCGTTTCGACGTTGCTGACGGCGGCCGGGGCCTTGTTGATCCCCCTGGCCGTCACGATCCCGGGCGCGCAGGCGGCGGTCACCCCGCCCATCCGCGTGAACGCCAACGGCCCCGCCTTCACCGACGGCTCGGGCAACGCCTGGTCGGCCGACCAGGCCTACACCAGCGGCGGCTGGGGCTATGAGACCTCCTACGGCGCCGGTTCCACCGGCAGCGCCATCGCCGGCACCACCGACGACGCGCTCTACCAGAACTACCAGCTGTTCAACGGCTGGGGCGGCTACAAGTTCGACGTGGCCAACGGCACCTACACGGTGACCCTGAAGATGGCCGAGGATTGGGCCAACGCCGCCGGTCAGCGCAAGTTCGACGTCCGGATTGAGGGCGCGACCGTGCTGACCGCGTTCGACGTGTTCGCCTCGTGCGGCTCGCTGACGGCCTGCGACCGGACCTTCACCGCGACGGTCGGCGACGGTCAGCTCAACGTGCAGTTCAACATGAACGGCGGGGCCAACTACGCCACCGTCTCCGCGATTTCGGTGACCGGAGGTGGCGGCGGAGGCACCGACACCACGCCGCCGAGCACGCCGGGGAACCTGACCTCTACCGGCGTGACCTCGTCCAGCGTCTCCCTTTCGTGGGGCGCCTCCACCGACAACGTGGGCGTGACCGGCTACAACGTCTACCGCGGATCGACCCTCGTCACGACCGTCACCGGGACCTCCTACACGGACACGGGCCTCGCGGCCTCGACCTCGTACACCTACACCGTCAAGGCCCGCGACGCGGCCGGCAACCTCTCGGCCGCCGGCAACGCCGTCACGGCGACCACGTCGCCGACCGGCGGAGGCACCGACACCACGCCGCCGAGCACGCCGGGGAACCTGACCTCTACCGGCGTGAGCTCGTCGACCGTGTCGCTGTCGTGGAGCGCCTCCACCGACAACGTGGGCGTGACCGGCTACAACGTCTACCGCGGATCGACCCTCGTCACGACCGTCACCGGGACCTCCTACACGGACACGGGCCTCGCGGCCTCGACCTCGTACACCTACACCGTCAAGGCCCGCGACGCGGCCGGCAACCTCTCGGCCGCCAGCAACGCCGTCACGGCGACGACCTCGCCGGGCGGCGGCGGGGGCGGCGGCAACAAGCTGATGGGCTACTTCGTCGACTGGGGCGTCTACCAGCGCAACTACCACGTCAAGAACATCGAGACCAGCGGGTCGGCGGCCAAGCTCGGCTACATCAACTACGCCTTCGGCAACGTGACCAACGGCCAGTGCGCCATCGGCGACTCCTACGCCGACTACGACCGGTTCTACGACGCGGCCAGCAGCGTGAGCGGGGTCTCCGACACCTGGGACGCGGGCGCGCTGCGCGGCAGCTTCAACCAGTTGCGGGAGCTCAAGGCCAAGCACCCGGGCCTGAAGGTGATCTACTCCTTCGGCGGCTGGACCTGGTCCGGCGGTTTCGCCCAGGCCGCGGCCAACCCGACGGCGTTCGCCAACAGCTGCTTCAGCCTGGTCGAGGACCCGCGCTGGGCGGACGTGTTCGACGGCATCGACATCGACTGGGAGTACCCGAACGCGTGCGGCCTGACCTGTGACTCCAGCGGGCCCAACGCGTACAAGAACCTGATGGCGGCGCTGCGCGCCCGATTCGGGTCGAGCTACATCATCACCTCGGCCATCACGGCCGACGGCACCACCGGCGGCAAGATCGACGCCACCGACTACGCCGGCGCGGCGCAGTACGTGAACTGGTACAACGTCATGAGCTACGACTACTTCGGCGCCTTCAACCCCAGCGGGCCGACCGCGCCGCACTCGCCGCTCACGTCGTACACCGGCATACCGACCGCCGGGTTCTACACGGACGCGGCCATCCAGAAGCTGAAGAGCAAGGGCGTCCCGGCGTCGAAGCTGCTCATCGGCATCGGCTTCTACGGCCGCGGCTGGACCGGCGTCACGCAGAGCACCCCTGGCGGCTCGGCGACCGGCGCCGCGCCCGGCACGTACGAGCAGGGCATCGAGGACTACAAGGTGCTCAAGAACAGCTGCCCGCCGACGGGCACCATCGCCGGCACGTCGTACGCCAAGTGCGGCAGCAACTGGTGGAGCTACGACACCCCGAGCACCATCGGCGGCAAGATGACCTACGCCAAGGACCAGGGCCTCGGCGGAGCGTTCTTCTGGGAGCTCACCGGCGACACGACCGGCGGAGAGCTGATCACGGCCATGAAGAACGGCCTCGGCTGATCATGAAGTGAAAGGGCGGGGCCCCGGGAGATTCCCCGGGGCCCTTTGCCCGTGATGACTAGTTGAAGTAAGCACTTTCCGCACGTCAACCGACTACATACGATCCTCTGAGCTCAGAGACTCAGGAGATCGCATGCGCGCAGTCGTCGTCCGGTCGTACGGCGGGCCCGAGGCCCTCGAAGTCGTGGACGTGCCGATGCCGGAACCCGGGCCGGGACAGGTCCGGGTCCGGGTCGAAGGCGCGGGGGTGAACCCGCTCGACCTGTTCGTCCGCTCCGGCGGCATACAGACGGCCGGGCTGGCGGAGCCTCGGGAGGTCACGGGCATCGGCGTCGACATCGCGGGCGTGGTCGACGCGGCCGGACCCGACGCCGACGGCTGGCGGCCGGGCGACCGCGTGGTCGGCCTGTCCGTCAAACTGGCCGACGACCTCGGCACGTACGCCGAATACGCGATCATCGAGGCCTCGGCCCTCGCACCGGCGCCCGAGACCGTCCCCGGCACCGAGGCGGCCGGCATGCCGCTCGGCGCCCTCACCGCGTTCCAGGCCCTCGACCGGCTCGCGCTGCCGGAAAATGGAACGCTCCTGGTGACCGGGGCCGCCGGTTCCGTGGGCGGGTTCCTCGTCCAGCTCGGCGCGCTTCGCGGGCTGCGGGTCGTCGGGCACGCCCGCGAGCAGGACGAGGAGCTCGTGCGCGGGTTCGGCGCGGCGCACTTCGTGCCGGACACCGCCGATCTCGCCGAGGCCGTGCGCGCGGCCGTTCCCGGCGGGGTGGACGCCGTCGTCGACCCGGCGGGGCTGGTCCAGCCGGCGCAGGACGCGGTCCGCGACGGTGGCCGGTTCGTCCCCATAGTCATGCAAGGGGCGCCGCCGGAGGCCCGTGGTATCACCAACGAGGAGATGTACGGCCACGCCGACACGATCCAGCTCGCGGCGCTGTCCGCCCTGGTCGACACGGGCAAGCTCGCGCTGCGCGTGGCCGCCTGCTACCCCCTGGAAGAGGCGGGCGCGGCCCATGCCCGGCTGGCCGCCGGAGGAGTCCGCGGAAAGCTGGTCATCGTGCCAGATGGTAGTAGCCGACCAGATTCTTCCGCGGCCTGATCGAGGCGAGCCGGACCGTCGCGCCCGTAAACGGCTCCTCGATCATCTGATCGGGGCCGACGTAGACGCCGACGTGCGTGGTCCGCTGCGCGCTGGAGCCGAAGAACACCAGGTCGCCGGGCTCGGGTGCGGTCACCTTCCGCATCCGGGCCAGCTGGCCGGTGGTGGCCACGCCGCCGAACACGTCCTGGCCGAACGCCAGGTCGTACACCCACCGGGCGAACCCGGAGCAGTCGAGCCCCACGGTCTTGGTGGCCGGGCACGGGCGAATGGACCCTGTGTAGCCCGAGCAGGTGCCAAGGCTCGGCCCCGGCGCGCGCTTGTGTCCCCCACCCCAGCTGTACGGCACGGCTCCCCCCACCCACCCGGGTTCGGCCTGCTCGCCGAGGATGTCGGTGGCGATCTGCGCGATCGCGGCGCCTTCGACCGGCTCCAGGGCGTACTGGCAGATCGACGGCCTGGTCAGCGCGTCGCCGAGGAAGCCCACACCATGCTCGGTCACCGAGCCGTCCCGTCCGGCCACCCAATATCCGTCACGGGAGACGGCGATGCTCGTCCCGCCCGCTGCTTCCCCATCGCCGAACGTCGCGCCTCCGGCGGGGGTGACCCGCCCGTCGGCGGTCAGCAGAAGCAGCCCGTCGGCCCCCTGCGCGGCCGCGTCCACGACGGGCGCGCTCAAAGGCGGACTCGTGAGCGGCGCCGCGTCGCCGTACGAGATGACCTCGCCGGACGTGGTGACGACCCAGAATCCACGCCGCGTCCCGACGACGGCAGCCGCGCTCTTCCCCGTGCTCCCACCCACGCCACCCAGATGGCCCTGCTGGCCCGCACCGCCCAGATGGCCCGCACCAACCGAATAGGCCGCGCCGACCGGATAGACCCCGCCATCCGCTCCGAGGAGAACCAGCCCCCGCGCCCCGACCCGGGCGGCCGACACGATCCTCTCGGTCGCCGGAGGCGAAACCCCCACCCGCGCCCGCGCCGCGTCGCCGTACGCGAGCACCGTCCCATCGCCCTCCACCAGCCAGTAGCCGCCGCCCGTAGCGGTCGGAACGAGGTCGGCGATCGGCGCGGTCAGGCGGGTGCCGAGGGCGCTGCCGTAGTAGGGGGCCGTGCCGTACGGGAAGATCTCGCCGTCCGCGGCGGCCAGCCAGTAACCGCCGCCGTCAGGGGTCGCGGCCGAGGCCACGACGTCGGCGGGCCGGCAGCCCTGTCCTCCGGGAGCGACGGGAGCCGCCTGCGCCGGGCCTGCCGCCAGAAGCGGGCCGAGCAGCGTGGCGGAGACCAGAGCGGTGTACGTGATACGCATGACGGCACATCCTGGAGCACCCTCTAGTTACGAAGGTGACGTAAGACGCGTTTGGTATGACGAGCGGGCGCGGGTGTCGGCTGGGTCGGGCAGAATTGGCTTTCGTGACGACCTCCGGTGGGCAGGAAATCGAGCAGAGCGGCGCGCTGGTAGAAAAGCGGATCTGGGAGCAGATCGCCGGCGAGCTGGGAGTGCGGGAGCGGCAGGTGGCCGCGACCGTTGAGCTCCTCGACGGCGGGGCGACCGTGCCGTTCATCGCGCGCTACCGCAAAGAGGTGACGGGCACGCTCGACGACACCCAGCTGCGCACGCTGGAGGAGCGGCTGCGCTATCTGCGCGAGCTCGAAGAGCGGCGGGCCGCGATCCTCGAGTCGATCCGGTCGCAGGGCAAGCTCGACGAGGCGCTCGAGGCGCAGATCATGGCGGCCGACTCCAAGGCCCGCCTCGAGGACATCTATCTGCCCTACAAGCCCAAGCGCAGGACGAAGGCGCAGATCGCGCGCGAGCTGGGGCTCGAGCCGCTGGCCGACGCGCTGCTCGGCGACCCCTCCCTCGACCCCATCGCCACCGCCGCGGCCTACATCAAAGAGGGCGTGGCCGACGAGAGCGCCGCGCTCGAAGGCGCGCGGGCCATCCTCGTCGAGCGCTTCGCCGAAGACGCCGACCTCATCGGCCCGCTGCGCGAGCGGATGTGGTCACGCGGCCGGGTGATCTCCGCCGTCCGCGAGGGCAAGGAGACCGAGGGCGCGAAGTTCTCCGACTACTTCGACTTCTCCGAGCCGTTCACGCGGCTGCCCTCGCACCGGATCCTCGCGCTGTTCCGCGGCGAGAAGGAGGAGGTGCTCGCGCTCACCCTCGAGCCGGAGGAGCCGCAGGAGGGGCCGAGCACATTCGAGGTCCAGATCGCGACCCGCTACGAGATCGCCGACCGCGGGCGTCCCGCCGACCGGTGGCTGCTCGACACGGTCCGCTGGGCGTGGCGCACCAGGATCACCGTGCACCTCGGCATCGACCTGCGGGCCCGGCTGTGGCAGGCGGCCGAGGAGGAGGCCGTCCGCGTCTTCGCGGCCAACCTTCGCGACCTGCTGCTCGCCGCTCCGGCGGGCACGCGCGCCACCATGGGCCTCGACCCGGGCCTTCGCACCGGTGTGAAGGTGGCCGTGGTCGACGCCACCGGCAAGGTGGTGGCCACCGAGACGATCTATCCGCACGAGCCGAAGCGCCAGTGGGATCAGTCGCTGGCCGTTCTGGGCGCGCTCGTGCAGCGCTTCGGGGTCGAGCTGATCGCCATCGGCAACGGCACGGCCTCCCGCGAGACCGACAAGCTCGCGGGCGAGCTGGTCAAACTGATGCCCGGGGCGACCAAGGTCATGGTCTCCGAGGCCGGCGCGTCGGTCTACTCCGCCTCCGCGTACGCGGCGCAGGAGCTGCCCGGCCTCGACGTGTCACTGCGCGGCGCGGTCTCGATCGCGCGCCGCCTGCAGGATCCGCTCGCCGAGCTCGTCAAGATCGACCCCAAGTCGATCGGCGTCGGGCAATACCAGCACGACCTGTCCGAGCAGAAGCTGTCGCGCTCGCTCGACGCCGTCGTCGAAGACTGCGTCAACGCGGTCGGCGTCGACCTCAACACCGCCTCCGCTCCCCTGCTGGCGCGGGTGTCCGGCGTCACCACGGGCCTCGCGGAGAACATCGTCTCCCACCGCGACGCCAACGGCCCGTTCCGCAGCCGGGCGGCGCTCAAGGGCGTGCCCCGGCTTGGCCCGAAGGCCTTCGAGCAGTGCGCCGGCTTCCTGCGCATTCCCGGCGGCGACGACCCCCTCGACGCGTCCAGCGTCCACCCCGAGTCCTATCCCGTGGTCCGCCGGATCCTCACCGCGGTCAAGACCGACCTGCGCGAGCTGATCGGCCAGGCGTCCGTCCTCCGCGGCATCAAGCCGTCCGACTTCGTCGACGACACGTTCGGCCTTCCGACCGTGACCGACATCCTCAAGGAGCTCGAGAAGCCCGGCCGCGACCCGCGCCCGGCCTTCAAGACCGCCGCCTTCCGCGAAGGCGTCGAGAAGATCTCCGACCTGGAGCCCGGCATGATCCTCGAAGGCGTCGTCACCAACGTGGCCGCCTTCGGCGCCTTCATCGACATCGGCGTCCACCAAGACGGCCTGGCCCACGTGTCCGCCCTCTCCGACCGCTTCGTCAAAGACCCGCGCGAGGTCGTCAAGCCCGGTGACGTGGTCCGCGCCAAGGTCCTCGAGGTCGACATCCCTCGCAAGCGCATCTCCCTCTCCCTCCGCCTCGACGACGAGGTCGGCGCCCCCCGCGACGCCACCCGCCCCGGCCCCCGCAGCGCCAACGACCCCCGCCCCAACTCCCGCCCCGGCCCTCGCAGTGGCACCGACCCCCGCCCCAGTTCCCGCACCGGCAATGACGCCCGCCCCGGCCCTCGCGACGCCACCCGCCCTGGTCCCCGCAGCGGCACTGACCCTCGCCCTGGAGCCCGCGCCCCCCGCGACGACCGCCGCAACACTCCCGGCGGCAACGCCGCACCTCGAACCCCCAGCGGCGACGCCGGATCCCGAGCCCCTGGCGGCCAGCCCACTCCCGGCGCCGGCGACCGCACCAACCCCCGCACCGACCGGACTGACCGCCCCGACCGCACTGACCCCCGCTCAGGCGCCCGCGGCGGCAATCCCGATCCCCGCGCCGGAGGCGACCGTCGCGGTGACAGCGGGGGCACCGGAGGCGACCGCCGCGGCAACCGCAACGACCGTAATGACCGCAGGGATCGTGGGGATCGTGGAGATCGCGGTGGCAACCGCGGCGGCCAGTCCGCCCCGACCGGCGCCATGGCCGAAGCTCTCCGCCGCGCCGGCCTTGACCCCAACGCCCCGTCCAACACCACCCCCAAGCCCAACCCCAAAGCCACGCCCAAGCCCGACCCCAACAAGCGCTGACCCCGGCACCCTGCCACCAGCGAACGCAACCACCATCGCCCCCGCGCTACCAAGGACGCCCCGCCACCCGGCACCCCGACGTACCACCAACCCGCGAGACCAACCGCGCGACGCCAACCGCGCGACGCCAACCGCGCGACGCCACCCCGCCGCACCACCGGGTGCGCGCCGCCACCCAAGCGCGCCACCACCCAAGCGCGCCACCACCCAAGCGCGCCACCACCCAAGCGCGCCGCGGACCGGCCGGGCGCCCTGCTTGCACTAAATGGCGGCGTGGGATCGCGCTGAGGGCGGCCGGGACGAGGACACGCGTCTGCGCTCGTGACCAGCTGCGCGGCTCGTACCCGCGGATCCAACGCGTTCACGCGTTTGTGGCCACCGGCAGTTCGACGGCGGCCTCCGGTTCCTGGACCGCGACCCCACCCGTCGGAGTGCCGAGTGTGCTGGGAGGCAGCAGGGTGGCGGTCAGGGCTGGGTGGCGGTGGTGAGGCGGGTGGCTAGGGCTTGGAGGTATGTGAGGAGTTCGGGAGGGTCGAGCACTTCGAAGTCGGGACCCTTGAGGGCTATGTAGAGGGCCAGCTGTTCCAGGGAGTTGGAGCCGAGGTGCAGGACGCAGGTCGCGTCGTCTATGCGTTCGAGGCGGCCTGCGGTGGGCGAAGTGGCTTCGCCGACCACTTCGGCGGGTGCGTGGAAGAGGATTCTGGCCTGGTAGCGGTAGGGCGCTGACGACACAGCGTGGGAGACGTAGGCGGCCATGTCATCGGCGGGGAGCGGCCGCGGGGTGAAGCGGTGGCCGACGACGGGCAGGCCCTCGATGCGGTCCACACGGAAGGTGCGCCAGTCATCTCGGTCGAGGTCCCAGGCCACGAGATACCACCGCCGGGGTGCATGCACGAGGGCGTAGGGCTCTACTCTCCGCACCATTGGCTGCCGCGGTGGGGGTGGGGTGGGATCCGGGGCGGGCGGGAGTGGCGCTTCCGGTGGGGTGGCGCGGGGCGTGGGGGGCGGCGCTGCGGGCGAGAGCGGCGTGGGGGGTGGGGTGGGGTGGTAGGGGAAGTGGAGGCGGTGGTGGTCGCGTGTGGCGGCGGCGAGGAGGGTGAGGAGTTCGGGGTCGACGGTGGGGGTGACGGGGGTGAGGGCGACCGTGGTGGCGGCCAGGGCGCGGACGCGGGGGCGGAGGCGGGGCGGGAGGACTTGCTCGAGCTTGGTGAGGGCGCGGATGGAGGCCTCTTCGATGCCGGTGACCGTGCCGCCGGCGGCTGAGCGGAGGCCGACCGCGACGGCGACGGCTTCCTCGTCGTCGAGGAGGAGCGGGGGCAGGGCGGCACCGGCTCCGAGGCGGTAGCCGCCGGTGACGCCGGTGCCGGCTTGGACGGGGTAGCCGAGGCTGCGCAGGCGTTCGATGTCGCGGCGGATGGTGCGCAGGCCTACGCCGAGCCGTTCGGCAAGTTCGGCGCCGGACCAGTCGCGGCGGGACTGCAGAAGAGAGAGCAGGCGCAGCAGGCGGGCCGAGGTTTCCAGCATGTCGATATTGTCACCCTCATTGGTGACTGAAGGTGTCACCAATAGGTTTTAACGTTGGGTGCATGGAGATCACACCATTTCGGATCGAGGTTCCGGAGGCGGCGCTCGACGATCTGCGGGCGCGGCTCGCGCAGACTCGGTGGCCCGATGAGCTGCCCGGCGCCGGCTGGAGCATGGGGGTGCCCGGCGGGTATCTGCGGGAGCTGGTCGCCTACTGGCGCGACGGCTACGACTGGCGCGCCCAGGAGGCGACGCTGAACAAGTTTCCGCAGTTCACGACCGAGATCGACGGGCAGCGGATCCACTTCTTCCACGTCCGCTCCCGGCACGAGAACGCCGTGCCGTTGATTTTGACCCACGGATGGCCGGGCTCGGTGGTCGAGTTCATCGATCTCATCGAGCCGCTGACCGACCCGGAGGATCCGGCCGACGCGTTCCATGTCGTCATCCCCTCAATGCCGGGGTACGGATTCTCCGGCCCCACCACGGAGGAGGGCTGGGAGCTCGGCCGGATCGCCCGCGCGTGGGCGGAGCTGATGGCGGGCCTCGGCTACGAGCGCTACGGCGCGCAGGGCGGCGACTGGGGTTCGGGCGTGTCGCGGGAGCTCGGCGTGATCGCGCCCGAGCATGTCATCGGCGTCCACCTGAACTTCCTGCTCACCTTCCCCTCCGGCGACCCGGCCGAGATGGCCGCGCTGACCGATGCCGAGAAGGCCAGGTTGGTGAGCGGGCTGCAGCGATACGACGAGGAGCTGAGTGGCTATTCCAAGGTGATGGCCACCCGGCCGCAGACCCTCGCCTACGCGCTGGCCGACTCGCCGGTCGGGCAGCTGGCCTGGATAGTGGAGAAGTTCAAGGACTGGACCGATTCCGAGACGGTCCCCGAGGACGCGGTCGACCGCGACAAGATCCTCACCAATGTCATGCTCTACTGGCTGACCGGCACCGCGGCGTCGTCGTCGCGCCTGTACTACGAGTTCGGGCGGGCGTGGGCGCCGCCGCGGGCGTCGACGGCTCCGACCGCGCTGGCCCTCTTCCCGTACGAGATCGCGCAGCCCATCCGCTCCTGGGCCGAGCGGACGAACCGGATCGTACGGTGGACCGAGTTCGACCGCGGCGGCCACTTCGCGGCGCTGGAGGAGCCCGACCTCCTGGTCGGCGACATCCAGGCGTTCCTCCGCCGGCTTCGGTGATCAGGATTCCGATGCCCACTAAGCTCCGATGAATTTGGGCCTTCTCTCCGCCACCACCTCACGTTAACGTCCTTAACTAAGTTGATAGGTCGGATGTGTGGGGTGAGGGCGGATGGAGCCTGTCAAGCGGCGGACGGTGCTGGGGCTGGCCGTAGGGGGCGCGGCCATGGCGGCGCTGCCCGCGCGACCTGCGGATGCGGCGCTCCCCCTGCCCGATCGGCGAATCGAACGGGCCGCGCACGCTCTGGCGGCTCCGGTGGCGATCGACAACCGGATGAGCACGGATCAGCAGTGGGCCGATTTCCTGCGCGGCCAGGATCTGGTCTGGAAGCGGATGCCGGCCGTCTGGCACGAAGGCCCGTTCCTCGGCGACGGTCGGCTCGGCTCGATGGTCTACAAGGAGCCGGGCCAGAACCAGATCCGCTTCACCGTTCAGCACGGCGAGGTGCAGGATCACCGGCCGCAGTTCGGGAGCGGCTGGGGCACGGCCCGGCTGCCGGTCGGCCACCTCACGCTCTCCCCCGCCGGGACCATCTCGGCCGTCAACTGGCGGCTCGACCTGTGGAACGCCGAGCTCACCGGGACGATCACCACCTCCTCCGGCACGCTGACCGTCCAGGCCTCCATTCACGACCAGGTCATGGTCGTCTCGGTCACTCCGAGCGGATCCGAGCAGGTCAGATGGGCCTTCGTGCCGGAGAAGGCGATCACTCCACGGTCCGCGTCGGAGGATCCGCCATCGGGATACACCGAGAATCCGACCTGGACCACCAAGACCACCGGCGACGTCAAGCAGGTGATCCAGCCATTGACCGGCGGCGGGGAGACGGCCACCGCCTACCGGGAGATCGCCGGCCCGTCGGCCGGGCAGCGGCTGCTGTACGTGACGGTGGCGCACACCTTCCCCGCGACCAACGCCGACAGCGTCGCGCTCACCCGCGCCCAGAACGCGAGCGCCGTGCCGTACGCGAACTATCTGGCCACGCACCGGGACTGGTGGCACGCCTTCTACCGCAAGAGCTTCGTGTCGATCCCCGACCAGCGGCTGCAGAGCTTCCACTGGATCCAGCTGTACAAGGTGGCCTCGGCCACGCGCGCCGGCGCGCCGATCATGGCGACGACCGGGCCGTGGCTGGAGCCCACGCCGTGGCCGGGCGTGTGGTGGAACCTGAACGTGCAGCTCGAATACTGGCTCATCCACGGCTCCAATCACCTGGAGCTCGACTCGGTGACCAGCACGATCGACGCCAACCGGCAGCAGCTGACCAACAACGTGGGCAGCGCCTACCGCACGGACTCCTCCGGCGTCGGCCGGAGCTCGGACATGTTCGCGACGCGGAGTGTCGGCACGCCCGGATCAGGCGCCGAGACCGGGGATCTCACCTGGGCGCTGCACAACGTGTGGCTGTCGTGGCGGCACACGATGGACGAGGGGCTGCTGCGCGACACGCTGTTCCCCATCCTGCGCCGGGCG
The DNA here is from genome assembly GCA_017592665.1 of Streptosporangiaceae bacterium NEAU-GS5. GTDB lineage: Bacteria > Actinomycetota > Actinomycetes > Streptosporangiales > Streptosporangiaceae > NEAU-GS5. The sequence continues at coordinate 81,980 of JAGFNW010000013.1, read as the reverse complement.
ATCAACTACTATCTCCACTTCCTGGCGACCGGCGGCGACGGCAAGCTGCACCTGCCCTCGACCCTCTCGCCCGAGTATCCGGTGGTGCCGCCCCAGGACACCAACTACGACCTGGCGCTCATCCGGTGGGGCTGCCAGACCCTGCTCGAGGCGTCGCAGCGGCTCGGCGTCGTCGATCCGCTGGAGAGCAAGTGGAAGCAGGTGCTGAGCACGCTCGTCGCCTATCCCACGGACGCCAACGGCTTCATGATCGGTGGCAGCACGCCGTACGCGCAGTCGCATCGCCACTACTCCCACCTTCTGATGATTTATCCCCTCTATCTGGTGAACTGGGACCAGGCGGAGAACCGGGCGCTGATCGAGAAGTCGATCGTCCGGTGGCACGCGCTGACCGGCGCGCAGCGCGGCTACAGCTACACGGGCGCGTCCTCCATGTACGCCATGATGGGCCGCGGCGACACCGCCCTGTCCTACCTGATGAAGTTCTTCGACCCCGCGACCGCCTATCCCTGCCGGGCCAACACGCACTACACCGAGGCCGGGCCGGTGATCGAAACGCCGCTGTCGGCCTCCCAGTCGATCCACGACATGCTCTGCCAGAGCTGGGGCGGGGTCATCCGGGTCTTCCCGGCCGTTCCGTCCGGCTGGCGGGACGTCACGCTGCACGACTTCCGCGTCCAGGGCGCGTTCCTGGTCAGCGCCGTACGCTCCGGAGGCGCCACCCGATGGGTGCGGCTGCGCAGCCTGGCGGGCGAGGTGTGCCGCCTCAAGCACGGCATGACGCCCGTCCCCCAGTCCACGGTCTACCAGGCCGAGAACGCCACGATCTCCCAGGGTGTCCTGGAGACCACGCACGCCGGCTACACCGGCAGTGGCTACGTCAACCTCGACAACATCTCCGGCAGCTACCTGCAGTTCACGGTGACCGCCGCCGCGGCCGGGCCCGCGCTGCTCACCTTCCGGTACGCCAACGGCACCACGGCCGCCCGCCCGACCGCCATCGCGGTCAACGGCACCACGGTCGCCACGCCCGACTTCCCGGCCACGGGCGCGTGGGAGACCTGGCAGACCGTGACGGTCACGGCGAACCTGAGCGCAGGCTCCAACACGGTCCGTGCGACCTCGGCCAACGCGGCCGGCGCGCCCAACCTCGACTCTCTCGAGGTCGAGCCGCAACCGGCCACGGGGACCACGTACCAGGCGGAGGACGGGGTCATCTCCCAGGGCGTCCTGGAGACGCTCCACTCCGGCTACACCGGCGCCGCCTACGTCAACCTCGACAACGTCGCCGGCAGCTCCCTCCGCTTCACCGTGAACGCCGCGAGCGCCGGCCGGGCCACGTTCACCTTCCGCTTCGCGAACGGCACGACCGCGGCCCGCGAGATGGCGATCCAGGTCAACGGCGCCAACGCGGGCACGCTGATCTTCCCGGCGACCGGTGCCTGGGAGAACTGGCAGACCCTGTCGTTCACCGACACGCTCGCGGCCGGGGCGAACACGATCACCGCGACCTCGTCGACCGCGGCCGGCGGCCCCAACCTCGACCGCCTCGACGTGACCCAGGACCAGGCCGCGCCGCTCACCGTGACGCTCGATGACGGCACAGCAGCGCCGTGGCGCGATATGGGCGGAGGGGTGATCGAGATCGACCTACCCGTGGACCGCGAGGTCCTCGTCCACCCCGCCGGTGCGGCTCCCGCCCTGATCATCGCGCCGGTCGCGATCAGCCAGCCCGGCGCGGCCTGGGGTCTTCCCTAGGGTCCCGGGGGTCTCCCCCCGGGGCCTCGGGCGTACGGGCTCAGCAGGCGATCGGCGCCGAGCCCAGGGCCACGTCGTCGTACCAGAGGGTGTCGGCGTCGGAGGCGTAGCTCTCCCAGCCGAGCCGGAACGTGGTCGGCCTCGGCAGGGTCGTACGAGCCAGCCACTGTGCGTCGACGTCCTGGGTGGGCACCCCGTCCACGTGAAGGCCGGCCACCTCGGAAGCGCCGAGGAAGGTCTGCATGGCCTGCCGGGTGGTGTCGATCTGGAAGCGCAGGCACACCCACTGGTTGACGGGCAGCGGCGTGCTCATGGCGACCCCGGCCGGACTCTGCGCCGGCAGCGTGGCGTCGTCGATCTCCCGGTTCCACTGGAGGCGGCCGTTCTGCCCGCCAATGCGAAGGTCCCGGCCGCCCGCGTTCGCGTCGGCCAAGGTGATCATCGTGGTGTGGTTGGCGGGCTGCGCGGTCGTGTGGCGGAGCCAGAGGCGGCCGTACACGACCGGGCCGATCGAGGAGACGTTGGCGGTGACGCCCGCGAAGACGTGGTTGCAGAACGTGGCGCCGCCGTTGATGCGCAGCGACCGGCCGCCGCTGTGCACGGTCGTGGTGTCGATCACGGCGGTGCCGGTGCCGCTGCAGTTCGGCGTCACGACCTGCCACAGCCCTGAGGGCGCGGTCCCCGTCTGGTCTTCGAAGCCCGAGCAGATGGCCGCCGAGGAGCATCCCACCGGGTTCGACGAGGGCGACGGCGAAGGCGACGGCGACGGACTGGGGCTAGGGCTGGGACTGGGCGAAGGTGACGGTGACGGCGAAGGCGAGGCGGAGGGCGACGGGCTGGGGTTGGTGGTGGTGCCGTCGCAGACGACGCCGTTCATGGCGAACGACGCCGGCGAGTTGTTCGTGCCCGACCAGGTGCCCTGGAAGCCGAAGTCGGCGACGCCGCCCGTGCCCAGCGAGCCGTTGTGCTGGACGTTGACCGCGGTCACGTTGGCGCCCGACTGGGTGACGGTGGTGTTCCAGGCGCTGGTCACCCGCTGCCCGTTCGCGAAGGTCCAGGTCAGCGACCAGCCCGTCACGGGGCTGCCGAGGTTGGTCAGCTTCATGGTCGCGTTGAACCCGCCCTGCCACGAGCTCGGCGTGTACGTCACCTGACACCCGGAGGCCGCGGCGGCGAGGCGCGGCACGAACACGACGGCGGTCACCACGGCCAGCGCGGCCATGAAGACAGCGCTCGTACGAGGGCGCAAACGAATGCGACGCATGGACGGATCTCGCTCTCATGAAGCGGACGACGCGGGACAAGGCGCGAAGCGGCCGATCGGCGGCCTGCGATTCGATGGTTTGATCGGCCCAGTTCTGATGTCAAAGATCCTGTTTGTCCATCATCCCGGCCTCCGGCCGTCGCCGCATGTCGCGCAGGTTGTCCCCCCACCCGCCCAACTGAATGTTTCACCTGGCCGAACACCAAACACGACATATCTTGTAACCGCCTTACTCGGCTGCTTATACTCGTGCACGAGTAAAGGAGGCGCCGGCGATGACCAGTAGGCGGAAGGTGAGCAACCTGCTCGGGCTCGCCGTGCTCGCGGCCCTCCGGACCAGGCCCATGCATCCGTATGAGGTGGCCGGTCTGCTCCGCGAGTGGGGCAAGGACAACGACATGAAGTTCAAGTGGGGCTCGCTCTACACGGTCGTCGGCAACCTCGAAAAGCACGGGTTCATCAAGGCGGTGGGCAGCTCCCGCGAGGGGCGCCGCCCCGAGCGCACGGTCTACGCCCTCACCGCCGAGGGCCGGGCCGAGGCCGAAGACTGGGTCCGCGATCTGGTCGGCCGGCCGGAGCCGGAGTTTCCCCGGTTCAAGGCCGCCCTCTCGGTGCTCGGCGTGCTCCATCCCGATGAGGCGACGCGGCTGCTCAACGAGCGGCTGCGGCTGCTCGACGAGCGGGTGGCCGCCGAGCGGGCCGGGCTCGCGGCACTCGACATGCCGCGAGTCTTCCTCATCGAGGCCGAATACGACGTCGCCATGCGGCAGGCCGAGGCCGACTGGATCCGCTCGCTCCTCGGCGAGCTGCGCGACGGCACGCTGACCGGCGCCGAGGCCTGGCGCGAGTATTACGCCACCGGGCAGCTGCCGCCCGACTGGTCGCAACCACCCGAGTAACACGAAATGCGGCCCCGGCGAGGTGCGGGAACACCAGACCGGGGCCGCGACCCTCGAACCGGTCCGCGGGAACGGATGTCCGGCGCAAGGTGGCACTCGTCAGGATATCCGGGCTCCTCGGACCACACCCGATCCGAATCGGCAAGGAGACCCGTCCTATGCACGCAGTTGAGGCGCATGACCTCGCCAAGACCTATCCACCGGGCACCAAGGCCCTCGACGGGCTCGGCCTCACGGTCGGCCAGGGCGAGGTGCTCGGCCTGCTCGGCCCTAACGGCGCCGGGAAGACGACCACGGTCAAGATCCTGACCACCCTGACCCGGCCCGACTCCGGCTCAGCGCGGGTCGCCGGGCACGACGTCCTGCGCCGCCCGGACGCCGTGCGCCGCGTGATCGGCGTCGTCTCCCAGCGCTCCGGCGCCGACCCGGCCGCCACGGGCCGCGACAACCTCCTCCTCCAAGGCCACCTGTACGGCCTGGCCGGCGCCGCCCTGAAGGAGCGCACGGCGCGGCTCCTCGACCGGTTCGACCTTGGCGAGGTGGCCGGCCGCCAGGTCAAGACCTATTCGGGCGGCCAGCAGCGCCGCCTCGACGTGGCGCTCGGGCTGGTGCACCGGCCGAAGGTGCTGTTCCTCGACGAGCCGACCACCGGCCTCGACCCGGAGGCACGGGCCGCGATGTGGGAGGAGATCTCCCGCCTGGCGGGCGACGAGGAGATGGCGATCCTGCTCACCACCCACTATCTGGACGAGGCCGACCGGCTCGCGGGCCGGGTGGCGATCGTGGACGCCGGGCGGATCGTGGCCGAGGGCGCGCCCGGGCGGCTCAAAGGCGAGCTCCGCGGCGACGCCGTGCACATCGAGCTGAAGGAGGAGACGGCGGGCGCGAGCGAAGCGCTGTCGACCGTGCCGGGCGTGCGCGAGGTGCAGGTCGACGGGCGGCGGCTGAGCGCCCGCGCCGACGACGGCGCGGCGGCCGTTCCCGCCGCGCTGGCCGCGCTCGACCACGCGGGGATCGCCGTGGCCTCGGTCACCGTGGCCCGCCCGTCGCTCGACGACGTCTACCTCAAGCACGCCGGCCGTCGATTCGCGGAGGCCTGACATGACCGCTCTGATGACCGACACGTGGTGGATGACGGCGCGCCGGCTCAAGGCGTGGATCCGCCAGCCGGCCCTTCTGGTGATCACCCTCGTCCAGCCCGCCATCTGGCTGTTCCTGTTCGGCAACCTGTTCAAGAAGGTCGTCCAGCTGCCCGGCTTCGGCAGCGGGTCCTATCTGGACTATCTCGTCCCGGGCGTGGTGGTGATGAGCGCCGTCTCGTCCAGCATGTGGGCGGGGATGGGCGCGATCGAGGAGATCGACCGCGGCACGCTCAACCGTTTCCTGGTCACCCCCGTGCGGCGTAGCGCGATCATGAACGCCAACCTGGTCGAGCAGGCGGTCTCCACGGCCGTGCAGTCGCTGCTGATCGTGCTGCTGGCCTGGGCGGCCGGTGCCGAATTCTCCGGCGGGATCGGCGGCGTCGCGGTGCTGGTCGTGGCCTCGGTCCTGCTGGGCGCGGTGTTCGCGGCCATGTCCAACACGTTCGGGATGCTGATCAGGCAGCGCGAGACGATCATCGGGCTCAGTGTGTTCCTGCTGTTGCCGCTGACGTTCCTGTCGTCGGCGTTCATGGCGCCGGCGCTGATGCCGGAGTGGATGCGGCACGTGGCCGCGGCCAATCCGCTCAACTGGGCGCTCGACACGGCCCGGGCCGCCCTGTCGGCCTCGCCCGACTGGGGCATCGTCGTGATCCACGGGGCGTGGCTGCTGGCCCTCGCCGTCGTCATGGTCGGCCTGTCGATCCGGACGTTCCGTACGTATCAGAAGACCGTCTGACCCACGCGGGAAGGGCGAACAGCGCGATTCCCGCCGAGCCGGCGGCGGCCAGCAGGCCGCCGTCGGCCGTCGCGGCGCAGCCGCTGAGCGCCGTGTCGAGGGCGACCGCGCACGACGGCCCGCCCGGCTCCGCCGAGCACAGGGTCAGCAGGCCCGAGGAGGTGACGGTGGCGATCCAGTGCGTTCCGGCGGCGACGTCCCGGATGGCGCTGCCGCCGCCGAAGACGCCGACCGGCGAACCCTCCTCGGCCGACCAGGCGATCACCCTGCCGTCGTATCCGGCCGACACGAGGCGGTCGCCGTCCATCCAGCGGATCGCGCTCACGCCGCTGGGATGAGCCTTCAGCCGCCGGGTGACCTCGCCGCCGACCGAGTGGACGGCCACGCCCGGCCCGGTGGCGGCCACCGCGAGCCGGTGGCCGGCCGAATCGAAATCCAGGTCGTTGACCAGCCCGGAAACCGCGAAGCGCCGGACGACGCCGAACGACGCGGCGTCGACGACGGCGATCTCCCGGTCGCCGCCGATCGCGACCAGCGCGCCGTCGGGCGACCAGGCGACCGCGCTGGGAAAGGCGACCGGCGACGGCACGGGCACCGGGCGCGGAGCCGCTTCATCCAGGCCGGCGACCGGCCACAGCAGCAGGGGGCCGTGCCACGCCGCGGTGAGCAGGCGTTCGCCGCCGGGCGCGTACGCCATGGCCCGCACCCCCTCCTCGTGGGCGTCGAGCATGACCGGCGTGCCGGGCCGGTCGGCGGCCAGCAGGATCAGGCGGCCGTCCGTCCCACCGGCCGTGAAGAGGGGCCGCGCCGGATGGGCGCGAAGGCGGGTCACGCCGAAACGGGTCACCTGGCCGGGGCCCTGGCCGAGGTCGAAGACGCGGGCGTCGGCCCGCGCGGCCACCGCGAGCTGCGGGCGCAGCGGACGCCAGGCCAGTGCCGCGACCCGCTGCCCGTTGTAGTCCAGGCGCGGCCCGGCGCTGAACCCTTCCGACACGGACCAGAGGGCGACCGAGCCACCTCTCAGCCCGGCCGCGAGCCAGGCGCCGTCGTGGCTCCATCCGGCCGTGGTGACCTGGCCGATCGGCCCGCTGCCGGCGATGAACGCGGGCGGGGCCTGGCCGAGGTCGACCAGTGCCAACCCGCTCTCCACGCCCGCCACGACGGCCTGCGCGCTTGCTGGACGTACGGCGAGCACGGCCGTGCCGTCCCCATGCGCCACGACGAGCCCGGCGCCGTCCGCCCACTGCACGGCCCGCACGGCCGGCCCGCCGAAATCACTGGAAACGGTTGCGGTTTCACCGTCCCACAGCGTGACCCGGCCGTCGGCGCGGCCGATGGCCAGCGCGTACGGCGTCCACGCCAGGCACGTCAGATCGGTCTCGGCCGCGTAGCGCGCCGTGACGTCACCGAAGATGGGCTCCACGAGCCACACGGACGCGCCGCCCACCAGCACGGCCAGATGGACCTGGTCGGGGCTCCAGGCGAGCGCGGTGATCGGGGCCTCGAAGGCGATCGTCCGAAGCGCCCCGCCCGCCTCGTCCCAGATGCGCACCGTGCCGCCGGCGCAGCCGGTGGCGAGCCTGGCTCCGTCGGGCTGCCAGCTCAGCGCGACGACCCGGTCGCGGTGGCCGCTGAGCACGCGGACGAGGCGGCCGTCCGGCCGGTCCGGCATCGGCCCGGCGGCGACCAGGGCGTCCGCCAGTGCCTCGGCCGCGTTGGTGACCGCGGCGCGCACCGCCGGGTCCCCCGAAAGGCGCGCCCACAAGGTCGCGGCGACCCCGGCGTCGCCGCCGACGCGCATGGCGAGATGGCCTTCGAGGTCGACCAGGCGCATGAGCGCGTCCATGACGGGGTCGGGCCGGCCGGCATGGCGCCACACGGCCAGATCGGCCGCCAGGCCGGCGATCCCGCCCTGCCGGATCCTCCGCACCATGAATCGGAGATCCAGCAGCAGCGCCCGCAGCCGCGCCGCGCCGCCGGTGAAGACCAGCAGATGGGCCAGCCGGTCGAGGTCGCCCGCGTGCTCGTCGGGGAGAAGGTCCCAGCGGCCGTCCGGGCAGTGCGCGTGCGAGACGGCCAGCAACCGCTCCGCCCACTCCTCGATGGGCCGCCGGTAGGCGGCCACGACGTGCTCACGGATCACGTCGTGCAGGCGGACGCCGTCGCGTTCGACGCTGCCGAGCAGGGAGCGGTCGGCCAGGCGGTCGCAGGCGGCACGGACGTCGAGGTCGTCGCCGGGCCACAGCTCGCCGAGCGCGTCGAACCCGATGGGCTGATCGGGCGGGAACGCGCCGAGGCTCAGGAACCGCTCCCGGAGGACGTCACCGCGCGGGTCGGCGGCCAGGTCCTGCACCCCGATCTCCAGAACCTCGCGGACCGTGCGCTGCCGCACCCCGGCGAGGTCGTCGGCCCCGGTGATGCCCCGCTCGTCGAGCCGCCGGGCCAGCTCGGAGACCACGGTGGCGAGCGGCATGCCGTCGGCGCGGCCCGATCGGGCGCGCAGCACCCCGTTGAGTATGCCGAGGACCACGGGCCAGCGATGGCTGCGCTCGTAGAGCGGGTAGAGCAGGGCGTCCGAGGCGCCCGGCACGTCCTTGGCCAGCAGCGCGAGGGCCTGCGCCGGGCTCATCCGCTCCACGGAGACGACGCTCGCGTCCCGCGGCAGCACGTCCACGCGGCGGCAGGTGACCAGGCGCACGCATCCCGATCCGCCGCGGAGGAACGGCTCCAGGTCGGCCGGGCTCCACACGTTGTCCAGCACGAGCAGGACCTGGCGGCCCTCCAGCGCCTCGCCCAGCCCGGCCGCGGCCGCGTCCACCGATCCGTAACGGGCCGGCGCCCGGCCCGTGACGCGCGCGGCCGCGTCGGCCAGCAATGTGGTAAGGACCGGATTCTGCCCGGCCTCCAGCCACACCACCCCGTCGGGGAACAGCTCCCGGATCCGGTCGGCCCGGCACACGTCCAGCGCCAGCGTGGTCTTGCCGAAGCCGCCGGTGCCGTACAGCGCCGCGGTCGCGCCCCGGCCCCGCGCCGCCAGCGCCTCGAGCACGGCGATCACCCGGCGCCACTCGGCCGGGCGCGGCACGAAGTGGTCGGGGAGGCGCGGCAGGTATGGCCTGGCCCGCTCGGGGCGGCGCACCGCCTGCGCGCGGCGGAGCGCGGCGAGCCACGACGGCAGCGTGGCCGGCTGGACGTCGCAGCAGATCAGGAACGTGACCAGCACCGACGCGCTGGGCAGCTGCGGCCGGTTGCCGCCGGTGAACCCGCTGACGTTCGACCTGGTCAGCTGGACGGGCACGAGCCCGGTGCCCGCGATGGCGCGCCGGGCCAGCCCGGCCGACCGTTCCACGATCTCGTTCAGGGAACGGCCCGATCGCCGCCTCACCTCGGCCAGCGCGGCGCGCAGTTGCCCGCGCGCGTGGACCTCGTCGGGATCGAATCCGTTCACGGGCGTCCCCGTGCTCGTCGCCGGCCCCGCGCCGCTCTGCCGGGTCACGGCGGCCCGCTGTACGGCGTCTGTACGGCCGTGCTGCCGGACACCTCCGGCGTATGGCGGACTGGTGGCGCACCGCCGTACCCGCGAGGAGCGCGAACATGAGCCACGATCACATCATTTCCGGCAACGGCCACCCGGAATCCGATCATGCGCGGCCCAGGGCCTTCGTCTCGTACGCGCACGAGTCGGAGGACCACAGGGCCGACGTGCTGGCCTTCTGCGAGTTCCTGGCCTCGGGCGGGGTGGATGTCCGGCTGGACCGCTGGCACCTCGAGGCGCGGCGCGACTGGCAGCTGTGGGCGACGCGGCAGATCCTCGACGCGGACTTCGTCATCGTCGTCGCCTCCGAGCAGTGCCGCGCGGTCGGCGACGGCGCACGCGCGACGGACGCCAATCTGGGCCTGCGCTCGGAGATGCGGCTGCTGCGCGAGCTCTACCACGCCGACCCGGAGACGTGGACGCGGCGCGTGCTCCCGGTGGTGCTGCCGGGCCACGCGGTCACCGAGATCCCGCTGTTCCTCCAGCCTCGCACGGCCGATCACTTCATGGTCACGTCCCTCACCCCGGCGGGCGCCGACGACCTGTTACGCATCCTGTTCGGCCGGCCCAGCCTCCGGCCGCCCTGCCATGCCCCGTTGAGAGCCCGCTGACGGTCGCCCTGCGGGAGGCCTCTGAGGGGGTTCGCCGCCTGGGCCCGCGCCCCTCGGGGACGCGGGCCCGGCGCCTGGAACGGCCGCCATGGGTATCGCACGGCTGCTCCGTGCCGTACCTCCCCACCTACACCTGCTGGCCGTCCACAGGATTCGGTCAGCTTCAGTACAACCCTGATCGCTACCGAAAGGCCCGCGAAACGGTTGCGTGTTGCGTGTTCGCGAAACCCTGAGCCCTCATCACGTCCGCGAGCGCCTCCGCCTCGGGTGCGCCGAGCTGCCCGAACAGGTCGTGCGCGGCCTGCCACCGCGCGGCCGCGTCCGTCCGCCGGCCCTCCGCCAGAGCCGCCTCACCGAGGCCGCGCAGCGCCCGGGCCTGCTCGTACGCACTGCCGCAGGCGCGGCCCGCCGCCACGCCCCGCTCCAGCCACCGCTCGGCCTCCTCCAGCCGTCCGGCCCGCAACATCGCCTCACCGAGGCAGTTGACCGCCATGGCCCGATCGACCGACGGCGCGTCGGCTGCGGGCAGGCCAGCGGAGGACGCCGCTTCGCCGGGCGCGGAGAACGCCTCGAGGGCGGCCGTGATGTGGCCGATGGCGTCCTCGTAGCGGCCGAGCTCGATTTCGGCCAGCCCGATGCTCCGCAGCGTGATGGCCCGGTTGCGGGCCTTGCCGTGCGCCTCGTAGAAGGCGAGCGCCTCCTGATCGAGCCGGAGCGACTCCTCGTGGGCGCCCTGGCGGTGCCGGACGAACGCGTGGTTCGCGACGGCGTTGGCACGGGCGTGGCCGCCACCGGCGTCGGCGAGGCCGTCGATGACGGCGCGGAACTGCTCGTCGGCCTCCTCGAGGCGGCCGACCTCCATGAGCGCCAGGCCGAGGTTGTTGCGGGTCATGGCCTCGGCGTCGCGGTCGGCGGCGCGCTGTGCGGCGGCGAGCGCCCAGGTGTGGGTCGCGAGCCAGTCGTCCCACTGCTTGGACAGGAAGAAGTGCCCGCGGAGCAGCGCGGCCAGCCGCCAGCACGCGGAGTCGGCGCCCATGTCGAGGGCCATCCGGCAGGCCGCGACGAGGTTGCGCTGCTCGGCCGAGAACCACGCCGACGCGCCGGCGGACGACATGGCGAAGGGTGCGGGACGCCCGGTCGGCGCCACGGGCGGCCGGTAGCGCTCGGGCGTGACGGCCTCGTCGGCGCGCGCCGCCATGTCGAGCGACCAGGCCAGCAGCCGGAGCCGGGCCGCGTCACGGTCATTGGCGGACAGCTCTTCGGCGGCCTTGCGGCGGGCGAAGTCGCCGATGAGATCGTGGAACTCGAAGCGCCGCCCGGCGTTGCGCTCGATCAGCCGGGCGGCCGACAGGCGTTCCAGGCGCAGCCGCGCGGCCGGCAGGTCGAGGCCGGCGAGCGCGGCGACCTGGTGCGCCGTCCAGTCGCCGCCGGGGTAGAGGCCGAGCAGCGCGAGGGTCTCGCCCGCGTCGTCCGGCAGGGCCCGGTAGGAGGCCTCGAACACGGAGCGGACGCTGCGCTCCCCGTCGGCGAGCTCGGCTAATCGATCTTCGGCGTCGCGGGCGGACGCCGCGAGCTCCGCGATCGGCGTGACCCGCGACCGCGCCGCCATGATCGCGAGCGCGAGCGGCAGACCCGCGCACAAATTCACGAGGCGCCCGACATGTCCGGCCTGACCGACGTCCTCGGCGTGCTCAGCGTGCTCGGTGTCGGGGCTGCCGAGCGCGGCCTGGAGGAACCGGGCCCCCTCGTCGGCCGACAGCGGGCCCAGCGTGAGGTGGGAGGCGCCGTCGAGCGCGCCGAGCCGGGCCCTGCTCGTGATCAGCAGCCGCGACTCGGCCGTCGCGGGGATCAGCGGCTCGATCTGCTCGCTGGAAGCGGCGTTGTCGAGGACGAGCAGCACGCGGCGGCGCTCCAGGCAGTCGCGAAAGCGCGCCGACCGTTCCTCGGGATCGGCGGGAACGGGCAGCTCAAGACGGCGCAGCAGCCGGTCGAGCGCCTCGGCGGCGGTCAGCGGCGGCACGTGCCCCGTGTATCCGTGCAGGTCGACGAAGAGGCATCCGTCAGGGAACCGCTGGGCGAGCGCCCGCGCCACCGTCACCGCCAGGGCCGTCTTGCCGACGCCCGCCATGCCGTCGACCGCGCAGACCAGGGCGTCGCCCGGGTGGAGCGGCAACGCCGAGAGCCGGGCCACGAGAGTGACGAACTCGCGCTCGCGGCCGATGAAGTGCCGCGCGCGGTTGGGCAGCCCCGACGGTGGCGCCGCGTGCGCGGGGCGGCGGGTGTCGGGCAGCAGCCGGGCCAGCTCGCCACCGGCCTCCAGGATGCTGTCGAGCTGCCAGGCCTGCTCCAGCTGCGGTGTGGCGAGGCCGTTCTCGATCTTGCTGAGGTGGCCCTTGCTGTAGAAGGCGACGCGCGCCAGGCCGTTCAGCGACAGGCCCTGCCTGCGTCGCCGGCGGCGCAGCTCCTCCCCGAAGGTCGACCGCAACTCGGCCATCGGCACCTTCCCGGTCGGTCTTCGCCTCGAACCAAGTATGACGTGCGGGGGTATGACCCTCACGGCTGACGAGCCTCCCCCATTACCATCCATTGAAGCTATGGACGGTCTCACCCTGCCCGACGAGGTGCGCCCCCTGTTCGCCGACGGCGGTGAAAGGCGGGCCCTTTCGGCGACCCTGCCGCCGGGCGCGATCGTCTGGCCCGACCCCGACTATCTGCGCCGGGCCGTCGACCGTCCGGCCCTGTGGCTGAGCGACGATCCGGTCGACGGCGAACTGTGGGGCAGGCTCCGGGCCGAGCACGAGCACTCGGGGCTCTGGCCGCTGCTGCTCGAGGACTCGGTCCAGCCGTGGTCGGCCGGGCAGCTGGCCCCGGACGATCCCGCCGAGATCGGGCACTACGACCCGGCCGCGTTCATGGCGGAGGTGTGGGAGGACTGGTTCGAACGGTCGAACGAGGAACAGTGGGAGACCGTCGCCCCGTTCGGGCGCGCCTGCCCTGGCCTCGCGCCGCCCGCTCAGCTGGTCGCCGACCCGTCGGCCGTCGCCGACTGGTACGCCTGCGGGCTGGCCGAACGCCGGACCCCGCTCGGCCTGGTGGTCGCCGAGCGGGGCGCCGACGCGCTCGCGGTGATGGGCTGGCAGGGCGCGCTGCACCACAACGAGTGGCTGGCCCCGCTGGCGGCCGTGGTGCGCGGCTGGGAGGAGCGCTTCGCCGCCCGGGTCGTCTGCCTCGGCTTCAACACCCTCGACCTGAGCGTGGCCGCTCCCCCCGCCTCGATCGACCACGCCCTCCACGTCGCCGCCGAGCACTGGACCTTCTGCCCCGACGTCATCCTCCAGGGCCCCGGCTCCCTGTCCGCCTACGCCGAAGAGCTGATCGGCCGCCACACCTGGTCCTTCTGGTGGGACTGACCCTGCCCGGGTGACGGGCGGATATGGGCACTTCCAAGTATGGACCGGAATGCTTTGTTCCGTTATAGTGGAACAGAACATTCCGATCTGAGGAGAGATCATGATACTCGTCACCGCCGCCACCGCTCCCGTCGGGCGTTCGATCGTCGAGCAGCTGGCCGCGTCCGGGCAGGCCGTGCGCGCCCTGACCAGGGATCCGGCCGGCGCGGGGCTGCCCGCCGAGGCCGAGGTCGTCGCGGGCGACCTGGGCGACGCCGAGAGCCTCAAGGCGGCCTTCGACGGCGTGAGCGCGGTCTTCCTGCTGGCCGTCGTGCCCGGGTTCGCCCCGGCCTTCCTCGGGGCCGCCCGCGAGGCCGGGGTCAGGCGGATCGTCTTCCAGTCGTCCGGGGCGATCGTCGACGGCGCCGCGACGCAGCCCGACGACGTGGCGGCCTTCCACGACGACCTGGAGCGGCAGATCCGGGAGTCCGGGCTCGAGCACACCTTCCTCCGGCTCGAGGTGGCCTCGTCCGACGCGTTGCAGTGGGCGTTCGACGTGCCGGGCCAGCTGGCCAAGGGCGATGTGATCCGCGGGCCGTACGCGGACGCGCAGGTCTCCCCGATCCACCCGGCCGACTTCGCGGCCGTGGCGGTGGCGGCGCTGACCGACGACAGCCACGCGGGCAAGACCTACACGGTCACGGGCGGCGCTTCCTTCACCCTCGCCGAGCAGGCCGAACTCCTCGGCGCCGCGCTCGGGCGGCCGCTTCGCTACCAGGAGCTCACCGAGGCGGAGGCGCGGGCCGAGATGAGCCCGTACGCGCCGGCGGATCTGCTGATGGCCACATGGGAGCGGCACCGCGACAACCCGGCCCCGGTGACCGACACCGTTGAGCGAGTCACGGGCCGGCCGGCGCGCGCCCCGCGCGATTGGGCCGCCTCGGCGCTCGGGTGAGTTGACCTTGGAAGTAATCAGCAGTCAGAAACTTCTGTAATTTGGGCCTTACCGGGTCGGCGGAAGTGGTCGATATTTGGGGAGAGCCGGGCACTTCGCACGGTTTGTGTGGAGTTGTCCGGCAGGCATGGGCCGGTCCAGTCGCGGGCCGGCCTCACCCCCTACCGGGAGGTTCCCGTGAGAACCCCGCACAGGCGGACGGGACTGATCGTCACCGCCACCGCCCTCCTCGCCGGCTCCCTGTTCGCCGCCCCCATCGCCCAGGCGGCGGACGGCCCGGCAGCCCCGACCCCCACCTTCACCGCCAAACCGCTCACGCCCGACCCCGTCGTCATCGCCAACCTCGCCGCGACGATGGAGAAGCAGCTGGGCGGGCGCTCCGCCGGGTCGTACTTCGACCAGGGCGCGGGCAGGCTCGTCGTCACCATCACCGACCAGGCCGACGCCCCGTCGGTGACGGCCGCGGGCGCCGTGCCGCGGCTGGTCGCCCGGAGCGGCGTGCAGTTAGCCCAGGCCATGGACGCGCTGGACCGCACGGCCGCCGTCGCCGGCACGTCATGGGCCGTCGACCCCACCACCAACCAGGTCGTCGTGTGGGCCGACAACACGGTCTCGGCCGACGCGCTCGCCAAGGTCCAGGCCGCCGTCGGCCAGTCCGCCGGCGCCGTGCGGCTGGAGCGCGAGAACGGCGCGCTGAGCCCGTTCATCGCGGGCGGCGACGCCATCTACGGCAGCTCCTACCGGTGCTCGCTCGGGTTCAACGTGGTGAGCGGCTCGACGTACTACTTCCTCACGGCCGGGCACTGCGGCAACCTGGCCACCACGTGGTACTCCAACTCGAGCCACACCACGGTCCTCGGCACCCGGGCCGGAACCAGCTTCCCGGGCAACGACTACGCGATCATCCGGTACACCGGCAGCACCGCCCACCCCGGCACGGTCGACACCTACGGCGGCACGCAGGAGATCACAACGGCGGCCAATGCGTTCGTCGGCGAGGCCGTCTCGCGCAGCGGCAGCACCACGCACGTGCACACGGGCACGGTGACCGCGCTCAACGCGACCGTGAACTACGCCGAGGGCCAGGTCCGCCAGATGATCAGGACCACGGTCTGCGCCGAGGGCGGCGACAGCGGCGGCTCGCTGTACGCCGGCACCGTGGCGCTGGGCCTCACCTCCGGCGGCAGCGGCAACTGCAGCTCCGGCGGCACCACCTTCTTCCAGCCGGTCACCGAGGCGCTCAGCGTCTACGGCGTGAACATCTTCTGACCCAGCGATTCCAGCGTCAGCGTGTTCTGAACAGCTCCTCGGTCAGCACACGCGCCACCCAGGCCGACCACTCGGCCGCCGGCCGCCCTCGTTCGGCGACCATCAGGCCGTAGGTCTCCTGGGAGACCATCGTGTAGACCACATCGGTGGCGTGGCCGACCTCGGGACGGAAGCCGTCCTTCTCGGACAGCTCGCGGACGATCTGGGCGTGCACCATGTGCCGCTGGCGCTTGTTGAGCGTCACCAGGTCGGCCACCTCGGGGTCGGCCGACGCGGCGCGCATGGCCGCGTACAACGGATAGAACCGCTCGATGATCTGGGTGGCCGCGCCGACGAAGACGCCGAGCGCGGCCACCCCATCGGGGTCGGCGCGGACGCGCGCGACCCACGGCCGGTCGAGGATCGGCACCGGCGCGTCGTCGCCGGCCACCGCCAGATCCACCGCGGCCGACAAGATCGCCGCCTTCCCCTCGAACGCCAGGTAGAGCGTCTGCACGGCCACGCCCGCCTCCCGTGCGATCGCGGCCATCGTGGTCTGCAGGTATCCGTCGCGCACGAACAACTCCGCCGCGGCCTCGGCGATCCGCCGCCGCGTCGCCCTGGACCGCGCCGTCTTCACCATCGCCACCACCCCGGCGCCCGTTGACATCCGCTCGAATATGGAATCTCATTACAGTATGCCATTACACAATCCCATTCCATATTTGCTCGCGGCAGGTGAAGGCGACCATATCCGGGGCCCGGCGGGCGGCCCGGCCGTGTTCAAGGCGCGCGGCAAGGACACGGGCGGTTCCTTCACGGCGCTGGAGAACGAGATAGCCCCGCTCCAGGGTCCGCCGCTGCACCGGCACCCGGGCGAGGACGAGATGTACTACGTGCTCGACGGGCTGCTCAGGTTCGTCGCCGGCGAGCGCGAGTTCGAGGCGGCGACCGGCGGATTCGTGTTCATCCCGCGCGGCACGCCGCACTGCTTCCAGAACGTCGGGGCCGCCCCGGCCCGGCTGCTGGTCATGTTCACCCCGTCGGGCATGGAGCGGTTCTTCGAGGCCCAGGCCACCCTGCCGCCCGGTCCGATCGACCAGGCCGCGTTCCACGAGATCGCCGCCCTCGCCGCAATGGAGGTCCTGGGTCCTCCGCTCCAGCTCGGGAGCGTCGCGCGCGACTAGGGTCGTCGCATGAGATTCGTCAGAGAGGCCGAGGTCCGGGCGGTCCCGGCCACGCCCGGCCAGTTCACCGAGGGTGTGTGGCGGGCCGACACCATCACCGAGGCGGTCGGCGACGGCCTGCGCGCCCAGCGTTTCTCGTACGAGCCGCAGGCCCGCTCGGCCTGGCACGTCCACGACGGAGAGCAGGCGCTCTACGTGGTCGCGGGCCGCGGCGTGGTCGTCCGTCAGGGCGCCGAGCCGGTCGCCATCGGCCCGGGCGACTGGGTGCACGTGCAACCGGGCGAGAAGCACTGGCACGGCGCCGCGGCCGACGACACGCTCGTGCATCTCGCCGTGACCGCGGGCGGCCAGACCCACTGGCACGAGCCCGTCACCGACGAGGAGTATCGCGCCGGCACCCAGTGATCTGCTTGCTGGGAATCGTCTGGTAATCGGCCATTCCGGTTGCGACCACTGACCGTTTTCCACAAGGATCTCCCCCGTTGTCGATACCGGGGGGATCCATGATGCCGTTGATGGCATTGGTGCTGAGCGTCACGAGTGCGACGAGTGTCGTCGGTGTTGATGTCAGCAACTGGAGTGGCGACGTCGACTGGGAGTCGGCCGCGGGGTCGGGGGCCGCGTTCGCGTACGTCCAGGCCACGGAGGGCGCCAACTACGTCAACCCGCGCTTCGCCGCCCAGTTCAACGGGGCCGGCGCCGCGGGCCTGATCCGGGGCGCCTACCACTTCGCCCAGCCGCACGAGTCGACCGGCGCCAAGCAGGCCGACTACTTCGTCGCGCACGGCGGCCGCTGGACCAACGACGGCACGACCCTGCCGGGCGTTCTCGACCTCGAGGACAACCCGTATAAGGCCAAGAACGGGAAGGACAGCTGCTACGGGCTGACGCAGGACGAGGAAGTCGCCTGGATCACCGACTTCACCCGCCGCTACCGGGCGCGGACCGGCCGCGACGCGATCATCTACACCACGACCAGCTGGTGGCAGACCTGCACGGGCGACTCGAAGGCCTTCGGCCACAATCCGCTGTGGCTGGCCAGCTGGGCGGCCAAGCCGGGCACGCTGCCGGCGAGCTGGAAGCGTTACACGTTCTGGCAGAGCACCGACAAGGGGCCGATCGTGGGCGGCCAGAACGCCTTCAACGGCACCGCCTCGCAGCTGCGGGCGCTTGCCAGCCCGCCGGGCAAGGTGGTCTTCGCCGCCAAGGTGGCCGGGCGCACCAAGTACACCCTGCTGGTCGGCAACAGCGGGAAGAACCCGCTCACGAAGGTCAAGGTGACCGGGAAGAGCTTCGGCGGGCTGAAGTTCGCCAAGGTCGGCCGCTACTGCAAGGCAAGCGGCACAGCCGTGGTCTGCACGATCCCGACGCTGAAGGCGGGCACGTACGTGACGCTGAAGTTCCTCGCCAGGCCCACGGGCCACGGGCCGTACGGCATCCGCTTCGCCGCGCCGGGAGCCAAGGTCACCGTCAAGGCGCGCTGACCCGGACCGACTCCCCGCCTCGATACGCGACAATGGCGGGATGAGCGCGATGGCGTGGCGGGAGCCGCAGCAGGCACGGAGCCGTGCCCGCGTCGAGGCCATCCTCGCCGCGGCCGACGCGATCCTCGCCGAGCGCGGCTACGAGGCGCTCACGGTCCGCCGGATCGCCGAGACGGCGGGCGTGCCGGTGGGCAGCATCTACCAGTTCTTCCCCGACAAGGCGGCGATCGTCGACGCGCTCGGGCGGCACTACATCAGCGGCTTCGACCAGGTCATGGAGGATCTTGTCGAGCGGGCGCAGCGCGAGAGGCTCGACGACATCGTGGGCACGGTGGTCGACGCCTTCACCGCGCTCTACCGGGCGAGGCCCGGCTATGTGGCGCTGTGGTCGGGGCGGCACCTCAGCCCTGAGCTGGCCCACGCCGACCAGGTGAACAACGCGGTCATCATGGAGGGCGCGCGCCGGATCATCGCTGTGCAGCTCGGCCTGCCGGACGGCCCTGAGCTGGCCAGGGGTGCGCAGATCGCGGTCTGGGCCGTCGATTCGGTGCTGCAGCACACCTTCCGCGCGGGGCCGCGTGGCGACCAGGAGACGCTGGAGGAGACCAAGCGGATGCTCCGGCTCTATCTGGAGGATCTGGCTCAGCGGTTGAGGAACGCGTAGATCCCCTTGTTCTTGCGATAAATCGACACGTACGCCTGGAACGCGCGGTCGTACACCTCCCGATTCGCGGGGTTCGGCACGAAATTTCGGGCTATTTCGACTTTCGAGGGGATGTCGTCCCAGGTGAGCTCGCCGAGGGCGACGGCGGCGATCAGCGCCGCGCCCCGCACGTTGGCCAGCACGGGATCGGCGACCTGCCGGATCTCGCGGTCCAGGACGTCGGCGACGGCCTGGCACCACAGCAGCGACCGGGCCCCGCCGCCGATGAAGTTGATGGCGCCGAACCGCCGCCCCGTGAACTTCTCGACCGACCGGTTGAGCCAGCGGGCGTTGAGCGCGATCCCCTCGAACGTGCTGCGCGCCAGGTCGGCCCGCGTGGTGGCGAGCGAGACGTTGAACCAGCCGCCGCGCACGGTCCGGTCGTCGACCGGCGTGCGCTCGCCATTCAGCCACGGCGTGAAGATGACCCCGCCGCTGCCGGGCGCGGCGGTCGCGGCCAGGTCGTTCAGCTGGTCGACGTCGACGGCGCCGTCGAGGACGTTGGCGATCAGCCAGTCGATGGCCTTGCCCGCGACGTCCTGCACGGTGGCCACCCAATAGCGGCCGGGCACGACGGACGGCATGGACGCGATGTTGCCCAGCACGTCGGTCTTCTTGTACGGCACGTGGCACGACAGCCAGGCCGACGTGCCCACGTACAGGTGGGCCTGGTGATCGGCGACCGCGCCCGCGCCCACCGCGGCGGCCGTGGTGTCGCCGGTCCCGGCCACGACCTGGACGTGCTCGCCCAGCCCCAGCTCGGCGGCGACCTTCGGCAGGATGGTCCCGACGACCGAAGCGGGCGGGACCAGTTCGGGCAGCTTGTCCGGGTCGAGCCCGGCCATCCTGACGAGCCGGTCGTCGTAGCGGACCTTGCCGGGGGTGCGGTTGTCGGTGCACCAGCGCAGGGTGATCGTGTCGTGCGCCGCCACGGCCCGGCCCGTCAGCCGCATGGTGAGGTATTCCGGCACGTCGAGGAGCTTGTCGGCGGCGGCGTACACCTCCGGCCGCTCCCGCTTGAGGAACTGGACCTGCCCGACCGGATCCTTGCCGGTGAGCGTGGGCACGCCGCCGGTCTTGGCGATCCACTCCCGCAGCCGCCGCGCGTTGTAGCCGGTGCCGGGCACCTGCACGCCGCCGCCCGCCAGCCGCCGCGTGTACGGCGCGCCGCGGCTGTCCATCCAGATCACGGCGTTGTGCAGATGCCGTCCCGACGCGTCGACGGGGACGGTGCCGCCCCACTGGGACGACATGCAGATCGCCTGGATCTCCTCGGCCGGGGCCAGACCGCGGGCCAGCAGCCGGTGCAGCGCCGTCGTGATCGCCCGCCACCAGTGGTCGGGGTCCTGCTCGGCGCCGCCGCCCGGCAGGAAGGCGATCGGGGTCGGCTCGTACTCGTGTCCGAGGATCTTCCCCTCGGCGGTCGCGAGCGCCACCTTCGGGCCGCCCGTCCCCAGGTCGACGCCCAGGACGTACATGCGGCTAGACCTTCGCGAAGACGCGCTCGAAGGCGGCGAGCGCGTCGTCGATCACCGCGTCGGTGTCGGCCATGCTCGTGTAGATCCGGCTGCCGGCCAGGGTGATCACGCCCTCGGCCGCGTACGCCATGGACATCTGCTCCAGCATGTCCTTGCGCGGGCCGAGCTCGGTGAAGAAGTCGGGATGGTCGAGGGACAGGTGCAGCACGCCGGACGTGTGCAGGTGCACGATCGACCCGATGTTGTAGGTCACGTACGGCAGCGCGTAGCGGGCGATGAGCGCGTCCAGCCCGGCGCGCAGCCGGTCTCCAGCCCGCCCGGCCTTGACCGGGGCCCCGGTCCGGTCCATCTCCACGAGCGTGTGATAGCCGGCGGCGCACGACAGCGGGTTGGCCGCCAGGGTGCCGCCGATCAGCGCGCGCTTCCCTGCGGCCGTGAGGCCGCCCGCGAAGACGCCCATGACCTCGTCGCTGCCGCCCACTCCCCCGGCCGCCGGATAGCCGCCGGCCACGCACTTGCCGAACACGGTCAGGTCGGGCCGCACCTCGAAGTAGCCCTGCGCGCCGCCCATCCCGAGCCGGAAGCCGGTCACCACCTCGTCGAAGACCAGCAGCGCGCCGAACTCGTCGCACAGCTCGCGCACCTGCCGGTTGAACTCGTGGCGGACCGGATGGGTGCCGCTCTCCGGGCCGACCGGCTCGACCATGACGGCCGCCGTGCCGCCCTCGGCCGCGTTGGCGGTCAGCCGGGCGCGCAGCGCGTCGAGGTCGCCGGGCGCCGTCTCCTGGGTCAGCGCGTACGCTCCGGCGGGGATGCCGGCCGCCTCGAGGGAGCCGGTGCCGGGGATGCGCAGGCCGTAGACGACCTGGTCGCTCCACCCGTGGTAGGCGCCGCCCACCTTGATCACGTGCGCCTTCCCGGTGTAGGCGCGGGCGGCCCGGATCGCGGCCATGACCCCTTCGGTGCCGCTGCCGAGCATCCGGAACTTCTGCACGTTCGGCATGAAGTCGTGGATCAGCTTGGCCAGCCTGATCTCGTACTGGTGCAGCATCCCGGTGACCGGGCCGCACTCGGCGAGCAGCTCGGTGACCTTCTCGCGGATCAGCGGATAGTTGCCGCCGAGCACGGTCGGCCCGCCGGCCTGCAGGAAGTCGATGTAGCGGTTGCCGTCGGCGTCCCACAGGTAGGCGCCCTCGGCGCGGACGATGTCGAGCGGCCAGGGGTCGTTGAGCGCGAGGTTGTGCTGCACGCCGCCCGGGATGAAGCGTGCGGCCTCCTCGGCCGCGGCCTTCGACGTGGCCGTGTTCTTCTCGTACCAGGCGTGGTAGTCGGCGAGGACGGCGTCGCCCGGCCGCCGGACGGGCGTGCCGATCAGCGCCTCGATCCGCTTCTCGATCGCCGGGACGTCGGGGTATTCGGAGATCGCGTACACGTGCCGCCGCCTCTCAGAGCTTCTTGGTGGTGCCGTAGCCGCCGGTGAGGGCCTGCATGATCACTGCTTCCTGCTCCGCCTGGCCGAGCACGCGCGGCGCGCCGACGGCCAGGCAGCGGGCGTAGAGCTCGGCCGACCACTCGGTCAGCTCCAGGTTCTCGACCGACTTGGCGACCGTCGCCCCGATCGCGATCGAGCCGTGGTTCTGCATGAGGGCCGCCTGCCGCCCGGCCAGCGCGGCGACCACGTTGGCGGCCAGCTCGTCGGTCCCATAGGTCGCGTACGGCGCGACGCGCAGCTCGCCGCCGAGGCTCAGCATGGCGTAGTGGACGAGCGGGATCTCCGGCAGCGTGCAGGCGATGGCCGTGGAGGCGAGGGCGTGGGTGTGCGCGATGGCGCCGGCCCCGGTCGCCCGGTAGATCGCCAGGTGCATCGGCACCTCGGAGGTCGGCGCGAGCTCGCCGTCCACGACTTCGCCGTCCAGGTCGATGACGGTCATCATGGCGGCGGTCAGCTCGCTGATCACACCGCCCGTGGGGGTCACCGCCACATGATCGCCGGCGCGGACCGAAAGGTTGCCCGCCGTCCCGATCACCAGCCCGCCGGCCGCCAGTCTCCGGCCCGCCGCGGCCAGCTCTTCCCGCTCCCGCTCCAGCAGCACGTCATACGCCCTTCATACACACATGAACCCGGGCGCATACGGATGAACCCGGGCGAACATGAACCCGGGTTCATATTAAGAGCACGCACTGCCTTTAGGCCACCTCGAACCAGACTTTGTTCCGGCCATGCTCGCGAATCATCCCCCAGCGGACGGAAAGGGCGTCCAACAGCGGCAGTCCGCGCCCGTTCGTACCGTCCGGCTCCCCGTGGCCCCCGCACGGCGGCCCGGGCGAGCCGTCGTCCTGGACCGAGACCCGCACTTTGCCCCCGCGGCAGGCGATGGTGACCGTGAACGACCCGCCACCCTCGCCCGAGCGTGAGTGGACCAGGGCGTTGGTCGCGATCTCACTCGTCAGCAGCACGCAGTCGTCGTGCCGGGGATGATCGCTCCCCAGCGCGTCCGACACCAGACGACGGGCCCGGTGGACTTGATCCCGCCCCGCTCCCAACCGGGCCCTTCTGACCCCCGATGCGTTCATGCTCATAGGGACGTCTCCAGAGACGCCGCAGATGTCGCCAGAAAGTACGAATGTCCTGTCTTCCGATTCCGCTTGACCCGTATTGAAAGGGACCTTTACGATCTCGCGCTGGGAGGGTGCCCGGATCTTCCTGTCCTGTCCCCCGCAGCAGAAGGGTCCGTTTTCGTGCGCCGCACACTCCTCGCCACCGTGTTATCCCTGGTCGCGCTGCTCGCGCCGGCAGCCGTCACGGCACCGGCCCGGGCCGCCACCTTCGTCCACCCGGGCGTCCTGGTCAGCAAGGCCCAGCTGGACTTCATCCGTTCGAAGGTCAACTCCGGCGCGCAGCCGTGGAAGGCCGCGTACGACGCGATGATCGCCAACTCGCTCGCGTCGCTGTCGCGCACGCCGAAACCGCGCTCGGTCGTCGAGTGCGGGCCGTACTCGAACCCGAACAACGGCTGCACCGACGAGCGCGAGGACGCGCTCGCGGCCTACACCGACGCCCTTGCCTGGTACATCTCCCGCAACAGCGCGTACGCCAAGAAGGCCATCCAGCTCATGGACGCCTGGTCGGCGACGATCACCAGCCACACCAACAGCAACGCGCCCCTGCAGACGGGCTGGGCCGGGTCGGTCTGGCCGCGCGCCGCCGAGATCATCCGCTACGGCTACACGGGCGGCTGGCCCAACATGAGCCGGTTCGGCACCATGCTGCGCACCGTGTATCTGCCGAAGGTGGCGGGCGGCTCGTCCAGCAACGGCAACTGGGAACTGGTCATGATGGAGGCGGCGGCCGGGATCGCGATCTTCCTGGACGACCGGGCCGCCTATGACAGCGCGATCGCCAAGTTCCGCAACCGTGCCAGGGCGTACATCTATCTGACCAGCGACGGGCCGTATCCGAACAGCCCCGGCGGCTCGATCGACACGCCCGCCGAGATCGTCGACTACTGGCAGGGCCAGTCCACGTTCGTCGACGGCCTGTCGCAGGAGACCTGCCGCGACTTCACCCACACCGGCTACGGCATCGCGTCGATCTCGCACGTGGCCGAGACCAGCCGCATCCAGGGCGGCGATCTGTATCCCGAGCTCACCGACCGGCTGCGGCACGCGCTCGGCTTCCACACGAAGTACGAGCTGGGCACGGCCGTGCCGGCGTGGCTGTGCGGCGGCTCGCTGACCCTCGGGCTCGGCCCCGTCACCGAGGTCGGCTTCAACGGCCTGCACTTCCGGCTCGGGGTCGGGATGGCCAACACCCAGACCTACACCGAGCAGCACCGCCCGGCCGGAACCAACAAGCTGTTCGTGGCATGGGAGACCCTGACCCACGCCCAGAACCCCAACTGAGGCCTGTGCGGTCGCAGGGCCGCCGGCGACCTGCCGGCGGCCCGTCATGTTTCAGTCGGCGATGTAGCTGATGGTGCGGACGTCGTAGCCGCGGACCTTCGAGCCGCGCACGTGCATGAGCATGGCGCCGCCCTCGTAGGAGTACGCGCACGAGTAGCCCTTGGGCTCGGCCGTGCAGCCCTGCCAGAAGTACGTCACGCCGTGCGGGTCGAACTTGGTCCTGAAGAGCGTGGTGACCGCCGCCTTCTTGGCGACCTCGTAGGCGCGGTGGCGGTCGTTCTTCTGCCAGGCCTTGAACAGCCACTGCGCGGCCGAGCCCGGCTTGGTGATCAGGCGGGACTCGTAGACCTTGGTCACCTTGCCGCCCGAGACGACCACGAGGATGCCGTTCAGGCCGCCCGGGACGTGCACGCTGGTGTGCACGAACCGGCAGACACCCGCGGAGGTGCAGCCGGCGAACTCGTCCGGGCTCCGGAACACGTACGAGAAGATCGTCTTGACGGCGGAGGGGGTGGCGACCTTGGCGGCGGCGACGTGGTCACGCCGGCCCCAGGCGCTGAACAGCTTCTTCGACACACTGGCCGGGGAAGCCTGGACGTGCGCGGACGGCGATGCGGACGCCGCGGCGGCAGGTACGAGCATCGTCGCGGCGGCCGCGAGGGCCGCCCCGCCGAGAATCATTCGAGTGGACACGTTCCAAAGCGTAAAAATACCTGCTTGCACCGCGATTGCGCCCACCTTGCAGTTCAGGCTCGATCTTCAGGCCGAGATCCCGCCGTCGCTCTTGATCAGCTGGCCGTTGATCCAGCCGCCCTCGGGCGAGCACAGGAAGGCGACCAGGTTGGCGCAGTCCTGCGGCAGGCCGAGCCTGGCCAGCGGGGTCGCCTGGGCGACGTCGGACTTGAGCTGCTCGGTCATCCACCCGGTGTCGGTCGGGCCCGGATTGATCACGTTGGCGGTCACGCCGAGATGCGCGAACTCGCGGGCCGCGGCGAGCGTGATCCGGTCGAGGGCGGCCTTGCTGGCGCCGTACGGGAGGTTGAAGGCCGTGTGGTCGCTGGTGAGGGCGACGATGCGGCCCCTGCCGTGCTCGGCCGCGTGCCGGAGGCCGTACTCGCGGATCAGCAGCCAGGTGGCGCGCGCGTTGACGGCGAAATGCCGGTCGAAGCTGTCGACCGTGGTGTCGAGGATGGCCGAGTCGACGGACTCGCAGTGGCACATCACCAGCGCCGCCACCGGGCCGAACGCGTGCTCGACGTCGTCGAAGACGAGCGCCGGGGCGTCGGGGTCGGCGAGGTCGGCCGGTCTGCCGTAGGCGTGCCCGCCGGCCTGCTCGACCATCTTGCCGATCATCTCCGGGCCGTGCTCCTCGGCCCCCCATGGCATCTGGGCGTCATAGGCCGCCCAGTAGGTGAACGCCACGTCCCACCCGGTTTCGGCCAGCCGCCGGATCACCGCGGCGGCGATGCCGGCGGTCCGTCCCGCCCCCGTCACCAGCGCGACCGGCCGGGCCGTCATCCCACTCATCGCGTTCATCGGGGCCATCCTGGACCTCGGGCCGACGACTGAGCCGGCGCGTTACCCAACCGATGCAGTGAATGTCAGGGTCCTTAACCTATCGCTTTCAAGCACTGAACGGCAGCCCGACGTAATTCTCCGCGAGGGTCGTGGCGGCCGCCTCCGACGTGGTGACGTAGTCGAGGTAGGAGGTCTGCAGCTTTCGGCCGTAGGCGTCGTCGGAGTCGAAGGTGTGCAGCAGCGTCGTCATCCACCAGGAGAAATGCTGCGCGCGCCAGACGCGGGTCAGGCAGGTCTCCGAGTAGGCGTCGAGGGCGGCGGCCGAGCCGTCGGCGAAGTAGGCGGCCAGCGCCTCCGTCAGGACGCGGACGTCGGCCACCGCCAGGTTGAGCCCCTTGGCGCCGGTGGGCGGGACGATGTGCGCCGCGTCGCCCGCGAGGTAGAGCCTTCCGTACTGCATGGGCTCGGCGACGAAGCTCCGCATGGGCGTGACGCCGCGCTCGATGATCTCGCCGGTGGACAGCGTGAAGCCGGGCACTGTCTCGAGGCGGGCCGCGAGCTCGGCCCAGATGCGCTCATCCGGCCAGTCGCCGAGCTCGGCGTCCGGCGGGACCTGCAGGTAGAAGCGGCTGATGACGGGCGAGCGCATGCTGTGCAGGGCGAAGCCGCGCTCGTTCCGCGCGTAGATCAGCTCCTCGGACGAGGGCGCGACGCGGGCCAGGATGCCGAGCCAGGCGAAGGGATAATCCCGCTCGTACGTGGTCAGCACGCCGTCGGGGATCGTGGGGCGGCTGATGCCGTGGAAGCCGTCGCAGCCGGCGATGACGTCGCAGTCGAGGCGTTCGCCGCCGAAGGTGAGGTAGGGGTCGTTTTCGAGGGAGTGGACGGCCACGTCGTCGATCTCGAAGCGGATGTCGCCGCCGGCCGCGAGCCGGGCCGCGATCAGGTCCTTGACCACTTCCTGCTGGCCGTAGACCGTGATGGCCCGGCCGGGCACGAGCTTCTCGAAGGCGATGCGGTGGCCGGCGCCGCCGTAGCGCAGCTCGATGCCGTGGTGGAGCAGTCCTTCGCGCTGGAGCCGGTCGCCGACGCCGGAGGCGATGAGGGTGTCGACCGTGCCCTGTTCGAGCACGCCGGCGCGGACGCGCTGCTCGACGTACGCGCGGCTGCGGCGCTCGAGGACGACGGAGGAGATGCCGCGCAGGTGGAGGAGATGGGACAGCAGGAGCCCGGCCGGGCCGGCGCCGATGATCCCAACCTGGGTTCGCATGGCCCCAGCATTCCCTATCCGCGCTCGCCCTAGCGTGTGACAGCCGCGTGGACCCGACGCAGGGCGTCGTCGAGCTCACGCACGGCCTCGGCCTGCTGATCTGCGGGGCCGGGCAGGGCACGCAGGGGCGGGGCCTCGCGGCCGGCGAGCGTGAGCCGTACGACGCCGACGTTGCGCCGCAGAGCCGCGCGCGCCTCGCCGTCGCACTCCCCCAGGGCCGCGAGGTGCGGGCCGCACGCGGTCAGCGGCACGACCGCGGACGCCAGCCGTCCCGCCTTGCCCCGCCCGCGCAGCAGCAGGCCCGGCTCGGCCGCGGCGCGAAGCGCGGTCAGGCGCCGGCCGTACGGCGCCTGCGTCCCGTCGAGCGCGTCCGACAGCGCCGCCAGGGCCTGGCCGAGGTAGCGGCGGATGAGGGCCTCGGTCCTGATCGGCGCGAGGAGGAAGGCGGGGACGATGCCGCACAGCGTGCCGAGCACGACCTCGATCAGGCGCTCGCCCAGCAGCTCGGCGCCGCCCTGGCCGGCCAGGCCGTAGAGGAGGGCGAGCATGCTGGTCATGGCGAACGACCAATACGCGTAGCTGCGCTCGCGCAGCACGAGCCCGCCGAACAGGCAGACGAAGATCAGCGCGACCGTGAGGCCGGAGCGGCCGGCGAGCGGACCGGCGACAAGCGTGGCCGACGCCGTGCCGGCGATCGCGCCCGCGAAACGCTGAACGCCCTTGTGCACGACATGGCCGCGCGAGCGGGCGCCCACCGTGACCGTGTAGGCGGTGATGACGGTCCAGGCCCAGTGGTCGGGGAACAGCAGGCGGCCGGTGACGAACGCCAGCGCGAGCGCCGCCCCCGACTGCAGCGCCAGCTTGGTGGTCGGCCGCAGTCCTTTCCTGGCCTGCTGATCGGCCTCCGGGTCCGTCTCGGACGGCGTTCGCACGATGAGCCCGCCGATCTGGTTCCACACCCAGGCCGCAAGGCAGGCCGCGATGGCCCAGCCCAGGGCGTGGACCGGCTCCTCCCCCGGCGCGGCGGGCGCGATGAACAGGGCGAGCATGGCCACCGTCGCCGCCTGGCCGAGCCGGGCCGCCGCCCGGCCGAAACGCCGCACGTAGAGCGCGGCGAACACGGACGCGACGAACAGGGCGTCGCCGAGGACCGGCTGCCACTTCATGGCCGCGCCGAGCAGGCTCACGACCAGCGCCAGCGCGGGGAGCCGGATCAGCGAGATCACGCGATGACCGCCGCGCTCCACCCGCGCGAGCGAGAAGGCGATGAAGACGCCGAGCACGATCGAGCCCAGCGGCGCGCGCACCGCCGCCATCGTGGCGAACGCCCCAAGCGCCGGGACGAACGATCGTAAGCCAAGCCTTAGCATAATCCTGATATTAGCGCTTAGAAGCTAAGTCATAGCGTACTATTTTTCCATGAACGACGCCTTTGCTGTGAACGACGTCGCGACCGTCCGGCGAGGCGTGCTCCGGCTGGCCCGGCGGCTGCGCGTCGAACGCGGCGAGGGCGGGCTGAGCGCCACCAAGGTGAGCCTCCTCGGCCACCTCTACCGCCGTGGCCCGCTCAGCCCGAAGACCTTGGCCGAGCTCGACCGCGTGCGCGTCCAGTCTCTGACCCGCGTCCTGGCCGACCTGCAGCGCGACGACCTGGTCAGCCGCACCCGCGACCCGGCCGACGGCCGGCAGTCCCTGATCGCCCTCACCCCGGCCGGCGCGGCCCTCCTCGAGCAGCACATGCGCGAGAGCGACGCCTGGCTGGCACAAGCCATGGACCACCTCCTCTCCCCCGCCGAACGCCAACTCCTCCACCTGGCCGGCGAACTCCTCACCCGCCTCGCCGAGGGGTGAGGGCGGCGAAGGTGAGGACCAGGCGTTCGACTCGGGTGGTGGAGCCCTGTGTGGAGGGGTGGACGACGTGGAGGCTGATGGGCCAGGCGTCGCGGAGCACATAGTGGGCCGTCGGGTGGCCGTAGGCGTCGTACGCGATGAGCGTGCCGTCCCGGCGGGACCCGTGGGGGCCGCCGAGGCGGGCGTGCCGCAGCCAGGTCTCGAAGTCGAGGCCCGGCCCGGTGAGGCGCCGGGTCAGCGTGACCTGCCCGCCCGGCGCCTGCGACACCTCGGTGATCTGCGCGATGATCCACCCGCCCACGTCCAGCGCGTACGAGTGTCCCTCGCCGGGAGGCCGCATCACGTCGGCCCGAGCAACTGGGCGAGCGCGTTGCGGTCGTTGGTCCCGAGCCGCTGATAGGCGCTGACGAGGTGGTTGCCGACCGTGCGGATCGACAGCCCGAGCCGTTCGGCGATCTGCCGGTTCGTGAGCTCGGCCGCCGCCAGGCAGACGATCTGCCGCTGCCGCGCGCTCAGCCGCACCGGGGTCCGGCTCGCCAGCGCCAGGTCCACCAGCGCGGGCGTGCGCGCCCCCTGGCATCCGGCCGCGAGGGTCCCCGCCAGCCGCGCCGCCGCCCGCGCGGCGCGGAGGCTCGCGGCGTCGGCCGGCCCGGCGGCGTAGGCGGCGACGGCCTGGGCCGCGGCCTCGGCCGCGTGCAGCCGCAGCCCCAGGTCGGCCAGGCGCCGGGCGACCTTGTCGAGCGCCGCACCGTCGCCCGCGACCACGGCCGCGGCGTGCGCCGCGAGCACGGCCGTCAGCGGGCTGTCCTCCCGTTCCGCCAGCCGTTCGAGCCGGCCCACCACCTGCCCGGCCGCTCCCAGCCTGACCAGGTCGTGCAGGGCCAGCGCCCAGCCGGCCCCGAGTTCGGCGGCCTCACGCGCCGCGTGGAAGTCGCCGCGCGCGGCCAGCGCCCATGCCGCCGCGGCCGGATAGTCGCACGTCACAAGCGCGTGGTCGGCGGTCGCGAGGTCGCCGAGGTGGGCCGCGGCCACCGCCAGCTCGCGGAGCGAGGCGTGGTGGCCGGGGGCGCGGCGCAATCCCTCGTTGCTCCAGGCGACGGCCTCGCGCACCTCGCCGCGTAGCCGCGCCGCCCAGGCCCTGACCGCGCAGAAGTCCGCGAGGTCGCGGTCGGCCGCGTTCCCCGGCTCGCCCGCCAGGTGCTCGGCGAGCCCTGGGGTGATGGTCGCCAGGCGGCCGTCGCGGATCTGGGTCAGCAGGCGCGCCGTCTCGTCCCGTACGCGCGGGCCTGGATCCTGGGGTGGCGCGGCCTCGGCGCGGAGCCGGGCGGCGCGCAGGCGGCCCGTCCCCGCGCGGAGCACGGGGCCGTAGAGGGGGTGCGCCAGCCGTACACGCAGGGACGCGTCGATGACCACCAGCCCCCGGCCTTCCAGCCGCTCCAGAACGCCCAGGTGGACCGTTCCAGCACATGGGTCGAGCGGCTCGCTGTGGGCCAGGACCTCCAGGGCCTCGCGCTCGGCCGCGTCCAACCGGCCCAGCCTGGCCTCGACCAACTCGCCCACCCGGCCGGTCAGCGGCGCGGCGCCACGCCACGTCCACACGCCGCTCACCTTGCTCAGCGCCCCCGACGCGCGTGTGACCTGGACGAGCGCGCGCAGCAGGCGCGCGTCGCCCTGGCTCTCGCGGGCGAACCGCCGGACCGTGACCGCCTCCACGTGCCCGCCGAGCGCCGCGCCGAGGACCGCTCCCGTCTGATCCTCGGCGAGCGGGCTCAGGTCCATCCGCGTCAGCAGCTCCTCACGCCAGAGCCGTCCCACATTCTCCGGTACGGCCTGGCCCGCCGGCGCCGTCACGAGCACACGGGCCAGGCCCCGGCGGGCCACGTCGCAGAGCCACGCGGCGGTGGCCTCGTCGAGCAGGTGGGCGTCGTCGGCCACGAGCACGGTCCTGCCGTTCAGCAGGTGTCTGTCACTGGGGTGGCGCCCGACGCGCACGTGCGGGAGCCCGCGTACGGCCTCGGCGGCCAGGCGGCTGCGGCCTGATCCGGCCGGTCCGATGATCACTATCCCGGGCGTGCCCGGGCGCAGGTTATGGCGGACGTGGTCGAGCTCGGCCCCTCGTCCGGCGTACGGCCACGCGGCACGCGAATCGTCCATGCCAGTGTGAGCCGGATATGCGAGCCGTGATACATAACGGTTCAGACGGGAGTTCCGGCCCAGGTCGTCAGCGCCTCGCGCAGCCCCCTGGGCGTACCGTCGGGCGACACCCAGGCGACGTGCCCGTCGGGCCGTACGAGCAGGGCCGCCACCGGCGCCTCCGGCCACGGGACGACGTCCACCCGGTCGCGCCACTTGCCCACCTCCTCGCCGAGCGCGACGTCGGCCGTGACCAGCGCGAACCGGGATCCGCGCAGCGCTTCGCCGACAGGAGTACCAGCCGGGACGAAGCGGCCGGTCAGCGGATGATCGGGGGCGCCCGGCATGGGATAGCGGACGTCGGCGCCCGCCATGAGCTCGGCGATCCGCCGCAAGGTGACGTCGTCTCCGAGGATCTCGCCGAAGAGGGCGCGCAGCGCCTCCGCCTCGGGCCCGCCCGCCATCAGCGCGACCTGGGCGCGGGTCTGCATGAGGACGCGCTGCCCGACCGGGTGGCGCTCGGCGTGATAGGTGTCGAGCAGCCCGGGCGGCGCGTCGCCGCGGATCTCGGCGGCCAGCTTCCATCCCAGGTTGACCGTGTCGAGCAGGGCGACGTTGAGCGGCGCCCCGCCGGGACCGGCGAACGTGTGGGCCGCGTCGCCGGCCAGCAGCACGCGGCCGTCGCGGTAGGTTTCGGCCTGCCGGCTGTTCGGCACGACCCGGGACACCCAGATCGCCTCGGTCACGGGCAGTTCGACGCCGAGGACCCGGCGTGCGGCGGCCTGGAGTTCGGCGAGGGTGGCCTCGCCCTCCGGAGGCGTACCGTCCTCGGCGACCGCGACCAGGTGCACGCCCGGCCGGAACGACGCGAGCGTGACCGTGCCGCGTTCGGTCCGGTTCGAGCCGGGCTTGAGCCGGCCGAAGCCGGGAAGGTCCAGCTCGCCGGTGCCAGGGACGACGACGGCCGGGTCGAGCACCAGATGCGCGAGCCGGTGCACCTCGTGCGAGGTGTGTCCGGGGAAGCCGATCCCGGCCAGCCGGCGTACGGCGCTGCGGGCTCCGTCGCATCCGACGACGTAGCGGGCCCTGATCTCGGCCCCGCCGCGGATGCCGAGGGTCACCCCGTCGGCGTCCTGGCCGAGCGCGGTCACCTCGTGGTCGCGGGTGACCTCGACGCCCTCGCCGAGCACGCGTTCCAGGTCGGGCTGCTGGATGAGCAGCATGCGTACGGGATTGTCGGCCAGCCGGTGAAGCTCCAGCGGGACGGTCCCGAAGGGGAACCGCGGGACGGGACCGGCATATCCGGACGCGGCGGCCAGCGGCTCGAGCAGCCCGCGGCGATCGAACACGTCGTAGATCCGGCCCCCGATCCCGTTGGCCTTGGGTGCGCTCGCGGGGGCGGCGAGCCGGTCGAGGACGAGGGGGTGCACTCCGCCGAGGCGCAGCTCACGGGCGAGCATGAGGCCGGTGGGACCAGCCCCGACGATGACAACGTCAGTCTCCATGGACGTCAGGCTAGATTGACAAAATCGCTCGTGTCAATCTAGCCTGACAAACATGTCCCCAACGACAAGCCCATTCGCGGTAGTGGTGAAGGCGGCCCTCGACGAGTCGCGGCTGCGCGGCAGCAAGCGGCTCGGCACCGAGCATCTGCTGCTCGGCCTGCTGCGTGATCCGGTCTGCGCGGCGGCGCTCGGCACCGGCGTCGAGGAGGCCCGCGCGGCGCTCGACCAGCTCGACCGCGAGGCGCTCGCGGCCATCGGCATCGACGTGACCGGAATGTCGGCGGCCGCGCCGCCGCGCAAGCGCGTGCCGTTCAGCCAGGGCCGGCTGACCTCGGGCGCGCGGACCGCGATCGACGCCGGCATTCGCGGCACCACGATCAGGACGCGCGCCAAGGCGCCGCAGGCGCTGCTGCTCGAACTGCTGGCCTGCGAGCCGCCGGACCCGTGCGCGGTGCTGCTCGACCGCCTCGCCGTCGACCGCGCCGCCGCCCGCGCCCACCTCACCCCCCGCGCGTGATCTTGCAACAGATCAGGCGGCGCCGATGGCGGTGAAGGACCAGGCTGTGGCCAGGGCGAGGGGCGTGGGTGAGGGGCCCGTCGTGGTGGCGGCCCGGGCGTCGCGGAGGGATTCGGCGAGGGTGCGCCCGGCGCGGAGGGATTCGTGGAGGGCCACCATGAGGGGCACCACGGCCTCGTCGTGGACGGGCACCAGGCTGGCCACGATTCCCGCGGTGCCGAGCGGGAGGAGGGCGGCGGCGAGGCCCAGCAGTTCGTCGGCGCCGACCGGCTCGAGCGCGCCCGAGTCGCAGCTGGACAGAATGAGCTGGTAGGGGGCGCCGCGGAGCCGTTCGAGGTCGTGCACGATCAGCGGCCCGTCGTCCATCTCCAGCGAGGAGAACAGCGGGCTGTCGGCGCGGAACGTGCCGTGCGCCGCGATGTGCGCGATCCTGCTGCCGCCGAGCTCCTGGAGCACGGCCTGGCCGCTCGCCGCCCCTCCGGACAGCACCGTGGCCTCGCCGTACAAGCTGGTCAAAGCGGGCACCTCGGATCCGCCCGAGGCGAGGCCGGGACCGCGGACCAGGACGACGCGGCCGCCAAGCGGCCCTATCGACCGGGTCCGCAGCCAGGCGCCGGCCGACGGCGACACGCTCACCACGCGGTCGCGCAGCGACGGCAGGACGGCCCACGGGACGCCGTGCAGCAGCCCTGGCGGCACCACGACCACGGGTCCGTCTCCGAGGTGGCTCGCGGCGGCACCGAGCAGCAGCCGCTCCAGCCGCCGCCCGCCCTCCTCCACGAGGGCCAGCCGGGCCGCCGAACCCTGATAGGCCATGCGGCGGAGCCCGGCGCGCACGTGCGCCGCCTCGCCAGCGGCGTCGTCCAGCCGCCCCGCCTCGAACAGGCGGACCCGGCCGCCGCCGCACAGCAGCACGACGAGCCGCCCGTCGAGCGCCACGATCTCGACGAGCCGGCCGTCGCCGACCGCGTCGAGCAGGGCGGGCACGTCGAGCCGGTGGCCCGAGCCCCCGCCCTGGCCGCCCATGCGGAGGCTGCGCGCGCGGATCTCGCGCTCCAGCCGGTCGTGCTCGCGGCGCAGCACCGACACTCCCCCGGTGGCGGCGATCCGGCTGGAGATCTCGCGGAAGGCGGTCAGGTCGCGCACCAGCTCGGGGTCCTCGGGCGGGCGCGCGGGCGGCACGGCCAGCACGGCGGCACGCCAGCGCTCGCTCCAGACCAGCAGCCGCCGCGGATCGCGGCGGCGAAACGCCTCCCGCTGCGCGAGCGTGGCCAGTTCGGCGCCCTGGGCCGTCACCCGGGCCCGCAGCTCGGACGACCCGAGCGTCATGCGGTGCTCGTCGAGCAGGTCGAGCCCGCGGCGGCAGGCCTCGAGCATGGCCCTCGGCCGGCCGCCCGACTCGGCCAGCAGCGCCTGTGCGGCCCAGCCGTCGACGCGGTTCAGCGCCGGGCCCTGGCGCCGTCCGCGGGCGGCCGCGGTCAGGTGCCGCTCGGCGTCGCCGGACCGGCCGAGCGCGAGGGCGATCCGCCCGGCGACCAGGCTGCCCTGCGTGGCCTCGGGCGAGCCGAGCTCGGCCAGCCGGCCGGCGACGGACGTGGCCGTACGCAGCAGGCGTCCCGACACCTCCCCCAGCGTCAGCCGGGCCTGGCACGCGGCCAGCCGGGCGTGCGCCTCCCACCACGGCCGATCCTGCGCGGAGAACAGGCGGGTGGCGGCGGCGGCGCGCTCGGCCGCCGCCTTCGGGTCTCCGGCCGCCTCCGCGGAACGGGCCGCGACCAGCATCAGCTCGGCGCGCCTGGTGCGCTGCCCGCCCATGCGGTCGAGCAGGTCGATGGCGGCGTCGGCCTCGTGGAGGGCCTCGGGGGCGAGACCCGCCGCCAGCAGCACGCCGCAGCGCTGCGCGGCGAGCACGAACGCGGGCGTGCCGAGCTTGGCGTAGCGCCGCGCGGCCTCGTCGAAATGGCCGAGCGCGGCCGGCAGGTCGCCCGTGCGGAACGCGGCCATCCCCCGGTTCTCGACCGCGACGGCCTTGTCGTGCTCCTGGCCGGTGGCGTCCCAGAGGCGTTCGGCCGCCGCGAAGTCGGCCGCGGCCCGGTCGGCGAGGCCCATGGCGAGGTCGACGGTGGCCCGCAAGGTGAGCGCGCGCGCCGTCCAGATCACGTCGCCGGCGCGGTCGAGCAGCGGGATGGCGGGCCGGAGGTCGGCCAGGGCCTGACGGTGCCGGCCGAGCACCCAGTAGACGTACGCGCGGCGGAACAGCACGCGCGCGAGCGTGACGCCGCTGGCCCGCGCGACCGCCCGGTCGAGCGTGGCGAGCCCCTGGCGGCTGCGTCCCGCGTGCACGTACGCGGCGCCGAGGGTGGCCAGCACGTCGGCCTCCCGGTTGCCCGACCCCGACCCGGCGGCCAGCCTGAGGGCCTGCCTGAGGGCCTGCCTGAGGTGGCGCAGCCCGGCCGACAGGTCGCCGAAGTCGCGTTCCCATATCCCGATGACCTGATGGGCCACCGAGGCCGCATATGGCTCTGGCCGGGCGGCCAGCAGCGCCCGTGCCTGCCCGACGGCCTCTTGCGGGCGAGCGAACACGAGGGGGAGCAAATCGCCCGGGTCGCCGGATGATCTTCCCGCCACCACGGGACGATGCTAGACATCACGCGCGGGGTGTATCAATCCCCTGCGCGCTGTCTCCACTCCATAGAGAGAAGGAGTAACGACATGAACGCACACGACGAGCTAGGTCAGCGTTTCTGGGAGCAGTTCCACCGGATCAAGGATTCTCTGGCCGCTGAGACCGAGCCCATCAGGGTCGCGGCCAAGGCCGGCGTCGTCTACGAGAAGGCCCATGTTCTCGCCCGTGCCGAGGACGCCGAGGAGGTGGGCCGGCTCATCTACACCCGCCTCCGCAGAAGCGCCGACGTGAACCCGAATCATGAGACCGGCCTCTGCCGCGTGCGGATCGGCGACGACGGCCCGGACGACGACGGTGACGACTGGGGTGTGGACGAGGCGCTGGAGCTGACGCGCGACGCGCGACGCGCCGACGGGAAGGCGATGCTGACCAGGAATCACATCGTGAGCATCGCCAACGTCAACTGCTGCCCGGCCGACGAGCCCGTGCCCGCCGCGCTGCCGCTCCTCCCGGCGGCCCCGGTCGGCTCCTTCACGGCCGACCGGACCGTGGACGTCCTGGTCGTCGACACGGGCCTGGTCATCGACTTCCCGCTGCATCCCTGGATGACGGACGTGACACCCGTCGAGCCCGCCCCGAAGATCATGTTCGAGCCAGGGGATCCCTTTCTCAAGCAGTACGTGGGACACGGCACCTTCATCGCCAGCCTCATCAAGACCGTCGCGCCGAACGCGACCGTCCGCGTGAGCGGCGCGCTCGCGGGGATCAAGGCGGGCGCGCTGCCCGAGCACACGCTCGCCGAGGCCCTCGCCGACCTCGTGCGCGACGGCTGGCCGGACATCATCAGCCTGTCCGCCGGGACCCTCGTCCAGGATCAGTACGGCCTCGCCGGGCTGGAGACGTTCGTGCGGCGGCTGGCCGAGGAGAAGACGCTGCTGGTCGCCGCGGCCGGGAACAACGGCTCCGACCAGCCGTTCTGGCCGGCCGCCTATGCCGCCGACCCGGACCTCGGCCGCGGCGTCGCCT
This sequence comes from Streptosporangiaceae bacterium NEAU-GS5, assembly GCA_017592665.1. GTDB lineage: Bacteria > Actinomycetota > Actinomycetes > Streptosporangiales > Streptosporangiaceae > NEAU-GS5. The sequence goes on along the minus strand of JAGFNW010000013.1, from coordinate 45,242 downwards.
CGGTCGGCGCTCTCCGCCACAATGAGGCGAAAGATGCGTGTTTCACCTCATACGGTGACTGGGTGAAGGTGTACGCCCCCGGCGAGCGGCTGGTGGCGGCCTTCACCGGATCCCCCGACAACCCGGTGCCCTACCGCTACCAGCATTCGACGTTCTACCAGTGCCAGTTCCTCCACGGCTCGGACGCCTACGCGACGTGCAGCTGCCAGCAGCCCGAGCATCTCGGTGTGCTCAGCGGCGCCGCCGTGGCCGGCCAGACGACGTTCACCGGGCTGGCCACGTGGAGCGGCACGTCGTTCTCCACGCCGATCGTCGCGGCCATGGTCGTCGACTGGATGCAGCGCCACGACGAGGCCGAGCCGCGCAAGGCGTTCCACGACCTCATGGCGACGGCGGGCACGGCCCTTGTGCGCGGCGTGCCGCGCCCGGCGCTGATGCCGTAGCGAGCCTTGGATGAAGGGTCAGGCCCGGCATGGCCCGGGCGTATCGTGTCCTCGTGGAACGCGACACCATCGGCCCGCTCTTCCTGGCCGCGGCGCACGGCGACGCAGCGGCCTGGAAGGCGCTCGTGGAGGGTCTCAGCCCCCTCGTTTGGGGAGTGGTCCGCGCGCATCGGCTGGCCGAGGCGGACGCGCAGGAGGTCTTTCAGACCACCTGGTTCCGGCTGGCGCAAAATCTCGCCCGCATCCGCGAGCCGGAGCGGGTCGGCACGTGGCTGGCGACCACCGCGCGCAACGAGTGCCTGAAGGTGCTGCGCCACACCCGCCGCGTGGCACCGGCCGACGACGAGGTGTTCGAGCAGATCCCCGACGACCGCACGCCCGAGCTCGCGGTGCTGGAGGCCGAGGAGGCGGCGGCCGAGGCGGAGCGGGTCCGCCTGCTGTGGCGGGCTTACCGGCTGCTCGGCGACTCCTGCCGCGAGCTGCTCCGGGTGCTGATGGGCGCGCCGCCACGCGGCTACGAGGAGGCGGCGGCCGCGCTCGGGATGGCGATCGGCAGCATCGGCCCGACCCGGCGCCGCTGCCTCGACCGGCTGCGGGTCCTGATGGCCCGGCTGGCCGAGGAGGGGTGAGGCGGCCGTGAACGACGACGAGCTCGAAGACGCGCTGCGCAGGGCCGCCGCGATCATGGATCCGGTGCCGTCGCACCTGCTCCAGTCCGCCACCGAGGCGTATGTGCTCCGCACCCTCGACGCCGAGCTCGCCGCGCTCACCTTCGACTCGGTCACCGAGCCCTCCCCCGTGCGGGCGGGCGAGGGAGCGCGGCTGCTCACCTTCGAGGCGGGCGGCACGACGATCGAGGTCGAGCTGACCTTCGCCGGAGACGTGGGCGCGCTGGTGGGGCAGATCATGCCGCCGCAGGCCGCCGAGGTCGAGGTGGAGGGCGGCGCCGAGGGCTGGGGCGAGCGGCTCGTCCTCTACGCCGACCCGCTCGGCCGCTTCGCCTGGGATCGGCTGCGCCGGGGGCCGGTGAGCCTCCGGGTGCGCCTCGGCGACGGAGTGGTCGCCACCGAGTGGATCACCGCGTGATCGCGGCCGCCGGCAGCCGGGCAAGGACGCTCTCCCAGCTCGGCGGGGGCGGCTCGGGGCCGTCGCCGGCCAGCCCCACCACGGCGCAGGCCAGGCGGTGCGTGCCGGGCGCGTGCCGGCCGAGCAGCGTCGGGATGACCGTGCGCGGCGCCATGAGGTTGGTCCCGGGGTGGGCGTCCACGAGGCCGGCCTCGCGTCCGCCCGCCAGGTCTTCGATCACGCACGTCCCGGCGGACGACGCGATCCGCGCGCGACGTTTGCCCGCCTTCCGTACGGCGGGCGGGTCGCGATCGACGGCGAAGCCGCCCTCCGCCGAGCGCAGCGGCCGCGCCGTGGTCAGCCGGTGCACCCGCACATGCCAGGGCGGCACGGCCAGCAGCCAGGTCTCGACCGTCACGTCCGGCCAGGGGGCCCAGGTCAGCCGGAGCAGCTCGCCGCACACCTCGCCCTCCACCGGCACCTCGCAGGGCCGCCAGTGCACGCCGTCCTCGCTGAGGGCCAGCGTGCTGTCGAGCGCCTCCTGATCCAGCCCGTAGCCGCCGCCCGGCACGCTGAACCCGAAGTGGCTGGAGTAGGCGAACTTGGCGTACTTGGCGGCGCCGGAGCGCACCCACGTGTAGTGCTGCCCCGCGCTCAGCAGCACGACCTGCCTGCCCTGCTCGCAGCGCATCAGCGCGACCCCGGCCTCGGGCTGGGCACTCACCTCGGGAAGCGGCGGCCCATCCTCCTCGGCCGCCGCCCATAACGGGTGCTCGGCCGGCAGCGCCAGCGGCAGCAGCGCCTTCATCGCCCAATAGGGGGATCCGGGCGCGTTGTACTGCTCGGTCATGGCCGGCTGGGCGTAGCCGTACCCGAGGGTCAGCAGCCCTTCGCGGTCGAGGATGGGGCGCCGCGTCCACCAGCGCAGGTGGCGCATGAGCTGGCCCTTCACCTCGCCCCACGGCAGCGCCTCCACGCCGGCGAAGGCCAGCGCCCCCCAGAACGCGCCCTGGGCGAAGCGGTAGGTCATGCTCCTGCCGTACGGCACGGCGGCCCCGTCGGAGGCAAACCAGTGCCGGAAGTCCAGCGCGAACGCGGCGGCCCTGGCCCGCAGCCGCTCGGCGCGCGCCGGATCCTGGCCGAGCGCGGCGTAGATCAGCCCGTAGAAGTGCATGGCGAACGGCACGTAGTAGTCGCGCTGCGGGGTGGGGCCGTCGGCGTACCAGCCGCGGCCGAGCGCGAAGGACTCCAGCCGTTCCAGGCGGGCGATGTTCGGGGCCCGGTCGTAGGCGACGCCGACCCGGTCGAGGCCGAGCCCGACCATGACGGGGAAGAACAGCCAGTTGTTGTCGACGGGCCGCGCCGTGAGCGCGTGCCGCAGCCAGGCGGCGACGTCGTCGCGCTGCTTGCCGGTGAGCGGGTCCCAGAGGACATCCGGGGCCAGGGCGAGCCCGAGGCCGATCGCGGCCGTCTCGACCAGCCGCTGGTCGCGGTCGCCGGCCTCGCCCCAGAACTCCTCGTGCGCCGGGTCGGTGCCGTTGGCCAGGCCCTCGCGCCACAAATCCCAGTGCGCGAACGCGCCACCGCCCGCGGCCAGCGGGGCGAGGCCCCACAGCGGGCGGGCGAAGGCCTCGAGCTCGGCGGCGGCGTCGGGGTAGTGCGCGGTGTTGGCGCCCAGCCGGAGGCGGGCCCGCCCGGGGCTGAAGTGCGGCGCCAGGGGCTCGGCAAGCATCCGGGCCAGGATCGCCATTCCCTCGCGGTCCACCAAGCTCACCTCTTATTTTTTAATCAAGACTAAGCATAGAATAATCACATGCATCACGCGGCGCTCTACATTGACGGACGTTTCACAGCTGACGGCCCGACCGCGGCAATCCAGGAGAAGGCCACCGGCGCGCAACTCGGCACATACTCCCTTGGAGGGGCCGACGACGTGGACCGCGCGGTGGCCGCGGCCCGTGCGGCGCAGCCGGGTTGGGCCGCGCTGTCGGCGCCCGCGCGCTCGGCCGCGCTCACCCGCTTCGCCGACCATCTGCGCTCCCGCTACGACGAGCTGATCGAGCTGAGTATGCGGGAGACCGGCGGGGTGCGGGCCAAGGCCGAGGACGAGGTGTCGGCGGCGCTGCGGCAGCTGGCGATCTCCGCGGTCGAGGCCATCGGGAGCGCCGGCGACATCCTTCAGCCGTACAAGGAGGGCAAGCTCTCCCTGTCGCGGTCGGTCCCGCTCGGCGTGGTCGGCGTGATCACCCCGTGGAACTATCCGCTGAGCCTCGCCATGCGGGCGGTCGCGCCGTCCTTGGCGTTCGGCAACACCGTGGTGCTCAAGCCCGGCGAGCTGACGCCGCTGCTCGGCGGGCAGGTGCTGGCCGAGGCGGCCGACGCGGCCGGGCTGCCGCCGGGCGTGCTCAACGTGGTGCCGGGCGACGGGCCGCAGGCCGGATGGGCGCTGGCCGAGCACCGGGGCCTCGACCTGCTCGACTTCACCGGCTCGCGCGAGGTGGGCCTGGCCATCGCCGCCTCCGCGGCCGCCGACCTCCGCCCGATCCGGCTCGAGCTCGGCGGCGACAACGCGTTCATCGTGCTCGACGACGCCGACGTGGAGGCGGCCGCGGCCTGCGCCCTGATCGCCTCGCTGGAGTTCCAGGGCCAGACGTGCATCAGCTCCAGCCGTCATCTGGTCCATCGCGACGCCGCCGACCGCTACCTCGAGGCCGTCGTACGGCGCGTGGAGGCGCTGCGCGTGGGCGACCCGATGCGCGACGACCCCGACCTCGGCCCGCTGATCAGCCGGACCCAGCTGAACCGGGTGCACGAGGGCATCGTGCAGCCGTCGATCACCGCGGGCGCCAAGCTGATCACCGGGGGCACGTACGAGGGGCTGTTCTACCGGCCGACGGTGCTCACCGAGGTCACGCCCGACATGCCGGCGTACACCGAGGAGATCTTCGGCCCGGTCGTGCCGATCACCGTCGTGGACTCGGCGGACCAGGCGATCGAGCTGGCCAACGCCCATCCCATGCTGATGAGCTCGGTGTTCACCGGCGACCTGATGCGCGGCATGGCCGTGGCCGAGCGCGTCAAGGCGGGCGAGGTGCACATCAACGACGCGCACGCCCGGCACGGCGCGGAGAACCAGCAGCCCGGGTTCACCCGGCGGCAGTGGATCGGCGTGCAGCGCGGCCCGCTCGACCTGCCCGCCTGGACCCGTCCATGACCGCGTCATGATCCAGCTGGCGATGTATCCGGAGCTTCCGGCCCGGCTGTTCCCGGCCGGGTTCCTGGCCGGGCTGGAGGCGCCGCTTACCGAATTCCGGTCGGAGCGGGCTCGTGAGCGGCTGGGAAGGGCCCGGGTCCTGGTGACCGGCTGGGGCTGCCCGCCACTCGACGAACCGGCGCTGGCGGCCGCTCCCCTGCTGGAAGCGGTCGTGCACGCGGCCGGGTCGGTGAAGGGCCATGTCGGCCCCGCCGTTTTCGCCCGCGGCATCCAAGTGAGCTCGGCCGCGGCGGCCAACGCGATCCCCGTGGCCGAGTACACGCTGGCGGTGATCCTGCTGGCGAACAAAGGGGTCCCCGCGCTGGCCCGCGAATATCGGGCCCGCCGCGGGGACCTCGGGCTGCCGCGCCGCGACCTCGACGTCGGCAACCACGGCCGCACGGTCGGTGTGGTCGGTGCGTCCCGGGTCGGGCGGCGGGTGCTGGAACTGCTGCGCCCGTTCGACCTCCGGCCGCTGCTGGCCGACCCGTACGTGCCGGTGGAGACGGCCGGCGCCCTCGGCGCCCTGCTGGTCGACCTCGACGAGCTGTTCGCCATGAGCGACGTGGTGACCCTGCACGCGCCCGCGACACCCGAGACCCGGCACATGGTCGACGCGCGGCGGCTGCGGCTCATGCGCGACGGCGCGACGCTGGTCAACACGGCCAGGGGCGCCCTGGTCGATCAGGACGCGCTCCTCGCCGAACTGGTCACTGGCCGCCTGTCCGCCGTGCTCGACGTGACCGAACCGGAGATCACGCCCGCCGGCTCCCCCTTGTGGGACCTGCCGAACGTGATACTCACCCCGCACGTGGCCGGCGCCCTCGGCGACGAGCTGCCCCGCCTGGGGGTGGCGGCCATGGAGGAGGTACGGCGCGCGCTCGCCGGCGAGCCCCTCCGCGACCGCGTCGACCCCGCCGCCCTTTCCATCACCGCCTGACCTCGTCCAGCAGGTGATGCCAGGGGGTGACGGCCGCGACGTGGACGACGGCGTCGAAGGCGGCCATCGGATCGACGGGGGTCTCCTGGCCGCCCGTCATGATCGAGGTGAGGGCCGCGAAGCGGTCCGCCACCTGGCCGGACGAGGGCACCGTGCGCAGGTCGAGCAGGCAGTCGGGCAGGCCCGCGGCGGCGAGCAGACGGTCGAGGCTGGCCGGGGCGAGCTCGCGCAGCTCCTCCACGTAGGTGTCCGTGTGACCGGGCGGTCCCTCGAGGCGGGGCCGGTGCAGGAACAGCTCACCGCCGCCGAAACTGCCGGCGATCACCACCATCTGGTCGCCGAGCTCGGCGGCCAGGTGCTCGCCGGCCATGGTCAGCGGGTCGTTGATGATCGGCGGCGCGGTGAACGGCCACCGCTGAAGGTGCCCGTTGGCCGCGACGACGACGATGCGCTCGTGCCGCCGCAGGATCCACTCGACGTTCTCGGCCATCGCGGCGTCACGGACATTGGCCCCTTGATAGGTGCGTTCGGCGCCCTCGGCTATGGCCTGCAGAAACGCGCCGCCCAGGCCAGCCCCGTGCAGTCGGCGGGCAGGTAGTCCATCAGCTCCCGCAGGCGGCCGTGCCGTACGGCCTTGGCGTAGGCGGGGTCGACCGTGTCCAGGTAGTCGAGGGCGGCGATGACCGACGGCCGCGCCGACGCGGCCGAATCGGGCAGGTCCATGCCGTAGAAGTGGACCCGCCGGTCGTGAGCGGCGTTGTGCCGCCGCATCCACTCCAGCTGGCCGCGCATCTCCGCACATTTGCCCATGTGGTACGTGATCCCCTGGCGCAGCAGCTCATCGAGGTCGCCGGGGCCGCCCGCGATCCAGTCGTCGACCGCCAGCCCTTCGGGGAATCCCGATTCCATGACCATGGCCGTGAACCCGAGTTCGGCCACCAGGAATCGGGTCAGCCGGTGGCGCACTCGATAGAACTCGTGAATCCGATGGGTGCTCTCCCCGATCGCCACGACGCGCGCGTCCCCGACGACGGCCCGCAGCGGCTCCAGGTCGCTGAAATCGTCGTCCTCGGGATCCAGGGTCCGCAGCCGGTGGGCGTTGTCACGCAGCCACTGCACGTGTTCTTCGGTCACGGCCCCAACCGTAGGACCTGCCCCTACGGAGGGTTCAACCTCTGCCGGGCGCGCCGGCGCGCCCGACCCGGCACCATGAAGTCGTGGCGATCGTGGAGAACATGACCCCGGCCGAGGAATTGCTCGCGAAGTCCTGCGCGAAAGGGGCGTGGCTCGATCTGCGTACGGGGGACGCCGAGCTCGACCGCGCCGAGAACGCGGCCGGCTGGGATCGGTCACGGGAGATCCGCGCGGACGTGATTCGCGCCTTGCTCCTCGGCGCGGTCCCGGCGGACGAGGGATGCGCGGCGGCCATCCGATTACGCGGCGCCCGTGTCGTGGGACGGCTCGACCTCATGGGGGCGGTCGCCGATCGGCCGCTCATCCTCGAGCACTGCGCTTTCGAGGACGAGATCCGGTTCGTCGAAGCCGCGACCAGGACCGTCCGGATGGTCCACTGCCAGATGAAGAGCTTCAACGGCGCCCGGATGCGAGTAGAGGGCATTCTCAACCTCTACAAGAGCCGGATATCCGACGGCCTCCGGCTGGATCGCGCGAAAGTGGCCAGCGAGGTCTTCGTGAACGGCACGGTCCTCGGCCCCAATCGGGACGGAGTCGCGCTCTCGGCCGTGGGCATCACCGTCGACGGGACCCTCGACGCCGCCAAGCTCACGGCCGGCGGCGCGCTCTGCCTGCAGGGCATGCGGATCGCCGGCGCCGTCATCCTGTCGGGCTCCCGGGTGACGGCCCCCGGCTCGATCGCCATCGACACGGAGACGGGAGTGGTCGAAGGGGCGTTCTCGGCCGATCGCCTGCGCGTCGACGGCGAAATCCAGCTGCGGCTGCTGCAGATCGGCGCCAGTCTGCGGCTGAGCGGCGCCCACCTGAACAATCCCGGCGCCCGTGCCCTCGGCGCCGGCGGCCTGACCGTACGCGGAGGGGTGTGGATGCGCTCCGGCTTCACCGCCGCCGGCGAGATCCGCTTCATCGGCGCCCGGCTCGGCGCCAATCTCACCCTCACCGGCGCCAGTCTCACGAACGAGGCGGGCAATGCCCTCACCCTCGACCACGCGACGGTCGAGGGCGAGGTGCAGGCCGCCCAGCTGACTGTGGCCGCGGGGCAGGTGAGCATGCTCGGGACCCACATTCGCAGCGGGCTCGGCCTGGAGGGCGCGGTGCTCGAGTCCGGCCCCGCGGACGAACCGCTGTACATCGAGGACGCCACGATCGAGGGCCCGACCCGGCTGCGCCGGCTGCGCGCGCAGGGCAGCCTCCGGATCAGGCACTCCCGGTTCGGCGGACCGGTTCTGTTCACCCACGCCGTGCTCCACAATCCCGGCGGATTGGCGCTCCGCTTCACCCGCAACGAGATCGCCGCGCACGTCGACTTCAGCCGGATCGAGGTGCGGGGCGAGGTCAGAATGGGACACACCCACATCGCCCGCGATCTGAACTTCGAGGACGCGGTCCTGCTCAACGCCGACGATGTGGCGCTGGAGGCGACCGGCCTGCACACCGAGGAGCTCGCGTTCTTCCCCAAGCAGACCGAGGGGCTCGTCGTCTTCGACCACGCGCACGTCAACCGGCTGCGCGACGATCCAGCCCGCTGGCCGGCCGGCCTCCACCTCAACGGCCTGACCTACGGCTCCCTCGAACCGCGACTGCGAGCCAAGGATCGGCTGCGCTGGTTGAGCCGCGACGCCCGCGTCTACCAGCCTCAGCCGTACGAGCAGCTCGCCGCGTTCTACATCCAGGCGGGACACGCGACGGACGCGCGCGACGTCCTGTACGCCAAGGAACGCCGCTCGCGCACGAGCAACGCGCCACTCGGCCGCATGTGGAACGCGCTGCAGGACGTGACCGTCGGTTTCGGCTACCGTCCCTGGCGGGCCGCGACCTGGCTCATCCTGCTGCTGATCGCCGGAAGCCTCGTCTACGCGGAGGCGCACCCGGCGCAGTTGAAGATCGGCGAGGCGCCGGAGTTCAACCCCGTCGTCTACACCCTCGACCTGCTGCTCCCCGTCGTCGACCTCGGCCAGCAGGGCGCCTACAACCCCACCGGAGCCCAGCAGTGGCTCGCGTACGCCCTGATCGCGGCGGGCTGGGTCCTCGCGACCACGATCGCCCGAGGCGTCGCGCGCGTCCTCGGCAGGTGATGCGACCGGTTTCCCGGTTTCGGCAACAGGAGTTGCCCAGGCAAGCCGACAGGGACCATCCTCGCCCACGAGGAGGCTGAAGATGACCGCACACGCACCCCACGGCCACGGACACGGACACGGACAGGGACACGACCACGAACTCGACTGGGAGGCGCTCGCCGCCGACATCGAGCGGGACGGGGAGATCCACCTGCGGGCCTTGGAGCGGGCCGCGCGATGGCTGCGGGACCTGCACGCGAGCGGGCGACCGGTCACCAGGATCCTGGACGTCGGCAGCGGGCCGGGGGTGGCCACGTGCCTGCTGGCGCAGGCGTTCCCCGAGGCCGAGGTCGTGGCCGTCGACGGCGGCGAGGGGTTGCTGCGGCGGGCCCTGGAGCGGGCCGCCGAGCAGGGCGTGGCCGATCGCGTGCGCGTGCTGCACGCCGATCTGCCCGATGGGCTGTCTAAGGCCGGAGAGGCGGATGTCATCTGGTCCAGCAAGTTCATCCATCACCTGGGAGACCAGCAGGCGGCCCTCACGGCGCTGGCCGGTCTCCTCCGGCCGGGCGGCGTGCTGGGGATCGCCGAGGGCGGGCTGCCGCCGCGCTGCCTGCCCCGCGACATCGGCCTCGGCCGCCCTGGGCTGCAGGCCCGCCTCGACGCCGCCAGCGACACCGCGTTCGCGGAGATGCGCGCGAACGCCCCCGGCTCGACGGCGATCGCCGAGGACTGGCCGGCCATGCTGACCGGCGCCGGGCTGACCGCCGTGCCGTCCCGCAGCTTCCTCACCGACCTGCCCGCCCCGCTGGACGAGCAGGCCCGTGAGCACGTCTGGGTCCGGCTCAACAGGACCCGCGAGCAGGGCGCCGACCTGCTCGCCGACGACGACCGGCAGGTCCTCGCCGCCCTGCTCGACGGCGACGGCGAGCACGGCGTCCGCACCCGCCGCGACGTCTTCTACCTCGACGCCATCACCGTCCACGCGGCGCGGATGCCTGCCGCCGAATGATCGCCCCGCCCAAGCGCCGGCAGGGGGATTCGAGCGGATTTATACGGGAGACGGAATCGTGAGGAGGCTGCGCGGGGTGATCGAGCGCGCCAGCCGATAGGCGGCCTCGGCGTCGACCAGACCGTAGCCGGTGGGGCCGTCCACACCTTCCCCCGCGATGTCTCCGGTGGCGCTCTTGCCGTTGACGATGTCCCGGGCCGACGCCTTCAGGATGGATTTGACCAGGTCCGGCGAGAGAGCGGGCTGGACCTGCTTGAGCAGCGCGCAGACGCCGGCCACCTGCGGCGAGGCCGCGCTCGTGCCGCTGATGACCGCCCATCCGTCATCAGGAGCGGTCTCGTCGGTGCTCGGGTAGCCCGGACCGCTCAGGGCGGTGTCGATGAAGTCGCCCGGCTCCACCGGCAGCATGATGTAGATCCCCGAGGGGGCGCGTCCGACCAGACCGCACACGTCCGGCACGTGCCGACCTGGGTAGATGAGGCTGTCGAAGCTGCTGGCGTAGTCGGAGGCCTCCATCGCGAAGTCCCCGTTCACCAGCGCCTCGTCCACGAAGACGCCTCCCGCTGCGATCACGTCCGGCATCATCGCGGGAAAGGCGATGTGGCCGTTGCCTGCCGAGAAGCAGACGGTGATTCCGCGCTGTCGTACCGCTTCCAGCACCGCGAGTTCCAGCGGGCGCAGGAAATTGGGCAGCGCGGTGCGGCCGTTCAGGTCATAGCCCCAGCTGTTGGTCATAACCGCCGGGCTGAGGTCGCTTGCCGCCTTGAAGGCGAGCGTCGGATTGGCGCCCATCTTGACTCCGACGAAGTCGACGTCGCGGGCACAGGCGAAGATGTTGGCCGCCTCAGCGGTGCCATGGCCGAACTCGTCCTGGTTCACCCGGATCGCGTCGGGGGCCAGGGTGGCGTTGTAGTTGTAGCCGTGGTGGCGGTAGAAGGGGTGCTGGAAGAAGCCGGTGTCGGGCATGGCGACCAGCACTCCCCGGCCTGTGATCCCCCGCTCGTTGACCGAGGGTGCCCGCAGGATGAGCCCGATGTCGTCGGGCACACGCAAGGAGTGGTAGCCCACGCGAGGCGGCACCGGAGAAGCGGCGAACAGCTCCGGCGGCTGCTGTGGATAGGCACGTTCCACCAGGTCGGAAAGCTCAGCCGGGATGGTGAACTCTTCACCGCTCTTGTGCGCGAGGAAGGTCACCTGCCGGCCGCCCGCCGGGGCGGTTTCGGCGTGAGCCAGGCCCGCGCCCAGCTGCCGGGTGCGGATTTCGAGCCGGGTGCCGAAAGTGCGTTCCCACAGCGCGCGCGGCGCCTCACCGCTGATCGAGTAGGTGCCCACATGCCGGACGGTGAAGCCCAGCCCTTGTAGGGCGGTCGCGGCTTGCGCGGCCCGTCCGGGTGGCGGGGCCAGGTCATCCAAGGGGGCCGCCTGAATCGCCGAGGCCGCGTCGAACATCGACGCGCCGTGCGCCGATTTGACCACCGCCTCGAAATAGACGGTTTCATCCTGCCGCTCAGTGATGGTGGTCACTGGAACTCCTCTCTGGTTTGGCCGGCTACGACGAATACACGTCGGGGCGGCCGGGATAAGTGAACGCCGATTACCGAACCGATCGGCTCGAATGGGCGGCTGTTCCTCCGCCACGGGCGAAAGGCCGAGCACCTGCCGCCAAAGGCCGCCGCCTGCCGCCTGCCGGGTGCTGCCGAATCTAGGCCTTTATGGCGGTGCCCGCCCCCGGGCCGAGCCCAGGGAATCAGCCGGTGTTCTCCCCAGGAAATTCGAATTCGCGCCGGTCGCCAGGGATTTCCCTCGGCCATTCCCTGAGGTGCCGTCTGGTATCGCCGACCTAGTGTCGGGCGCCCAGGCATCGAGAAAGGGCGCGCAAATGAACCCGATGGCCGGCGACTTCCGGATCGTGCTGACCGGTGGAGTGGTCCGTCCCGCCAGCCGACTGGCGATCTACCACAGCCTCGACAATTGGAACGAGAGCATTCCCGCCGTGTACGACGGCGACAACGACGAGTGGATTGTCAGCCTCCAGCCGGCCGGGCCTTTCTGGTTCAAGTTCTTCTGCGACGGGCGATGGGAGGGAGGCGACGATGACCGACCGGTTTCCGCGGCGGACCTCGCGGCGGGTGAACTGCGGGTGTCCATGCCGGGGACGATGCCGGAGGTGTTCGAGCCGCCCGACGAACTCGCGCCGGAGAACCCCCTCCCGGCGCGGCTGCACTTCCCACCGGTCAGCGATGCCGAGCCGTTCGACTACGTGATCATCGGGAGCGGGATGGGCGGTGGAATCGCCGCGCATCGGCTCATGCGGGCGCACGCGACGGACGACGACGTGTCGATTCTGGTCCTGGAGGCGGGTGGGTTCCTCTTCCCTACGCACGTGGGCAATCTGCCGCGGCTGCACGGCCCGGCGCCGGAGACGAACCAGGCCGTCTGGCAACTCTGGTACGACTACCGCACGAAGCGGTACACGACTCCGGGGCGCAATCCAGAAATGGACGTGGCACAGGGCTTCTGCCTGGGCGGCCGCTCGATCTTCTGGGGCGCGCTCATCCCGGAGATGACACCCGTGGAATTCCGGGGCTGGCCGGACGAGGTCCGCAAGGAGTTGACCCGCACCTGGTACTCCCGGGCGCGCGATCTCCTCAACGGCACGCTACCGCCGATGAACGACTTCCGCCGGAAGGTCATGCAAGCGCTGGCCCACCTCAAACCTGAACTGACTCCGGTGCCCGCCGGCCTCGCCGTGGAGCGCGTGGCCGTGCGGAAGCTCGAAATACCCTCCGCGATATTCTCGACCGCGGCGCTGCTCTTCGAAGACCGGCTGAGGCAGCCGTGGAAAAAGCGGTTCCACGTCAACCTGAATCACGAAGTGACCCACCTGACCCGGGACGGTGACCGGATCGGCCAGGTCAACGCGGTGGACCGGATCAGCGGGCAGAAGCGCGCTTACCTGGTCAAGCCCGGGGGGACGGTGATCCTGGCCGCCGGCACTGTCGAAAGTCCGGTGATCATGTTGACGTCGGCCGAAGCGGACCCCGAATGGGGATATGACAACCCACTCATGGGGCGGGGCATCACCGACCATCAAACGTACTATCAGCGCTTCGTCATCCCACACACCTCGGAATATTTCGACGCCGACATGGCGACCAAGATCGTCTTTCAGACGGCCGTCGGCGACCGGGACAGGGGCGTCCCCCTCAACGTCGTCGTGGAACTGGGCGCCGATTTCAACCAGTATTGGGTCGATGAGGATGCCGAGGCGCTCGATCATGGCTCGATGCCGGGCGTCGTCGTGTTCTTCCCCGCCGTTCCACTTGAGGATGAGAATTCGGTGGCGCTCGGAAAGGGGCCAGGTCGCACCGGCCGGACGGTCATCGACATGCATCACCCGATGGTGCCCGACCTCGGAGCGACCGTGCTCGACCTCTCGCGGCAGGTCGTCGACGCCCTGCAAGGCGAATTCAGGGACGGCGTCAAGGCCGCGGGCCTCGGCGCCGTGGGCCACGAAGCGGGCACGTTGCGGATGGGCGCCGAGGGGGCGCCCCGCGTCGTCGACAGCGATCTCAAAGTGCCCGAATTCGACAATCTCTACGTCTGCGACCTCTCGGTCTTCCCGACATCTCCGGCCGCCAACCCCTCACTGACGCTGGCGGCCCTGGCGATGCGGCTGGCAGCTCACCTGGCACCCTGACGAGGATCATTCGTGAGCACGAGGACCGAAGCACGAGGCACGTCCAGCAACTCGACATAGCGTGTGCTGTCCGGGTCGGATCGCACGTCCACGTGCGATCCGACCGGATGCTTGGTGACCCCGTCGATGTCCGCGGTGTTGGCCACCACAGTGAACACCGGGGTCCGCTCGTTCAGGACGGCGTCGACCCGGGCCCGCACCACGCGAGACTCGGTGAGACCGGGGTTGACGACGCACAGCGCCTCATGGCCGGCGAGGATTCGCGACCAGGCGATGACGTCGTCCCGCTGCGGATAGGCGAAGCCGCCCCCCGGTGCCGCGATCTCACGCAGATACTGCCTGCCCACGCTCAGCGCCGGATGGTCGGCCCGGGTGCGAAGCAGCATCCGGATGCGCCGGAACAGCGGAAAGTCGGGGTCGAACACGTGCTGCCCGGTGCTGCCGAACGGGCCGAAGCCAGGCACGCCCGGGTCGAACAGCGCGTGGTCGTCCAACGGCTGTCCTGGCGCGGGCATGCCCGCCGCCCCTGCTCTGCGCGGATGCTCCGGCCCGAACATCGCCTCACGCAGGAACCGGTCGCCCGACGCATTCGACACACCCCATTCCGGGAGCCACTTGCGCTCGCGCATCTCCGGCCCGGTCAGGCCTTGCTCGCTCCCGTAGTACAGACACGGGATGCCCAGAACGAACAGCACGAGCGCGGCCGCGATCAGCCCCTTTTCGGGGTCGGGCTCCGGACCATGGCTGTCGCCCGCCCAGAAGCGGACCTGCGGGCTGATCCAGTTGCAGTCGTGATCTTCGCTGGACGCCATGTAAGCCGATCCGAGGAATCGGTGCGTCCCCGACGCCAGCCGGAATCTCCCGAAGAAGTCGGACGCCAGATCCTGCCTGTCCAGCGCCACCTGCCGGAGCTCGGCGCGGGTCTGACCGGTCTCGAGCACGGCGGTCAGGTTCCGGCCGATCGTGTCAAGGTAGTACTGCTCGATCTCGTCTCCACCGCCCACCTCGCCGACGATCAGGAAGTTCGCCATCCCGAGCCCGTCGGCGAACTCCCGCAGCGCCCCGCAGAACAGGCGCGCGTCGTCGAGGCTCACGTGCTTGAGCGTGTCGACCCGATAGCCGTCGACACCGAGCAGGGCCACCCAGTACGACCAGATCCGGATCATCGTCTGCAGCGCCCGCGACTGATCCAGGTCCCGGTTGAACCAGTCGGTCAGCCGAGGCTGCGCCAGGGGGTCGTCCCAGGCCCCTTCACCGAATCCCTTGCCGTCGCCGCCGGCCCGCGAATACGCCCCTGGATCTTGTAGCTCGACCGGCCAGACCCCCTCCTCGATGCCGGTGGGGGCGGCGTCACGCGCCAGACGCCCGCCGCGGCCGTCCCGCCATGCTCCGAAGGCGTACCGGGGATCGCGCCGAAACGGCGGGCGGATCGCATATTCGGGTCCGCCGGGGTCGCCGAGGTAGTCCCAGGTTTCGGCGGTGTGATTGAAGATCACGTCGAGGATGACCTTGATGTCGCGCTGATGCGCCTCGTCGACCAGTTCGACGAGGTCGGCGCGGGTCCCGAATCGCGGATCCACGTCGAGGAAATTCTGAATCGAGTAGCCGTGGTAGTCGTCGGGCGTGTCCGGCTCTTCCGGCGCCGCGGTCGTGGCCCGCTGTTTCCACACCGGGCCGATCCACAGCGCGGTGATGCCCAAGTCCCGAAGATAGTCCAGCCGTGAGGTGACTCCGCGGAGCGTGCCGCCCTGGAAGCGGTTCTTTCCTGACGCCGCCCATTCATCCCATCGCCACCCCGGGGGGCGATTGCGTGCGGCCGGATAAGCCCGGTCCAACAGAGCGCGGTCGGCCCGCTCGTCGCTGAACCGATCCGGTAACAGGAAATAGAACACCTCGCGCCGCCAATCGACGGGCGACGGCCGATAGTCGGCGCGGATCGGCCATGGCGCCTGCCAGATGCTGCGCGGAGCCGGAGCGTCGAGGATCTCCTGGATGTTATTCATGTGCGGTCCTCCCTGCGACCTGCGTTCCCGCCTTCGTCAAGCCACATTTGAGCGAGACCGGTCCCGCCCACAAGTGGTCGCGGCCAAGACCAGGGAAAGCCCTTGGTCCCCACCTGGGGTGGCCGATATCGGCGCGCTCCTACTGTCGGTCTACGGCCGGCCGAGTCCGCGGCGGAAGGGAGCCGTCCAATGGTCAAGACACCCGCGCGCTGGTTCACCCCCGGGCGGAGAACCCCGATACGCGTGATCGTGATACACGACATGGAGGCGCCCGGAAAGTCGACCACCGCCGAAGCGGTCGCCAGATACTTCGCGTTCACCGACAACAAAGTCTCGGCGCACGTCTGCGTCGACGACGATTCGGCGGTTCATTGCGTGGCCGACCATGACACGGCATGGGCGGCGCCCGGTGCGAACGGCGACGGTCTGCAACTGGAAATCGCCGGGCATGCCCGCCGGACCCGGGAGGAATGGCTCAACGGTTTGTCCCGTGCCGCTCTCGTCCGTGCGGCCGAGGTCGTGGCGCAGTGGTGTCATGCGTACGCGATCCCGGTCATGCATCTCTCCGTCGACCAGCTGAAATCGGGGGCCCGGGGCATCGTCGGTCACGCCGACGTTTCCGCGGCCTATCGGCGCGGCGACCACACCGACCCAGGAGGACATTTCCCATGGGAGGAATTCCTCGAAATGGTCCAGGCCGCCGCCAAAGCCGATCGCTAGGGCAGGGCCTGCTCTCCGTAGGCGGCACGCAGAATTTCGGTGCCGCGTACATGACAGGCGGCCGCGGCATCGGCGTCGTGGAGATCCTCATGGGCACGGGCGAGATCCAGCAACGTACGGCCGACGTCGGGATGCGCGCCGCCGAGGGCCAGCGCCGTACCTTCCAGAGCACGCTCCAGCAAGCGGCGCGCCTCCTCGGCGTCGCCCTGGAGGAGCCGTGCCATGCCCAGCCGCCGAAGCGCCAGATGCGCGTGCGGATGATCGGCGCCGAACGCGGTGACGAACGCCTGCCACGCGGCCTGCTGACACTCCGCCGCGGCCGCGGCCTCGCCCCGGTCTTGATGGACGAGACCGAGATTGGTCAGCGGCATGCCGAGTTCGCCATGGGCCGCACCGTAGCAGGACTCGAGGATCGTCAGGGCCTCCCGATGAGCCGCCTCTGCTTCGGCGAGTCTGCCGAGCAGACGGAGCACATATCCGAGTTTGTCGAGCGTGTGGGCGACATCCGGATGCTCCCGCCCGTAGACGGCGGTCAGCAGGGAGGCGGCCTGCAGCTGCGACCGGGCCGCCTGCGCGAGGTCGCCGGCGTCCTGCTGTATGAGGCCCAGGCCCGACAGAGCGTGGGCGACGGCCGGATGCTCCGCGCCGTGCAGAATCCGGAACTCCGTCAGCGCACGCGTCAGCCAGCTCACGCCCGAGCGCAGGTCGCCGGCCGCCCAGGCGACAAATCCCAGGTCACGCAGCACGGCGGCGGTCTCGCGCCGATCCCCGTCCGGCGAGCTCTCCAGGATCGTCAGCGCCCGGCGCAGCGTCCGCTCGGCGTGCGGCAGGTCGCGCAGACAGGTGAGCACGTCCGCGAGGCTCTTGAGCACGTGCGCGACGAACGGGTGGTCCGCGCCATAGACCTTCTCGGCCAGCGCCAGCGCCTCTTCCTGCGTCGTGCGCGCCTCGGCGACGTGGCCGACCACCTCCTGCAGCCGGCCGCGTTCGGTGAGGATCAGCGCCAGGTCGGGATGCTCCCCCACGCTACGGCGGGCCAGCTCCAGCGCGGCCTCCAGGAACACACCGGCCTGATCGAACGACGCTCTGGTGGTGAGATAGTCGGCCGCCGCGGACAGCACCCGCGGAAGTTCTTCGGGCACGGGATCAGCCGCGCCGATCTGGCCGATGATCGCGATCAAGTGCGGGACCACCTCGTCCCATCGGCCCCAGCTGGCCGGGGTGTCGCAGTCGGCGGGCGCGGCGAGCGCGAGAACGGCGACAGATCGTGACAGCCACTCGTGCCGGCCGTGCGGCTCGTCGGCGAACAGCGCGTCACGGGCGGCCATCTGCACAAGCGGATGCATCGACAGGCGATCTCCGTCCCTGTCGATCAGCGAATGCCTGAGCAACTGAGCGATCGCGTCTTCCAGCTCCAACTCGTCGAGCACTGCCGCCCGCAGCGCCGGGGGCAGCGACCCGGGACCGCGGCGGAGCAGGGCCAGCGAGGTTCCTTTCCGGTCGAGTACGGCGCACAGGCGCAGCAGTTCGAGAGCGGCGGGAACAGTCGCACCGATCAGGTCGAACGCCGGCTGCCAGGCCGGTGTGAAGCGGTCCGCACCGACGCTACGACGCAGCAACCGCCGGGCGCGGCGCTGGAACAGGACGCCGTACTCCGCGAGACCCATTCCGGTCTGCTCCACGTATGCCGCGGCCTGCTCCAACGCGACCGGCAAATCCCCGAGCTGCTCGGCCAGCGCCGCTGCGGCGGCCGGCTCATACGCACGCGTGAGGCGACGTGCCATGAAGGCCAGCGACTCCTGACGGGAGAAGGGCAGGACGGGAAGCGGCACCGCCAGCCGTCCCCAGGCCCGGTTGCGTGAGGTGATGACGACGTGGCCGCCATCGGCCGGGGGCAGCAGCTGCTCGACCATGCCGTCCGCCTCGTCGAGGTCCTCAATGATCAGCAGCCAGCGGCGCACCGTGGCCAGCCGGCTGACCAGTGCGCCTGCCATCTCCGTGCGATCGGCCTGCCGCGGCACTCCCAGCCGGACGGCGAGTTCGGCCAGGCTTTCGTCGAGCGTGACCTGAGTAGGTCCAGATGCCCGCCAGATGACCTGATAGGAGTCGGCCCATCGGTGTGCGTACTCCAGGGCGAGCTGCGTCTTGCCCACTCCGCTCAGGCCGAAGAAGGCGACCGTGCGTCCGGGCGAGGAGGCCAATTCCCGCTGTGCGGAAGCCAGCAGGTCTGCGCGTCCCGAGAAGACGGGATTGCGGGGCGGCAGGTTGCTGATCCGCTCGGAGATCCCGGCAGGGCGGGCCGACGCATCGTCGCTGCCCAACGCCGGCTCGTGGTTCAGGATCGAGATATGCAGGCGCTGCAGGCTGGGGGCGGGATCCACCCCAAGCTCCGCCGCCAGGACCTGCCTGATCCGTTCGTAGACGGCGAGCGCGTCGCTCTGCCGTCCCGATCGATAGAGCGCCATCATGAGCTGGGCCGCCGACCGCTCACGCAGCGGATGTGCCGCCACGCGATGTTCGAGCCGGGGCAGCAACTCCACATGCCGCCCCATCGCCAGCTCCGCCTCGGCCCGGCTCTCCTCGGCCGCGTGGCGCAGTTCCTCCAGCCTGATGACCTCGCACTGAGCCCAAGCCGCGGTGCTGAAGTCGGTCAGCGGAGTGCCGCGCCACAGATGCAGAGCCCGGCCGAACGCCGCGGCGGCCGGCTCCCAGTCCCGCCGCGCGAGCGCTTCGCGCCCCGCCATGATCAGTTCCTCGAATCGGACCGCGTCGACCTGCGACGAGTCGAGCATCAGGCGGTATCCGTGTCCCGAGGACCGGACGAGCCCCGGGTCGGCGCCCGCCTCGCTCAAAGCACGGCGCAGCCGCGAGACCTGAGCATGCAGGGTGTTGAGCGCGCTGGACGGAGGCCGGCCCGCCCATAATTCCTCAATAAGCCGGTCCGTGGTCACGGCCTGACCCAGGTGCAAAACCAGGATCACGAGAATCGCCGACCGTTGTCCCCCGCCCACCGGGATCGGTCGACCGCCGACGAGAACCTCCAAGCCGCCAAGAATGAGGATCTCCGGGCTGCCGTCCATTCGGCGCTCCCTTCTCAATCGCGACTGTAACCCGATTCGCCTACCGCGCCAGGGTTCTTGCCGGCTCTTGCACCGGTCGGCAAGGCGAAGTCAATGGCGTGACAAGAGGACGGTCGAACGCTGGTCGCATCGACCGAAGGGGAATTGGCAGATGCCTGGTATGGGTGATCGTTTGCTCGGTGAATCCCTGCCGCCGTTCGTCGGCAGAGAGCGCGAGTTGGACCGGCTTGCCGCCGAGTTCACTCATGTAGTGAACAGAGAAGCCCGGCTGGTTTTGATACATGGGCCGGCCGGAATCGGCAAGACCGCACTCCTGCGGAAATTCGTGAGATCCCTCGACGAATCAGTGCAGACGCTGTACCTCGACTGCGCCCAGGATGAATGGGCGCCGACGCCCGCAATCCTCTCCCGGCTCGCCGGGCATCCGGTTCACCACCGCCCGTCCGGCACCGGCGACGACCTGCTCGGCTATTTGTCCGACCGGCTGGCGACCGGCGCGTTGGTCCTTGTCGTGGACGAAGCCCAGTGGATTGATCACACATCTGCGGCCGCCCTCTGCTTCGCGTTGCGAAGCCTGGCACACGAGCGGATTCTGGTCCTGCTCGCCGGTCGGGACGACCAAGGCCCGGCGGAACTTCGCCGTCTGACGTTCCTTCGCCTCGCGCTGGCAGGGCTGCCGGCCGGCGACCTTCTCCGCGCTTTTCCGGCCCAGCTCACCGAATACTCCGCCAGACGGTTGCGCGAGCACACGGACGGCAACCCCCGTTACGCGCAGCAGGTGCTCGTCCAGGCCAGTCCCGACGAGCTCAGCGATCCGTGGTCCGCCCTTCCGGTCCCGCCTGGACCGGCGGTGGAGGCCGTCGGCTCCATGCTCGCCGCGACATCCGCGGCACGCATGCTGGCCAAGGCCGTATCGGTGTTCACCGTGCACACCGACGACGTATCACTCGACATGCTGGGCGGATTCTGCGACGTCTACGACTTCCGCGACGATCGCAGTGCCGATTTGCGCGACTACGAAAGGCTGCTGGGCGCGCTGCACGAAGGGGCCGATGCAGGACTGCTGCGCGTCCGGATGACGGCGCGGGGTGCGATGGTGCGCTTCGCCGACCCGTTGATGGGCCGGGCCGTCTATCGCGATCTCGGTCCGTCGGAGGTGGCGCGCCTGCACGCGGCGGTCGCCGAGTCGGTCACCGACGACGCCGAACGGATGCTTCATCGGCTCAGCGCCCTGCCGGTTCGCGGCGGCGTGCCGGTCACCGAGATCGCCAAGGCGGGCATGCGCGCCGCGGACGACGGGGCCTGGGCCACAGCCGCGTCCCTGCTGTGCCGTGCGGCGAAGGTGAGCCCGGAATACGGGGTGTACGCCGTGGAGGCCTTGGTATTCGACGGGCGGCTCAAGGAGGCACGCGACCTGCTGCGCACCATCCCACGTGGGCACCGGCCGTTCGCTCGTGGAATGCTCGCCCACTTCATGGGGCAGATGGACGACGCACGCACCTGCCTCACGGACGCCCTGGCCGGCTGCGCGGATCCGGATCTGCGGGCCAGAATCGGCGAGCATCTCGAACTCGGCTGCGACACCGACCCCGACAAGTACCTCCTGCTCATGCGTCACGGGCGGACACCGCCCGGGCAGTTGCTCCAAGCAGCATCACGGGCCATGGCCTGCCATCGACGAGGCGAATGGGCAGAGGCCACGGCGGCGGCGCAGGTCGCCGTGGCCTTCGCCGATGAGATCGGCCCGAGCTGGCCGGCGGCCCACGCTCACGCGGTGGCGTCGCTGGTGCCCGCGGCGCGCGGCGAGTGGGCGCGGGCGGAGCACCACGTGACCCAGTCGCGCCGCCTCGCGCGGCGCGCGAGCCCATTCGCCGGCCCCGCCTGCGCGGCCGCGCATCTCGCCGCGGTCAGGAACCTGCATCACGAGGTGATCGAAGCCCTCGCCGACGTCCGCGCGCCTGGGCCGGTGGCCTGGCCGGATCTCCTGATAGAAGCCCACATGGCCATTGGCCGCGCTCCAGCGGCGCACGCCGTGGCGGCGGAATGGGGGGCCGGGCCGTACGGGAGCGCCCTGCTTTCCCCCGCCCCCCGTGAAGCACTCGAGAGCGCCCACAGCGAAGAGCCCTTCGAACAGGCCAAGATCTGGCTGGCGTATGGTTCCCTCCTGCGCCGCGCGGGCCATCGGATGGCCGCCGCCGAAGTGCTGCGAGCCGCCCAGCGCGTCTTCGACGATCTCGGGGCCCTGCCATACGGCGAACGGTGCGCCACTGAACTCACCGCCTGCCAGAGACGCCGCCAATTTCATGGACTGACGCCTCGCCAGTATGCGGTCGCGCGGCTCGTCGCCCGGGGCATGACCAACGGCCAGATAGCACGCGAGCTCGTTCTCAGTGAGAAGACCGTCGAATACCACATCAGTCAGGCCTATCGCCGCCTCGGCATCTGCTCTCGCGTCACACTGGCCAAATTTCTGGACCAGGCGGGCCGGACTCCTCGCTCAAGGCAATAAGATCAATCGGCGTACATATGTATATTAAGCTCAGTCCACAGTTCTCGACGCCCACGGGGAGATCGGTATGTCGTTATCTCGTGCGGAAATTCCGAATTCGGGAGGAGATGGCGGCAATGAAGCGCTTCCCCGGATAACGAAACTGAATCGGGGCCTCTACACGCTCGTCTTTTACATCCTGGGGATCGCGCTGATCCTTCTGATCCTCGGGTGGATTCTCATTACGGCGCTCAACAGGCCGGTGCCGGACGCCCTGCCGGTGGTCATAGGGACCATCGTAGGCGGCCTGGTGGCCGTGATCACCAGTGACAAGCCGTCTTGACCGACCTTTCGCCGGGAGCGACAGTGCGCAGCGTTTTCGCCGACTATCCCCTCGATTTCGCGCGGCCGGAGCTACGGGCGCTGCGCGACCTTCTCGCCCAGTCGATCTACCGCACCCGCGAGCTGGAGGATGTCGTACTCGGCACGGGCCTCAACCCAGGCGCCATCGACTTCGGGGGAAGCGCGTTGATGCAGTGGCGCAGCGTCCTGACGGAGGCTCGCGCGCAGGAGCGGATCGAGTCGCTGCTCGAGGTCGTCCGGCAGACGCAGCCGACCCTCGGTGTCCGGATCGATGAGCTCCTGGGTCCGCAGCCGGTCCTCGCACCCGGCACGGGCTTGCCAGATCAGCTGTCCGACCCCAAAGGCGCGGGCTGGAGAGGATTCGGCGCGGAGCGTCGCATCGTTTCCGATTTCGACACTTTGCTGGGAATCGCGTTCCTCGCCACGGGGCTCGAGCGCAGCCGGTCGATCTGCCGCATCACGGCCACGTTCGGAGCAAAGCGCAGTCATGCCACGGCCTCGCTTGTCGCGCCCGATCTCCTGCTTACCAACCACCACGCGCTATATGACTGGGAGGCCGGTGATCGTCCCGCGAGCGGGGTGGAGGCCTGGTTCGACTATGAGCTGGACCCCGAAGGCGTCAGCCGCCAAATGAGCGTCGTTCCGTGCGATGCGTCCACCATCGACGGGGGGCGCGAGCATGACTGGGCGATCGTCCGGACGAAGATTCCGCCTCCGCCCACCAGCGCGGTATTGGATCTGCACGGCGCGGCGCCGCCGCGCCGTGAGGACTACGTCTTCATCATCCAGCACCCCGAGGGCGGACCGAAGAAGATCGGCCTGAGCCACAATCTGGTCCGGCATGTGGACGACGACGTTCTGCAGTACTGGACGGACACAAGGACAGGATCGTCCGGAGCGCCGGTGTTCGACAGTAATTGGCGGGTGGTCGGCCTGCACCACCGATGGGTGACGGCTCCGGAAGGAGAAGGCGTGGCCTACCGAAACCAGGGGCGGCGGATCGAGCGGGTCCTCGCTGGGCTCAGCAGCCGTGGCATCGAGGTGAGCACGCCCTGATGCAGTTTCTGAACGAGCTCACAGATTCCGGCGACGCCCGCACGCAAGCAGTCGTCGATCTACTCAGCCGGCTCGTGTACATACGGGCCGAGGCGGAGGCCTACCTGAATGACGTCGGTCTGCCACCCGCGGAGTACGCGGACAGAAGCGTCAAGCTCACGTGGCTGGAGGCGGTGCCCGACGCCGCAGGCAAGGGATTGCTCGAACAGCTCGTGCGGAATATCTCCCGGGACAAGCCCGCGTTCGCCGCACAACTCCACAACCGAATGCGCGAGATCTCGAGGCCCGGAAACGCGACGCGTCATTGGTATCAGCACAACGATCCGTATATGTCCCAGTTCGTAGGCCCGCGGGCCTCCCGGGCCATGATCGATCGCGCGGGACTGCGCAATGGTTTACGGGCCCTCGCTGATGAGGACTATCGCATCCTTGTGATCCGGGGGCCCGAGAAATCCGGCAAGTCGCACAGCTGGTTTCTTGTAGAGCACCTGCGGGACGCCGGAGAGCTGATCGGCGCGCATCGATTCGCCCGGGTGACCACTCATACGTGGATGGGGAGTGTCACCGGAGTGGACCTGGGGCTCTCCATAGCCAGGAAGCTGCTGGGGCTGGACATCGGCCTGGCGAACAGCGGCGAACAGCCGGTGACGCTGGTGCGGAAGATTCTCGACATACTGGTCGGCGAGTATCCGCAAGACGGTGTCACACGCTGGATCGTCCTCGATGGTTTGGATCGCCCCGGAGTCGACGATTCCGCTCACGATCTCGCCAAGAGGCTGATCCAACTGGTCGACGAAGGCGAGTTGCCCCGTACGCGATTGATCGTGACCGGGCTCGACATGACGGGCCTGAATGTCGGTCCCAGCGTCAAGCAGGAGGAGATACCACAAATCGATCTCGCCCTTGTCCGCACGTTCCTGTCCGATGTGGCCGTCCACCTCGGACTCGATGTGACACCCGCGGAGCTCGACCTGCTGGCCACCACGACGTTGGCCGCCGACCCCGGACCGCCCCTGATGAATCAGATCGAGGCGAATGTGATCGAGCTGGTCAGAACGCATTGGGTGACAAAGGTATGAAGGCCGAGGGAGCTCCCGCCGACTCCGGCCGCCTCCTGCGGGCAGCGGTGTTGTCGGTCTTCGACATCGAGTGGATCGAGCCGGAGCTGAGCGAGGACGACCCCGACCTGGTCGATCACGTCGCGGAGTTCCTCGCATCCTCCTGCGAGCGGGTCATCGATTCCGGCGGAACGCCGAGCTGGCGGTTGCGGGACGACATGCGCGTTCGCGTCTTCCGCGGCGAAACCCGCGCAACACTCCTGGGCGTGCTCGACAGCATCGCAGTACGGCCGCACGAGCCGCTGCAGACCACACTCGAGCAGTTCTTGAGAGGATCGCTTCCTCCCCTGGACCAGCTGAGCCGCCCCGCGCTCGACAGCGTGCTGCAACTCAGGCGATGGTTCGGTGATGACGTAGACCTCCCCGCCGTGCGCCAGGTGCAGGCGAGGGTGGAGTGGACCGCGTTCGTCGAACCACTCGAACGGCTACTGGCACGCGGCTTCGTCGGACGCGAGGATCTCCTGACGGGTCTCCGCGCCTTCATCGACGACGCGGCCGACCCCGAGTCAGGTGCGCGTCCGTTCGTCATTCGTGGAGTGGGCGGCAGCGGAAAGTCCACCGTGCTCGGCCGTCTGCTCACCGACCCATGGGCAGGCCACGACCTCGTCGTTTACATCAACTACGATCGCGGCTGGCTGGTCGACGGGGGCCCCTTCTCCCTTTTCGATGAGATCGTCCGGCAGGTCGGCATACAGCGACCTGAGCTACACATCGACGCGACGTCTCTGCGCTGGCGAGCCGAGTCGGACAGACGGGCCGGGAGCTACGGCGACATCGCCTCCCGCGCCTCACAGCGATATGCCCAGGTGCCTCGGGAACTCATGGCGAAGCTGTCGGAGTTGGTGGGGCCGTTCCGGCGACTCGTTCTGCTCCTGGACACCTTCGAGGAAATGGGGCGACGGGAGATCAGCATCGAAGTCGAGATGCTCACGTTCCTGGGCGAGCTCATCACGGCGGAGCCAAAGGTACGCGCTGTCATCGCGGGTCGCACCCTCCCGCAAAGCGATGCGATTCGCACGCGGCCCCCATTCCGGCTGACGGGGCTGGACGACACCGACGCGCTCCGCCTCCTGCGTCAGCTGCTCCCGGGCACCGACGAGCCGTTGCTTCGTGAGGTCGTACAGCTCGTCGGGGGCAATCCCCTCAGCCTGCACCTGGCAGCGGGCGTGCTCGAGCGCGTCGGAGACGAGCCCGCCCGCATGCTTCGCGTGGCCGAAGGCAATGTGCAGGGCCAGCTCTATTCGCGGCTGCTCGAGCACATTCCGGATCCACGCGTCCGAGCCATCGCCCATCCAGGGCTGATCGTGCGCCGGATCACACCGCAGATCATTCGCCAGGTGCTCGCGGAGCCGTGCGGAATCGCGCCGCTGGACGAGGAGGAGGCTCGGGCGGTCTTTGAAGGATTGCGGCGTGAGGCGACGCTCTGCGGGCCGTCTGAAGACGGCGACGGCGCGCTTGTGCACCGGCAGGACGTCCGCGCGCTCATGCTCGCGTCCATCCAGCGTGACAAGCCGGGAACGTCGCGCGCGATTCATGAGGGAGCGGTGCGGTTCTACGCCGACGGACGGGAGGAGGGAATCTCCGAATTCGTAGGGCGGCGTGAGGAGCTCTATCACCGGCTCATGCTCAAGCAGGAATGGCCGGTGCTGGACGGGCGATGGTCCCCCTCGGCGGGTCCGGAGCTGGCATCGGTGATCGATGAGCTGCCTCCGCGGTCTCAGCTCTACCTGACGACCAAAGTGCGCGGGCTGCGTGTCGATCCTCACATCCGTGCGACGGCCGAGGATCACGAGTGGCGCCATACGGCCCGGCCGCAGGTCGAGGCCCGAATCGCGCGGGATCAACTAGACGAAGCCCTGCAGCTGCTGCGGGAGCGCCGCGGGGAGGGCGAGCGTTCGCTGCTGCCCGTTCAGGAGGTCGAGGTCCTCGAACGCCTCGATCGCCTGCCCGAAGCGCTCGAGCTCGTCGTGCGGGAACGCGAACGCGCGATCAGCCGCGGCTCCCTTGACACGGCGCGCGAACTGATCTCCAGCGAAGCGCGGATCCGGGAACGGATCGGTCAATGGGGTCAAGCCATGTCACTGCTCAGCCAACTCGCCGACGTGGATCGCCGGCGCCGGGCCCGTGATCCTGGAGTCGACGACGACGTGAGAATCCAAGAGCTCGTGGTGCTGACGAGCATGCTGCGCATCGCACGGCATTCGGATCGCCGAGACGAGCGGCACGTCCAGGAGCTGACGGATGAGACGGCCGCACTGGCCGAGGCGACGCCGAAGCGATTACTGACCAAGGCCCCGAGCCTGCTCCGCGATCTGGCCGTAGAAATCGGGACCGTGGCACCGTCGATTCGCGATCTCGCGGTCACCGCGCTGGCCGAGGATTCCGGCAGCGATGCTGTCGAGCGATTCACCAGGGCAACGGATGCCGCGCAGAACTACATGGTGTCCGGCTCCGACGCGCTCCTGATTTTCCGATCTCTCCTGGACCAATTGGAAGCGACGGCGCAGTCGAATCTGGACGCGATTCAGCGTCTGGCCCAAGCCGATAGGAGGTCCGCAGGGCGTTCTCCCATCACGCTGCCTCTCACCGAGCGGTGGCTGGAGACGAGCCGGAACAGCCTCGACGCCTTGACACAGGCGTATGAGACCGCGCGGGCAGACCAGGGAGTTCTGCGAGAGTGTTCACCTCTGTTGGAGCAGCGGTTGAAGACGACACGCGCCACGGTGCGCGCGGCCGAGGACTCGAACAGATCCATCCGCCGTACCGGTTCACGTAATGCGCGCAAGGACCTGGCCGCCGCCCTCGATCGAGGAGAGCGCACGGCCAGGGAGAACCTGGACGCGGTTTCCCGGCTACGCCGGATTCTGTCGCGACTTCGGCGAATGTAGGGACGAGGCTCAGCGCAGCCGGATGACGTTCCAGGAGACGGGTGGGAGGGGCGCGCGGAGGACGCCGTCGTCGACGGTGGCCGTGTCGGTCGTGCGGGGCCGTACGCGGTCGGGGGCGGCGGCGGTGTTGCGGGCGTCGAGGTCGGCGTCGGTGAGGACCCACGACTCCGCCACCCGTACATCTCCGAGCGCCCGCACGTCGGCCGCGAGGTCCAGCGTGTCGGTCTGCGACCGGTTGACGGCGAAGAGCGTGACCGTGCCGTCGTCCCCGCGTACGGCTGTCGCCTGCAGGGCCGGGACCTCGCCCGCCGGCGGCGAGACCGGCTCGACCCGGAGGACTTCGCCGCGACCGTAGCGGGCGGCCTGGGCGAACGGGTGGAAGATGGTCTGCCGCCACGCCGGCCCGCCCGGCTCGGCGACGATCGGGGCGATCACGTTGACGAGCTGGGCCTGGCAGGCCATCCGCACGCGGTCGGCGTGCCGCAGCAGCGCGATCAGCAGGCTGCCCACGACGACCGCGTCCATCACGTTGTAGTGGTCTTCGAGCAGCCGCGGGGCGTGCGCCCATTCGGTGGGCGGGTCGTTCTGGTGGCGCGACATGTACCAGACGTTCCACTCGTCGAACGACAGGTTGATCCGCTTGCTCTGCTTGAGCTTGGCCCGGACGTGGTCGCAGGTCGCGACCACGTCCTCGATGTAGGCCTCCATGGCCGCGCCCGACGCCAGGAAGGCCGTGACGTCGCCGCCCGGCGGCTCGTAGTAGGCGTGCAGCGAGACGTGGTCGACCTGGTCGTAGGCCTCCTCCAGCACCGTGGCCTCCCAGGCGCCGAAGGTGGGCATCTGCGCGCCGGAGCTGCCGCAGGCCACCAGCTCCAGCCCGGGGTCGATCATCCGCATGGCCCGCGCCGTCTCGGCTGCCAGCCGACCGTACTCGCGCGCCGTCTTGTGCCCGGTCTGCCACGGACCGTCCATCTCGTTGCCGAGGCACCACATCCTGATTCCGTACGGCTCGGCCGCGCCGTTCTTGGCCCGCAGGTCGGACAGCGTCGTGCCGGCCGGATGGTTGGCGTACTCCAACAGGTCGCAGGCTTCCTGCACGCCCCGCGTGCCCAGGTTGACCGCCATCATCGGGTCGACGCCGGCCTTTCTCGCCCACGTCATGAACTCGCCGAGGCCGAACGCGTTGGTCTCGATCGACTTCCACGCCGGATCGAGCCGTACGGGACGGTCGGATCCGACGCCGTCCTCCCAGCGATACCCGGAGACGAAGTTGCCTCCGGGATAGCGCACCACGGTGACGCCGAGCTCGCGCACCAGCTCGAGCACGTCGTTCCGGAGGCCGTTCTCGTCGGCGGCCGGATGGCCCGGCTCGTGGATCCCGGTGTAGACGCAGCGGCCGAGGTGCTCGACGAACGAGCCGAACAGCCGGGGGTCGACGGTCCCGATCGAGAACGCGGGATCGATCGTCAGAGACGCATCTGTCATGTACCGCTCAATCCTGTGTGGGCGACGCTTCTGATGATGTTGCGCTGGAAGAACACGTACGCGACGAGCAGCGGCAGGCCGCCGAGCACGGCCAGGGCCATGATCTGCGCATACCGCAGGCCGTAGGAGCTCTGGACGGTCGCGAGCCCGACCGGAATGGTCATCAGGTCGGGGTTGGACACGGCAAGGAACGGCCAGAGGAAATTGTTCCAGGTGATGATGAAGGTGAAAATGCCGACGGCGGCGAGGGCGGGGCGGGACAGCGGCAGCGCGATCTGCCAGTAGATCCGCCACACGGAGGCGCCGTCGACGCGGGCGGCCTCCTCCAGCTCGCGCGGCAGCCCGTCGAAGAACTTCTTCAGGATGAACACCATGGCCGGGAAGGCGACCTGCGGCAGGATCATCGCCCAATAGGTGTCGACGAGGCCGAGCGCCAGCATCTCGCGGAACAGCGGCACGACGACGATCTGCGGCGGGACCATGATGCCGGCGATGATCAGGCCGAGCAGCACCCGCCGGCCGCGGAAGTCGGTCCGGGACAGCCCGTAGCCCGCCATGCTGGCCGTGACCAGCACCAGCAGCGTGACGGCCACGGTGACCACCGTGCTGTTGAGGAACCAGCGGATCACGTCGCTCTCGGCGAAGACCTTCTGGAACGCGTCCGTGGTGAAGTGGGTCGGGATCCAGGAGATCGGGATGGTCGCCGTCTCCTCCTCCGGCTTGAAGGCCGTGTCCACGGCCCACAGCAGCGGCATCAGCCACAGCAAGGCGATCAGCGCGGCGGCGACCACGCCGAGGGAGTTCCAGACACGCGTGGCCGTGTGCACCCGCCGAGGAGTCCGGGACGGCAGCGAGATCGTCGTCATGACCGCTCCTCACGGGACTGGAAGATCCGGAACTGGACCGCGGAGACCACGACGATCAGGACGAAGAAGAAGGTCGAGATGGCCGAGGCGTAGCCGAAGCGGAAGTTGGTGAAGCTGGTGTCGTAGACGTACTCGAGCACCGGCCGGACCACGAAGCCCGGCCCGCCGCTGCCCATCCACAGCAGGTAGACCTGGTCGAAGATGCGCAGCGAGGCGAGCAGCTGGAGCACGATGATCAGGCCGGTGGTCCGCTTGAGACTGGGCAGGGTGATCGACCAGAGCCGCTGCCACCAGCCGGCGCCGTCGATGGACGCCGCGTCGTAGTAGTCCTGCGGGATCGCCTGCAGCGCGGCCAGGTAGAGCAGGAAGTTGAAGCCGACCGTCCACCACAGGGTGGTGATGACGACCGACCACATCGCGAGGTCCGGCTCGCTCAGCCAGCCGAGCTCGCTCAGGCCGAGGGCGCTCAGAGCGCCGTTGACCAGGCCGAACCCCGGCTGGTAGATCCAGATCCAGATGAGCGCGACGACGCTGGCCGGGAGCAGGAAGGGCGCGAAGTACGACAGCCGCCACAGCCATTTCAGCGGCATCACGCGGTTGGTGAGCAGCGCCATGACCAGCCCGACCAGCACCAGCGGCGGCGTGCTGAGCAGGGTGAAGTAGAGCGTGGCGCCCATCGCCTTCCACGCGAGCGCGTCACCGAACATCTCCGACCAGTTGGAAAGGCCGACGAACTCGCCGCGGGTGCCGGTGAGGGTCTCGTTGAAGAAGCTCAGCACCAGCGCCCAGATCGTGGGGAACACCAGGAACGCGACGTAGAAGAACAGGAACGGCAGGGTGAACAGCAGGCCCGCCGGGATGCGCCGCCAGAATGGCACCGCCTCGGTGACGGAGGCGGCCTGGCGTGCCGGGGCCGTGATGGTGGCCATGAGGGTCTCCTCCTACTCGGGGCTGGGGGTGGTGAGCAGCTTGTTGAGCGCGCCCTTGAACTGGGCCAGGCCCTGCTCGGGGGTGAGGTTGCCGCTGAGCACCGCCTGGAAGGCGACGCCCGCCTGGTTCTCCAGCTCCGAGCCGG
This sequence comes from Streptosporangiaceae bacterium NEAU-GS5, assembly GCA_017592665.1. Taxonomy (GTDB): domain Bacteria; phylum Actinomycetota; class Actinomycetes; order Streptosporangiales; family Streptosporangiaceae; genus NEAU-GS5. Next base: position 14,439 of record JAGFNW010000013.1, on the reverse strand, counting down.
AGCCGCTGAACCACGCGGGCGGGTCGAGCTGGACGTCCTTGGCCACGTCGCGGTATTCCGACTGGGGCTTCAGCTCGAGGTACGCGGCACTGGTGGCGACCGGCTGGTATGCCGGGATGTGCCCGGCCTGACCCCAGGTGACGCTGTTCTTGAGCAGGTAGGAGATGAAGGTGTACGTGGCCCGGGTGGCCGCCGGATCCCGGTCGCGCTGGCGGGGCAGCACGAAGGAGTGCGAGTCGGCCTCGGCCCGGCCGTTGCCGTAGATGGCGGGAAAGCCGGTCATGCTGAACGGCAGTTTGGCGGTGGTGAACGTGGCGACCTCCCAGTCGCCGTTCCAGTGGATCCCGGCCCGTTTCGCGGTGAAGGTCGCGACCGCGCCTGGATAGTCGATGCCGACCGTGGCCAGGCCTTCCGAGGTCAGCCGGCGCATGAACGTGAGCGCCTTCAGCGCCTTGGCGTCGTCCATCTTCACGGTACCGCCGGAGGGCAGCTCGAGCGGGCCGTCCTGCTGCCGGTAGAGACTCCAGAAGACCCGCCAGGGCTGCACGTCGCCGTTGTCCACGGCGAGGCCGGTCACGCCGGTCACGGCCTTGATCTTCTTGAGCGCGTCGACGAACTGGTCCTCGCTGGTGATCGGGGCGAGCTTGCCGTCGGCGCCGAGCAGGCCGGCCTTGCCGGCGATCTCGGTGTTGTAGTACATGACCAGGGGGTGGGTGTCGAGCGGCACCGCGTAGAGCTTCCCGTTGACGGACGCGCGCTCGATCAGCTGCGGCGGGAACTGCGACTTGTCCAGCCCCACCTCCGCCATCAGCTTCTCGTCGAAGGGGTCGAGCAGGCTCTCGGGGGCGAACGTGGCCAGCCGGGCCAGGTGCATGATCGCGACCTCGGGGCCACGCCCGCCGGCGGCGGCCATGGCGAGCTTGGTGTAGTACGGCGCGCCCCAGGCGAGGGTGACGGCTTCCAGGTCGATGTTCGGATATTTGGCGCGGAATTCGTCCTGCATCTTCACCATCAGGACGCCGTCGCCGCCGCCGAACAGGTTCCAGTAGCGGACTCTGGTGTTCCCCGACGTGCCGCAGCCGGCCAGGCCGAGGGCTCCTAAGGCGCCGAGCGCGAGCGATCCGCCGAGCACAGCCCGGCGACTGGGGTGCGAGACACGCGAGGGGGCCACGGGCGGGTCACTGTTCACCAGCTCCTCCTACCGTCGAGCACGACGTCACTGTCCGTTATTTCGGACGACGTCCAAATTAATGACTGCACGTTAAACCGACAAAACGGACAGGTCAATAGCAGTTGACGGCCCAAATTCCGAAATCCTAGTCTGTGTTCGATATTTCGAACGTGCAGACGCCGTGAGGGGGCAGCGATGGGGCGAACGGTTCCGGCCGTGGGCCGGGCGCTGGACATCCTGGAGCTGTTCCTCGGCGGCGAGACGCTCTCGACGCCCCAGATCACCGAACGGCTCGGCCTGCCGAGGACCACGGTCCACGAGCTGGTCACCACGCTCACCGACCGGTCCTACCTGATCGTCATGCCCGGCCGGCCCACCCGCTATCGGCTCGGCATGCGCGTGTTCCAGCTCGGCCACATCTTCGCCGGCCAGCTCGACCTCTCCCAGGAGGCGCTGCTCGTGGCCCGCGAGGTGGCGTCCGCCTGCGACGAGACCGTCCATGTGGCCGTGCTCGACGGAGCCGAGGTGGTCTACATCGCCAAGGTCGACAGCACCCACTCGGTCCGCATGGTCTCCGCCGTCGGCCGCCGTCTCCCGGCGCACTGCACGGGCGTCGGGAAGATGCTGCTGAGCGGCCTGTCCCCGGAGGCGTTCGAGGCCCACTTCCCCGCCGACCGCAAACTGCCGGCGATGACGCCCAGCAGCATCACCTCCCCCGCGCTCCTGCGGTCCCACCTGGCGGCGATCCGCGAGCGGGGCCTCTCATACGACAACTGCGAATCCAACGAGTCCGTCTGCTGCGTCGCGGCGCCCGTCTACGACCAGACCGGCGCCATGGTCGCCGCCATGAGCATCTCGGCCCCCATCCTCCGCTGGGACTCGGCCCGCCGCGCCGAATGGAGCACCCTCGTGGCCCGCGGCGCCCGCGCCCTCTCCGACCACCTCGGCCACCGCCAGTAGCCGCCCGCCGGACGGCAGACCCTCAAGAACCGGACTCCCCGCCGCCCAGATCCCCCGCGATCAGACCCGCCGCGCGAACGGCGTCGCCGGCGACCCGGTCGAGGAGCATTTCCACGGACCAATGCAGTTGATTTCGCCGGGCGGTCAAAGTGAGACCGGCTTCGAACCGTTCGCCGTAGACGCCGAAATCGAGGTCCGGCAGGCGCGCGTGCACGGCCTCGATCAACTGGGCCGCGAAATCATCCCGCGCGGCGCGCGCTTTCGGATCGCATTCCCGCAGGGCCTCGGAAACGTCCTCTTCTTCGTACTCCTGCAAGTACGGCACCAGCGCCGGATCACCCAGACAGGCGATCGCGGAAAAGGCATGGCCGGCGACGGAGCCCTGATCGAGGAGTTCGGCGACATGCGTTGTGATTCGAGGATCACGGCGGCGCGCCAGACCAAGGATCGCCTCCTCGCGCGCTTCGGCGAACACATCGTCGAGGCGAGCCCACAACGCCGCGCGAATTGCCGGCCCGTCGACCTCGAGCGAGGTCCCGAGGGCGAACGTCGCCCAATCGCGGACGTCGTCGTCGGCGTCCGTGGACAGCGTGACCAGCGCGTTCAGCACCTCGTCGCCGGGAGCCTCGCAGCACGCCGGCATCCATCGAGCGACCGAGAAACGGACGTCCTCATCAGGGTGGTCCGCCAATCGCAGGAAAGCCGGAATCGCACGCTTGTCCTGCGTGGTGCCCAGCATTCGCGCGAGCGAGGCGAGCACCCGGTGATCTATTTCGGACGCGGCGAGGTCCAATGCGGCGATCAGCACGGGCTCATACCCACACGATGGCCTATCGGGCGGCCGGGGCGCCATGGAGGGCGTCCCGGCCGGTGCCGCGGACCAGTCAGCCGGGCACGACTCCGCTATCGGCCGGATCGCCGATGGTGCGGCCGATCAGGACGAGGTCGCCGGGGGCCTGCCCGGCGAACGTCGTCCCGCCGAGAGATACGCGCGGAACCTCGGCCGAGTTGAGGTATCCGTTGACGCCTTTCACCACGACGTCGTCGAGCAGGCCGCCGACGATGCGGATCACCGCGGCGCCGCCCTTGGCGCACACCACCTCGATCTCGCCGTACGGCGTGCGCACCCCCACCGGGCCGTCGTTGCCGTCCTGCACGAGGACCGTCACGTACTGCACGTCCCGCTCCGGGTGGATCCGGATGTAGGCGTCGGCGGAGCCGTACACCACCGGCGCCTCGAAAGCGCCCGCGGCAGGTGCGGCGGCGACGTGGGAGAGCAGGTCGCACGGGGTCAGATTCTCGTCGAGGAGCGGCACCGGGCCGTCGACGGTGACGGCGCCCCCCTGGGCGGCGTACGCGGCGAGCAGCTCCTGCACCTCGCGGTGCATGAACGGGCCGCCCGGCACCGTCAACGAGGCGTGCGCGGCCAGGTCTTCCAAGGTGGCCGAGGACAGGTCGAGCAGCGCGTAGTCGCGGCCTTCGGCCCGCATGCGGCCGTGGTAGGCGCGGAGCGCCGCGCCGCAACGGGCGTCGCCGCCGAGCGCGGCGATGCCCGCGTAGGGCAGGTAGAGGCCGAACGCTCCCCCGGTCACCGGCGCGCATTCGAGGAATTCGGGGCCGTGCAGCGCGAAGAAGTCGGCCAGGGCCTTGACCGCGGCCGCCTTCTCGGTCACAGTGCCGTCGGCCGCGATCGGCGCGTGGTCGGGGTAGGGGCTGGGGCTGGCCACGTCGAGCTCGGCCGTCCACCCGGACGTCGACACGCCCGTGTAGATGTTGAATCCGGTCGCTCCGGCCGCGAGCGCCAGCAGGGTCTGGTGGAGGCTGGTCGCGCCGTCCGCGTACGCCGGGTCGTAGAGCTGCGCGAAGCCCCAGTTCTCCTCCATGTTGGGGCCGGGGGCGCGCTTGGCGGCGATGACGTAGCGCGCGTGCGAGTCGGGGATGGCCGAAACGACGCCCATCCAGTTCGTGAAGCCGTAGGTGATGTCGCCCCACAGCTCGGGCCGGACGCGGGCGAGCCAGTCGTCGAGCTCCTCGATGGTGGGCGGGTTGATGTTGATGACGACCGGCAGCCGGGTGCCGACGGCCTCGGCCCACACGCGGTAGACCTCGGCCATGTATTCGGCGTGGAAGCGGCCCCAGTCGGCCTGGCCCCACGGGCCGTCCGCGCCGGGACGCGCGTCGGTCCAGTCGGAGTGCGCCGTGCCGTGCAGCCGGTTGTAGTGGTCGAGCGTGCCATACCAGGCGGTCAGCCGCTCGCGGAAGAAGGCCAGGCCGGACGGGCTGTAGTCGTACGCGGTCAGGGCGCGGGAGCCGTTGGTGTAGATGCCCTCGTTGGCGATCTGCAGGGCCACGACCGGGCCGCCGATGACCTCTTTCCCGACCGCCGACAGCCACTGCGTGACCCGGGCGAGGAACGTCGTTCCGAGCGGCGCCGGCAGCGCCTTGTGCGCGCCGCCGTCGCCCCACTTCGAGACCTGCCCGTAGGCGTCGAGCAGCGGCTCCACGCACGGATCGGCATCGGGGCAGATCCAGTCGGGCAGCCCGCCATAGGCGACCTCGGCGTGGATGAACGGCCCGGGCTTGGCGATCACCTTGAGCCCGAGCTCCTCGCAGAGCGCCAGGTAGCCGACCACGTCACGGCCGCCGGTGGTGAAGTCGGGCGCGGCGGCCGGGTCGGGCTGATGGTGCCGCCACGGGATGTAGCTGGTGATCACCTCGATTCCCAGATCGTCCCGTACGGCCCTGAGCCGGTCGGCCCAGACGGCCGGATCGTCGCGGTAGTACGGATAGTCGGCGGTGACGAGCACCCGCGGTTCACCGTCGATGACGGCCACCCCGTCGCGGAACTCCACGTGGTCTCCTCCTCGGGTCAGGTTCCGACTTACATGAGAGCCTTAGTTCAGGTCTTGAGTCCAGTGAAGGCGATGCCTTGCATGATGCGGCGCTGGAAAATCATGACGACGGCGATCACCGGGACCACGGCCAGGGTCGCTCCGGCCATGATGTAGTACGCGCGTCCCGACTCGGTCTGGGTCAGCTGCTGCAGCGCGAGCGGCAGCGTGTACTTGTCGGGGTCGTTGAGCACCACGAGCGGCCAGACCAGGTCGTTCCAGTGGAAGATGAAGCTGGTGATCGTGACCACCGACAGCACCGGGACGGACAGCGGCACGATGACCCGCCAGAAGATCTGCATCCGGCCCGCGCCGTCGATGAGTGCCGCCTCCTCCAGCTCGCTGGGGATCGACAGGAAGAACTGCCGCAGCAGGAAGATGTCGAGCACCGAGGCGACGTTGGGGACGATCAGCCCCCATTGGGAGTCGAACAGGCCGATCGACTGCGTGACGAAGATGCGCGGCACCAGCAGCGTGATGGTGGGGATCATCATCCCGGCCAGCAGCACCGCGAAGATCTTGTCCCGGCCGGGGAAGGGGATGCGCGCGAAGGCGTAGGCGGCGAGCGCGTCCACCAGCAGCTTGGCCGGGACGAGGATCAGGCAGACCCAGACGCTGTTCACGAAGGCCTTGCCGAGGCCGCCGATCTGCAGCACGTAGTCGTAGTTCTCCGTCGTGGGCGCGAACTCGCCCGTCTTCTTGTCCACCGGCAGCAGGTTGGGCACCTTGGTGTAGACGTCCGAGCCGTGCTTGAACGAGGTGGACAGCATCCACAGGAACGGCACGATCGAGATGAGCGCCAGCACGACCAGGCAGATGTAGACGGGGATGAGCCGGGCCGACTTCACGACGCCTCCTGTTTGACGAACTTGAACTGGAGCACCGTGATGATCATGATGAACACGAACAGGATGAACGACATGGCGCAGGCCGCGCCCATAGCGTCGTACCGGAACGCGTACAGGTAGAGGTGCAGCACGTAGGTGAGGCCCGACTGCTCGGGGCCGCCCGTGACGCTCTGCCCGCGGCCCGAGAAGATCACATAGACCAGGCCGAACACCTGCAACGCCGCGATCACGCCGGTGACCAGCAGATAGAACGTCGTGGGCCGGAGCATCGGGAAGGTGACCCGGCGGAAGCGCTGCCACGGGTTCGCCCCGTCGATGATCGCCGCCTCGGTGATCGAGCTGGGGATGCCCTTCAGGCCCGCCAGGTAGATGATCATCGAGATGCCGCACTGCCAGGCCGCGATGAACGCCAGCGCCGGGATGACCAGCTCAGGGGTGTTCAGCCAGTTCTGCTTGGGGATGCCGACCAGCCCGATGACGGCGTTGACCAGGCCGTACTGCGGGTCGTAGAGCCAGCGCCAGATGGCGCCGACGGCCGCCTCGGCGGTCACGACCGGCAGGAACAGCAGCAGCCTGAACAGGTTGGAGCCGCGCCGGATGGCGTTGATCAGCAGCGCCTGGACCAGGGCCGCGACCATGGTCAGCGGGACCGCGATGATCGTGTACTGCAGGGTGACCTTGATCGACTGCCAGAAGTGCGGGTACTTGGCGTCATCGAACAGCAGGTCTTTGTAGTTGGCCAGGCCGACCCAGTCGGGCGTGGTGCGAAGGTTCCAGTCGGTGAAGCTGTAGTACAGCGCGGCGAGCGCCGGATACAGCAGGAAGCCGACGAAATAGATCAGGGCCGGGGTGATGAGCAGCCAGGCGACCAGGTGGTCGCGGCGGCCACGGCCCGGGCGGCGGGAATGCCGCCCGGGCTCTGTAGTCGCGGTGGGCTTGTCGGCCAGCACCGGGGATACCACTCTGTTCGTCCTCCCGTGTGTTGCCGCCCGGGTCAGGCGGTCCAGCCGAGCAGGGCCCTGGCCTTGCCCGCGGCGTCGGTCAGCGCCTGCTGCGCGGTCGACTTACCGCTCAGCGCCGCCTCCAGGGCGGGCGCGATGACCTCGTCGTTGATCTGGATCCACTGGGGCAGCGGCGGCCGGGACTGCGCCACCTTCAGCTGCTCGAGGAAGGCCGCCTGGTCGGCGCCGAAGGTCGAGGCGTCCCGTTCGGCCGCCGCGACGTTCACCGGGAAGCCGCCCATGGCCTGGGCGAACTCGGTGTTGTTGGTGGAGTTGCCGAGGAAGGCCAGCCACTTCCAGGCGAGGTCGGCGTTCTTGCCCTTGGAGAACACCACCGCGTCCTCGCCGCCGATGTTCCCGGCGGGCGTGGTCTTGTACGGCAGGGGTGCGACGCTGAACTGCAGGTCGGGGAACTGGTCCTTGATGGTGGCCACGTCCCACGGCCCGGAGATCATCATGCCGGCGAGGCCGTTGGCGAAGGCCTGGTCGGAGTCGGTGATCTCACGCGGCGAGGACTTCATCAGGTCGACCCAGAGCTGCAGGGCCGCGACCGCCGGCGGCTGGTCCCACAGGATCTTCTTGCTCTTCAGGTCGACCATCTGGCCGCCGTTGCCGGCCACCACGCCCGGCCACATCCAGGCGCCGTAGCCGTCGCCCTTCGGGACCACCATGCCGGCGACCTTGGGGTTGTCGGCGTGCACCTTCTCACTGGTGGCCAGCAGCTCGTCCCAGGTCTTGGGCGGCGTCGGCACCAGCGTCTTGTTGTAGAACAGCGCGACGCACGTGTGGTCGACGGGCAGGCCGTAGAGCTTGTCGTTGACCCGGTTGGTGTCGAGCGCACCCTGGTAGTAGGTCTTCTCGTCGATCACGCCGGCCGGGAGGGCGGCGATGGTGCCGTCGAGGGCATAACGGGCGACCAGAGGCTGGTCGAGGATGCCCACGTCGGGGACGCTGCCACTGGCGATGGCGCTGCCGAGCTTGGTGTTGTAGTCGTCCTTGGGAATCTTGACGATCTTGAGGCTGACGCCCGGGTTCGCCTTCTCGAAGCCCGAGCGGAGCTTTTCGACGACCTGACCCGCCTGCGGGGTCCTGTCCTGATACATCCAAAATGTCAGGGTCTTGCTATCGCCGCCGGATGATCCGCCGCACGCGCTGAGACCGGCGACCAGCGCCACACCAGCCGCGGCACCCGCCACTCTCCTGATCATCTGCTCTCCTCTCAGGGGGGTTGCCCAGAAGATAATGTAAGGTTCGAAAAAACGGCACCCTCCGCTTGGAAACGCTTTGGTAACACGGCTTATGTGAGGGTCTGAACTAAGATGTCCGCGCGGTATCTAAGATGCTGGCCAACAGGCACGGGGAGGCAGCGGGTGGCGCAACGGGTGGCACGATCCGAACGCAGGACGGTCCGAGATGTCCGCAAGGGAAATCGGGCCATGCTCCTGCGCACGCTCTACTTCGACGGCCCGCTGAGCCGCAACGAGCTGACCAAGGTCACCGGCCTGAGCGCGGCCACGGTCAGCTCCATGACCGGCGACCTGCTGGCCGAGCAGATCATCGTCGAGGCCGGCCAGGTCGACTCCGACGGCGGCCGGCCGCGCGTGCTGCTCCGCGTCGACCCCTCCTACGGCTATCTCATCGGCGCCGACGTGGCCGAGACGCACGTCAGGGTCGAGCTGTTCGACCTCGACATGACCGAGCGCGCCCGGGTCGAGTACGCGCTCCGCCCGGCCCGGCACGAGCCCGAGCTGGTGGCGCGGCACATCCTCGCCGGGATCGACGTGGTGCTGGCCGACGCCGGGGTCTCCGCCGGCCAGGTGCTGGGCGTCGGGGTCGGCGTTCCCGGGATCGTGGGCCCGGGGCCGGAGGCCGTCGTGGACGCCAAGACGTTCGGCTGGGACGCGGTCCCCATGGGAGCGCTCCTACGTTCCGGCACCCAGCTGCCGCTGTTCGTCGACAACGGCGCCAAGACCATGGGCCAGGCCGAGCTGTGGTTCGGGTCGGGGCGGGGGGCGGGAAACGCGGTCATCGTTTTAGTCGGCTCGGGCGTGGGCGCGGCGATGATCAACGATGGCATCGCCTTCCGTGGGGTCAGCTCGAGCGCGGGTGAATGGGGGCACACGAAGATCGTCGCCGGTGGACGGTCCTGCCGCTGTGGCGGCCGCGGCTGCCTCGAGGCCTATATCGGGGCCGAGGCGATCCTCGACCGGGCCGGGGTGCCGACCGGGAAGGCCGGCTGGATGGAGGAGGTCAGCCAGGTCCTCGACGCGGGCGGCCCCGTGGTCGACGAGACCATCTACTACCTCGGCGTCGGCCTCGGCAGCCTGATCAACCTGCTCAACCCCGATCGGATCGTGATCGGCGGCTGGGCCGGGCTGCTGCTGGGCGAGCGGCTGCTCCCCCAGATCCGGACGGCGGCCGCGGAGAACGCGCTGGCGCAGCCGTACGCGGCGGCCTCGATCGTGCTCGGCCGGCTCGGCCCGGACGCCGTGGCGCTCGGCGCGGCCACCCTCGTGCTGGAGGACTTCCTCAACGAGACGCCGCTGACCTCCCGGGTCACCGCCGCCGGATGACGATCCGGTCACACTAGTATTTCCAAGATATAAAATAATGCTTGACACAAGTGTCGACTGCGCGTGACGCTCAACTCGACTGGAGCCTCCATTTCCCCCCAGATCGGCTCCGAGGAGATGTCATGCGCACTCTCTTACGTCTGTCCTTGGCGGTCGCTCTCGCGGCCGCCGGACTCGCCGCGACAGGCGGCGCCGCGTCGGCGGCCGTCTGCGGCACCACCAACGCCGCCCAGGGCAAGCCGGCCACCGCGTCCAGCGTCGAGAACGCCGGCACGCCGGCCTCGAACGCCGTGGACGGCAGCACCACGACCCGCTGGTCCAGTGCTTTCAGCGACCCGCAGTGGGTGCAGGTCGACCTCGGCTCCTCCCAGCAGGTCTGCCGGGCCAGTCTCAACTGGGAGACCGCGCGGGCGGCCACCTTCAAGATCCAGGTCTCCGACAACGCGAGCACCTGGACCGACGCCACCGCCACGATCACCGGCGCGGCCGGCACGCAGACCGTCACCGTCTCCGGCACCGGCCGTTACGTCCGGATGCTGGGCCTTACGCGCGCCACCCAGTGGGGCTACTCCCTGTGGGAGTTCGGCGTGAACGTGATGGAGAGCGGCACCACCCTGCCCGGCGGCGGCGACCTCGGCCCCAACGTCAAGGTGTTCGACACCTCGATGTCGGCCTCGAGCATCCAGAGCCAGCTGAACACCATCTTCACCCAGATGGAGTCGAACCAGTTCGGCGCCCAGCGCTACCAGCTGCTGTTCAAGCCCGGCAGCTACAGCGTCAACGCCAACATCGGGTTCTACACCTCGATCTCCGGGCTCGGCCGCAATCCCGATGACGTCACCATCAACGGCTCGGTCACGGTCGACGCGGGCTGGTTCGGCGGCAACGCCACGCAGAACTTCTGGCGCTCGGCCGAGAACCTGTCGATCACCCCCACCGGTGGCGAGGACCGCTGGGCCGTCGCCCAGGCCGCGCCGTTCCGCAGGATCCACGTGCGCGGCGGGCTCAACCTGGCCCCCTCCGGGTTCGGCTGGGCCAGCGGCGGCTACATCGCGGACAGCAAGATCGACGGCACGGTCGGGCCGTACTCGCAGCAGCAGTGGCTGACCCGCAGCAGCCAGATCGGCGGCTGGCTCAACGGCGTGTGGAACATGGTGTTCTCCGGTGTGGTCGGCGCTCCGGCGCAGTCCTTCCCGAACCCCGTGTACACCACGATCGCCACCAGCCCGGTGATCCGCGAGAAGCCCTACCTGTACGTGGACTCGGCCGGCGCCTACCAGGTGTTCGTCCCGTCGCTGCGCACCAACACGAGCGGCACGACCTGGCTCGGCGGCTCGACCCCCGGCACGTCGATTCCGCTCACCCAGTTCTACGTGGCCAAGCCCACCGACAGCGCGGCCACCCTCAACCAGGCGCTCACGCAGGGCCTCAACCTGCTGTTCACGCCCGGCATCTACCACGTCAACCAGACGATCAACGTGACCAGGGCCAACACGGTCGTGCTCGGCCTCGGCTACGCCACGATCATCCCCGACAACGGGGTGACCGCGATGACCACGGCCGACGTCGACGGCGTCAAGATCGCCGGACTGCTGTTCGACGCGGGCACCGTCAACTCGCCCGTGCTGCTGCAGGTCGGGACCACCGGGGCGGGCCACGCGAGCAACCCGATCTCGGTGCAGGACGTGTTCTTCCGCATCGGCGGCGCCGGGCCCGGCCAGGCCACCACGAGCCTGGTCGTGAACAGCCACGACACGATCATCGACCACATCTGGGCGTGGCGCGCCGACCACGGCGCGGGCGTCGGCTGGAACTCCAATCCGGCGGACACCGGCCTGATCGTCAACGGCAACAACGTCATCGCGTACGGCCTGTTCGTCGAGCACTACAAGAAGTACGAGGTCATCTGGAACGGCCAGAACGGCAAGACGATCTTCTTCCAGAACGAGATGCCGTACGACCCGCCGAACCTGGCCTCCTGGATGAACGGCTCGACCCGCGGCTACGCGGCCTACAAGGTGGCCAACACGGTCACCTCGCACGAGGCCTGGGGTCTCGGCAGCTACTGCAACTTCACGGCCGACCCCTCGATCGTCGCCGAGCGCGGCTTCGAGGTGCCCGACACCGCGGGCGTGCGCTTCCACGACCTGCTGACCGTCTCGCTCGGCGGCAAGGGCACGATCAACCACGTCATCAACAACACCGGCGCGGCCGCCCAGGGCACCGACACCGTCCCCGTCAATCTGGTCAGCTATCCGTGACCATCTGATCACCCTGAGTGGGCCGCCCGGGCCGGGGCGGCCCGCTCAGGGTCGCACCACGAGGGCGGGGTGGCGCGGGTCGTCCATGCGGACCACGACGTCCGCGGCGCTGGACGGGCGCGCCTCCCGCTCGTAGCGCTCGTAGGCGGGCAGCGTCCACCGCTCGTCCTCGCCCGTGCGGCGGGCGAGGGTGGCCGGCGACAGCGCCAGGTGCACGGTCAGGTCGAAGGGCAGGCCGCGGCCGAGCAGCAGCGCGCCGTCGAGGACGAGTGTCCCGCCGGGCGGGACAGTGACGTAGGGCGCGCGCGTGGCGCGGTCGGCGGCGCTGTCCCAGAGGCTCGGCAGCACCTTTCCCGTACGGCCCGGCTCCAGCGGCCCGAGGACCTCGCGGATCAGCCCGCCCACGTCGAGCCAGTCGTCGTAGAAGACGTCCGGGTCGCTGCGGCCGAACTCGAACCGCAGCGACGCCGGGCGCAGGAAGTCGCGTGCCGACACCCGGAGCACCTCGCGTCCGAGGGCGCGCAGCGGATCGACGAGCGAATCGGCGAGAATCTCGGGGCGGGCGGGTGGGGGGCCGTCCACGGCGACCCGGGTCCAGGCGTCCCGCGGCCGTCCGGCGATCCGCTCCGCCAACTCGGCGACGAGCAGGCCGTGGGTGATCGGTCGTGCGCGCACCTGGCCATCCTGCATCATTGCGACTCATGAGCGTCGTCAGGAGGTCCGTCACGAGAGTGGTCGTGATCGGGGCCGGGATCGTCGGGGCGAGCGCCGCCTGTCATCTGGCCCGGCAGGGCGCCGAGGTGACGGTCGTCGACCGGCCCGCCGACGGGCAGGCCACCGCGGCGGGCGCGGGAATCGTCTGCCCGTGGGTCGACCACGAATCCGACGACGCCTGGTATCGCCTGGCCCTGGAAGGGGCCCGGCACTACGACCACGTCCCGGGCGCGGCTCGGGTGGGAGCGGTGCTGGTGGCCGACCACGCCGACGAACTGGCCGAGGTCGAGGCGCTGCTGCGGAGCCGGCAGGCCGCCGCGCCGGACATGGGCGAGATCGGGCCGCTGGACCCGGCCAAGGTGTTCCCCGCGCTGCGATCTGGGCTCGCCGGTCTCCTGGTGCCGGGCGCGTCCCGGGTGGACGGCCGTGCCGTACGGGACGCCCTGCTGGCCGAGGCCGTGCGGCGCGGGGCCCGGTCGCGGATCAGCCCCGTGACGCTCACGGGCGACGGCGAGGTCGTGATGGCCTCCGAGCGGGTGCCGGCGGACGTGGTCGTGGTGGCGGCCGGGGCGTGGACGAGCGAGCTGTGCGCGCCCATGGGGCTGCGGACGCAGGTCCGGCCCATGCGCGGCCAGATCGTTCATCTGCGGCTGCCGGCCGAGACGGCCGGGTGGCCCATCGTGCTGCCCCGCCGGGGGCCGTACATGCTGGGATTTCCCGGCGGGCGCGTGGTGCTGGGGGCGACGGTCGAGGACGCCGGATTCGACCCGCGGGTGACGGCCGGCGGGGTGGCCGAGGTGCTGAGCGCGGGGCTGGAGCTGGCGCCGGGGCTGGCCGGGGCGACGCTGGCGGAGACGCGGACGGGGCTCCGGCCCGTCACCGCCGACGGGCGGCCCATCCTTGGACGTCTGACCGACCGGGTGATCGTGGCGACCGGGCTCGGCGCGTACGGGCTGACGGCCGGGCCGTACGCTGGGATGGTGGCGGCGCGGCTGGCCCTCGGCGGCGACCCTCCCATCGACCTGACGCCTTACGACCCCAGGTGACCAGGAGGGGCATCAGGGTTCGAGCTGGGCGAGGATCGGCTCGATGAGCGTGTTGAGCTCGCGGACGACCACGGTGAGGGCGCGGGTGGCGGTCTCGGGCAGGGTCGGCGTGGCGCCGTCCGGGGTGGCCGGCAGGTCGTCGAGCGGGATGGGCGCGTCCACGAGCAGCACGGGCCGCACGTAAGGGATCTTCGTGACGTCACGCGCGGCCGGCTCGACGAACTGGCCGAAGATCTTCGGCCAGCCCTGCCAGCCGCGATCGCGCCACCAGGCGCGGGACGCCGTCAGCTCGGCCGGGAGCGGCGACACCAGCGAGATCCGGGCCGTCATCGACCCGTCCCACGCGTTGGGCTCGCAGGTGGCGGTCAGGATCCGCCGATGCCAGCGGACGAAACCGGGAGCGGCCAGCGGCGGCGTGGCGAGCCGCCAGGCGGCGCAGGCGAAGGCCACCGGGGCGATGTCGCCCCAGATGCCCTCGAACTCGCCGATGTGCTCCCACATGTGCTCGGCATAGCGGCTACGGCCGCCTCGAGCGTGTTCGCGATCGAAGCGGCCGTCGACCCAGAACGCGTCATCGGCCATCAGTGGTCGTCAGTGGGGTCGTCAGCGCGTGACGACCACGTCGGACTCGGCCAGGAGCTGCTTTTCCTTGCCGGTGTAGACGAAGGTGGCGGCGTCGCCCTCACCCTCGATATCCACATGCACGACCTGACCCGGCCGCAACTCCCCATACAAGATCTTCTCCGACAGGGAATCCTCCAACTCACGCTGGATCGTCCGCCGCAACGGCCGCGCCCCCATCACCGGATCATAACCACGCTCAGCCAGCAACTGCTTGGCCGCCGCAGTCAACTCCAACCCCATGTCCCGATCCTTGAGCCGCGCATCCACCTGCGCCAACATCAGATCCACGATCTGAATGATCTCCGCCGGCGTCAACTGATGGAACACCACCGTGTCATCGACCCGATTCA
>JAGFNW010000128.1 GCA_017592665.1 Streptosporangiaceae bacterium NEAU-GS5 | reverse complement strand
GGCCCGCAACTCGGCGGTGATCCGTGGACTGCCGTAGGTGCCGTCCCAGTCGGCGTGGATCTTGGCGATCTGCCCGGCCAGCAGCGTGTCGGCCGCGGCCCGGGCCGCCCGCGCGGGCGCGGCGGCCAGCCATCGGTAAAACCCCGACCGGGACACCTCGAGGACACGGCACAGTCGCTTCACCCCGAAGGTGTCGCGGTGGTCGGCGACGAACTGGAAGCGACTGATCACCAGTTGGTCTCGCCCGCGAAATATTTGGCCGCCCGGCGCAGGATGTCCCGCTCCTGCTCAAGTTCCCGTACCCGGGCTTTGAGCTGCTTGTTTTCCTCTTCCAGCACGTCGTCGGACGATAGCGGCCCACCCGCCGGCCGCTTGACCGGCCCCCGGTTCTTGGCCCCCGCGGTGCCGTCGGCGCGGGCCGTCTTGACCCACAGGCGCAGCGTCTCCCGGTTGACGCCCAGGTCCTCGGCGACCGAGGCGATCGTCCGCCCCGGGTCAGACAGGTACAACGCGACGGCGTCCGCCTTGAACTCCGGCGGATACGACTTCATCGCCACGTGGAACTCCTTGTCTCCGGACTCCATCATCCGGCACTCAAGGTGTCCACACCTCGGGGGGAGCGCCC
>JAGFNW010000127.1 GCA_017592665.1 Streptosporangiaceae bacterium NEAU-GS5 | reverse complement strand
AGCGGGAGTCCAAAGGGGGTTAGCGTCAAGTCATGATTCGCGTGTTCCTTCTGGACGACCACGAGGTGGTCCGGCGTGGTGTGGCGGCGCTGTTGTCGGCCGAGGACGACATCGAGGTGATCGGCGAGGCCGGCACCGCCGAGTCGGCCATCGCCCGCATCCCCGCGCTCCAGCCGGACGTGGCCGTGCTCGACGTGCGCCTGCCGGACGGCAACGGCGTCGACGTCTGCCGGGAGGTCCGATCGCGGCTGCCCGGCCTGGCCTGCCTGATGCTGACCTCCTACGCCGACGACGACGCCCTGTTCGACGCCGTCATGGCCGGCGCGTCCGGCTATGTGCTCAAGCAGATCCACGGCTCCGACCTGGTCGGCGCGGTCCGCACGGTCGCCTCCGGGCAGTCGCTGCTCGACCCGCAGACCACGGCCACCATGCTGGCCCGGCTGCGCGACCAGGCCGCCAGGAAAGACCCGCTGGCCGCCCTGACCGACCAGGAGCACCGCATCCTGGAGCTCATCGGTGAAGGTCTGACCAACCGGCAGATCGGCGAGCGCATGTTCCTGGCCGAGAAGACCGTCAAGAACTACGTGTCCAACCTGCTGGCCAAGCTCAACATGCAGCGCCGCACCCAGGCCGCCGCCCTGGCCGCCCG
>JAGFNW010000126.1 GCA_017592665.1 Streptosporangiaceae bacterium NEAU-GS5 | reverse complement strand
TGGACAACGCCGTTCTCCGCAACCTCCAGCTCGACCAGGTCATCGGCTGGCCCATCGTCGGGTAATCGGCCGATGCGCACGCCCCCCTCGACCCATCCGGCTGACCCCCTTGGAATCGATCATCTAGGAGGGCGGCCAACTGGATTGCCGCCCGGACGTTACCCTGGCGGGCGGCTTCTTCGTACCAGCGGATCGCGTCCGCGTCCTGGCCGGCACTGGACAGGAAGCCGCCGAAGTTGAACATGGCGTTGACCTCGCCGTGCTCGGCGCCCTGCCGATAGCATTCGCCTGTGCGCCTGCCGATAACCTCATCCGCCCAGGTCATGGCCTTACAGGACGTCGCCCAGCATGTACGAGCTCCGGCTGCGGAAACCGCACGCTTGAGGTTCGTCAGCACCCATGGCGGTAACCGTTGCGCCTGATCTCCAGAAGACGCGGAGCTGTCCCTTACGAAGATCGACGTACGTCCAGCCCAGCCTCAGATTGCCGAAGACCCAGTGCGAGCGCGACAAACCACCGCGTACCGTTGCGTTGGCCTTTGGCCACGCCAAGCGGCGGCCCGGCGCGCCGCCTGCCGCCTGCCGCCTGCCGCCTGCCAGCGCACCCCAGATGTAGATCTTTCCGCTCGAACCGACTGCCAAGGTGTCGCACGCGGTTGAGCGGCGCTGTGCACGGAATGATGGTCAGCGAGT
>JAGFNW010000125.1 GCA_017592665.1 Streptosporangiaceae bacterium NEAU-GS5 | reverse complement strand
CCGTGGCCCAACCCACTTGTGGGGGGGAGCGGTCGAAGGTGGGGCTGGCGATTGGGACGAAGTCGTAACAAGGTAGCCGTACCGGAAGGTGCGGCTGGATCACCTCCTTTCTAAGGAGCATCCGGCTCCCTTGTCGTCTGCCTGAGGGCAGGAGATGGGGTGGGTCCATGCGGCCGGGTTCACGAGCGGATGTCTCGTGCCTGGTCCTGCTCATTAGTGGAGCACTGGCTATTCGGTTCTGGTGGATCGCTGGTCCGCCGGCTAGTACCGTCCCGCTGTTCGCAGCGGGGAGTGGGAACGCGGGTGGCGGGGGTTTGCCGGGCTGAGCACACTGTTGGGTCCTGAGGAAACGGACCGTCGACGGCGCTCTGGCCTACCTGTTGAGGTGGGTGGGGGTGTCGTCGCTCCGTGCCGGGCCAGGGGTCGGGTTGCCGCGGTTTGCGGTGGCCGGCCGGGCCAGGGTGCGGGCTCTTGTCTGCGGGTGACGCGGGCGGGGGTGGGATGTGTTTTCTCAGTTGCGGGACCGTGCGTCCGCCATACCGTATGACACACACACGTGAGTGAGACCCTCTTTCCTGGGGGGCTTCATGAAGGCCTTAGCGGGCCGGGGTGAGGCCTTCGGAGGTGGGGGGTTGTGGTGGGTGGGTTGTGGCTGGTGGTGGGGTGCGTTCGGTTGGCTGTTTGTTGTTTGTGAATTGCATAGTGGACGCGAGCATCTTTTTTGTGGCCAAGTTTTTTAGGGCACACGGTG
>JAGFNW010000124.1 GCA_017592665.1 Streptosporangiaceae bacterium NEAU-GS5 | reverse complement strand
CACCGTGTGCCCTAAAAAACTTGGCCACAAAAAAGATGCTCGCGTCCACTATGCAATTCACAAACAACAAACAGCCAACCGAACGCACCCCACCACCAGCCACAACCCACCCACCACAACCCCCCACTTGAAAGAAGGGTTCGTTCGCGTGTGTGTCATGCGGTATGGCGGACGCACGGTCCCGCAACTGAGAAAACACATCCCACCCCCGCCCGCGTCACCCGCAGACAAGAGCCCGCACCCTGGCCCGGCCGGCCACCACACAAACGCGGCAACCCGACCCCTGGCCCTGGCACGGAGCGACGACACCCCCACCCACCTCAACAGGTAGGCCAGAGCGCCGTCGACGGTCCGTTTCCTCAGGACCCAACAGTGTGCTCAGCCCGGCGAACCCCCGCCACCCGCGTTCCCACTCCCCGCACCCCGTCAAAGACAGGAAGCGAGGCGGTACTAGCCGGCAGACCAGCGATCCACCAGAACCGAATAGCCAGTGCTCCACTAATGAGCAGGACCAGGCACGAGACATCCGCTCGTGAACCCGGCCGCATGGACCATCTCCCCCGCCCTGGTCCCGGCCCGGTCGACGCGGAACGCGTCACCCGACAGGGATGAGCAAGGACGAGACAGCCGGATGCTCCTTAGAAAGGAGGTGATCCAGCCGCACCTTCCGGTACGGCTACCTTGTTACGACTTCGTCCCAATCGCCAGCCCCACCTTCGACCGCTCCCCCCCACAAGTGGGTTGGGCCACGG
>JAGFNW010000123.1 GCA_017592665.1 Streptosporangiaceae bacterium NEAU-GS5 | reverse complement strand
CGGCTCAGCCGGCTCAGCCGCCGACCGGTCCGGGCGATCGCCGGCAACGCGGGTAGCACCACTCGCGCCGCCGCGGCCGGCAGCGTCATCATCGTCGACACGGTGATGTCCGGGATTGCGGTCGTGTGATAGGAGACGACCAGGTCACCGGTCGGCACGGGCACAGCCGTGCGAACTCCCACGGGGGTCGTCAGGCTCCGTGTGCCGTATCCCAGCCGCGTCCGCACCAGCCGGCCGTCGCGTCGCACCTGACCACCGCCGGCGAGGACGGCCAGCCTGCTCGCCCGCGCGCCGGCGCTGCTGCCCGCGGTGCCGAGGAGAATCGCGATTTCGAGCCGGCCGGCCCCGGGGACCTGATCGGCGACCTGACGAGCGAGGCCGTCGCTGGCCACGGTTCCGAAGCCGACGGCGGGCATGGCCGTGATGCGCTCGGTGCGGGTCTGCAGGACTCGCTCGATCACCCCGATCTCGTTGGCGATGTCGAGGTAGTGCACCCCGGCCCGCAGGCTCGCGTCCAGGACGGGCCTCGAGGTGGACTCGAACGGCCCGGCGGCCAGCAGCACCAGCTGCGAATCGCCGAAGGCACGGTCCAGGTCATCCGGCGCCGCGGCGACCCACGGCAGGTCGAGCCGGCCGGCGAGCGCCCGCAGCCGCCCGGCGTCACGTCCGGCCAGCAGCGGCCGGTGCCCTGCGGCCACCGCCCGCTCGGCGATCAACGTCCCGGTCCGGCCCGTGGCCCCGTACAGCATCCACGGTTTGTAAGTGAACATACACTTACATTAACGCCGCCAACCGCCCTTGTCCAT
>JAGFNW010000122.1 GCA_017592665.1 Streptosporangiaceae bacterium NEAU-GS5 | reverse complement strand
GCGATCTGGCTGGCCAAGATCGCCGAGCGGGGCATGTGCCGGCCGTCGCTGGTGCAGCCGCAGCCGATCCGCCAGCTGCGTAATCTGACCCGCTACCGGCGGGCGCTGATTCAAGACCGCACGCGCGAGATGCAGCGGATGGAAAAGCTGCTGGAGGACGCCCAGATCAAACTCAGCTCGTTCATCAGCGACATCTTCGGGGTGTCGGGGCGGCAGATGCTGGAGGCGTTGATCGGCGGTCAGCGTGACCCGAAGGTCTTGGCGCAGCTGGCCAAGGGCCGGATGCGCGCCAAGCTCGACGATCTGCAGGAGGCGCTGCGCGGGTTCTTCACCGACCACCACGCGGTGCTGGCCCGGATGATGCTGGACAACATCGACCGGCTCACCGCGCAGATCGCCGCCCTGGACTTGCAGGCCGAGCGAGCGATCGCCCCATTCGCCTGCCAAGCCGAGCAGTTGGATGAGATCACCGGAGTTGGTCCCACCGCGGCCCAGGAGCTGATCGCGGAGATCGGCATCGATATGAGCCGCTTCCCGTCCGCGGCGCATCTGGTCTCGTACGCCAAGTTCTGCCCGCAGGCCCATGAGTCGGCGGGCAAAAGTAAGCCGCGGGGCCGCGGCAAAGGCAACCGGTGGCTGGCTGCCACCCTGGGCAACATTGTTGCCAGCGGCGGCCGGACCGATACCTTTCTGGGCGACCGCTATCGGCGCATCGCCCGCCGCCGCGGCAAGTAGAAAGCGATCGTCGCGGTGGGTAACTCGGTTCTGACGATCATCTATCACCTGCTGTCGGATCCCGAGAGGCGCTTTCACGATCTGGGTGCCGAGCATTATCAGTCCCGGATCAACCTCGACCGCAAAGCCCGCAACCTGGC
>JAGFNW010000121.1 GCA_017592665.1 Streptosporangiaceae bacterium NEAU-GS5 | reverse complement strand
TGTGGATCAACAGGCCACCCACGACCCTTCAGACCGACAACTCACCACAAACCACACAAGCAGGCTGATGTCTCATTCGGTTTGACAGGCAGCGCGACGATGTCCCAGCTCAAGGGTGGTGACGCAATTCTCGGCGCCCACAGGCTCCACTACGCGCCGTCCTGCTTCCGATCACCGATCCGGAACAGACCATCGGCCTCAACATGCGCAGACGAAACAGGCTCGGCGGAGTCCTCCACGAATATCTACATGCTGCCTGAGCTGCACAGATGAAGATTTAGGCGGCTGCAGAATCGTTGAATCAGCTCAATCCGAACGCCGATGCGCGTAGGCGCGTTACGCTGACGGCATGGCCGAGCCGCTCCCGGACACAGCACTGGACCCCGCGGAGATCCTGCGTGCACTGCCCGAGCGATGGCATGCGCAGTTCCTTGCCGAGTACCACGCAGCGTTGGACGCGGCCCACGAGGTGTGGCGGTTCAAGCAACTGCGCGAGGTGCTGCACCGGTGGCGGCTACACGCGGTCGCCGTCGCCAACCCGGACTTCGAACGGGCCGAGCAGGATCTGCGCGAGGGACGTACGGAAGATCTCGTGTCCATGGACGACGCGTTCCCGGGGTGGTCGCGCCGGTGACCTATCGCGTGGTGCTGCATGCGGCCGCGCTTGCGCAGATGAAGGGCTTACCCGGCGACGCCTTCGACGCCCTGCTCGCCCGGACCGTCGATCTGCTCGAGGACCCGTGGGATGCGCGGTACCTGTATCCGGGGGAAACCGAGTACCGGCAGACCACGTTTGGGGCGTACGGGATCATGTACTTCAAGGTCGATGAGGACCAGGAGCTCATCACGATCTACAATGTCACCTGGGCCGGCTGACCCGATCGGCTA
>JAGFNW010000120.1 GCA_017592665.1 Streptosporangiaceae bacterium NEAU-GS5 | reverse complement strand
GAGGTCCAGCAGAGGGCCTCGCCTCGACACCCTAGCGGGGCATGCCTTCTGCGAGTCGACCCTTGCGGAGCTCCACGGCAGCCCGTCCCGCGCACCACATAAGGGGACTGCGGAGATGACCGCCGACCACCGTCTGCACGACACCGGCACTCCCACCACCGAAGACCTCCTCGCCGAGATCAACCAACCCGACATCACGCCCGACCGGCGCGAACGGCTCCGCGAACAGGTCGTCGAAATGCACCGCCCCATGGCCCGCGACATCGCCCGCCGCTACCTGCACCGCGGCGAACCCATGGAAGACCTCCTCCAAGCCGCCTACGTCGGCCTCATGAAAGCCATCAACGGCTTCGACCCCACCCTCGGCCACAGCTTCCGCGGCTACGCCATGGTCACCATGACCGGCGAGGTCAAACGCCACTTCCGCGACCGCACCTGGGCCGTACGCGTCCCCCGCGTCTACCAAGAACGCCGCTCCGAACTCAACCGCCACGTCGCCGACATGACCCAGGAACTCGGCCGCTTCCCCACCATCGCCGAACTGGCCGACCGCATGCGCATCTCCGAAGAGGACATGCTGCTGACCATGGACGCCTCCTCCGCCTACAGCACCCTGTCCCTGGACGCCCCCCTCGGCACCGCCGACGACGCCGCCTCCCTCGGCGACGTCATCCCCGACGAGGACGACGCCCTGTCCACCCTGGTCGACCGCGAAGCCGTCAAACCCCTCATCGACGAGCTACCCGAACGCGAAAAGCAGATCCTGCTGCTGCGCTTCTACGGCAACCAGACCCAGGCCGAGATCGCCGCCGAGTTCGACATCTCCCAGATGCACGTCTCGCGCATCCTCCGCAAAGTGCTCGATCAGCTCCGCACGGAGTTGCTCGTGGCAGGATGA
>JAGFNW010000012.1:113826-233730 GCA_017592665.1 Streptosporangiaceae bacterium NEAU-GS5 | reverse complement strand
AGGCTTCTTCAACCTGTCCACCTGGCTCACCGCGATAGCCGGCGCCGCCCTGCTGCTGCTCGCCTATCACCTGTTCACGGGCCGCACCACAAACCGGCGCTCCGGCCGCTGGGCCGGCCGCAGATAAGCCGCCCACCTCCACCCGCGCCCACACCGGAGCCCACCCCTGGGCTCACGGTCGGGACCGGAACGAGGCGATGGGTGATGCCCTTCGCCGGTGGTATCACCCTGATTGCCATCGGGGGCGATCCTCGCCTTAGCCCTGTCGGATACCTCGGTCGGCGGGGTCGATCTGCAGGTGGTGGGTGTCATCGTGATGCTCGCCGGCGCAGCTGCGCTGCTTCTGCCCCTGTTGGTAGGCAACCGGCTACGCGCCAGGCCAGTCTGGGGTCGGTGGGTCGGCCGCAGCCGCCAGGACGTCCTCGACCGTGAGAAGCAGTTCCTGGTGGACCCGGCGGACTACGACCCCGTAGTCGACCCGCTCAATGACGGGCGTCGCGCTCCAGACGGGCGCCCCTGATTTAGGAGCAGGCTACGACTGGAACGCGATGATTCCTGACCGCGCCCCGGCGCTCTGTCGGCCCGGGCACCCGCGCACCCTGCCACCCCGGGGCCTGTGTCCCGGTGAGTGCGGGTCGTGCTGGTTGCTTGCGCCACCCGTGCGTCTGGCCGCGGCAGGTCCCTGCTCGCGCCGCGAGGCTACAGATTCCACTCCGGTGATCCGGTGGAGAGTATCCGCAGTTGATCAAGAAGGCTGCGGTCACCTGAAACAGCGTGCCGACTGTGACCACACGCGGACGCATGAAAGGGGCCTGACATGGCCACCCCAAAAGAGCGTAACCGGCCGGCCGACGGCCGTCCTGCCGCACGCGCCACCGCTCGTCCCACCACCACCGCCCCTCCCACCACCGCTGTCGCCGCGGCCCGGCGCGGCATCATGGCCCGGCAGGCTGCCGCGCTCGGCTACGTGTGGGCTACGGCGCGTCTCGCCCTCGGCTGGATCTTCGCCTGGGCGTTCATCGACAAGCTCTTCGGGTTGGGGTTGGCGACCGCGCCTGGCCGCGCCTGGATCCAGGGCGGCAGCCCCACATCCGGGTTCTTGAAAGGCACCGCCGACCGTGCGTTCGGCGACCTGTTCACCCGCCTGGCAGGCCAAGTCTGGGCCGACTGGCTGTTCATGGCCGGTCTGGCCGGCGTCGGCATCGCCCTGCTCCTGGGCGTGGGCATGCGCATCGCCGCCGCCTGCGGTGGTCTGCTGCTGATGCTGATGTGGGCGGCCGAACTGCCGCTTGCCGGCAACCCGTTCATCGACGAGCACATCGTGTACGCGATCGTGCTGGTCGGACTCGCCCTCGCCGGCGCTGCAGACACGCTCGGACTCGGCCGGTGGTGGAGCGCCACGCCGCTGGTCCGCCGCTACCCCATCCTCAAGTAGCTCTGGGCAGACCCACCTCTCATCTGGCGGCCCTGCCCTGGTGTCGGTCCAGCCCCGGAGCGGATAGCCGTCCTGCGTACCATCCACGCTCCACCCGCTCGTACGGCTGATGAGGAGGGCTGGGAGAACAGGCGGACACCTCCACTTCGATGTCCTGATGGCCCACCTGGTTTGACGGACAGACCAGGAGACAGATATGGCGAACATCGCCCAAATCGAAGAAATGAAACGAATGCCGATGGACTCATTGCGGAAGACCGCGCTCATGGCGGGAGTGCTCTACCTGGTTACAATTGTCACTTCGATTCCCGCGCTCATCCTGTACGGCCCCGTGCTGAACAATCAGGACTTCATCGTCGGCCCCGGTCCTGACACCGGCGTGCTGTAGGGCGGCTTTCTCGAGGTGATCTGTGCCCTTGCCTGTGTCGGCACTGCGGTCGTGCTGTTTCCGGTGGTAAAACGGCAGAACGAAGGCGTGGCCCTCGGTTTTGTCTCCGCTCGTATCCTCGAAGCCGGCATCATTTTCGTCGGCATCATCAGCCTCTTGGCAGTTGTGACCCTGCGACAGGACCTGGCCGGGGCCGCCGGGGCGGATACAGCCCCGCTCATCACCGCCGGTGACGCGCTCGTCGCGATCCACAATTGGACGTTCCTGCTCGGGCCCGGCATCATTCCGGGCGTGAATGCAGTGTGTCTGGGCTATTTGATGTACCGATCCCGGCTCGTGCCACGCATCATTCCCATGGTGGGACTCATCGGAGCCCCGCTACTCATCCTTTCCGCGACCGCGACGATGTTCGGCGTCTATCCCCAAGTCTCTGTTTTGTCGGGCATTGCGGCCATCCCAATATTCCTTTGGGAGGGGTCGCTGGGCGTCTGGTTGGTGGTCAAAGGCTTTCGGCCATCTCCCATCACAGCTGGAACGGCCGCCGACACTCCGCCCGCCTTCCGTGACGTCCCCGTTTAACCGTCCAATCGCGGTCGGCCGGTTGTCCGGGCGACGTGTGATGTTGCGCCTTGAACCGTCTCTTCCACGTCATTGCCGCAGCTCGCCGGCTGTTCTGATTTCGGCCGTCTTGGCGCCGGCCGAAAGGACTGACATCTCCGCACGAGGCGTCACTATGGTGTCGCGATGCCGGAAACCGCGCGGGCCCTGTTCGGCGTGGTGCCGTACATCGGGAAGCTGTGGCCCAGGCCCGTGATGCGCAGCAGGTTGGTCATCTGCGGGTGGGGCGCGGCCAGGCCGAGGGTGACGTCCCGGGAGTTGGCCTGGCGTCGGACGCCGACCAGGACACTCAGCCCGGTGGCGTCGCAGAACGATACCCCCGACAGGTCGGCGATGAGCAGGCTAGCGCAGCGCTGCAGCATGCCCAGCAGGCGGTCGCGCGTCGGATCAGCGGTGGCGAGGTCAAGTTCGCCGCGCAGGTGAACGACGGTGGCGGCGGCGGGGATGAGCCACAAACCTGCCCCGGGACGGGGATGGAGCCTCGTCATTTAGGGATCTCCGATCGGGAGCACTTGGTCAGGCGGGCAGCGCGCCCACTGCCGGCGTGCTTGCTCTCGTACGGCGCACTGTCCTGATCGTTCAACAGGCAGTGGGCAGCGGAAACCCTTGTTCTCAACCAGGCCTATCACCAGCGGCGATCACCGAACCCCGGCGCCGCACCACCGCGCCCATCTGTGGGCAGCAACGGAATCTCCAATAGGAACGCGCGTCCAGTGCCACCCTTTCGCGTGGGCACAACACCAGGAAGGCGGGCGTCACGCTGCTCCCTCGTCCCTGCGGCGAAACGGCACCTTCTTCGCGGCCGGGTGTCGTTGACCGTGGCGAGGTCCGAACTCATTGAGGGCGTTCTTGACGGCCGGCCACGTCGGCTTCGTCGGTCAGGAGGTGATCGTGACGATGGTGCCCAGGGGCACGCGTGACAGCATGCGGAGCGCAGCGTCGGGTACTCGCACGCAGCCGTGGCTGATCGCGTGACCGAGCACGGTCTCGTCCAGCCAGCCGTGCAGGGCGATCATCACGCCCACCCCGACGGTGACCCCGACCGTGACGCCGACGCCGACGCCCAGGCCCATCCCGGTCAACAGGGATTTCCCGGTGACCGGCTGACGGTTCCAGCGGCTTTGAATCGCGAATGACGAAGGCCCGGCTACAGGAGCGAAGGAACCTGTAGCCGGGCCATCGTCTGTGATGGCGCTGTCGACGCAGCTCGCATGCGCGCCAAGAGAGGACGCCGGTAGGTGCGAGCGAACACGCGGCCGGCCCCGCGGCGCCTGTCGCTCGGGCGCGAGATCACCGGCGCGGCGTGGGATCTTGTTCGATGGCCACATACATACGTGATCATCGGACTGGCGCAGGCCGACTCCACCTGATCGCATCCATCGGCGCTACAGCCGCGCACCCCACGGGCCGGGCTTTCGCGGTGGCACCGGGTGCGTGTTCAAGTGGTGTGGCCGAGTTCGGCGAGGGTGTTCTCGGCGATCGGCCGGGCGTCGTGAACGCACTGGCATGCCTCACCGTGCTGGTCGCGGTGCCAGGCGATGAGGTACTGCAACGCGATCTGATTAACGCGATAGTCGTGTTCGGCTTCGAGCCGGTCGGTGTCGGCCTGACGGTTCTGGCTGAGCAGAATCAGCGGGGCCGCGTACGCAGCCTGAGTGGAAAACACCAGATTGAGCAGGATGAACGGATAGGGATCCCACCGGTTGGCCACAGCCAGAAGATTGATGCCGATCCAGATCGCGACGATCACAGTCTGGATGGAGATGAACCGCCACGAGCCGAAAACGCCCGTCACCTTGTCGGCGAGCATTTCGCCGTTGGTGCGCTGGTCGTGCCGGCGCCGGTTGGCTGGATGAACGTGATGTCCGGGGTTCATGTGGCTGCTCCTTGCTCCGGCATCGGTCATGTGGGTGGGGTCACCGAGTGAAGCCGGGACCGCGCGGCCTGCCAATCGATGTGCAGGCGCATGGCCGTAGATCAGAAACCGTGTATACGGCGGCCGGTGATCCGGTGTGAGATTCGAACGTAGAGCTGATGGTTGCTGCGGCCCGAGACTGGACGCCTGACCCCGACACAGAAACATGCTCGGGCGTGATGTCGTGGCCTGGCCTCGCCGGCCCGGTTGACCTCCATCGGCCACCGGCTTGGGTACGGAAAACGACCGCGCCGTCGTGCACCTTGTGGTTGGCCGAGTACGGCGGCCCCGGCATCCTGGCCAAAGGCGAGATCCTGCTGATGCCTCCGGGGTCAGATCACGCATCACGGGTTTCCGCACGGCGCCGCCGTGGCGGGCAGTCCGAGCAGCTCCTTGCAGTGATTTCCAGCGTGTCGGCCAGCCGTGGCAACGTCCCCTCGGTTTACGCCTACCGGGATGCTGTACGAGGCATTCGGACCCGCCGAAGGAGCAAACCCCTATGTGTCAGGGTGTTCTATTGTCGTATTCGTCGCGGAGTCGATACCACCGGCCGGTTTCGTTGCGTCCATGTGGAGCGCGGTCCAGCCACTGGTACATGCCCCACAGGATGTCGGTTCCACGGGCGTAGGCCGAGTACGTGTGGTAGACGATGTCGTCCTCCAGTGCGAAGGCGCTCATACCGGGTGCGTCTTTGGGGGGCATGTCGTTGGGGCTCGGGAGGCCTTCGGGGACGGGAAACTGGTTTGCGGGTGTCCCGGAGTGATCCCAGGACAGGTGCATGTTGTGCTCCGGTCCGTCCGCCATTTCCTGTGCGGTATAGGCCAGGCCGAAGTCGAAGTTGAACTGGCTACCGCGCGACGAGACGTAAGGGACGTTCCATCCCATACGCTTCTTGAAGGCGGTCAGCTCATCGATGGGATAGCGCGACACACAGGCCATCGCGACGCCGTGGTTGTCCAGGTGGACGGCGAAACCGTTGTATCCGTCCGCCACAGAGGCGCAGCTAGGGCATCCGGGGAACATCATGTGATGTACGAGGAGCTGCGAGCGTCCTCTGAACAGGTCGTGGAGCGAAGCCGTGCCGTCCTCTGTCGCGAAGCGGTAGTTTTTGTCGATTCGCACCCAGGGGAGCGCCTGTCGTTGCCGGGCCAGTTCGTCGCTGCGGTGAGTGAGTTCTTTTTCGGCTTTGAGCAGCTCCAGGCGCGCGGCCAGCCACTCCTCGCGTGTGCCGATCTTGTGTTGGGTCATTGTGTCATCCAGTTCATCCGGTGGGTGATCAAGCGAGCGATAGCGGTCGCAGGAAGGCCGGCATGTGCCTGAGCCGGCGCAGGAATCTCCAGCAGGCCCGGGTCGCCGGTGGCGAGATCGAGCTCACTGCGCAGATGAACGACGGTGACGGCGGGGCTGGTGACCGGGATGAGAGCGAAAGGTGTGCCCTGGGATGGGGATGGAGAGTGGTCAAACGGATTCTCCGATCGGGGCGCCGCGTGGTCGCGGTATCGCGGAGATGGGCTCCGCAGTGAGGTCGTATGAGGTCGATGGCCGTGCCGCGCAGATGGTCGGCGGCACTAGGCACCTACCACCACTTACCCGCAGCCCTGCCGGGCTCGCGCTATGGCCGCCCCGCGGGGGCGTCCCTGGGGTGGGCCAGTCGCGCGCGGTAGCCGGCCGGTGGCCGTGATCGGGGGTGCGCGCGGTCACTAGTCGTTCGACCATGGCGGCGATCACGGGAGCGCTCACCGGTGCGGGGGCGCTGACGTCCCTGGTGTTCACGTCGGGCTCCTACATGGACGCGAGACTAGAGGGCCGCGGGCTTGAGGTGGCATGAACACGTTGCGAGGGTGCCAGCGTGAGCAGTGTCGTACGGAGCAGTGTGCTGATCATCTATCAGGGTCGCCGCAGCGGAAACCACCGAGTTGAGCCAGGCTTATCATCGCTGGAGATCAGCGGCCGGATGGTGGCGGATGGCAGTGGTCGCGGCGCTGGAGCCGGAGACGGCTTGGCGCTGGTGTCACGTCCGCGGGTGGACTGTCTGAATGCCATCTTCTCGGCGCTCGGACGCGCTGTGGCCGCCAGCCGCGAGCACCGGCATCGCCCCGCCGTGCACGCTCATCGATTCCAGTGATAACGGCCTGATCCTTTGCTCGTTCCCCGTCGCAGGCCAGGAAGGACACTGTGATGGTCAGACGGGCCGCGCCACCGGCAACCGGGGCCTGCAGGCTGTGGGCAAGACCGGCAGGCCGCCGGTGTGCCGTGCCGCGTCCCAGTCCCATTGCCGCGGGCCAACGCGGCTGTTACACAGGACCGGTCCGCAACTGCAATCAGGTGGCCACCATCGCGGTGACGATCCTGGCGGGCCTGCACAATTACCTCGGCACGAACCCGAAGATCGTCTGTCAGGCGTCTCAGCCCGGCAAGTAGCGCTGGGGCTGCCCAAGCCGCATGAGGACTAGAGTGCAGGAAAGCGGTTCATATCTGCGCCACCCGGTTGAGAGGGGTGGTGGCATGGAACTGCGTCAGCTGCGCTATTTCGTGTCGCTATCCGAGGAGCTGCATTCGGCCGGGCCGCCGCCCGCGAGCGCATCGTGCAGTCCGCACTGAGCCAGCAGATACAACGGCTCGAACGGGAGCTGGGGGTGCGACTGCTGGATCGCAGTGCGCACCACGTCGCCTGACCCCGGCAGACGCTGCTCTACTCGTCGAGCTGCGCCAAATCCTGGACCACGTGACACGGGCCGAACACGTCGCCCGCAACGCCGCCGCGCCATGATGCCGACGCTTCGCGCCGGCATCATCGACGCCGGCTACGATTCCATGCCGCCAATCCTGCGCGAGGTCCAGCGCTCCCATCCAGACTTCGCGATCCACCAGGTCGAAGCGGGCACCCCCGATCAGTACCGGCAACTGGCCGACGGTCGCTTGTGACCAGGTCAAACTCGTACACCACTCCAGTGGACGCAACCGCGTCGTGTGCGCGTTAGCGCCGCCCGGCCAGCTGCCTGGTGGCGGTGCGCGGCCGTGGTGATCCGCATCCGAAGATAGTCGCGCAGATGCTCTCCGAGCGCTCTATGGCATGAGCGTCGTCCGGCACGGGTATCGCTGTTGATCACCGGGTCATTCCGACCGAGGACTCTGGCGGGTCGCTGTGGTCACACATCTCGTCCCTGACCATCCGACCTGGACTAACCCAGCTCGTGGTTCGCGTGGTCGGCCTGGAAATCCTTTCAGATCATGTCGTATGTGCCGCAGAAACGTTGACCTGAGCGCAGTGATCAATATATGCCGGAGACGCGGTGCCGACCTTCCAAATATTGGGTCAGACCCTGCGGATGAATTTGACGTCATAGAGAAAAAGCTCGGGTCGGTACGGAAATGGCAATGCCCGGACTCTGTGTGGTACAGGTCCACGCATTCTGGTGTCGCACAACGTAAATAAGTTGTCGTGGCTGTTGGAAGATCACAAGCCCGCTCATGCGGACCACGGCATCGCGATGGCAAACAGTCATATGTCGTGCTGAAATACCGAACACGCCGGTAGCCTGTTGCGCCCATTCTTGTGGATGGACTCAGCAAAGCGATTTTCGTCCCGGATTTCCGTGAGATGTGATGAGTAACGGCCAATGGCCAGGGGGGAAGTCGGCGTAGCGCATCCGCTCGCATTCGTATCGGGTGCGCCGTACGAGATGGCCATCAAACGTGACCCGCCAATGATGGTGCTATAACTCTACGGATTGATGTCGCCACCATGAGTGGCGGCGAAGCCATCATCGGAAGGAACCGACCATCCATGCGTCGCATGCACCGCACAATCGCACTGGCCGCAGCCACCGTCGCGCTGTCGCTACCGCTGCTCGCCGGGAACTCTGCTTCCGCCGCGGTTGACTCCTGCCCCGCTGAAGCCGACGGTGCTCTCATCGTGGCCCGCGACCTCGTCAAGCTGAACTTGGCGCCGGTCGGTCCCGGGGCGGTGCAGACCATCTGTTAATCGGCGCCCTGGCAAGCCGGCGCAGGGCCGATCGGCGCTGAAGTCGCTTGTAAAGGATAATCGCCAGAGCCCTCTCTCGCCTGAGACGGCCGGAACCACCCGCGCTGGCATAGGTCGCCATGGCGACCAAGATGTGAATCTGCCATCTCTGCCCTAGCCCCCTATTGAAGCGCGCTCGATGCTAGGGCGGAGATGGCCAATTGAGCGGCTCGTGTTCATCGTGCCTGGTCTTGGTTGCGCCCGGTCGTGGCCATGCCGCCACGGCGTCAGGTGGCGAACAGCAAACGCACTGTGCGCCAGTGCCGGCCACAGGTAGGCGGTCGGTCAGCAGCAGGGCCGCGTCGACAGGTTCTCGATCATTCCCGCAGTTCCGCGGCCAGCAGATCAGGGCCCTGCCGCGCCTTCGGGCAGAACCTAAGCGAGACCGCGTCTGGCGACCACCTGAAGCCGGACCGATTTCGAAATCGCGTATACCATTCTAACGCTCAGTGCGTAGCAATTGTTGATGCCTCCGGATGGTGGCGGGACATTGCTCGGTTTTGGCGGGTGCGCGGTGCCTCAAGTTGGTGGACGCTGCGCTACAACCCTCTTCTCCTCATGGGGGGAGTGGCATTCGTCTGGTTCGCGCTGCGTAACCGGCTGCCCCGGCCGCTCCTGCGGCGGTTCATCCTGCTGCTGGTCTTCGCTTCGATGTTCGCCCACCACCAGCTGGGATACAACGGCGAGGTCTTCACCGCGATCCTCGTGCTCATCGGGACCGTCGCGCTCCTGGGAAACAGGGCGTGGCCGGGATGGCTCGCCGTCGCCGTCGGGGTTGCCAGCACGGCCGCAGCCCTGCCCGCGATGGCGCTGATGACCGCCAAGCGGGCCTGGTACGTCCGGCGACTGCGCTGGGTACTGGCGGTATGCGCGGCGGTTCATCATTCTGGGGGCCGCGGTATTTGCTGTTCGCGGCGGTTCCCGCGGCTTTCGCGCTGGCCGTACGCTGCTACGAGCCGGACGCCTCGGCGCTGTCCGACCTCGTGACGGTCGTGGCGCTCGGGCTGTCGATCTGGGTCGGGATCAACGGGGCTGTATTCGGCGACATCGATGTTCCGAAGGTGTGCTGGCCTGATGGGGCCGGCAACTACGAGGGTCCGATCTGCTTCTACACGCCCGAGTTCAGCGCGCTGTGGTATCCGTTCGTCGCGGGCATCAAGCCCTTGACAGCCGGTCAGTGGATCTATCTCGGTTACGGCCTTGCCGTGGGCGCCTATCTGATGGCCGGGCCGTTGCTTCGGCTCGCCGGACACCTACGCATCTGGGCGATTCGGCGGCATCGCAATGACGTTCCAAGACCGTCGCCGAACTGCTCACCGACCTGGTATTCCACTAGCGCTTACTGGTCATCTTGTCACCTAATCGACCAAAATGAGAAGACGGACCCCTGTCGCAGGGTCCATGCTCAAGGCAGGACGACGATCGAGGAGAACGACGTGACCTGGACCGTCCGCGCGTGTCCGCGCAAGGTGTATATCTTTGTCCGCTTCTGATCGCGGCACCACGCGCCACCAGATTCCGGGCGCGAGCACGAACCTGCCCCGCTGGCCCGCGGATCCGCCTCCGATCGACGAGCGCGGGGCATCGTTCCTGGTCATCACGGTCGGCACCGATACGCAGGCGGCGGAGACAGCCGAGCGATGGCTGGCCCGGATCGCCGAGCTCCGCCGTCCCTGCGAGAGACTGTCCGCGGCTCGCGCGGAGGACATCGTCCCGGCCGTCGCGCACGCGATCGATACGGCGTTCGTCGGCCTTCGGGTGCTGGTCACCGGGCCGGAGCGCGACGTGCTGATGATCAGGTCGGCGGTGCTGGCCGCCGGAGCGGTCTCGGCGGAGGTGTGCTGCCACGCGGCGCCCCCGGGCGGGCACGAGCCGCGAGCCATGAACATCTGGTGCGTCGCCTGCCGCCGGCAGAACGCCGGAGTGACGGCGCATCTGACCACCTGCCGCCACTGCGGCGCCGCGCTGGCCGTCCACGCCCACTTCTCGCCCCGCTACGCCGCCCGTCTCGGCGCCGTCTCCGCCCCGCCGAACATGCCATGAAGCCGAAACATGCCATGAAGCCGAAACATGCCATGAAGCCGAACATGCCATGAAGCCGAACATGCCATGAAGCCGAACATGCCATGAAGCCGAACATGCCATGAGCGAGAACGGGCTCCTGCTGCGGGTGTGCGACACACGACGGATCGGGCCAGGCGTCAAGCAGTTGACGATGGTCCGCCAGGACGGTGTCCGGCTCCCTTCGTTCCCGCCGGGAAGCCATCTCGTCGTGGC
Source organism: Streptosporangiaceae bacterium NEAU-GS5 (assembly GCA_017592665.1). GTDB lineage: Bacteria > Actinomycetota > Actinomycetes > Streptosporangiales > Streptosporangiaceae > NEAU-GS5. The sequence continues at coordinate 223,073 of JAGFNW010000012.1, read as the reverse complement.
GTGCGGCGCGGACACGGGACGCCGCAACGCGTACTCGCTGACGAACGCGGGGCTCGATCCGGACAGCTACACGATCTCGGTGCTGCGCAGGCCCACGGGCTCCGGCGGCTCGGCCTGGCTGCACGGCCTCCGAGCTGGTGACACCGTGCTCGCCTGGGCTCCACGGTCGGCGTTCCCGCCGGTCGCCGGCGCACGCCGCCACCTCTACGTCGCCGGCGGCATTGGGATCACGCCACTGCTGGCCCACGTCAGGGAGGCGCTGCGGCTCGGCCGGGACTTCGCGCTCGTGTACGCGACGTCGGACGGGCCGGACGGACCCCACGTAGAGGAACTGTCGCGGATGTGCGGCGCCCGGCTCCGCATCGTCCGGCGACGGCACCAGCTCATGGCGGAGCTGGCCCACCGGCTCGGATCACAGCCGATGGGCACTCACCTTTACACCTGCGGGCCTGAGCCGATGATGGAGGCCGTCCTCGACGCCGCCCGGGCCGGCGGCTGGCCCGAGCAACGCCTCCACTTCGAACGCTTCGACGCCGCGCTCACCGCCGGCGCGCCCTTCACGGTGCGACTGCGCCGCTCCGGCAGATGCGTCGAGGTCCCGAAGGACACCAGCATGCTGGACGCGCTGTTGAACGACGGGTCGCACACCTCCTATCTGTGCCGCAACGGTGTGTGCGGCGAGTGCCGGTTGCACCTGGTGTCGGGCGAGCCGGAGCACCGCGATTTCTACCTCACCGACGCCGAACGCGCGGACGGCGCGTTCATGCCGTGCGTCTCCCGCGGCCGGACCACCCTGGAGGTCGACCTGTGAGCGCAACCGGCCTGACGTCGTTTCCCTGGCCCCTCGACGCCGACACGTTCACGTACTCGGTGAACCTCGAGCCGGCGCCCGCCGAGCGCCGGACCGAGATCGGGGCATGGGGCTCGACGGTGGTGGACATCGACGACGAGTACGAGGACTACCTGGCGACACGGCGCCGCATCCTCGCCGCCGACCGCGCCCGCTACGCGGAGCTGCCGCACATGCGGGAGGCGTCGTGGGACGCGCTGATCTACCTTCTCGGCCAGGCCGCCCAGGCGCAGCCCGCCTCCATGAGCCTGCGCCGGGAGGCCGGCGGCTGGCTGTGGACCAATCGCCGACTCGGCGCCGAGCAGTGGTTCCGCCGCGGCGACGACAGCTCCCTGCCCGCGCCGCCCCTGCTTTTCGCCGCCTCGCAGGTGCCCGACGACATGGTCCTGCTCGACGAGCGGGAGGACACGTTCTTTCTCGACGCGGGCGTGGTGACCTTCGCCGGCAACTGGTCATTCGACTTCGACCTCGGCATGTCCTTCCTCGAGATCCACGGTCCCGTGCCACGCGACTACGCCGGCGGCGCGATACCCCGGGCCGAGAGCTTCATCAAACGGATGCAGCCTGGCGCGTGCTTCCGCCGGACCAACTGGGCGGTGAGCGCGGACGCGGATCTGGATCACTCTCTGGAAGCCGCGCGCGACCGGATATCCGGACAACCGCCCCTTGCCGGGGACGATCTCATGTCGGCACTGCACCTGCGCGTGGAGGTGCAGCACGTCATACGTTTGGCGCCGTCGAACGCCGTGCTCTTCTTGATCCGTACGTACCGGCAGCCCTTCACTGAGCTGGCCACCGTCGAGCCATGGTGGCGCCGGCTCACCGCCGTCATCGCCGGCCTGCCCGCCGACATAGCCGACTACAAGGGCGCCACCGACCTCCAAAAGCACTGGGCTGGCAGTCCGCCGACACCCGGGCGTTGAAGCCCATCGCCGTAACAGCGGGCCATTCCAGAGAGAAGTCAGATCGACATCGTCGGATATCTGAGGATGATGGCCCCATGTCCGAACCCCCTGACGATCATGGCTGGGCCGGCCCGGGAGCCGGCTCCCATCCGCCGCCACCTCAGCCGTACGGGCCGCCGCCTCAGCCGTACGGCCCGCCCGCGACCGGCGGCGCGGGCTACCCGCCCGGCCATGCGCCGGGTTTACAGCCGGGCGTGCAGTGGCCGCCGGGCCGGCCCGCGTACGGCAGGCCCATGACCGACCCGACGCTCGCCGGGCCGGGGGAGCGCCTGCTGGCCAGGCTGATCGACAATCTGGTCGTCGGCGTCCTGACCTCTCCGGCCTATGTGTTGATCGTGATCTGGCTCTCCGACGACTTCTCCGAGCTCATGCGTCAGGTGGCCGACAACCGCTCGCCCGACCCGCAGACGATCTTCACCCTGGAGTTGTCCACATTGAAGTGGGCGCTCCTGATCGGCCCCTTCACGGCCGTCGTGAACTTCTTCTACGACTGGATCCAGCACGCGCGCTGGGGCCGCACCATCGGCAAGCGCGCCATGAAGATCAAAGTAGTCGACCTCTCTACGCGTGAGCCGATCACCTCACGCATGGCCGCGCGAAGGTCGGCGGTATATGCCCTGATACCGGCCGTTCCCTTCGTCGGCGGGCTCTTCTCGCTCGCCGACAGCCTCTGGCTCTTCCAAGATCCCGTGGCACGCCAATGCCTGCATGACAAAGCCGCGACGACCGTCGTGGTGAAGTCTCAGGCAGGCTGAGACTCATGAAGGACGCGCTATGCGCCCATGTGGATGTGCGCGGCCCACAGAGTGGGAAGGTGCGGGTAACGGTCACGGACCATACGTGTCGCCCGATGCAGGCAGCGCCCGGAACGCGCCGGGTCGGATCCGCCGGCCGCCAGATCCTCGTAGACCACGGCGGCGATCTCCGCCGCGACCGCGTCGTTGATCTCCCACAACGTGCCCACCACGTAGGGGTATCCCGCCAGCTGGAACGCGGTGACCGCGTGCACGCACTCGTCGGCCACCTCGGGCGCGGTGATCGCGGTGTTGCATGCCGACAGATAGGCGAGCTCGCACTTGTCCAGCCGTAGTCGCGAAACGTCCAGCACAGTGAGCGGCCGGCGCGCGTGGTCGTGGACCAGCAGGTGGCTGCCGGACGGGTCGGCTGGGTCGGCGGCCGCGTGACAGGCGAAGTGCGCCCAGGTCCCCGCGGCGATGCCGGACAACACCGCGTCGCGGGTGGCGTCCTCACCTACCAGGCGGTCGATGTCGGGAAAGAGCCGGCTGAGATGATCGAGCTCCCGCAGGGTTCCTGGCAGGTTGCCGGCTCCCGGCGTGCGCGGCATCGCGACGGCCACCATCTTCGGATTCCCGGCCGGCCGTCGAGCGGCCCTGGCCCGTGCGTGCGTGAGCGCCCGTACGGTCGCGCTGTAGGAGGACACGACACGATCGACAACGGTCCGGCGCTCCGGCCCCGGCTCGTCACGATGGTGACCGGCCGCGTGCAGCGGGAAGAAGGCCAGCGTCCCGCAGGGGACCCACCATACGCGGCCGAGATCCTGGCCCGCGTCCGGACCACCGGTTATCGAGAGCCGCTGCAGGATCGGCCCGGTGACGGCGTCCCAGAGCCAGCCCAGCGTGGCATGCATGACCTGCTCGGCCTGCCGGCTATCACGCGGCGCGCTCGATGTCCGGCCGAGCGCCTGGTGCATCGCGTCGAGCCTGGCACGCACGTCCGCGGCAGTCAGGTCGGGGAGCTCCTGCACCTGGACACCTTTGTCCGTCAAGATCAGCGCATCGCAACGGTACTCGCTGATGTTGATCATGACGATCGGCCCGTCGTGTGCTTCGGCCAGAAGGTCGGCCGCTCGTAGGGGCAGCAGAAACCTGTCGAGACCAGGCAGCGTCCGGATCCGGGCGATCAGCGTGACCAACTCCTCGGCAAGTTCGCGCCGCTGGTCAGGGGCGCTGATGCCCGTGCTCTCGCGGATACCCTCGTCGTCGCGTGCCCCCGCACTTTCAATGGCGTCTTCGCGCGCGCCTTCGTCCGCGTCGAGCCGGCCGCACAGGTAGGAGAACCGGTCCGCGAGGTCCTCGTCCCTTTCCCGTAGTTCGGTCAGATCGGTGCGTGCCTCCATGGACTGCGCGAGCAGTACGCCTCGCCCCGTTTCGAGTAACTCGACCGCTTCCTCGGGCCGCCCCACCGCTACGGCACAGGCCGCGGCGTCTCCGGCGAGTCGCGCGTACTCGGCCAGCCAATGGGTCGCATCGGCCCACGCGAGGCTACGCGCCGCCAATCGCGGCAGCAGCCGGACGGCGAGGGCGTATCCCTGCGCCGCCCGTTCGGTCTGGCCGAGGAGCATCGCCAGCCGTCCCACGCCCCGGGCCGCCTCGACTCGGATCATGGGCCGGGCGCTCTCCGTGGCGGCGGCCGCCTCCAGCAGAACTACCGCCTCCTCGATCAGCAGGTCGTCACCGGTGTCCTCTGCCTGGATGGTCAGTGCGCGGGCCAGGTTGAGCTGGCAGAGCGCCCGGTGAGGGGCGTGGTCGGAGACCTCGGCGAGCGCTTGGCCGCCGACCGCGACGGCCTCCTCGAGAGCGGCCGTCTCCCCGGTGCGATCAAAGTAGGCGCACAGGGCTCCGGTCAGGTTCGTCAGGGCGGCCACCCGCTGCCGGTCGGCGATCGCACGGGCTGCGAGCCGATAACAGTCGATCGCCTCCATCAGGAGGTCCGGGTCGCCGGTGTGCCTGGCTTTGGCTTGCAGCGCGCCGGCTTGGGCGCCCAGGAATATCCCCCGAATAGGGTGATCGGCGGGAGTCGTCCGCACCGCCACCTCGCCAAGCGAGATCGCCTCGTCCAACGCGGAGAGATCGCCCGTCCGGGCGAAACGATCCCGCAGCCGGGTCGCCAGGGCCGACTGATATCGCGCGGCGTCGGGATGACCCTCCGGTGTCGCGGCGACCACCGCGCGGCCGACCTCGATGGACTCCTCAAGCGCCGTCAGGTCGCCCGTCTGCTCGAACTGCGTCTGGAGCAGCAAGCCGACGTTGGACAGACATGACCACCGCAGCAATGTGTGGGGCGGCGCGGCAGAAGCCGCACGGCGTGCCGTGGCGATCGCCTCATTAAGGACGGACTGGCTTCCCGTACGTTCGAACTGCGCGAGAAGCACGTTGCCGTGGTTCACGAGGCTGACCACGCGTCCAGGATCACCCTCAGATCCGGCGTCGACGGCCGCGGAGCTCATCGTGACGGCCTCCTCGAGCGCCGCCGGGTCGCCGGTGACGTCGTACAGGCGGCGCAAAGCGACACTCAGCCCGCCGAGGAGAACGTCGCGCTGATCATGACCCTCCGGTATGACGGTCAACGCACGTCGATACACGTCGATGGCCCGCCGGAGCGGTTGAAGCCCGCCTGTGCGCTCAGCCTGCAACCGAAGGCAGAGGGCGAGACCGGTCAGGCTCTGCGCCGTGTCCTCCGCCGTGCGCGCCTCCTGCGCCGCGGCCGCCGAGATTTCGATCGCCTCCTCCAGTGCGCCCATATCCCCGGTGTGCTCGTGCAAGGCCTGCAATGCGGAGCCCAGGAAACCCAGGCGGCTCACCCGCTCGGAATGCCCGCGGTAGGTGTCGCGCACGGCGTTGCGTCCGGCGCTCACGGCCAGCCGCAGGCTGTGCGGGTCACCTCGATTCGTGAACCACGGTTCAAGCAGGACGATGAGGCGGCGCCAGCTCGTGTCGGACTCCTCGGGCAGCAGAATGTCCGGCGGAAGTACCGCCGTCACCGGTTCAGGGAGTGGCAGCCGGGATCGAGACTCGTTCAACACGAACAAAAGCGGGAGAGCGATGTCGATCTCGCCTCGGGCCCGTTCATCTCCGAGCGCCTCAGCCCGGCGCCAGTGCAGCAGGCCGATGAGGTGACAACTCTCTGGAATGTCGCGCGGGTCGGTTGTCCAGGCGAATAACGACACCGCCTCCTCCAGCGCGTCAGGACTCAGGAGACCGTACGGCCCGCCCCCAGTGACCCTAGATCGCAGAGCAGATACCCATTTTTCCCGCATATCCCAATTCTCCCATCAGCAACTTCGGGATACTGATGGAATGCCGGATATCGCAGATCAGTTACCCACCGTCCTTCTCAAGGCGGCGGAGGCGCACATTCGCGCAGCGGGCACCAGCCCTCGCCCGCAAGTTCACATTCTGGCCGAGGACCTCCAGGCGGCCTATCTCGGATACATGGTGTGCCGCCGCTTCTACCGAGGCGCCGACGCCGCGTCCGCGCTGGCGAATCTCGGAGTGCTCCCTTCAGTGATCAAGGCCACCCGGCTGTTCGTCGTCTGGGAGGAGTCCGACCTGCGCACCGCTCTCGAAATCCAGGGGGAGCGCACCGAACTTGGAATCGCGATCCTCGACGCGAGATCCTCCAGCCATACCCTTCACTGGCACCCGTTCAATGCTCAGGTCGGATCGGTGAACAGCAGAGGGGAATCCACCATCGTCGTCACGTGGCACACTCCGGCTCACTACGAGAACGTCCCTCTCCTCGCGCCGATCGAAGCGCTACTCAAGGTTTGGCGCGAACCACGCTATGACGACCTTGAGCGCACGGCGGCAGAACTAGAGGAAGCGGGATACGAGCTGAACTGGGCAATCCCTCTGAAGGAGTGAGGCAATCTCCAGCCGAATTGGAATCGGCTTCAAATTCAGTGGAATTCGACGCCCGGCGGCCGGGCTTGCCCTGTCCACGGGCGAGACAGGGCAAGCCGTCGCGACGTCACTGCTCGCAGTTGCTCAGCGTCTCGCCGATGCAGGTGTCGCTGCCGCCACCGCCGTTGACGATGTCGGTGCCCGTGTTGCCGCTGATGTAGTCGTGCACCGAACCCCCGAACAGCCGGTCCGCACCGTCCCCTCCGTAGATCGTGCTGTTGATGTCGGTGTTGTTGCGGACCGCGTCGTCACCGCCTCCGGCGACGATGTGCAGGTGGGTGACATCGACGGCCGAGCAGCGGACCACGGCGCCGAGCTGCTGGCAGCCGTCTCCCGCGACGACCGGCGTCAGCGTGTCGGAGACGGTCACCGTGTTGCCGGCGCTGCGGTTGATGTCGATGCCGTTGGCAGTGGACCCCTCGGCGGACACCATGACCCAGAATCCGTTCGTTGACAGCGGTCTGGTCACGACGACCGTTCCGCCGGCGGCCTGTGCCGGCACGCCGGAAAGCATCGCCGAACCCGCGATCACGGTGGTCGCTACCAGGGCCTTCATCCATGTGCGTGACATTGTTTTCGTCCTGTCCATCTGTCTGTTCGTCGTCACTGACATGGAGAGCTTCGCCGTCACGGGCGATCGGCGGATCGGTGGTTCCTACCGAACTAACGACGGGCGAGCGTACGTAGTTCGGTGCGGTCGGCCGCACCGGTCTTGGCCAGCAGGTTCGCCACGTGAGTGTCGACCGTGCGGGGGGAGATGACCAGGCGCTCGGCTATCTTCCGGTTGGTCAGACCCTCGGTGAGCAGGCCGAGCACGTCCATTTCACGGTTGGTCACCCCGACGGCCCGCAGGCCGGTCGGGACCGGCGCGAGACCGCGCCCTCGGCGGGTGGGCGCTCCGGCGCCGCGCAGCAGGTCGCGGCAGACGCGGGCGAGGTGCGTCTCACCGATGTGGACATGGGCTTCGAGGTCCGCGCGCAGCGCCCGGACGGGGTCGCCCCAGCCGTCCGCGATCGCCGCTTCCAGCGCGATCAGCCGCAGCAGCCTGCGCCACCACGGAAACTCGGCGAGGGCCCGATCCGCGTCCGCGAACAGGGCGGCGGCCTGCCCCGATCGCCCCGCGCGCCCCTCCGCGACGGCGTCGGCGTACCAGAGGCCGGCGAGGTTGACCACCCGCAGCACGGCCGGTGACCGGCGCACTGTCTCGCGGGCTTCGCTGTCGCGGTCGGCCAGCACCGTGCGCAGCAGCGCCCACAGACCCCAGTGCTGGACGGGAGCGGCCTCCGCGCGCCCGTCGAGTCGGCTCATCCCGTCGTCGAACAATGCGCACGCCGCGGCCAGATCACGGGAGAGGAGGTGCCGCAGTCCTCGGGTCGCCTGCGCCAGCGCGGGAACCTCCACGGGCGGATCGGCGTGCACCGCGGTCCTCGCGAGCACGGCCTCCATGCCCGCCACGTCGCCTTCGAGGGCATGGGCCGTAGCGACGATCAGGTCGGCCTTGCTCTGCATTCCGGTCAACCGCAGCCGACCGGCCCGCTCGGCGACGCCCCGGGCCTGCGCCCGGGCCGCCCGAGGCCCTTCGGTGGTCACCATGCAGTCCACCAGCAGCAGTTCGGCCCAGATCACCTCGGCGAGCAAGCCCGTACGGCGCGCCAGTTCGCGTGCCTCGCGCAACGCGGGCGAGCCGGCCTGGTCGAGCAGGTCCACTGCGCCGAGGCCGAGCAGCGCCGTGACGCGCGCCGGAGCCAGCCCGTGTTCGGCCGCGGTCTGGGCGGCCCGGACGTAGGCCTGGCGCGCCGTCGCGACGTCATGGCGGAAGGCGCACCGGCCGAGGGTGGTCAGCGCACGGCAGAGCGTTTCCCAGCGCCCGTACTGCTCAGCCTGGCCGGCGGCCACGGCTGCCAGGCCGGCGGCCCGCCGCAGATCTCCCGCTCCGAACGCGGAGTCGGCGGCGAGGACCACCGCGCGAGGATCGTGGGGGCGCCCGGCGCGTTCCAGATAGCGGTCGGCGTCGTCCCACCGGCGGGCGACGATGGCCGCCTCGGCCAGGCGCAGGCACAGTTCGGCGTGCTGGTCGCCCGTCACCTCGCCGAGCGTCCCGGCGCCGGCCTCCAACGCGTCCGGAGCCTGCCCCAGCAACGTCAGCAGACGTACGCGCTCGATCGCCACGACCGGTCGCGACGCCCTGGTCGCCGACGCCCGGTCCAGATGGTCCCGCGCGCTTCGCAGCGCACCGGCATCCATGTCGCGGCGGGCCAGGCCGAGGAAGACCGCGGCCGCCCGTGTCCCTTCACCGGCCGAGGCCAGAAGTTCGGCCGCGTACGCCTGCCCTGCCGGCTCGCCCCGGCCCAGCAGCGCGTCGGCCGCGCGGCGTGCCACGGCGGCCCGCTCGGGCGGCGTCACCCCCGTCAGCACCGCTTCCCGGGTCAGGGTGTGCCGCCAGCGCAACTCGTCGCCCGCCAGGGTGAGCAGCCGGGGGGTGGCCGCACGTAGCGCGCTCAGCACGACCGGCTCCGGCAGCCCCGTCACCGCGCTGAGGAGCGTCCAGTCGGGATCGCCGCCGAGGACGGCGAGCGCCTCCAGCACGCTGCGCTGCTCCGGCTCGAGCGCCGCCAAGTGGCCCGTGACGCGGGAGACGATCCCGTGCGGTACGGCCGGCCTCCCGGTCGCCGGGTCGGCGGCCGGATCCGCCTCGAGCGCGCCGGCCACCAGCTCTTCCACCATGTACGGCAAGCCGTCGGCGTTGTCGACCACGAAGCGGCGCCAGGCGTCCGACAGCGGAAGACGACCGGCCCGATGGCCGGCGAGTGCCTCCACTTCGGCCGTCGTCAGCCGCCCCAGCCGCAACGTGGTCACGTCCTCTCCGCGCATCACTCGGCTCAGCAGGCCGGACGGCGGTCCGTCGGCGGAAGCCGACGCCATGATGAGGATCGGCCGTTCGCGCGTCGCCGCCGCCAGATACTCGAGCAGAGCGAGCGTGTCGGCGTCCGCCCACTGCATGTCGTCCAGCACCATCAGGCAGCCGTGGTCGCCGGAGACCTCCCGCAGTAGTCGCAGCAGACCTTCCCCGAGCACCAGCGCCTGGTCCACGTTCGTCCATCCGGGCAGGAGCCCGCCGGGAACCGACTGGCACCGCGAAGATCCATGCGAGAAGTCCGGCAGATGGCCGGCGAGCGCCTCCAGGATCGGACGGTAGGTGCCACCGCCCTCCACGGCCCGGCCGCTCATCACGGTCAGCCCCGCCTCCCGGGCCCGTGCCGTGGACTCGCGAAGCAGGCGCGTCTTACCGATGCCCGCCTCACCGATGACCAGCGCCAGCCCGCCCCGGCCTCGCCGTACACCGTCGACGAGGCCGCGAACGGCGGCCACCTCGGCCGTCCGCCCCACCATCACCTCAGCGCTTACTGATGTCATCCCGCCAGTACAGCCAGCGGGGCGCGGCGGGAATACGCAGTGGTACTCACCCACGGAAACAATCGGCGCGGGCGCTGCCCGCCCGTCCGAATTCGAAGATCGCGCCCTTAAACCGCGATCTGCCGTCGCGATAACCTGGCCGCGTGACTGAGCATGAGGGATCCGGCCGAGGCGATCTCGAAGTCGGAGGCAGGGGCGCGATGCGGGCGTCGCACGCCGACCGCGACGCCGTGATGGAGCGGCTGCGAATCGCCGCCGGAGACGGCCGCCTCACGATCCACGAGCTTGAGGAGCGCATCGAGGCGACCCATGCGGCCAGGACGTACGCCGAGCTCGACGCGCTGATCGCCGACCTGCCGGGCGAGCGGTCCCCGGCCGCCGAGAAGGCGCGCCCGCTCGTCCTCGAGACGCGTGCGGGGACCATCAAGCAGGTCGGGGCCTGGATGGTGCCAGAGAGGATCACCGCCAAGGTGACCATGGGCAACATCACCATCGACTTCACGCAGGCCGTGTGCCATCACCGCGAGGTGTTGCTCGAGGCCACCTGCGGCACGGGCAACATCACCGTCATCGTGCCGCGGGGCTGGCAGGTCGTCACCGAGAACATCGTCACGGGCATGGGCAGCGTGCGGAACAAGGCCACCAGCCCGGCCGCTCCGGACGCGACGACCCTGCGGATCACCGGCAGCGTCGGCATGGGCGACATCAAGATCAAAAACCCGCGCAGGTAGGCGCCGATCCGGGGTGTCCCGTGGCCGTGCGTCGCCGGCGCGCACCGGCGACGACCGTCCTGACGGCTACTTGGGAAGGATCGGGCCGCCACCCCCGCCGCCACCCCCGCCGCCTCCACCGCCGCCTCCACCGCCGCCTCCACCGCCGCCTCCACCGCCGCCTCCACCGCCGCCTCCACCGCCGCCTCCACCGCCGCCTCCACCTGTGACACAGGTCGAGACGGTGATGTTGACGGCGCTGCCGCGGGCGACTGTCTCGCCGCCGGAGGGGCTCTGGGTCTCGACGTCACCACGGCTGACGCAGTCGTTGTGGTGGGAGACCGTGCCCACGGTCAGCCCGGACGAGACGATGGTGGTCCGGGCCGAGGCCTCGTCCCGGCCGAGCACGTTCGGCACCGTGACCCCGATCACCCGGCAGCCGATCTGCCAGTGGTACGGCCCGTCGCTCTGATCTCCGGTGATAAAGGTCGTGTCGTAGTGGACGTATTTGGTGCCGGGCAAGCCGTTCGCGGCGATGCAGGTGTCCCAGTTGGCGACGACCTCGGGCACCGTGCCGGCCACCCAGGCCAGCTGCGCCCCGGACAGCTCCATGAAGCCGGACGGCAGGTCGCATGACCCGCGGCCGAAGCTCACCACGCCGACTTGCGTGGCGAGCCCGTTGCGATGGACGACGAGCGGCCCGCCGCTGTCGCCGAAGCAGGTCCCGGTCACGGCCGACCCGGCGCCGATCATCAGCGATCCGTTCCAGCCGGGGTAGAAATACCCGAGCATGAAGGCATCGCTGAGCAGCGCCGTGTTCGCCGTCATGAGCTCAGGGCTGCCGCCCACACAATTCGCGCAGGTCTGGCCGTGCCCCATGATTTCGGCCGTGGTGCCGGGAGCGTAGGCGCCCGGGTCCCAGGGTGCGCCCACCCGGGGTATGACCACGCCGCGCACCGTGCCGGCCGGCAGGTGGACAAGCGCGAGGTCGTGCCCGTGGTTCACGTTGCCGTCCCAGAGGGGATGCACGACGACCTGATCCACGGGCACCCAGGGGCAGCCCTGACAGAGCCGTGCCTCGAACAGGCCGCTCAGGCCGTCGGTCTGGCAGTGCGCCGCGGTCAGGATCCACTCCCCGCCGATGGCCGTGCCACCGCAATATGATCCACCGTCGAGCTCCGCGAAGTAGGCGACGTTGCCAGGGGTGCCGCCGATGATGTTGGGGCTGGGGTCGGCGTCAGGGCGGGGCCGGGCGTCAGCAGGGACACCGCCGATGCCGGGGGTCGCGGCGCCGGCCCTCGATGTGTCATCGACGGCGGCCTGCGTGGGGCCGGCCGTCGCGCTCAGCGTGGCTGTCACGGCGAAGGCGGCCAGCGCACCGGCCATCCACCGCCTCACTCTTGTCATGGTGTGGTTCTCCTGCGGGCACGTGGAGGCGGTGCGCCCTGCGCGCACAACGGCAATGTCCTCACTGGATGCCGCGTTCCGCGGTGTTCCACGCGTGTTCCGGTCACGCGCCTATGTGGATGTACGGCGCCCAGAGGCCGGGCAGCGCGGTGTTGCCGTCGTCGCGCACCCGCCGGGTTGCCTGGTTGAGGAGTTCGGCGGCCTTGGCGGCGCCGGGCTGCCCGGCCAGGCCTTCGTACACGAATCGCGCCATCTGCGGAGCCACCCGGTCATATACCGGCCACAGCGTCGCGATGACCGAGGGGAAGCCGGTGATCTGCAGTGCGGCGGCCAGGTGGATGGCCTCGTCGGTGAGGGTCCCGTCGATCGCGGCGGTCTGGCAGGCCGAAAGAAACGCCAGCTCCGCGCCCGGCAGCCGGAGCGCCGCGATGTCGAGCACGCTCAGCACGCCGTCGCTTAGCGCGATGCCGCTGAGCGACGGCCGGCCCGGGTTCTGGACGCCGTGGCAGGCCAGGTGCACCCACGGGTGGCCGTCCAGATGGGCGCGCACGTCGGCGACGGCCGCGTTCTCGAGCGTGGTGCACCGGTCGCCGAGCAGTTCGGTCAGCGCCTCGATCTCCGGGCGTACGACGAGGTCGGGCGCTCCGGGAGTGTGCTCCATGGCCACCAGCAGCGTACGCCGCGGTCCGGAGGACGCCCGCGGGCGGACTCGCGCGTCGATGAGCGCGCGCAGGGTCGGCGTGTACGACGACACGACCTGGTCGAGGGCGTCCACACCGGCTTCCGCGTCGGCGCCGGCGTGGACCGGCAGCAGCGCGAGCGGGCCGGTGGGACACCACCAGATCCGGCGAACCGGCCCCGTCGCGCGGAGCACAGGCGTGGTCACGGCGGCCCCGAGCCAGCCGAGCAGTTCGCCCATCCGCTGGTGGGCGGCGATGGCCTCGCCGAGGGTCGTGGGCGGGGCGGTGAAGGTCCCCAGCAGGGCGTTGGCGCGCTCGACGACGTCCCTGGCGTCCAGGCCCGGCAGCGGGCAGACGGTGACGTCGCCGTCGGCGATGATCAGGGCGTCGCAGCGGCGCGAGCTGACGTTGATGACGACGACGGGTCCTTCGGCGGCCGCGGTCGCCAGCTCGGCGAACTTGGGGGCGCGCAGGAAGTCGCCGAACCCGGGCAGTGCCCTGACCTCGTCGACCGCCTCGTCCCATGCGCGGGCCAGGCCCGCCCGGTCGGCTGTCGCCTGGTCGTCGAGGTCGCGTTCGAGACTGCTCCGCAGCGCGTCGAGGCGGTCGGCGAGATCCGGCCGGACCTCCCGGAGCCGGCCGAGGTCGCCGCGCGTCTCCAGGAGCTGGGCCCACAGCACGCCGCGCCCGTGCTCTGACAGCTCGACGGCAAGGCGGGGGCGCCCCGCCTCGACGGCGAGTGCCGCGGCATCGGCGGCCAGCCAGGACAGCCCGGCGAGCTGGCTTTCCTGGTCGCCGCGCGGGATGCCACGCCAGGCGGCCAGCGGCATGAGGCCGATCGCGGCCGCCAGACCGTCGAGAGCGGCCGCCATGTCGCCGGCCTCGCCCGCCGCGGCCGCCCACATTCGCGCGGCCCGCAGCCGTGCCCTCGCCGGACCCGACTGCTGGGCCGCGGCCTGTCGCAGCAGGCGTTGCGCGTCCGTGTAGTCGGCGGCCGATCCCGTACGGCGATGGCGTGCCAGGAGTGCGTCACCCCAGCTGGTCAGCATCATGACCCGATTGGGGTCGGCCAGGGGGATCGCGGCGTCGTCGTCCGCGAGGATGGCGATGGCCGCGTCGAGTTCGGCCGCGTCGCCGCGCCGCTGGGCGCGGGTGGCCCGCAGTGATCCCCAGCCGGACAGATAGCGTGCCCGCCGCTCGGCCTCGGGAGGCAGGGACTCGAAGGCAAGCCGCGCGCTTTCGACGGCGCGGTCGAGGTCGTCCAGATCGTCGAGGACGAGGTAGCGGGTGGACAGGGCCTTGGCCAGGTTGGTGAGGATCACGGGCCGGTTGTGGTCGCCAGGTCCCGTGGCCGCCTCCGCCCGCCGGAGCAGCGCGACGGCCTCGTCGAGGTCGGCCCGGTCGCGGGTCCGCCAGTAGCGGCTCTCGAGCACGCTGCCGAGGTTTCCGCAGGTCTGGAGATGCTGCGGGCCGGCGGGGGCGGTGGCGGCCAGCACGCCGCGATAAGCCGCGATGGCCTCGTCGAGGTCGGCGCTCGACCCGGTGAGCTCGAAACGCTGCTGCAGGCCGGCGCCCAGATTGTTCAGCGCTTGGGGGCGTTCCAGATTGCCCTCGCGCATGCTGTCGCAGGCCATCCGGAGCCGGGTGATCGATTCGTCCAGCTTTGCCCGGTCGCCCGACCGCAGGTGCAGGTCGCCGAGGGCGGCGCCCAGCGTCGACTGGGAGAGCTGCCAGGTCGGCGAGCCCTCGCGGGCCCGATCCACCGCCTCTCTGAGAACCGCCACCGCCTCGTCCAAGTCGTCGGCCGAGCCGGTCAGCGTGTAACGCTCGCGGAGGACGCCACCGAGGTTGAGGCAGACGCCGGCGCGGGCGCCGCGCTCGGCGGGCGTCACGCGCATGGCTTTGCGCTCCAGCGCCACGGCCTCGTCGAGGTCGCCGGACGAGCCGGTGAGGCGGGTCCGCAGGCGCAGGGCGTTGGCGAGATTGCCGAGCGCGTCGGACAGGCTGGGATCCTCTTCGGAGATGACGGCCAGGGCGCGGCGGCCGTATTCGATGCCCTTCTCCAGATCGTCTCGCGTCCCGTCCAGCTGGAAGCGGCTGTAGTAGGCGGCGGCGAGCACGTAGAGGCCGCGTGAGCCGTCGGCCGAGTCGAGCTCGGCCGGTGAGAGCCGGTCGATGAGCAGCTCCAGCTGGTCGCGGCGGCCGCACTCCTGATAGCTGTACGAGAGCGCGGTGCCCAAATTGAGAAGGCAGTAAAGCTCGAACTCCGGAGGCGGCCCGAGCTCGACGGCCTCGGTCGCCGCGGCCACCGCCTCGGGCAGCAGCTCGGCCTGGCCGGTCATCGCGAACTGCTGGGCCATGCAGAGGCTGAGCAGACTGCGGCTGAGCACGCGATCGACCGGCTCGGCCGCGATGGACGTCATCTCGCGCAGCGCCTCGATCGCCCGCCATCCGTCTTCGGCCGACCCGTGCGCCGCCGCCCTCATGCCGAGCGCGTGGCCGAGGATGTAGAGCGCGCCGGGCCGCTGCGGGTCGCCCGGCGGCCGGGTGGCGACGGCCACATCGGCGAGCGCGATCGTCTCGTCCATGTCTCGCAGGTCGCCGAAGTGGGGACTCGACGCCATGGATCGCGCGTAGGCGACGATGGTCTCGCGATCGGGATGGCCGGCCGGGATCGCGGCGAGCGCCGCCAAAGTGGCCTCGCCGAACGCGACGGCGCCGGCCGGCGTGTCCTCAAGGCGGTAGGTGTCGGCCAGCACGCTGATCAGGAACACGTGGATGCTGGGCCACAGGGGATGTGTGGCCGGGGCCATGGCGAGCGCCTCGCGCAGCAGCCCGGCGGCGGCCCGCAGGTCGTCCAGGTTTCCCGTGTCGTGGCCGCGGACCGACAGGTGGCGGCCCAGCAGGACCGTGACCGACAGCCGGCCCGGATGGTCCGGCGGGATCAGGTCCAGGACGGCCGCCATGGCCCGGATCGTCCGGCCCAGCGGCTTCGGGTCCCCGCCCGGGACGACGAGCTCCGCGCTGAGCGTGCCGATGCCATAGATCAGCCCGGCCCAGGACGCGTCCTCGCCTCCGGTCAGCAGCTCGGGCTCGTGGCCGTCGAGGTAGTCGAGAGCGTGCGCCAGCACCGGGGGGCGGGCGGGGGGATCCGACTCCGCAAGGGCGTCGCTCGCGTCCACAGCGGGAGCCAGGTCGGCGAAGTCGCCCTGCGCCATGTAGCGCGTCCAGAAGAACCGCGCCAGCGTTCGAAGGGCCGTCGTGTCCAGATTTCCGGCTGATCGCGCGGCGTCGGCGAGCGCCGCGTCGGACAACAGGGGCCCGCTCTCGCCCTGGTCTTCGTAGGCACGGACGTAGTCGTCGAGACGGCTGATCCCCGCGTTGTCCACAGCTTCGAACGTACGGGTGGACGTGGTCGCGCGGCTACTGATAAGCCACGGCTGTGGAAGGATTCGAGGTTCTGCGCGACGGCGTTCCCGACGACTCGCTCGTCCGGCTCGACCTCGCCGCGGGGAGCTCGGTGCAGGACGCGGCGGAGGCGCTTGAAGCGCTGCTCGCCGACGACGTGTCCGTCGACGGCGTGGTCGTGGTCGTCGGCGGCGAGGTGGTCGGCGCGACGAGCCGCGGCCGCCTGATCCGGCTCGGCTCGGCCGTGCTCCGGTCGATCGGCGACGGCGCGGGCGCCACGCTGCCGGGCGAGTCGCTCCACTACCGGATCGTCCGCTTCGCCTGCGCCACCTGCGGCAGCCAGGCCCGGCGCGTGCACGTCGATCCGCGCGCCGCGCCAGTCTGCCCCAACGGCCACGGGATCATGGAGCTGGTCGCATGAGTCTCGACGCGCTGGCCAAACCCGGTGTCCAGGGCGGGCGCTTCCTGCTCGTCGACTACCTGCCGACCTACGCGGGGGCGTTGGTCATCCTCGTGCTCGTGTGGGCGGGCGCGCCCGGGCAGGTCGACTTCGCGCGAGCGTGGCGGACCGCGTCCGGGCTGAGCGCCGGCGAGATCGTCCTGCTGGGCGTCGCCATCACATTGATCGCCGTGCTGGGCGTCCCTCTGCAGCTGGCCCTCGTGCGAGTGCTCGAAGGGGAGTGGCCGTTTCCCGCCCTCACCAGGCGCGCTCTCGAGCGGCAGGCGCTGCGCCGGACGCGGCTCGCCGAGCGCGAACAATTACCGGACGGCCCGATCGGCGAGGCCGACGTCCAGGCCGCCGGAGTCGCCGGGGCCCGGCTCCGCCGGCTGTATCCGCCGCCGGAGCTGCTCCGTCCGACCGCCCTCGGCAACGCGCTGGCCGCCACCGAGGCGGGCGCGGGCGAGCCCTACGGGCTTGACGCCGTGGTCGTCTGGCCGCGGCTCTATCCGCTGCTCAGCCCCGGCGTCAAAACCGTCGTCGACGACCGCAGGGATATGCTGGACGCCGCCGCCCGGCTCTCGGCGACCATGGCGATCGTCGCCGTCGCCGCGTTCGGGCTGCTCGTCGCGTCCGGATGGTGGCTGCCTCTCGCCGCCGTGCCCGCGGCCATCGCCTGGGCGGCGTATGTGGGGGCCGTGCACGCCGCCGTCGCGTACGGCGAGGCAGTGCGGGCGGCCATCGACCTCGAGCGGTTCGCGCTGATAGACGCCTTACGCCTACCGCGCCCGCTCGACCCCGACGACGAGCGCCGCCGTAACGCCGCCCTCTGCGACCAGTGGCGCCAGGGCGTTCGGCCCGCTCCCGAGCCCTACCGGCACCCCTCGTGACCGTGATCGAGGTGGATCAGGAGCTGACCTGCTCGCGGATCGACAGGTGGGCCTGGTCGGCGGCGGCGCGGCCGGCGGCCCAGCCTTCGCGGTCGTAGCCGCCGCGCATCCGGGTCTGGGTGAGTTCGGGGAACATGGCCTCGACCGCTTCTTCCACCTCCGCTTCGCGGGCGATGAGCAGGGGGACAAGGTCGCTGCCCCGGGCCGCGCCCTCGTCCCTTACCGTTTCGGCGGTGGCCTCCTCCAGCCGCTCGCCGATCCGGCTGGTGAACGCGTGCAGGAACGATTCGCGGAATGAGCGGGTGCGTGACTGACCCGAGCCGTGTTTCTTGGTGCCCGCGCGCACGATCGCGGTGGTCGCCTGGACCAGCAGCGAGGTGAACAGCAGCTCCACCGCGTCGAGGTCGGCGTCGAACCCGAGGACCGTGGAGAACCCGAGCTCCCTGCTCCAGATCGCGCGGCACCGGTTTGCGCCCGCCACGACGGCCAGCAGGGTCGCTTTGGCCTGCTCGTAGGGGGCGTCGATGCCGAGCCTGATCCCGGCCGGGCGGTCTCGATCGGCGTCGGCGCGGGCGTCGAGCATCGCGACGTCGATGCTGTGCTTGGCCATCAGGCGCTGCGCCGCCGCGGTGAAGGTCTCCGCCTCGGCCTCGAAGGAGGTCGACTCGGCTTGGGCCAGCAGTGCGCGGACCCTGGTCAGGGTCTTGTCATCCGCAGTGGTCTTGTGCGCCGTGGTGGCGGCTCGGGCCTGGCCGGGGATCGGGCCGAGCCGTTCGAGCCGGGGGAGGGTCATCAGGATCTGCAGGAGTTGAAGAGCGTAGGTGATCGTGATGAGCCTCGGCCCGGGGCGTGAGGCGAAGTAGCCGCCGTCCCATCCGGTGGCCGCGTCCAGCGCGTCCAGCTGTTCCGTCCAGCGTGGGGGCATGGTGGCGGGCGCGTAGGCGCGCAGCTCCAGGGCGATCAGATCGGCCGCCATCGCGGCGTGTGGCCTGCCGCCACGCCGGGTGGCCAGGCGTGTCACGTCGGCGGGCTGCCAGCCGTTGCGCCAGAGGGTGGTGATCAGACCGGTGAGCATGCTGGTCAGCTCATGGTCGACGGCCCGGGTCCAGTCAGGGACGGCATCGTCATGTTCGGCCAGCAGAGCCGCCCACAGGTCGAACCCTTCCCGGTCGCCATGATGGATCTGGTCGACGGCGTTGCCGATCAGGTGGCGGGCGCGTTCGGCGTCGCTGTGTGTGCGCTGGTCGTGCGTGGCGGCGGAGCTCGGCCAGGGGGAGTGCCGGTCGGCGCCCTCCTGCTGCGGCTGATCGGACCGGCGCTGTTGCTGCTCGCGTTCTTTCCGCTTGGCCTCGCGCTCGGCCCGGCTGGGCTTGCCCACGCGCCCCCTCCTCTTGTACGGCGTACCGGTCAAGGGTATGGGCTGCGGCTGCGGACGCGTCCGTCATATGGCGCCCCCGGGGCCCGGCAGGACCAGGTCGAACAGCCCCTGAGCCTGGTAGGAGGCATAGATCCGGGTGGCGCCGGTGTGGACGTTCAGGGCGTACCCGGTGATGGTCCGGTAGGGCGGGTCGCGCGGCGGGCTGGTGTCGGCGGGCTCGTCGACGTCGGGGGCGCGGCGGGTCCGGCAGGTGGCGCCGGCGTCGACGAGAACGAGCAGTTCGTCGTCGTTCAGCCACGACCGCAGCGAGAGGGCGTCACCGCGTAGCAGCACGCTGGACGCGGCGATCGTGGCGCGGGGGCGGCCGGTGACCGGATCGGCGCGGGCCATGAGGGAGGACCGGCAGGGGTCGGCGTCGGTGGAGCGGTTCTCGAGGGTGACGATCGTCCTGCCGTCCGGCGACAGCGGGCTGAACAGATAATGCCGGGTGAAGTCGACGGTCGTCCCGTTGCCGGCTGTGGACGTCGTCCAGAGCCGGGTCAGCGTCTTCAGCCGCGCCTTGGGCGCGTACTGGGCCAAGGTGATCACATCGCCGTCCGGTGACAGGCCGATCGGGTTCCATCCGTTGGGCAGCGGGCGGACCATCCGCTCGCGCATGTCGATCAGCATGGCCGGGTCCGTCAGCGCCGGGTTCTTGGTGAACGCCAGGAAGCGGCCGTCGTCGGACAGCAGCAGATGGGCGATGCTGCCCAGCCACTGCTGCGGGACGCGGCTCGGCGCGGTCGTCACCTGCCCGGACGCGAGATCGCGCACCTGGAAGGTGCCGGCGTCCGAGCTGTAGTAGGCGATCTTCCCGCCGTCCCTGGTGATCGCCAGCGGGCTGGCCAGCAGGCCCTCGCCGATGTAGGCGTCCAGGCCGCGCAGCGCCTGCGGCAGGTGATAGGTCGTACCGCCCCGGGTCACGAGCCGCCATTCCCCGCTGCGGCAGTCACGCGGGGCCACGCCCTCGGACGGCGCGCAGTAGGTCTGGTACGCGTAACTCAAGGGGCCGACACCACGGGCTGGAAGATCGACGACCGATCCCGGCGCGGCCGGGTGGTACATGACCATGTCCCGCACTCCCGCCGTCACCCCGACCAGCGTGACGGCGACCGCGCCGGCCGTCGCGACCACGGCCAGCGACCAGGCGATCCGCCGGCGGCGCTGATGCAGGCCGATGGTCCGCTCGGCCAGATCCGCCTGCGGCGCGCCGTCGGCGAGGTCGGCGAGCACATCCCCCAGCCAGGTCATCGCCGTGCCTCCTGCTCAGGTGAGAAGTCCGGATCGGGGAAACGGGGCGCCAGATGCGGCGCCAGGGCCCGTAATCGGGTCAGTGCGTGGTGGCCCTGGCTCTTCACCGTCCCGATCGAGCAGCCCAGCAGCTCGGCGGTCTCCCGCTCCGTCCGATCCTCGAAGAACCGCAGCACGATCACCGCCCGCTGGCGCGGCGGCAGCCGCATGAGCGCCTCGCGCACCATCACCCGTACGACCGTCGCGTCCTCACCCGACCCTGGCCACCCTGGCGGCCCCAGGTCGGGAAGGTCCGCGCTCGGCAGTTCCCGGCTGCTCAGCCGGCGCCGCCACGACACGTACTCGTGCAACAGGGCCTTGCGTGTGTACGCCTCCGGGCGTTCCGTACGCAGCACCCTCTGCCACCGCCCGACGATCTTGAGCAGCACGGATTGGAGCAGGTCTTCGGCCAGATGCGCATCTCCGGTGAGCAGATACGACGTGCGCATCAGCGACTGCTGGTGCGCCGTCACGAACTCCCGGAAACTGTCGTAGCGGTCCAACACGACTCCTCTCGGACTACCGACGCGTCCGGGGGTCCAAAAGGTTGTATCAGCCCTCGAGATGCCATCACATGGGCCGGACCAGCGAGATCGATCCCGCCTTGACGTGACGTTATTCCAGCGTGACTATGCGTAGAGCTCCATGGACTCCTCTCACGAATGAACGGAGGCCGCGTCGGTGGGAGCAGGTCGAAGCGAATGGGAGCGACACCAGGCAGCGCAGCGACGCGAGGCAGAGCGGCGAGAGCGAGAAGCCGCTCGCGTGGCCAAGGAACAGGAGCGCGAACGCCAGCGACTCTACGTGGAAGGCCGGCAGGCTCTCGCCGAGCAGAAGACCGCTGAGCTGGGCAGCAGGGTCGAGGAGCTCGATGTCGTGTTGACGTCCGTGCTGACGGCCAAGCCGTTGACCTTTGACCGGTTGACAGTTGTGGCTCCTCGCGTTCCCTTCGCTCCGGGGCAGCTGGGAGTTGCGGAAGCCGCTCCCGATTGGACGGGATACGCTCCGATTCCCCCGGGTGGCTTCGCGAAGATCTTCGGCGGGCAGGCCCGATACGAGCGCAACGTCGCGGTGGCGCGGCAAGAATTCGAGTCGGCCGTCGCACTGCACAAGGAACGTGAGCAGCAGCGCCTTCGAGCGCTCGGCGTCGCCAAGGCCGCTCATGATCGGGAAGTGGCCGCCGTACAAGAGCGGGTGGCGTCCGAGAACACCCGCGTGGAAGCCATGCGTCGAGGGTTCGCCGAAGGGCGGCCGGAAGCCGTCGAGTGGTTCGTCGGCAAAGTGCTCGGCGGATCCCGATACCCCGTGGGATTCCCCCAGGAATACCAGGTGGGCTACCGGCCCGAGAATCGCGACATCCTCCTGGAATTCGAACTGCCCCCGCAGTCGGTGGTTCCCGAGGTCCGCGGCTACAAATACGTCAAGGCGCGCGACGCGGTCGACCCGGTGCCCAGGTCGGCGACAGAGGTGAGGCAGCGCTGACCTCGTCCTTGCAGAGGTGGATCCGGTGATCTGCCTGAAACGGCTGAACGCTCTTGTCTCACCCAACCCGTACGATCTTGAGGCGATCGAGCCCTTCCTTACCTTCGATCTCACGCGCTTCCGATTCACGCAGGACATGGACGTGGTAGCCGGTCTCGACTCGCGTCGAAACCTCCTGGACCTCTCGCCCACCGAGTTCGAGCACCTGGTGAGGCAGCTGTTCGAGAAAATGGGCGCGAAGACATGGACGACCATCCCGTCCAAAGACGGCGGCATCGACGCCGTAGCGACCAGTGACAATCTCTTTTTCGGCGGGATCTGCCTGATTCAGGCCAAGCGGTGGAAGGATCTTGTCGGGCTCGAGGCCGTCCATGCCCTCACGGGGGTGATGGCAGATCACAACGCGACGACCGGTCTGCTGGTGACAACCTCCTGGTTCAGCCGCGGCAGCGAACAGTTCGCGCAGCGAAATCGCATCAAGCTCATCAACGGCGCTGAGCTCAAATACCTCCTCAAGGAGCACCTCGATCTCGACGTGATCCCGGGGACGACGCCGCCGCGCAGAGCCCGGGCGTCGGAGAACATCCACAAAGGTCGTCCAGGCCCGGCGGGCTGAACGCGTCGGCGACGACGTGGACGTGCTCCCGGCTCAGCGCTGGGGGCGTCGCGGGTGTCAGAGGGTCCTGACCATGCCGCCGACGGGGTGGAGGGTCAGAGGGATTGTTCTTTCAGCCAGGTCAGGCAGGTGTCGGCGACTTCGCGCCAGCCGGAGTCGATGGTCAGCGAATGCGCTCGGTCGGGGAAGGTCATGAGGTCGGTGACGGCCTCGGAGTGGCGGTACTGCTTGAGGGTCGCGCGGGTCACGGACTCGGGGACGGTGTGGTCCTTGCCGCTGGCGATCAGCAGCAGGGGTCCGCGGGTCTGGTTGTCGGTGGCGACCTTGGCGGGGGAGTGCGGGTTGAAGTTGGCGGCGGCCGCTTCGAAGAGCGGTCGTCCCGGCGCCGGGATCGTCCACAGGTCGTAGAGCTGGTCCGACTCTTGTTCCGAGACGGCGTTCGTGAAGGCGAAGCGAAACTGCTCCGCGGTCAGCGAGACGGCCCGATGCCTGTTGGCGGGGTTCTTGAACACCGGCAGCGTGGCCTTGAGCGCCGACAGGGGGACCGGGAGCACGCCCTTGATCTGCGCGGCGTCGATCGCGATGGCGGCCAGCGCCCGGTCCTGGCCGAGCAGCTTCTGCGCGATCATCCC
This sequence comes from Streptosporangiaceae bacterium NEAU-GS5, assembly GCA_017592665.1. Classification (GTDB taxonomy): domain Bacteria; phylum Actinomycetota; class Actinomycetes; order Streptosporangiales; family Streptosporangiaceae; genus NEAU-GS5. The sequence continues at coordinate 200,170 of JAGFNW010000012.1, read as the reverse complement.
GCCGAACGAGTGCCCGATCAGGATCGGCGCCGACGGCAGCCGCTCGATGATGCCGGCGAAATGCTCCACCACGTCGTCGATGCCGTGGTCGCCGATAGCGTCGGGGTTGGCCCGCGACGCCTCGACGGTGTCGCCGTCTCCGGGCCAGCCCGGGGCCTGCGGTTCGTAGCCGGCGTCCTGGAACAGCCGCACCCACGGATCCCAGGACGACGCATGCAGCCAGAGGCCATGGATGAAGAGCACGGGCGTTCCCATAGTTGTCTCCACTCTTCGCGAGCCGGGGCGCCGGATGCGCCACAGCCGTCACAAGCCTGGTGGGACGACGCGATGCCCGTGGGCTTCCATCGTCGACCTGGGCTATCTGCTATGGAATCCGATGCCGGGGGCACCGGCTAGCGTCAAGTGACTGAAGGCGAGCCCTGGTCACCCTTGTCGGCGAGTGCGGTGGTCAGCGGGTTGCTGGATCCCGGCCCCTGGCCGCGCACAGCGTCGAGCATCTGGCCGCCCGCGCCTCCGTGTCTACCGAGCGTCCCGCGGTGGGCGGGAAGTTATGGTTGTGGTGGGCTTGATCCCACAAGCGTCGCCTCCGTCAGATCCTTGGGAGGACACCGTGCTCGTCCCGTTCAGCGCCGCAGATTTCCTCGACCGGGCGCTCGCCGTCTACCGTCAGCGGATCGGGGTGCACGACGAGCCGGATCAGCCGGCCGCGTCCCTCGGTCAACTGACGTACGCCCAGCTCGGCGAGCGGGCCAGGGCGATGGCCGCCCGGCACGACGCCCTCGGGCTGTCGCCCGGCGAGCGGGTCGCGTTCGTCTCGCACAACAGCGCACGGCTGCTGAGCGCGTTCTTCGGCGTCTGCGGATACGGCCGGGTCCTGGTGCCCGTCAACTTCCGCCTCTCGCCGGCCGAGGTCGCCTTCATCGTCGAGCACAGCGGCGCCCGGGCGCTGTACGTCGACCCGGAGCTCGCCGACGCGCTTGCCGACGTGAAGTGCGAGTTCAAGTTCGTGCTCGGCGAGGACGACGACCTCTATCTGCCCGGGGTCGAGCCGCGTGCGTGGCAGCCCGACGAGAACGCCACCGCGACGATCAACTACACCTCGGGCACCACGGCGCGGCCCAAGGGCGTGCAGATCACCCATCGCAACATCTGGACTAACGCCGTCACCTTCGCGCTGCACGCCGGGGTCACCGACCGCGACGTCTACCTGCACACGCTGCCGCAGTTCCACGCCAACGGCTGGGGAATGCCGTTCGCGATGACGGGCCTCGGCGTCCCCCACGTGATCCTGCGCAAGGTCGACGGCGCCGAGATCCTTCGCCGGGTGGAGGCGTACGGCGTGACCGTGATGTGCGCGGCGCCGGCCGTCGTGAACGCCGTGCTGGAGGCGGCGCAGAGCTGGGATGGGCCGATTCCGGGCCGCGATCGGGCCCGGATCATCGTCGCGGGCGCGCCGCCGCCCACCAGGACGATCGTGCGGGTCCAGGAGGAGCTCGGCTGGGAGTTCCTGCAGATCTACGGCCTGACCGAGACCTCGCCGGTGCTGACGGTCAACCGGATGCGCGGCGAGTGGGACGAGCTGGGGCCGGAGGAGCGGGCCGCCAAGCTGGTCCGCGCCGGCAACCCCGCGCTCGGCGTGACGCTGAAGATCGACGACGAGGGCGAGGTGCTGGCCCGCTCCAACGTCGTCCTTGAGGGCTACTGGCAGCAGCCGGCGGAGTCGGCGAAGGCGCTGGCGGACGGCTGGTTCCACACGGGCGACGGTGGCAGCGTCGACGACGAGGGCTATCTGACGATCAGCGACCGCAAGAAGGACGTGATCATCACGGGTGGCGAGAACGTCAGCTCGATCGAGGTCGAGGACGTGATCTTCAGTCACCCGGACGTCGCCGAGGTCGCGGTCATCGGCGTGCCCGACGACAGGTGGGGTGAGACGATCAAGGCGCTGGTGGTGAAGGCCGAGGGGTCCGCGCTCACCGAGCAGGAGCTGATCGACTATGTGAAGTCGAAGGTGGCCCGGTTCAAGGCGCCGACGTCGGTCGAGTTCCGCGACGTGCTCGCCCGGACCGCGACCGGCAAGCTGCAGAAGTACAAACTGCGCGCGCCCTATTGGGAGGGCCGCGACCGCCAGGTCAACTGAGCGCGGGCGCTCTTATGGCTGCGGGGCCTGCTGGTCTCCTGTTCCGTCCACGGGTCCCGCGTCATCCTGTTCCACCCGCGTGTAGCCGATCGACTGGACGGCGAGGGCCACAATCGCGGCGATCAGGAGCACCATGCCGGCGATCGGCATGATGTGCCAGAAACCGGCGACCACCCCGGCGAATCCGATGGCGAAGGCCGCCTGCCTCGCGATCTGGACGAAGACGGAGGAGGCCGTACGCCGCCGGTATGTCTCGTGGCTGTTGAGGAGCACAAGACCGGCGAGGATCGGGATGGCCACCGCGAAGGCGAGCACGCAGATCTTGGCGGAGATGTCGAGCGCGTCCGACGGCACCGTGAGGAAGGGCTGCACCAGGACGATGCCGATGCCGATCAGGCCGCCGTACATCAGGTTGTGCTGTCGCAGGGATTCCTCCTGCTGCCCGGCCGCCCGCGTCTTCCACCACGTCTCCTGGGCGGCAGCCCACTGGCCCCATTTCTCTTCCAGCTCGGCGGCCTGGGCCCGCGACTTCTCATCCCATTCGCTCTCATCCATGGACACCATGATGGCGAACGCCCGGCGGCGTCAGTCGTCGGCTTCCCCGCGTGAGCGGCAGCGACGGCGATGGCTGGTGTCGCAGAACGGATAAGTACGGCTACGCCGGCAGACGCACAGCGCCACCAGGAACCGGTCCGACCTGACGGTGCTGCCGTCTTCGAGGGTGACCTCGACCGGCCCCTCGATCAGCATGGGGCCGTCCTGAACGAGGGTCACCTTCGTGTCGTCAGACGATCCCTGCGGCCGCCGTTTCTCGCCGTGCACAGATCACCACCAGTTCCTCGTCCCGCTGGCCGGGCTCGATCAGGCCCTGGGCCTCCAGCTGCGCCGCCCTGGCCCGCATGACGGGGCCGAACCGCTCACGGCGGCGCGTGGCGACGCCCGCAAGCAGCCCGGCCGCGCGCAGGTGACGCAGCGACGCCTCCACGCCGCTCAACGCCGAATGGACCATGAGCAGCGACCCGCCGGGAGCCAGATGTCGCGGCGCCGCGGCGCAGATGCGGTCCAGGAACGTGCGGCCGTCCATTCCCGCGTCCCAGGCCCGTGCCTGGCTGTGCGATCCAGGCGGCGCCGCCTCGCCGGCCACGTACGGCGGATTGGCCAGGATGACGTCGAACTCCTCCCCCTGGAGCGGACGGAACAGGTCTCCGCGCAGCACCCGCACGCGGAGGCCGCGCAGGGTGGTGTTGAACCAGGCGGCGAAGGCGGCGCGGAGGCTCACGTCGACGGCGGTGACCCGGGCCGCGCGATGCCGGGCGGCGAGCACCGACAGCACGCCGGTGCCGGCGCAGATGTCCAGGATCCGGGCGCCGGGGCGGACCTCCAGCAGGCCGAGGGCCTCGGACAGCAGAGCGGTGTCACCCTGAGGCCGATACACCCCCGGTGGTCTCAGCAGGAACATCCCCTCAATCCCCCCAAGTCCCCTCAAACACCCCAAGCCCCCTCGAATCGCATAAAAGTGACTCACGGCAGTGGCCGCAGCAGGGAGGACGCCGGTTCCGGCGCCCGCCAGCGGCCCAGCACGTGCGACCCGAACCGCTCCTCCACCAGTTCGGTGGCCCGGACGCCCAAGACCACGTCGGCGGCCAGCTCCGGCTCGCGCTCGAGCAGGTCGCCGAGCACGTCGCGGCGCAGGACCTGCTCGTGGACCGCGTCCGCCTCGATGTGCTCGGTGAAGAACAGCGTGCCGCGCGGCCCCACTCCCAGCCGTTCCAGAGCCTGGGCCAGCCGCCGCGCGCTCGGCGACGTGGTGATCTCAGCCGCCGCGAAATGGCCGGTCAGCGCGCCACGCAGGGCCCGGTGCAGGCCGAACAGGCTCATCATGTTGACGACGGCGAGCATCTCGGCCGGAGCCACGTCGAGGTAGGCGCCGTAGGCGGAGTCCAGGCCCAGCTCCTCCATGAGGTCGGCGAACAGCCGCGAGTGCATCATCTCGGCCCGGCCGCCGCCGAACTCGTCGAACTCCACCGCCACCAGCGCCGCCTTGGCCCGGCCCGTCAGCCGCGGGATCACCCAGGCGTGCGGGTCGGCCTCCTTCAGGTGATAGATGGAGCGATGCGCGACGTACTCGCGAAGCTGCCAGCGCTCTCCCTGATCCCGCAGGTGATAGGAGAGGCCGTCGCCGTCGACCGGCTCGCTCAGCAGCTCCTCCAGGACTCCCGTCACGTCGTCACCCGAGGCGACGCCGGCGCGCAGCCCGGCCAGGAACACCCGCTCCAGCTCCGCGCGCAGGCGCAGCGGCTCCGGCCGCCACTCCCAGGCGTCGTCCACCTCCGCGAAGCCCTGATAGTGCAGCTCGTAGCAGACATAGAGGGCCAGCTGCAGATCCTCGCCGAAGGGGTCGGCGTCAGCCGTCGCCGGCATGTCAACGGGCGGGTTCCCGGTCAGCAGCCCGATGACGGCCTCGGACAGCGGGCCGCGTGGCGGCGGCAGCTTCGGCGCCTCACCGTTCATGGATGTCTCCCCCTATCGCGAGCAGGCGTGTCACGGACGCCCGGCCGTGAACGGCGGCGCGGCGCTGCCGCCGGGCCCCCGTGCCCTCGTGCCTGATCCACTCCAGCAGATCCTTGACCTCCAGCAGGTCGCCGGCCGCCTCCAGCTCCGCGCCCACGTGTTCGAACAGCGCGTCGGCCAGCTCCCACGCGTCCCGCCGCCGCTCGGCGGCCATGTCCAGCGCCGGCCCGTCCATGCCATACCTGGCGGCGTTCCACACGGCCGCGGCGCACAGTTGCTCCGACGGCGCGGCCGGGGCGCGGCCGGCGGCCATATCGTTCAGGGCCGTCCTGACCAGCGCCCGGGACAGGGCGGCCTGCAGTACGGCGTCGTCCACGGTCGCCGCCGCGTCGGCCGCGCGCACCTCGACCGTCGGCAGCCCCGACCCCAGCCGGGCGAGCCAGAACGACATCGAGGCGTCCACCAGCACGCCGCTGTTCACCAGCGTGGCGACCGTACGGTCATAATCGGCGACCGAGTCGAACATCGGCGGCACCCCCGAGCCGGGGAAGCGCGACTGCTGCACCATGCGCCAGCTGGCGTAGCCGGAGTCTCCCGCCGGGCCGTACGGCGAGTTGGCCGACAGCGCCAGCAGCGTCGGCAGCCACGGCCGCAGGCGGTTCAGCACGGCGATCGCCGTCTCCCGGTCGGCGACCCCGACGTGCACGTGGCAGCCGCAGCTCTGGTAGTCGGCCACCACGCCCGCGTACATCCGGCCGATGCGCTCGAAACGCTCGCCGGGCGTCAGGGGAGGGGGCGGCCCGGGCACGACCGGGGTGCCCGTCGACGCCGGCGTCAGACCCTGTTGTCCGGCCGCCTCGGCCAGCCGGGCGCGGCCGTAACCGAGCTGCGCCCGCAGCCCGCTGAGCGTGCGGCAGACGCCGGTCGCGGCCTCGACCTGGCTCTGGAGGAGCTCCCCGTGGAATCCGCCTCCCGAGTCCGCCCAGGCGTGCCGCCCGGCCGCCCGCAGCACCTTTCCGGCGCACGCGGCCGGCTCCCCCGACGCCGGGTGGAGGAGCAGGAACTCCTCCTCCACGCCCACCGTGATGCCGTCCTCCATATTCGTCGCCTACCCGGCCAGGCCATATGCATGCGACATGACCTGCGGAGGCGCGGCTCAGGTCAGGTAGATCTCCTTGTGGATGGCGACGAAGTCCTCGATGGTCTGGGCGGGCATGCCGGTCACGCGCTCCACGTCCCCGGTGGCGCGGTCGTAGCGGTTTTCGCGGTGAAGGCGGGCCATGGTGGCGATGTGCTGTTCGGTGTGCGGCGGCAGCCCGGCCTTGTCGAGCACCGCGGCGCGCCACTGGTCCAGCGGCACGTCGGCGTAGGAGACCGGGCGGCCCAGCGCGCGGGCGTATTCCTCGGCCACGCCGTTCATATCGAGGCTGCGAGGGCCGGTCAGTTCGTAGACGTGGCCGACGTACGGGGCGGGATCGCGGAGGATGGTGGCGATGACCCGGGACACGTCGTCGGTGGCGATCGGTGACGTGCGCCCCGTGCCGAACGGCAGTTCGATCGTGCCCCGCTCGCGGATCGACCGCGCCGCCAGGGTGGTGAACAGGGGGTTGTCGAGGAACACGGTCGGCCGCACGTGGGTCACCGGCAGGCCCGACCAGTCGAAGACCTGCTCGGCGAGCCAGTGCAGCCGTTGCTGGTGCGACTCGGAGGTGCTGGTGGCGGTCATCTGCGACACGGTCATCTGCGACACGTCGACCAGGGCGTCGAGCTTGCCGTATTCCCGCGCGACGGTGGCCACGACGGTCGCGGCCAGCAGATGGTCGGGGGACACGCTCATCCCGAAGTACATCCGGTCGACACCGCGCAGCGCGGCGGCGACCGTGTCGGGCCGGGTCAGGTCGCCGATGACCACGTCGACGCCGAGCGCCCGCAACTCGCCGGCGCCGGCGTCGTCGTGGCGGACCATGGCGCGCACGGGCACGTCATGCGCGTGCAGCCGGTCGATGACCTTACGGCCAAGGCCGCGTGACCCAGGGATGAGAACAAGCTTGCCGGCCACCGTCGTTCAGTCTCCTCGTGCCCTGTACGACCACTTTGTCGTCACTCAACGTGATCGTACAGGGACTGTCGGCGGCCGGCTCGATCGAGGGTGGCCGCTCAGATCTTGGCGATCTCGACGGGGACGGCCGCCTGGGAGCTGGACTTCGCGGTGACCCGGATTCCGGTGGCCGAGCCGTCGGCCCACGGGAGGGTCAGGCTGCTGCCGCTCCCAAGCACCGCGAGCAGCCGCACGCCCTTGCGCCCCCAGTCACCGCTTTGGATGTCCGAGCCGCCGGACGGCGGGAACTGATCCTGGGTGGCGGTGTCCTCGATGATGTGCCACACGGCGATGCCGCCGTTCACGAAGGCGTCGTAGTTGAGGGCGCCGCCGGTGCTGGGACTGCGGTTCTCCAGGATGAAGTACTCCTTGTCCGCGCGGGCCGGGTCGTAGAGGATCGTGATCTCCTGGCTGGACTCGACCGCGTTGAGGGAGACCGTCGCGGTGGTCCACTTGTTGATCTCCACGACGTTCGGCGTCACGAAGCCGAGCTTCAGCTTATGGAACGGATCCAGGTGGCTGGCCCGGGTGTGGTCGTCCATGACGCTGTATCGGCCGGGCCGCGTCGTCGTGCCCCAGTACATGTCGGCGGTGCCCAGGAGAAGGTGCGACGCCTCGTGTGCGATCAACCCGACGTTCCACGCGCGTGTGGAGGTGTCGACGGCCGAGGACAGATACAGGTCGAGCAGGTCGACGCTGGTGGAGACGCCGTCGAGAGTGGCCGTCGCCCCGCGTAGCGTGCCGTACGGCTCGTTCTGCGGCCGGATGATCTCGATCACCGCCTCGTCGCCGCTGATGACATGGTCGCCGTTGAGGTCCAGCGCCCTGTAGTCGATGTACGGATCCGCCGCGGTCAGCGCGTCCTGCCACATCAGCGGGAAGTTGCCGGTGTCCCAATACCACGTGCCGGTGCGACCGGCCGGCGCGGCGAGCCAGTTCCCGTCGGCGCAGCCGATGTACGTCGGCGCGGCGTAGGTGACCTGACCACCGGTGTTCTCCTGGAACCAACCCTTGGCGCTGCGCCCGCCGTCGTTGCCCTCATGCATGTTCCGCAGGTAGCCGAGGCTCGGCGGCGCGTGCCCGGCCCGGCCCGGGTCGAAGCAGATCGCGACGACCGGCACGTTCATCCCCGTGCGCGGACGCAGGCTGCGGAACGGCTGCGCGAAGTCGGTGCCGGGCCGCTGGGAGAAGGTCACCGCGAGGGTGCGATCGCCCACGAACGTGGTGCCCGACCAGGCCTGGATCTGAACCTGGACTTGGTGGGTGCCGGGTTTGATGTTCTTGGCCGCGAAGGTGTAGCTCTGCCCGCGGAACCCGCCGATCGAGTCGGACAGCGTCACGTCGGCCGGGTTGACCGGCACGCCGTCGACCAGCACCCGGAGCAGGGCCCGCGCCGTCGAGCGCACCTCGAGGCCGACCGTCACGTCGACGTTCGTGCCGCCCGAATAGGTGGTGAACGCCCCGCCGATGTTGCCGAGCGTGGTGAACGAACCGGCGTTGATCGTGGTCGGCGCGCCCTGCCAGACCGACGTCGTCAGACCGCCGTCGGCCGCGGACGCCGGTGTCGTGAACACCGTCATCGCCCGGTCGGACAGCAGGATGCTGCCGCCGTCCGAATACCACTGGATCGACACGGTGTGCGTGCCGGCGCCGACGCCCTTGCGGACGAAGACATACGACCGCGCTCCGCCGGGGACCCCTGCGGCCCCGTAGAGGACGTCCTCGCCCGGCACCCCGTCGACCACGGCCCGGGCGTAGAACGCGCCGCTGCCGTTCGTGGTCTGACCGGAAAATGTGATCTTGAGGTCGCTGGTCCCGCCCGTGGTGATCGCGCGCGTGAGGTCCGGCACGTTTTCCCAGGTCGACGTGGTCTTGGTGAGCCAGCTTGACTCGGTCGCCTGGTGATAGAGGCGACCGGCGCTCGTGCCGGCCGCGTCGGTGCTGACGGTCAGCGTCCGTTTTCCGACCCGGGCCGACGTGCCGGCGTTGGTGTACCACTGGACCCGGACGATGTGCCGGCCCGCGGCGAGATTCTCCCGGCCGAAGGTGAACGACCGGGTGCCGTCGTAGTCGGCGCCGTCGAGCTTGTACGCCACATCGCTCGGCGCGGTCACGCCGCTGTCGACGAGCACGCGGAACCACACCGTGTTCTGCGTGTAGACCTCGGCCGACACGGTGGCCGTCAGATTGGATCCGGTCTGCGCCGACACGGCCGTGCTCAGGCCGGGCACGTCCGTCCAGACGCCGGACCTGTTGCTCACCGGCGACGCCTCCTGGGCGGTGACCACCGAGAGCGGAGTCTTCGAGAACACCGCCGGCGGACCGGCCTGCGGCTGCACCGTCACCGACGCCGTGTCGAGCGTGTAGACGTTGCCGAGCGGCCCGGTGACCGTCAGCGCCCAGTTCGTCTTGCCCTCGGTGTTCAGTACGGCCGAGCTGCCGCCCGAGTTCGACACCGAGGCGCCCCAGAAGGGCGGCCCCTCGATGTGCTTCCAGACCGTGCAGCCCGGGATCTGATCGACATCCCAGTTCAACGTCACGCTCTGCCCGACGGTGACCGTGGAGGGCGAGACCGTCAGATTTCCCGTCGTGGCCGCCACGCAGTCGTCGGGCGGCGGATCGCCCTCACCGCCGCCGACCGGGATCGCGTTGGCCGCGCCGGCGCCCAGAAACATCAGAACCGCCACCGCCGCGACAAGCCCGATCCCGAGCCGTCGCAGGGACGATAACCACCGACCCACTCCGTGGTCTCCTATTCAGTTGGTGTCGCCACACCCGCATCCGGGGTAACGGCGATCACTTATGCCCGTTGGAAACCAGGGCGTGACGCGGTGTTCCACAGCTTGGAACACTCGTCCGATGTGTCAGTTTTCCCGCTGCTCCACCTCGTCCCGGTCCGTTCCAACGGCGCGCCGTTGGAGCAGTTTGACCAGGGCTTCGCGGCGGGCGGGGCTGAGGTCCGCCAGCCGCGCGGTGTCCTGAGGGGGAGCGGCGGCACGGGCGACGGGCAGCCGGCCCAGGTATCGCTCGAACGCCGTGGCGTCCAGACCGCCGACGAAGGCGGTGGCCGCCTCACGGCCTCGGAACGCGATGTCGCGATAGTGGGCGGGGTCGGTGAGCAGCCGGTCCAGAGCGACCAGCCACGGGCCGATGTCCTGCTCGGGCACGACGGGCGCCGGATAAGGCTCGTCGTCGCGCTGCGGGTGGTAGCGGCGGATGGGGCGGACGGGCAGCAGATACGGCACGCCGAGCTTGGCCTCGGACAGCCCGCCGACGTCGCCGGCCAGGACCGGCACGCCGTGCAGCATGCCCTCCACGGCCGTGTATCCGAACGTCTCGTCCCACAGCGAGGGCATCAGCAGGAGCCGCGTACGGCGCAGCAGGTCGGCGATGTCGTGCACCGGGTCGGCCACCTCGATGTTGGGGCGGCGGGCCAGCTCGGCGCGGTCGGCGGAGGTCGTGCCCCAGGTGGGCACGGCGAGGAACGGCACCTCGGGGCGGGCGTCGGCCAGGCCGAGCAGGATGGGCAACCCCTTGTAGCCACACGGGTTGACCATGGTCACCGCGCCACGGTCCGGACGGCCGAGGTCCGGGAAAGGGCCGGGGCCGTACACCGGCGGATGAATCAGCTCGGGCTCGAGCCCCGCCCAGTCGATCACATAGTCGCGTACGGCCTGGCTGATCGCCACCACCCCGGCGGCCCGGCGCACCAGCGACAGCCCCGACACGCTGGGATAGAAGGCGCGCGGGCCGAACGGCAGCTGCTGCAGGGTGTGCACCAGATACACCACCCGTTCCGGCGTGGCGCGGAGCGCGGTGCCGAGCATGAGCAGCCCGGGATCGTCGGACGGCACGAGCGTGTGGTCCGGCCGGAGGGCGGCCGCGATCTGACCGGCGTACGGCGCCAGGCGGGTGGGCGAGGTGACGACGTGCACCTCGACGCCGCGGTGCTCGTAGATCAGCGCGTCGCCGGCCCGGCGAGGCGGGTCGCTGCCGAGGGCGGCGAGCTGCGCGGCCAGCTCCGGCTCCGAGGTGGCGTGCAGCGGCGTGACCGCGACGCAGCGGTGGCCGCCCGCGGCGAGGTCCTCCATCGTGATCCGGTTGGACTTGTTGGCGCCGCCGTGGCTCGGCAGGTAGCGCATGTTCTGGGTAAGCAGGACGCGCATGTCGCTCAGTCGGCCTCGGCCAGCAGCGCCGCCAGCTCGTCGTCGGAGAGCCCTTCCACGGTGGCCAGCACGGCGGCCAGTTCGTCGTCGTCGGTCATGGCGAGCTGGGCCTCGGTGATGAGCCGGGCGGCCGCGGCGACCGTGAGGTCGGCGTCGAAGAGCCGGTCGACGGGCAGCTCCACGCCGTAGGCCTCCTGGACCCTGGCCAGGAATCGCACGAGGGTCAGGGACTGGCCGCCGGCCTCGAAGAAGTCGTCGTCGGCCGAGTCGGCGTGGAGCCCGAGCTCGGTCCACATCCGCAGCACGGCGATCTCGGTCGAGTCCGTGGTCATCGCGGCCTCCGGGCGCTCAGCGGGCGCATGTCCGTCCAGATCTCCTCGATGTGGTCCAGGCAATCCTGTTTGGGGCCGACCGTGCCCTCGGGGCGCCAGCCGTCGGGGGGCTGCTGGTCGGCCGGCCAGATCGAGTACTGCTCCTCGCCGTTGCGCACAACTTGGTAGTGATCAGCTGACATCGGTCCTCACTTTCATCTCGCGGGTCCGCACGCCGACGAGGTCGTCGGGCAGGGCGTCGGGCACCCGTTCGTCAAACCGGACAAGGCGCGGCAGCCGCAGGCAGATGAGCGCTTGGATCGCCATCGCCGCGGCCAGGATCGGGAACAACAGGGGCGTCCCGAGCACGTGGCTGCCGAGCGGCGCGATCACCGCGTAGCCGATCGGGATGGTGGAGAACGCGATGACGGTGTTGACGGCGAACACCCGGCCGTGGAACCGCTGCGGCACCTTCACCTGGACGAGGGTCGAGTAGATCCCGTTCGCCAGGGTCAGGCAGAAGAACATGCCGAACGCGCCGACGGCCACCAGCACCTCGTTCGGCCGCAGGCCGGGCAGCACGCTGAACACCGCGAGCAGCAGGACCACCCAGATCATGACGCGCACCCGGGCCGTGCGCGGGCCGCCCCACAGGCTCATCAGCACGCCGGCGAGGATCCCGCCGAGCCCGGTGGCCATGCTGACCCGGGCCACCGCGCCGAGGTCGGCGAACGACAGCACCAGCGGCGAGATGAGCAGGAACAGCGGCGTCATGAACAGGTTGAGCACGGCGAAGAACACCAGCACGGGCCGCAGGCCGCCGTCGCCCAGGGCGTACCGCCACCCGGCCGCGATCTCCGAAACCAGGGACTCGCGGCGCTGCCACGGCAGGGTGTCCGGGAAGCGGATCAGCAGCGTCACCCCGACCGCGAACAGGTAGCTGACCACGTCGAGCAGCAGCACGCCGCGAAGGCCCACGGCGGCCATCAACCCGGCGGCCGCGATCGGCACCGCGAACTGCCCGGCGCTCTGGGTCATCTGCACCACGCCGTTGGCATGGCCGAGGTACCTCTTGGGCACCAGTTGCGGCACGGCCGAGGCGTACGCGAGCCGCTGGAACGTCAACGCGACCGACAGCACGACCAGCAGCACGTAGATGTGGCCGACCTCGAGCCGGTCGGTGAGCGCGAGCCCGAGCAGCACGGCCTGGCTGCCGCCGGCCGCGAGGTCGCCGAGCAGCATCACCCGCCGCCGGTCGAACCGGTCGACCACGGCGCCGGCGATCGGCGCGACCAGCATCCCGGGCACCAGGCCGAGCACGGCGAAGACCGCGAACCGCACGACCGACCCGGTCTGCAGATAGATCCACAGCGGGATCGCGAACTCGGTGAGCGCCGAGCCGACCATCGAGACCAGCTGGCCGAGCGCCACCAGCAGGAAGCGGCGCATGCTCGGCTGCGCCGCCACGCCCGTCGGCTTCTCGGTCGTGGTCCGGCCCTCCACCGACCATCCGCCGTCGGGATCGGCCAGCGGCCGGTCGGTGGTGTGCACGTCCGTCACGATGGCGGCCAGCTCGGCCGCCCGATATTTCAGGAAGTAGTGTCCGCCTTCGTCGAGGACGACCAGCGCCGTCTCGTGCGCCAGGAAGTTCCACTCGCGGTAGCGCTCCCGGTAGAACTCGGTCTCGGAGTCGCGCTCGCCGATCACCGAGATGATCGGCGCCCGCAGCGGCGCCACACGCTCGGAGAACAGCCGGGTGAAGTAGTCCTCGGCGGCCCGGGCCTGGTCGCGCATGGTGCGCACGATCCGGTCGGCCTCGGCCGGGTCGAGGTCGGCGAGGTCCACGCCCATCGAGCGCAGCCAGTTCTCATACACGCGGTTGCCCTGCAGCCGGTCACGGCGCGCCAGCCGGGACAGCGCCCCCATCACGCCCTTCGTCGGGCGGGCGAAGGGGAAGTTCGCGCCCAGGTAGACCGCGTCGATTTCGCGTCCGGCCGCCTCCACCCGGCGGGCGATCTCGACCATCAGCGCCGAGCCCACGCAGTGGCTGTAGAGGACCAGCGGGCCGTCCACGCGTTCCAGCACCTCGGCCGCGCAGCGCTCGGCGAGCTCGTCGAACGGCAGCGCCTCCTCGTCGACCCCGATGTCCTGGCCGGGCACCGACACGGCGTACAACGACCATCCGGATGGCAGCGCGTCGGCCAGCGGCTGGTAGACGACCGCGCTGCCGCCTCCGTACGGCACGCAGACCAGCGTGGCGGTGCGTTCCCGGCCTGGCGAGGTCAGCTCGTGCAGCAGGCGGCGCGGACCGCGCCGATCGGCCGGGGTGTCGATGAGCTCGGCCAGGGCGCGGATCGTGCGGTGCTGGAAGAGCTCGAGCACCGAGACGCCGGCCGGTGACGCGTGGCGCAGCTTGGCCACCACCTGGGTGGCCAGGAGCGAGTGCCCGCCGAGGTCGAAGAAGTCGTCGTCGATGCCGACCGTCTCGACGTTGAGCAGCTCCCGCCAGATGCCGGCGATCAGCCGCTCGGTGTCGGTGCGCGGGGCGACCGCGCCCGGATCGGAGCGGTGGGCGGCCGGCGCGGGCAGCGACCGGCGCGCGAGCTTGCCGTTGGGCAGCAGCGGCAGCTCGTCCAGCGTGACGAACGCCGCCGGGATCATGTAATCGGGGAGCCGGGCGCGTAGCGCGGCACGCAACGCGCCGTGCTCGGCATCCCCGATCACGTAGGCGACCAGCCGGTCCTCGCGCACGATCACGGCCGCGTCGCGCACGCCCGCCTGCTCGCGCAGCACGGCGCCTATCTCGCCGAGCTCGATCCGCAGGCCGCGCAGTTTCACCTGGTCGTCGAGGCGGCCGAGGAACTCGAGCGCGCCGTCGGCACGCCTTCGGGCGAGGTCGCCGGTGGCGTACATCCGCGACCCGGCGGGGCCGAACGGGTCGGGCCGGAATCGCCCGGCGGTCAGGGCCGGCCGGTTGAGGTAGCCGCGGGCCAGGCCGGCGCCCGCGATGAACAGCTCGCCGGGCACGCCGACGGGCACCGGCCGCAGCCGTTCGTCCAGCACGTACAGGGCCGTGTTCTGGATCGGCACGCCGATCGGCACCCGCGCCAGACCGGCGAGCTCGTCGGGCCGGCAGTGCCAGGCCGACACGTCGACGGCCGCCTCGGTCGGGCCGTACAGGTTGTGCAGCTCGGCGGGGAGCGTGGCCACGCAGCGGTCGGCGAGGTCGACCGGCAGCTCCTCGCCGCTGCACACCACGCGCCGCAGCGAGGTGCATTGTGCGACGTCCTCGGCGGCCAGGAACACCGCCAGCATCGACGGCACGAAGTGCACCGTGGTGACCCGCTCCGCGCGGATCAGATCACGCAGGTACTCCGCGTCGCGATGCCCGGCCGGCTTGGCGAGCACGAGCCGCGCGCCGGCGATCAGCGGCCAGAAGAACTCCCACACCGAAACGTCGAATCCGGCGGGCGTCTTCTGCAGCACCACGTCGTCGGGGCCGAGCCGGAAGGCGCGCTGCATCCAATCCAGCCGGTTGACGATGCCGCTGTGGGTGTTGGGCACGCCCTTGGGCCGCCCGGTCGAGCCGGACGTGTAGATCACGTACGCGACGTCGGACGGCCGGATGACCTCGTCCAGTGGATCATCCGAAGCGTCTTCGAGCACAGAGTCTTCGAGCACGGCGTCTTCGAGCACGAGGACCGTGGCGTCGCTCGCGGGCAGTCGGCCCACCAGGCCCCGCTGGGCCAGCAGGACCGGCGCGCCGCTGTCGGCCAGCATGAACGCCAGCCGATCGGCCGGATACTCCGGGTCCAGCGGCAGGTAGGCCGCCCCCGTCCGCAGCACGGCGTACAGCGCGACGACCAGCTCCAGCGATCGCTCGGCGCAGACGGCGACCAGGTCGCCCGGTCCCACCCGGAGCGCGCTGAGCCGGCCGGCCAGGGCGGCGGCCCGTTCGTCGAGTTCGGCGTACGTGAGATGGCGCCCCTCGAAGGTGACCGCGACCGAATCCGGGATGCGGCGCGCGGTCTCGGCGATCAGGGAGGGGAGCGTGGCGTCGGCCGGGAAGTCGACCGCGGGGGAGTGCGCGACCAGCTCCGCCTCTTCGGCCGTGCTCAGCAGGCTGACCTCGGACAGCGGGCGGCCCGGGTCGGCCACGACCGCGTCGAGGAACGCCCGCAGATGTCCGGCCAGCCGCTCGACCGTCTCGGCCGCGAACAGGTCGGTGTTGTAGACGAACGTGGCGGCGAGCCCGTCGCCCGACTCGTAGGCGTAGATCTCCAGGTCGAAGCGGGTCGTGCCGACCGGCGTCGGCCAGCCGTCGATGGTGAGCCCGCCCGGCACGGCCGGCTGGGTCACGCCGTAGTTCTGCACCGCGAACATGACCTGGAACAGCGGCGAGCGGCGCACGTCGCGGGCCACGTTGAGCTCCTGGACGAGCTGCTCGAAGGGCAGCTCCTGGTGCGCGTACGCCTCCAGGCACCTCTCCCGGGTGCGCGCCAGCAGTTCGGCGAAGCCGGGGTCGCCGTCAAGGGCGGCGCGCATCGTCAGCATGTTGACGAAGGTGCCGACGATCTTCTCCAGTTCGGGGTGGAGCCGCCCGGCCACCGGTGAGCCGACCGCGAAGTCGCGCTGGCCGCTGTGCCGGCCGAGCACGGCGTGCACCGCGGCCAGCAGCACCATGTAGAGCGTGGCGCCGTGGGCCTGGCCGAGCTCGGCCAGCCCGGCCCGCAGCCCGGCGTCGAGAGCGATGGTGTGCGCCGCGCCGCCGAAGGTCTGACGCGCCGGTCGCGGGTGATCGGTGGGCAGATCCAGCGGTTCGAGATCGGCCAGCGCCTCCCGCCAGTACGCGAGGTCGGCGTCCTTGGCCGGCCCGGACAGCCGGCTCCGCTGCCAGGCGGCGTAGTCGCCGTACCGCACGGGCAGGTCGGGCAGGGCCGATCTGTCGGCGTAGAGCGCGCTCAGCTCGGCCGCGAACAGGTCCATGGCCCATCCGTCGGCCGCGATGTGGTGGACGGCCAGGGCCAGCAGGTGGTCGCCGGTTTCGAGCCGCAGCAGGAGCGGGCGGAGCAGCGGGCCGGTGGCGAGGTCGATGGGTTCGGCGAGGTGCGCCTGCACGAGGTCGTGGGCGCCGGCGCCGGTGGTCGGCACGACGGGAAGCTCGCGCGCCGTGGGAGGGTCGATCACCAGCACCGGGCGACCGTCGCCGGTGTCCTCGAACCTGCTGCGCAGGGTCTCGTGCCGGGCCACCACCCCGTTGAAGGCGGTGGTCAGCGCGGCGACGTCCAGCTCGCCGCGCAGCCGCAGGACGGCGGCGATGGTGTACGCGCCGCTGCCCGGGGCGAGCTGCTCCATGAACCACAGGCGCTCCTGGGCGAACGACAACGGCGGCGGCCCCTCGTCCGCGCGCACCGCGATCGTGTGCCCGCTCGACGGGGCTCCGTCCTCGAGAACGGCGGCGAACAGCTCCACGGTCGGGTCGCTGAACATGGCGCGCAGCGGCACCTCGACCCCCGTGGCTGCGCGGAGCCGGGCGATCGCCTTCATCGCCAGCAGCGAGTGGCCGCCGAGCGCGAAGAAGTCGTCGTACGCGCCGACCCGCTCGACCCCGAGCACCTCGGCCCAGATCCGGGCGACCACGATCTCGGCCTCCGTACGCGGCGCCACGTAGGCGTGCGCGGGCACGGCCACGGGCGCGACGGCGGCGACCCGCGTGCCGGACCGCAGCTTGGCGCGCTCCTCCTCGTCGTCCGCGTCCACCATGGACAGCGGATCGTCGGGCGCCGCGGCGAGCGCGGCGAGCAGGGTGAGGAACCAGTCGGCCAGGCGGGCGATGGTGGCACGCTCGAACAGCTCGCCGCGGTAGCCGAACGTCGCGCGCATGCCGCGGTCGTCCTCCCAGACGTCCAGGCTCAGGTCGAACTTGACCTGCAGCAGCCCGCCGTCGAAGAACTCCGCCGTGACGCCCGGCAGCACGTCGCTCCCCGCCAGCTCCTCGGTGTGCAGGGCGAACATGGTCTGGAACACCGGCGCGCGGCCCGGGTAACGCGGGATCTCGGGGTCCCGGAGCAGCTCGTGGAACGGCACGTCCGGAAACGCGTACGCGGCGAGCGCCGTGTCCCGGGTCCGGGCCAGCAGCTCGCGGAACGTCGGGTCGCCGGACAGGTCGCCGCGCATCGCGAGCGTGTTGACGAAGAACCCGACGAGGTCGGCCACCTCGACCCGGGGGCGGTGTTCGATGGGCGCGCCGACGCAGATGTCGTGCTGCCCCGTGAACCTGCTCAACAGCACCTGGTAGGCGGCCAGCAGCAGCATGAACGGCGTGCACCGCGTGTCCGCGGCGATCCGCCGCAGCTCGATGTCGAGCCGCCGCGGGACGTGTACGTCGAGGAAGTCGCCGTCCGTGCCCTGTACGGCCGGCCACGGCCGGTCGGTGGGCAGGTCAAGCGCGGCCACCCCGGCCAGCTGGGCGCGCCAGTAGGCGGCCGCGTCACCGGAGGCGCCCGCCTCGGCCCTCGACCGCTGCCAGGCCGCGTAGTCCGCGTAGCGCATGGGCAGCTCGGGCAGGACGGGCTTGGCGCCCTCCAGGTAGGCGGCGTAACAGGCGCGCAGCTCGGACACGATGAGACCGGACGATCGCCCGTCTCCGGCGATGTGGTGCAGCGTCAGGCACAGCACGTGGTCGTCGGAGTCCAGCCGGACCAGCCCGGCACGGATCAGCGGGCCGGTCGTCAGGTCGAACGGCGCGTTGAGCCATTCGCCGATCCGCGCGTGCGCCCACGCGACGGGATCGGCCGCGCCGTCCGGCACCCGCACGCGTTCCAGCGGCAGGCCGCACGGCGGCGCCGGGACCTGCAGCGCCGTGCCTTCGTCGTCCACGGTGTAGCGGGTGCGCAGCGCGTCGTGCCGGTCGACGATCGTGCCGATCGCGCGTTCCAGCACGTCCGCGTCGAGGGGGCCGCGCAGCCGGTAGGCGAGGTAGATGTTGTGCGAGGTGTCGTCCGGGTTGAGCCGGTTGAGGAACCACAGCCGCTCCTGGCCGAACGTCAGCGGCGCGGCCTCGGCGTCCGGCGGCAGCCAGGTGAGCTCGTCGTCATCGCCCGTGGGGAGCGTGTCCACGACCGCGGCCAGGCCGGCGACGGTCGGATGCTCGAAGAGCGCCTGGATCGGCACGGTCCGGCCGGTCGCCGCGCGGAGCCGGGCGATCACCTGCATGGCCACCAGCGAGTGCCCACCGAGCGCGAAGAAGTCGTCGCTCGCGCCGACCCGTTCGCGGCCGAGCACGCCCGCCCACACCTCGGCGACCAGCGCCTCGGCGGGCGTGCGGACCGGCACGTAGCCGCCTTCACGGGGCTGCGACCCGGGCGCGGGCAGCGCGTCCCGGTCGACCTTGCCGTTGGCGGTCAGCGGGATCTGGGCCAGCACGATCAGGTGGGAGGGGACGAGGAAGGCCGGCAGCCGCCGCGCCAGCTCCGTGCGCAGTTCGGCGGCCGACAGTCCGTCGCCTGCGGCGTAGCCGACGAGGGTGAGGTGGCCGGCGGGGTCGGGCCGGGCCACGACCGCCGCCTGGCGTACTCCCGGCAGCGCGTTCAGCGCGGTCGCGACCTCGCCCGGCTCCACCCGGTAACCCCGGATCTTCACCTGGTCGTCGAGGCGGCCGAGGAACTCCAGCTGTCCGTCGGCGCGCCAGCGTGCCCGGTCGCCCGTGCGGTAAAGCCGGGTGCCCGGCGGGCCGTACGGGTCGGGCTGGAACCGGTCGGCCGTCAGGCCGGGACGGCCCAGATAACCCCGGGCCACGGCGTCGCCCGCGATGCAGAGCTCGCCGGGCACGCCCGGCGGCAGGAGCCGCAGGCGGTCGTCCACGACGTAGACGCTGGTGTCGTCGATGGGGGAGCCGATGGGCGGCCTGCCGCCGGTGTCGGCCTCGCCGAGACGCGCGGCGGTCGCGATGACCGTCGTCTCCGTCGGCCCGTACGTGTTGAGCACCTCGACCCGGTCGCCGAAGCGGGCCCGCCAGCGTGCCAGCGCCTCGCCCCGCACCTGGTCCGCGCCGAGGATCAGCAGCCGCAACGAGGCCGGCCAGCGCACCTGCTCCAGCTGGCCGACCAGCTCGTGCCAGTAGGGCGTCGGCAGGTCGAGCACCGTCACATCGGCGCCGGCCGGCGCGGTGAGCAGGTCAGGTAGTTGCTCACCGGGCGGCAGCAGCACCAGCCGGGCGCCGCTGCACAGCGTCGGCCAGATCTCCTCCACGTGCGTGTCGAAGCTGACCGAGGCGAACTGCACCACCTGGTCCGACTCGGACAGCGCGTAGCGCGTGCGCATCCAGGCCACCCGGGCCGCGAGCGCGCCGCGGGAGATGCCGACGCCCTTGGGAGTGCCGGTCGAGCCCGAGGTGTAGATGACGTACGCCAGGTCGGCCGGTGATCTCGGGCGGACCGGCGCCTGACCCTGCTCGTCGACGCACACGACGGCGGCCGACGTGGCGGGCAGCCGCTCACGCAGCGAGGATTCGGTCAGCAGTACGGCCGGTGCGCTGTCGCGCAGCATGAACTCGACCCGGGCGGCCGGATAGTCGAGGTCGACGGGCACATACGCGCCGCCCGCCTTCAGCACCGCGAGCAGCGCGACGATCAGCTCGGGCGAGCGCGGCAGCGCCACCGCGACCGCGCGGTCAGGCCCGTCGAGGTGGCCGCTGAGCCGCCCGGCCAGCGCCTCGGCGCGCTGTTCCAGCTCACCGTACGTGAGACGCCGATGCCCGCAGACGACGGCGACCGCGTCCGGATCGGCCGCCGCTATGAGATCGACGACATCGCGCGGGCCGGGGCCGGCGGCGCCGATGCCGAGGGCGAGCGCCTCGTCGCGCTCCTGCGGCACCAGCAGGTCGATCTGGGACAGCCGCAGATCCGGGTCGGCCACCACGGCGGTCAGCAGCGCCTCGAACCGGCGGGCCAGGGCCGCGACGGTCGGTGCGTCGAAGATGTCGGCGCTGTAGTTGAACGACAGGTCGATCCCGTCCGGCTCCCGCCACATGTCGGCCAGCAGGTCGAACTTGGCCTGCGCGAAGCCGTCGTCGAAGAACTCCGCGCTCACGCCGGGCAGCGCCTGGGTGCCCGCGCCCTGCTCGCTGTGCAGGATGAGCATGGTCTGGAAGAGGGGGGTCCGGCTGAGGTCGCGGACCAGGTTGAGCTCGGTGGTGAGCCGCTCGAACGGGATGTCCTGGTGGAAGTAGGCGGCCAGCGCGGTCTCCCGGGTGCGGCCCAGCAGCTCACGGAACGTGGGGTCGCCGGACAGGTCGCCGCGCAGCGCCAGCGTGTTGACGAACATCCCGACCACGTTCTCGAAGCCGGGGGTCCGCCCGGAGATCGTGGAGCCGACGCAGACGTCGTCCTGGCCCGCGTGCCGTCCGAGCAGCGCCTGGAATCCGGCGAGCAGCACCATGAACAGCGTGCCGCGCTGCCCGGTGGCCAGCCGCTCCAGCGACGTCGCCAGCTCCCCCGGCAGCCGATGCCGGACGAACCCGCCGCGCCCGCTCTTCACGGCCGGTCGCGGCCGGTCGGCCGGCAGCTCCAGCGTGGCCACCCCGGCGAGCTGGGTCCGCCAGTAGTCGAGGGCATCGTCGTCGCCCGCCGCACGTTCGCGCTGCCGTACGGCGAAGTCGGCGTAGCGGTGCGGCAGTTCGGGCAGGGTCAGCGGCTCACCGGCGGCGAACGCCTGGTAGGCCGCGTACAGCTCCTCCATGACCAGCCCGAGCGACCGGCCGTCACCGGCGATGTGCTGGACGACCAGGCAGAACACGTGATCATTGAGGTCGCCGGCCGCGCCGAGCCGGATCAGCCCGGCCCGCACCGGCAGCTCGGTGGCGAGGTCGAACGGCGCGTTGGTCCATGCCGTCACCTGGGCGCGCGCCTGCTCTTCGGAAACGGCGTCGACGCACGTCAGGATGAGGCCGTCGGCGGGCTCGACCACCTGGGACGGCTCGCCGTCCTCGGCCACGTAGCGGGTGCGGAGCGCGTCGTGCCGGTTGACCACCGCGCTGAGGGCCCGCTGCAGCACGCCGGCGTCGAGCGGCCCGCGCAGCCGATACACCAGGTACATGTTGTACGAGGCGTCCTCCGGGTCGAGCCGGTTGAGGAACCACAGGCGTTCCTGGCCGAACGACAGAGGCGTATCGGCCGTGTCCTCGGCTTGCGCGCCCGTGCGGTAGGGCAGCTCGTCCAGCGCCGCCGCCAGTTCGGCGACGCTCGGATGCCGGAACAGCAGACCGGGCAAGACCTCCCGGCCGGTCTCCTCCGACAGCCGCGCCGCGACCGTCATGGCCAGCAGGGAGTGCCCGCCGAGCGCGAAGAAGTCATCGCCCGCGCCGACCCGCTCGACCTCCAGCACCTCGGCCCACACCCGGGCGACCAGTTCCTCGGCCGGGGTGCGCGGCTCGACGTGCTCGCCCGCGGCCGGTCCGTCGTCGTCGGGTGCCGGCAGCGCCGACCGGTCGAGCTTGCCGTTCGGGGTCAGCGGCAGCCGGGGGAGCACGGTGTAGTGATCGGGCACCATGTAGCGCGGCAGGTTCCGCGCCAGCTCGGCACGCCATCCGGCCGGGTCCGGGCTCGCGTCCGGCTCCAGGCTCAGGTAGGCGGCGAGCGACGGCCAGCCCCGGAGGTTCCACACCACGACCGCGGCCTCGGCGACGCCCGGCAGCCCGCTGAGCCAGGCCTCGATCTCGCCCGGCTCGATGCGGTGCCCGTGCAGCTTGATCTGGTTGTCGGCGCGTCCCAGGAACTCCAACTGACCGTCGCCGCGCCACCGGGCCAGGTCGCCCGTACGGTAAACACGCGCGCCCGAGGGGCCGAGCAGGTCGGGCCGGAAGCGGTCGGCGGTCAGGGCCGGTCGGCCCAGATATCCCTGGGCCACGCCGAGCCCGCCGATGCACAGCTCACCGGGGATCCCGATGGGCTGCGGCCGGCCGTTCTCGTCGCAGATGTGGATCTGGGTGTTGGCGATCGGCGTGCCGATCAGCACCTCGCCCGGCTGCTCGGGCACCTGCCAGGCGGTCGACCAGATCGTCGTCTCGGTCGGGCCGTACACGTTGACCAGGTGGCCGACCCGCTCGCGCAGCTCGCGGGCGAGGGCCGGCGGCAGCGCCTCACCGCCGACGAGGGCGGTGACGGCGCGGTCGGCGAAGCCGGCGGCCAGCAGCAGCCGCCATCGTGACGGCGTGGTCTGGACGTGGGTCACCCCGGCCTCGGCGATGAGCGCGGTCAGCGCCGCGCCGTCGCGGCCCGTCTCCTCGTCGGCCATCACCAGGCTGCCGCCGCACGCCAGCGGCAGATACAGCTCCAAAGCGGCGATGTCGAACGCGGGCGAGGTCACCGCCAGCCACCGATCGGACGGCTCGCCCCCGACCCGCAGCCGCATGTCGTGAATGAAGTTGCCGAGCGGCCGATGCCCGATCGCGACCCCCTTGGGCCGGCCCGTGGAGCCCGACGTATAGATCACATACGCCACGTCGCCAACGACGCCCACGTCGCCGTCGCCATGCGGGGCGTCGCCGGGCTCGTCCGCCAGCACGACGGTGGCCGCATGCGGGGGCAGCCGGTCGATGAGGGCGCTCTCGGTCACCAGGATTGGCGCCGCGCAATCCTCGAGCACGAACGCCTGCCGCGCCGGCGGATACTCCGGATCCACCGGAACATAAGCGGCGCCCGTCCGCCACACCGCGAGCATGGTGACGACCAGCCGCGCCGAGCGGTCGAGGCAGACCCCGACGAGCGAGCCCGGCCCGGCCCCCGCCGCGCGCAGCCGCCGGGCCAGCACCTCGACCTGGCTCATCAACTCGGCGTAGGTGAGCGCCTCTTCACCGGCCAGCACGGCCGTCGCACCAGGCGTCTCGCGGGCCTGACGGGCGATGAGCTCGGGGACGGTCTCGGCCGGCACATCGAGGGCCGTGTCGTTCCAGCGCCCGAGCAGGGCCTGCTCGTCGGCCGTCATATACGGCACGACGTCCGGCGAGGCGGCCGGATCGGCCGCGAACGCCTTCACCAGCCTGCCGAAATGGTCGGCGAGCCGTTCGACCGCGCCCGTCTCCAGGGCTCCGGCCGGGTGCCGGAAGGTGACCTCGGCGCCGCCGTCGGGCAGCGGCATGGCGATCACGCTCAGGTCGAGCACGTCGCCGCCGACCTCGTGGTGCCACATCTCCACGTCGAGCGCCGGCCAGTCACCGTTGTCGGCGCGATGGCCGTGCACCTCGAACGCGACCTGGAACAGCGGGTTCCCGCCGGACCTGCGCGGCGCGCCCACCTCGGCCACGATCCGGTCGAACGGCGCCTCCCGGGCGAAGCCCTCCATCACCGTGCGGCGGACACGTCCCAGCACCTCGGCGAACGAGGCGGCCCCGGCCAGATCGGTGCGGAGGACCAGGGGGTTGAGAAAGCACCCGACGACCGGCTCCAGCTCGACCCGGCCCCGGCCGGCCGACACGGTGCCCACCGTGATGTCGTTTCCGCCCGTGTAACGCGCCAGCAGCACCTTGAACACGGCCAGCAACGCCACGAACTCCGTGGCGCCGCCCTCTGCCCGGCGCAGGCGGTCGACGCTGCCCGTGGGGAGCCGCATCCGTACGCTGTGACTGGGGCCCTCGGGACGCCCCGCCGGGTCGGTGGCGACGGGGAGCCGCAGCTCAGGCGGTGCCGGCGTGAGCCGCTCCCGCCAGTAGGCGAGCCGTTCGGCGACCGCGTCGGACTGTGCCGCGCCGGTCGCCCAGGCGGAGTAGTCGGCGTACTGGACGGCGGGCTCCGGGACAGGCTCGGCGTGGCCGCTGATCGCCGCCGTGTACCCCGACGCCAGGTCGCGGATCACGATCTCCACGGACTGCTCGTCGAACGCGATGTGATGCCCGGCGAAGAGCAGCACGTGCTCGAGCTCGGCGAGCCGGAACACGGTGACGCGGAAGAGCGGGCCGCGGCCGAGGTCGAACCGCTCGGCGGCGACCGTCGTGGCCAGCTCCTGTGCCCGCGACTCGCGCCGGGTGGGCGGCAGGGGGGTCAGATCGACGACGGCGAACGGCGCCGACTCGGCCCCGGCGGGCAGCACACGCTGGCGCGGCCACGGGTGCGGATCGTCGGGGGTCGGCGTCGGGGCGACGTAAAGCGTGCGCATCGATTCGTGCCGCTCGACGACCGCCGCGAGCGCACGCTCCAGCGCGTCGGGCCGTAATGGCCCGCGCAGGCGGAGGCCGAATGTGGCGTTCGGCATCGAGACACGGTCGGGCGCGATCTGCTCGGCGAGCCAGATCCGCCGCTGCGCTGGTGAGCAGGGAAAAGTGCGGTCATCGTCCCGTGGCAGACGGGGAATCGAGCCTCCGGCGATGGGATCCGGCTGTGTGCGCCGCTCGGCCAGTAGCCGGGCGAGCGCGGCCCTCCGGACTGGATCGAGTTGGCGGGCTCGTTCCCGCATGGCGTCGGCGGAAACACTCAACGCTGACGTACCCCCAAGATCGTCACCATTTCGGCGTACGACTTGTGGCCGCCCTCCACCAAGCCCGTGGGAGCGCTCCCACGTATGTGGCAATATAGCAGGGGGGCCCAAAAGGCGTCAAGAATTTCCGTTATTCGCCCGACATAATTGTGAGCTGCGCTCGTAACGCGCGAAAAGACAAGGGGCACGATGGCCACCTTTCTCCTGGTCACCCACGGCACTGCAGGTGACGTCCTGCCGTTCGCCCGCATCGGTAGATCACTGGCCGACCGCGGGCACGAGGTCACCCTCTGCACTCACGCCCCCTACGCGCCGGCCGCCGCCCGCGCCGGCCTCGGCTTCGCCGCGATCGACACCGAGGCGTCCTACCTGGACGGCCAGCGGCGCTCGGCCGAACTGCTGGCCGTGCGCAGCCCCGCGGACTTACGCCGCTACTACGAGGAGGCGGGGCTGTTCGAGCAGATGCGCCACGAGGTGGCCTTGCTCGCCGAGCGGCACCGCCCCGGCGAGACGGTCCTGGTGGGCCGCCACACCTCGGCGCTGTCCGTGCTGATCGCGGCCGACCTGCTCGCGGCCCCGGCGGTCTGGGTCGCGGTGGCTCCGACCCAGCTCCTGGTCGCCCCCGTCGCCGCCGCCAATGTCGCTCGCGGCCTGGCCGACGGCGTCAACGGCGTACGAAGTGATGCCGGGCTGCCACCGATCACCGAATGGGGCCGCTGGCTGCGCTCGCCCGGTCGCACGATCGGCCTGTGGCCCCAGTGGTTCGAAGACGCCGGCACCGCCACCAGAGCCGTCCTCACGGGCTTCGTCACCGGCGATGAATTCCCGGCCTTCGCCGACTCGCCCGCCGGCCTGCCGCCGGGGGTCGAGGCGCTTCTGGGAGGCGATCGGCGTCCGGTGCTGGTTACGGGTGGCACGGGGCAGCTGCTGCATGCCCGCTTCTACGCTGTCGCGTTGGAGGCGGTCGCAGGCTCTGGGCGCACGGCGTTGGTGGTCGCCCCGGAACGCGAGTTGCTTCCCGCTTCGCTGCCGCCGGACGTGCACCATTTCCCGCGACTCCCGTTTCCGGCCGTGCTGCCCCGGGTAGCGGCACTGCTGCACCACGGCGGGATCGGCACCGCGGCGCGTGCGCTGCGCAGCGCGACCCCGCAGGTCATCATGGCGTACGGGGCCGACCGGCCGGACAACGCCGAGCGGCTGGCCGCGCACGGCCTGGCACGCTGGACGCCCGAGCACGAGTGGTCGGCCCCGGCCATCGCGGCCCAGCTCGATGAGGCCCTTGCCGACCCTGGCCACCGCGACCGCGTGGCCCGTTTCAACGGCGAGCCGGAATCCTCCGGACCGGCCCGCGCCGCCGAGCTGCTCGAGGGCGCGGGAGCGGTGCTTCAGGCCGGGTCTTGATCGGAACGCCAGACGATGAAGGAGACCCAGGTGGCGTTGTCGGTGACCCGGATGACCCGGACGTAGGCCACTCTGCCCATGTTCGTCAGCAGGCACAGCGCGTCGCCGGGCTTGGTGGCCATGAAGTCGTCCGGCGGGGTCGTGCCGCCGTCCAATTGCCGGCGGCAGTAATCGTAGGTCGGAGTCTTGTCGCCATTCGCCCGCCGCCAGATCGGATTCACCGTGCGTTCGGGGTGGTCGCCGATGAGGCCTTTCCCGGCCTCGTTGACGAGTTCTTCGCCGGAGTATTCGTGATTGACGCAATCCATGTCGAGATCGCGGCCCTGATAGGGGACGTCGACCTCGGACGAGCGGCAGTGGACGCCGCGGCTGGATTGCTCGGCGGACGTGTGGTCCATTGTCGCGGCGCTATCGGCCGGCTTGGCGGCTTGCGTTTCTCCCACGGTCGGCGCCACGCCGTGTGGGATGGTCCCCTTGACCTTCGACGATGGCGGTGTCACCACTTCCGGCGGGCGTGGTTTGGCAGGCGGGGGCGTCGTGGGCGACGGCGACCGCCGCGCGCGCATGCTCCACCCCCTCGAACGGTCCCTCCTGCGGCTCTCCATTCGACCGCGGCGACGTCCGCCCGGGCCATACGCACAATGGCTAATACCGATCCCAGCGTGGGCCCGCGCAGACTGGTGCCGTTCATAGGGGAGGACACCATTAACCGCAACAGAACGCTGCGCGGGCTTCGCACAGCATTAATCACTGTTTTCATCGGGCTCTCGGCGGCCGGGCCGGCCGCCGCATCTCCGCATCCATTGGCGGAAACCGTCGACACGCACGCGAGCTGGGCCTCGGCGCGGTCCACGAGCCGTCTGGCGACGACCTCGGGGCACGTCATCGCGCACTACACCAGCGCGACCACCGACCGCGTCGAGGTCATCGGCACGTTGAGCGATGTGGATCCGTCGGTGGGGAAAGACTGCGTGTACGCGCGCATCCGCTGGCACGAGATCGGCGGCGGCTGGGGGGCGTCCGGGCCGTGGCTTCTGTGCCGGCCGGCCGCCTCGATCCCCATCCACCTCATCCGGCACGACGTCGACATGCTCCGTCTCGACCTGTGCCGGCTCGCTCGCCACGCGCAGGATCCGGCCGACTGCCTCACCCCGATCGACGTCTTCGGCTGATCGTGTGTTTCGTCCCTTTATGGGCAGTTGAGCGCTATGAACGACGACGGAAGGCTTCCCTCCGACGTCATCAGGGAGCAGCTCGCCAGGCAGGTCCTGCGCAGCCGCCGGATGGCGGTCGCACTGGCCGAGGCCCACGAACGGGTGGCGCTCACGGAAGAGGAGACCGCGGAGACGTACGAGACGCTGGCCGCCCGTGGCGGCCCGCACCGACAGAGGTTCCGCGGCAAGGCCGAGGCCGCGCGCAAGGCCGCGGCGACCGCCCATACCTGCGCCATCTGGGCCTACTGGATCGCGGACAGGGCTCCCGACCTCTGACCGGAAGCGATTGAACGGGCAACGACGAGCCGGCCGGCGTCGGATCCACCATCGCCCACGGCGTTTTGGTGGTCGCTCAGGCGGTCTGCCCGGCGACCGCGCATGGCCCGGTGACGGCGCTCTGAGCAGCGGCGCGCCGGGTTTTGCCAAGTTTTTCGGCGCACTGTCACAAGCCGTAAGCGTGTCCGGTCTTAGCTGGTGACCGGGTGGGAACCAAGCCCCCGGCGTACAGGAAGGCTTGTCATGAAGATCGTGGTTATCGGCGGCACCGGGCTCATCGGGTCGAAGGTCGTGGCCAAGCTCAAGGCGCAGGGCCATGAGGCGGTGGCGGCCTCGCCGAACACGGGCGTCAACACCCTCACCGGCGAAGGCCTGGCCGAGGCCCTGACCGGGGCGTCCGTGGTGGTCGACGTGTCCAACTCGCCGTCGTTCGAGCCGAGCGCGGTCATGGAGTTCTTCGAGACCTCCACACGCAACGTGCTCGCCGCCGAAGCGGACGCCGGCGTGGGCCACCACGTCGCCCTGTCGATCGTCGGCACCGAGCGGCTCCCGGAGAACGGCTACTTCCGCGCGAAGATCGCTCAGGAGCAGCTGATCGAGAAGTCCACGATCCCGTTCTCGCTGGTGCACGCGACCCAGTTCTTCGAGTTCGTACGGGGCATCGCCGACGAGGCCACAGTCGACGGGAAGGTCTGGATCGCGCCCGTGCGCTTCCAGCCCATGGCGAGCGAGGACGTCGCCCAGGCGGTCGCCGACGCCGCGGCCGGAGCGCCGCTGAACGGCAGGCTGGAGATCGCCGGGCCGGACCAGTATCAGATGGACGAGTTCTTCCGCGACGCCCTCGCCGCCATGGGGGACGCGCGTGAGGTGGTCACGGACCCGCACGCCAAGTATTTCGGATCCGAAGTGGACGAGCGGTCGCTGGTGCCACTGGGCGGCGCCACCCTCGGCAAGATCACCTACGCCGAGTGGCGGAGCCAGTAGAAGGAGGATCATGGGCATTTCCAGCAGACGCAGGGTCTCGATCCACGCGCTCGAGGTCGAAGTCGAGGCCGAGCTGGCCATGGTCGCGTCGAGCCATCGGGAGGAGCTGCTGAGCCTCCCGGTCACCGAATGGCTGTTCGATCCGACCGACGTCGAGCGTGACGAGGTGGGCCTGCGCGCCCTCCTCGGCGCCGTCGAGGCGCTGGACCACCACCGCTAAACGCGGCGGAACACCCGGAGGTCGCTTCCCGGGATGTCGATCCGCGTCCAGCGGCCGATCTCATCGGACAGCGGCGGCCAGTCCCGATAGGGCAGGTAAGCGGCGCGCCACATCCAGTTCGTCCGCTTGACGAACATGTCGCGTTTGTTCAGCGAGACGTTGTCCGCGAGAGCCGTGCTGACGACCGCGTAGGGCGTCAGGAACACGGCGAGCGCGACAATCGCCGAGGTGAGGTCGTTTCCCACGGCGGACGTGTGCCCGATCGTGTAAGCCGCGGCGCACGGCAGCGGTAGAAGACCCACCCACAGCGCGGTGGCGATCGCCGTACGGGCTCCGCGGCTTCGAGGCGGCCGCTCGTCCGGGGATAACGGTCTGCGGGGGATGCCCAGACCCCAGATACCCGTCACAGGTTCGCTCGGCAGATGTCCTCCCGGAAATCGGACCGTGTGGATCAGTGATCAGTTCGCGCGTGCGAGGGCGTGGCGCCGGGCCGCCGCGGCGTCGAGCAGCTCGGCGACGGTCCGCGTCGGTTCGGCCGGGACGTCGGCCGAGTCGCGGAGCCCGCGGAGCAGCTCGAGCCGCACCTGATCGCCGAAGCCCTCGGCGACCCGCGCCAACAGCGCGTCCTTGCGCGCCGCGTCGAGGCGGCTCAGCCAGGTGCCGAGATCCGCCTGACTTCCGCGCGCGGCCGACACCTGCGCCGCGACGTCGAGCAACGCGGCGTCCAGGCGCAGGAAACGCGCCAGCGCCTGCTGGGACGGGGTCAGCGCGCCGAGCCCGGCCGGGACCGGCGGCTCCAGCTCCTCCTCGTCGGCGTAGTCGAAGGCGTCCTCGTCGCGCTCCCAGCTTCCGTAGGCCGACAGCCAGGCCAGGTAGAGCGGGCGGAGGTCTCCGGCGGCGAGCTCGGCGCGGATTCCGGCGATGGCCGGCAGGTCTTTGTCGCGGTCGCCGTGCTCGCCCTCTTCGTCGCTGGTCAGCTCGATGATGACGTGGTCCTGCGCGGTCCAGAAGGTGACGTGGTCGTCGACGTCGTACTGCTCCACCAGCTCCGGATCCAGCAGCGCCTGCGGCAGCCGCAGCATGATGCGGCGGGTGCCCCAACCGGAGCAGTAGAGGTGGACGTCGTAGAAGCGCTCCATCAGCGACCCGGGATCACCCTTGAAGTCGCCCGACTCGTATTCGTCGACGAAGCCGGTCGCGGTGATCTGCGCCCATGTGGACAGGGCGCGGACCTCGGCCTGCTCTTGCTCGGTCAGCGGCCGGTCGATGGCCGCGAACTCGTAGTACTGGTATTCGCTCACGATCTCGTCCGCGGAGCGTTCCTGGGCGGAAGTCACGAGCGCTCACGATACCCCGAGGCGGGCCAGGCGGCCCGGGTCACGCAGGATGTCCATGGCCGCGATACGCCCCCGGCGTACGGTGACGGAGGCGACCGCGAAGACCTCCCCGCCCTGATGCGAGATCCAGCCGACCGCCCCGTCGACCAGCGCGAGCCGCGCCTCGAGATGCGAGAAGGACGACGCCCTGCGGGCCACGTTCTCCGCGCCGCGAACCTCGTTGAGGATCCCGGTGCCGGTGTCCTCGCGTATCACGATCTGCGGATCGAGCACGGCGACGAGCGCGTCGAAGTCGCCGTCGCGGGCGGCGGCGAGGAAGGCCGTGACGACCTCGCGCTGCGTGGCCGGGTCGGCGTCGCGGGTCGTGTCGGCGTCGCGGATGCGCCGCCGGCCGCGGCTGGCGAGCTGGCGCGCCGCGTCGGGCGAGCGGCTGAGGATGCCGCCGATCTCGTCGAACGGCACCGAGAACATGTCGTGCAGGACGTAGGCGAGCCGTTCCGCCGGGGTCAGCGTTTCGAGCACGACCAGCAGCGCGAGGCCGACCGAGTCGGCGAGCAGCGCCTCGCGCTCGGGGTCGGGGCCGTTGACGCGTTCGACGACCGGATCCGGCAGCCGCTCGTCGAACGGCTCCTCGCGCCGGGTCGCGCGTGAGCGGAGCATGTTGAGCGCCACCCGCCCGACCGCGGTGACGAGCCAGGCCTCCAGGTTGTCGATCTCGCCGGCGTCGGATCGGCTGAGCCGGATCCACGTCTCCTGCACGGCATCGTCGGCTTCGGCCGTCGAGCCGAGCATCCGGTACGCGACGGCGCGCAGCCGCGGCCTGTGCTGCTGAAATCGCTGTGCCAGCCAGTCGTCGTGCTCGTCCATGACCAATAGACTCGCCCCGGATGCCGGATGTGACATCCCGTCTCCCCGTCGCGCTCGCGCACGGCCGCGACATGCGCGTTCGCCGCCCGTTCCAGGGTGTTCCAGGGGTAGCGTGTTCGCCCATGGCGGCGGATGCGACGGCGGGCGGCGCTGTACGCGTCGTCCCGGCCAACGAGGCGAGCTGGGACGATCTCCAGGCCATTTTCGGAACGCGCGGCGACGCGTCCTGGTGTCAGTGCCAGTATTTCAAGCTCGCCAATTCAGAATGGCGGTCGACAGGCTCCGACGAGCGTGCCCGCCGGCTCCGTGACCAGGTCAACTGCGGCCACCCGGAAAGCGATTCCACGGCCGGTCTGGTCGCTTATCTCGACGGTGAGCCGGCCGGTTGGTGCGCGGTCGAACCGCGTCTGGAATATGTGCGCGTGATGCGCATGCGCATCCCATGGACCGGCCGTGACGAAGACCGGGCCGACACCGGTGTGTGGGCGGTGACCTGCTTCGTCACGCGGGTGGGCTTCCGGCGCCGGGGCGTCAGCCGGGCGCTCGCCCGCGCCGCGCTCGAATTCGCCCGGGACCGCGGCGCCCGCGCCGTCGAGGGTTATCCGATCGTGCTGCGGCCGGGGCAGGAAATGTCGTGGGGCGAATTGTTCGTCGGCAGCCGGAGCGTTTTCGCCGATGCCGGATTCGTCGAGGTCAGCCGCCCCACGGCGCGCCGGGTCGTGATGCGCGCCGATTTCGGGAGCCGGCCGTAGGAATCAGGCCGGGCGGGGGAGGATCTGGCGGCACAGCCACGTCCAAACGCCGAGAAATGTGGTGGTGCGATCGGTTCTCGGCCCGTTGGGGACCAGCAGGCCGATGACGTCTGCCCAGGGCGGGGACGGCCGGTTTCCGCCGAGATGGCTGATCCAGGCCGCCGCGAGAAGCGCGTCGCTCAGGAACGCCCGGCCCCTGGCCAGGTCTCCCGCCTGGCCGGCGACCCAGCCGAGGATCGCGAGATCCAGGCCGCGGTCCTCGACGTGCGTGACGGCCCTGGCGGCGTCCTCAACGCTGTCGAGTAGTCGTAGCGCCTGCTCAGGGTCGGACAGCCGGATCCGCACCCACGCCGCGGCGGCCCGGACGAACACCACGTCGTCCGCGGTTCCCTTGATCTGCTCCAGCTCGTCCAGCATCGACGTGGCCTGAGCGTCGTAGCCCGCGCTCGCCGCCACCCAGGCCACGGCCGCCAGCCCGATCGCGACCTCGGGCACCTGCTCGTCCGAGTAGATCTTCACGAGCGTCGCGGCGTTCTGCAGGACGGCGGCCACCTTGGCGGGGTCCCCGAGGTGCACGGCCACGAGATTCACGATCAGGCCGGCCGTCGTCGCGTCGATCTCGGGAGGGTCGCCGATGTCAGGCGGAAGCGACGCCAGGGCCTGATCCGTCCAGCGGCGAGCGGCGTCCGCCTGACCCAGCCGGTCGAGCGTCCAGGCGTAGGCGGCCGTGGCGATCGCGCGCCGAGAATGATCGGTGATCGCGCGCAGCACGTCCGGCATCCAGGCGAGCGCCTTGCTCGCCTGCTGGGAATCGCCCAGCTCGCCGTACGTGAAGGCGGCGGCGGTCAGCGCCAGCGCCTCGCTCAGGGGAGCGCCGACGATCGTCCGCGCCGGCTGGACGGCCTCGTCCAGCAGCCGCCGGGGATCGGGCAGCGCCCACCCGGTCACGTCGACCGTCGCGTCCCCCGCCGGACCGCTCAGCCGCACGGCCCCGGCGATCGAACCAGGGGCGACCGGGTCGGCCCTGATCGACAGGCCGCCGCCGTCGTTGATCCATGCCCGGAGGCCGGGATCGGCTCGCACCGACGACCACTGGGCCAGTGGGACGTCACCGAGGCCGATGACGACCGGCTCGCCCCTCGACCCCTGCCGTGCCAATCCGAGATCCACTTTCGACTGCGCCGGCTGGAGCCGCGTCCGATCGAGCGCCTGGGCCGCGGCCTCCGAGACGCGCCGGCTGTCGTCGTCCGCCAGGTCGACCAGCATCCGCCGAGCCGCCGCCGCTCGCGGCAGGTCGGCCGCCGCGGCCAGCTTCGCCAGATAGTCGACCCCGAGCGTACGGAAATTGGGGTCGGCGCTCCGCAGCAGTCCCTGCACCTCGCCGGGCAGATCGCCCACTGTGACGCGGTGCCGCGGGCTGCGCGCGACATACAGATCGCCGCTGACCTCGAATTCCCATTTACGCGGTGTCTGATTGGGCGACTCGGCGCGGACGCGCTCCCTGACGTAGTCGAACAGTTCGTTCAGGGAGACCAGGCCGTCGTGGTTTCGGTCGGCGTCCCCCGAACCGAGGCCGTCGGCGGCGCGCATGACCATTCCCCGCGCGAACGCGCCGCCGAAGCAGCAGTCCAGCAGGAGAACGACGCTGCTCGCGGGGCTGGCCCGCATCATTCGCATCAGCATGGTGCTGTCGATGCCGGTCGCCATGAGGCGCCGCGATCGGGTGTTCCGCGCGGCAAGATATAGCCCGCCGCTGTCGTCCTTCAAACCGTGGCAGCCGAAATGCAGCAGAACGACGTCGTCGCGGCGGCTTTCGGCAAGTAACTGCTCGACCCGCTCGGTGATGACCCAGTGGTTTTCGTCGGCGAGGATCTCGACCTCGAATCCGCCCACGGATTCGTCGCCGAGCACGCGGGAAAGCGCGGTGGCGTCCTCGACGGGGGAGCCCAGTTTGGGCAGCCGATCGTCGTCGTATTCGTTGACGGCGACCAGCAGCGCCCGCCGGCGATCCGGCATGTCAATCCCACCCGAGTTTCTTGAGGAAGCCCGCCACCAGCTGTTCTTGCTGCGCCTCGGAAGCGTCATCGAGCTTGAGAATCGCATCGCCGATCTGGATTTCGACGCTTCTCGGGCTCCGGCGATCCCGCCAGGTCTTGATCACGTCGATGACGGCGCGAAGCGCGGTCGCCGACGAAACGAGCACCACGGTCAGTTCGCCGAGCAAGACCCCGTCGACCGCTCGTGTGCCATCCGGCGCGTTTTCCGACCTTAATGGCGAAACGCCGGAAACGGGGGCCACTTAACAGCTCTTCCCGGACGGCGGCGGTCAGTTCGTCGAGTCGCTCCTCGGTCACATCCGGGTCGCTGAGTCGTACGGTCGCGGACATCTCGGGAAGGGACCTGGATTCCATGGCCAAATAATGCCATCGCTCTGTTCGGCCCACTTTGTTCTTGGGCGGCCGGCCACGCGCCGATCATGATCAAGGCGGCGAGGTCGGTGCCGACCGGCCCGGCCGGGCAGGTCTCGGGCCGGCCAAGGAAAGATCACAAAACTACATACCTGTAGTACATTGACGTTAGGTATGTCGGCGTTGCATTCTTGCTTCTGCCTGTCCTAGAGCGGTGCACGGGCACCGCGACGGGGGTCGGGCAGTGCTTTGAGCCGGCGTTCTTCGGGGGACCTGGCTTACGTCGGCCGTGCCTATTCGAGGCGGCTCATCAGCGTCTGGGGATCTGCGCTTCCGAATTCCCGCGCTGCGTCACGTCCGGCTTTCGCGGTTCCGAAAGCCGTCGGTCTCTCACGTCCCGAAGTCGATTCCACCCTTTACTCGCGGTGGCACGCGGTTTTCGCGTGCCCCGGTGATGATGTGCGCCCTCAGCCCGCAGTCCGGAGGTCTTTCATGCGTGTCGGCGACAGCCTGCCCAATTACCAGCTGCTGTTCGGGAATCTGGATTTCCGCCCGGGAGACGAGGCACGCTCGGTGACCTCGCCCGCGGCCTACCTGGCCGATCTGCTGCGGCTGCTCGAAGAGGAGGTCGGCGACGCGACGCTGCTCCAGCGCCGCCGCGACATCCAGGACATCCCGCTCGACGCCGAGCACACCACCACCGAGCTCCCCTACGTGAACATCGTGGTGGAGATCCTCGAGCGTCTGGTCGGCGACAAGCCCTACGACCAGCTGCGGAAAATGCGGTTCCCCTTCGACAAGCCGTTCAACCTGGCCTACGAACGCCTTGGAACGTTCCTACGCGACCGCGGGATCGGCCGCGACGAACTGCCCCGGCTGCTCGGGGCCGAGCCGGAGCGGCTCGCCGCGGAGTTCCTCGGGCTGTCGCCCGAGGTGGTCGACGTCGTGTCGGTGGCCCGGCAAGCGGACGCCGACCTCCGGGACTTCTTCCAGGTGGGCGCGGACGAGCACCTGGCCGACCTGGCGCCGGTGGAGCGATTCCGCCGGGTGGTGGCGGTGTCGGAGGTCGAGCTCGGCGAACTGCTCGCCGCGCGTTACACAGGCCAGGTCGCGGTGGCCGATGACCGGCTCGTCCTGCCCGAGGGCGCCGCCCTCGCCGCCTGGCTGGACCGGGTCAACCGGTTCGTACGGCTGGCACGCCGCACGGGGCTGTCATTCCCCGACCTCGACCTGGTGCTGACCTCCTGCGCCGGCAGCCGCCTCGACACCGGCGCGCTGCCCGTGCTGGCCGCGGTCGTGCACGTCAGCCGCTCGCTCGGCCTGCCGATCGACGTCACGGTGAGCCTGGCCGCGCCCATGTCGCCGGACCTGGAGGTCCGCACGTTCGCGGGCGTCACACCGGCCGAAGCCCTCGGCCTCGGCGCCGCCGAGGTGGACCGGCTGAGGGCGCGCTTCGGCGAGGTCGTGACCGGCGAGATCGCGCAGTCGGCCCTCCACCGCGCGGCGCGGCTGATGACGGCCCTGGGGTTGACCGCCGACGAGCTGTTCGACCTGCTCGAGGTGATCGACGGGTCGATCGCCATCCCGTTCGCGACGCCGCGCGCGATCGGCGACTGCCGGCTGATCCTGGCCGCGCCGGATCCGGGATCGGGGCTTTGGCTGGCCCAGGCGCTGCCGCTCGTGGTCCGCTGGGCCCGCGACGCCGGGCTGTCGGCCCAGGATCTCGCCGCGTTCGTCGGCGGCCCCGGAAAGACGCCGGACGAGCCCGCCGAAGGGGAGGCCGGTCTGGCCGCCGCGCTGGCCGCGCAGCTCGAGACCGTCGCGGCGGGGCCGGGCATGTTCGTCTCCCAGCGGTTCAGCGAGCGCGCCTCGCGCGCGATTTGGGACGCCCTTCCCCAGACGAGTGCATATGGTGCGGTGACCGGAATGGCACAGGTCACGGCCGCCGACTTCACCGGGCTCGGGCTGGGCGACCGGCTGGCCACCAAGATCTTCACCAACCTCGTCCTGCGCGGCGCCCTGTCGGCCGACGGCGAGCTGAACGAGGTCCCGAAGGAACTGGCCACCGACTTCTCTCCGTACCACGACAAGGTGGCCGAGCTGCTCGGCGGCCTGGGGGACGTGTGCTACCCGTCGGATCTGGCCGGGCTGACCGGGCTGTCGGCCAAGCAGCGCGCCGAGCTGTACGACAACCTGATCTACAACGACTACCTCGCGCCCGACGGCATGATCCTCGACGCCGAGGTCGGCGAACTCAACGTCGATCTCCGCGATGTCACCGAGGACGTCATCGCTTTGATGCGGGCCGGCGCCGACGACTACCTGAAGGAGCCGCTGGCGCTCGAGCTGGATCTCGACGTGCCCGGCCTGCTCGAGAACCTCCAGTTCAACGGCTACGTCAACGGCGACGGCCACTATCGCGACAAGGATGCCCTGGCCGAACTGGAGCCGGCCGACTTCGCCCTCGCCCCACAGTTCGAGCCCTACAAGGACGATGTCCTGGAGGCGATGCAGGCCCAGATCATCGGCCTGTGGGAGAAGATGTGCGTCTTCCCGCCCGAGGCCTTCACCGAGATCGCCGACCTCGCGGTCGCCCAGCGGATCATCGACGCCGGCCAGATCGACGGGGACGACGTCGTCGCGGGGGAGCGGCTGCGGGCCATTGTGGAGGAGCAGCGGCCTTATCGGCTCGACCGTGACTCCCTGTCCGCGCTCGGACTGGACGAGACGCAGGTCGACGCGATCGTCGGCAGGATGATCGCCGCCGGTGACCTGGACGAGGCGCTGGCCGTGCCCGAGGATCGGCTGACGTTCTTCTGCGAGCCGAACAGCGTTCTCGAGTTCGCCCTTGCCGGCGCCGAGGACTTCGGCGCCGAGGTGTTCGCGCTGCTCCACGCCGTCGCGCTCGAGACGCGGGCGGCCGTCACCGAGATCGCGACCGCACTCGACGCCCAGCAGCAGGCCGAGGCGGCCGCGCTGTCGTCGGTCGCCGAGGACACTTTCGGCGTTCCCGGCCCGGTGGTCGAGGCCATCTGCGCCGGTGCCGGCGCCGAGCTGGCCGACCTGCTCGAGCCGCCGACTCTGGCCTACCGGAGGATCGCGGCGTTCGCGCGTCTGGCCGCCAAGCTCGGCCTCGACGAGACCGCGGTCGCGCTCGCCTTCGGCGATCTGCGGCTCGCCGCCCGCTATCGCGAGCCGCTGTCGCTGCCCGCGGGCGGGCCCACCGGGATCGACGCCGTGCTGGAGAGCGTCGACGGACACACGTACGTGTTCAGCGGGGACCGCTACTGGCGGTTCCAGGATCGCCGGTTGGTGGACAGCGCGCAGACGGCAGCGCTCGCGGCCGGCCTGACGAAGGTCGACGCCGCGTTCCGGCATCCGAGCGGGGCCGACTGGCTGGTGAGCGGCTCGCGCGCGTACGTACGGCAGCCGGGGAGCGCCCGGTGGGTCGCCCACGACCAGGTCTGGGGCAGGATCCGGGACCAGTTCGCGGGCGGTGGAAAGATCACGGCCGCGCTCGCCGACGACGAGGGCCGGATCTACCTGTTCTGCGGCGACCAGTACGTCCGCTATTCCACCGGAGACTTCAGCGCGGTGGACGAGGGCTTCCCGCGGCCCGCCGACGAGTTCGGCGACCCGGGCTTCTTCGGGCGCGACGGCGAATTCCACTCCTTCAAGGCGGAGGAGGACTTCTGGACCCAGCCGGACGACGCGGGCTTCGACGGCCGGCTGGACGCGGCGTTCGCCGACAACACCGGCGTGTACGTCTTCCGCGGCGACCGGGTCGTACGGCACACCGCGAGCCTGGAGAACGACGGCGCGCACGCCGACGAGGGCTTCCCCGTGCGGATCGAGACGCAGTTCCCCGGCGTCCCCGCCGAGTTCGAGAGCGACCTCGACGCCGTCTTCTCCGACGCCGCCGGCGTGGTGCACATGTTCAAGGACGGCCGTACGGTCGCGCTGACCACGGGCGCGCAGGCCGTGCCGACCACGCAGCGGTGGGGCGGCATGCCCGCGGCCTTCCCCAGCGGCAAGGTCGACGCCGCCTTCGTCGGCCTGGACGGCCGGACCTACCTGTTCAGCGGCGCCACCTACATCCGCTACTCCAGCGCCGACTACTCGCGCGCCGACCTCGGCTACCCGCGCTCCATCGCCTCCGATTGGGGCGGCCTGACCAGCGTGGACGCCGGCTTCGTGCTGGACGGCGCGACATATCTGTTCGGCGGCGGCCAATTCGTGCGTTACTCCACCGGCGACTACACCAAACCGGACGATGGCTACCCGCAGCCGCTGCCGGGCAACTGGTGGAACCTCCCCGACAGCTTCGGGCACACCGTGGACGCGGTGTTCACTGACGCCGCCGGGCGGACCTTCCTGTTCCACGGCGAGCGGTTCATCGAGTTCGACGCGCGGCGGCGCTGGTGGTCGGCGCCGATGACGCTGGCAGCGCGGTGGGACAGCCTGCCGTTCACCTCGGTGGACGCCGCGTTCACCGGCCGCGACGGCCGCACCTACGTCTTCTCGGGCCCGCTGTACGTGCGCTACTCCACCGCCGACTACAGCCAGGTCGACGACCGCTACCCGGCCCCGGTCACCGGGTTCTGGGGACGCACGCGCAACAACCTGACCCGCACCGGTCGCGTGGACGCCGCGCTGGCGCTGGACGGCGACGTCCTGCTCTTCTCGGGGGATCAGTACATCCGCTACACCGGCACGACCCCCCACCTCGGCTACCCGCGCCCGCTGTCGGCGCTTCGGACCGAGCCGCGCCTGGCTCACCTGACCGCCGAACTGGACGGCGTGGACGCCGCCTTCGCCGACCGCGGCAGCGTCTACTTCTTCCGCGGCGACGCCTGCCACGTGGTCTCCGACGCGCTCTGCCGCACGGTCGACGTGCCCGACGTTACCTGCGCCTTCATCGAGGACGGTCAGCTGGTCGTGGAAGGGGCGGGCGGGTGGCGCCGGCAGGGCTCGATCGAGGGACCGGCCGCGGTGACCGCGCCCGCCCGGCCGCGGGTGCTGCGCGAGGCCCCCGAGTCGTTCCGCGGCGGGCTCGACGCCGTCCTCCACGGCACGGACGGCGTGACCTACCTGTTCAAGGGCGACGCCTGCTACGACACCCTGGTCGACCGCGCGTACCCGATCGCCGAGGCGTGGGGCAGGCCGCGCGCGCTCGGCACGATCGAGGCCGCGTTCGCCGGGCGCGACGGCAGGACGTACTTCTTCAGCGGCGGGCGGTTCGCCGACGACGCCGACTCCCGGCCGCGCGACATCGCCACGACCTGGGGCGGGCTGACCAGCGTCGCCATCGCGTACGTCTGGCAGGACGCCACCTACCTGTTCGAACGGCCGGACGGCGACGGGCTCATGCGCTACGTGGTCTACTCGGGCGCCGACTACACCGCGCCCGACATCGGCTATCCGCAGGTCGCCGACGCCGGATTCTGGGGGACCGGCGAGATTCCGCTGGCGGTGCTCCCGGTGGGCGACACCCTGGTGTTGCTGTCCGGGCAGACCTACCGGCTGCCCGACGGCTCGCCGTCGCGGCCGATCGGCCTGCTGTGGCGCGGCTTCGAGGGCACCCTGACCACCGCGTACGCCGCGGCCGACGGCGCGGCGTGCTTCTTCTTCGGCGAGCAGTACCGCCGCTACGCCGACGGCGTCTTCGGGCCGCTGACCACGCGTGCGGCGGAGGTGATCGGGCGCCTGGACGCGGCCTTCACCTGGGAGGGCCGCACCTACCTGATCAGCGGGAACCGCTACGCCCGCTACTCCACCGACGAGTACGTTTACGCCGACCCCGGCTACCCAAAGCTCATGTCAGGAAATTTCCGGGCAGAGTTTCCGGGGCTGCCGGAGTCCTTCGAGGACGCCCTCACGACCGTCGACGCGGCCGTGACCAACCGGCGCAGCCTCTACCTGTTCATGGGTGGCCACTGCTACGTCGTCTCCCGTGAGCTGGAGGCCACGTACGAGAACCTCGCCGGGCGGACCCGCACGCTCGACGGGGCGCTCGACGCCGCCCTGATCGTCGGCGAGCAGACCTACCTGCTGTCCGGCGGGCTGTACACGCGCTACACCGGCGGCGCGTACGCCCGCCAGGACGAGGGTTACCCGCGTGACGTCGCCACCTCCCTCGCCCTCGACCTCGGCGTCCCGGCTCTGCCCGAGGCGTTCCGCGCCGGGGTGGACGCCGGCTTCGCCTCCGCCACGGGCGGCATCCACCTGTTCGCCGGCGGCGCCTACCTGCGCGCCGACGCCCCCGGCACGCCGGCTCCCGTGTGGGGCCGCGTGCGGAACGCGTTCGACGGCGGGCTTGACGCCGTGGTGGCCGTCGACGACGAGGTGTTCGCCTTCCGCGGCGACCAGTACGTCCGCTACTCCGAGCTGGAGGACGGTGGGGTGGGCCTGGCCGACCCCGGCTTCCCTCGCACGATCAAGGACGACTGGGGCGCCGTGCCGGTGCTCTTCGAGTATGGCGTCGACGCCGCGTTCACCCTCGATGACCGGCTCTATCTGGTCAAGGGCGAGCAGTACGTCAGCGGCGCCGGACTGATTCGCACGATCGCCGAAGGGTTCTCTGACGGTCCGGACTACCGGCTCGCCGACCTGTTCACGATCACAGGATTCGCCGCGCTCGGCCCGGCCCTCACCGCGGCCCTCGTCGCGACGGACGAGGATCCGTACCGGACCATGGCGACGCTCTTCGGCTGGGACACGGCCGAGCTGATGTGGGCGCAGCGGACCTTACCCCCGGCGTCGGACACCGGGTCCGGCATGGGCTTCGTGCTCGCGGCACGCGAGCTGTTCGCGCTCGCGCGGCGCGCGGGCGTGCCGCCGTCGCAGCTGCCCAGCCTCGAGGGAGACGACCCCGGCACGCTCAGGCGGGACGCCCTGCTGTCGGCGGTGCTGGCCAAGGCGCCCGAACTGCGGGACTCCACCGACCTGTTCGACCAGCTGCTGATCGACGTCGACATGGGCGGCCAGGGCGCCACCTCGCGGATCCGGGAGGCCATCGCGGCCGTCCAGCTCTATCTCCACCGCTGCATGCTGGATCTGGAGCAGGCGCCCAGCCTGTCCGACCCGGCGCGGCGGGCGCGGCTGCGCCGCTGGTGGACGTGGATGAAGAACTACCGGGTGTGGGAGGCCAACCGGAAGGTCTTCCTCAACCCGGAGAACTACCTGCGCCCCGAGCTGCGCGACACCAAGACGCCCGGCTTCCGCGAGCTGGAGAGCGACCTGCTGCAGAGCGGCGTCACCTCCGACACCGCGCAGCGCGCCTACAAGCGCTACCTCGACGAATACACCGAGGTGTCGCGGCTGGCCATCGCCGGCGGCTACGTGGACGCGGCCGACGAGGGGGCGCGCAACCTGGTCCTGTTCGGCCGCACCCGCAGCGCCCCGCGCCGCTACTACTACCGCAACGCCACCTTCCTCGACGGCGACAAGCTGTCGGCCACCTGGACCCCCTGGCTCAAGGTCGACGTGAAGATCGACGCCGAGCGGGTCCAGCCGGTGCGCGCCTTCGACCGGGTCTTCGCCTTCTGGGCCACGGTCGAGGATCTGCCGCCGGACCAGACGGGCGCCACGACCGTCGTCGCGGTCAGATCCAGTGACAACACCCAGCGGGTGTCCGCCCCGGTACGGCGGGCCGTCAAGATCTACTTCTCGTTCATGAACCTGGCCCAGGAGTGGGTGCCGGCCCAGGTGCTGGCCGTCGGCCCGGCGGGGGAGGACGCGATCCTCGACGTGGCGCTGGCCGCCCGCCCGGGGCCGCTGCCCGGCACCGACCACCAGGCCATCCTCGTCTCGTTCACGGCGAAGACCGCCAAGGGCACCCAGGAGGGCACGTACGCGCTCACGCCCGAGCTTTACACCGTGCCCCTTCCCGGGGTCGTCGTGGCGCCGCCCAGCGGCGACGTGACCACGATCTTCAACGAGCCCGGCGGGATCGACCCCGCGTCGGTGGTCTGGTTCAACCGGCCCGACGGCGGCGGTGACGGCTCCTGGTTCAGCCTCGACCACAAGGGCGGCAGCTTCATGTGCCGGCCGACCAGGCCGGCTCCGGGCAGACCGGTCGAGTGGGCGTCCATCAAGTCGGCCAAGGGCCTGCCCTCGTGGGTCCGGGTCAACGCCGGATTCGAATGGGACGGCATCCGCTACGTCTTCGCATCGAACGGGAGATGGACCCGGGTGATCGGGGACACGGCCGAGACCGGAAGGTCCATCTCCAACCGGTGGGGGCGCACCGAGCCCTCGATTCCGGAGGCGGTGGCCATCGGGCTGCCCGCCGAGATCACGGTGACCACGCTCACCGTGAACCCCGCGATCACCGCGGCCCTCGCCGGCGCCACCGACACGGGGCTCGTCGTCGGCCAGCTCGGGCAGAGGGGCAACCCGCTGGACGCCGAGCATCGCAACCCCGACTGGGTCGGCCATTCCCGCCTGCTCAGCTCGGGCGGCCCGGCCGGCCCGGCCGGCCCGGTCGGCTCGCTCGCGACGCCCGCCGCGTCCTCCGCGTCCTCCGCGCAGGCGAGCTCGGAGGGCTGGACCTCGGTGGACACGGCATGGGTGGACAGTGAGAAGGCCCACCTCTACCTCACCAGTGGCACCCAGGTCGTCCGCTACACCCTCGACGGGCCGATCATCCCGGACGTGATCGACGCGGGGTTCCCGCAGACGCTGCCCCGTGCGCTCACCGCCGTCTTCCGCGGTTACGCGATCAGCGGCGACCAGTACGCCAGGATCGGCGAGTGGATCTTCCGGCCGATCGCCGGCAACTGGGGCGAGTTCCCCGACGGGATCACCGGGGCCATGGAGACCGACTCCGGCGTCCACCTCTTCAAGGACACCGAGTTCGCGCTGTATCCGAAGACCACGGCCATCGACCGCCCGTACGAGTTCACCGACCTGCCCCACGACATCGTGCGGCTGACCACGAGCACGGCGTACAAGCTGAACCAGCGGCTGCTGTCCGGAGGAGTGCCGGCGCTGCTGGACACCTACACGCAGGAGACCGACGAACTGCCGGCGTTCGACACCGAACTCTCCGACGCCACCACCATCCGGGTCATCGCGGACCGGGTCAGGCCCGAATGGCTGCCCGGGCGCTCGCACCTGGACTTCACCAGCGCCAACGGCTGCTACTACTGGGAGATCTTCTGCCACGCCCCGCTGTTGATCGCCCAGGCGCTCAACGCGGCGCAGCGCTTCGAGGAGGCGCGGACCTGGTACGAGTACATCTTCGACCCCACCCAGTCCGGGCAGCCGTGGCGGTTCCTGCCGTTCCTCGGCGCCGACCCCGCCGCCCTCGCCGACGCCCTTCGCGGGTACGGCGGCACGGCCTACGACGGCGCGATCGCCCTGCTCGAGTCGGTCGTGCCGGTCTTCAGGGGCGCCGCCGAGCTGAGCGACGCCGACCGGGCGGCCCTCGTCGCCCTGGCCGATCTGGCGCCGCTCGAGGAGCTCGCCATCGCGGCGCAGCTGCCGCAGGTGTACGACGTGACCGGCAGCCGGGAGAGCCTGCGGCAGGCCTACCGGGACGACCCGTTCGACCCGCACGCCATCGCCGCCCTGCGGCCGGTCGCCTATCGCCGTGCCGTCGTCACCGGCTACATCGACAACCTGCTGGACTGGGGCGACATGCTCTACCGGCAGTACACCCCGGAGAGCGTCGACGAGGCGCGGATGCTCTACATCTTCGCCTACGACCTGCTCGGACGCAGGCCGGAGGATCTCGGCGCGCTGCCCCTGCCGGCCGCCTCGACCTTCGCCGAGCTGGAGCGCGTCACCGGCGAGGACGAGCTGTTCGGCGAGCTGGCGAAGGTGCAGGCCAGTGTCAACGACGCCTACTTCTACGCGCCGGTCAACGGCTCCCTGCTCGGCTACTGGGATCTGGTCGCCGACCGGCTCACCAAGATCAGGGCTTCGATGGACATCATGGGCATCAGCCGCCCGCTGCCGCTGTTCGCCCCGCCCATCGACCCGTTCGTGCTGGTCGGCGCGGTCGCGGCCAACGGGCGGGCGGAGCTGACGACGGGCGCGACCGCCGAGGTCCCGCAGCATCGTTTCGCCTACCTCTACCGCAGGGCGCAGGAGCT
Organism: Streptosporangiaceae bacterium NEAU-GS5; assembly: GCA_017592665.1. Taxonomy (GTDB): domain Bacteria; phylum Actinomycetota; class Actinomycetes; order Streptosporangiales; family Streptosporangiaceae; genus NEAU-GS5. Next base: position 155,918 of record JAGFNW010000012.1, on the reverse strand, counting down.
CACCGACCGCGTCACCCAGCTCGGCTCGAGCCTGCTCGACGCGCTGGACCGGTGCGACGCCGAGGCTCTCGGCCTGCTGCAGAACCAGCAGGAGGCGGCCGTGCTCGACCTCACCCGCGCCGTCAAGGAGGCGCAGGTCACCGCGGCCACCGAGAACGTCGCGGCGCTCCGCACAGGGCTCGCCGGCGCGCGGGGGCGGGCCGCTTTCTACCAGCATCAGGTCGAAACGGGCATCTCCGCGCTCCAGGGGGCCCAGCTCACCATGATGGCCGCCGCGGCCGCCGCGCACATGACCTCCAGCGGCTTGAAGATCGCGGCCGCCATCGGGCACGACGTGCCGGAGGTCCACATCGGGCCGTTCATCTTGGGCACGTCCATCGGGGGAGACGAGATCGGCGACTCGCTCGACAGCGCCGCCGAAGTCGCCGAGTCGCTTGGTGAGGGGCTGTCGGTCCTCGGGGAGCTCCTCGGCGTACGGGCCGAGCAGGAGAGGACCGCGCAGGACAACCAGCTCCAGCTCGCCATCGCCGACAACGAAGCGGATCAGATCGAGCACCAGATCACGGCCGCCGAGGCCGAACTCGCCATCGCCCAACGCGAGCTCACCATCCTCGACCGGCAGATCGCCGGCCAGCAGGCGGTGAACGCGTTCCTCCGCGACAAGTTCACCAGCGCCGACCTCTACCAGTGGATGTCCGGCCGGCTCGCCGGGCTCTACTTCCAGACGTACGGCATGGCCGTCGACACGGCCCGCGCCGCCGAACGCGCCTATCAGTACGAACGCGGCGCCACCGACACCGTCATCACGTCGGCGCACTGGGACACGCGGCGCAAGGGCCTGCTCGCCGGCCAGTCGCTCGCCTTCGACCTCGACCGGCTGGGCCAGGCCTACACGGCGCAGAACGCCAGGCGGCTGGAGATCACCCGGCAGATCTCACTGCTGGAGCTCGACCCGATCGCGCTGCTCACCCTGCGTACGACGGGCAGCTGCCAATTCGCTCTCACCGAGGGGTTCTTCGACCACGACTTCCCCGGCCACTACCGCCGCCAGATCCGCACCGTCGGGATCGCCTTCGTCTCCGCGGACGGCACGGCCCTGCCGGTCAACGCCATGCTCAGCCAGATCACCCACCACACCGTGCTGAGCGCCGACCCCAAGGCCGTCCAGTATCTGCTCACGCCGACCGGCACCCCGCCCACGTCGGTGCGGAGCGACTGGCGGACCGGGCGCGAGATCGCCCTGTCGCAGCCGCCGGAGGGCTTTGAGAACAACGGCCTGTTCGAGCTGCGCTATGACGACGACCGCTATCTCCCCTTCGAAGGCACCGGCGCCGTATCCACCTGGCGGCTCACCCTGCCCGGCCTGCGCTCCTCCGACCGCCCGGCCGAGCTGTACGACGCCAAGATCACCCTGCGCTACGAGGCCGACCACGGCGGGGACACCTTCGCCGCGAGCGTCAGGGGCATGCTCCAGCCATACGACACGGCCCGCTTCATCGACGTCGCGGCCGAATTCCCCGAGGAGTGGGAGGAGTTCACCGACACCCTCACGCTCGAGGTCACCCCGGACATGCTGCCCGACCTGCACACGCCGCAGATAACCGGGATCTATCCCACGTACGACCTCACCGCGCCCGGCGCCGCCCAGTTCAGCCTCGGCGGCAATGCCCTCGCCGACGGCCGCCTCCTGCCCACCCCCGGTCTGAGCATCACCGGCCCACTCCAGCTGACCTTCTCCGGCGACCGCTCCGACCTCCTCGGCCTGAAGCTCGCCCTCCTCTACCGAGCCCGCTGACAAGGACCGTCGCCATGAAAACGAAACCGAAGCAGAGCCCGAAGCAGAAAAAAAGCAAGAAGCCGAAGACGACCGACTCCAGGCCAACGGTCCAGGGAATGATCGCCGACCGGGCCGGGAACATGGCTCCGACCACGCAGGAAATCATGTCCATGCTCGACGGCGCGAGCGACGGAATGGATCAGGGCAGCTGGAACCTGATCGCGAAGCATTTCGGCTGGGACAGGCTCGCCGAAGCCCTCGCGGAAATGCGCACGCGCTATCAGGATGACCCTGGTCAACTCGACGCCATCGTCGGCGCGTTCACCAGCGAAAGCCTGGCATACGACTACGACACCTACCAGAACGCCTACCTCACCCGGATGGCGTTGACGGACGACATCAGCAAACGCGAGATGGTGGACAACCTCCAGCCCGACGTCGTCGTGCAGTCGCCGCCCCAGCCGGTCGCCCCCGGTCTGGGAAGGCGTGAGCTCGAAGAGCGGATCAACGGGTTGGCCCAGTTCATCATCAACGTGACCTCGTCGGTGGACTCGCCGCCGGAAATCTGGGCCCAGGGCCTGCTCGACGTGGCCGAGGCCGCCGGTATGCGTCTGGCGGAAATGCCGGCAGACCAGCGCGGCATCATGGCACGCGTGATCGCCGGCACGATGTCACAGCAGGACGACGCCGACGTCACCAAGCTCATGCAGCTCGTCGGGCAATACCTCCGGATGCTCCGGCCGCCTGTGGCCGAATTCGTGCTTGACCGGAGCAAGACCACGTCGGAGCAGGTCAAAGACCTGCGTGCCTGGACCGACGGAGTATGGGCGGCGCTCGAGAAGGACGGTTTCAACGACCTCGAGGAGCTGGACTGGCTGCAGGGCAACGTCAGGCAGACGCTGGACGCCATAGAGAAGGGGCTGGGGTCGCCGGCCGAGCAGGGGGCACGCTGGGCGCAGATGCAGGGGTACATCTTCCAGCTCAACCAGACCATGAAGGCCTGGGGGGAGTATCGGCTCGTGAAGGCCGAGCTCGCGCTCGGCATCCCCGACACCGACGAGACCGGTAAGACCGGCAAGCACAAGGTGAGGTCCATCGACACCGTCGAACTCATCCTCCAGGGCAGTGCCGAGCCGATCCCCCGACTTCGCGAATACAAGACCTATGCCCAGAACACGAAACCAGCCAAGGCGACGACGGACGAATTCACGGCGCAACTCGGGGACTACGTCAAAAGAGCGCAGTCGCGGCAGGAAAAGCGCGAATTGGAATACGTCTTCCCGGGGAAGGCGCCGCTCTGGGTGAAGACCGAACTGGGTGGGGCCGCGAAAACCCTGAACACCGCCGGCCGGACTCTCTACCTCACCGAGAACGGCGCCACCACGCCCGTCGCTCCGCAGGCGGTCAAAAAGCAGCAGTCGATCCAAGCCGCCTTCCAGGCCGCGGCCAAGCCGAAGACGATGATCCCCCTGCCGGATCCGCCGGGCGACAAGCCACCCGTCCAGAAGAATCCGCTGGACACGGACGTGATCACGAACAAGTCCGGCACCGCCCCGATCGCGGCGCCCACCACCAAAAAGAAGAAGCCGGTCAAAAAGAAGACCACCGACAAGAAGTAGAAATGCCCGGCACCGGCCGGTGGCCCCGCCCGGCCCGCGGGCGACCGGCCGGCCGCCGCTCACGCCCGGCCGCTGACCAGGACGGAAAGCCATGAAACGACAATCGCAGTCCCCCTCTCCGAAGAAGAAGGCGAACGCTCCCACGACGGCGAACGCTCCGAAGACGGCGGACAGTTCGACGACGACGAGCAAAGCTGCCGACCCGGATATACCCGTTGTCACCCGCGGCATGGATCTCTCGCGGTGGGACCGTCGGGATATCGCGGATCTGATCCTCGGTCAGCCTGACCAGACTGATCATAAAATGTGGGACCTGCTCGTGGAGCAGATCGGTTGGAAGAGGTTCGCCGTCGCTCAGGCCACACTTCGGGCAGGCTTCAAAAAGCCCGGCGATGTCGACGCGTGGGACAACTACGTCGCGCAGTACTTCCAGAGCCGAGGCGAGAGCTTCGCGGTCTACGTGGAGGCCTGCACTGCTATCAACGCGCCCACCCCCCGCGTCGGCGTCTCGAAAAAGGCGGCGGAGAAGACGTCTGCCAGTAACCAGGTCACGACCGTCACCAAACGCGGCATCATGCAGCCCGCGCCTCCTCCCGACCCGACACCGGTCGAGTCGGCTCAGGAGCCGTTGACGCCAGAAGAATCTTCGGACGAAGCCACGGCATCCTCGGTCGAGGATCAGCCGGCCACCATCACTGAAGCGGAACATGTCCGCGAAGTGGTGGAGCTCAGGTCCCATTACTACGCGACCGTGCGTGAGCTCTACGCGACGACCAACCTTCCTGGCTACGAGAAGGATCTGGGCGTGGCCGTGGCGGACGCGCTCGGCCCGTATGAGCAGAGCCTGTACGACCAGGGCCGGATGAAACCCTTGCCGCCCCAGCAGATCGTCGAGGAGATCGTCGAATTCCTGCTGCAGGAGATCGGGCCCGCGGACGCCCCGGTCGCGTCGGCCGAGCGAAGCGCAACCTTGAAAAAGCAGCTGGCCAAAGGGCTCGGCTCAATATACGGGAGGCAGCCGTCTCCGGACGACCACGACGCACTGTGGACCGCCATATGGGAAGGAGCAGGCACCCTGAGAGACGAGCTGGTCGCTTATCAGACGCTGCTGGATCAAATCGTGGGCGAGTCCCGGACGCAGATGGCCACGATGGACGAGGCCATGCGGAAACAGGTGATCGCCTTGGTGAGCGGGGAGAGTGCCGTACATCCCCTCCAGGGTCTCAACCCAGCCTGCCAGGAACTGGCCGAGTTGGTGCGGGAGTATCTGGTGGATCTACGTGACCCCGGGACCATAGTCTGGTCGGAAGCGCTGGATAAGGACGGTTTCGTCGTTCATTATGACGACGGCACCACCAATATCGATGCGATGGTGGCCTCGCAGGACGAGCCGGACCCGAACTTCAAGCAGGGCTACGAATATCAGATCGCGCAGACCATGAAAGCGTGGTCGGAGTATCGGCTGGTCCGGGTCGAAAAGGACTTCGGCGACCGTGAACACAGGGTGGACTCCCTGGAGTGGCTGAAATCCTGGCCCGCGGGAGACCGGCTCGTCGAACGCTACCGCGAGTACAAGAGCCTGAGCTTCACGAACCTCCCGAGCGAAGCCTACATGAAGAAGTTCGAAAACCAGCTCGCGTACTATTCGAAGCTGACGAACGAGCATGAGGGGCGCGACCTCGAGTACGTTTTCAAGTCACGTGTGCCGCCCTGGGCGGACGCGCTTCTCAGGAAATGTTCCGCGAGTTTCCACGGGAGCCTGTTGGTGACCTACTCAGAGAATGGCGAACGCGTAACAAAACGGGTCGAGCCCGACCCCAAGCAGATCCTCGCGAACCTGTACTCGTTTGCCCGGCCAGGGTCGAATTCGGCCGAGCAGGCGCCGACAAAGACCCTCCAATGGAAGAACACTCCAAAGCTTTTTTCCGGCTAGAAGAAGCGGTCCACGGCCGGTGGCCCGCGATGCGCGCGGGTCACCGGCCGGCTCGTGTTCAGATGTGCTTGGCGCGGGTGGTGTACTTCAGGCCGACGCTGACCTTGGTGAGTCCGGCGAGGTCGACGCCGGCCGCCTGGATGATGGCCTGGCTCACGGTGAGCGTCCAGGCGGCGGCCACGCCGCGGCCCCAGAAGCCGGTGCGCCGGTCGAGGTTGACGGGGCTGGCCAGGCTGCCGGTCACCGAGTCGGCGTCCGGGAGCGGCACGCCCACGCTGACCGTGGTCTGCGAGGGCGCGAGGACCTGGACGACCTCCACGCCGCCTTCGCGCAGCTGCCGGCTGATCCCCCCGTGCTCCACGAAGAGGTCGAACGTCGGGGTGTCCGCCGTCACCCCGGTGAGGGTGATCACGATGGCCTCCACCTTGGCCTCGATCCGCCCCTCCGCCAGATCGCCGGGCCGCACGGTGAACGTGAGGATGCCGCTCTGCCGGAACGACGTCAGGCGCGGGGCATCGGCGACCTGCACCCAGTGGGTGAGCAGCCCGGTGACCCCGGGCGTGCTGACGAAGGTGTCCCACTCCGCCCGCAGGGCGCCGAACCGGTAGGACGGCCGGGCCGCCACCAGCTGCGCCCCGTAGACCGCCGCGCTCGACAGGCCTTCGGCGTAGTCCCGGTCGAGGTCGGGGTGGATGCGGCCGGCGTCGATGACGAGCGCGTCCGGGTGCTCGTCCAGCGTGTAGATCTCCAGGGCGCGAACGCCGCGGACCTGGGCACGGGCCAGCGCGTCACTGTACGTGCGCGCCATGGTCACCAGCCCGAGCACGGCACCCCGGAGCGCGCCACCGTCCTGCCCGGCCTGGTGCAGCAGGGCCTGGTAGCGGGCGGCGTCGGCCGCGTTGGCGGCGGCCCGGACAATGGCCAGGTCGGCCTGGCGTACGGCCTGGCCCAGCCGGAACTCTGCGGCGAGCTTCTGCTGCAGCGCCAGCGCGAGGTCCTTGACCAGGTCCTTCAGCTTCGGATCGCCGTGGGCCTCGTCGAGGTCCTTGATGAACTTGCCGAAGCTGAACAGGACCGGCCCCACCGCGTCGACGACCTTCTGCGGGTCGAGCGTGCCGTCGGCCTCCTTCTTCTCGGCCATGTCCTTGGCGCCGGAGGCGGGCGGGTGCAGGATCTTGTCGATCTGCCCGCCCGCGCCGGCCGCCTGCTTGAGGATCTGCGCCTCCTGGTCGGACCCGGTGAACGACAGGTTTCCGAACGTCATCAGGTCGGGGATCGAGCCGACGATCTTCGCGGCCGTCTGTCCTCCGTACAGGGAGATGATGAACGAGGCGAGCGTGAACAGGCCGAGGACGACCACGCCGCCCCAGTCGACCGGTTGCTCCAGATCCTGCTTGCGCCGGTCGACCTCGTCCCGCAGCGCGGTGAAGCGCTGGCGGGCGAAGGCGAGGTCGGCCGTATACGCCTGGACGGCGTCGGCGGCCAGCGCGCGCTCCTGGTTGAGGATGGTCTGCAGAGCGGCGAAGGTCGCCGTCTGCGCGGCCAGCCGGCCCGTCTCGTACTCCTTGACCGAGACGGCGTTCAGCAGCTGCTGGATGTCGGACAGCAGCGCGGTCAGCTGGTTCTCCTCGGTCTCGTAGCGTTCGGCGTAGTTGCTGAAGTCGGCGCCGACGTCGAGGTGGCGGGCCATGCCGAGGGCGTTCTCCCCGGCCAGCAGGCGGGCGCGGAGCGCGGCGGCCTCGGCGTCGCCGGGTTCGAGCGCGAGCGCCAGCGTCAGCAGGGCGAGGATCCGGTCGGCCTCCTCGGGCGTCGGCGTGCCGCGTACGCGCCGGAACCAGTAGTCGGCCACGCCCCGAAAGTGGGAGGCGGCCTCGGCGAGCGCGCTGCCGACGGCGCTGCGGGCCTGCGCCCACAGCTCGGCCGCGCCGAGCTGCTTGGCGATGGCGCTGCCGGCCAGGCCGGTCGCGCCGGTGGCCCCGGCGGCGCCGGTCCTGCCGTTCGGGCGGTGGCCGCTGCCGGAGCCGGTGGGGGCGCCCTTGCCGCCGGGCCCGCCCGGCCCTCCGAGACCGCCCGTCCCGCCCAGCGCCTCCACGGCCGGAGCCGGGCCGTCGCCCCACATGGCGACGGCCGTGCCGCCGTTGCCGCCGGCGCCGCCCGCCTGCCCCGGCTGGCCGTCGCCGGCCTCCTCGTAGAAGCGGTGCGGCTTGCCGTTGTCGTCGAACTCGATGGTCACGCTGCCGTCCGCGCCCGCGCGCCCGGCCACGCCCGCCGCGCCGTCGCCGCCGCTCGCCCGCAGGCCGAACGCGTCGGTCTGGCCGGCGAAGACGCGGACCGACCGCGCCGCCGCTCCGGCGGCGCCGGGCGCGGTGGCCGGCCCGCCGGAGACGTCGACCCGCATGCCGCGCGCCGTCAGCCGTCCCGCGATCAGCACGACGTTGAGCAGGTACGCGGGATCGGCCGGGTCCCGGAGGTCAAGGACGTACCCCGGGGCCTGGGCGGCCATCTCGGCGGCCGCGATCACGAGGGTGTCGCCCGAGACCAGCCCCCGCGCCCGGGCCAGGGCCAGGGCGCGCTGCTCGAAGGCGTCGTCGATGGTGAGCGATTCCCGTACGTAGAGAGCCGTGGACATGGTCACCACCCCTTCAGAGAGTCCATGTCGTTGCTGAAGTCGTCGTAGCTCGAGTCGAGGAGCTGCTCGTTGCTGACGCCGTTCTCCCACTCGGTGGTCTGGTGCTCGAGGTAGTTCGAGGCGTCCTGATACGCGTTGTCCGTGGACGTGGTGCCCGTGGTGTCCGTGGCGGGCGCGTCGGCCCCGCAGGCGGCCGTCATGGCGACGGCGGCGAATATGGCGAGCCCCAGCAGGCTCTTCTTCGGATTCATGACTCGAGGGTCCGTCGCGGGACGGCCCGGCCGCGGCGGGGCTCACCCTCACGTGCCGGAGGGAAAACCCTCCACGCCTGTGTCGAGCGTGCGGAAGTAGGTGAGCACGGCCAGCACGCGCAGATTGACTTCGGGCCGCTGGGCGTCGGCGCTGTCGGGGAGGCCCAGCTTGCCGGACAGGGCCGTGACCCACTTCTCGATGGTCTTGACGCTGTAGTTGAGCTTCCGCGCGATCGCCGCGTTCGAGCAGCCCTCCGCCAGCAGGGCGAGGACCTGGCGTTCGGCGGGGGACAGGCGGGCCAGCGGGTCGGTCTGGCGGGGGCGGCGCAGGACGCGCTGGATCACGTCCGGGTCGATCACGACCTCGCCGAGCGCGACCCTGCGGATGGCGTCGACCAGGTGCTCGCCGTCGCGGACCCGGTCCTTCACCAGATAGCCGAGGCCGCGGCCGGACATCTCCAGGAGCCGCACGGCATAGGAGGTCTCCGCGTAATGCGACAGGACCAGCACCCCGACCGCCGGATACGTGGCGAAGATCTGCTCGGCCGCGTGGATGCCCTCGTCGCGGTGGGCGGGCGGCATGCGGATGTCGAGCACGGCCACGTCCGGCGGGTCGGCCGCGATGAGCCGGAGCAGCTCGGGCACGTTGCCCGCCTGCCCGGTGACCTCGACGCCGCGGCTCGTGAGCGTCTCCGCGATCATCTCGCGCAGCATGCCGGAGTCCTCGGCGATCATCACTCGCATGGCAGCTCCACGCTTATCCGGGTGCCCTGCCGGGGTGGGCTGTGCACGCACAGCACGCCTCCCAAGGCGGCGACCCGGTCTTCGATTCCCCGTAGCCCCCGGCCCGCCTCCGTGGTGGCGCCCCCCGTGCCGTCGTCGGTGATCTCCAGGCGGAGCGCGCCGCCGTCCCCTTGATCGGCGCGTACGGCGGCCTGGGTGGCGCCGGCATGCTTATAGACGTTCGAGAGCGCCTCCGCGATGACGAAGTAGGCGGCCCTTTCGATGTGCTGCGGCCAGCGCCGGCCCGGGATCCGCACGGTGACGGGGAGCGGTGCGCGTTCGGCCAGCACGTCGGCCGCCGCCTGCAGCCCCTGCTCGGACAGGACGGGCGGGTGGATGCCCTCGGCGAGGGCGCGCAGCTCGCCCAGCACCTCCTGCACCTGGACGATGGCCTTGTCCAGGTGCCCGTCGGCGGCCTGCGGGTTCGACCGGGCGCGGTCCAGGTGGATGGCGGTGACCAGCAGCTTGTGCTGGGCGCCGTCGTGCAGATCGCGCTGGATGCGGCGGCGCTCCTGGTCGGCGGCGACCACGAGCCGCGCCCGGGACGCGCGCAGTTCGAGCAGCTGGGTGCGCTGCGCGGCCAGCAGGCGGGCGTTGTCGAGCGCGAGGGCGGCCGCGGCGAGCACGGCCTGGACCAGCCGCGGGTGCTCGTTCACCGCCGGGTCGTGGACGAGCAGGGCGAGGACCTCCTCGCGCGGCCGGACGAGGGTGCGGGCTCCGGCGATGTCGTCCTCGTTCGCAGGGGCGCCGTCCTCGTCGACGTAGCCGGGGCCGTCCGTGCGGGCGAACAGGATCCGGAGCGCCGGGTCGCTGAGGGCGTCCGCCATCGCCGCGCGCACCTCGCCGGGGTCGGCCCCACGCTGGAGCCGTACGACGAGGTCGGCCACCTTGATCCGGGACAGCCAGACGCGCAGCAGCCCGGCCGCGAGGCTCGCCGGGATGACGGCCATGCCCAGGGCGTACAGCAGGAAGAGGTAGCGGGCCACCTCGTCCGGGACGTGCAGCACCGCGGTGACCACATAGATCATGACGACGCCGGCGGTGACCAGCATGGTCATCCAGACCGGGGCGTACTCTCTGCGCACCAGCGGCCCGGCCGCCGTCCAGCGCCGGACCAGCAGCGGGACGGTCAGGAGCGTCAGCGTCAGCATGGCCGCGCTGCCGACCGCGGCGAGCCACGAGACCCGGCCCGGCTCGCCCCAGCCCTGCGGCACCGGCGGATACTCCACGATGAGGCGCGGGACCTGGGTGATCGGCACGGCCGCGTAGAGCAGCGTGACCAGGCCGCGCTCATAGCGGGAGCGCAGCGTGCCGGTCGGCAGCAGCAGCACGAGATGGCCCAGGGCGGCGTAGTTGACGTGGAACAGGCAGAACCCGATCGCGAAGAGCGCGGGCGCCGGGCTCAGCTGCAGGTCGCCGACGTACCACGCGAATCCGGCGACCATCATCACGAGCCCGATCCGGTTGGCGGGCCGATGCCACCGAAGGACCGCGCCGGACACGATGAACGAGATGCCGGGCAGCTGGATCGGCAGCCACACCCACCCGGGATAGGGGGCGACCGGCCAGGTGGCCACGATCGCGGACACTCCGAGCGCGACTCCGGCGGCAGCCACTGCGATCACCCGAGTCCGGCCCGCCGCCATACCTGGATTATGGCCCGCTATGTCAAGAGAGTTTCCCCGCCGATGCCGGCGTCTCCGCGAGGCCGAAGTCGGCGAGACAGGCGTCCAGACCGTGGATCTCCACGGGCACCGGCGGCACGAAACCGGCGCGGTGCAGCCGCAGCCGCTGGTCGGTCACGCGCTCGCCGCGAACCTGCCCGACCTCGATGCCGTCCGGCTGATAGCCCAGCTTGCGTGAGACGGCCAGCGACGCCGCGTTGCCGAGGATGGCCGCCGAGACCGCCGTCTCCGCGCCGAGCCCGGCGAAGGCCAGGTGCAGGACCGCGGCCCGCATCTCGGTGCCGATCCCTTTGCCCTGATAGGCGAGGCCGAGCCAGGACGCCGAGTTGACCTCGCGCGTGATGGCGAAGTCCTTCGCGTGCAGATCCTGGACGCCTGCCACCCGCCCGTCGACGACCACGACGAATTCGCACCGCCAGTCGTCCGGCTGCCAGCGCGACAGCACGCCGAAGTGATAGCGGATCACCCGGCCCGGCAACAGATCGGGCGGGCTGTCGGTCCACGGCACCAGGAACGGCATGAACGCGGGGTCGTGCACGCCTTCGAGGGCCCGGTCGGCCAGCTCGTCGAGATCGTCGTAGGTGGGCAGACGGAGTTCGAGGCGGGGCGTGGTGAGCCGGAGGTCGAGCAATGGCCAATGACGCATGCCCACGGATTCTCCCCGGCCCGCACCCCTCAGGGCATCCCAATTTGCGGGGCCTGGCTATGCTGCCGGTGGTCTGTCAGAGGGGGTCCTGTTATGTCGACCGTGGTTCCAGCGCATGACGTCGTCGTCGTCCGCGAGGTCGATGCCGAGGTCATCGCGCCCGGCGGGGTGATCGGCCGGCTGTACGCCGACAGCGGCGCCACCGGCGGCGCGCTCAGCTGCCAGCGGATCACCATGAGCGCGGGCGCGGGCGGCGCGACCCCGCATCACCACACGACGGCCAGCGAGCTGTTCTACATGATCGATGGCCGGGCCGAGTTCCTCGCCGGGGATCGCATCGTGACGGCGGAGCGCGGCGACCTGGTCGTGGTCCCGGCTCTCACGGCACACGCCTTCGCCGCGGCCAAGGACCACGACGCCGACATCCTGGTCATCATCACGCCCGGCGTGGAGCGGTTCGAGTACTTCCGCCTCCTCGAGCGCCTCGCCAAGGGGGAGGCGTCGCTGGAGAGCGTCATCGAGGCCCAGGAGCTCTACGACAACCACTTCGTGGACAGCGAGGCCTGGAAGCAGAACATGCTCAAGCGCCTGTGACCTCGGGCGTCCAGACGTAGGGCGTGGTCGTCGTGACGGCGTGGAAGCCGAGGCGCTGCAGGATGGGGCGGCTGTCCTCGGACGCGTCGACCTGGAGATAGCGCACGCCCCTGTCGACCGCGATCTGGGCGCGGCGCGCGACGAGCGCGCGGTAGATGCCCTTGCCCCGCCACTCGGCGAGCGTCGCCCCGCCCCACAGGCCCGCGAAATCCGTGCCGGGATTGAACTCGATCCGCGCGGAGCAGACCACGGCGTTACCCGACTCCACCACCAGGATCACGGTGTTCAACGGGTCGGCGGCGATGCGCTGGGCCAGGTCGTCGGCGAGGTCGCCGCGCTCCTCGTCCCACACGGTCGCCAGCATGTCGGCCATGCGGCCCAGGTCGTCCAGTGACGCGATCTCGCGGAGGGTGAGCCCGTCGGGCAGCACCGGGTCGGCCGCCATCTGCTCGGCCAGGCCGATCAGCACCGTCTCGGGCTCCTCGGGGACGAAACCGGCCGCGGTCAGGCGCTCGGTGAGGTCGGCCGGCTCGTCGTGCGCGAACGTCTTCCACTCGACGCCCTCGCCCCTGGCGGCGAAGAAGTCGCGCTGTCGGGCGATCAGTTCGTCGAGCGCCGCGCCGCGCAGCCCGGTGTCCCTGGGCGCGTCGACGAAGCCGCGGGACATCCCGACGTGCCGCACGATCGGGCCGTCTACCTGGCACTCCACTCCGGGCACGGATGTCTGATGTCGCATCTGCGAGTCGTACGCGTCGAGCATGCGGCTCACTTTAGACCCGCGCGAACGTGCCCAACGGCGTGGAGCGGCGCGCCGCGACCGCAGGCCATCGACGACATAGCACGGGCACGAGGGAGAGATCCGATGGCAGGCACCACGTACGCGCTGGGCAACGACCCGACCGAACTCGAACAGCGTCGGCCGTGAGGACATTCGCCACGAGATCGACGAACTGGAGGCGGCGGCGAACCGACTCATCCACCAGGGCCGCCTCATCGCGGCCCCGACACGCATGCTCCTCCAGGCCGCCGGGATCGGCCCCGGCATGCGCGTTCTCGACCTGGGATCGAGCGCCGGCGACGTGCTGCCCGTGATGGAACGCACCGGCGTGGCCACCGCCGACCAGGTCCGCCCCGACACGCTGGAGCGGCGGCTGGCCGAGGAAGCCATGGCCTACGACGCCATGTCCTGCTTCCCACCCTTGATCAGCGCCCGGGCAACCGTCTGACGCCCACCCCGAATCCTGCGCCAGGCGCTACCCACCCGCCATCCTCCCCCACCCGCCAGGCCGCCCCCTTCGGCGGGAATGGTGCCCTAACAGATACCGGCCGCAGCGGCGCCGCCAGCGGCGACGATGGCAGTAGGCCCGCCTCCGGCGCGGTTGGCCAGGTTGCCCGACTGACCAGGATGCCACCGACTCCGCCGGAGGCATCCTTCGTGGTCGCCATCCCCGATGGAGGCGGGCCGCCGGGCTGCGCGCCCGCCGCCGGGCCGCGCGCGCCGCCGCCGCGACTGCCGCCACTTCCGGGTAGAGGTAGCTCCGTGGTCACCTCAGGACTTCGGAGGAGGTTAGGCGGGGGCCTCGCGGAGGCGTTCGTAGCGGACGCCGCGTAGCAGGAGCTCGGATGTCAGGGCCGCGGCGAGCAGGCTCGCCACCAGGGCGGCCGCGGCGACGAGGATGATGGGCGCCGGGATGAGCGTGTACACCAGAGGAGGCGTCACGGGCGGGTCGGCGAATTCGGGCACGCGTGGCAGGGCCACCATGGCCGCGGAGACTCCGGCCACGATGCCGGCGAGGCTCGCCCAGCACAGTGTGATCACCTGTTCCAGCAGCAGGGCTCTGCGCAGCGGGCCCACCTGGGCGCCGGCCGCCTCCAGGGCCGTCAGCTCGTACGTGCGCCTTCTCGCCTCCGCGTACAGGGAGAGGACGGCCCGGCCGAGCGCGAGCAGGGCGGCCGCGCCTGCGGACATGATGAGCAGGACGAGCGCGAGCCCCGGCCCCTGGCCCGCGTATCCGGCCTCGAGCTCGTCCACGGTCCGCGTGGCGAGCACGGGAACGCCGGCCTTCCGGAGCGCCTCACGCACGGCGGGCCCCCTCCCGGGCGCGGCCCAGATCTGGAACTCGGCCTGGGCCGAATAGCCGTACGTGACGCGGTCGGCCAGCTCCAGGTCGACGACGGCTCCCACGTCGTCCAGCCCCGGAAGGGCGACCGCGCTCGCGGCCGGGCTGTATCCGGCCAGATATCCGGCGTCCAACCCGGGCAGCTTCTGCGCGTTGGCCCGCCCGTTCGACAAGACGGGCAGCGGGTCGGGGAACGTGGCGGGGATCGCCGAGCTCGCCCCTCCGAAGGGCGACATCGACAGCGTCAGCCCTCCGTGCCCCGACACCGGGGGCCGCCAGGCCGCCGCGTCGCCGAGGCCCGCCTCGGCTTTCTCCCACCGGCCGCCGCGCTGGACCTCGAATCCAGTGATCGTGAGCGCGCCCGGCGGGTTCTCGAAGTCGGCGTCGGCGCCGGGGGTCACCGTGACGCGGACGCCGCGCAGCTCACAGGCGGCGCTCTGGCAGCCGCGCGGCAGCCCCCACTCGTACACCGACTGCCCGTGCACGGGCCTCGCCACCGGCACGGCCCTCGGGCCGGTCTCCCGTGGCACCCGGAAGTCGGTGTAGAGGATGACGCTCCAGCCCTTCGGGATGGTCGGCACCTTGAGCCTCACCCGGATCCGGTCGCCTGTCATCAGCACGCGCGGCGGCAGCCCGGCCGGCGTCGCCTTCGGCGTCAGCGCGGACAGCGACCGGCCCGAGGCGTACGCGGGACGCCACAGGGCCACCTCGGCGAACCGGGCCGGGTCGGTGGCCAGCATCAGCGGACGGCCGGGGACCCGGATGACGGGCGCGGCCCCCGGGATACCCGCGGAGACGCCGCGCAGCCAGGCCGCGTCGCCGCGCGGCACCACGTACACCGTCTCGGCCCCGTTGTGGACCCGCGCGACCTCGCCGAAATTGCGTGCCGTGACCGACCAGGCGGCCACCGCGAAGACGGCGAGGGCGAGCCCGGCGCCGAGCACGATGACCGTGCTGCCGGTGGCCGCGCCGCGGGCCACCTGGCGGATGGCGAGAAACGCGCCGATGCCGCCGCGCCGCCGGGTGAGCCGGAACAGCGCCGCGCACGCGAGGGGGAGCAGCCGCCGCGCCGGCAGCGCGAACGCCACGGCCAGCAGACCCGGCGCCAGCAGCGCCGCGGCCTGCCGGCCCCCGGATTCGGTGATGACGCCGCCGGACAGCAGCTCGCCGATGCCGACGACGGTGACCGCGAGCACGACGGCCTCGGGGATCCACGTGCGGCTGCGGGCGCGCGGCGTGCGCCGCCACTGCTCCACGACGGGCTGGGTCACGGTACGCCGCGCGGCGCCGGCGGCGGCCAGCAGCCCGCCGAGGGCCGCGGCCAGGCCGTAGAGCACGGCGGAGACGTCGACGACGACCGGCAGGCCGGCGGCCCTGAGCAGACCGTGCGCCATGGCGCCGGCGGAGGTCCAGGCCGCCGCGAGGCCGAGCGGCACCGCGGCGAGCAGGATCGCGGCCGGCTCGGACAGCCCGAACGCCCACACTCGAGCCGTGGACAACCCGCGCAGCCGAGCCAGCGCGATCTCGGGGGCGCGCGCCACGACCAGGTCGCGCACCGTCAGGAAGAGCAGCAGCCATCCCAGCGCCACGAGCTGGAGCGTCACCAGCGTGGTCGGCACCGACAGAGAGTCGAGCTGCAGCCGGATGGCGGCGAGGGTGTCCCGCATGTAGGTGAAGACGATGGTGCGCTGCCGGGACTGCCCCATCTCGGCCAGCCGGGCCTGCGCGGACTCGAGCGCGGGAAGGTCCTGGCTCGTGATCCGCAGCGGATCCACGTACACGATGGCGAAGGTGTTCCAGGCTCGCCCGTCGGCTGGATCGACCCAGTCGACGCCGGCGGCCGTGGTCGCGATCTGGCGGGTCTGCGGGACGGTGAAGAGCGGGTCGCCGTTGCCGTCCGTCGTCCCGGCGGACTGGGTGAACAGGTTGCGCCCGAACCAGAACGGGTCGGCGGCGTCCGCGTGGTAGATCCCGACGACCCGGAGCGGCATCGGCCGCTGGTCGGCGCCTTCGCCGCTGACCAGCGCGCCCAGCTTCACCTTGGCGCCGATCTTGAAGCCCGAGGCGCGGGTCACCATGATCTCGGCCGCCGCGGCCGGGCACCGCCCCTTCACGAGCACGACGTGCTCGCACTGCCCGTCCTGCCACATGAGGGGATAGGTCCTGGTCGCCTTGAGGTCGGGGGAGAGCATCTCCGCCCCCAGGATCGGCGCGGTCAGGAACGGCGCCGAGACCTGCCGGGCCAGGTCGGCCGCGTCCTCGACGACCGAGGTGATCCGCCATCCGCGGTGGTCGGGGGGAGCGTCCTCCAGCGCGTCGCGGACCACGGCCGTACGCGCCGTGCCCAGGTAGACGGGCCCCACCGCGGCCGCCGCCACGGTGACGGCGGAGACCACGAGCACGGCGAGCGACAGCCAGCGCCGCAGCCACAGCCCGCCCGCGATCACGAGTCGGCCCGGCGCAGGATCAGCCCGTCCGGGAGCGGCTCGACACGCGCCATCGTCCCCGGCGGCAGCAGCTCGTGATACTCGGGCGGCAGCTGGATGGCGCCCTCCCTGCCGATCACCACCAGATCCTCGCCGTCCCTGCCCTCGGCGCCGATGCGGCCGTCCCTGATGGTGACGGTACGGCCCATGGCCTCGCCGACCATCGGGTCGTGCGTGACGACCACCGCGGTCGTGCCGGACTCCCGGATCAGGTCCACGACGGCCCGGCCGGATTGGGTGTCGAGCTGGCTGGTCGGCTCATCGGCCAGCAGCAGGCGCGGCCGGTTGGCCAGGGCCACCGCGACGGCCAGCCGCTGCTGCTCGCCGCCCGACAGCCGCCCTGCCGGGCGATCTCCGACCGAGGTGAGGCCGACCCGCTCCAGCAGGTCGCCGGCTCTGCGCCGGTCGCGCTTGCGGTTGGCCCGCTGGGCGAACGCGATGTTCTGCGTGGCCGTGCCGTACGGGATGAGGTTGCGCGCCGGGTTCTGCAGCACGACGCCGACCTGGGCGGCCCGCAGCCGGTTGAGCGCGGCCTGGCCGAGCCTGCCGATCTCGGCGCCGCCCAGCCACAGCCGCCCGGCACTCGGCCGCAGCAGGCCCGCGAGCAGCCACAACAGGGTCGACTTGCCGGCGCCCGAGGGCCCGAGCAGGGCGACGTTCTCGCCCTCCTCGATGACCAGGTCGATGTCGCGCAGGGCCACGACCTCGATCTCCCTGGTCTGGTAGATCTGCACGACCCCGTCGCACCGGACCATGGCCGTCACGTCCGGGTCACCGCCGTCCCCAGCTCGATGATCTGGTCGCAGCGGGCCGCCACCTCAGGGTCGTGCGTGGCCACGATCAGCGCGGCCGACGTGCCCAGCAGCGCGTCGAGGACGAGCAGCCGGTTGACCTTGTCCTGCTCGGCCGTGGGCTCGTCGGCCAGCAGGACGGCCGGGCGCAGCGCGAGCGCCCGCGCCACCGCCACGCGCTGCTGCTGGCCGCCGGACAGCTCTTCGATCAGGTGCTCGGCGTAGGCGGCGAGCCGCATCTGATTCAGCGCCTCGGCCGCGAGGGCGTGGGCCTCCCGAGGGGTACGGCCCGCGGCGCGGAGCGCGACCTCCACGTTCTCGGCGGCGGTGAGGACGGGCAGCAGGCCGTACGACTGGAAGACCAGGGCCGTCTCACGGCGCAGGGACGGCTGCTCGTCCAGCGGCACGCCGTTGACGAGGACGCGGCCGGCGGCCGGCGGGGTCAGCCCGGCGAGCGTGGTGATGAGAGTGGTCTTCCCCGACCCCGACGGCCCCATCAGGGCGACCCGTTCTCCCGCCGCCACGTCGAGCGACAGGTCGCGCACCACCTCGCGCGCGCCCGCCCGGCAATGCAGCGACCGGCAGGAAAGGACGGGAGGGGACACGAGAGCACGATAGATCGCCGAGCATCACGGCCGGATCACGATCACCGGTCACGGATGCATGCGCGCGCCCTTGGTCACCCGGTCGACGGCGTTGCGCGGGCCGTAGACGGCGATCCCGACGAGGTCGAGGGAGGCGGTGGTCACGGCGCGGACGGCCGCCCGGTTGTCGTGGTCGTTGCCCGTGGCGAACAGGTCGGAGGTGAAGACCGACATCGCCAGCGCCCGGGACAGCGCCCTGCCGTGCGCCGCCGTCAGCTGCTCCTTCGAAGCCTCGAAGACCAGGACGGGCTGGCGGAACATCGGCAGATAGGCCACGTCGCCGGCGTCGAGGTAGGGCTCGCCGATCACCTCGGGCACGGCCGTCCCGATCCCGCTGACCAGGAAGGCCGTCACGTTGAGCCGCCGCCAGACCGGCAGGTCGTCGCGGAGCATCACGGCGATTTTGGTGTCGAAGCGCTGTTCCATGGGCACCCAGCATGGCGGGCCAGGTCAGGGCGGGTCTTGTACGATCCTTGCATGGCGGCCGGACGCGAACGCGTCAAGGCGTGGCGGCCCGCGATCGACGGGATATCCGAGGTCCTCCACGCCCGATTCACCGAGCACGCCTACCCACTGCACGTGCACGACGCGTGGACCATCCTCATCGTCGACGAGGGCATGGTCCGCTACGACCTCGACCGCCACGAGCACGGCGCGCTCGAAGGGCTGGTCACCGTCCTCCCGCCGGACGTCCCGCACAACGGCAGGGCCGCCAGCGCGTACGGCTTCCGCAAGCGGGTCCTCTACCTCGACCGCGACGCCATCGGCGGCGACCTGATCGGGCACGCGGTCGACCATCCCGGGCTCGCGGACCTCGAGCTGCGCCGCGCCATCGACCGCCTCCACGGCACCCTGCTGCGCCCCGGCGACGACCTGGAGGCCGAGAGCCGGCTGGCGCTCATCTGCGACCGGTTCCGCGGGCACCTCGCCCGGCGCGAGACCCTGGCCGCGCCCGACCCGTGCCTCGCCCGCGACCTTCGCGACCTGCTGGACGCCCGGGTCAGGGAAGGCCTGTCGCTCCGCGAGGCGTCCGGCTTCCTGCGCCGTCATCCCGCGCACCTGATCAGGGCGTTCACCCGCGAGTACGCCATGGCGCCCCACCAGTATCTGATCTCGCGCCGGGTCGACCAGGCGCGCCACCTGCTGCTGCGCGGCCTGCCGCCCGGCGCCGTCGCGGCCGAGACGGGGTTCTACGACCAGTCGCACCTGACCCGGCACTTCACCCGCATCCTCGGCGTCAGCCCGGCGCGCTACGCCTCCTGACGAGGGATCCTGCCGTTGCGGCGCAGCAGGTCGACGGCCTCCAGGGTGACGTAGCCACGCCACTCCAGCGATCCGGCGGGCGAGATCTTGGCGTAGTCGACCGACCAGCCGCCGTCGTCGTGCTGCCCGGCGGTGAGCCGGTCGAGGTCGGCGGAGATCACGTCGGCGGCGAACAGCTCACGGGCCGGGCCGTCCGGGTCCGGCGCGAAGTCGAGCGGGTGCAGCGTCTCGTGCTCCGTGCCGCCCTCCACCGGGACCAGCCCGTCGGCGGGGATGTGCTTGCCGACGGCGCGCAGCAGCTCGGCCGCCTCGGGGTGCCGCTCGTGCACGGTGTCCAGGAACCGTACGGCGAAGGCCAGCACGTACGCGTGGGGCGCCTGGTCCATGGCCGCGATCTCCCGCAGGCAGTGGCGGGTCGCGGCGGCGAGCCACGGATGCGCCGCGACGGCCGGGTCACGGGCGGCCACACGCCATGCGGCGGCCGCGGTGATGGCCGTGGTCTGCAGCGCCGATGTGGACGGATCCGCGCCCGCCCACCACGGGGCCGTGGCCGCGGCGACGGTCAGTGGCAGCGCGAACGGCAGGCCGCCGTCGGCAAGGGACACCGACTGGAGCCAGTCGCAGAGGGCCACGGCCCGCGACGAGCCGCCCGGGCCGATCTCCGCCAGCACCTCGAAGGCGTGCAGCGCCGCGCCGGGCTGGCTCTCCGGCGAGCGCAGGTCGGGCTCGAGGCCCCAGCCGTAGCCGCCGTCGGGATTGCGGTAGCCGTCCAGGGCGGCCAGTACGGCGGCTGGGTCGCCCCGGCCGAGCAGTGACTCGAAGCGGCGGCGGTCCAGGACGCGCGCGTGCCCGGCCATGAAGTCCGCGGCCGCGGAAAGGTCGACGTTCATGCGTCCATGGTCCGCGGGGCGGCGGCCCGCGTCTTGAACGAAACGGTCAGGACGGACGCTCGCCGATCAGCCGCTGCCGTTGACGACGTTCGTGATGCTTTCGATGGCGCGGCTGACGGCCAGGCCGACCAGGATGATCCCCGCCATCACCATGGTGACGATCCAGGTGTCGGCGGCGTGGATGATGAGCAGGTTCTGCGCGAGGACGACGATCAGGACGCCGAGCACGGTGCCGAGGATGCCCGCGCGCCGCCCGAAGACGCTGGCGCCGCCGAGCAGCACCGCCGCGAGCGCCATGAAGGTGAGGAACTGGCCGGAGTTCGGGTCGGCCGCCTTCAGACGCATCAGCCCCGCGATGCCGGCGCCGGCCGCCAGCAGGCTGGAGCCGCCGAGGCCGGCGAGCGCCCCGAGGAGCAGGCGCGGGCCGCCCCACGCGCCCGGGTCGCCGGTGCGGCGCGTGGCGCTCAGCGGACGGCGCAGCCCGGGCACCAGCCAGAGCACCCCGCCCGCGATCGAGATGGCCGCGAACGCGCCGAACCACACATAGGGCGAGTAGTCGCCGAGGTCGACCGCGATCAGCCGGGCCTGGGTCAGCCCGATGAGACCGGCCTGGAGCAGCACGGCCACGCCGAAGGTCGCCGCCCAGGCCGGGACCGACAGCAGCGCCACGAACAGCGCCGTGACGACGCCGACGACGACGGCGCCGGCCACGGCCGCCCCGATGGCGGCCACCTGCGACCAGCCCTGGTCGATGGCGAGATAGGCGGCGAGGCCGCCGGTGAAGCCCGAGATCGAGCCGATCGCGAGGTTGGGCGTCGCCGTGCGCAGCGAAAGCGCGAGCCCCGAGGCGACGAGCCCGACGTATCCGGCCTGCGCCAGGACGTTGGTGAAGGCCTGGCTCGGCATCGTGAACAGCAGCACGGCCGACAGCGCGCCCGCGATCACCAGCAGGACGGCCTCCCAGATCAACTGGACCGCCAACCGGTCGCGTTCGCCGGGCGGCGTGAGCATGCCGGGCTGGCCGGGCAGGGTGTAGCCCTCACCGGGCAGGCCCGGCTGCGCGTATCCCTCGGCCGGGTGAGAGGGCGGCGGGCTGGCCTGCCAGCCGGGAGACGGACTCGGCTGCCAGCCGGGCGGCGGTCCTGACGGAGGACCGGAGAACGGCCCCGAAGGCGGGCCGGAGAAAGGCCCGGACGACGACCCCGACGACTCTCCCGGAGGCTGCCTGACCGGCCGCTGCGGGAGAGGCCCGGGCACGGTCGGATCGCTGGGGGGCGGATCCTGTGGCGGTTGTCGCGAAGAGCTCACGTCGTCTCCCGGTGGCCGCGTACGTCCGGCCGATCTTAACGCGATATATGCGACATATCTGGTGTTAATGAGATGTGTGATCGGAATGCCCGGGAGATCCGCCCATCGCGCTGAGCATGGCCCGGCCGCCGGTCCGCGCGAACCGGACGATCAGAGCGACGGCCAGCAGAAGGAACGCGATATTGAGCCAGGTCGTGTAGTTCCACTCGATGTGGGCCTCCATGACGGCCGCGGCGTCGCGCTCGGCCGGGATGAGGCCGGTCACGCCGAACAGGATCTCCACGACGTATCCGGCGACGACCATGGCGGCGTAGAACGTGGCCGTGATGAACAGCGCCGTGCGGAGGCCGTAGTACTTCCGGTAGATGTTGATGATCGGCAGGATGATCAGGTCGGCGAAGATGAACGCGATCACGCCGCCGAAGCTGATGCCGCCGTTCCACAGCACCGCGGCCAGCGGCACGTTGCCGATGGAGCAGACGAAGCTGAGGATCGCCACGATCGGGCCGATGAGCGGCCCCCAGATCTTGGCGGCCACCGGGTGATCGGTCAGGAACAGGCTGTTCCAGAACGAGTCGGGCACCCACGCGGCGATGGCCCCGGCCAGCAGGAGCCCGATGACCAGGTCGCGGAGGATGGCCGCCCACTCCATGACGAACACGTGCGACACCGACGTGTAGCCCTCGCGGCTGAACAGCCGCCGCCAGAACGAGCCCTCGCGCCGCACCGACATGTCCATCGCGGCGTGGCCCTCCATGGATCCGGCAAGCCCGCGCTCGGCCTGCGCGCGCGCCTCCCGCAGCAGCCGCTCGCGGAGGAACAGCCGGAACAGCAGCGCCAGCACGACGATCATGATGGGCCCGCCGACGAATTCGGCGGCGGTGAACTGCCAGCCCATCAGCAGCGCCAGGATGATGCCGAGCTCGACCACGAGGTTGGTGGAGCCGATCTCGAACGCCATGGCCGCGACGAAGCTCGCTCCCTTCTGGAACAGCGAGCGGGCCAGCGCGACGGCCGCGTACGAACACGACGACGACGCGGCGCCCAGCCCGGCCGCGATGGCCAGCGTCCGCGGCCGGCCGTCGCCCATGAGCCGCACGATCGTGGACTTGCGGACCACGGCCTGCACGACCGCCGACAGCGCGAATCCGAGGATCAGCGCCCACAGGATCTCCCAGGTCATCGACCCCGCCAGCGCCAGAGCCCGCCCGATGGCTTCCATGACGACACCTCCCATATACCCCGGGAGGGTATCACAGTGATCCCTAGGACCTCACGAGGGCAGGTGGACCTTCCGCAGGAAGGCGGGCAGGAGCCAGGGGCGCCGGCCGGAGACGCGCACGCCGCCGGTGAGCGCGGTCCGCAGCTTGCCGACGCGGCTGAACAGCATGAGGTTGAGCGCAGGCGGGCGGAAGGTCAGCACCACGTCCTCTCCGGGCTCCGGATCGCGGACGAAGACCAGGCCGTCGCGCAGGACCATGGTGATCGGCGTGGTGTGCCGCGAGCGGAACTCGACGGCGATCGTCCCCGGCCGCGGCGGCCGGTCGTTGTCGAGCAGCCGCCCGTAGCCGGATCGGGTGACGCCGATCAGGAACAGCTCGAAGAACAGGGCCGCGTCCGCCTCGGGGATGGGCCACGGACGGCCCAGCGCCTTGGCGACGTCCCAGCCGTGCACGAGCAGCTCGTTGATCAGGTGCGCGAGCAGGCCGTCGATGGGCAGCCGGGAGCCGCCGAGCCAGGGCACCACCGCCATGGGGTCCTGGCTCTCGCTCAGCGTGAGGATGTCGTCGATGTCGGCCGTCAGCGCCGCGACGACGGCGGCCGGGTCACGGTCGCGGAACACCCCGAGCATCGTCCGGTTGAGGTCCGCGACCGTGTCGACAGTGGTGGCCGCGATCTGTTCGTCAGCGCCGTCGAAGGCCGCGGCCGTCGCGTCGTCCCGGCCGAGCAGGTGCGCGTACCAGCTGGCGATGATCTCCACGTGGGCCGTGGTGTCCATCACCGACCATTCCCGTGTCACCGGCGCGTCAGGGTCGGGCGCCGAGGTGACCAGTGCGGCGAAGCGGGTTCCGGTTCTCGCCAGCGCCTCGCGGGTCGCCGGCCACAGGGTCTCGGTCTTGGTCTCGATCACGCACCCCCTCAGTCATCGGCGTACGCATTACACCGTTATGACTGTGATAGCACCTGATCGCTCAGGGGGCCACCGCGACCGCGTGGAAGACCGTGTCGCCGTACGGCACGTCCTTCGGGGTGAACGCGATCTTGCCGGGGCACAGGCCGCGCGCCCGCAGGTCGCTGACGATCCGCGGGACGGCGTCGACGGACGCCTGGGCCCAGTCGTGCATGAGGATGATGCCGCCCGGCTGGAGCGTCGCGGCCGCGGCCACGATCTCGTCCGTGGTGGCGCCCGCCCAGTCCCTGGAGTCGACGGTCCACAGGACCTCCAGCAGGTGGAGCCGGGCGACGTCGGCGCGGACCTGGTCGCTGACCGCGCCGAACGGTTCACGGAAGAGCCGCGGCCGCTCGCCGGTGATCTTGTGGAGCACCTTCTGGGTGTCGGCGATCTCCTGGAACGCGGCCGGCTCGCCGAGTTCGGGGAGGTTGGGGTGGGACATGGTGTGGTTGCCGATCCACATCCCGGCCCGCTGCTGCGCGCGGACCAGCTCGGGATGGGCGAGCGCGTTGTTACCGATGTCGAAGAACGTGGCCCGGGCGTGCGCCGCGCGCAGGGCCTGGAGCAGGGCCGCCGTCGTCTCGGGGGTGGGACCGTCGTCGTAGGTCAGGCCCACGTACCCGTTCGGGCATTTGGGGTGGTGATTGTCCGTCGTCGCATTGGCGGGGAGCGGGGCGCCCGCGACCAGTGCCGCGGCCGCGGTCAGGGCGGCCAGGCGTCGCATCATTCGTCCTCCCGGATCGTCGAAATGTTTCGGGGAAAGCGTCGATAGCTTTCCGCGCCCGCTTATCGTACGCCCAGGCCGTTTAGCGGCGAGGGATACGGCGGGAGACGACGCCGACGAGCTGTCCGGCGGGGAGGTCGCCGAAGGCACGGGAGTCCTGGCCGCCGTTGTCGCCGAGGACGTACAGCGAACCGGGATTGACCGCCGCGACCCGCTTGACCAGCAGCGGGCGGATCGCCTCCTCGGGGGTTGCGGGCGCGGCGACCCACTCGTCGTGGCCGCGCGGCGCGTGGAAGACCACGATGTCGCCCACGCTGACGTCGCCGAGGCCGCAGCGCCGTACGAGCACGGCGTCCCCGTCGAGGAGCGCGGGGCGCATGCTCTCGCCGCGCACGGTCACCGTCAGCCAGCGCCGGCGGAGGCGCCGGACGGCGAGACCGGCGATCACGGCCAGGGCGGAGACGACGAGCAGGATCACGCGGGCAACGGGAGTTCGAAGCCGCTCGCGAGGACCACGCCACCGGGGCCGAGCCGGGCGAACACCGGGAATCCCACGACGCCGAAGGCCATGGTGACGGGGCCGCCGATGTCCTCCTCGATCACGATGGCGGCGCCGCGCACGGCCTCGACCATCTCCTCCATGTCGCCGCCGTCGCGGACGACGACGGCGAGGACCGGGCCGTCGTGCGCGGCGGCGGCCGCGCGGAACGCGTCGAGCCGGTCGTGGCAGGCGTCGCAGCCAGGGGAGAGGAAGCCGACGAGGGACGGCTTGAGCAGGACGGCGTCCGACACCTCGGCGCCGTCGGCGGACCTCGTCTCGAACCGGCCGACGCGCGAGCCCACCGGCTTCATGATCTGCGAAGGCGGCCCGGACGGGACGGCCGAGCGGGCCTCGTACTCGCGGATCCGCCGCACGAGGCCGAGCACCAGCAGCAGGTTGACCAGGGTCAGGACGGTCAGCACGACGACGGCGACCAGCAGGACCTCTTGCATGGCGCGGCTCCTCAATCCCGGCGGGCGAAACCTGGTGAGAACAGGGCGACGATGTCTTCCACGGCCACCACGAGCAGGCCGAGCACGAACCCGGCCAGGGCCGCCACGATCTCCATGGCCGATCCGTCCGGCGGCGGCGCGAGCAGCCCGAGCAGCGCGACGGCGAGCAGCGCGGCGTCCCGTGCCAAGGTGACCGGCCCGACCGGCGTGGCGGAGCGGCCGAAACAGGCGCAGGGGGCGTTCTTCTCACCGCGGGCCAGCGTGGCGGCCTGCGCGGCGACGAACACGGTCAGCAGCGCCGCGGCGGCGGCGAAGGCGGGCCGGGCGGCGCCCGGCGCGATCAGTGTGAGCAGCAGGGCGACGGCCGTCGCCGCCTCGGCGGCCAGCACGGTCACCGCGATCGCGCGCTCGGCGGCGCGCGACAGCGAGAACCTCGGCGACCGCCCCGGCCACAGGGCGCGCACGCCGTGCTGGAACTCGGCGAACCCGTTCGCCGTGGCCTTGCCGACCACGGCGAACGTGAACACCACCGCCAGCGTGATGGCGGCGCAGACGCCGAGGAGCACCACTGTCAGCAGGTGCCCGTGATGGTGTCGCAGGGGTAGCAGTGGTTGGGCACTTGGGGGCAGCCGAACATGCACTTCTGGGAGTACCGCAGGCCGCCTGAGCAGTAGCAGAGATACCACTGGTAGGTGCATCCGGCCGACGCTTGGGCTTTCGGCGCGACACGGGCGAGCAGGTTGTCGGCGAGTCGGCTAACGGCCTTGACCATGGAGCCCTCCGATTCCGGCGCGTGCTTATGCCTGGTGCGGATGAAACGGTTAAGCCCGAGGCTCCTGGGCCGCTCGCGCCCGGTCAATAGTCGATCTCGGCGCCTGCCGGGCACCACGCGAGGTCCCTGAAATTACCTGAAACTAATGCCCCTCCCGCGGCACCAAGTCGCGGATTAGGCATTCCCGGTTTTGTCGCGATCGCCGCGCACGGCGTTGTGTGCGTACTAATACCTGCTGCTCTTGCCACCCAAAAGTTAGCGTCAAGCGCGATGGTTACGCTCAAATCGCTGCGAGATCTCGCCGAGCGGAGATCGCGATGGACAGGTTGCACGAGCTGAATGTGCGGGTGCTGGGCACATCCGCGATAGCCGGTAGGGACGGCGGACCCGTCCCCATCCGGTCTGCCAAGGCGCGGGCGGCGCTGCTCTACCTGATCGTCGAAGGGACGGCGCAGCCGCGGTCCGCGCTGGCGGCCCTGCTGTGGGGGGAGCGCGCGCAGGCCAACGCGCGCGGAAACCTGCGGCTGGCCCTGATGGAACTGCGCCGCGCGGTCGGCGACCACCTGGTCATCACCCGATCGGAGGTGGTGTTCGACCGGGCCAGGCCGTACGCGCTGGATTGGGATGAACTGATGCGCGGCGGTCGCGTGCCCCCGAACTACCACGGCGGCTTTCTCGACGACATGGCCCTGCCCGACGCCCCCGCTTTCGACGACTGGGCCGCCGACCGCCGCCGCCAGGCCGAGCAGGCCGCGGTCCGCGCGCTCGCCGGTCAGGCCCGAGCGGAACGCGACCAGGGCGCCCACCACGAGGCGGTGCGGCTGGCGCGCCGCGTCCTGGAGATCGACCCGCTGGACGAGAACGCCCACCGCATGGTCATCGAGTGGCTGTCGGAGACCGGCAACCGCGCCGGCGCGCTCGCCCACTATGAGGCCTGCCGCCGGGTCCTCGACGAGGAGCTCGGCGTGCCGCCGGACCCGCGCACCCAGGCCCTCAAGCAGCGGGTCGCCACGATCCCTCCGGCACCCGCGGCTTCTCCCGCACGTCGCGAGTCCTTGCCGCTGCCGCGCCCGCTGACCGGGCTGGTCGGCCGCGACGCCGAGATCGAGCGGGTGTCGGCGCGGCTGCGTGACCCGGACGCGCGGCTGCTCACGCTGACCGGCCGGGGCGGCGTCGGCAAGACGCGGCTGGCGGTCGCGGTCGGCGAGCGGCTGGACGGGGACGTGCACTTCGTCTCCTTCGCCGGAGTGCTGTCACCGGCCGTCGTGACCACGCTGGCCGAGGCGCTCGGCATCGACCTGACCCCGCCCAAGCCCCCGCGCGATTTGTTGCTGGCGGCCGTGCGCGACCGGCGGGCCATGCTGATCCTCGACAACGTGGAACACCTGCCCGAGATGGCCGAGCTGGTGCCGGCCATCCTGTCGGCCGCGCCGGGCGTGCGGGTCCTGGCCACCTCGCGCCGCCGCCTGGGCGGCTGCGCCGAACGCGTGCACGAGGTGCCGGCCCTGCCCGCGTCCGCCGCGCACGCCCTGTTCCTCGATCGCGTCGCCAACCTCGACCCGCGCGCCGTGCCCGACCCGGCCACCGTGGCCCGCATCTGCGCGGCCGTCGGCGGCCTGCCGCTCGCCATCGAGCTCGCGGCGGGCCTCACCCGGGCGCTGACCTGCGAGGAGATCGCCGACCGCGTGGAGTCGGGCGACCCCGGGGTGCTGTCCGACGCCGGCATGGGCACCGTCTTCGACGCGTCCTGGCGACTGCTGACCCTGGAGCAGCAGTGCGCGCTCGCCGCGGTGTCGGTCTTCGCCGGCGGGTTCACGCTGGAGGCGGGGCTCGAGGTCGCGGCCACGTCCCCGATGGTCCTGGTCCAGCTCACCGACCACTCCCTGATCCGGCGCGACGACGACGGCCGCTATCGCGTGCACGAGCTCGTACGGCGGTTCGCGGTGGCCCGGCTCGCCGACGACCTGCCCCGCGCCCGGCACGCCGCCTGGTATGCGCGATTCCTGCGCGACCGGGCCGCCCGGCTGCACGACCACGCCGACCGGACCGTGCTCGCCGAGGTCGAGCCGGAGATGGACGACATCCGCCTGGCCTGGCGTCACGCCGGCCCGGAGCGCGCCGCCTTCGCGGAGCAGTATTGGGCGCTGTGCCTTCGGCGGCACTACTACGCCGAGGCGCTGTCGGCCGCCATCGACATGATCGCCGCGCTGCCCGCCGGCGCGCCGGTCGAGGCGGCCCGCTGGCACCGCC
Organism: Streptosporangiaceae bacterium NEAU-GS5; assembly: GCA_017592665.1. Classification (GTDB taxonomy): domain Bacteria; phylum Actinomycetota; class Actinomycetes; order Streptosporangiales; family Streptosporangiaceae; genus NEAU-GS5. Next base: position 127,587 of record JAGFNW010000012.1, on the reverse strand, counting down.
TGGCCGGTGTGGCCCGCTTCCAGTTCGAACGCGGCGGCAACAGCCTGGTGGCCCTGACCGACGCCCTGTCGATGGCCGACCGGCCGCTGCCCGCCACCCGCGCCGGGATGGCCCGGACGTTCGCGGGCACGCTGCTCCGCCAGGCGCTCTACCGGGTCACGCCGCTCAGCGGCGCCGCACGTTGCCCGGACGGCCGCGCGCTCGCGGAACAGGCGGCGCGGACCCTGTCGATCCTCGGCGAGATGGGCTATCTCCGGCAGGATCAGGCGCTCATGGCGCTCGCCGTGTTCCGCCACCTCGACGCCGCCGAGCGCTGCGGCGGCCGATCCGAGCGCGCCGAGGCGTATGCGAACTTCGCGGTCGTCGCGGCGCTCATCGGCTCCGAACGCCTGGCCCGCTACTACGGGCGGCTGGCCGACGAGGCGATCGCGGCCGTGCCCGACCTGGTCGAGGTGTCGCGCGCCCGGCTCGCCCGCGGGCTGCGGCTGTCCGCGGAGGGCGACTTCGCCGCCGCGCACCGGGCCCTGACGCTGGCCCGCGATCACCCGGCCGAGCCCCGGCTCGCCGAGCACTGCCGCGGCCTGCTCGCCGACCTGGAGATCACGCGTGGCCGCTACGCGGCGGCGGCGCCGCTGATGGCCGAGGTCGCGCGGATCTCTGTCACGCGGATGGGCCACGAGGTCTCCGGCTACTGGTCCCTGACCGGACAGGCCGAGGCCCTGCTGCGGCTGCCGGACTGCGACCTCGACGAGGTCGCCGCCGTGCTCGCGGCCGCCGAGGAGGCCACCCGCGCGCTGCCCACGCTCGACGAGGACCACTTCGCGCGCGTCGGCGCCAAGATCCCCGACATTCAGCGCGTACGGCTCGGCACGGCCCGCGCCCGCCTCGCCCTGCTCCACCGCGACGACGACGAGGCCCGGCCGGCCCTGGAGGACGCGCTTCGCGCCGCCGACCGGCCGGACATGCCGCTGAAGGGCACGCTCGAAGCGTGGGCCGGCCTCGCCGAGGCGCTCTGGACGCTCGGCCTGCCCGACCCCAGGATCCCGATGCTGCTGCGGCACATGAAGCGGCTGGCCCGGCAGATCCCGGCGGCGCGGCCACGCATGGGCTGGGCCGCGGCCCTGCTGCACGACGTGTCGGGCCGGCGCCACGCGGCCGCGAAGAGCGCCACCCGGGCGCTGGCCGCGGCCAAGGCCCTGGACATCGCCTTCGACCAGGCCAGGGCCTGCGAGGTCCTGGCCTTCGGTGCGCGGCAGGAGCTGGCGCGGGCCGCGGAGCTGCATCGGCTCGCCGGCACCGCGCCGCTCACGCGGCCACCAGTCGCCGCCGCAGCGCGGCCAGGTCTCTGATGATGATCTCCCGCCGGCCCGTCACGATCCAGCCGTGGTCGCGCAGCACGCGGAGCGCCTTCGCCGTCGCGATCCGGGACGAGCCGGTCCAGCCGGCCAGCTCCTGCTGAGACAGCGGCAGCGTGATCCGCAGCCCGGCCGGGCACTCGGCGCCGAACCGGTCGGCCAGCTCGAGCAGGCGCCGGATCACCCGCCCGAGCGTGTCCACCGAACTGAACTCGACCAGCTTCTCCTCGGCGTCCCGCAACCGGCGGCCGAACAGCTCCAGCAGCGCCGCCGCCGCCAGCGGCTCGCGCCGCAAATAGCCGGCGAACGCCGACGCCGGCAGCACGATCCCGGTCACCGGCTCGAGCGCCACCGCCGACACGGCGCGGTGGCGCTCCCCGAGCACCGACAACTCACCGGCCAGCTCATCCGGGCCGAGGATCCACAGCACGACCTCGACGCCGCCCGGCGTCACACACGTGACCTTCACCTGGCCCGTCCGCAGCACCATGACCCAGTCAGAACGGTCGCCCTCGCGGAACACCACGGCGCCGCAGGGCCAGTGCCGCTCACGTCCGCGCAGCTCCGAGAGTTTGTCTGTCCACATGGGGAGAGGATGGCCTGGACGCCGTCAGAGGATCGTTTGCCGACCGTTAGAGGTCGCGAAAGTTTCACCGGCCCGATCCGCCCCGCAGCAGGCCCGGGGCGTTGACTGGCGCACTGGACGGCCTTGACGGTCCCGGTCGTGGACATCCACGCGGATGCGGCGAAAAGTGTGGCCTCGGTCGACCGTACAGGCACACGTAAGGGGCAGGGCCATGGCGAGGATGACGACGGCGGTGCGGGCCGCGGCGACGTTGGCGGGGGCGGCGCTGCTGGTCGCGGGCGTGACCGCGCCGGCGAACGCGACGCCGGCCATCGTCTGCACCTACACGGTCAGCTCATGGGCGGGCGGGTTCTCGGCCGACATCAGCATGGCCAACAGCGGGCCGGCCATCGAGGGATGGACCGTGCGGTTCAGCTTCGACACCCCGACCCAGCTGCTCGGCGGCTGGCACGCCACGCTGACCCAGCAGGGCCAGACGATGACCGGCGTCAACCTGGCGTGGAACAGCCGGATCGGCACGGGCCAGGCGGTGGCGTTCGGCTGGACCGCGTTCGCGCGCTCCGCGGAGATCCCCGACGACATCACCGTCAACGGGGTCAGTTGCTGAGCCTCGCGCGGACCCGCTCTGCCTCCGGCACGCCGAGGCTCTGGTAGATCTCGAGCGCGGCACGCCAATGTCCCCGCGCCTGTTCGCCATCGCCGGCGGCCTCCATGACCTGGGCCAGGCCGTCGAGGGCGCGGGCGTGCTCATAGCGGTCGCCCGTCTCGTCGCTGAGCGCCAGCGCCGACCGATGCCGCGCGAGCGCGGCGTCCGGCCGGCCGAGCGCGAGCAGGGTCTGGCCGAGCCCGTTGAGCGTCTCGGTCTCCAAGCCCCGGTCGCCCGTTTCGCGGCTGATGGCCAGCGCGCGGCGCAGGTGGTCGAGGGCCTCGTCGTGGCGGCCCAGCCGCAGGTGGACCGTGCCGATCGCGCCGAGCGCGCTGCCCTCGCCGCCTGGGTCGCCGGCCGCGCGGCAGTTGGCCAGCGCGCGCTCCAGGTGGGCCAGCGCCTCCTCGTGGCGGCCGAGCAGGCTGTCGAGCGCGCCGAGGTTGCCGAGGGCGTACCCCTCCAGGCGCAGATCGCCGAGTTCGGCGAAGACGGCCGCCGCCGCGAGCTGATGGTCGGCGGCGGCCTCGTGCTCGCCCAGCCGCCGCAGCAGCGCGCCGAGATTGATCAGCTGGACGCCCTCGCCGTGGCGGTTGCCCGTCTGGCGGTACGCCGTGAGGGCGTCGCCGAGGTGCGTCAACGCGGCCCGGAGGTCGCCGAGGCGTTCGTGGACCACGCCGAGCCGTCCAAGAGCCCGGGCCACACCTTCCTGGTCGCCGCTGTCGCGCGCGTGGGCCAGCGACTGCTCGAAGCAGTCGAGGGCCTGCCGATAGTCGCCCATCCACCAGTGGACGCCGCCGAGGTCGGCCAGCGCGCTCGCCAGGCCGCGCCCGCTCGCCTTCGCCGCCTGTACGGCGCTGCCGTGCACGGCGAGCGCCTCCTGGTAGTGGCAGCCGACCTCGAAGTGCCGCCACAGCGTGCGTGACAGGTCGACCGTGAGCTCAGGGCGGCCGTGCCTGGCGGCGTAGACGGCGACCGCCACCAGGTTGGGCCGCTGCGCGTCCAGCCAGCGTGCGGCGCCGTCGCGCTGGTCGACGGGCGGCGCGGGGGTGCGTGGCGGCGCGGCCTCGGGACGCCCCGGGTCGTAGGGGAACAGGGTGGTCATGGCCGCGGCCGCGGTGGTCAGGTAGTGGTCGAACAGGCGGGTGAGCGCCGCCGCGCCGTCTGCGGCCTGCTCGGCCGCGTACGCGCGGAGCAGGTCGTGCATGGAGTGGCCGGCGCTCCGCGCCTCGATCAGGTGGCCCCTTGCCAGTTCGCCGGTCAGGGCGCGGGCCTGCGGGAGCGTGGTGTCGGCGAGGGCGGCCACGCCGTACGGGTCGAGGAACGGGCCCGGGTGCAGGCCGAGCAGCCCGAACGCGCGCGCCGCCCCCGGCGACAGGTGCTGGTAGGACCAGGAGAACACGGCCCGCACGGCCGTGCGGGCGTCGCCGGACGCGTCGAGCAGATCGAGCCGGCGCTGCTCGTCGCGCAGGTCGGCGACCAGCTCGGCGAGCGGCGTTGCCGGATGCGCGATGACGAGCTCGGCCGCCACCCGGAGCGCGAGCGGCAGCCGCGCGCAGCACTCGGCCAGCGCCGCCGCGTCGTCCGGGGCCTCGTCCACGCGTGGTCCGGCGAGCGTGCGGAGCAGGGTCAGGGCCTCGCCGGGGGTGAGCGTGCCGAGCTCGATCCGGTGAGCGCCTTCCCGCGCCACCAGGCCCGCCAGGTCGTCTCTGCTGGTCACCAGCGTGAGGCAGCCGGGCGCGCCGGGCAGCAGCGGACGGACCTGGTCGGCGCCGTGCGCGTTGTCGAGCACCACGAGGACGTGCCGCCCGGCCAGCGCGGTCCGGTAGCGCGCCGCGCGCTCGGCGAGGTCGGCGGGGACCTCCGCGGCCGGCACTCCGAGGCCACGCAGGAACGCGGCGAGCGCGTCGTCCGGCGAGACCGGGCGCTCCGGGTCGTAGCCGCGTAAGTCCAGGTAGAGCTGGCCGTCGGGGAAGCGGTCGGCGGCGCGGTGGGCCCAATGGACGGCCAGTGCCGTCTTGCCGACGCCTGCCGTGCCAGAGATGACCGCTGTGGGGGATATCGCGTCGAGCTCGGCCAGCGCTCCCGCGCGCCCGGTGAAGCCGTACACGTCGGCCGGGAGCTGCCTCGGCACCGGGGTCTCGGCGGGCATCGCGCGGCGTCTGTTCTCCTCGACCTGGTCGCGGGCGGTGGCGAGGGCGCCCTGCTCGGCGGGGGTGGCGCCGAGCAGCCCGATCAGGATGTCGAACCGGTCGGTGGGGGGCAGGATCCGGCCGGACAGATATTCGCCGATGATGCCGTGCGACCATCCGGTCTTGGCGGCCAGCTCGCGATAGGTCAGCTCGGCCGTCTCCTGCCGCCGGGCGTGGCGGCGGCGCAGCTCGCGAAGGATCCTGCCGAGGTCCGCGATCGTCTGGACCTCGGTCACACGCCACGCCGCCGCGGCTCCGGGGGATTGATGTCTGTTGATGGGCTGAGGGTAGACAGTGGGCTCGTGCGCGGTCTATCAGCGGGCCGCCGACCGCGCACGAGCCCGGCTCTCATATGTGGATCAAACGGTCGTGCACGGCAGACCGTTGAGGGTGTAGTTGCTCGGCGTCACGAACGGGGTGGCGGAGCCGGAGAAGCCCACGAACAGCTGGCCGCCCTGGCCGATGGTCGCCGACCACACCAGCGGGGTGATCGTGATCGCGGTCCCGTTGCGTGCGAGGGTGCCGCCGAAGGACTGGCCGAGGACGGTCGTCGTGGGCGCGGTGGCCTGGAGCGTCCACCCGTTCATGGTCGCGGTCGTGGTGTTGATGATCGTGACGGTGACCTGGAAGCCCGGGTTGTACGAGATCGTCTGAACCTTGCACGTCGGGTTGGGCGTGTTGGCCAGCGTCGTGACGACGCCCGGATCCGAGCGCGGCGACAGGTTGCCCCTGGCGTCGGCCGCGACCACGGCGAACTGGTAGGTCGTGTTGGCGGTCAGCCCGGTCACCGTCGGGGCCATCGTGTCGCCCCGGACGATCGTCTTGATCGTGGTCCACGTGCCGCCGATGAGCTGCTGCAGGTAGTACGTGGTGACCTCGACGTTGTCGGTGGTCTGCGACACGAAGACATTGGTGAACGTGGTCGTCGTGGTGAGGAAGGACGGTTTGGGCGGCTTGGCCGGAGGCACGGTGTCCGGCCCGGACAGCGTGGTGACCGTGATCGGCGCGGTGCGCGCGCTGTCGGTGAACCCGCTGCCGGGGTAGGCCACCGAGTAGATCCGGAACGTGTACGTGGCGCCGGCCGTGAGGTTGGCGAGGTGGATCGAGCCGAACAGGTTCCTGGCGTACTCGCGCCAGACGCCGTTCACGCGCTGCTCGACCACGTCCTCCTTGGCCGAGCCGTCCCGGAGCCACCAGATGTCCGCGCTCGTGTCGGAGACGTGCACCACCTCGATCTGGGTGGGAGTGCGCAGCGGCGAGTCGGCCAGTGCCGGCCTCGGCACGAGCACGAGGATGGCCGCCAGCGACAACACGGCCGCGATAAGCATTCTTTTCACGGGGTCTCCTAGTCGTTGTCGATCTGGTCGGCGATGACCACGTCGGTGGCGTAGAACGGCCGTCCGGTCTGCTGGTTGAGCGGGACGTACACGGCCTGGCCCGTCGCGTCGGCGTCCTCGGGGGAGGTGAGCGTGACGGTCTGCGGGACGTTCCAGTTGGCGGCGGTGAACGTGAGCGTGGCCGGGGACGCCACGACCGCGGCGGTGGAGCCGCCCGGCGTCGTCACGACGACGTTCTGCGTGGGCGGCTGGCTGAGCGTCACCCCGAACGTGGCCGACCCGCCCTCGGGGACCGCGACGTGGCCGGCGCTCGCGAGGATGTAGGGCTGCGGGCTGTAGGCCGCGGGCTGGCCGTTGAACGTGATGCTCGGCGGCGGCACGTTGATCAGGGCGGGGTTGTTGAACTGGATCCCGACGTTCAGCGTGCTGCCGGCCGCGACCGAGCCGTTGAACGACCGGTTGGTGAGCGTCACGTGCCGCCCGGTCTGGGTGAACCCAGCGTAGAAGGCGTTGGTGACGGCCTGCTGGTCGGCCGCGTCGAACTCGATGGTCCAACTGGTCACCGAGACACCGGGGGTGACGGTGATCAGCGCCTGGAAGCCGAAGCCCCAGTTGGCGTTCATCGTGTACGTGGCCGAGGTGACCAGGGCCCCGGCCGGTGCGCTCGGCAGCAGGAGCAGGATCGCTCCCAGCGCGATCGCGGCAGGCGACTTCCAGAATTTCATCGGTGGGACTCCCGTGGGTCAGGCGCGGGAATTGGGGGGCACCGACCATGATTGAGAGTCCGCGGCCGAATCCAGCGCGATCCTGGACACGGCTGGACAGTTACTGGGTGTTCGCGGGAAGCTTCACCCTCGTGATGAGGATCGCCGACTTGTCGGTCATGGCCAGATAGAGCCGGCCTCCGCGTACGGCGGCGGCCTTGGCCCCCCACGCGGCCGTCGTCACCGTGCCGTCGGAGCGGACCACGCGGATCCGCGGCCAGCTGGTCGTCGCCGTCGTGAGCCGGTTGAAGACCCCGTCGACCATCGTCTTCTGCGCCGCGCTGAACGAGCCCACCCACCGGAACGCCTGGGCCGGCGCGTGCCCCAGGTCGGACGAGGTCAGGACGATGGTGCCGGCGTCGGTCGAGATGTTGGGCGGCACCAGCGGGTCGTACATCGACACGCTCGCGTCGACCGCCTTGCCCTCCGGGTCGAACGGCTGCTGCGCCGTCGTGACCTGCTTGGGGAAGCGCCCCGCGACCAGCGGCATGACCGTGCCGTCCGGGGTCAGCGCGAGCACCGACTCCTTGCCGCTGACGAACACCGTGCCGTCGGCGCCCACGTCGAGCGTCTTGTAGTAGCCGCCGGGCAGCGGCAGGTCGACGCCCTTGGTCCCCAGCGGGGGATCGGCGGCCGCGCTGATCGCCTCCGGCATGACCACGCCGCCGCGCCCCATCAGCGTGAGGATGGTGCCGTCCGCCTCGATCCTGCGGACCAGCGTCAGCAGCACCGCGCCGTCGGTCAGGCTCTCGGTGTAGACGACCCGGCCCTGCGGGTCGACGCCGACGCCGCTGATCGGCCCGGCCGGCCCATCGGCCTTGCCGCCGTCGGCCGTGAAGCCGCGCTTGCCGCCCGCCACCCGCGCGGCCGTGCCGTCGGCCCGCACGTGGTAGAGGCCGTCGGTGGAGGACACGTAGTAGGAGCCGTCGGGCGCGAGTCCGATCTCGTCGGCGCCGCGTACGGACGGGTCCACGTCGATCTTCTTGCCGCCGTGCCAGATCTCGACCCGCTCGCCCTGGGTGACCAGCACCACGGGGGAGCCGTCCTTGGCGACCGCGAGGTCGGAAAGCGAACCGGCCAGCTGGGCCACGACGTCGACCTGCTGGCCGTCGGCGGCCGATTCGGAGCAGGCGCCGAGAAGGACGGCCGCGATCAGCGGCGCGGCCAAGCGCTTCGCCATGGCCCCGACGCTATACCGTGTCGAGATCTTGTGAACCCCCTTTAACCGGATGATCTGGCGCAACCCCCATTAGATGGTGTTCTTGTACGCGGACAATGCGCTTCTGCTCCTGCCGATCCATCGCGCCACCTCGGACGTGACCATGGATGAAATGCTGGCGGACCCGACAATTGGTGAAGGCGCCGCGGTGGTGGACAGGCCGCGGTTTGGGATGCAGGAGGCAGATGGATCCGCAGGAGTTCGAGGGGTTTCAGTGGGTGGTCGCGGAGACGCTGCGGGGGATCACGCCGAAGGCGTACAAGATGCATGGCGCCGCCTGGGAGATCGACGACAGGATCATGGGGCTGGTCGACGGGTTCGAGCGGGCGACCATGGAGCAGCGCGCCGAGGTGCGGGCGGGGCTGACCGACGGTGAATGCGTCGTCCTGGGTCGTTACGGGCATTATGCGGCGGGGCTGGCCTTGGGGGAACGATCCGAGAGGCGGCTGACGACCGGCATCGTCTGCACGGCGATGGCGACGTCCGCGTCGGAGGATTGGCGCGACGTGATGGTGACGATCGCGCAGCATCATTTCGTCGCAGACGAACTGGGCGTGCCGGTCGTCGAGCTCTTCGACCGGGCCGCCGAGTTCGCCGACGAACGCGTGCGCGATCTGTTCCGGGCGTTCGGCAGGCGGACCGACATAACGCTGGAGGCGTTCGGCTGGCGGGTCGTCGCGATGGACCAGGGAAAGGTGTTCCACTGGTTCTGACCGGCCTCGTGGGAACGTGGGGTGGATGATCCGGTCTCCCGATAGCGTGTCCATACCGCCTCATATGACACGCCAGGAGACATCATGCGCATCTCCCTCACGGCGCTCACGGGAGAAGGCCGCCGGGACGTGGTCGCGCGCGGCGAGGACGGCGCCTCGGTCGGGCATCTCGCGGAATCCCTCGACCAGGCGCTGAACGCCCACGCGCGCGTGGCCGAGGTGCGTGACCTGCGCGGCGGCGATCGGGTTCCGGCCCATGTGGATCTGTGGGTCAACGGCCGGCTGGCCGATCCGGGCGCCCCCGCCGCGATGGTCTTACGTGACGGTGACATGGTGGCCTTCGATCCGATGGCGGCCGCGGCGACCATGCGCGGCGAGCCGGACGGCGTGGTCGAGGTGCGGGTCATGGGCGGCCCGGCGGCGGGAGCCGTACACCGGCTTGGGTTCGGGGCGGCCGTCCTGGACCTGCCTGTACGGGTGACGGTGCGCGTGACGGTGGGGGAGACGACCGTCGAAGGCCCAGGCGGGGGGACGGATCTCACGCTCGACGGGGAGCGGGTGACCGAGCCGCGCGTGTGGCCGCCCGGCGGGGTGCTGGTGGCCGGGAGCACGGTGCTCACGCTCGCGCTCCCCGAGATCCCGGACGCCCACCTGACGCCCGTGACGGGCGGCCTCGCCTACAACCGGCCGCCGCGGCTGCGCGGCCCGGCGCGTACGCGAAGCATCGAGGTGCCGGCCCAGCCGGCGAGCCCGGACACGCAGCGGCTGCAGCTGCTGACCAGCCTGCTGTTCGCGGTCGGCGGCGTGGTCATGGCCATCGTGTTCCACCAGATGTTGTTCCTGCTCATGGCGCTGCTGACGCCGCTCACGATGGTCGCGCAATGGTGGAGCGACCGCAGGCACGGCCGCAAACGGCACCGCGAGGCGGTCAAGGACTACCGCAAGCGGATGGCGGAGTTCGACGAGACGCTCGACCGGCTGCGCCGCGCCGACCAGGCCGACCGCCGCGAGGCCTTCCCCGATCCGGCCGAAACGCTGCTCACCTGCACCGGCCCGCGCCGCCGCCTGTGGGAGCGGCGCGGCGACGACGCGGACGCCCTGTTCCTCCGGCTCGGCCTGGCCGACCTGCCCGCCGACCTCGAGATGGTCACCTCGCGCGACACCGAGCCGCCTCCCGTTCCGATGTCGCACGCGGTGCCGGTGACCGTGCCGATGCCGCAGGTGGGCGTGCTCGGCCTGACCGGCGCCCGGGCCGTGTCGCGGGCGGTGGCCCGCTGGCTGGTGGCCCAGGCGGCGGCCCTGCACAGCCCCCGCGACCTCGCGATCGTCGTCCTGTCCGCCGACCAGGCGGGCGCCGACGGCTGGAACTGGGTGCGCTGGCTGCCGCACTGCGCCCCCCACGAGGGCGAGGATTGCGTCGCCCTCGTCGGCGCCGATCCCGAGACGGCCGCCCGCCGCGTCGGCGAACTGGCCGCGAAGGTCGGCGCCCGCCGCGCCGCGTCCGGCGAGTTCGGGGCGACCGGCCCGCGCGAGACGCCGTTCCGCATCCTGGTCGTCCTGGACGGCGCCCGCGCGCTGCGCAGCCTGCCCGGCATGCCGCTGGTGCTCCAGCAGGGCCCGGCCACCGGCATCTACGCCATCTGCGTCGACGACGACCGCCGCCTCCTCCCCGAGGAGTGCGCCACGGTGGCGGTCTGCGAGGGCGACCTCCTCCGCCTGTACGGCGCGGCGGTCCCCGACGCGATCGTCATCGCCGACCAGGTGGCCACGGCCTGGTGCGACCGGCTGGCGCGGGCCATGGCCCCGATCAGGGACGTCAGCCGTGAGGACGCCGACGCCGCCATTCCCGGCGCGGCCCGGCTCCTCGACCTGCTCGCGATGCCCGACCCCCGGCCCGACCAGATCCGCACGAGCTGGGGGCGCGGCCGTACGACCAAAGTGCCCATCGGCGTCGGCGCCGACGGCGCGTTCATGGTCGACCTGCGCCTGGACGGCCCGCACGGCCTGGTCGCCGGCACGACCGGCGCGGGCAAGTCCGAGCTGCTGCAGACGCTGATCTCGGCGCTCGCGGTGGCCAACCGGCCGGACGAGATGACGTTCGTGCTGATCGACTACAAGGGCGGCAGCGCCTTCAAGGACTGTGCGAAGCTGCCGCACACGGTCGGCATGGTCAGCGACCTCGACGGCCACCTCACCGAGCGGGCGCTCGCCTCGCTCGCGGCCGAGCTGCGCCGCCGCGAGCACATGCTGCTGAACGCCGACGCCAAGGACATCGAGGACTACAACGACCTGCGCGACTCGGGCGCCCGGCTCGAGCCGATGCCGCGCCTGGTGCTGGTCATCGACGAGTTCGCGGCCATGGTCCAGGAGCTGCCCGACTTCGTGGTCGGGCTGGTCGACATCGCGAGGCGAGGGCGTTCGCTCGGCGTCCACCTGATCCTCGCCACCCAGCGTCCGGCGGGCGTCGTGACGCCTGACATCGCGGCCAACACCAACCTGCGGATCGCGCTCCGCGTCACCTCGGCCAGTGAGTCGTCCGACGTCATCAACTCCGGGATCGCCGCGCAGATCCCCACGTCCACCCCAGGCCGGGCGTACGTGCGATCGGGTGCCGCCGCGCCCCAGCCGGTGCAGTCGGCGCGGATCGGCGGCCGGCGGCCGGGCGCGGGACCGCGCGAAGAGGTGCAGGTCCTCCCGCTCGCCTGGCGCGAACTGGGCGTCCCCCTGCCGATCACCGTCACGGACGACGACACGACGGCCGTCACCGACCTGGTCGTGCTGGTCGAGGCCATCGGCCGGGCCGCACGCGAGCTGGGCGTGGCCCATCAGCGCAGCCCGTGGCTGCCGCCCCTGCCCGAACAGGTCACGCTCGACGACCTGCCGGTCGAGGCGGGCCTGGCGTTCGGGCTGGCGGACGTGCCGAGCCGGCAGACGCGCGCCACCGAGGTCTTCGACGTGACGGGCGGCGGACACCTGCTGGTGTGCGGCGCCGCGCGCAGCGGCCGCTCGAGCGTGCTCCGCGCCGTCGCGGGCGCGGCCGGCCGCCACGCCGACCCCCGTGACGTGCACGTCTACGGCGTCGACTGCGGCAACAACGCGTTGCTGCCGCTCGTCGGCCTGCCCCACACCGGGGCCGTGGTCGGTCGCGACTCGCCCGACCGGCTCAGCCGGTTCACCGAACGGCTGCTGGCCGAGATCTCGCACCGCCAGCAGACGTTGGCGGCGCAGGGGTTCGCGGACGTGAGCGAGCAGCGTGCCGCCGCGCAACCTGAGGCGCGCATGCCGTACTTGCTGGTCCTTTTCGACCGCTGGGAAGGCTTCATGGCGGCCTTCGAGTCCTACGACAGCGGGCGGCTGGTCGACCAATGGCTGCAGATCTTGCAGGAGGGCGCGGCGGCCGGGGTCAAGGTCGTGCTCACGGGTGACCGGGCGGCGCTGGTCGGGCGGATCTCCACGCTGTTCGACGACCGGCTAGTGCTCAAGCTCACCGACCCGGTCGACTACTCCTACGTCGGGATGAAGACCAAGGACGTGCCCGAACATCTGCCGCCGGGCCGCGGCTTCCGCGCCGGGACCGGGCTGCGCGAGACACAGGTCGCGCTGCTCGCGTCCGATCCGTCCGGCACCGCGCAGGTGGCGGCGCTGCACCAGATCGGCAGGGACGCCAAGGCGCGGTACGGCTCTGTCCCTCGTCACCTGCGGCCTTTCCGGGTGGACGCGCTGCCGCCCGTCATCGGGCTGGCCGAATCCCTGGCCCTGGCGGAGGATCCGATCCCGGACGACGCCGTCGTCTTCGGCGTCGGCGGCGACTCCCTCGGCGTACGTTACTTCCGGGCCGAGGAGCACGGTCCCGCGCTGGTCGTGGCCGGGCCGCCGCGCACGGGGCGGAGCACGACCTTGTGCACGATGACCACGTGGCTGCTCGGGCGGGCGTACGAGGTGGTGCTCATCACCCCGCGCCGCAGCCCGCTGCGCGACCTGGCCGACCGGCCGGGGGTCGCCGGGTGGTTCACCGGCGAGTCCGGCCCGGAGGAGGTGCGGAAGGCACTGGACGCGTGCCGCGGCCGCCGCGCTCTCGTGGTCGACGATCTCGAACTGCTCGGCAACGAGAGCGAGCTGGCCGAATGGCTCACCGAGTACGTGGGGCAGTCACGCGACTCGGCCAACCTCGTGATCGCGGCGGGGAGCGTGGAGGACCTCGACTCGATGTACCGCGGGCCGGTCGTGGCCATGAAGAAGGGCCGAAACGGGCTGCTGCTGCGTCCGTCCCAGACCGGTCACGGCGATCTGCTCGGTGTACGGCTCTCGCGCTCGGTGGCCACCGGCGCCGGCCCGGCCGGCCGCGGCCTGCTCGTCATCGGCGGCGCCTGGGAGCCCATCCAGGTCGCCCACCCCAGCTAACGCCTCTTAGACCAGAAACGGGGCTTTTACAGCAGAAACGGGGAGTCCCTGACTCCCCGTTCCCCGTGCTTACATTTGATGCAGATCGTGCGATTTGCGGCTATATGACTCAGGCAGCGCCGGTCGCGGCGGCGATGGCCTCGCGGTTCTTCCGGATGCCGTCCTGCGCCTCTTCCAGCGCCTGGGCGACCTTGTCGAACGAACCCCGATACTCGTGCCACGCCGATTGGAACTTGTCCGCGTTCGGGCCCGACCAGTCGGTCGGGATCTTGCCGGCCTCGCCGTCCAGAGCCTTCTGCGCCTGGCGCACGGCGTCCGCCTGAGCCTTGAACGTCTGGGCCATCTTGTCCATCGAAGGCAGATCGCCACCGACCTTGCTCATCGGCATCCCCTTTCGTACCAGCAGTCACAGGAATAAACCCAGACCACAATAACGACAGGCATTGACAAATACCCCGGATCCCAAAATATCGACCCCCCTCCCCCCGCCCGGGGGGGGGGGGGGGCGAAGGCCACGCGGGGGGGGAGGGTGAGCGCGCGCGGGGGAGGGA
>JAGFNW010000012.1:0-113816 GCA_017592665.1 Streptosporangiaceae bacterium NEAU-GS5 | reverse complement strand
CTCCCCCCGCCCCCGCGTGATCTTGCACCAATTCCCGAGGGTGATCAGGCAGCATCGCGCTGCATGATCACCAACGCCCCGACCAGCGAGAAGGGAGAAAGTGCAAGATCACGAACGCTGTGACCTGCGTGATGGGAGAACGTGCAAGATCACGCGCGGGGGGGTGGGGGGTTAGTTGGGGGTGTGGGATTTGCCGTAGGTGTCGGATTGGAATTCGTTCCAGGTGGCTTGCTGGACGGCGGGGTCCTGGAGCCAGTGCTGGTAGGCGAGTTTGCCGTTGGCGTCCATTTTGTCGATGGGCATGATCTGGCCGTTCTCGGTGAACTTGCCGTGGTAGAGGTCCTCGTAGAGCTTGGTGTCGCCGGTCCAGGTGACGCCGCCGGGCTCCGTGACCGGGGGGATCTTGCCGGCGTTGTGCAGGGAGCCGGCCTTGTCGACCCAGACCTTGGTGTCCTCGGCCCACGACACGTCGACGTCGTACTTCGGCGGATCCTTGTGGAAGATGTCCGCGATGTATGACTTGGCCCCGTCGACCCCCAGGCCCTTCACGAAGTCCTTCGTGGAGTTGACCAGCGCGCCGCCGGCCGCCGCGCCGCGCGCCACGCCGACCGCGGGGGCCGCCTCCGCGGTGCCGGCCGCGACGGCCGCGTCCACGAAGAGGCCCACCCAGTGGTCGACCTCTTTGTTGTACGCGTCGACCGCGTCGCCCGCCCGCTTCTTCGCGGCCTCGAAGTTCTGCAGGAACCAGCCCTTGATCTGGCCGTTCTGGTAGTTCGTGAAGCTGTTGGCGTCCTTGGAGTCGGGGAACTCGCCGGCCGCGATCCGGTCCGACTCCTCCTTGTACTTCGCCGCGAAGAACAGGTTGAGGTCGGCCGCGTTCTTCGGGTCGGCCATGGACTGCTGGACCAGGTTCGACCAGGCCTGCGACGACGCCTCGACGCCGGGCCGATTGGGGTCGTTGTCGTCGAAGTAGGAGGGGAGCGGAGAGGTCACCGACGCCTTGATGTCGTCGTAGTAGAACTTCGCGATCCCCGCGTACGCCGCCTGGACGCCCGACCACGGCGTCGGATTGTCCTTGTGTTTGTCGATGTCGAGCAGCATCCGCCGCGTGAGCACGTCGGCCGGGTTGTCACCCGTGTGCGTGCCGAACACGGTCATCCGCGCGTACACGTCGTGCGCCTCGGCGGTCGCCGAGTAGATGAACCGGCCGAGCGGGTCGCCGAGCTTGGGGTCGTTGTGGGCGCCGTACCACTGGAAGGCGTTGCCGCTGACCAGGCCCTGGATCCTGTCGAACTCCTTGGTGTAGAGCTCGTTGGCGGCCAGCGGGTTGCGCGCGATGCCGTCGAGGATGGCGGCCGTGGCGTAGCTGCCGCCCGCGGCCTGGTCGCTGTGCAGCGCCTTCTGCCCCACATTGACCAGCGTGTCCTTGTTCCAGGTGCCGTATTTGAACAGCGCGCCGAAGTCGTAGAGAGAGGGGCCCTGGTCGTTCTTGTAGTTGATCTGCGCCAGCCACGTGTCGTCGATGACACCGCGCTGGCTGGCGTTGGCCATGGCCGTGCCGAGCGCGCGCAGCCGCGCCTCGGCCTGGTCCTTGTTGTGCCCGGAGTTGAAGTCAGAGCGGAGCAGGCCGGTGAGCACGGCCACCTTCTCCGGCCCGAGCTCGCGGGCCAGCGCCTCGGCGAAGTCCGGGTCGTCGGCATATTTCGCGATCTCGTCCCAGGCGTCGTCCGGCAGGCCGTACTTGTACTTGGCGGCGATCTCCTTGGCCTTCGCCTCCGCCTCGGCCTTGTTCTTGAACAGGCCGGTCCACTCGGTCTCGACCATCGCCCCGCTGAAGCCGAACTCGTTGTTCTGCTTGGACAGCTGCTCGGCCATGGCCTGCCGCCGGTTGAGCGCGGGCAGTTCGCCGTCGACCCAGCCGGCCACCCCGACCAGCGTGTCGATCGGCTTGGTCGACAGCCCGACCTTCTGGAAGTCGTACTTCAGGCCCGGCACCCGGTTGCGGACCAGATCCCGGACGTCGCCGAGGTCTTTGATCATCGCCTTCAGCAGGGCGGGATCGATCGCGGCGTACGTGCCGCCGTCGTCCGGCGGAGCCATTCATTCCCCCAGTTCGATGCGCCACTGCTTGGCTTCGGCCTCCGAGCACGTCTTGGGGGTGCGGGCGAGCATCGCCGACAGCTCCTCCGAGAGGCCGCTCAGGCCCGTGTTGTACGCCCTGCACTGGTCGTTCAGCCGGCCGCCCCACTCCTTGGCGGTGGTGCTGGTCCAAACCTTGCCGCTTGCCATGTTTGCGGTGGGTTTGTCCATTTTCTTGCCCAGATCGTCCTGAACCTGGTGGACGCGGGTCAGCAGCCTGGTGAGAAACGTATGGAGTGGATTCGTCACATCCGCCACTTGGGCAGCATAACGCTATTTTTCCACCATTTTTCGGGTTACGGGCTGGTCCGTTGCGGCATCGATGACGGTCCGATCCGCCAGATCATCGGCCAGCGTCAAGGTGACCAGCCACACCGTCTTCTCGGCGACCGACGGTACGGCACGGCAGTCCGCGCTCCCGCGAATCGGCGCGTCCATCACCGTGATCATGACTCGGTCGGCTGACTCCCGGGCGGCGGCCCGTACGAGCGAGCACAGAGGATTGTGCGTGTAGCCGACCAGCAAGGTCCGGCCGTCCGCCACGTATCCCCGGAGGGGGACGGTCGTTCCCGCAGCGCCTGCCGTCAAAGGGCTCACCGGTATGACCGAGTTCACGCCGAACGCCCTGGCGATCGCCTCGTCCGAGGCTCGCGCCGCCTCGTCTGCGTTCACCTCGAGCGACCGCTTGACCAGGAACCCTGACAGCACCACCAGACCGACGAGGGCGACGACCGCGAGCCTTCTGCCTTGCCGTCCCTTTAGAGCGATCCATATCAGCGGCGGCCCGGCGAGGAGCACGAGCAGCGCGACGACCACTAACCGCACTATGAGCACACCTCATATTTCGTCAATTATGTGACTGGTCCATATTTGTGGGATCCCTGTGACTCCTGGGGTCTTTCTCGGTAATGTCGGGGTCTAGTCATTGCCGTCCAGCACTGTGGGGTCCCTACCGATGAGGGTCACAGACGAGCGGCCCTTCCGCAGCCCGGAAGCACAGCGACTGGCTGATCAGACACCGCCGACAACGGGGGCGGCGTCCCGCCGGCTGCCCGCGGCGCCTCGCGAGCGCAGACCGGCTCTCGCCGCGCTCGCCGTCCTGCTCATCGTGGGCGGCGCGCTGATCACCGTCACGCTCGTGCTGCGGAGCGGCGACCGGGTTTCGGCCATCGCCATCGCACGCCACATCGGCGCCGGCCAGCGGATCCCGCTGGACGCGCTGCAGGAGGTCCCGCTGGCCGACGACGGCGTCCCGTACGTCGCGTGGGCCGCCCGCGAACAGGTGGCGCAGAACTACGCGGCCGTCGACCTCGTGCCGGGGACCCTGCTCAACGAGCAGATGGTCGCCATGGCGTCGTCCGAGCTGCGCCCGGGCCGGGCCGTGGTCGGGCTGTCGCTCAAGGCCGGCCAGGTGCCGCCGGGGCTCAGCCCGGGCGACCGCGTCCAGGTCATCTACGTGCCGGGCGAGGACTCCTCCGACGTGCCGCGGATCCTCGCCGCCAACGCGCTGGTCAACTCCGTGTCGGGGGCCGACGCGAGCACCGGCTCGTCCGCCGTGGGCGTGGCCGTGGTCGTGGCCGACGACGTCTCGGCCGTGGTCAGCGCGTACGCCTCGCAGGGCAAGATCGCCGTCGCCTACCTGCCCGGCGTCTCGGCCGGACGGCAGGAGGTGGTCGTGCCGACGCCGACCGCGTCCGGCGTCGTCCAGAGCCCGGCCGTACGGCCCACGCCGATCAAGTCCAAGCAGCAGAAACCGGCACAGCAGCCGGTGCAGCAGCAGCCTACGGGACAGCCCACGCAGCAGCCGACGGGAGGCGCGCGGCCGTCGCCGTCCCGATCGCGGCAGCCGTCGGCCTCCCCGACGGGGATCATCGAAGGCACGGGGTGACATGGCGCTGATCGCGCTGGCGGCCGACAAGGGGGCGCCGGGGGTGACGACCGCGGCGACGGCGCTCGCCGCGGTGTGGCCCGCGCCCGCCCTGCTGGTCGAGTGCGACCCCGCGGGCGGCGACCTCGCCTATCGCCTGCCGGCCCAGGACGGCAGCGCGCTCAACCCGGCGCGCGGCCTGCTCAGCCTGGCCGCCACCGCACGCCGCGGCCTTCGCGCCGAGCAGGTGCGCGAGCACACCCAGAGCCTGGTCGGCGGCCTCGACGTGCTGGTCGGGATCGCGGGCGCGGAGCAGGCGGGCGGGCTGACCTGGCTGTGGGAGCCGTTGGGCCAGGCACTGGCCGCCATGCCCGGCCACGACGTGATCGCCGACTGCGGACGGATCGGCTCCTATCCGGCCATCCACGACTTCATGGCCGAAGCCCAGCTCGTGGTGCTGCTCACCCGGCCGCACCTGGAGCAGGTGGCCCACCTGCGGGAACGCTACGCGGCGCTCACCCGGACCTTCGCCGAACGCGGCCGGCGCGTCCCGATCGGCGTCGCCGTCGTCGCCGACCAGCGCGAATACGGCAAGGCCCTGGGCGAGGTGCGGCGCGTGATGGGCGCCGTGGGGGAGCCGGAGGCGGTGCTGGGCGGTCTCGCCCTCGACGCCAAGGGCGCCGACCTGCTGCGCGGGGAGTGGGGCGGGCGGCTCGACCGGACCATGCTCGTCCGCTCGGCACGCCAGCTCGCCGCGACGCTGGCCGTACGGGTCGCCGCCGCCACGCAGGCCGCGGGGAGCCCGCGATGATCGACCACAGCCTGGTGAAGCGGTTCCGGCAGGAGGTCGGCGACCGGCTGGCCCGCCAGCGGCGGCTCGACCAGGCCAGCGGCGTGCCGCCGATGACCGGCGAGGACGAGCGCGAGTTCGCGCGTGCGCTGATCGCCCAGGTGCTGGAGGAGCACGCGCGCGGCGAGATCGGCGCGGGCCGCACTCCGCCGACCGCCGACGAGGATGAGGCGCTCGGCAACGGCATCCATGCGGCGCTGTTCGGCGTGGGACGGCTGCAGCCGCTCCTCGACGACCCCGAAATCGAGAACATCGACGTCAACGGCTGCGACCGGGTCTTCCTCAGCTACGCCGACGGCCGGGAGGAGCTCGCCGATCCGGTCGCCGACTCCGACGAGGAGCTGGTCGAGCTCATCCAGGTGCTCGCGGCCTACAGCGGCCTGTCGTCCCGTCCGTTCGACTCGGCCAATCCCCAGCTCGACCTGCGGCTTCCCGACGGCTCGCGGCTGTCGGCCGTCATGGACGTGACCATACGGCCCGCCCTGTCGATCCGCCGGGCCAGGCTGGGCAAGGTCTTCCTGTCGGACCTGGTGGGCAACGGCACGATCAGCCGTTCGGTCGGGCGATTCCTCGCGGCGGCCGTCGGCGCCCGCAAGAACATCATGATCGCCGGCTCCACGAACGCTGGAAAGACGACGCTGCTACGGGCGCTGGCCAACGAGATCCCCGTCAACGAGCGCCTCATCACGGTCGAGCGAGCGCTGGAGCTCGGCCTCGACCAGTTCCCCGAGCTGCACCCCAACGTCGTGGCCTTCGAATACCGCCTGCCCAACTCCGAGGGCCAGGGCGAGATCACCATGGCCGAGCTGGTCCGCCGCTCACTGCGGATGAACCCCTCCCGCGTGATCGTCGGCGAGGTCCTCGGCGACGAGATCGTCACCATGCTCAACGCCATGACCCAGGGCAACGACGGCTCGCTGTCGACCATCCACGCCAACTCGTCGATGGAAGTGTTCAACCGCATCGCCACGTACGCGCTGCAGGCCGACGAACGGCTGCCCATCGAGGCGACGCACATGCTGATCGCGGGCGCCATCGACTTCGTGGTCTTCATCGAGAAGCGCAACGACTACGTGAAGGGCGGCCGGCTGCGCCGCTTCGTGGCCAGCATCCGCGAGGTGACCGGCGTCGACGGCCGCGTGCTGTCCAGCGAGGTGTTCGCCCCCGGCCCGGACGGCACGGCCGTGCCGCACGCCCCCATCTCCTGCATGGCCGAACTCGTGCCGCACGGCTACGACCCCGCCTACGGGATGTGGGACTGATGCTCACCGCCCCCGAGCAGATGCTGTTCGCCATCGTCGGCGGCGCGGCGATCGGCGGCGGCCTGCTGCTCGCGGCCATGTTCATCCGCGGCACCCGGCCGCGCCAGGCCACCCCGGATCGGGCGGCCGAGCGCAAGGAGCGGTTACGCAGCTTCACCTCCCGCGCCGGGATCGCCGCCATCGTGGCCGCGGTCGTGCTGATCCTCACGGGCTGGCCCGTCATCGCCGTCGGTTCCGCGCTGCTCGTGATCGGCTGGCGCGGCCTGGTGGGCGGCGTCGCCGAGGAACGCATGGCCATGCGCAACCTCGAGGCCCTGGCCGCCTGGACCGAGTCGCTGCGCGACACGATCGCCGGCGCCGCCGGTCTCGAGCAGGCCATCCCGTCGTCCGTACGGGCCGCCGCCCCGACCCTCCAGCCGCACATCCAGGCCATGGTCGACCGCCTGCACACCCGGATGCCGCTGGCCGACGCGCTGCAGCGGTTCGCCGACGAGCTGGACGACCCGTCCGCCGACCTCGTGGTCGCGGCCCTCATCCTCAACGCGCGCCTGCGCGGTCCCGGCCTCCGCGAGGTCTTGGGGGCGCTCGCGGGGTCGGCCCGCGAAGAGCTCGACGTGCGCAGGAAGGTCGAGGCCGAGCGGCGGTCCACCCGGCGCAGCGTCCAGATCGTGGTGGGCGCCTCGCTCGGCTTCGCCGCCCTGCTGATCATCTTCAACCCGTCGTACGTGGGCGAATACCAGGGCCTCCTCGGCCAGGCCGTACTGCTGATCGTCGCCGGGCTCTTCGGCGCCGGGTTCGCGTGGATGCGCCGGCTGGCCAAGTTCGAGAAGCCCGAACGCCTGCTGAAGGCGTCGGCCGGGGGTGAGGCGGCATGACCAGCGCCCTCCTCGCCGGCGCGATCATCGGTCTCGGTGTGTTCCTGCTGGTGCGGGCCTTGTTTCCGGCACGCGCGGGCCTCGCGGCCCGGCTGGCGGCCATGGACGCGATCCGGCTCAGCGCCGGGATCTCCCAGATCAGCGTCGTCACGACGCAGGAGGAGGTCAGCCCGCTGCGGCAGCGGGTCGGCGTGGCCGCGGCCAGGTTCTACGCGGCGCGCGGCTGGGAGCTGCGCTCCACCCGGGCCGATCTCGCGCTGCTGGCCCGCTCGTTCGAAGGATTCCTCGCGACCAAGTGCCTGCTGGCGGCGTCCGCCCTGCTGGTGGCCCCGCTCCTGGCCGCCTGGATCCCGCTGATGGGCTGGGACTTCCAGCTGTCGATCCCGCTGTGGTCGGCCATCCTGATCGCGGCCGTGTTCTTCATGCTGCCGGACCTGCAGCTCAAACGGGACGCCGCGGCGCGCCGCCGCGACTTCCGGCACGTCGTCGGGGCCTTCCTCGATCTGGTGGCGATGAACCTGGCCGGCGGCCGGGGCGTGCCCGAGGCCCTGATGACCGCCTCTCAGCTCGGCCAGGGATGGGC
Source organism: Streptosporangiaceae bacterium NEAU-GS5 (assembly GCA_017592665.1). GTDB lineage: Bacteria > Actinomycetota > Actinomycetes > Streptosporangiales > Streptosporangiaceae > NEAU-GS5. The sequence continues at coordinate 106,240 of JAGFNW010000012.1, read as the reverse complement.
CATGTCCCGGATCAGGGACGCCCTGGCCAACGCCCGGATCATCGGCATCACCCCGTGGCACGCGCTCGGCCGGCTGGGCGAGGAGGTCAACCTCGACGAGCTGCGCGACCTGTCGTCCGCGCTCGGCCTGGTCGCCGAGGACGGGGCCAAAGTACGGCAGTCGCTCGCCGCAAGGGCCGAGACCATGCGCCGCCGCGAGCTGGCCGAGGTCGAAGGTCAGGCTGGGGAGCGGTCCCAGTCGATGCTGGTCGCGCAGCTGCTGCTGTGCGCCGGCTTCCTGCTGTTCCTGGCCTTTCCCGCGGCCATGAAAATGCTCGGTTCCTGAAGGGGGACGCACCACATGATCGACATGATCGAATACGCGAAGGCGCTGATCGGCGTGCGGATCGAGCGGGCGAGGAACGCGCCCTCGCGCGGCGCGTCCGCGGTGGAGTGGGTCATCATCACCGCGATCATCGCCGGTGTGGCCCTGGCGCTGGCCACCTTGATCCAGGGGCTGGTCAGGTCGAAGTCGGCGGAGATAACCAGCAACTTCGGTGGTGGCGGTGGCACGGGTGGCACCGGCGGAAAGTAGCCCGCGCGCCCGCCGGGAACTCGGTCGTGAACGCGGCACCACGGTGGTCGAACTGGCCCTGATCATGCCGGTGGTGCTGGTCGTCATCCTGCTCGTCGTGCAGTTCACGCTGGTCTTCCACGGCCGCCAGGTGGCCGACGCGGCCGCCCGCGAAGGCGCGCGCGTGGCGCGGGCCGCCGGGTTCGACGCGTCCGGCTGGCAGGGCGAGGCCGAGGCCAAGGCCCGCGGCATCGTTCGCTCGGTCGGGCCGAAGATGCTGCAGAACGTCACCGTCACCGCCTGGCAGCAGGACGGCGAGCGCGGCGTCACGGTGAGCGGCAGCGCGGTCGCTGCGGTGCCGCTGCTGCCGGGGATGTCGTTCCAGATCACGTCCCGTTTCGGTGGTCCCATCGAGTGCTTCCGTCCCGACGACGGCTCGGGGGGCTGCCAATGAGCGGTTTTCCGCGCTTTCACGGGGACCTGGGGTCGATGTCGGTGGAGGCCGTGCTGCTCGCGCCGGTCTTCCTGCTGTTCCTGCTGCTCCTGGTCGGCGGGGGCCGGCTCGTGGAGGCGCAGGGCGAGGTGAACGGCGCGGCCAGGGACGCGGCGCGGGCCGCCTCCGTCACCCGTGACCTCGGTTCGGCCAACGCCGCCGCCGCGCAGGCGGCCAGGGCCGCGCTGCCGGACTGCCGGGGCGGCGCCGGCGTGAGCCTGGCCGGCACCGACTGGCGGCAGGGCGGCAGCGTACGCGCCGAGGTCACGTGCGAGGTCGACCTCAGCAGCGTCGCCGGGTTCGGCTTCGCCCCGGCGACTCGTCTGACGGGTTCGTCGGTGGTCCCTCTGGAACAGTTCCGGCGGGTCCAGTGAACGAACAGGGCACCATGTCGGTCTTCACGGTCCTGTTCAGCGTGGCCGTACTGCTGCTGGCCGGCCTCCTGGTCGACGGCGGGGCGGCCATGAACGCGCGGCTGCAGGCGGCCGACATCGCCGAGCAGGCGGCCAGGGCCGCGGCCGACACGATCGACGTGGACCACCTGCGGGCCACTGGGAAGGTGCGGATCCTGAACGGCGACGCGGCGTGCGCCCGCGCCCGCGGCATCCTCGCCGCGCAGGCCACCGCCTCGGCCACGCTCACCTCGTGCGTGGTGGAAGGCGACGGGCAGCACGCCACGGCCGGCGTGCAGATCAGGTGGAAGGCCTTCTTCCTCACGATCATCGGATTCGGGGGCGGCACGATGGCGGCCGCGGCGACGGCCGGGCCGCGCACGGGACAGGGGTGAAGGACATATGCCAGCGATACGACCCGTGGAGGTCAAAGTAGGCAGGACGGCCGGGGACGTCCTGGCCGGGTTGCTCGCCGTCGTGGCGCTCGGCGGGCTGCTGGCCGGCGTGCCGTACGCGCTGCTGCGCTTTTTCGGCTCGCCCATCCCAGCAGGCGGGTTCTCGCTGAGCGCGCTCACGGGGGAGGTCGGGCTCAGCACGGTGCTCGACCTGCTGTCGATCCTCGTGTGGCTGGCGTGGGCGCAGCTGGCCGCGTGCGTGCTGGTCGAGCTGTACGCGGGGGTCAGGAAGATCGGGGTGCCGCGCCGGGTGCCGTTCGCGGGCGGCACGCAGGCCGTCGCGCACCGGCTCGTGACGGCGGCGCTGCTGCTGTTCACCGCGGCCGCCACCGTGACGCCGCTGATCAGCGCCGTCGCCCCGGCCAAGCCCGCCACGTCCTCCATGAGCGCGGTCGTGAGCGGCATCGTCCAGGCCGAGCGGCAGGAGGATCCGGCGCCGCTCGCGCCGGTGCACAAGACCAAGAAGGTGTACGTGGTGCAGCCCCCCGAGGGACGCCACCACGAGAGCCTCTGGGAGATCGCCGACAAGTGCCTGGGGGAGGGGCGCAGGTACAAGGAGATCTACCGGCTCAACGAGCACAAGACGCAGCCCGACGGGAGCAGGCTGCGGATGGCCGACCTGATCCGGCCCGGCTGGGTGCTCGACATGCCCGACGACGCGGTCAACGTCCACGTCGTGCCGATCGGCGAGGGCCGCGACGACATCCTCCACCAGCATCATGACAAACCGGCCGAACTCGACGGCCACACCCACTACGAGATCGCCGACCAGTCCCCCGCCACGGACGTCACGCAAGCGACCGAAACCCGCTCGCCCGACGCGCGCTCCAATGAGACGCACCCTTACTCCCGGCCGAAGCACGCCGCACCGGAGCTCACACCGGCGCAGGACACGGGCGCCGAGTTCGGCCTGCCCGACTACCTGGCCGCGGCCTCGCTCGTGTCGGCCGGGCTGCTGGCGGCCCTCGGACGGCGCCGGCGCGAACAGCTGTGGAGCCGGGCCTTCGGGCGCCGCCTCCCCGACACCACAGAGGGCGCGGCCCTGGCCGAGGTGGCCATGCTGCTCGGTTCGGACGTGGCCGGGACCCGGCTGCTCGACATCGGCCTCCGGCATCTCAGCCGGGCCCTCGGGGCGCAGGGGCGCACCCCGCCCACCGTCTACGGCGCGTTCCTCGCGCCCGGCCGGCTCGACCTGTGGATCCACCCGGCCGACCGGGACGCTCCCGCGCCCTGGGTCGTCGCCGACGGCGGCCAGGTGTGGCGGCTCACGTCCGTGGACGCGCGGCAGATCTCGGAGGCCGACCTGACCGGCGTGCTGGCGCCGTACCCGGGGCTGGTCTCGCTCGGCGCCGGCCAGGGCGGCCGGGTGCTGGTCGACCTGGAGGCCGCGCACGGGATCGTCAACCTGCGCGGCCGCGCGCACGTGGTCACGGCCGCGCTCGCGGCCGTCGCCGCCGAACTGGCCACCAACCGCTGGTCCGACCACATGCGGCTGGTGCTCGTCGGCTTCGGCGCCGACCTGACCCTGATCGCCCCCGACCGGATCACCGCCGTGGGCACCCTCGCCGAGGCGCTGCCCGAGCTCGAGGCCCGGACGGCCGATGTGCGCCGCGCGCTGGCCGCCGCCGGCGCCGATTCCGTGCTCACGGGCCGGGCCCGCGGCGTGTACGGCGAGGCCTGGATGCCCACGTATCTGCTGTCGGCCGTGCCGCCCACCCCGCAGGAGGCCGCCCGGCTGAGCGAGCTGGCCAAGACCGGCACGCGGCTCGCGTCCGGCTACCTGATCGCCGGGGATGAGCTGCCGACCCCCGCCTGGACCTGGGACCTGACGCCGGACGGCCGGGCCTCGATCCCCGCCCTCGGCCTGGAGGCGGACGGGCAGCTGTTGCCCGAGCAGCAGTACGAGCAGGTCATCGAGCTGTTCCGAGCCACGACCCGGGACGGCGTGCCGCTGCCCGAACCCGAGCCGAACGGCCCGGCCGCGGCCCAGCTGCACCCCTCCTTCCGGCCGGCGGTGGAGGTGCGCATCCTCGGCGGCGTCGAGGTGGTCGCACCGGGTCCGGTCGAGGAGGAGCGGGTCGCGGCCTGCGCCGAGCTCGTCGCCTACCTGGCCGCCCATCCGGAGGGCGTGCACCCGATGGTGCTGGGCGGCGCGCTGTGGCCGAAGGGCGTCGAGGCCTCGGTCCGCGATTCGGCCATCGCCCGGGTCCGGACGTGGCTGGGCGCCGACGGGACCGGACGGCCCAACCTGATCGCCGACGCCGACGGCCGCCTGCGCCTCGGCCCCGCCGTACAGGTCGACTGGTGGCTCTTCCAAGAGCTCATCCGCCCCTCGGGCGGCGCCTCACACGCGAGCGCCGATCCGCATGACGAGGCCGCCCGGCTGGGCCGGGCCCTGGCGCTCGTGCGCGGCCCGCTCGCGGAGCGGGTCCCACGCGGCCGCTACGGCTGGCTGGCCACCGGCACGCTCGCCCGTGAGGTGCCGGCCCGCGTCGGCGACGCCGCGCACCGCCTCTCGGACCTCCGCCTCAACGCCGGGGACGCCAAGGGCGCCGCCGAGGCCGCCCTTTCCGGCCTGCGCGGCTCGGCCGACGACGAGACGCTCTGGCGCGACCTGCTGCGCGCCGCCCACGCGAGCGGCGACCCCGCCACCCTCCGCCACTGGATCGGCATCGCCCGGCAGCGGGCCGCCGTCGAGTTCGGCGGCCGCATGGCCCCCGAGACCGAGGCCCTCATCGAGGAGCTGCACCCGGCCGTCCTGGAGAGGGCGGCCGGATGACCCAGCACTTACGCCTGCTCCCGGCCGCCATCCTGGTCCTCGCGACCGCCGCTTGCGGGGGCGCCCCCGAGACGTTCAGGCCGCAAGGCGCCGTCGCCACACGCGCGGCTGCGGCCACACCGCCGGCCACGGCACCACAGGTCAGCGAGCCGGCCAGCCCGCCGCCCGCGGTTCCCGGCGACTTCCGGATCGTCTATCGGCCCACCGGAGGGACCGCGGCCGTACGGGCATTCGGGGAGTTCTGGAAGGCGTGGTGGACGGCCGTCGCCACGCAGGGGCAGGACACGCGCTACCGGAACTACGTCGCGCCCGGGACCACACCTCAAGGCACAGGGTTCTTCACCGAGGTGGTCGACGGATGGGCGCGGGACGGCCTGCGGCCCACGGGTGTCATCACGGCGCACCGGTTTCGGGTGTTCGGCTCGTCCGGCGGACGGGTGCTGCTCGTCGGCTGCGGCGACGAGACGCGCACGGGCACCAAGGATCTCAAGACCGGCGCGGTGAGCTGGTCGTTCGGAAAACAGAAATCGTCGCGATACAAGATACGGGTCGTGATGGCGCGCGGCGCGGACGGCGGCTGGCAGGTGGCCGGCTACTCGTCCGTTCCCGCGGCAGACCCGATGGCCAGGGAGTGCCGATGAGACTTCGCGCCGTCATAGTCGCCGCGGCGTTGGTGATGGCCATCGCCGGACCCGCGTACGCCGATCCGCCGAGCGGCGGCGGCGGGGGAGACGGCCAGAACTACTACGCGTACGTGAAGTCGCTCGTCCACGTGCGTGGCACGGGCGCGCACGGCACCCCGTCGATCCCCAACAACTGGGATCCGCCGCACTGCTGGTATCAGCCGGAGTACACCTACGAGGAAATGCTCGCCTGGGCGCAGCGGATCTTCTTCGTCTGGCACCACCAGGGCCCGGAGGACCAGCGCGACGCCAGCCAGTGGTATCAGGAGACGCTCGCCCAGATCCATCAGCACGCGGGCGAGGGCGGCAAGATCTTCTGGTTCCTCGCCGACGACGGCACCGACGCCGGCTGGGCCTGCTACACCTCGACCGACCCCTTCTGGATCTACGTCGGTCCCCGGCCTCCGGCCAACCCCAATGACAAGATCATCGACCCGACCGAGCTGGCCCAGATCGCCCGGGCCAACCTGAGCCTGCCCAAGCCCCGGATCACCATCAACCCGCCCAACGGCCGATCCTTCGTCGGCCTGGAGACCTGGGTCGGCGTCCAGGACCCGCGGAACCTGTTCGTCGAGGCCTTCGTCCCCGGCTTCCCGTTCTTGCACGCCCGGATCGACGCGACGCCCTCGACCGTGCGGATCGACGTGCACGGAGCCGACGCCACCGTCCACGCCGACCGCGCCACCTGCCCGGTCTATCGCAAGGGCGCGGCCGAGGCCAACGCCTGCTGGATCCGCTTCAACCGCTCCTCGCTCGGCGCCCCCTACACCATCACCGTCACCCGGATCTGGCAGGTCACCACCGACGTCCCCGGCGTCGCCCTGCCCCAAGGCCAAGTGGCCGCCACCACCACGATCGTCATCGACGAAATCCAATCCAACGTCAACGGCTGAACCGCGGTCATGCGCATGGGTCCGGGGATGAGGCGGGCAGGTAGCGGGCGCGTTCTTGGGGCATGAGGGGCCGGGCCATGTGATGGCAGACGGCCGCCAGCGCCACGCCGGTCTGCCGGGGCCAGCGGATGATCTGCTGGTCGGCGCCGCCGGAGATCAGGTCGCCGCCGGGCGTGAAGGCCAGGCCTTGCACGGGCCCGGCGTGGCCGGTGAGGACGGCGATGGGCGCGCGGGAGCGCAGGTCCCAGGTGATGATCGTGCCGTCGTCGGCGCCGGAGGCGAGCGTGCGGCCGTCCCGGCTGAAGGCCAGCACCTGCACCGCCGACGCGTGCCGGGCCAGCGTGGCGAGTGGCTGGCGGGTGCGGGTGTTCCACAGGCGGATCGTGCCGTCGGCTCCGGCGGTGGCGAGAACCGAGCCGTCCGGGGTGATGGCGACGTCCTGGATGGCGCCCTGTCCGGCGGCCCACCAGGTGACCTCCGCATCCCGGAGCAGATCCCACACACGGACCCGCCCGGACGGGCTGCTGGAGATCAGCAGCCGCCCGTCGGGCGACAGGGCCAGCGCGGTCGCCGAATAGAGGACGCCCGGCAGCGGCTGCTCCTCCAGCTCGATCTGGTCCCGCGCCTTCGCCGGCCCGCCCGTCGCCGAGTGGTCGGCCGTGGCCGACGGCTTCTTCCCTGAAGCCTTGTCGACGAGCGCGAACCGGAAGCGGCCGAGCGCGGCCGTGATCAGCGTCTGCCCGCTGGGGGTGAAGGTGATGTCCGTCGAGGCGCCCACCCCCGCGTACGCCGTCTCGCCGATCCGCTGCCGCGTGGTCAGATCCCACACGACGATGTGGTGGTCGCGTGTGACGGCGGCGAGCCGGTGGCCGTCCGGGCTGAAGGACACGGCGCGCACGTGATCCGTGTGATCGCCGAGCGTGCCCAGCGGGCGGCCGGACGGATCCCACAGCCGGACCGTGCCGTCGCTGCTCGCCGAGGCCGCCATCCGGCCGTCCGGGCTGATCTTGAGGTCGTTGACGGCGTCCGTGTGCCCGCCGAACGCCGGCACGGCCGGCGTGCGCACCACGATCGTGCCGCCGAAGCCTGCCGAGGCGAACATGGTCCCGTCGTCGCTGAGCGCCAGCGAGAGCGTCTCGGCCCGATGCCGATCCTGGTACGCCGCGACCGGTTTGCGCGTGGCCAGATCCCACACCGAGACGATGCCGGTCTCGTCGCCGATGACGATCTTCCCGCCGCGCGGCGCCGAGACGTCCCAGGCGTACGGCGACCGCTTGGGCAGCGCCAGGACCTCGCGCGGCTTGGCGCCGGTGATGTCCCAGAACCGGATCCCGCCCGTGTTGGACGCGGTGACCGCGGCGCGGCCGTCGGTGGTGAAGTTGACCGTGTGGACGTCGCGCGCCGGAAGCGTCGCGTGCTTCGTGCCCGTCGTCCGATCCCACACCACCGGCTCCTCGCCGCCCGACGGGGCCGTGACGAGATAGCGTCCGTCTGGGCTGAACGCCAGATAGGTGATGCCCACCCCTTTGCTTTCGAGTAGGCGATACGTATGTGCCGTAAGGTCCCAGACCTTGACCGAGCCGCCCTGTGAGATCGCCAACGCCGTGCCATCCCTGCTCAGCGCGATCGCGTCGCCGAGCGGCCGCTCGTTCGAGGTGAAGACGACGCGGCGGGCGCGCACGTCCCATACGGCGACCGCGCCCGCCTCCGTGGTCGTGGGGCCCACCACGGACGCGGCCAGACGCGTGCCGTCGGCGCTGAACACCGCGCCGCGGCCCATCCGCGAGCTTTCCACGCCCAGCTTGGCGAGGTCGTCGAAGGACGCCACCTTGACGCCGCGCGCCGGATCCCACAACGTCACGACCCGGTCGCTGCCGGCGGCCGCGATTAGCCGGTTGTCCGGGCTGATCCCGACCGCGTACACACTCGGGCCGCCGATGTTCAGCTCGATGCGCCGCCGCCCGGAGGCGGCCGCGCTCAGCAGCGCGCCGCGCGTCTCCGGGTCGGTGTGCGCCTGGAAGGCGGCGACCGCGAGGAGCCCGGCCAGGTCAGGGTCGGAGTCCATGAGCGAGCGCGCGGCCAGCGCGAGCCGGTCCGCCGACGCGATCGCCTCCTGCCGCTGCGCCTGCTGGCGCTGCCGTACGGCCAGGCCGCCGCCGGCCACGGCCAGTACGAGCAGCACGGCGAGCGCCGCGGACAGCCGCCGCAGCACGCGGGCCCGCCTCCGGTCGGACATGATCTCGGCCTCGGCCTGACCTTGGCTGGCGCGCAGGAAGTCCTGTTCGAGGCGGTTCGGCTCACGCGGATGGTCCTCGATCCACGAGCGGGTGGCCAGCAGCTGGGTGCCGCGGAACAAGGCGCCCGGGTCACGGTCGAGCCGCTCCCAGGTGTGCGCGGCCTCGGTCAGCCGCCGGTGGATCCGCAGGTTCTCGCGGTCGTCGACGAGCCAGCCGTGCAGCCGCGGCCACGCCTTGATCAGCGACTCGTGCGCCACCTCGACCTGGCGCTCGTCCATGATGACCAGCCGCGCCTCGGCCAGCCGGGCCAGCGCGGCCGAGGTGATCACCGGGTCGGCCACGCCGTCCAGCTCTTCGTGCGCGACCGGACGGCGTGTGTCGTCCGTGCCGTCGCCGAGCGCCGTCAGCCGGAGGAAGATGCGCCGCGCCGCCTCCCGCTGACCTGCGCCGAGCTCCTCGTAGACACGCTCGGCCGTCTGCGCGATGGCGCCGCGCACGCCTCCGGCCTCCTGATAGGCGTCGAGGGTGAGCACGGGCCCGCGCCGGTGCAGCCAGGTCTCCATGAGGGCGTGCGACAGCATGGGCAGTGCGCCCGGCTCGCCGGCCGTGTCGGCCACGACGGCGGCCAGCAGGTCGGGCTCGACCGCGAGCCCCGCGCGCCGCGCCGGCTCGACCACGATCTCGCGGATGTCGGCCGGCGACGGCGGGCCGACGATCAGCTGGGCGTCGCTGTCGAGCGGCTGCTGCTCGGCGAAGCGCGCGAGGAAGTCGGCCCGCACGCCAAGGACCAGCGTGGCCCCCTGGTCGGCGAGCGCCGCCAGCGCCCGCACGAACGCGTCGCGCTCGCCGTCGCCGGCGCACAGCGTGAAGACCTCCTCGAACTGGTCGACGACCAGCAGGATCGGCTCGCCTGCCGGCTCCTCACCCAGAGCCTCGGACAGCGCCGCCATCGGCCGGGCGGTCGGCGTCATCAGGACCGGATGCCACCGCCGTGCCGCGGCCGGTACGATGGCCAGCCGCCCGACCAGGCCCGCACGGAGCAGGGACGACTTGCCGCTCCCCGACGCGCCGAACACGGTGACAACGCGGTGCCGCTCGATCCGGCCGAACAGACGCGCCACCAGCTGGGAGCGGCCGTAGAACAGATCCAGCTGCTCGGGCTGGAACGCCATCAGCCCGGGATAGGGGCATCGGTCGGCGGCGTCCGGCTCGTAGGGCTCGGGGAAGAGGCTCTCGTCGCCGCGCAGCATGGCCTCGTGTAATCGCTGCAGCGCGGGACCGGGCTCGACGCCGAGCTCGGCCGCCAGCAGGGCGCGCGTCTCCCGATAGGCCTCCAGGGCCTCGGCCTGGCGGCCGCCCCGATAGAGCGCGAGCATGAGCGATCCGCGCAGGTTCTCCCGGTAGGGATGCTCCTTGACCAGGTCGATGAGGACGCGTTCGACGTCGCCGTGGTGGCCGAGGGCGAGCTCCGCCTCGGCCCAGGACTCGTACGCCCCGATGCGCAGCAGGTCGAGCCGCTCCGATTCGACGGCGAGCGGTTCGCTGTCGCCGAATTCGGCGTAGGCCGCGCCACGCCACAGGGCGAGCGCGGCGCGCAGCCGCTTGGCCGCCAGCTCCGCGTCGCCGTCGTCGAGCGCGGCCTGGCCCTCGGCCGCGAGCGCGCGGAACCGCTCCGCGTCGACGTCCTCGGCGGCCAGCACGTAGCCGGCGGGACCGGCCGTGACCGCGTCGGGGCCGAGGGTTTTGCGCAGCTGGTGCGCGTACAGCTGGATGTTGCGCCGCGCCGAGCGCGGCGGGTCGCCGCCCCACAGGACGGAGGCCAGCCACTCGACGGTCGCGGGCCGGCCCGCGCGCGAGACGAGTGCGGCCAGCATCAGCCGCGGCTTCCTGGCCGCGACGAGGGAAACCTGCCTGCCGTCCGAAGAGGCGCTGAACGGCCCGAGTACCTGATACTCCAACGCGTCACCCGCGCTTCTCCGTCAGGCCGATTCGGGATTGAAAGGATCGTGCGCGCCCGTCCAGCCTGTCAATACAACCCCGTCAGTATGATTCTGCACGCTCGCCCGGCGTGACGAGCGCCGCCGCCCACGCCAGCGCTCCGGCGAGCGCGAAGGCCGGGCCGAATCCGGACGCGCTGATCAGCGCGCCGATCGCGCCGGGGGTGGCGGCCGCGACGAGGTTCTGGCCCGTGTTCTGCGCGCCCATGGCCCGCCCCGCCCACGAGGCCCCGGCCAGCTCGGACACGGCAGTGAAGGCCAGGCCGTTGCCGCTCATGGCGACCACCATGGCGCCGACGAGCAGCGCCGAGCTGAGCGCCGCCCCGCGGATGGCCGTCGCCGCGAGCAGCAGCATCACCGCCCCGTTGACCAGCGCCAACTGCCGCATGGGCCGCATCCGGCTGCCCACCACGTCGGACCACCGCCCGCACGCCAGCCGTCCGGCCGCGCCCGCGAACTGCGCCCCCGCGATCAGCGCGCTCGCCGTTCCCACCTGCCAGTGCCGTACGGACACGAGATAGGTGAGCGCGAACGCGGCCGTCACGAACTGCGGTACCACCAGCAGCATGCTGGCGCCGTGCACCCGCCACAGCGCCGGCTCCCGATAGGGCGACCCGCTCGAGGCCCCCGCGGCCTGCGCTCTCGGCGGATCCACGACGAAGGCCGCTACCGCCGCCGCCGTGACCAGGCAGATCGCCGCCATCCAGAACAGCGCGGCGCTGACCGTCGCCACGCGCGGCACCAGCACGCCCGCGGCCGCCACGCCGAGCGGCTGGGCCGTCTGCCGCCAGCTCATGGCCAGCCCGCGCTTCTCCTTGGGGAACCAGCCGAGGACCACGCGCCCGCTGGCGGCGTTGACCGACGCTCCGGCCGCGCCCGCGAGCGCCAGGAGCAGGCCGAGCACCACGGTCTGGCGGGCCATGGCCGCCGCGATGAGCAGGCCTCCGGCCAGGGCCAGCCCGCTGGTCAGCGCCAGACGCTCGCCGTAGCGGTCGGCCACCCAGCCCCAGGCGATCAGCGTGGCCAGCATCCCGGCGCTGGGGGCGCCGACCAGCAGCCCCGCCTGCGCCAGCGACAGCCCGCGCCCCGATTGCAGGGCCGGCAGGAGGAACGGCAGACCGAACATGAAGACGCAGGCCGCGCCCTGCGCTGACATGCCCAGGCTCAACATGACCCAGCGGTTGGGGGACCTCATGCCGCCGACACTACGCCTGTCTCATTTTTTAGGATAATCAGTATTGATATGTGGACACCTTGGCCGTCTCGGCCCGTGGTGTGGTGAGCGCCCGTACGCTCGGCACGCCCGCGATCGCGATGACGGCCGCGAACCCGGCCGGAATCAGCAGCGCCACCGGCAGCGAGGACGACTCGGCCACGAATCCGAGGATGGCCGGTCCGGCCAGCAGCCCCGTATAACCGAACGCCGAGACCATCGCGATGGCCCGGCCCACCTCGCCGCCCGCCGATCCCACCGCGCTGAACAGCACGGGTATGACCGTGGCCAGCCCGACGCCGGTCAGCCCCCAGCCCGTCCACGCGAAGGCCACGCGCAGCGACTCGGGCGCGAGCGCGGCGCCGAGGACCAGCGCGTAGCCGGTGGTCGCCAGCGTCCCGGCCAGCCCGATCGTGCGCACCGCGCCGAGCCGCGCCCGGATCGGGTCGCCGAGCAGCCGGATCGCGGTCATGGCGACCGAGAAGATGGTGAACGCCAGCGGCGCGAGCGCCGGATCGATCTTCAGAACCCAGCGGGCGTGGAGCGCCGCCCAGTCCATGGCCGCGCCTTCGGACAGGTGCGCCGCGAACGCCGCGATGCCGAGCACGACCACCATGCCCCACGCGATCGGCACGCCGCCCGCCTTCTCGCCCTCGGTCGTCACGACGGGTGCGGGAGGCAGCAGCAGCCGCCGGATGGGCAGGTAGAGGAACGGGATCACGATCGCGGCCGCGACCAGCAGCGCCTGCCCTGGCACCGCGGCCTTCAGCCCGATCGTGGTCAGCCCGCCGCCGACCGCGCCGCCGAGGCTCCACGTGCCGTGGAAGGCGGAGATGATCGGCCGGCCGTAGCGCTGCTCGACCTCGACCGAGTGGGTGTTGATGCCCACTTCCACCACGCCGATGCCGGCGCCGAAGACGACGGCGAGGACGGTCAGCCAGCCGTAGGAGGGGGCGAGGGCCGGGCCGATCAGCATGGCGCCGCATGCGGGCCCCGAGATCATCGACACGCGGCGGCTCGACCACCGGTCGACAAGGCGTCCCGACAGCAGCATGGCGCCGAGCGCTCCCGCGGACACGAGCAGCAGCGATGTGCCCAGCCGGGCCGGGCCGAGATGCAGCCGGTCGTTGAGCCCGGGCAACCCTGAGGACCACATCCCCACGGTCATTCCGAGCAGGAAGAACAGCCCGAACACACCGACTCGGGCGCGTACGGCGACGGGATCGGGGGATGTTTTGCTCACGACTAGAGCATAATCTTTGGAGTACGCTCCCGCCACCCCGGAGAGGACGGAACGGTTGGACGCTGCCAGGACAAGCGGCGACTTGCGCGCGCACAACCGCGTACAGCTGCTGCGCGCCATCCACGACAGCGGGGCCCGCCGCACCCGCTCGCAGCTCACGCACGACCTCGATCTGGCGCGTGGCACGGCCTCGGTCCTCATCGGCAGCCTGGCCGCCGACGCGCTCATCGCCGAGTCCCCCGTCGAAGACGCGCGCCCGGTCCGGGGCCGGCCCACCCTCGTGCCCGGACCGCATCCGGACGGCCCCCAGGTCCTCGCCGCCGACCTGCGCGAAGACGCGTGGGAGCTGGCCGTCTGCTCGATCGGCGGCGGCTACGAAATCCTCGGCGGCCAGGCGCACGACGGCACGCCCGAGGAGGCCTTGAGACCACTGGCCGCCGCCGCCCGCGCCGCGACCAGCGGGCGGGTCGTCGGGATCGGGCTGGCCGTCGCCGGTCCCGTGCGGGACGGCGTGGTCGACATCTCCCACCTGGGCTGGCAGGACGTGCGCGTGCCCGAATTCTTCGACGTGAGCGTGCCCTTGATCGTGGGCAACGACGCTCGGCTGGCCGGCGTGGCCGAGGCGCGGCGGGGCCGTCTTCAGGGCGTGGCCGTCGGGCTGCACCTGCACATCGACTTCGACCCCGGCGGCACCCTGCTGCTCGACGGCCGTCCGATGGCCGGGTCCTCGGGCACGGCGGGGGAGTTCGGCCACATGCCGCTCGCGTCCCGGTCGCTGGACGAGCCGTGTCTGTGCGGCGCGTGGGGCTGCTGGAGCCTCCGCGTCGGGGCCAACGCGTTGCTCAGGCACGCGGGTCTTGCGGCGGGCGGCGGCCGTGGCCGGGCGCTCGCCGAGCGGATTCTCGCCTCGGACGGTGAAGCCGTGGCCGAGAACGCGCGAGCGCTGGGGGAGGGCGTGGCAGCCCTGGTGAACGCCCTGGACCCCGGGGTGGTGAGCCTGTCCGGCATGGGCGTCGAACTGCTGGCCCGGGCGCGCGACGAGATCGAGGCCGCTTACCTCGACGGCCTCATGGCCTTCCGCCGGAGCGCCCCGCCTCCCATCGCGCCGTCATCCCTTGGCCGCGCGGGCCCGCTGATCGGCGCGATGGAGTCGGCCTTCGACGCCTTCCTCACCCCTTCGGGGCTGCAGGCCTGGCGGGAGCTTCGGGGATTCGGGCTGGTCTAGATTGACCGCACTATCGTGTACGGCATGGACCAACTCGAACCGTTTCCCACTGATTGGACGAGGGCGCTGGCGATCGCGGCGCACCCGGACGACCTCGAATACGGCGCGGCCGGCGCGATCGCGGCCTGGACCGACGCGGGCAAGGACGTCCGCTATCTGCTGGTGACGCGGGGCGAGGCAGGGATCGACGGCATCGCGCCGGACGAGAGCGCGCCGCTGCGCGAGGCCGAGCAGATCGCCGGAGCGGCCGAGGTCGGCGTGACCAAGGTCGAGTTCCTCGACCACCCCGACGGCGTCGTCGAATACGGCGTGCCGCTGCGCCGCGATCTCGCCGCCGCCATCCGCCGGCACCAGCCCGAGCTGGTCATCACCGGCAACTACCACGACACGTTTCCCGGCGGCGGGCTCAACTCGGCCGACCACCGCGCCGTGGGCCGGGCCGCCCTCGACGCCGTGGCCGACGCCGGCAACCGGTGGATCTTCCGCGATCTCGAGGAGCCGTGGAACGGCGTCCGCTACATCGCGGTCAGCGGTTCCGGCCAGGCCACGCATGCCGTGGACGTCACCGACACGCTCGATCGGGCGGTAGCCTCCCTCGAGGCGCACAAGGCGTATCTGGAGGGTCTCGGCGACCATCTGATGGCCGACGCGCGCGAGTTCCTGGAGTGGATCTCGGACCTCAACGCGCCGCGTTTCGGGGGGCGTCGAGCCGCGTCGTTCGAGCTCTTCCGCATGTAACATCTTGCACTAACCTCTAAATTAACGGATGGTGCAGATGGCCCTGCCCCAGCGCGGCACACTTCGGGACGTACGCCGCGGAAACCGGGCCCTGCTGCTGCGCGAGCTCTATTTCACCGGCGCGCTCACCCGGCAGGAGCTCGCCGACGCGACCGGGCTGAGCCCGGCCACGGTGAGCAACGTGGTCAACGACCTGATCGGCGACGGGGTGGCGGTCGAGGCCGGCTCGGTGGAGTCGGACGGCGGCCGCCCCCGCGTCCTGCTGCGGGTCAACCCGCTGCGCGGCCACGTGATCGGCGTCGACGTGGGGGAGACGCGCGTGCGGGTCGAGCTGTTCGACCTGACGATGGCCGAGCGCGCCCGCGCCGACTACGCCCTCGATCCCCGCCACCACGAGCCGGGTGTCATCGTCGACCGCATCCTCAGCGGGATCCGCACGACGACCGAGCGGGCCGGGATCTCCGAGCGCGAAGTGATCGGCGTCGGCGTCGGCGTGCCCGGCATCGTCGAGCAGGAGCCTGCGCTGCTGATCCACGCCCGGTCGTTCGGCTGGGACGCCGTGCCGCTCGGCTCCCTGTTGGCCGCGGGCACCACCATCCCGATCTTCGCTGACAACGGCGCCAAGACCATGGGCCAGGCCGAGCTGTGGTTCGGCGCCGGCCGCGGCGCCCGGCACATGCTGATGACCCTGGTCGGTACGGGCGTCGGCGCCAGCATCATCACCGACGGCACCACCTACCGCGGCGTCACCAGCAGCGCCGGCGAGTGGGGCCACACGACCGTCACCCTCGACGGCCGCCCCTGCCGCTGCGGCTCCAACGGCTGCCTCGAGTCCTATGTCGGCGCCGAAGCCGTCCTCCAGCGCTACGCGTCCGCCAAGAACGGCGCCGCCGCGGGCTTCGACCCGGTGGACGAGGAGAGCGCATTCGCCGATTTACTCACTGATCCGGGCGCCCAGGCCCTGGTCGAGGAGACCGTGCGCTATCTCGGCGCCGGCATCGGCAGCCTGATCAACCTGTTCAACCCCGAGCGCATCGTCCTCGGCGGCTGGGCGGGCCTCATGCTCGGCCGCGCCATGCTGCCCGAAATCCGCGCCGCCGCGTCCCGCCACGCCCTGGCCCAGCCCTACGCCCAGGCCTCCATCGAACTCGGGCAGTTGGGCCCCGAGGCCGTGGCCCTGGGAGCGGCGACGCTGGTCATCGACCACTTCCTGACCAACCCCCTGGTCATGACCCGCTGACGCGTCAGCCTGCACGGCCCGCGGTCTGAGTGATCCTTATGTGATTGCCGAATGGGTCGCGCAGGGCGCAGTCGATGCCGTACGGGCGCTCGGTAGGCTCCTCGACGAATTCCACGTCGCGTCCGCGCAGTTCCTCGTAGGTCTTCCGGCAGTCGTCGGTCGTGAAGATGAGCGAGCCCATGGCGCCCTTGGTCACCAGCTCGCGCACCTGGCCGGCGGTCGTGTCGTCCAGCGCGGGCGGCCCCGGCTCCTGGAGCAGGATCTCGCGTGTCGGCTCGCCGGGAACGTTCACCGTGAGCCAGCGCATGAAGCCCAGATCGGCGTCCGTGTGGATCTCGAGGCCGAGCTTGCCGACGTAGAACTCGAGCGCCTCATCCTGGTCGAGGACGTATACCGATGAGATCGAAATAGCGTTCAACATGCAGGTCACGCTAGTCGGCGCAGGTCCGCCGGTGCTTCTCCAAAACTGCTGCTCGGGCGCGTCCAGGACTTCACGACACACGCCGGCACGCCCACCGCTTCCTTTTCCGTACGCCCGACTGTGCCCGTGCTCCCGCGATAGGCGCTCGGCGACCGGCCCACCCGGCATTCCAGGCCTATTTGACGGCGCCGGCCGTGAGGCCGGTCTGGATCTGGCGCTGGAAGATGATGTAGACGATCAGCACGGGGATGATGGCCATGCTGAGCGCCGCGAAGAGCGCCGACCAGTCGGCCTCGTAGCCGGCGCTGGTCGAGATGTTGGCGATGCCCTGGGTGATGAGCCACTTGTCCTGCTGGTCACCGGGGAGCAGGACGATCGGCAGCAGATACTGGTTCCACTGGCCGATCACGTTGAAGATCGTGATGCTGACCAGGCCGGGTTTGGCCATCGGCATCATGATCTGGAAGAACGTCCTCGTGTGCGACGACCCGTCGATCATCGCGGCCTCGGCGACCGTGTCCGGCAGCGTACGGAAGAAGGCGGCCAGGAAGAACACGGTGAAGGGCAGCGAGTAGGCCACATAGACCAGCACCACCCCCGTGTGCGTCCCGAGCAGGCCGAGGTTCTGCACGACCTTGTACAGCGACGACAGCGCGAGGAACGGCGGGATGGAAAGGCCCGACACGAACAGCAGGTAGATCCAGCGGCGGCCGATGAACTCGTATCTGGACAAGACATAGGCGGCCATCGACCCGAGCAGCATCGTGAAGAACGTCGAGATGCCGACGATGAGGACCGTGTTGAACATGTAGCGGCCGATGTGCGACCTGTCCCAGGCGCGGCCCCAGGCGTCCCAGTGGAAGTGCTCGGGCAGGGCCAGCGAATGGCCCCCGAACAATTCGGTGTTGGTCTTGAACGACCCGAGGAACGTGTAAATGATCGGCGCGACCACGAGGATAGTCCAGATCACCAGCGCGATGTGGGACAGCGGCCCGAACATGTCCATGCGGGATCGCGCGGGCGCCGCCCCCCTTCGCACGGCCGGGCGGCCCGGGGCGGCGTCTCGCCGCGTCGTCGCCGTCACTAGTACTCGATCCTTTCCCGCCTGGTCACCCGCAACGTCAGCGCGGCGAAGGTCAGCACCATGAACACGAGCGCGACGCCCATCGCGGACGAGTAGCCGAACTTGTAGTACGTGAACGCGGTGCGCCAGATCTCCAGCGGCAGCACGGTGGTCGAGTCGTCCGGTCCGCCGCGGTCCACCGACAGCGTCTGCACGAGCGCGAAAAGGTCGAAGGCCGCGATGCCGAGATACACCCAGCCGACCTGGACCGTGTTCCACACGAGCGGCAGCGTGATCCGGAAGAACAGCGTGAACCGTCCGGCGCCGTCGATGGAGGCCGCCTCGAAGACCTCCTTCGGCACGGACGCCATTCCGGCCGAGAACAGCACCACGTAGAACCCGACGCCCTGCCAGATGGCCACGCCGACCAGGGTCCACAGCGCCAGGTTGGGGTTGATGAGCCAGCCGACCGGGTCGATTCCGACCAGGCCGAGCGCGCTGTTGAGGATGCCGTCCTTGTCAGGGCGGAGGATGGCCTGGAACAGCACGCCGACGATGGCGACGGCGAGGACCTGCGGGAAGAAGAAGACGACTTTGTAGAAGCCCGATCCCAGGACGCCGGAAAGCTGTCCGCGTTTCGTTCCGCCCCCGAGGTTGATGAGGAACGAGAAGAACAGCGCGATGGCGATCGTGACGATCGGAAGGACGAGGAGGATCAGCAGGTGGTGCCGGACGGCGGCCCAGAACACGTCGTCGGCGAACAAGGTCCGGAAATTGTCGAACCCGACGTACGCGAAATCCGGCGAGATCCCGCGGGAGTTCGTCAGCGCCAGCTGGAAGGCCTGCAGATTCGGGCTCACGAAGAACACGATGTACAGCGCCAGCGGGACGATCAGGAACGCCGCGATGAACCCATATTTTCTCAGCACCGGCCTGCTGATCCTCATCTGGTCACACGTTCCGCGTCTGCTTGGGGATCGACGAGTCGGCCTTGGTCTTGTCGGCGGCCGCCTGCATCTTGGTGCAGAACTCGTCGGCCGAGATGCGGCCGAACATCAGCGCGTTGGTCTGCTTGCGAAGCTCGGTCTCGAGCTCCTTGTACCAGCCCTCGAACTGCGAGTACGTGACGACGTTCGTGCCGGCCGCCTTCTGGACCGCGGCGACGCTGGTCAGGCCGGGCGACAGGGTGAGGCCCTCGGTCGAGTCGAGCACGACGGTGAGGCTCTTGGTCTTCTCGGTGAAGTCCTTCGCGCCCTCCTTGGAGAGCATGACGCGCAGGTACTCCAGGCCGCCGGGGGCGTTCTTGGCCTTCGACGGGACCACGTAGCCCTCACCGGCGGCGGCGCGGACCGCCTCGTAGGGCATCTGGTCGGCCGCGGTGACCGACGGGGTCGCGGCGATGGCGTACGCGAAGGTGGACGGGGTGTCCTTGGCCTGCTCGTTCTCCAGCCAGGAGCCGGAGGGGTACATGGCGACCTTGCCCTGGTTCTGCTGGGTCTGGACCTCGGTGTGGATCAGGCCCTCGTAGGACTTGTCCATGAACTTGCCGATCTCGGCCCACGCGGTGGCGGCCTGCTTGACCGCGTCCGCGGTCCAGGCGCCGTCCTTGAGGTTGTCGATGTCGAGCAGGATCTGGTTGCCGCCGATCTTCGCAGCGGAGATCAGGATCATCCAGTACTGGTAGTAGGACGCGTTCTTGCCGGCGTACGCGTACGGGGTGATGTTCTTGGCCTTGATCTTCTCGGCGAGGGACTTGAACTCGTCGAACGTCTTCGGCGGCGCCCAGTTCTCCTTCTGGAACAGGTTCGCGTCGTACCAGAGGCCGTAGGCGGTGTAGACGTAGTTCAGCGTGTACGGCTTGGCCGGGTCGCCGCCCATGCCGGACTCGATCGTGCCAGGAACGATCGTGTCGCGGACCTTCTTGCTGGGGTCGTCGATCGACGGCGCGTCGAACAGCGGGGTCAGGTCGAGCAGCTGCCCGGCGCCGATGAGCGCGCCGCCGTCGAGGTTGTCGGTGCCGGAGTTGTTGACCACGTCGGGCACGTCGCCGCTGGCGAACCGCGGGGTGAGCGTGGTGCCGATGGTCTGGATCCCCTGGTGCTTGATGGTCGCCTTGGGGAACTCCTTGTTGAACAGGGGCTCGTGCGCCTGCGTGGCGTACTCGTCGCTGTATCCACCCTTGAAGATCACGACTTCCAGGGGCGCGTCGGGCTTCACGCCGAACGGGTTGGACGCGGAGCTCGCGCCGCCCGTGCTGGCGGCGGCCGTTGAGGGCGCCGCGCTGGTGCCGCCACCGGAGGTGGCGCAGGAGCTGAGCAGGCCGGCCGCCGGGCCGGCAACGAGCGCGGTCAGACCGATGCGGCGCATCATCTGACGACGTGTGATCTCGCTGGGGGTGATGGTCATGCAACTCTCCTGGCAGAGAACTGAATAGGAAAGTTTCCTAAACGTTTTGAGGACGGTACGGCTCCGCCAAACTCCGGTCAATAGCGGGAAGCCGGTATAGACCAACCCGTAACCCGACTGGAACCAACCGCACTAACGGTATAGACCGGACGTCAGATCCGTCCTCGGTTTGCCGGACAAGTGGCGGGTAGCGGTCCCTCCATATGAACGACATTCTGCAGCACACGTGGGTGAACGTCGGCGAATCGGCGCTGCACGTGGTCGAGGCGGGCGACCCGGACGCCGAGCCCTATCTGTTCCTGCACGGCTGGCCCGAGTCGTGGCGCTCCTGGGAGCCCGTCATGCGCCTGGCGTCCCTGACGGCGCACGCGATCGCCATCGACCTGCCCGGCGTCGGCGAGTCGCGCGGCCAGGCGACGGACGGATCCAAGACGGCCCTTGCCGATGTCGTGCACGCGCTCGTCACGGCGCTCGACCTCCGCGGCGTCCAGGTCGTCGGCCAAGATGTCGGTGGCATGATCGCCTACGCCTACCTGCGCCGCTACGGCACCACCAGCGCGCGGGTGAGCCGGGTCGTCGTCATGGACGTGGTCATCCCCGGATTGGGCCCGTGGGAGCAGGTGCTCCGCAATCCCCACATCTGGCACTTCGCCTTCCACTCGATCCCCGGGCTTCCCGAGCGCCTCGTCCAGGGCCGGCAGGCGGAGTATTTCGGATACTTCTACGAGCGGCTGGCCGCCGACCCCGCGAAGGTCACCCCTGACCGCCGCGCGGCCTACGCCGAGGCGTACGCGACCGACAGCGCGCTGACCGCGGGATTCAACTGGTATCGGACCTTCCCGCAGGACGCCGAGGAGAACGCGCGTACGGCGAAGGGCCCCGCGACGGCGACCCCGCTGCTCTACCTCAGGGGAGAGCGCGAAGGCGGGGACATCAACGCCTACGTCCAGGGCTTCCGGGACGCCGGGGTGAGCGACGTCAGATCCGGCCTGGTTCCCGCCGCCGGACACTTCCCCCAGGAAGAGGCGCCCGTGGAAACCTGGCGGCTGATCTCAGGTGTCTAGCAGCGCGCGGCGGGCGAGGCCGAGGGGAAGTCCGCCGGAGCGGGCGATGCGGTCGTTGAAGGTGCGCAGGTCCCCGCCGAAGTCGGCGCGGATCCGCTCGATCTCCAGGGCTCCGGTCAGGTAGGACGGCGCCTGGGTGGGCCAGGCGCAGTAGCGGCCGACCTCGCCGCGTGCCGTGCCGGGCGTGAGCGACGCCTTGGTGGCCATGAAGTCCTCGGCCTGCTCGATGGTCATGTCGCCGCAGTGCAGCGCCGTGTCGACGATGATCCGCGCGGCCCGGAACAGCCGGAAGTCCAGATGCGCCAGCTCGGTCCACGGGGTGTCGTAGTAGCCGTGCTCCTGCATGACCTTCTCCACGTACAGCGCCCAGCCCTCGACGAAGTACGGCGTGCGGAACATCTTCCGCAGGGTGCTCGGGTTGTCGCTGAGCACGGCCAGGTGCCAGTGATGGCCCGGATAGGCCTCGTGGACGGCGATCGACGGCATCTGCGCCCGCGCGTTGGTGCGCAGCCGCTGCCGGATCTGCTCCTCGCTCGCCCCGTCCGGGGTGTACGGGACGAAGAACACGCCCTGCCGCGACGTGCTGAGCGGTGGCGGCGCGAGGTAGTTGGCCACCGCGATGATCGGCCGCTGGAACTCGGGCGACGGCTCGACCAGGCACTCTTCGCCCTCGGGGAACGTGACGAGCCCCCGCTCGCGGGCGAACACCCGCGCCCGCTCGGTCTCGGCGCGATATTCGGTGAGCATGGCCTCGAGCGTCGGCGCGTGGTCGTCCATGAGGGCGTCCATGGCTTCGCGCCACCGCTCGTGGCCGAGCGCCGCGCTCACCTCGCTCATCCGCGCGTCCAGCTTGGCCCATTCCGTACGGCCCAGCTCGTGCAGCTCGGCCGCGCCGTAGTCGAGCATCTCCCGCTCACGCAGCAGCGTGGTGTAGAGCCGCTCGCCCATCCGCCAGCTGCCGCCCGCCTCGAACGTCTCCAGGAACTCGACGTACGCGTCGCACGCCTCGGCCGCCGGCTCGGCCGCCTTGGCGAGTTCGGCGCGCAGGCTCTCGTCTTCCACCGTGGACGGAATCGTCTCGGTCAGGAACCGCCGTGCCGTACGCCCCTGATCGATGGCACGGCCGACCAGCAGGTCGGAGGCGAGGTCGGGCGCGAGGTTGGCGCGCGCCGCGGCCAGCATGCCGGGCACCTCGCCGAGCCGGGAGATCGCGGCGGACACGAGTTCGGCCTCCGGACGCAGCCGCTGCTGGAACGGCGTGAACATCGACCCGAAGATCACATTGAGATAGGTGCCCGGGTCACGGCGCCATTCCGGCCAGCTCGCCGACGCCACCGAACCGCGCAGATGGGAGATCGCGAGGCCGCGGTCGATCTCGTCGCACGTCGTGTCGGCCTCCAGCCGCTCCAGCCAGATCTCCGCGGCCCGCTCCCGCCGGATGTGCCCCGCCTCGGTGAAGTCGCCGAGCGTGTGGTCGTGTCCTTCGGCGCCCAGCAGGGCGGCGCGTACCGGATGCGCGTCGAGATACCAGCTGACGAATTCGTCCAGGAGCGTCATGTCGGCAACACTAGTCATGATTTCCCCCAATATGAGGAGTGGTCAGGTGCCCCTGCAGATGATCGGCTCACCTGGTGATCCGGACCTCATCCGGCTGCCCTGGGATGTGCCGCTGGAGGAGTGGCCCGAACACCGCCTGGTGACCTTGCCGCGGGGTATTTCCCGGCACATTGTCAGATTTGTCCGGCTCTCCGGGCAGGTGTACGCCATCAAGGAGATCAACGACAGGTACGCGCGCCGCGAATACCGCCTGCTGTGGGATCTGGCGCGGCACGATGCCCCCGCGGTCGAGCCGGTGGCCGTCGTGTCCGGCCGCACCACGCCCGACGGCGAGCCCCTCGACTCCGCGTTGATCACCCGCCACCTGCAGTTCTCACTGCCCTACCGGGCCGTGCTGTCCGGATCGCTGCGCCCGGAGACCCTGACCCGCCTGCTCGACGCGCTCGCGGTCCTTCTCGTACGGCTCCACCTGACCGGCTTCTACTGGGGCGACTGCTCCCTGTCGAACACGCTGTTCCGCCGGGACGCGGGCGCCTTCGCCGCGTATCTGGTGGACGCCGAGACCGGCGAGCTGCACCCGATGATCAGCGAGGGCCAGCGGTCGCAGGACATCGAGGTCGCGCACGTCAACATCTACGGCGAACTGCTCGACCTCGAGGCGGGCGAGCTGCTGCACCCGTCCATCGACCCGCTGGTGTTCGCCGAGCAGATCGTGCAGCGCTATGAGCGGCTGTGGGACGAGCTGAACTCCGACGAGATCATCGAGGACGTCGACTGGCACATCGTCGACCAGCGGATCCGCCGTCTCAACTCGCTCGGCTTCGACGTGGCCGAGATGATGATCCGCCGCAAGGCCGGCACGGGCCGGCTGATCGTCCGGCCGAAGGTGGTCGACGCCGGCCACCACCAGCGCCGCCTGCTCCGCCTGACCGGCCTCGACGTCGAGGAGAACCAGGCAAGGCGGCTGCTGAACGACCTCGACTCATTCCGGGTGGCCAAGGGCCTGCGCTACGAGGACGAGGCGATCGTCGCGCACCGCTGGCTGGCCGAGGCGTTCCATCCGGTCGTGGCGGCCGTGCCGGCCGCGCTGCGGCGCAAGCTGGAGCCGGCCCAGCTGTTCCACGAGATTCTCGACCACCGCTGGTTCCTGTCCGAGGCCGAGGGGAAGGACGTGGGGCTCGACGCCGCCACGGCCTCGTACATGGAAAACGTGCTCATCCACAAACCAGACGAAAAAGCGATTATTGCTGCTGATGAGCTGTCTCCGTGAGGAATGCCGCCGCCTCGGCGATTCTGTCCTCGTTGAAAACGCGAATTCCATTCAGTTCCAGAAGTGCGGCCGTCACGCCCTTGCCGGGGGTGATGGCGCCCCGGAACGTCCCGTCGTAGATGCGCAGTGAGCCGCACGACGGGCTGCCCTCCTTCAGAATGGCGAGCCGTACGCCGAAGGACTGGGCGACCGCGAGAGCCTGCTGCGCGCCCGCGAGGAAGTGGCGGGTGACATCCACCCCGTCCGGCGTGAGGATCCTCGCGGCCCCGGCGATCACGGCGGCCCCACCCACCCCGCCCTCTATCTCCGCAGGTGGCCGGGGCACGGCCAGCCCTCCCTCGACCTCGGGGCAGAACGGGACCAGCCGGCCCTCCTCGCGCCACCGCGCGAGCGTCGCGTCGGCGCTGGTCTTGGCCCGCCCGTCGTATCGCACGCGGCTGCCGAGGAGGCAGGCGCTGACCAGGATGCGTTCCATCACCCCATTCTGCCCAGGAGAGCGGAGTGCTGTGGCCCGCTCTGAGTCTTTTTCGCGTTTTCCCGGCGCGAGAGGAATTTCCCCATAGAGGGCTAAGGATCCTTCTACCCCGGATGGGTTATGTCCGTCGCCAATTCCCGGACATCTGGGCGCGCCTTGCGCTTTCTCTAGCCTTTGAGCTCCAGTGGCGGAAATCGGCGCGAGTCGTCCGGCGAGTCAGGAGTGTCGAATGACCGGGATTATCGAATGCCTGGTGGACGCGATGAGCATTCCCGGCACGGTCAGCGCGATCCTGATCGACCCGACCGGTGCCACCCCGGTCGCCGCCGAGGGCGCGCTCAACGCCGAGCAGTCGGCCATCGGGCTGAGCGAGGCCTTCCGTGCTGCGATGGAAGGGGTGGCCCAGGCGTCCGCGGGCGACCCGATCCGGATCGAAGACATGATCATCAAAAGCAGCGCCGGAATGCACATCATCCATCCACTGGAAACCATGTTCGGCGGGCCTTATCTGCTCTGCCTGCGCCTGGACGCCGACCGTGCCAATCTCGCGCTGGCCTGGCGCCGACTCCAGAGCCTGTCGAACCGGCTGATCGACGTGTGAGCAGGTGCCTAGATGGCCGCCACAGCATCCAGCGCAGCATCCAATCCGGTGTCCGGCGCGGCATCCGGTCAGGCCTCGCACGCTTCCGCGACGCTCGACTCGATCCTGCTCGACCTCGCCGGCGACCGGGCCACCGGCTCGCTGCGCGTCGGCAAGCACGGCACCGTTTACCTCGACGAAGGTCGTATCTCGTACGTGGAATGCGCCACCACCCCGAGCGTCGAGGAGATCCTCACCGCCTCGGGAAGAGCCACCGTGACCCGCATCCGCGCCATCCGCCAGTCCGCCTCCAGCGCCGCGCCCGCCAACGGATCCGCCGGCGGGCCGGCCAACGCCGCGCCCGCCGGTGCCGCACTTCCCAACGGCGGCGAACTGCTCGTCCGGCAGGGCGTGCTCAGCCGCGGCGAGCTCCAGTTCTGCGTGCTCGGAGCCACCCTCGACGCCGCGTACTTCCTGCTCCCCGAGCGCCCGGGCCGGCCACGCTTCAAGGCCGGCGACCGCCACTGGCTGGGCACGCACTGGTTCTTCGACATTCCCGGGCTGCTGCTCGACTGCCAGAAAAGGAAGGCAAGGCTCGACCGCGTGTGGCCGTCGGCCGAGGTCGACATCTGCCCGGTCACACCGGTCAAACGACTGCAACGCGGTGGCCACGTCGTGCTGAGCGCCCTCCAGTGGGAGGTGCTCGCGGAGGCCGACGGCGCCACGCCGCCCATCGCGCTGGCGCACCGGATCAGGCGTCCCGTGTACGCGACGCTGCTCGCCGTACGGGAACTGGCCGCGTCCGGGCTGGTGACGGGGGCGCAGCAACCGGCGAAGAGCGAGCTGCCCCGAAGGACCGGCGGATCGGGACCGCGTCCGGGGGCGGGCGGCGGGCCGGGACATCACGCCCCAGCCATGCCGCAGGTGAGCGGAGATCCAGCCGACATCCAGCTGCTCATACGGCTCAGGGATGCCCTGGAGGCGCTGCGGTGACCTTTACCTGGAATTCGGGGGTGATCGGCCGCGCCTGGCGGAAACGAGCCGGAAAGGGATTATCGATGGATCTGCGCCGAGAGGTGCGCGAGGAGCTGCGCCTCCTCCGCGAGCGCGCCCCGGAGATCACGGGCGTGCTGGCCTGCACGATCGACGGCATGCTCGTCACCACCGACCTCACCGGCAATACCGAGCAGATCGCCGCGCTGACGTCCGCGGTGCTCTCCATGAGCCGCCGGATGGCCGAACTGACCAGGTCAGGCGACCTGGAGGAGGCGCTTGTCTCCGGCCTCGGCGGGCACACGGCCTGCTATGCCGCCGGCCCCCAGCTCGTCCTCACCGTCACCGCGGGCCCGAGGGCCAACCTCGGCCTGCTGCGGATCGAGGGCCGTAAGACGGCGGGGAAGATCGCCGCCCTCGTCCAGAGGGAAACCGACAAACAGTAGGGAGAAATCAGATGGCATCCATGGACATCTCGCTCAAGGAGATGATGGCGATCGACGGCGCGATCGGCGCGGCGGTCGTCGACTACAACAGCGGCATGGCCCTCGGCACCATGGGCGGCGGCAAGGACCTCGACCTGAACGTGGCGGCCGCCGGCAACACCGAGGTGGTCAAGGCCAAGCTGCGCACCATGGACGCGCTGCAGCTCAAGGACGCGATCGAGGACATCCTCATCTCGCTGGGCTCGCAGTACCACATCATCCGGCCGCTGACCGGGCGAAGCGGGCAGGGGCTGTTCCTCTATCTGGCCCTGGACCGGGTCCGATCCAACCTGGCGATGGCCCGCCACCAGCTCAAGTCCATCGAGGACAAGCTCGAGATCTGACCCTCGCCGTACCCCTGGGAGACCTGTGTTCCGGGAACACAGGTCTCCGACACCGCCGTCAGCGGGTGGTCAGCTCGGTGATGGCGGCGACGAAGTCGGGCCAGAGGTCGCGGGGCAGGTCGTGGCCCATGCCGGGGAACAGGAGGAGCTTGGCGCCGGGGACGGCGTCGGCGGTGGCCGTGCCGCCGGAGACCTGGATCAGCGGGTCGTCCTCGCCGTGGATGACGAGGGTGGGCACGTCCAGTTCGCGGAGGGCGGCCGTGCGGTCGGGGGAGGCGACGATGGCGACCAGCTGGCGGTTGGCGCCGGCCGGGTTGTGGTCGCGGTCGTAGGCCCGCTGGGCCAGCGTGGTGATCCGATCGACGTTCATGGGGTAGCCGGGCGAGCCGATGATCGACCACACGCTGAGGGCCCGCTGAATCGCCTCGTCGCGGCCGGAGGGAGGCGGGGACATGAGGGCGCCGAGGGCGGCCTGGGTGGGCTCGCCGACGCCTTTGGCGCCCGTGCGCGACATGATCGAGACGAGGCTGAGAACGCGGGACGGGTGCCGGATGGCCACCTCTTGGGCGATCATGCCGCCCATCGAGGCACCCACGACGTGGGCTGCGGGCAGGCCGAGGGCCTCGAGCAGGCCGGCCGCGTCGTCGGCAAGGTCGCCCAGCAGGTACGCCGGGTCGGGGTTGCCGGCGAACGCCGCCACCAGGTCGGACACGCCCGCGTCGTCCAGGTGGGTCGACAATCCCGCGTCGCGGTTGTCGTACCTGATCACGTAGTGGCCCGCGGCGGCCAGCAGGCCGCAGAACTCCTCGTCCCAGGCGATCATCTGGCTGCCGAGGCCCATGATGAGCAGCAGGGGCCGTCCGTCCGGGTCGCCGAAGGTGTCGTACTCGATCCCTATCCCGTTCGCTGTGGCTCGCACGCGATCAGAATGACATTCTGTTTTGCTGAGAGGCAAGCACGTGATGTATCAGGATCAACCGGACGATCCGCCGCTGAGCTTTCTGGTTCAAAGACCTGGGTAATGTCATGGGTATATGAGCCGAAAAAGGCGGATCGCGGTACTTCTGATCTGCTGTCTCAGCCTGTTGATCGTTGCCCTCGACAACACCATCGTCAACGTGGCGCTCCCCTCGATCGCCCGGGATCTGCACGCGCCGCTGTCCGGCCTCCAGTGGACCGTCGACGCGTACACCCTGGTTCTCGCCAGCCTGCTGATGCTGGCGGGATCGACCGCCGACCGGATCGGGCGGCGGCGCATCTTCCAGACCGGGCTGGTGGTGTTCACCACCGGCTCTCTGCTGTGCAGCCTCGCGCCGTCGCTCGGCTGGCTCGTGGCCTTCCGGGTGGTGCAGGCGGTCGGCGGCTCGATGCTCAACCCGGTGGCCATGTCGATCATCACGAACGTGTTCACCGACCGACGCGAGCGGGCTCAGGCGATCGGCGTGTGGGGCGGCGTCGCCGGCGTCAGCTTCGCGCTCGGCCCGGTGGTCGGCGGCGTGCTGACCGACTGGATCGGCTGGCGGGCCAACTTCTGGATCAATGTCCCGATCGGGCTGATCGCACTGGTGCTGACCTGGCGGTTCGTCCCGGAGTCCCGGGCCGACCGGCCGCGCAGGATCGACCCGATCGGCCAGATCCTGGTCATCGTGCTATTGGGCGCGCTGACGTACGGGATCATCGAAGGCCCGCAGGCCGGGTGGGGCTCCTGGCTGATCATCGGATGCTTCGGCGCGTCGGCGCTGGCCCTGGCCGGGCTGCTGATCTACGAGCCGCGCCGCGAGGATCCGCTGATCGAGCTGCGGTTCTTCCGCAGCGTGCCGTTCGCGGGCGCGGCCGGCATCGCCGTGTGCGGATTCGCCTCGCTCGCCGGATTCCTCTTCCTCAACACCATCTACCTGCAGAACGATCGAGGCCTGTCTCCACTGGACGCCGGGCTGTGCATGCTGCCCGTGGCGGTGATGAGCATCATCCTGAGCCCGGTGTCGGGGCGGCTGGTCGGCACCATCGGCCCGCGCGTGCCGCTGGTGGCCGCCGGGGTGGCCATCGCCGTGAGCGGCCTGTTGCTACCGCAGATCACCGCGACCATGCCGCTGCCCGAACTGTTGTCGATCTACGTGGTGTTCGGGATCGGGTTCGGCCTGATCAACGCGCCCATCACCAACACGGCCGTGTCCGGGATGCCCATGTCGCAGGCGGGCGTGGCGGCCGCGGTCGCCTCGACCAGCCGCCAGGTCGGCAGTTCGCTGGGCGTGGCCGTGTCGGGCACCCTGCTCGCCTCGGGCGCGGGCGCCGCCGGCCTCTGGCTGACGGCCGGCTACGGCCTGGTCGTCCTGGTGCTCGGCGCCCTCACCACCACTCCCTGGGCCCGCGCCACCGCTGACCGCGTGATGGCCGTGTAGACCCCTGTCAGCCGAGGGCTTGGGCGATGGCGGCGCGGGAGTTCACGCCCAGCTTGCGATAGACCTTGGCCAGATGGTCGTCGACCGTGCGGCTGCTCAGCATGAGCCGCTTGGCGATCTCCTTGCTGCTCATCCCGGTCATGGCGAGCTCGGCGATCTGGCGTTCGCGCGGGGTCAGGACCTCGCCGCCCTTGCGGCGGCCCCGGGCGGCCAGGCGCTTGCGCTCCCGCTCGGCGTCGTCGGTCAGCACGGTCGCGCCGCAGTCGACGGCGATCGCCCGGGCGGTGGCCACGGCCTTCAACCCGTCTTCGGGCAGGCGGGCGGACGCCGACATGATCAGCGTACGGGCCGTCTGCAGCCGCATCCCGGTCTCCTGGAACAGCGCGATCGCCTGATCGGCCAGCACCGACGCCGACACCGGCTGCTCTTCGGCGGCCAGCACACTGGCCTGCGCCCGCAACGCGAACGCGCGCTGCGCCGGCAAACCGAGCGCGTCGGCGGCCCCGAGCGAGGCGTTGGCCGCGGCCCTGGCCCACGCCAGATCGTCACAGGCCAGCGTGGCCTGCGCCAAGGTCTCCAGCCACATGGGGCGATAGCCCGGCTGGATGCCCGGAAGCCCCACCCCCCCGCCCACCCCGAGCAGCATCCACCGGGCCCTGTCGGGCTCCCCGCCCACCACGAGCACCTGCGCCGCCAGGCACAACGTCGTGGCCGCCCACCAGCCGGACCCCTCGACCGCGTCGGCGGCCCGCGAGGCCTGCCGTACGGCCTGGGGCAGATCCAGATATGACAGCGTCTCCGCGTGGATGGCCTGGAACAGGGCGAGCAGGCTCGGGCTGCCCGACTGGTGGGCCACGTCCTCGGCCTCCTCGCCGAAGGAGAACGCCTCGGCGAGCCGTCCAGTCCGGCAGCACAGCTGCGCGGCGCAGGTGAGCGCATCGGCGAGCAGGCCGCTGCGGCCGAGCGGGCGGGCCAGCCGGAGCGCTCGGCGCACGTGGCGTTCGGCGTCGGCGTGCTTCTCCATGAACAGCTCGGCCCAGGCCAGCCGGGTCAGGCAGGTCAGGTCGCGGGCCGCGGACGCGTCGCTCAGCCCGTCAGAGCAGCCGGCCGACTCGGCGATGGCCTGGGCCGTCGCCTCCGGCTGGCCTTCGTAGGCGGCGCTGAAGGCCAGCAGCGCGTGCGCGGCGGCCTCGTCCTCGGGCGTCTCGGCCGCGGCGATGGCCTCGGCCGTCTCGGCCAGCGCGCCCGGCACGTCGCCCGTCTGGAGGCGGAGCGTGGCGAGCTCGCGGTGCAGCCAGGCGCTGTGCCCGCCACTGGCCAGCTCGGAGGTGAGCAGGGAGATCGACTCGGGGTAGCGGCTGAGCAGGCGTTCGACGGCCGCGCAGGCCGCCACCACCTCGGCGCGCGTGCCGGGCGGCATGTGCGGGATGAGCTCGTGCATGAGGCGGCGCGCTTCCTCCAGCCGTCCGTCGTGGATGAGCGCCTTGGTGAGCAGGACCCGGACGCCCACGGATTCGAAGTCGTGCGGGTCGCCGAGCAGCGGCAGGGCCGCGATCAGCCATTCGGCGGCCGCGGCGGGCGCCGTGGGCAGCGCCTCCTTGGCCGCCTCGACGAGGATCTTCACGTCCTCGGGCTCGTGCCGGTTGGCCGTACGCGAGATGTGGTGGGCGACCTCGCGTGTGGGCGCGCCCAGCCGGATGAGCTCGCGCGCGACCGTGCGATGCGCCGACATCCGCCAGGCCGGGTCGCTGCGCTCGTAGATGAGCTGGCGCAGCAGCGGATGGCGGAACATCAGCCGCCCGTCGCCCATCGACCGCAGCAGGTCGCGCACGGCCAGGGCGTCAAGCTCGTGGGAGCAGTCGCCGCCCACGACCGTCGCCACGTCGGACGGCGTGAACTGGTCGCCGAGCACGGCCGCCGCCTGCGCGGCCAGCAGCTCGGCCGCGGCGAGCAGGGCCACCTCGCCGAGCAGCAGGCCCGCCAGCGAGTCGCCCCGGACGCGGTCGTGGCCCTCGCTCGCGCGGGCCGCCAGCGCCTCGAGATAGAGAGGGTTGCCGCCGCTCTTCTCGTGCAGCGAGCGCAGCCCCGGCCGCGGCCCGACCAGGCTCTCGGCCTCGTCGAACGTCAGCGGCCCGAGCTCGAGCCGATCGGCCGGAACGGCCGCGGGACCAGCTTCGGCGAGCGCGCCCAGCAGTCGCGGCCCGGCCTGGCGGCTCCGATAGGCGCAGACGAGCAGCACGCCCTGTTTCATGGGGCGGCGGATGAGGTGGGCCAGCAGCTCGACCGAAGCCGGGTCGGCCCAGTGCAGGTCGTCGAGGATGAGCGCGAGGGGCGCCCGTTCCATGAGCTGGGCGCGGATGGTCCGGACCAGCGTCAGCCGGTCGCCGGCCGGCTCCTCGCCCAGCGCCTCGGTGAACACCGCATATGGCATCTCGTGCTCGAACTCGGTGGCCCGGCCGCGCAGCACCGTGTGCCCGCGTTCCCCCGCCGCCGCCGCGAACTGCGTCAGCAGCCGCGTCTTGCCGATGCCTGGTTCTCCGACGACCTCGATCACGCCGCCGGTGCCTAAGGCCCCGCTGAGCGTGCTGAGTTCCGCCACCCGTCCGACAAACACGAAGACCAGTAAAGCCCGGTAATCCTACGGATGCTAGGAGTCTTGGCCCAGTGGCACTGTGAGCCCATGGTCGAATCGATGTTCCCGTTCGCGTTCTTCGGGGCTGGAGACGCGTGTTATTACATGTGGGCGGAGGTTCACGTGCGTTTCGCCCGCGAGCCCACGAGCTATCAGCGCGCGTCCATCGAATCGAGTGTCCCTGCTCCGTTGCAGGATATGACCGACTGGTCGGAGGGGCGCCAGCTGATGGTGGCCAGCGGCCTGTTCCTGCATGGCTCCCTGGCCCGCGAATATCCGGCCCGTCCCGGCGACGAGGACTACCTGGGTGACGACGGCTGGTTCTACGCGGCCCCGTCGCGGGTCGCCCGCTTCAACTCCTCCATCGAGGGCTGGCTCGGGCACGCCAACCGCCAGTGCCCCGTGATGGTGGCCTTCCGCGCCGAAGACAGCGACTGCGGCGGCACCAAGCTGTCGAACTGGCACGACTGGAGCCTCGCCCAGCTGCCGCGGCTGATGCCGGAGCTGGAGCCGATCCTCGCCGACGCCATGGCCAACCGCGTGCAGACCCATGCCACGCACATGGTCAGGGGCATCATGTCGATGGCCCGAAGGCGCCGCCGGAGCGCTCCTCTACGCTGAGAGGCATGGACGCAACCGACTGGGCCAAAGACGGTGAGACGCTCCGCCGCACTGTGGAGGCGCGTGACTTCCCGACCGCGATCGCCATCGTGGTGGCCGTCGCCGACGCGGCCGAGGCGATGAACCACCATCCCGACATCGACATCCGCTGGCGCACCCTGCACTTCGCGCTCACCACGCACGACAAGGGCGGCCTCACGGACAAGGACTACACCTTGGCCGCCAAAATCGACGACATCGTCAAAGCCAACGCCTGAGTCCTGGTTTCGGCGCGCTCAGCCGAAGACGGCGGGGGGTGGCACGGGGGCGACGACGGGCTCGCCGTCGCGTATGGGCGCGGCTCCGGCGACGAAGTTCACCAGGTCGTCGCCGTAGACACAGCGCGCCCGCTGTAACCCCCGCGCCGCCTTCCGGTTCAGCTCCTCGTACGGCAAGGGCCCGCGCGACGCGGCCAGGATGAGATTGCCGAACCGGCGGCCGCGGAGGATGCCAGGCTCGGCCAGCAGCACGACGTTGGTGAACGTGCCGCGCACGGTCGCCGCCAGGCGCCGTACGAAGGCGAGGCCTTTGCCGTCGGCCGCGTTGACGAGCAGCGTGCCGCGTGGCTTCAGCACGCGGGCGATGTCGCCCATGTATTCGGCGGTCGCCAGCTCGACCGGCATGGTCGCCGCGACGAACGCGTCGAGCACGAACAGGTCGGCCGACTCGTCGCCGAGCCCCTGGACCACCTCCCGGCCGCCCATGACGCGCACCTTCAGCCGTGGCACGGACTTCAGCCGTAACCGCTCGCGAACCAGCTGGACCAGGGCGGCGTCGGGCTCGGCCACGATCTGATGCGAGCCCGTGCGGGTCGCGGCGACGTAGCGGGGGAGCGTGAAGGCCCCGCCGCCGACGTGCGTCACGTCGAGCGGGCCGGGCGGCAGGCAGTCGATGACGTCGGCCATCAGCCGGACGTAATCGAAGTCCAGATAGGCGGGGTCGGCCAGGTCGACGTACGACTGGGGGACGCCGCCCATCATGAGCACCCAGCCTGTGGGCCGGTCGAGGTCGCGCAGCAACTCGACCTCGCCCGAGTCGACCGGATAGCGGCCGGGGGCCGGGCCTGTGTCCTTCGACACCTGACTGTCCTCCTTGCGTGGTATATCCAGGAGAGCACCTGACAGCACTACGGGCCGGCGAACCCCCCCGGAGAGGCGCCGTATGCGCAGAGGTCCACTTTTCACCCTGATCGCGGTGGTCGTCACCATCGTGGTCGCTGGGGTGATCGGCCTCATCGTCACCGGTGACGACCACCGGGTGACGATCAGCATGGGCAGCCCCACGCCGACGGCCACGCCCGTGCCGTTCGCCTCCGACACCGAGGTCGACGGAACGCCCGAGGAGACCGCGCGACTCTACCTGTCCGACTGGACCGCCCGCGACTATGAGTCGATGCGGCAGTTCGTCGAAGAGCCGCCCGCCGACTACGTGGCCCAGCACCAGGCGTTCGACGAGGCCACGCTGAACGCGCCGGTGAAGTTCGTGTATTCGGCCGTCAACCGCACGGGCGAGGAGACGGCGGAGCTGCCCTTCACGGCCGAGCGGAAGCTGGTCGGCTACGACATGACCTGGAAGACCAGTTCGGTGCTGCACCTCGCGGTCCGCGACCTGGTCTGGAAGGTGCTCTGGACGCCGGCGACCATGCTGCCCGACCTTCAGCCCGGCGGACAGCTCAACCGGGTCAGCCTGCCCGTGCCGGCGGCCCAGCTCGTCACCCGGCAGGACATGACCTTCCCGCAGGCCAACGACGCCGAGCCCTATCTCGCCGACCTGTCGGCGCGGCTGCCGCGCCCCGCGACCGGCGTGAGCATCGGATGGGCGCTGGAGGTCGCCAACCCTGGGCAGCAACCGCGCCGGATCCTCGAGCACGCCGATCATCCGGGGCCTGACCGGGTCCGTACGACATTCGACTACTTCACCCAGGCCGCCGCGGCGCGGGCGCTCGACGCCGTCACGCAGCCCGCCGCGGTCGTCGTCGTGCAGCCTTCGACGGGCGACATCCTCGCCGTGGCCGATCGGCTGGGCGGGCACGGCGCGTTCGAGCGGAAGTTCGCCCCCGGGTCGACGTTCAAGACGGTCACCGCCGCCGCGCTGATCCAGGCCGGGATGGCGCTGGACGCCCCGGTCGGCTGCCCCTCGGCGTACACGATCCCCAACGGGCGGACCATCAGCAACTACCAGGGCGCCGACCACGGCACGGTGACCTTCCGCGAGGCGTACGCGCTGTCGTGCAACACCACGTTCGCCCAGCTCGCCGTGGAACGCCTGAACAAGGACACGCTGCAGGCCGCCGCCAAGACCTTCGGCATCAACGCGACCTTGCCGGTCGGCGTCTGCGGCACGATGGTCCCACCGGACGGCAACGACGCGCTGGCCGAAGACTCGTTCGGCCAGGGCACGGTCGAGGCCACGCCGCTGTGCATGGCGCTGATGGCCGCCGCCGTCAAGGACGGCACCTGGCGTACGCCCCGGCTCATGGCCGACGCGCCCGCGGCGCAGAGCGTGCCCCTCGCGCCGGGCGTGGCCGACGGCCTCCGCGCCATGATGACCCAGGTCACCCTCGACGGCACGGCCGCCGGCGCGGGCCTGCCGGCCGACACCTCCGGCAAGACCGGCACCGCCGAAGACTGGCAGGGCGGCCAAGACCACGCCTGGTTCGTCGGCTTCCGCGGCGACCTCGCCTTCTCCGTCTTCGTAGAACACGGCGGCACCGGCCACGACACCGCCGTCCCCATAGCCGCCCGCTTCCTCAGCGCCCTCTAACAACCCCCTGATCCCGCAGACCGCAGGCGCGCGTGATCTTGCGCGAACTCCCGCGTCGCAGGTCAGCGCGTCGGTGATCATGCAATGCACATGCATTGCATGATCACGAACGGGTTGACCTGGGCAATGGGAGAACGTGCAAGATCACGGACGCTCTGGGCAGGGTTTTGGGAATTCCCGCAAGATCACGCGCAGTTAGGGGGAGGGGATTCGGGGGGATAAAGGGGACATGGAGGCTGTTTCTTCTACTTGGTGGGTTATTGCGGTCCGTGGTGTGCTGGCGATCCTGTTCGGGTTGATGGCGATCATCTGGCCGAAGATCACGGTGCTGGCGCTGGTGATCCTGTTCGGCGTCTACGCGATCGTGAACGGGGGATTCGCGCTGTATGCGGCTTTCCGGGGTGGAGGCGGCCAGTCCCGGGGATGGCTGGCCTTCTCCGGCATCGTCGGCATCGTCGCCGGAATCGTCGTTCTGGTCTGGCCCAAGATCACCACGTTCGCGCTGCTGCTGCTGATCGCGATCTGGTTCATCGTGACCGGCGTCATGGAGATCATCGCGGCCATCGTGCTGCACAGGGAGATCGACAGTGAGTGGATGCTGGTGCTCAGCGGCGCGCTGTCGGTGATTTTCGGCCTGCTCCTGCTGATCTGGCCGGCGAGCGGGGCCATCGCCATCGTCTGGCTCATCGGGGTGTTCGCGATCGTGTTCGGGATCGCCCTGCTGTACCTCGCCTTCAGGGTGAAGAAGCTCGCGCCTGCCTGACAGGTTTCCGAAAAGCCTTCACATTTGACGCCCACCATGAACAAATAGTTCTGTCTGGACGGCTCAATGAGGAGGCGACATGGACCCGGACGACGTGCGCGGCACCCTGGCGCGCCACCTTCTGGTGGACGGTTATCACCTGGTTCTCGACACCGCGCGTAGCAGCGGCTCGTGGCTGGTAGACGCCCGAAATGGCCGTAAATATCTGGACTTCTATACGTTCTTCGCGTCGGCGCCGCTGGGCGTGAACCCGTTCGACGACGACCCGGAGTTCCTGGCCGAGCTCGGCCGTGTGGCGGCCAACAAACCGGCCAACTCCGATCTCTACACGGTCGAGTTCGCCGACTTCGTGGAGACCTTCGCCCGCGTGCTGGGCGACGAGGCCCTGCCTCACCTGTTCTTCGTCGAAGGCGGCGCGCTCGCCGTCGAGAATGCGCTGAAGTGCGCCTTCGACTGGAAGAGCCGCTGGAACGAGGCCCACGGCCGGCATCCGGGCCTCGGCACGAAGGTTCTCCACCTGACCCGCGCCTTCCACGGCCGCAGCGGCTACACGCTGTCCCTCACCAACACCGACCCGGTCAAGACCGAGCGCTACCCCACCTTCGGCTGGCCGAGGATCGACGTGCCCGCCATCCACTTCGGCGACGTCGAGGCGGCCGAGGAGCGCGCGCTGGCGCAGGCGCGTGCCGCGTTCGAACGCCACGAGCACGACATCGCCTGCTTCATCGCCGAGCCCATCCAGGGCGAGGGCGGCGACAACCACCTGCGCCCCGAATTCCTTCAGGCCATGCAGGCCCTCTGCCACGAGTACGACGCGCTGTTCATCATGGACGAGGTGCAGACCGGGGCCGGGCTGACCGGCACCCCCTGGGCGTACCAGCAGCTGGGCCTCGCCCCCGACATCGTGGCGTTCGCGAAGAAGGTCCAGGTCGGCGGGATCATGGCGGGCCGCCGGGTGGATCTCGTGCCCGACAACGTGTTCCGGGTCAGCGGCCGGATCAACTCGACCTGGGGCGGCGGCCTTGTCGACATGGTCAGGTCGCGGCGGATGCTGGAGATCATCGAACGCGACGGGCTCATCCCGCGCGCCGCCGTGCTCGGCGACAAGCTGCTCGGCGAGCTGGCCACGCTCGAGGCCGACGGCCTGCTGGTCAACGCCCGCGGACGCGGCCTCATGTGCGCCTTCGACCTGCCCGAGCGGTCAGGCGGCGCGCCCGACCGGGCCGCGCTGCTGGCCCGGCTCCGGGACGAGGGCGACGTCGGCGTGCTCATGCTGCCCTGCGGGGAGACGTCGGTCAGGCTCAGGCCCGCCCTGTCCGTCCTCCCCGAGGAGCTGGAGTACGGCGTGGCCCGCTTGCGGGCCGCACTCGCGTGAATGGTTCAGTCGTCCATTTCGCCGCCGAGCCAGCGGCCGATGGCGGTGACCCTGGAGTCCACTCCAAGCTTGGAGTAGATCCGGTTCACGTGGTTCTTGACGGTCTTTTCGCTGAGGAACAGGCGCTGCGCGATCTCGCCATTGGAATGGCCGGTCGCGATCAACTCCATGACCTCGGTCTCGCGCTTGCTCAAGCCCATTACGGCGCGTTCGTGGACCCTCATCCGGCCTCCGTGGCTGGGTCGAGTTGCCGAGCCCCCCGCGCTGGCGTAAGCGGTTTGAGGCAGCATAACCCGCAATATCAACCTTTGGGGGCAATCCCCTTGACTTCCTGCCGTCAGCTTCGCAATTGCCGGGGAATCTTCGGTCTTGGGACGTGATGGAACGTGGTGGAACGCTACCCGGGTAACAGCACCCAACACCACCAGGAAGGGAGGAGATGGCGTTGGCGAAGGGCACAGCTACGGCTCTCCTCAGTGGTGTGCTCGGCGGCGCTCTGCTGATCGCGGGGACCGCCGGCGCCACTATGGCCGCTCCACCCAAAGTCGAACCACCAGAGGTCAAGCCACTCCAGGTGATCCTGGCCGACAAACCGGTCCCCGTCACGTTCACCGTCAAGAGCGACGGCGTGAACGTCACGCTCCACCTGCAGTCGGAGGAGAAGCCGAGCTTCACCAGGGATCTCACCGGCACCCAGAGCGGCGACACATGGACGTTCCACACCATGGTGAAGCTGCGCGACCCGCTCGGCTTCTGGTCGGTCACCCCGACGGCCACCGGCGCCGACAACAGCACGACGGTCGGGCGCGCCAGTTCCTTGTCGGTCATCGCGCCCACCCGCTTCCTGCCTTTCACCGCTCACCCGCGCGTGGTGCGCAAGGGCCACCCGGTCTTCGCGTTCGGCCGGCTCCAAGCCAAGATCAGGGGCAGGTGGCAGGGCATCGCCGGCCAGAAGGTGGACATTCGCATCTTCGATGAGATCAAGAGCGTCACCACCAACCGCCGCGGCTTCTTCGCCGGCAGCGTGAAGGCGTCGGGGACCAGCCAGATCGACGCCAGCTTCCAGGCCGCCGGTCACTTCCAGGGGGCCCTGTCAGGCTTCTCGGTCGGGCCCATCGTCATCACAGTGATCGACCACCCCAAGAAGTAAGGCCTGTCGTGCTACCTGCTCCGAGCCCATTCGAGTGGCTGATCAGCTGGCTGGTCGGTTGGCTGGGCTGGACCGGCTGCTGCCCGCAGCCGCCCGAGCCCGAATGACGGCGCTGGCGCCCGCCCACGCAAATGGGCCGGAGCGGTAGAGCGCGACGAAACCAGAAAGGCCCGCCGGTTTCCCGGGCGGGCCTTTTGTTTTGGGGTGAGTGATGGGACTTGAACCCACGACATCCAGGACCACAACCTGGCGCTCTGCCAGCTGAGCTACACCCACCATCCGCCGCCCATCCGGGTGGCGTACGTCAGAAAGTGTAGCGGTATCAGGCCAGTCCTACGAACCCGATATCGCCTCGGCCACGTCACGAGCCGTGGCCGAGTCGGGGCCGGGCTGCGGCACGAACACCGCGGCCCGGTAGTAGCGCAGCTCTCTGATGCTCTCGGTGATGTCGGCGAGCGCGCGGTGGCCGCCCTGCTTCTCCGGGGAGGCGAAGTAGACCCGCGGATACCATCGGCGGGCCAGCTCCTTGATCGACGAGACGTCGATCATGCGGTAGTGCAGGTAGGCGTCGACGATCGGCATGTCACGCGCCAGGAAGGAGCGGTCGGTGGCGATCGAGTTGCCGCACAGCGGCGCCTTCTTCGGCTCGGCGATGTGGCCGCGTATGTATTCGAGGACGATCGCCTCGGCCTCCGCCAGCGTCACCCCGCCTCCGAGCGCGCCGAGCAGCCCGGACGCCGTGTGCATGGAGCGCACGACCTCCGACATCTGTTCGAGCGCCTCCGGCGGCGGCTTGATCACTACATCGACGCCCTCGTCCAGCTGGTTCAGCTCGCCGTCGGTGACGATGCAGGCCACCTCGACGAGCGCGTCCCGGCCGAGGTCGAGCCCGGTCATCTCACAGTCGATCCAGACCAGCAGGTCAGTCATACCCTCAGGGTAGTAGGGCGGTCAGCTGGCTTCGAGCGAGTCCAGCACCTGGGTGATTACCGATTGGTCCAGATTGTCGGGCACGGAGATGTAGAGCATCGACGGGCGCTCCCCCTGACCCCTGTCGACCAGCACGAACGCCCCGCGCTCCTTCTTCCACTTCCAGTGGTTGGCGTTGGATTGCGCCGTGAAGTCCATCTGGAACTCCACGATCCATCCCTGATGCCCGCTGACCGTGAGCGCCTCGTTCCGCAGGATCTCCCTCGTGTGCTGCGGGCCGTAGAAGGACTGCTCGTAGCCGGTGAGCAGGCTGCCGGTCGCGACCTCGAGGTCGTTGCTGCTCTGATACGGGAAGACCTCGGGCAGCTGGGCCGCGTAAACCGAACCCACCCAGTCGTCGCCCTTCTTCCCGTCGTACGCGGCCATGGAGACGGCCGAGTAGCCGCTCGTGATCACGAGCTCGGTCGGGTCACCGGACTGTGTGAAGGGCTGGGTGCGGACCTCCCACGGCTTGCCGGGGAACGGATACGACAGACCGGTCACCGGGTCGCTGATCCGCCCGTCGACAGGCGTCGGCGGCGTCTGCGGGGACGCCGACACGCTTGGCCCGGGTGTGGGCGACTCCTGCGGGCCGTTGGTCGCGCCGGGAGAAAGAGGCGCCTGCGTCACGTCGCGCGCGACCGGCTGGTCGTTGTTGGCCCGATTCAGCAGGAACAGGGTGCCGCCGAGGATGAGCGCCAGCGCCGCGAGCAGCGCGACCCCGCCGAGCACCCAGGGCATGGCCGAATTGCGCTGCGGCTGCGACCCGAAGTCGGGCATCGG
Source organism: Streptosporangiaceae bacterium NEAU-GS5 (assembly GCA_017592665.1). GTDB lineage: Bacteria > Actinomycetota > Actinomycetes > Streptosporangiales > Streptosporangiaceae > NEAU-GS5. The sequence goes on along the minus strand of JAGFNW010000012.1, from coordinate 65,947 downwards.
CAGCTGCGCGGTCTGACCCCCGCCCCACAGGGCGGGATCGCCATACGAGGGCGGCTGCCCGGGCCCGCCGAAACCTTGACCGCTGGGCGGCTCTTGACCGCCGGCCGGCCCTTGACCGCTGGGGGGCGCGAACTGCCCCGACAACCCGCCAGAGCCGCCCGCCCGGCCCCCGGGCGAGGCGCCGGAGGAAGCGGCGGAAGGCAGACCTCCATACTGCGCCGTGGGCGACGTCTCAGGCGCCTGAACCGTCTGCTCAGCCCCCTGCTCCAGGGGGTGCGTGGAGTCGGTCCACTGGGATCCGTCCCACCAGCGCAGCCGGCGCGGGTCGTATGGGTCCGGATACCAGCCGGCGGGGGTGTTCGTCATGCTGTCAGCCTAGTAAACGTCAGCATTTGTAGGTGAAACTCGCCTTGTCCTGCACGGGTTTGCCGGTCGACGTGGCCGTCAGCACGCGCAGGGTGGCGGTGCCCTTGAACGTTCCCTTACCGGTCACCTTCCAGTGCAGCGGCAGGTCGACGCTCTTCGCGCCGGACTGCACGCTCTGCTCCTGCTCGGGCAGCTTCTGCCCGTCACTGCGCAGCCACACGTAACGGAACGATCCTACGCCTCCGTTGGTGACCACCCGGGCCTTGATGGTGGCCGTCTGGTCGCAGCCGACCTTCTTCGGGCTGGTGACGTTCACGCCGGACACCGCGAGCGCCGGGCCGGACGCCGCGCAGCCGCGGATGAGGATCACCGCCGCCGCGACGAGGATGGCGACGAGGATGCTTCCCGACCAGGCCAGGGTGCGCGCGCTGCCCTGCTTTACCGGCCGCCCGCCGACCCGCTCGGGGTGGTGGACGGTGGACTGCTGGTCGCGGCCCGACCGCCAGATCTGGGCGGCCGTCGTCTCGGTCGGCACGCCGGGGCCGAACCGCATGTGGACGTCGTCGGCACCGTTGGCGCCGCCTGGGCCGTTCGCGGGGCTGTGCACGGTGGCGGCGGCGGCCGCGCGCGGGCCGTCCGGGTGGAGCAGGGTGACCAGCTCGCCCGTGTCGGGGGCGGCGGGCGCCGGAGACGTCGGCACGGCCGACATGGACCACCAGTGCAGGGTCTCCACCAGCGCCTGCCGCGTGGTGAACCCGGCCGGCAGCATGTCGCGCCCGGCCAGCAGAGTGTCCCTGGCGGCGCTGAGGCCCTGCGTGGTGGCCGCCGAGGCGGCCCGGTCGAACAGGCCTGCCGCGGGCCCGTCCGCCCAGCTGGCGGCCAGCACACGGGCGAGCTCGGCCCAGGCGGCGATGTCGCGCGCGGGGGACGCGGGCGCCCCGCGCAACGCCTCGAGCAGCCCGCGCTCGGCCAGCTGCGCGGCGCCGTCCTCCAGCACGATGATCGTGCCGGGGTGCAGCGCGCCGTGCGACAGCCCCGCGGCGTGCACGCTGAGCAGGGTCTGCGCGATCTCCACCAACACGGTGGCGGCGCTGCCGGCGTCCGGCCGGCGGCCGCCGTCGGTGAGCAGGTCGGCCACGGTCGGCATGGCCCGCCGCGAGGTGATCAGCCAGATCTCGCCGCCCGCGGCGACCAGGTCGTGAATGGGCAGCAGCCCGGCCATGCCGGACTGCTGCAACCGGCGGTCGGTGCTGACGACCGCCACGAGCCGCTCCCGCCCGCCCGGCTGGGCGAGCAGGGCGGGGTCGAACCTGAGCACCCCGGACGGACTGCCGTCCGGGGCTACCGCATCGTGCCAGGAGCCCACCTCGCTGGCTCTTGTCCGGCCGGTGAGCCGGTGTCCTGCGATGGTTCCCGGCACTACTTCCGCCTCCGATGACGCCCGACTACTCGTCCCACCGCCAGTGTGGCGGGTACGAGGCCGGTCGTCATCAGTCCGACGGCGAACAAGCCCATCGCGGCCGACGTCACGCCACCCGAACTCTCTGTGGCGACCGGGCTGGCGCTCAGGAAGAGGATGGTCGTGTCGCCAGTGGTCGGCGTCTCCGTGGGCGACGCGGGAGGGTCGCTGGTCGGCGGGTCGTCCGGCGACGGTGAAGGCGACTGCGGAGGCGGCGAAGTCCTCCGCGTGCGGGTCGGCGACGGCTTGGGATCCGGGTCGCCGCTCACGGTCTTCGTGGGGTCGGGGTTGGCCGTGTCCGAGGCCTTGGGCGTCGACTTCTTCGTGCTCTTGGGCGTCGCCTTGTGGCTCGGCGTCGGCCGGGGGGTGCTCGTGGCCGTCGACACGGGGGCCCCGGCGGTGCTGGTCGTCGTGGCGACCGGGCTGCTCGTCGTGGTGGGGTCGCCGGTGGCCGGATCCTCCGTCGGCTCCTCGGACGGCTCCTCCGCGGGTTCGCTCGAGGCGGTGTCCACGTTCGCGGGCGGCGCCGGACTCGACGACTGGACCGTGGCGCCGGCCGTCAGCGTCGTACCGCCCATCGATCCGATCACGACGGCGGTGCCGCCCGCGATCACGGCCAGGCCGACGCCGACCAGCAGGAGCTTCAGCCCCATCGGCCCGATCTTGGCGCCGCCGAGCGAGGTCTCCGCGATCGCCGAGTCGACCTCCGGGGCCTGCTCGGTGAGCGGGAAGAACGGCAGCAGCAGGCCCGCGAGCGAGGCCAGACGCCGCCGTCCGCGCTCCTCCCAGCCCCGGCCGTACGCCTCGGCGGCGATGGCCTCGAGCTCGCGCAGGAACGTCTCGGCGGACGCCGGCCGCTCGTTGGGGTGCTTGGCCATGCCGTGCTCGATGAGCGGGCGGAGCGCCGGAGGCACCTCTTCGATGGGCGGCGGCGCGCCCTGGTGCTGCCGCGCGAGCGCGGCCAGATTCTGCGCACGGAAGGGCCGCGCGCCGGTGAGGCACTCGAAGAACACGACGGTCGCCGCGTACACGTCGGTGGCCGGGCCGGCGGTCGCGCCGGCCCACTGCTCCGGCGCCATGTACGGCGGGGTGCCCGTCATGTTCGTGGCCTCGCCCGCGGGCGCCGCGATGCCGAAGTCGACCAGCTTGCTGACGCCGCTGGCCTCGATGATCACGTTCTCCGGCTTGTAGTCGCGGTGGACCACGCCGAGCGCGTGCGCGGAGGCGAGACCCATCAGCGAGCCCTTGAGCACGGCGAGCGCCGCCTCGGCCCCGGTCGGGCCCTCCGATCGCAGCATGGCGCGGAGCGACACACCGTCGACCAGCTCCATGACGATGGCCGAGCCCTGCGGGGCCTCGACGTACTCATAGAGCCTGGCCGTGTGCGGATTCGGCTCCATGAGCGCGAGCAGGCGCGCCTCGTGCCGGAAGCGTCCGACGAAGCCGAGGTCCTGCCGAAGATCGGCGGACAGGTATTTGACCGCGACGAGCGTGCCGTTGTCGTCGTGTCGGGCGAGCACGACACGGCCCGCCGCGCCTGTGCCTAGTTCGCGTATCTCCGTGTAGCCGGGGACACGCCAGGCGCCCACGTGGCCGTACATGCGGTCTCCTCAAGTGCCTGGGCCCCCACCATGACGGAACGGATCATAGTGATCGATGGGGCAGTAGGGATGAAAGTCATGGAACCGTAAATACGCCCGTTAACCAGCTGTGTTCGTCGTCCGTTCAGCCGGCTAAGCAGGCATCTGTCTTCTTGGTCACGGTCACCGCCCCACCGGGGGGCGCGGGCACGGTCGTGACCGTGACCCCCCACGTCTTGCCGCAGGGCAGGCGTGGATAGCTGAACTTGACCGTGGTCGCGTACGCCGTCTTGCCGGAGAGCGTGACGGTCTGCGATCCGTTCGCCTTGCCGTTCAGCAGCCAGGTGACGGTGACCTGCACGGGTTTGCCGTTTCCAGTGCGCACGGCGACCGTCGCCGACGCGTTGACCAGCACGCGCGACAGATTGGTCACCGAGACCGACGTGACCGACGCCGGGCAGTTCCCCGTGACGCTCTTGGCGGCCGAGCCCTTCGGCCCGGCCGGGTTGGTGCTCGCGGTGAACGTCACCGGGCCGTCGCACACGGGCTTGCCGAAGGTGAACGTGAACGTCCGGGTGTAGGAGGTCTGGCCGGACAGGTGGGCCACCTGCTGGTTGACCGCCCCGGACTTGGTGGAGAAGTCGCCGGTCAGGTCGATCTGGCCGGTGCCGTCCGCGGTCACCTGGACCTTCGCGGTCGCCTTCACGGCCTTGGGGTCCAAGGTGAGGGACAGCACGCTCAACCCGGTGACCTTCGTGGGGCAGTCCGGGAGGCTCGCGGAGGTGGTGCCGGTCTTGCCGCCGGTGGCCGTGCCCGTGACGCTCCACGCCCCGCCGCACGGGCGGGAGCCGAGCGACTGGCTGACGGCTTTCACGTACTTCTTCGCGCCCGACAACGTCATCGATTGCGTGCCGGCGGTCTTGCCGAGGACGACGAACTTCACGGTCAGCGTCACCTTGGCGGTGCCGGTTGTGATCACGGTGACCGTGCCCGTGGCGGCCGGCTTGGCGCCCGCGCCGAGGGCCAGGCCACCCACCTGCACGCTCGTCACCGTGGTCGGCGGCGTCGGAGTGGGCTTGGGGCTCGGGCGCTCGGTGTGCGGCGTCTTCGAGGGCTCGGGCTTCTTGGACGGCTTCGGCCACGGCTTCTTCGAAGGACTTTCCGAGGGACTTTCCGAAGGGCTCGGCGACGGGGGCGCCGGTGGCGCGGCCGGGTCGGTGACCAGCGTGGGCGACGGCGTGGCGGGCGCGGCCGCGATCGGGTCGGTGCGTCCGGTCCTGTCGGCCGAGCCCAGGGCGTACGCGGTGACGCCGCCGGCGGCGATGACCACCGCGCCGACGGTCGCGGCGAGCCTGACCCAGTGCTTCTTGAGCCGGGTCAGCGGCCCGTGCAGCGTCGTGCGGGCAAGCGCCGTCGCGACCTCGGGCTCGGGCTGCCGGTTCAGCGGCCACAGCGCGGCCACTCCGGCCGCCAGCGCGGCGAGCCGCTTGCGGCCCTTGGTCTCCCAATCCGGCCCGTACGCGGCGACGGCGACGTCCTCCAGCTCGGCGACGAGCAGTGACGCGCTGGCGGGGCGCCGCGCCGGATCCTTGGCCATCCCGCGCTCGATGAGGCCGCGCAGCGGCTCGGGCGCCTGGTCGATCGGGATGTCCGCGGTCTGGTGCAGGTGCATCATCACCGCGTGCTCGCTCGCCTGATAGGGCAGCTGTCCGGTCAGGCACTCGAAGAACACGGCGGTCGCCGCGTACACGTCGGTCGCGGGTGTCGCCTCGTGGCCCGCCCACTGCTCGGGCGCCATGTACGCGGGGGTGCCGGCCGGCGCGATGGTCTCCCCGGCCCGTACGGCGATGCCGAAGTCGACCAGCTTGCTGGACCCGTCGCCGCGTACGACGACGTTCTCGGGCTTGTAGTCGCGGTGCACGACGCCCTGCTCGTGCGCGGCCGCCAAACCCAGCAGCGAGCCCTTGAGAACGGCGAGCGCGGCCTCCGGTCCGGTCGCGCCCTGTTCGTGGAGCAGCAGCCGCAGCGGGGCCCCGTTGACGACCTCCATGACGATGGCGGCGCCCTGCGGAGCCTCCATGTACTCATACAGCTGGGCGATGTGCGGATCGTCCAGCTCCACCAGCAGGCGGGCCTCGTCACGGAAGCGTTCGAGGAAGCCCGCCTGGGCGCGCAGCCGCTCGGAGAGGTATTTGACCGCCACCTGCGAGCCGGATTCCTGGTGTACGGCGAGGACCACCCGCCCGCCCGCGCCCGTGCCTAACGTACGCACCTCGGTGTATCCGGGCACGGTCCACGAGGCGGGCGCTGGCATCTGCGAAACTCCTGCAACTTACGAACAGTTCCGCCAAAGTGTGCCCAACTGATCTAGATTCGCGCTAGAGCACCACTTTCATCGATATGCGATGTGTGGAGGGACCGTTATGTCCGGCCGTAGCCGCGGGTCCGGCTGGGGCGTGCCCCAGGAGACGGTCAGCGGCAGCACCCCGGCCCACACCGGCGTGTCGTAGTCCTCTTCGTCGTCGACCGGCGGACCCTGCCTGACCTTGACCGACGCCTCTTCCAGCGAGAGCGCGAGGACGGCCGTCTGGGCCAGCTCCTTCTTGGTCGGCAGCCGGGTCGCGTCCCACTGGCCCGGCGCGAGCTGCTCGGTGACGGCCCGGAGACCGGCAAGGTGCTCGTCGGGGTCCTCCACGCGCCGGGCCGTGCCGTAGATCATGGCGGAGCGATAGTTGACCGAGTGGTGGAAGACCGAGCGGGCCAGCACCACGCCGTCGAGGTGGGTGACCGTGACGCAGACCTCGCCGGCGTGCCGCAGGGAGGTCGCGCCGGTCGAACCGTGCAGGTAGAGCGTGTCGTCAAGGCGGCCGTAGCCGGTCGGGATCACCATCGGGGCGCCGTTCACCACGACCCCGAGGTGGCAGATCAACCCGGCGTCGAGGACCGCGTAGAGGTCCTCGCGGTCGGCCCTGGCGCGGTCCTTCGACCTGTTCAACACCGTACGGGCGGTTGTGGAGAGCATGTCCGATACCGTAGGACACGAGTGGACCGCTGGACCACGTCCACTAGTGGCGATTAATGGGAGACCACTCGGGAGAGAACCGTGCGCGCACAGGTGGAGCTGCCACTGGCCGTCGATCGGACGTCCGGCGTGCCGATGGCCGTACAGGTAGGGGATCAGCTGCGGGAGGCCATGCGGGGCGGGGCGCTCCGCGCGGGGGAGCGGCTGCCGTCCAGCCGTGGCCTGGCCACGCTGCTCGGCGTCAGCCGGACCGTCGTGACCGAGGCCTATCAGCAGCTGTACGCCGAGGGGTGGCTGGACGGGCGGCACGGCTCGGGCACGTACGTGGCCGACATTGCAAGATCACCGAACACGCGACCTGCGGAAAGGGAATCACTGCATGATCACCAAACCGGTGAGCAGCGGTTCCAGAGAAGGCGCAAGATCACGGGGGAGGGGGAGGTGGATTTGCGGCCGGGGCGGCCCTGGGTGAGGGCGCATGACACGGCGGCGTGGCGGCGGGCGTGGCGGTCGGCGGGGGATCTGCTGCTCAACGACTATCCCGACCCCTACGGCCACACCGAGCTCCGCGGGCTGCTGGCCGACCACATGCGGCGCGCGCGGGCCGTGCCGGTGGGGAGCGGCAACATCATGGTCACCCAGGGCACGGGCCACGGGCTGGACGTGCTCGCGGCGACCATGCTGCGCCCCGGCGACCGCGCCGGGGTCGAGGAGCCCGGATACCGGGTGGCGCGCGCCGTGTTCGCGGCGCGCGGCGCCGAGATCGTGCCCTGCCCCGTGGACGACGAGGGCGTCATCGTCGAGCGGCTGCCGCGCGGTCTCAAGATGCTCTACACCACACCGGCCCACCAGTTCCCGCTCGGCGGGCGGCTGCCCATTCCGCGCCGCGAGCGGCTGGTGGCGTGGGCCCGGCGCACCGGCACGCTGATCATCGAGGACGACTACGACGCCGAATTCCGCTACGACGTGGCCCCGCTGCCGGCGCTCTACGGCCTCGACCCCGACCGCGTGGCGCTGCTCGGCACGCTGTCGAAGTCGTTCAGCCCCGACGTCGGCCTCGGCTGGCTGCTCGGGCCCGCGCCGCTGCTCGCCAGGATCGCCGAACGCCGCGAGGAACTGGCCGACCGGACCTCGGGCCCGGTGCAGCGCGCCGTGACCACGTTGCTCCAGCACGGCGACATCGACCGCCACCTGCGCCGGATGCGCCTGGAGTACGCCCGGCGGCGGGCCGCGATCGTGGCCGAACTCGGCGCACTGGTCAGCGGCGACACCGCGGGCCTGCACGTGACGATCCGGCTGCCGGCCGAGATCGCGCCGGTGGCCGTGGAGAAGGCGGCGGCGCGCGGCGTGCTCGTGGAAACCCTCGACCACTATCACGGCGCGGCGCCGCGCTACTTCGGCCTGGTGATCGGCTACGGCTCGGCGTCGCTCACGGAGGTCCGGCGCGGCTGCGCCGTGCTGCGTGAGCTGCTCGCGGAGTTGCTACCCGACGCTCTCCAGTAGCCGCATCTCCTCGCGCGGTCGCGGGAACGTGAACTGGGGCGGCGCGTGCTGTGCCGTATCCCGGCCGATGATCCGGCCCACGTCGATCGTTCCCGGGTCGCCGTCGCGGCAGCACGGCACCTGCGAGTGGCCGAAATGCCCGCCCCGCGACCAGAGGCGCGAATCACGCGCCGCCGCCACGGACAGCGGATAAGGCAGTGGCGGGCCCGCCGACCAGCGGCGGGGCACCTCCCACGAGTCGAGCCAGGCCAGAATGTCGTCGAGCCCGTCCAGCTTTCCGTCGGTGAACGGCTCGTCGACCGAGCCGAGCACGCGGATCTGGATGCACACCCGTCCCTGCCGGTTGAGGTCGCCGTTGAGCCCCGATGCCGCGAGGGTGGGCGGCAGGCTCTGGACGATCTGTCCCGTGACCGGGTTCCACACGAGGTGGGCCGGTCGGTGCAGTTGGATGAGGCGCTGGGCGGCCGACGTGGCGGAAACGCCATGGGGATCGGTCGGCCAAATGAACCAGACAACCCGGGGAGCTCCACCGTTCATGGGGCCGGAGTCCTCGGGAGCGGGAATTCGACTGGCGCCGGGCAGCCATGCTTGGGCCACTGTGCCCCCTCAAATCCTCGGTCGCCTGCTTTCTCCCCTTTCGTGCTAAGTCTGACACCTCAATCAGCAAGAACTTTCAGCCCGTAGCGCGCCCTTCTTACTAGCGCGTAACCCTTTGTGAGCATGCGTTCCTTCGCATAGACCCGGGCGACGCCGCGGCCCTCCACGGCCCGCGCGAACCGGTCCATCGTGGTGCCCGGGCCGACCGTCAGACGGGGCGCCGCGAGGGGGTCCGACCGGTCGGAGGCGAGGGCGTTGGCGACCGCGGAGGCGGCCGTGTAGCCCGCCTCGCGTACGGCCCGGCGGACCCGGGCGCTGGAGTATCCGAAGGGGTAGGCCATGGTGGTCACGGCCGCGCCGATCCGATCCTGGAGCAGGTCTTTGTTGCGCCGCAGCTCGTCGCGGAGCTCCTGGTCACGGAGCTGATCCAGCTGCGGATGGCTGTGGCTGTGGCCGGCGATCTCGACGCCCGCCGCGGCCGCCTCCCGCACCTGGGACCACGACAGCATCGCGTCGAGCGGCGTGCCGGCCGCCTCCGGACCGGCGTCGGCCAGCCACCCGCTGGTCACGAACACCGTGGCCGGGAAGCCGTGCCGATCGAGGAGCGGCAGCGCCTCGGAGTGGAAGTCGGCGTAGCCGTCGTCGAAGGTGATCACCACGGGCCGCCCGGGGAGGCCGCCCTCGGCGTAGTCGCGGAACGTCACCGCGGTGAAGCCGTGGTCGTTCAGGTAGGCCAGCTGCTCGGCGAAGGCGGCGGGCGTGACCGCGAGCGGACGGGTGGCCGGAGCCGGTCGGTCGGTGACCGAGTGATACATGAGGATCGGCACCCTCATGCCGCGTCGGGCCTGTCGATCTGCTCACGCCGCTCGCCGGCCGCGAGGCCAGGCTGAGGGGCCCTGCGCGTGCGAAGGCGTGCCCGGCCGATCGCGTAGCCCCACGCCGTCCATGCCAGGCCCACCGTGATCGCGACGGCGCGCCCGAGGCCGCCCACGTCGCCGCGTGCCGCGTCGCGCAGCCCGCGAAGGCATCCGAGCGGCAGCGCTTTGAGCGCGTGCGCCCGCTCGCTCGACAGGCCGTCGCCCGTGCCGACCAGGCTGGTCACCAGCGCCTTCGACAGCCCCTCGGCGTAACAGCGGGACCTGAAGTAGGCGAACCGCTCGCGCGCGGCCGGGACGCGGTGCCCGATCCGCGCGGCGGGGTCGAACAGCAGCACCGACCCCGGCCTGCGCTGCCCCAGCCGGATCGAGAACTCGGTCTCCTCGCAGCCGAGCGGCCGGCTGCGCCGGCCCTGCACGTTGCGCCCGATGTCGGAGGAGAAGCCGCCCACCTCGGCGAAGACCGAGCGGAGGAAGCAGGCGTTGCCGCCCATCGGATTGCGGATCGGGGCCCGTTCGGCCGGCATGCCCCGATAGGTGCACCCCACGGTCCAGTCGAACTCCTCGGGGAACCAGCGCGGCCGCCCGGTCGCCCACAGCGGTGTGGTCAGCCCGCCCACCGCCACCACCGCCGGATCGGCGAAACAGGCGGCGAACGCCTCCAGCCAGCCGGGATCGGCCACCCCGTCGTCGTCGAGGAAGGCCACCAGATCGCCGGTGGCCAGGTCGACGCCCGTGTTCTTCCCCCCGGACAGCCCGCGCGCGTAGGCGTTCTCCACCACGATCGCGTCCGGATATTCGCTCTTCAGCTTGACGTGCAGATCAGGATTGTGGTCGACGACGACGATCAGCTCGTGGGCCGGGCGGCCTTGGGCGCGCACCGACCACACGGCCTGCCGGATGTCGTCCCACCGGTCTTCGGTGTAGACGCAGACGACCACCGAGATCTTCATGCCGCGCCTTGGTCGACCGTGGCCTTCGCCGCAGGGATGGGACGCGAGGCGACGGGCCGCCGCCACTCGCGGATGATCGTGCGCAGGACGCGCATCCCGTCGCGGACGACGCGCAGATTGCTCTCGCCGTGGATGCGGCAGCGCTCGTGGCTCGGGACCTCCTGCACGCGAAGGCCCGCGCGGGCCACGCGGATGTTCATCACCGTCTCCACTTCGAACCCATCGCAGTCGAGGTCGAGGTAGGGCAGGTGCCGCGCCCAGAAGGCGTTGTAGCCATAGCAAAGGTCGGTATAGCGGGTGCGGTAGATCATGTTGACCAGGCGGCGCAGCACGGAGTTGCCAAGACGGCGTGACACGGTCAGGTCGTCGCTGCCGCCGCCCGCGATGTAGCGCGAGCCTTTGGCGAAATCGGCGCCGCTGACAAGCGCGCTGACGAACTGGATGATCTCCCTGCCGTCCGTCGAGCCGTCGGCGTCGATCATCACGATGATCTCCCCGGTGCACGCGGCGAACCCTTCGGCGAGCGCGTCGCCCTTGCCGCGCCCCACCTGCTGCACCACCCGCAGGTTGGGGCGGAGCCGCCGCGCGACGGCGACCGTGTCGTCGGTCGAGTGCCCGTCGACGAGCACGACCTCGTGCACCCAGGCCGGAAGGGTGGCGAACACGTGCGGCAGGTTCTCCGCCTCGTTCATGGCGGGGACGACGACGCTCACGGTGGGGGTGATGGCCAGGTGGGGACCAAGCGGAACATAACTGTCAATGGTGGGAAGTGAACGCAGCGTGACCGACGGCTTCACGCCGTGGTCGATGGTGTCGGGACTCGGGCTCATGGTTGGGGAGAGTGTCCTTCCGGGCGGTCTGCGAGGCGAAAGACTGCCGACGGACCGGCGCGACTGGACGGCGGGCGCCTGGGAGGGGGCGAGCGCCGATCCCGGTCATGCGGGCAGGAATCAAGCGGGCGGGACGTATGTCCTCGGGCACTAGGTGACTTCCATGGACACCTCTTGGGTGTTCATCCGCCCCCCTGTTCTGTTGACGGTCCAGCCACCGCGCCCTCGCGGTACAGCAACCGGACGACCAGCAGGAAGAAGCCGAGCACCCCGATAGTGGCCACTCCGGCGCGCGGCGACCACGCGTCGAATATCAGCATGGCTTCGACGAGCAAGACGTTCACGACGAGACTTGCCGCTGCGCCGACAGTTAGTGCGGCTAACGGGTCACGATCACGCAACAGTCCTGCGACCGCCGCTCCAGGAATGACCAAAAGAAACATAGCGGTCAAAATCGGGCGAAGGGGGTTGTGGATGTCCGCCAGGGCCATGACGGCACCGGCGGCGCAGGCGCAGGTGACGGCCCACCGCAAGACAGTGCGGATCATCCTCCTCGACCTCGCTCCCCGGTTTGGCGATGCCCTTTCATCGGACCAACGTCCTTATTGGACGTCAATTGCGACGCGTTGGTTCGAAGACCGGTTTACCAAATGCGAGCGACGATCCCGTTCGTTACCGAATGCTTACCTGGGACACCAGTGTGTTAGAGGTGTGTCAGGAGGGGCTGCTGGAGCTTTCCGCGCTGGCCGTGTTGGCCGAGGGGGAGGCCGACGGCTGCTCCGACGAGGGTTCCGACGACGGGGTCTCGTCAGGGTGCGGGTCAGGGTCCTGCCCGCCGGTGTCGCTCGCGCCGTCCCACTTGACGCTGCACGACGGCGCGCCCCCCGCGGACCTGAACGAGACCGTGCCGCTGCCCGCCGACGAGGGGTCCTGGATGGCGACGATGACCCGGGTCGTGGCGCCCGCCTTCAGCGAGCCCTTCTTGGGGCTCAGCACGATCCCGCCGGTCGCGATGGCGGACCAGGAGACGCTCCCGTTGCGTGCCAGCAGCGTCACGGTGCCGCCGGCCGCCGAGCCGAGGTCGCCGGGGCAGGCCGCGGTGAGAGCCGCCGTGGCGTTGGGCTTGGTGGTCGGCTTGGCGGTGGCGCGCGCGGTCGGGCGGGACTCCGGGCGGGACTGGGGCAGCCGTACCGGCGCCTGGCTGGGGCCCGTGGTGGCCGCCGGGTCGCTCGTGGGCTCATCGGTGGCCGCGTCGGTCGGCGCGTCGGTGGGGTCGCCGGCGAAGGGGTCCTCGGTCAGGTCGTCGAGGAGCGATGGGGAGGGGGTGCCGCTCGCCGCCGGGGCGGGAGGCTTCTGCGCGGCCGAGACCCGGTTCGTGCCGTCCAGGCCCACCATGTACGTCACGGCGCCCGCGGTCACGAACACCGAGATGGTCGCCGCGATGACGGGCCCCGCCTTGCCGCGCTTACGGCGTGGCCGTTCTGAGGGTTCGTCGGCCGGCGCGTGCATCTGCCTCGTGGCGGCGGGGGCGGCCGCGGCGGCCGGCGAGGCCGAGGAGGCCGAGGAGGCCGAGGAGGCATGGCGGCGGCCCTTGCGCGGCTCGCCGGCGTAGATGTCTCCGGTGACCGGGAAGCCCGTCCGGTCGAAGGGGTTCTGCCGCTCGGTCCGCTCGGTGATCGTCGTGCGTGTCTGATCCTGCTCCGGGCTGACGCAGGTGTCGACCACCCGGCGGCGTAACGACAGCGGCGGGAACGCGACCGGGATGAGGTCGAGCAGCCGTCCCGCCGAGACCTGCCGGTCGCGCCCTTCCCGGCACTCCTCGCACCCGCTGATGTGCCGGCTCAGCCGCCGCCGGAGCGGGGTGGTGAGCGGCCCGTCCCACGAGTCGAGCATGGCCGACAGGTCGGGGCAGTGGGCGCGGCCGACGCGGGCCAGGATCACCGCGCCGGCCGCGTTCTCCAGGTGTTCGCGGGCGCGGGCGAGGCGCGCCGCGACCTGGCGTGAGGTCAGGCCGAGCACCGCGCCGACCTCGATGCCGGACAACTCGTGCCGCAGGGAGAGCTCGAGCACCTCGCGCTCCTGGCGGCTCAGCTCGCCCAGCGACTCGCGGACGACCGCCGACATCTCGGGGTCGGCCGGCTGCTCCGCGTCGTCTGTGGGGCCGCTGAGCGCCGCGTGACGCCCACTGGGCGTGCCCGCCGTACGCCCCGCGCACTGGAACCGGGTCAGCGCGTACAGCCAGGCCCTCATCCGCGTCGGCTCCTTGAGCCGGTGCACGGAGGGCTGCGCGGTCACGAGCGCGTCGTGCACCGCCTCGGCCGCCGCCTCACGGTCGGTCAGCAGAAAGTTCGCGTAGTCGCTCAGCCGGTCGGCGTAGGCGTCGTACAGAGCGGCGGGCGCGTGCGCGTCGGCGCGCCGCAGCGCTTCGAGCAGTCGATGATCGTCGGCTCGTCCGACGTTCGGCCATGCAGGCAACGGATTTTCCTCCCCGCGGGCTGGAACCAGCTGGCCCCACGTGAGAAGGACGCCGCCTGAGAGTGCCCCGTTTACTGATCGGCAACTCATGCTTTTCCGGCATGAGCTGCGGTTTCACAGGAGAAACCGCAGTCACATCCGTAACGCGCCGACGGGCTACTGCTGCGTGTTGCCGCCGCAGTTGGGGGCGCACAGGCGGCGGGCGATGCCCTGCAGGAAGATCTGCCGGATCTCCAGCACCGTCTGCGGGAAGAACGCCTGGCCGCCGGTCGTCTTGGCGATCGCGTTCATCTGCGCCTTGTTGTCGTCGGCCGTCGTGTTGAACGAGATGATCAGGATGCTGATCGGCCGCTCGGGGTTGAAGGCGGCCTTGAGCTTGCGCAGGATCTGGGCGTTGGAGATGCCGCCGTTCGGGTCGTCGTTGCCGACGCCGTCGGTGAAGACCAGGATCGTGTTGACCTTGTCGGCCTCGTACTCCTTGGTCATCTTCTGGTACGCGGCCCACAGAGAGTCGTTGAGCCCGGTGTTGCCGGTCGGGATCGCCTGGATCTTCTGCATGCCCTGGGCGATCAGATCGCGCCGGGTCACGCCGTTGATCTGCTGGGCCAGCGGGCCGATCGGGACGGCTTCCTTCCAGTCGACGCCCTTGCCGTTGAGGTTGTCGGAGAAGACCCACGTGCCGATCTCGGTCTTGTCCGGGAACAGCTTCAGGCCCTCCTGCGCGACCTGGGCGATGGCGCGGATGCGGGTGATGCCGGTCTTGTCGGCGGGCAGCGCCATCGTGCCGGAGATGTCGTTCAGCGAGAGGATCTTGGTGCCCAGCTTGATCAGCCGCCAGGCCTGGGCGAGTTTGGTGACCGAAGCCGCGTCGGGCAGCGGGATCGCGCGCGGGTTCTTCGGGTTCACCCCGTATTCGGTCTTGAGCAGGGCGCCCTTGCCCGCGGTCGTGCGGAAGCCGTAGTCCTGGATCGTCTTCTGCGCCGCGGCCGACGTCAGGTTCTTGGCGAACGCGGCGGCCGCCTGCTGCACGTCCTTGTCCTTCGTGGTGACCACGATGGGGTAGTCGAGGTTGACCGCGCCCTCGGCCGGATAGAGCGCGATGGCCGGGTTGGACGGGCTGTTCTTGGTGTTGAACGCCCAGATCGACTGCTCGCTGGCGACGCCGACCGGGATCCGGGCCGCCTCCTTGGTCAGCGTCGCGAACATGGCGTCCGGCGTGTTCACGACCGACTCCGACAGCTGGCGCAGCACGCCCGCGAGCAACTCGTCGGTGGCCTTGTTGGCCTTGAGCACGGCCGCCCCCGCCAGCAGCGCGCTCATGCCGGCCGCGTTCTGGTCGGGGTCGAGCGCGAGCACGCGGACCTTCTTGGCCAGGCCGTCAGGGTTGGCGGCGTTGGCCGCGTTCATCAGGCCGGTCCAGCTGGCCGGGCTGAAGGCCGCCTGCAGCTTCTCGGCGCCCGACTTCGACGCGGTCAGCACGACGGGGGAGTGCGCGACGCTGCCCGCCGGCTGCGCCGCCGACTTGGTCAGCCAGAGGCTGGAGTCGGGGACCCACATGTCCGGTTTGATCTGCTGCGCGGTGGTGGCCGTGCCGGAAAGGGCGTGCGCGACGGCGGCGGAGTCGGCCGCGGTCACCGACACCGCGACGCAGCGGTCGCCGACCTTGCCGGCGAATTTCGAGCCGATCTTGCTGATGGCCGGCTGGATGTCCGGAGAGGCGACCACTGCTAGACTGATCTTGTTCTCGTTGCACGTGGGCGGCTTGTTCACGACCACGTACGCGGCGACGCCCAGCAGGACGGCCAGCGCCACCGCGCCGGCCAGGGGAACGAACACACGGCCCCGGCTGCTCCTTCGACGGGAGTGGGGCTCTCGATAAGGGTTGTAGCCACCCTCGAGCTCGTCTGTGCGGTGTCGTCCACCCACGGTGTCCCTCTTTGGTGTCGCGTGGCTCCTGGTTTACGGAACCATACTGGCAACCCCAATGACGGCAAAACGCCGCTTTTGGTGCATTGATTACTTTTGGTAATGAGTCGCGGGCGACTCGTATAGCAAGAAGTGATAAGTCGCGATACATCTTGACAGACGATCGACGCGATGTATCGTGAGCCGCATGACGATGGCCACGGGGATGGTCTCGGAGTCGACGGGGACACCGGCGGGGGCGCTGCCGGAGCTCTTGATCATGGGGACGACGGGGACGTTCGTGGAGCGGCGTAAAGCCGCCGACCTTGTGCTGATCCAGCTGCCCGCGCCCGGCTGGACGCCCGAGCTGCGCGCGGCGCTTCGAGAGCTGCCCGGCCTCCGCGAGATCGTCATCGTGGGCGACCTCTGCCGGGCAAGGACCGACCCGGGCGCCGCCGGCACGATCGTCGGCGCCCTCCGCGCGCACGGGCACGACCTCGCGGTCGTCGTGCTCACCCCGGAGCAGGCCCGCCGCGAGCGGCCCGATCAGTGGCAGCAGGAGTGGCCGCGCCAGGCCCTCGAGCCCTCGCGCACAGCGACCGCGGCGAGCGCCACGGCGACCAGCGGATCGAGCCACCACATGCCGGCCGTCGTCGCGGCCAGGCTGGCGAGGACCGCCGCGGCGGTGGCCGCGCACAGCAGATTCTGGGTGCCCTCGCCCATCGTGGCCGTCGAGCCGAGCCGCGCGCCGAGCCGCCGCTTGGCCAGCCCCAGCAAGGGCATGCTGATCAGACTGATCGTCGTCACCGCCACGCCCAACCAGGAGGGCGTCGCCCGATAGCCCTGATCCAGGTCGTAGGCGACGTGGAGGACGAGGTAGGGCGCCAGCACCCAGAAGCTCAGCGCCACCGCGCGAGTGGCCGCGTGCTCGGCGGTGCGCGACCCGAGCCGTGGGCCGGTGAACCGCCAGACCACGATGAGGCTGGCCAGCGCCTCCGACAGGGACGAGAAACCCCAGCCGATCAGGGCGAGCGAGTGGGCCGCGAACCCGGCCCACAGGCCGAGCCCGCTTTCCACCCCGAGCCAGCCGAGGGTCGCCATCGACAGCGTGCGCGCCAGGCGGGCGTCCCTCAGCCAGGTCTCGGCGTACGCGACCGGACGCGTTCGCTGGTCAGGCACCTTGACCCCCGATCGCCCGGCGTCTTGCAGCGCTGAGTACTGTACCCGCCACCGTGGGTAGCCGGCATCAAGTTACGGCAACGGTACGCTGGCGGGATGGTCATCCGGCTCGGCTCAGGGCTCGACGCGGCCGCCGATCCGCGCCTGGCGGACTACGTGCGGCTGCGCGACGTCGACCTGCGTAAGAGCCTGGAGAGCGAGCACGGCCTGTTCCTGGCCGAGGGCGAGAAGGTGATCACTCGCGCGGTCGGCGCCGGATATCCGGTCCGGTCCGTCCTGACGACCGAGAAATGGCTGGGCGCGCTGCTGCCGATCGTCGGCGACGCGCCGGTGTTCGTGGTCGGCGACGCGGCCATGGAGGGCGTGACCGGCTTCCCCGTGCATCGGGGCGCGCTCGCGTCGATGGCGCGCCTGCCGCTGCCGCCCGTGGGAAAGATCCTCGACGGCGCCCGCCGGATCCTCGTGCTGGAAGACCTGGTCGACCATGGCAACGTCGGGTCGATCTTCCGGTGCGCCGCCGCGCTCGGGGTCGACGCCGTGATCTTGTCGCCGCGGTGCGCCGATCCGCTGTATCGCCGGTCCGTGAAGGTCTCGATGGGCGCCGTCTTCGCCGTGCCGTACGCCCGGATGGACGACTGGCACGACGGGCTGGCCGAGGTGCGGGATGCGGGGCATCGCGTGCTGGCGCTCACCCCTGATCAGGCCGCGACGCCGCTCGACCGGGCCCGGCTCGGCGAGCGCACGGCCCTGCTGCTCGGCTCGGAGGGAGACGGGCTGTCGTCGCGCTGGCTGCGCGAGGCCGACGAGCGGGTCTGCATCCCCATGAGCGCCCAGGCCATGTCGCTCGGTGTCGACTCGCTCAACGTGGTGGCCGCCGCGGCGATCGCCTGCCACCTGTTTATTCGAACATGAGTCCGAGGGCCTAGGGTGGTGGCATGAGAGCTGCTGTCGCGACCCGCCCAGGGCCGCCCGAGGTCCTCGAGGTGCGCACGGTTCCCCGTCCGGAGCCGCGACCTGGATGGACGCTCGTCGAGGTCAAGGCGTTCGGGCTCAATCGATCCGAGCTGATGACCCGGCAGGGCCACTCGCCCGGGGTGCGTTTCCCGCGGATCCTCGGCATCGAGTGCGTCGGCGTCGTCGCTGGTGGCACGGCCTATCCGGAGGGGACGACGGTGGCCGCGGTGATGGGGGAGATGGGCCGCGCGTTCGACGGTGGCTACGCCGAATACGCCCTGCTCCCCGACGACCTGCTCATTCCCGTCACCAGCACGCTCGACTGGCCGACCCTGGCCGCCCTGCCCGAGACCTACCTCACCGCGCGGGGCTCGCTCGACGCGCTCGACCTCGCCGCGGGCATGTCCCTCCTCGTGCGCGGCGGCACCTCGTCCGTCGGCATGGCCGCCCTTTCGCTGGCCAAGGCCCGCGGCGTCGAGACGATCGCCACCACCCGCAACCCCGCCAAGGCCGACCTGCTGAAGACGCGCGGCGCCGATCACGTCGTCATCGATGCCGCCGGCGACCCGCCCTTCGCCGACCGGGTGCGGGAGATCGCGCCGGCCGGCCCCGACCGCGTCCTCGACCTCGTGGGCGCTCCCACCACGGCCGATTCCCTGTCCTTGGTCCGTAAGGGAGGGGTGGTGTGCTTGACCGGAATGCTGAGCGGCGTGTGGTCGATCCCCGATTTCCAGCCCGTGTCCATGATCCCCACCGGCACCAGGCTCACGGCCTACCACAGCGACGACGCCAAGGGCGTGGTGAGCACGGCCGCCCTGCAGGACGTCGTCGACGGCGTGGCCGACGGCCGCTATCACGCCAACGTCGACCGGGTCTTCACCCTCGACGAGATCGCCGCCGCCCATCACCACATGGAGTCCAACCAGGCGACCGGCAAGGTCGTCGTCGACGTCTCGGAGGCGGCATGACCGAGAGATTCGTGCCCGTCGACGGGGCGGAGCTGTGCGCCGAGACGTTCGGCGACCCAGCCGATCCGCCGATCGTGCTGGTCATGGGGGCCGGCGGGTCGATGGACTGGTGGGATCCCGAGTTCTGCGCCCTGCTGGCCGGGCGGTCGCGCCGCGTCGTCCGCTTCGACCTCAGAGACACGGGGAGGTCGGTCACCCACCGGGAATACTCCGGCGACGACCTGGTGGCCGACGTGGCGGGCCTCGTCACGGGCCTCGGCCTCGGCCGCGCGCACATCGTCGGGGTGTCGATGGGCGGCGCGATCGCGCAGGTGGTGGCGCTGGATCACCCCGAGCGCGTGGCCGGCCTGACGCTGATCTCGACGAGCCCCGGCCCCGGCGACGACGACCTGCCGCCGAGCACACCCGAGATGCGGGCCTATTTCGCCCAGGCCAAGGATCCCGACTGGGCCGACCGGGCCGCGGTGATCGAGCACATGGTGGCCTACCAGCGGGCGCTCGGCTTGAGCGACGAGGCGGCCCTGCGGGCGACGGCAGGCCGGGCATTCGACCGGACGGCCGACTTCGAGGCGAGCATGACCAAGCACTACGCCATCGAAGGGTCGGGTCCGTGGCGCGACCGCCTCGGCACGATCGGCGTGCCCACCCTGGTGATCCACGGCACCGAGGATCCGCTGTTCCCCTACGAGCACGGCATCGCCCTGGCGCACGAGATCCCGGGCGCCCGGCTGCTGCCGATGCCGGGAGTCGGTCACGAGGTGCCGCCCCGCCGCATGTGGGATCTGGTCATCCCGGCCATCGCCGAGCACACCGCCACCCGGTGACCCGAGCGCCCCAGATGGCATGATGTTTCGCCGTGGGTGCAAAGGGCGGTAAAAGGGTCACGAGGGGTGACATCAGCGCGTTAGCGCGCGGCTGCGCCATTCTCGGCACAGGCGGCGGCGGCATGGTCGAAGGCGCCGCCTTATCGGCCGGCCGGGCGTTGCGCGAGTTCGGCGACGTGCCCCTGGTGACCTTGGAAGACCTGCCGCAGGACGGGATCGTGCTGCCGCTCGGGCACATCGGCGCCCCCACCGTCTCGCACGAGATGCTGCCGAGCGGCCGGGAGGCCGAGCTCATCCGCGACACGGTCGAGCGGATGCTCGGCAGGCCCGTGGTGGCGGTGATGGCCTCCGAGATCGGCGGCGGAAACGGGGTGGAGCCGCTCGGCCTGGCGGCCCGGCTGGGCGTGCCGCTCGTCGACGCCGACGCCATGGGCCGGGCCTTCCCCGAGGTGCAGATGGTCTCCACGTACGTGGCCGGAAAAGACCCCGGCCTGGTCCTGCTCGCCGACGTGCAGGGCAGCGTGGCCGCGCTCTGGCCGGTCGACGGGCTCTGGTCGGAGCAGCTGGCGCGCGCCCTCTGCGTGGCCATGGGCAGCACGGCGCTGATGGCCGACTACGTGATGTCGGCCGGCGAGCTGCTGGGCGCGGTCATCGAGGGCACGGTCACCCAGGCGATCTCCATCGGCCGCGCCCTCGAGGACGCCGCCGCCGCGTCGGAGACGGCCGTGGCCGCCCTCCAGGCGACGCTCGGGGCCGTGGCGCTGCTGACCGGCAAGGTCGCCGACGTCGAACGGCGCACGGGAGGCGGGTTCGTGCGCGGCAGCGTGATCATCGATGGGGTCGGCGACTGCCGCGGCCGGCGGCTGCAGATCGAGATCCAGAACGAGAACCTGGTCGCCATCGAAGACGGGCAGGTCAAGGCCAGCGTGCCCGACCTGATCGCGATCGTGGACAGCCAGACGGCCGACGCCGTCTCGACCGAGTCGTTGCGCTACGGCCAGCGCGTCACCGTCCTCGCCTGGCCGTGCGCGCCGCTCTGGCGGACTCCGGCAGGTCTGCGTACGGCAGGCCCGGCAGCCTTCGGCTACGACATTCCGTACGTCCCGGTGGAGCTGGCCCATGCGTGACCTGCGGATCGGCGTGGACGTCGGTGGGACCAACACCGACGCGGTCGTTCTCGGCGCCGGAAACCGGATCGTGGCCTCCACCAAGCAGCCCACCAGCCCCGACGTGACGTCCGGCATGCGCGCCGCGATCGAGACGGTGCTGGCCGCGCTCGGCGCGGACCGCGAGCGGGTCGGCCGGGTGATGCTCGGCACCACGCACGCCACCAACGCCATCCTGGAGCGCCGCCGCCTGGGCCGGGTGGCGGTGGTCCGGCTCGGCGCCCCGTCCTCGACGGCGGTCCCACCGCTCGAGTCGTGGCCGGAGGACCTCGCCGACGCGGCCGTCGTGGCCGCGACCGTCCTTCCCGGAGGCAACTACGTCGACGGACGCGAGATCTCCCCGCTGGACGAGGAGGGGCTGCGGCGATTCCTGGGCTCGGTGGCCGGGCGCGCCGACGCCGTGGCGATCACCGCGGTGTTCAGCCCGGGGTCGAGCGGCCAGGAGGCACGCGCGGCCGAGATCGCCGCCGAGGAACTCGGGCCTGACCTGCCCGTCTCGCTCAGCCACGAGATCGGCGCCCTCGGCCTGCTCGAACGCGAGAACGCGACCGTGCTCAACGCGGCCCTGCACCGGGTCGCGCGGCACGTCCACGACGCGCTGACGGAGGTGCTGCGCGGCCTCGACGTCGCGCGCTACTTCGCGCAGAACGACGGGACGCTGATGGCGGCCGACTACGCGGCCCGCTACCCGATCCTCACCATCGGCTCGGGGCCGGCCAACTCGATCCGGGGCGCGGCCTACCTGTCGGGACTCGCCGACGCCGTCGTGATCGACGTCGGCGGCACCTCCACCGACCTCGGCGTCCTCACCGGCGGATTCCCGAGGGTGTCGGCGGCGGGCGTCGAGATCGGCGGCGTGCGCACCAACTTCCGGATGCCGGACATCCTCTCGGTCGCCCTGGGCGGCGGAACGGTGATCGACGGCCGCACCGCCGGCGCCACCTCGGTCGGTTACCGGATCGGCACGCAGGCGCTGGTCTTCGGCGGGCGGACGCCGACGCTGACCGACGCGTGCGTGGCGGCCGGGCGCGCGAAGGTCGGCACCCATTCCGCGCCCGACGAGCTCGCGGCCGTCCTGCGGGACACCGACGAGCGGATCGCCGACGCCGTCGACCGGATGTCGCTGGGCAAGACGGGCCTCCCGCTGGTCGTCGTGGGCGGCGGCGGATTCCTCGTGCCCGACGGGCTGCCCGGGGTGCGCGAGATCATCCGGCCGGAGCGCGGCGACGTCGCCAACGCCGTGGGCGCGGCCATCGCCCTGGTCAGCGGCTCGATCGAGACCATCGTCCCGGCCGGAAACGGCCGCCGGGCCGCGCTCGACGCGGCCGGGGCGGCCGCGCGCGACCGGGCCGTCCAGGCGGGGGCCGATCCCTCGGCCGTCGAGATCGTCGAGGTGGCCGAGATCCCGCTCAGCTACCTGCCCGAGCCCGCGCTCCGCGTCCAGGTGAAGGCCGCCGGAGCGCTCGCGGAGGTGCCCTGATGGCGAGGTATCTGGCCCGGCGGCTCGGGCAGGCGGTCCTCGTCGTCTTCGGGGTCGTGGCGCTCACCTTCGTGATCATGCGGTTGCTGCCGGGCGACCCCGCCATCGCGTACGCGGGCCCGAAGGCGAGCGCGGCCGACCTCGCCGCGGCGCGTGCGCGGTTCGGGCTGGACGCGCCGATCCCGGTCCAGCTCTGGAACTACGTGCGCGACCTGGCCGCGGGCGACCTCGGCACGAGCCTGCACACGCGGCAGCCGGTCGCCGACGATCTCACGCTCGCCTTCCCCGCCTCGCTCGAACTGGTCGGCGCCGCCCTGATCTTCGCCGTCGCCGTGGGCCTGCCGCTCGGCGTCCTGGCCGCCCGATACAAGACCAGGTTCCCCGACTTCACCGTGCGGCTGTCGTCCATGCTGGCCGTCTCGGTGCCCGTCTTCTGGCTGGCCCTCGCCGTGCGCACGCTGTTCTCCAGCGTGCTCGGCTGGTTTCCGGTCGCCGGCGAGTACGACGCGGCGCTCGACAGCACGAGCCCGCTGCACGTCTACACGAACATCACGGCCGTCGACGCCCTGTTCACCGGCAACTGGCCGATGCTCGGCAGCACCCTGCACCACCTGGTCTTACCGGCGCTCGTCGTGGCCGCTTATCCGGCCGGGGTGATCGCCCAGCTCACCCGGGCCGCGCTGATCGAGGAGTCCGCCCAGGACCACGCGCGGATGGCACGCGCCCTCGGCTTCGGCGAGACCGCCGTGCTCACCCGCTTCTCCCTGCGGCCCGTGCTCAACCCGGTGCTGTCGCTGATCGCGCTCGTCTTCGCGTACTCGATCGTCAACGGCTTCCTGGTGGAGGCCGTCTTCAACTGGCCGGGGCTCGGCCGATACGCGGCCGACTCGATCCGCACCCTCGACACCCCGGCCATCGCGGGCGTCACGCTGCTCGTGGCCCTGCTGTACGTGCTCGCCAACCTGATCGTCGACCTGCTCCAAGGCGTGGTCGACCCGAGGGCGAGGACCCGATGATCCGAACGAGCCGGTTCGACCTGCTGGCGCGGATCGGCGCGGCCGTCCTCGCCGCAATCATCTTGGCCGCAGTGGTCATGCCCCTGTTCGTACCGCCGGACGACCCGCACCCTGTCGACGCCCTGCTGCCCCCGGGCGCCGGCCACTTGTTCGGCACCGACCAGGTCGGGCGGGACGTGTTCAACCGGGTCCTCTACGGCGCCCGCACCTCGCTCACCATCGCCCTCGCGGTCCTCGTGCTGGCCGCCCTGGTCGGCGTCACGCTCGGCGTGCTGGCCGGATACAGCGGCGGCTGGATCCGGGATGTGATCATGCGGGTCACCGACGTCTTCCTCGCGTTCCCCGCGCTGCTGCTGGCCCTCGCGCTGGCGGCGGTCCTCCAGCCGAGCGTGACCACGGTGATCGTCGCCATCGCCGCCACCTGGTGGCCGTGGTACACCCGCCTGACGGCCTCCGTGGCCGCCTCCGTCGCCCGGCGCGGCTACGTCGACGCCGCGCGCTGCCTCGGCGTCCGCACGCCGGCCATCGTGTTCCGGCACGTCCTGCCCAACTCGATCACTCCCGTGCTCGTCCAGCTGTCGCTCGACGCGGGCGGGGTCATCCTGACCGCGGCCGCCCTGTCCTACCTCGGCCTCGGCGCGCAGGAGCCGGCCGCCGAGTGGGGCCTGATGATCGAACAGGGCGAGTCGCTGTTCACCACCAAGTGGTGGGTGGTGACGCTTCCCGGGCTGGCGATCCTGCTCACCGCGTTCGCGTTCAACTCGCTGGGCGAGGGCCTGCGCGCCGCGCTCGACCCCAGGAGGCTGACCCGGTGATCGAGATCAGGGATCTGGAGGTGCGCATCGGCGACCGGGTCATCGCCGCCGTGCCGCACCTCGACGTCGGGCCCGGCCAGTGCGTGGCGATCGTCGGCGAGAGCGGGTCGGGCAAGACCACCACGCTGCTGGCCATCCTCGGCCTGCTCGACGAGGCCGCCACCGTCACCGGGTCGATCGAGGCCTTCGGCGTCCGCTCCCCGAGCACCCTGCGGGGCTCGAAGATCGCCCTGGTCATGCAGAGCCCCCAGGGCGCGCTCACCCCGACCATGCGCCTCGGCACGCTGCTGCGCCGCGCGCTCGCCCTCCACGGCGTACGCGGCAGGGCCGCCGCCGACCGGACCCGGCAGGCGCTGCGCGACGTGCTGCTCGAAGACGAGATCCTGCGCCGCTACCCCCACCAGGTCTCCGGCGGCCAGGCGCAGCGCTTCGCCCTCGCCCTCGCGCTGGCCCTCGGCGCCGAGGTCATCCTCGCCGACGAGCCCACCAGCGCCCTCGACGTTACCGTGCAGGCCGAGGTCGTGGCCGTGCTCCGGCGCCTGCACGAGGAGCGCGGGCTGGCGGTCCTGCTCGTCTCCCACGACCTCGCCCTCGTTTCCTCGATCGCCGACCACGTCGTCGTCATGAAGGACGGCCAGGTCGTCGAGAGCGGCCCGGCCGCCGAAATGTTCGCGCACCCCGCCGCCGGCTACACCCGCGAACTGATCGCCGCCACTCCGGAGCTGCCCGATGCTTGAAGCCCGGGGGGTGACCATCGCGTACGGGAAGACGCCCGTCGTCCACGACGTCACCCTGACCATGGAACCCGGCGGGGTCGGGCTGATCGGAGAGAGCGGCTCGGGCAAGACCACGCTCGCCCGCGCCCTGCTCGGCCTGCTCACCCCCGTCTCCGGCGCCATCGCGTACGGCTCCCGCGACCTCGCCGCCATGGACCGGGCCGAACGGGCGCGGTTCCGCGACGCGGTCCAGCCCGTCTTCCAGGACGGGAGCGAGGCCCTCGACCCGCGCATGCGGATCGGCCAATCCATCGCCGAAGGCCTCCGAGCGCGGACCGAGCCGGGCAAGCAGATCGCCGACCTCCTGACCTCCGTCGGACTCGACCCGGCCCTCGCCGACCGGCGCCCCCACCAGCTGTCCGGCGGCCAGCGGCAGCGGGCCATCATCGCCCGGGCCCTCGCCGTACGCCCCGGCACGCTCATCCTCGACGAGCCCACCAGCGCGCTCGACGTCACCGTGCAGGCCCGCATCCTCGAACTGCTGGAACACCTCGCGGACGAACGCGGGCTCTCCTATCTGCTGATCACCCACAACCTCGCGCTCGTGCACCGGCTCTGCCGCACCTCGTACGTGATGTTCGCGGGACGGATCGTCGAATCGGGACCGAGCCGCACCCTGCTGACCCGGCCCGCCCACCCCTATACGGCGGCGCTGCGCGACGCCGTACCCCGCATCGGCGGCCCGCCGCCACGGGCCACGGGCCGCGCCGAGGCCGCGCCGCGCATCTCGACGGGCTGCCCCTACCAGCGGCGCTGCCCGCTCGCGGTCGACCGCTGCCGCGCCGAACGGCCTGAGCTACGCGAGGTCGCGGGCCGCATGGTGGCCTGTCATCGCGCCGAAGAGACGACTCAGGTCTCCGAGGACCAGCCCTCCGCATAGGAGAGCAACTTGCGTGCCGTGGTGAACCGCCGCGCGTCGCTCGTTTCGCCGAGCACCACCCCGATGAACAGATGCCCGTGCCGCTTCTCGGCGAACGACAGACAAAATCCGGCAGCCGTGGTGTAGCCCGTCTTGAGCCCGAGCGCGCCCTCGGACAGCAGCTTGTTGGTGTTGCGCCAGACATGCTTCCGATAGGTGTGCTTGCCGGCCTTCACGACCTGCCGCAGCACCGAGTCGTCCAGCGCCACCTGGGCCAGGCTGGCCTGGTCGGCGGCCGAGGAGTAGCCCTTGCCCGGCAGGCCGTCGGGGTTGGTGAACCGCGTGTCGTTGAGGCCGAGCTCGCGCGCGGCCGCGTTCATCTTGGCCACGAACTTCGAGGTCCCCGGGCCGTAGCGTTCGGCGAGCGCGTGGGCCGCGTCGGCGCCCGACGGCAGCAGCAGCGCGTAGAGCAACTCGCGGACGCTCACCCGCTCGCCCGCCTTCAGCCCGGCCGTGGTCGCTCCCGAGGCGTTGGCATGCCGCACGTCGGCCGTGGTGATCGTGAGCGCGTCGCCGAGCCTGGCCTCCTGGCGGACCACGTAGGCCGTCATGATCTTCGTGAGGCTGGCTACCGGCACCCGCCGGTGCTCCCGTTTCGCGTACGGGACCGTTCCGTCGGTGGCGTCGATCACGTACGCCTCCGCGGCGGTGATGACCGGCTGGGTGCCCGCGTGCGCCGCCCCAGCCCAGAACACGAGGGTGAGCAGACCGATCGGCACACCAAGGACCCCGTAACGCATGGCGACATGATCGCACGTCACTGAGCGAGGGCTATAGCAGCAAGGCCGCCTGCATGACCGGCATCGAGTCGGTCCGTAAGAACGCCTCGGAGGCCTCTGCCGACGAGTCTGCTCTGGCGCAGGCCGCGACGGCCTGAAACCGCGTGCAAGCGGGCGACAAGCGACCCTCAACCGCCTAGGCCTACATCTGAGGATGAGAGGAAAGGCAGGGGTCATCATGAAGTCCAGCGAGGGAGTCCAGATCGTGGCCGCCGGCGGCGCCACCGCGCTTCGTCTGCTGATCGCGACCGTCGTGGTGACCGGTGCGTACGTGGGGGCGAGCAAGGCCTTCGACGCGCGGGCCGCCAGCGGCCATACGGCCCACGCCGTCGTCCTGTCGGCCCGCTCGGTGCCGCTCGAGACGACCGCCGCGCCCACACTCGGGACCGTGACCGTCAGCCGCTCGCTCGCCGCGGACGGCACCGGCGCGACCGGCTGCGACCAGACCTACCGTGCGCAGAGCGTCGTCGCCGCCGGCTCCTACGACTGGCGCATGCAACGCTGGAACTCCGCCACCGGCGACTGGCAGACCTACCTCGCCGGCACCGGCGGCTTCGCCGGCCAACCGCGGACCGTCCGCTGGTCCCCCCGCGTCGTCGGCAACCCCGGCTGGTACCGCGTCAAGCTCGCGGTCGCCGACCACACCTATACCAGCGAGAAGTTCCAGGTCAGCTGCTAACCTCCACCGAAACCCACATCGGCCGCCCCCGCAGGCAGGGGCGGCCGATGTGCTTTGTCCACACGAACGACGAACGCACGAACGGGACGACACGCACGCACGGACAGGACGACGCACGCACGGACGGGACGACGCACGCACGGACGGGACGACGCCCGCACGGACGGGACGACGCACGGGCAGCCAACGCACGGGCAGCCAACGCACGGGACGACGCACGGGACGACGCACGGGACGACGCACGGGCAGCCAACGCACGGGTGGGCCGGTGTGCCAGCGGACGGTGTGCTGGTGGGGCGTTGCGCTGCGACGCACGGACGGGCCGTCGCGCGTTGTGGCTGGGCTCTGGTGTCCGGCCTTCGGCCGCTTCATCGGGCGCGTTTGGTTCCGCTGGGCTTTAAGCGCGACGTCCCGCCCGTCCGCCTCCGCTCCTCGCATCAGCCCCGCCCCGGCCCGGGGCGCGTAGCGCGTACCGCGGGTTGGTGCCCTATGCGGGTCGCCGTAGCCGTGGTGGGGGTCCGTAGGCGCGCCGGGTGCGGCTGTTCCGGACGGCGCTCATTGCCGGGGTCTGGGGAACCGCGCAACCTCGCGGGCGTGTCAGCGCGGGTAGCCGTCCTCCACAGCCACCCCCGTGCACGCCCCGGTCCTCACCGCAACCGTTCACTGGGCGAGGCGGGGTGGCAGTTCCCGGACTCGCCAGTATCAATCCTGGGGTTGGTTGCGGGGCGGTTCAGGGTGTCATCGGGGGACATCCCGGATGCGGGGCCTGCGGCCGATTGCTGGGATTGATCACACAAGCGTGATCAGTTCCTGGGAGGCGTACGGAGATGATCGCATCGTTGGCCCGCTTACGTAGACGCCGTCGCTGGTTGCGTAGTGCGGTGCCGCCGGGCCTGGCGGCGGCGCTCGCCGCCGGCCTGATGACCGCTCCCGCGCTGGCCGCCGCCGCGCCGGTCGGAGCGACGCCGGTCGGGGCGACGACGGCGACCCAGCCGATCCGGACCAGCATCCCGGCGCCCACCGGCCGGCACAGGATCGGCACGGTTTCGCTGCATCTGGTCGATCCGACCCGCACCGACCCGCTCGTCCCCAACCACCCGACGCGCGAGATCATGGTGCAGATGTGGTACCCCGCATCTGATGCCGAGGCGTATCCCACGGCTCCCTACTTGCCGCCGCTGGCCGCCGCGCAGTTGGAGGCCGACCAGGGTCTGCCGCACGGCTCGGTGGTGTGGCCGCGCACGGTCGGGCACCAGGGTGCGCCAGTGGATCACCGGCATGGTCCGCGACCTGTCGTTCTCTACTCGACCGCAGGGAACAGCGTCCGAGCCCTGGGCACCGGGCAGGTGGAGGACCTGGCCAGCCACGGCTACATCGTCATCGCCCTCGACGCCACCCACGAAGCCTCGGAGGTCGAATTCCCCGGCGGGCGGCTGGAACTGCCCGGACCCCAAAGCGGCGACGACGCTCTGACCGTGCAGCAGGTCGCGGTCCGCGCGGCCGACACCCGGTTCGTGCTGAATCAGTTGGCCGAGCTCAACAAGGGCGGCAACCCCGACGCCGAACACGACACCCTGCCCAAGGGGCTGGCCGGCAGTCTCGACCTGAACCGGATCGGTATGTTCGGCTGGTCACTGGGCGGGGCCGCCACGGCGCAGGCCATGGCCGACGACCCACGCATCAAGGCTGGCATCAACCTATCGGGCACCTTCTTCGGACCGGTGGCCACCACCGGGGTGACCCGGCCTTTCATGCTGATGAGCCAGTATCCGCATCCCCTGGAGATCGATCCCACCTGGGCCTCGTTCTGGGCGCACTCCACCGGACCCAAATTCGCCCTCGCCCTCGCCAACTCCGCGCATCAGTCCTGGAGTGATGCCGAGCAACTGTACGGACAGCTGGCCGGGCTGCTCGGTCTGACCCACGAGCAGCTGGTCGACCTGATCGGCACCATCGACCCCACCACCGCCACCAGGGACCAGCGCGTCTACATCCGTGCGTTCTTCGACCATTACCTGCGCGACCGCCACAGCCACCTGCTCGACGGCCCCTCCCCGCGCTACCCCGACATCACCTTCGGCCCTTGACACCCCCTGCCGGGGTACGGGCCCCGGCGAAGCGATGCCGCAGGCGACAGCAGGGCTGGGGAGACAGCGGGTTACGGTCGCAATCGGGGCGTGAAGGGGGATGGGTGTGGAGGCCGGCTTACAGGACTATGCGCGCCCGCCGGACAGGCCTGGTCCGTGGAAGGCAACCACCACGCCGGCCGGAGCATCCAGCACCCGCAGCGCCTACGGACCCCGATTACGGCTACGGCCCGACACGGGTGTCCGCCGCTGTCGCCATGCGGTACGGGGTCCGGCCGGGGCGGGGGCGGTCAGCGAGGAGCGGAGGCGGACGGGCGGGACGGCGCGCTTAAAGCCCAGCGCAACCAACGCGCCCGACGAAGCGGCCGAAGGCCGGACACCAGAGCCCAGCCACAACGCGCGCCGGCCCGTCCGTGCGTCGCAGCGCAACGCCCCACCAGCACACCCGGTCCATCCGTGCGTCGCAGCGAAACGCCCCACCTGCGCGCACACTGTCCCGTCCGTGCGTTGGACTGTCCCTGCGTTGGTTGCCCGCGCACCGTCCCGTCTGTGCGTGGCAGCAACGTCCCGTCAGCGGGCTGTTGGCTGGCACTGCGTCCTGGCCGCACACCGTTCCGGCTGTGCTCGGGTCTGCCCGTGCGTAGCTGCCCGTGGGTTAGCTGTTCCGTGCGTTCGTGGGGGTGAGGGCGGCGCGGGCGGCGTCGACCCAGCGGGGGACGCCGACGCGTTCGGCTACGGCGAGGGCCTTCTGGTAGTGGGCGGCGGCAGCCGGCTCGCCGAGCGCTGCGGCGAGGTCGCCGAGCGTTTGGGCGACCGGCCACAGGGCCACTACGCCCGTGCCCGCTCCGGCGATCCGATCCTGGAAGGGGCGGAGCGCGTCGTAGGCTTCGCGCATTCGCTCCCGGTCGCCGATCATCAGCCCGGCCAGGGCGCGCCAGGTCATGCCGAGCTCGTAGAGGAAGTCGCCGCGGACGGGCTCTCGCGTCATCGCGATGGCCTTGGCGTCCTTCGTGTGACCCGCCGCCGCGAGGGACAGCGCGTACGCGTCGAGGGTCCACTTGGCGCCGCGCTGATGGGCCTCGCCCAGCGGCTCGACCATGTCGGCTGCCTGTCCCTGCACCAGCGCCAGGCAGAACGTGGCGATCAACGGCAGATCCTGGCGGCCTTCGAGCATGCCGGCGCGGGCCGTGAGGCGGGCCGCGTTCCGGTAGGCGCGTTCGGCGCCGGCGTAGTCGCCGGCGAGCATCAGCCGCTGCCCGGCGTACCAGGCGCCGACGGCCGCGGGCGCGGACAGGTCGTACTGGCGGCCCAGTTGCTCGGCCGCGGCGAGCTGCTGGTCGGCTTCGGCGAAGTCGCCGCGCGCGGCGGCGCACTCGAGGAGCACAAGGTGTGCCAGCGACTGCACCTGGACTTGCCCGGACTGGATGCCGACGCTCAGCAGTTCCCTGCCGATGGCCTCGCGCTCGTCGACCTGGGCCAGTGTGTAGGACTGGCGCAGCCGGGCGCTCAGCGCCATGGCGAGGTCGGCGGCGTTGCCGCTGGCCCGGGCGACCTCCTCGGCCTCGAGGGAGGCCTCGTGGCCGCGCTGGGTGGCCGAGCCCTCGAGCTCCAGCGCCAGCGTGGCCAGCAGGCTGGCGCGCAGCCGATGCTCGCCGGCCGGGAGCTCGGACAGCGCCTTCTCGGTGACGTCGACGATCTCCCAGGCCGTGCGGGTGAAGTCGCGGGCGATGCCCTTGTGCGGTACGGCCAGGGCGGCCGCGACGCGCGCCGTGAGCTCGAGGTCGCCGAGCGGCAGAGCCACGTCCATGGCCTCGCGGCGCTCGGCGCGGGCCGCGGTCATGTCGCCGCACAGCGCCAGCGCCCGAATCAGGCGCAGCTGCAGCTCCAGCCGCTCCTTGCCCGGCTGGCCGCCGGATCGGTCGAACGCGGAGATGGCCTGCTGCCACAGCGTGGCGGCCTCGCGGTGGGCGAACCGCCGCTCGGCCTGCTCCGCGGCCAATCCCGCGTACTGGACGGCCTTCTCGTCCTGCGAACCGGCCTCGTAGTAGTGGTGGGCGAGGGCGGCCACGTCGTTGGGGTTGTGCTTCTCGATCACCGTGGCGACCGACGCGTGCAGCCGCGCGCGGCGCAGCCGGGACGCGTCCGAGTAGAGCGTGTCGCGTACGAGGTCGTGGTCGAACCGCAGCCGCCCGGGGCCGGGCTCGGTGATCAGCCCGGCGAGCAGGCCGGCCTCGACCGCGTCGATCACGGCGTCCTCTTCGTCGCCGACGACGTCGACGAGGATGTCGACGTCGACGTCGCGGCCGATGACCGCGGCCATCAGCAGGATCTGCTGGGCCCGCTCGGGCAGCCGGGCGATCCGGCGCCGCAGCACGTCGCGCACGCCCGAGGGCACCTCGGACATGTCGGCCGGGTTGAAGCCGGTCGACTCGAACAGCCGGGCCGTCTCCTTGACGAAGAACGGATTTCCGCCGGTGCGCTGGACGATCTCGCTGATCACCTCGTCGTCGACGTCACGGGCGCAGGTGGCGCGCACGAGCTCGGCCGTCTTGTCGGGGCTGAGGCCGTCGAGCCCGACGCGCACCGGGCCGAGCCGGGCGAGCGCGGCCAGCACCTCTTGCTGCTGGTCGTTGAGCTCGCTGTCGCGGCAGGTCACGACCAGCAGCACGCGGCTGGCCGCGAGCAGGCTGGGCAGCGCGCGGAGCAGTGCGAGGGTCTGGTCGTCGGCCCAGTGCAGGTCTTCGATGGTGATCAGCAGCGGGGCGTCGCGGGCCACGCCTGTCAGGTAGCCGCCGACGGCGCGGTGCAGCCGGAAGCCGCCGCTCGCCTCGTCGTCGCCGGTCGCCGGGGCGGCGTCGTCCAGCAGGGGGGCGAGCAGCGCGCCGTACTCGCCGGCGCCGCGCTTGACGATGAGGCCTCGCAGGATCTCCACCCAGGCCCAGCCGGGCGGGGTGGCGCTGCTGTCGGGGCAGCCGCCGGCGGCCACGATCCAGTTGGCGCTCTCCAACTCGCCCGCGAGCTGGCGGACCAGGGTCGACTTGCCGGCTCCGGGGTCGCCGCCGATGACCGCGATCGTGAACCGGCCCGACTGGGCGCGCGGCGCCGCGGCGCGGAGCGCCGTCAGCTCGGCCTCGCGCCCCACGAACGGGTCGAGCTCCAGCGGCGGCAGCTTGCCCGGCTCGACCGCGCGTGGCGGCCAGGTCGCCTGGACCTCGACCGTACGGCGCGGCAGCGCGGCGAGGTCGAGGCCGGGATCCTGGGCGAGGATGTCCGATTCCATCTTGCGCAGCGCCGGCCCGGGGTCGATGCCGAGCTCGTCGGACAGGATCGAGCGCGCCTTGCGCAGCGCGGCCAGCGCGTCGCCCTGCCGCCCGCAGCGGTAGAGGCCGAGGGCCAGCAGCCGCCAGCCTTCCTCCCGTAACGGATGCTCGGTGGTGACGGCCTCGAGGTCGGGCACGGTTTCGGCGTGCAGGCCGAGCCGGAGGCCCGCGTCGGCGTGCCGCTCGCGCGCCACCAGGCGAAGCTCGCTCAGCCGGGTCACCTCGGCCTCGGCCCACGGCCGGTCGGCGAAGTCGGAATACGGCGTCCCGCGCCACAGATCCAGCGCGCGGTCGAGGCTGTGCCTGGACGCCTGCGGGTTGTCGTCCAGCCGCTCGCCGGCGGCCCGTACGGTCGCCTCGAAGCGCAGCGCGTCGACCTGCTCGGGAGCGGCCCGGAGCGCGTAGCCGGACGCCACGGTCACCAGCAGCCGGGTGGGCCCGCCGCGCGGCCGGTTGGGCTCGAGGACGCGCCTTAGCCGGGAGATGTAGACCTGGAGGCCGGACTGGGCGCCCTTGGCGGCGTCGTCGTCCCACAGGTCATAGAGAAGGGAGTCGACGGCGACGACCTGGCCGCGCGCGACGAGTAGCCGAGCGAGCACGGCACGCTGGCGGAACCCGCCGAGGTCCAGCTCCTCGCCTCCGTCGTACGCCTCTACCGGGCCGAGAACCCGGAAGGCGACTGTGGAAATCCCTGTGCTCACTCTGTCCATCTCTCCATGTCAGCGCAACGCTATGCGTGAGGATGAATCACGCACAAGCCGTATGCCAACCCGAGACCCCGTGCCCTGGATCACGTTCGCCTACCGTATCCGTGACAGCCGTATATGTGGGGCAATCATGGAGGGTGAACGATGAGTGACAAATCGCAGGTGCGGACCGATGAGGCGCCTCCGTCCATGGCCGTCTTCTCGCAGGGCGTGCGCAAAGGCGGGTTGCTGCAGGTGTCCGGGCAGGGCGCGGGCGACCCGGCGACCGGCGAGATCCTGCACCCGGGCGATGTCAAGGGGCAGACGCGGCGGACCCTGGAGAACGTCAAGGCGATCTTGACGGCGGGCGGCGCCACGTTCGAGGACGTGGTGATGATCAGGTGCTACCTGACCACCCGCGACCACTTCCCGCTCATGAACGAGGTCTACGCCGACTTCATGCGGGACAACTGCCCGAGCGGCGTGCTACCGAGCCGGACCACGGTCTTCGTCCAGCTCCCGCTGGAGGCCATGCTCGTGGAGATCGACGCTCTCGCCGTCGTCTAGCCCCCCTTTGGGGGCGGCGACCTGGTTGCGGCGGCGCAGGAACGCCCACGCGCCGAGCGCCAGGCCGCCCCAGGGGATCTCGATCGTGTAGGTCCAGAACCCGAACAGGATGGCCGCCGCGATGGCCCCGGTCGCCGGGGCACCGAAGAAGACCAGGGCCGCCGCGGTCCCGGCCTCCATGAAGCCGGCCCCGCTCGGCGTGGCGAGCGCGCTGGTCAGCACCCGCGACAGGGCGAACACCGCGAGCGTCTGTGCCAGCCCCGGATAGGAGCCGGTGGCCTTGCAGCACAGGATGAGGACCAGCCACTGGAACCCGAGGAAGAACGTCATCCCCAGGGACAGGCCCGGCCACCGGCTGTGCACGATCTCGGCCGTGTCGGCCCGCACCTTGTGGAGCGTCTCGGACAGGCGGTGCCGCCGGGTGACCGCGTCGAGCGCGCGGCCCAGCAGCTGGGCGGCCCGCTCCCAGTAGAGCGCGGTGGCCACGACCGCGACCAGCGCCAGCATGGAGATCGCGCCCACCCAGCCGGCCTTGGCCACCGTCGGGTTGAGCGGCGCGCCGGACAGCAGCAGCGCGAGGATGCCGATCGCCGGCAGCACGAACCGGAACATGGTGTTCCAGATGCCGCTGACCAGGGTGGACACCACGACCGCCCGCACGGGGAAGCCCCAGCCGCGGGTCATGGCGAAGGTCAGCGCCACGCCGGCCGCGCCGCCGAACGGAAGCAGATTGCTGACGGCGCTTCCCGCGCCGTTGAGCGCGAGCGCCTGCGTGTGCGTCAGGCCCGGCAGGGAGTTGGTCAGCACGTACGTGTAGGACCACAGGTTGAGGAACCAGGCCACGGCCATCACGGCGATCATCGGCAAGCTGATCTTCGCGAACTGCGCGCCGATCTTCGACCAGGAGACCTCCGCCCCGGTCATCGCCCCGACGATCTGCGGCAGGAAGACGATGATCGTGATGGTCAGCGCCAGCGACAGCGCCGTCACCCCGATCCGAACCCACTTGTTCAACGCGTCCCCCTTTCCTGCCACGGTCCTGACGTCCAGTCTGGCGGACCCCGGGTAGTCCCTCTTCCTTCTTAAGGACTACCGGACCCCTAAGGGTGGCTCAGTCGAACGGGTGCGTGAGCCGGGTGCCGGGCGGCAGCGCGCGGTTGATGTACCACTCGGTGCCGAAGACGTAGCGGTAGGCCGGGTAGGGGATCTTGAGCATCGCGCCCAGCGTGCGGTCGCCGTCGCCGCCCGTGGCCTGGCTGGCGTGCGCGGCCATCGAGGCCCGCTTCACCCGGGTGAAGCGGCGGACGTTGACCCGGTGGGTGATGTCGGCCGCGGCCGAGTAGGCGCTCTCGAACTGCCGTACATCGAGCGCGGGATAGACGCGGGCCGCGAGCCGCACGCCGCGGAGCAGGGGATCGCGGTTGACGGTCGCCTCCAGCACGATCTTCGTGCCGGCCAGCTCGGCGCCCCGCCTGCCGACCCGGTGCACCTGGACGTGGTCGGGATGGCCGTAGCCGCCGGCCGGGTCGTAGATGGTGACGAGGTCGGCGTGCTCCTCGTCGAGGATGGCGGCCAGCCGCCGGGCGGCCTCTTCCGTGTCGGCGTCGATGAACGCGTTGTCGGGCCGGCCCAGGGGGCCGCCGTCGGCCGACAGGCCCGAGTCGGCGTAGCCGAGCCGTACGACCCGGGCGCAGCCGAGCGCCGCGGCCGACCGGTAGAGCTCGCTCATGCGCGCCCGCCCGAGCTCGTCGCCGGGGGCGAGGTCGGCCAGCCCGCGCTCGCCCGCCGTGGCGACGACCAGCACGACCCGATGCCCCTGCGCCGCCAGCATGGCCATGGTCCCGGCCGTCAGCAGCGCCTCGTCGTCGGGATGGGCATGGAAGAACACCGCGGTCTTGGGTCGTGCGGTCACTGGTTCCCGAAGCCTCGCCACGGGGCCATGATCCCATGAGCCGGGTAGCCTGACGGCGTGCGGATCCTTCATGTGAGCGACTGCTACCTGCCTCGCCTGGGTGGCATCGAGGTGCAGGTGGCGGACCTGGTTCGGGCGCAGCGGGAGGCCGGTGACACGGTCGAGGTGGCCACCGCGACACCGGGAGACGACCTTGCCGGCGTGCACCGGATCGTGGCGCGCATGCCGTTCGACCTGCCGATCCATCCGCGCGGGGTGGGCCATCTGATCCGCCTCATGTCGTCGCGCCGCCCCGACGTGGTGCACGTGCACACGGGCGCGGTCTCGCCGTTCGCGTGGATGGGGGTGCGCGCGGCCAGGCGCGCCGGGATCCCGGCCGTGGTGACCGTGCACAGCATGTGGGATCCGGTGACCAGAGGCGTCTACGGCTCCCTTCGCCGGCTTTACCGCTGGGATCGCTGGGGCCTGGTGGCCACCGCGGTCAGCGGCGCGGCCGCGCAGCCGATCCGGCTCGTCGCGGGGCCGCACGTCCCGGTGCACGTGGTCTCCAACGGACTCGACGTGGCCGGCTGGCGCCCCCTCCACGACGCCCCTGCACGGGATCGTCTCGACGAGGTCGTGCACGTGGTGGCGGTCGGGCGGCTGGCGCCCCGGAAGCAGCCCATGAAGCTGCTGCGGCTGCTGGCCGAGGCGCGCGCCGAGGTCCCCAAGGAGATCGGCATGCGCGCCACGATCGTGGGCGACGGCCCCGCGCGCACGCGCATGGAGCGATTCCTCGTGGCCGAGAAGATGGACGGCTGGGTGACACTGCCGGGACGCTACAGCCGCGAGCAGATCAGAGGCCTGCTGGGGGAGGCGGACGTCTTCGTCGCGCCGGCGCCGCGTGAGTCCTTCGGGCTGGCGGCCCTGGAGGCGCGGGTGGCCGGGGTGCCGGTCGTGGCCAGGGCCCAGAGCGGGGTGGCCGACTTCGTCAGGTCAGGCAAGGAAGGCCTGCTGGGACGCAGTTTCGGGGAGTTGGTCACATCGGTGGTGAAGCTCGTGCGCGACCGCGAGCTGCGCTCGTCGATCGCCGAGCACAACAGGGAATCAGAGCCCGTCAAATGCTCGTGGCCCGCCGTTTTGGAGGGGTTTCGCGGCTGCTACGAGTTGGCCATCGAGGCCCGATGAGCCTGCTGAGCCTGGTGCGCCCAGGGTCAGAACGGCAGTAGCCGTCCGGACGGAGTCCGCAGGTCGAGAGCCGGAGGACGGCGCGGCGGCCGAGGCCGCACGATCTGAACCCGTTTCATCAGCACCTCCCTAGTCACTCTTCGCTTGGATACCAGTGCTTGCGTCTTTTCCCACGGTGTGGGACTTCCAAAACTCAGGCCAAGCGAGTCACCTCGACTTTTACTTCTGTTCTTCCCGCGGGCGGGCCTTGGTAAATACCTTTCAGCGGGGGAACGTCGGTGTAGTCACGTCCCCGCGCCACGATGACGTGGTCTTCTCCGGCGTGTGTCTGGTTCGTCGGGTCGACCGCCACCCACTCGCCCGCCCAGTATTCGATCCAGGCGTGGCTCTGGCCGACGACGGGTTCTCCGATCGCCGCGTCCCGGTGCGGATGCACATATCCGGAGACGTAGCGGGCCGGGATCCCGGCCGCTCGGAGCAGCGCCACGGTCACGTGGGCCATGTCCTGGCAGACGCCCTGGCCCTGATTCCAGGCCTCCTGGGCGCTGGTGAGGACCCCGGTCGAGCCCGGCACGTAGGAGACGCGCTCGTGGACGCACCAGGCGATCGCCTCGGCGGCCTCGTGCGGGTCGCGGCCGGGCACCTGGGCCAGCGCGACCTCGGGGGCGACCGTGGTCCGCGGCGTCGGCCGCAGGAACTCGCCCAGCCGGCTCTCGATCCCGCGCAGCTCGGCCCAGCTCGGCGGCTTGCCAAGGGGCCGGGCCTTTGACGTCTCGACCTGGCTGACCGCCTCGACGGTCAGCTCGCGGTGCGCCTTCGGCACGTCGAAGACGCTGACGAGGGTCCCCCAATAGTCGGTGTAGGACCAGACCGGGGTGCCGGGGCGGACCGTGAGCCGGCGTTCGAGCGTGTTCTGGACGGGGTCGTCCAGCGGCGCCATCCGGACCTCGTTGTAGGACGAGGCGGCCTCACCGTCGTATTCATGTGTGGTCAGGTGGCGGATTTTCAGACGCCAACCCATGACTGCCCTCCTCTCACCCACCCGGCCGGAGCGGCCGTCTGGAAGAAGCGATCGGTGATCGCCTCGGAAGCGGCCACGCACGCTTCCTGCAGGGCGATCAGCAGAAGGGGGAGCTGCCCACGCAACTCAGCCAGATCGGTGTATTCCAGGCCCATCCGGACCCGGCCGATCGAGGCCCGCGCTGGATCGGAGATGCCGGCCCGCCGTTGATCCGGCGTGAGATCGGCCAGGCACTCCTCGGCTGTCTCCAGCGCGTAGGTTATAGATCTGGGAAACAACCGGTCTAGCAGCAGAAATTCCAGGACCCGAGAAGAATCTCCCTTGTGGGTCCGGGTAAAGGACTCGTCCGCTCCGCACGCCTGCAGCAGCAGCCGCCAGTCGCTCTCCCGATGTACGGCCAGCAGCCGGGCCGTCATGTCCACGCGTTCCAGGCACCGCCCGAGGACGATGAACCGCCAGCCGTCGTCGCGGCTCATGGTGGCGTCGGCGAGGCCGAAGAACAGCGACGCGCGCTCGCTGACGTACCGCAGGTAGCCGTGCGGGCCGAGCCGTCCCGCCCCGGCCCGCTGCTGCGGCAGCTGGTTCCAGGTGACGTTGAGGCACTCCCACATCTCCGTCGAGATGATCTCCCGGACCCCGCGGGCGTTCTCGCGGGCGGCGCGCACGCATCCGGCGATCGAACTCGGGTCGCCGGCGTCGAAGGCGAGGCGGCGCAGCAGAGAATCGGTGGTCGGGGCCATCTGCTCGTGGCCGAGAATGGCGAGGATCGACCGCCAGTCCTCCTCGCCGCCGATCGTCCGGTGCACCGACACATCGAGCAGGCGGGCGATGTCATCGGCCCGCTCGACGTACCGTCCGATCCAGTAGAGGGTCTCGGCGATCCGGCTCAGCAGTTCGCGTCTCATTGATCGGCTCCGTCCCAGGCGGCGCTCCGGCTGGGTTCCCAGTGCGCGGGCGGCGGGCCGTACTCCATGGGCCGGGCCGCGGCCCCGCGGTCGTCGGTGAGGACCCAGGTGTCCTTGGAGCCGCCGCCCTGGCTGGAGTTGACCACGAGCTCGCCCTCCGGCAGCGCGACCCGGGTGAGCCCGCCGGGCAGCAGCCACACGTCGTCGCCGTCGTTCACCGCGAACGGCCGGAGGTCGACGTGGCGCGGCCGGGGCAGCTCGCCGATCAGGCTGGGCGAGGTCGACAGCGCCACCGGACGCTGGGCGATCCACCCCCGCGGATCGTCCCGTACGGCCGTCGCGAGCGCGTCCAGCGTCTCCTCGGACGCCTGCGGCCCGATCACGATGCCCTTTCCGCCGGCCCCGTCCACGGGCTTGAGCACCAGGCCCGAGAGGTTGCCGAGCGCCCAGTCGAGCGTGTCGCGATCCTCGAGCCGGTAGGACTCCACGTTGCCGATCAGCGGCTCCTCGCCCAGGTAGTACTTCATGAGCTCGGGCACGTAGGTGTAGAGGAGCTTGTCGTCGGCGACGCCGTTGCCGACCGCGTTGGCGATCGTCACGTTGCGGCTGCGCGCGGCGTTGAGCAGTCCTGGGCAGCCGAGCGTGGAGTCGGCGTGGAAGTGCAGCGGGTCGAGGTACTCGTCGTCGACCCTGCGGTAGATCACGTGGACGGGCCGCTTGCCGTGCGTGGTGATCATGTACACGCGGTTGTTCTCGCAGACCAGGTCGCGGCCCTCGACCAGGCCGACGCCCATCAGGCGGGCCAGCAGCGCGTGCTCGAAGTAGGCGGCGTTGTGGACGCCGGGAGTCAGCACGACCACGGTCGGGTCGGCGACGTGCGCCGGCGCGGCCCTCCGCAGTGCGTTCAGCAGCCGGGCCGGATATTCGTCGACCGGGCGTACGCGCTGCTCGGCGAAGAGCGCGGGAAGGGTGCGCATCATGGCAAGCCGGTTCTCCAGGACGTACGACACCCCGCTCGGGGTCCGCACGTTGTCCTCCAAGACGCGGAAATTTCCGTGCTCGTCCCGGACGATGTCGATGCCCGCGATGTGAATCCGGGTCCTGACCTCGATCCCGTGGGCGACCCGGTGGAAGTGCGGGGACGAGTGCAGCAGCGACCACGGCACGACGCCGTCGTGGAACACCTGCCGCGGGCCGTACACATCGGCGAGGAACGCCTCGAGCGTCCGCACCCGCTGCCGGACCGCGCGCCCGATCAGATCCCACTCGGCCGCGTCGATGATCCTCGGGATCAGATCGAGCGGAAACGGCCGCTCGTCGCCCGCGTAGTCGAAGGTCACCCCTCGATCAGTGAAGACCCGGGCCAACTGCTCGGCCCGGAAACGCAGCTCCTCGGCCCCCAGCGGCTGCAGCGCCGCGAACAACGCCCGATAGGGCCCCCGTGGGACCCCAGGTCCCTCGAACATCTCATCCCACGCGTCCGCCAGCGCGTACGAGTCGAATACGTCCGCCATGTCCGGAGACTAAAAAACCCATGTTTCCAGAAACCTCCTCCCATGTTTCAACCACTCACCCCCAGGGTGTGATCTTGCAGGAAGTCCCGCGCGCCTGCGCGCCGCGTTCGTGATCTTGCACGAACTCCCGGCCCGCAGCTCACCGCGTCGGTGATCTTGCATCGCGTCAGGGCGGGCGGTCGGCCCGGCCGGGATCATCACTCCGGCCGGGCGTTCGTGCCGTGCTCATGAGGTGCGGAGCTTGCCGAACACCCCACGCAGCACGCGCGATCCTGCGCGGGCCGCGCGGGTGGCGCGCCGGCCCTCGACGGCCTCCTGGGCGAGCCGGTAGTGGTCGGCCGCGGCGTGGAGTTCGTCTACTCGGTTGATCATCAGCTGGTAGTGCAGTTCCGGGCTCATCTCGCCACTCCTTGGTGTGCTTTTCGGGTCTTTCCCGACACCTCAAGGTTCCGGCTAAGGTGGCCTCCCTCACATCGGGCGGATGTCCTATCTCTTGGCGCCGGCCGGCCGCCTGTCGCCTTAGACCCCTATTTCGGCGTACGCCCTACGCCTAAGGCGGGGAGCGGGCACCATGGCACGATGGTCCACGCGCTGCTCGCCGCCCTGCTCACGGCCCCCTTAGTCGCCCAACCGGCCGCTCACGCGCCCAGCTGGAAGCTGGTCGTGGCCGAGACGTTCACCGGCAGCGTGCTGCCCAAGGGCTGCGGCGCCTACGGCCCCTCGCCGCACGGCGGCCCGGCCGCCAGCTGGTATGACCCGGCCCAGGCGCGGGTTTCCAAGGGCCTGCTGCACCTCCGGATCACCCGCAAGCGCAACTTCAACCGCCCGTACGCCACGGGCGGCGTCGGCTGCTGGTCGCTGGCGAGGACGTACGGCAGGTTCGAGGTGCGGGCCAAGGTGCCGAAGGGCAAGGGCATCGACAGCTATCTCGTGCTCTGGCCCATGGAGGGCAATGACGACCGCGACTGGAGCGGCATCGAGCTGCTCGCGCCGCGCAAGGAGAACGCCTACCTGACCAACGGCGACGGGACCCGCAAGCACGGCAAGGTCGTGGCCGGGAAGTACACGGACGGCTTCCACACCTACCGGTTCGACTGGACGCCGCGTTCGTTCGCCATCCGGGTCGACGGAAAGGTGATTTTCCGTGACACGGCCACATTCGCCGGGAAGCGCTGGCTCGGCATGGCCGTCTCCAGCGGCGACAACCTCACCGGCCTGCCCAACGCCGCCACGAAGATCCCCAACGAGTTCGCCGTCGACTGGATCAAGATCTACGCGTACCAGACCTAGGCGAGGCACCTCAGGGCGGCCCGGATGCGACCGTCGACCTGGTCGTCGCCGGGCAGCCGGCCGACCGTGGCCTCGACGAACTCGGCCGGCGTGAGCGCGCCGCGGGCCCCGTCCGCCTCGACGCGGACCTCCTCGCCGCTCACCTCGACGCGCGCGGGGGAGTCGGCCTCCCCGAGCGCGAACCGGCCCACCGCGACCCGCCACCGCGTCCGCTCCGGCGCCTCCTCGGCCGACACGGGCACGCCCACATCGTCGGCGTGCGTGGCGAACTCCGACGCGTAGTGGAAGGTCTGCAGGCCGACCGGATAGGGCCCGGCCGCGGTGCGCAGCGTCGCGTCCCGCCCGAGCTCGCGCATCCGCCGCCGGGTCTCGGCGCTCGCCTCACGCCACTCGGCCAGCACCTCGCCGGCGGGTACGCCGCGCCGCTCCCGCACGCACCACTCGTTGAACTCCTCGTAGCCGCTCACGCCCGCCCGATCCAGGACCGCGGCGAACGACCCGAGGTCGTCGTCGAGGCAGGCGTGGTTGTACAGCTCTTCGCCGGCCAGATGCCCCAGCACGTCCTTCACCGACCAGCCGGCGCAGCGCGAGGGGCGCTCCCACCCGGCCGGGTCGAGCCCGGCGAAGAACTCCTCCAGCCGCGCCGCCTCCCAGTCGAAGATCCCGAACGGATCGAACTCCGCGAGCAACTTCTCATCCCTCATGCCCCACCTCTACCCAATCTCCAGCGCGGCGGCGACGGAGGCGTAGGTGGTGAGCAGGAGGTCCCAGAAGCGGGGGACGTCGATGCGGGTGCCGACGAGGGCGTTGGGGGCGCGGTCGCGGAGGTTGAAGTCGACCACGGTCATCCCGGACGTGTGGACGCCGTGCGTCTCGACGTCGACAACCGCGGGCTGGACGTCGATCAGCGTGGGGTCGATCGCGTACGCCACGGCGCAGGCGTCGTGGATCGCCGGGCCCTCCTCCGCGGTCACCATGCCGTAGAACTCCACGCACGGAACCAGCAGGTCGGCCCCGAGGCGGCCCATGGCGCGCATCCGGTCGACCACGGCGCCGGTGGCGAGGGCCGTGCGGCTGACGTCGAGGCCGATCATCGTGACCGTCCAGCCGGCGCCGAAGACGATCGCGGCGGCCTCGGGGTCGGCGGCAATGTTGAACTCGGCGGCCGGTGTGGCGTTGCCCCGCGTGTAGGACCCGCCGAGGATGACCAGCTCGCGGGCCCAGTCGACGATCCGCGGCTCCTTGCGTACGGCCAGGGCCACGTTGGTCAGGGGGCCGATGGCGACCAGCGTGACGTCGCCGGGGCGCAGGGTCTCGATGATGAAGTCGGCCGCGTGGCCGTCGGCGGCCGCGAGCGCGGGCTCGGGGAGCCGCGCCGCGCCGAGGCCGCTGTCGCCGTGCACGTGGGCGGCGTGGATGCGGCTGCGCAGCAGCGCGCCGGCGCTGCCCGGCACGACCGGCGTGTCGCGGAAGCCGAGGAACTCGCGCAGCGCCCGGGCGTTGCGCGTGGTCCGGTCGAGCGACACGTTGCCGCCGACCGTGGTGATCCCCACGATCTCCACTGCGGCATTGCCGTGCGCGAGCACGATCGCGAGCGCGTCGTCGATTCCCGGATCACAGTCAATAAGGATCTTCCGCGGTGGCACAGCCGTACGCTACAGGACCGCGCAATTTTCCAGCGCGGCGTCGATCCGGCGATGCAGGGCGGCCGCCTGATCGCGATCTCTTTCCGCCGAGGCGAGATTTCGGGCGATACGCAGCACGGCCATGGCGACATCGCGCACACGCGTTTCCGCCGACCATTGGGGATCGTGCGGATCCAGCCCGAGCACGCCCAGCATGGCGCGTACCTCCGCGTTTTTGCGCAGCGCGGCGGGCTGATCTCCGTCGCGCAGCGCCGCGTATCCGGCCGTCACCGCCGCGTGCGCCGCCGCGAGGGCTTTCGGCACGTTGAGATCCTGGTCCATGGCCTGCCTGAACTGCGAGGGCAGCGGCGCCGGCGGCCCCTGCGGCCCGGCCGGGAAGCGGAGCGCGAACCGTTCCAGCCGCTGGAAGGCGGTGGCCGACTCCTCGACCGCGGCCGTGGAGAATTCCATGGGCGAGCGATAGTGCGCGGCCGCGAGATAGTAGCGCAGCTCGATCGGCCGCACCCGGCGCAGCAGCGTCTGCACGGCCAGTGCGTTGCGCATTTCCTTGCGAATCTTCTCACCCTTCTGGGTGACCGGCCCGTTGTGCACCCAAAAGCGGGCGAACGAATCTCCGGCGGCTTTCGACTGGGCCATCTCGTTCTCATGATGGGGAAAGATGAGGTTGCTGCCGCCGCCGTGGATGTCGAATTCGCGGCCGAGATACTTACGCGCCATGGCCGAGCATTCCAGGTGCCATCCGGGGCGGCCTTCCCCCCACGGCGCGGGCCAGATCGGCTCGCCCGGCTTCGCCCTTTTCCACAGCGCGAAATCGCGCGGGTCGCGCTTTCCGCGGTCGTGCTCCTCGGTGCTTCGCAGATGCTCGGCGCGCACTC
Organism: Streptosporangiaceae bacterium NEAU-GS5; assembly: GCA_017592665.1. GTDB lineage: Bacteria > Actinomycetota > Actinomycetes > Streptosporangiales > Streptosporangiaceae > NEAU-GS5. The sequence continues at coordinate 21,837 of JAGFNW010000012.1, read as the reverse complement.
CGGACAGCTCGCCGTACGTAGGAAAGGAACCGACCGAGAAATAGACGTTGCCGTCGGCCTCATATGCGTGACCGGTGGCCACGAGCTGCTGGATCAGCTCGATCATCTCCGGGATGTGCCCGGTGGCCCGGGGTTCCACGCTGGGCGGCAGGCAGCCGAGCGCGGCGAACGTCCGGTCGAAGGCGCGGTGCACGGGCTCGGTGACCCGCCACCACTGGATGCCCTCGGCCAGCGATCTCCCGATGATTTTGTCTTCGATGTCAGTGACGTTCCGGCAGAATCGCACGCGATATCCGGTGTGCCGCAGCCAGCGGTGCAGAATGTCGAAATTCACCTGCGACCGAATCTGCCCGATATGTGGCGGAACGACGACCGTGGGGCCGCACAGGTAAATCGACACCATTCCCGGAATTCGCGGGGTGAACGCACGGACCTCGCGACTGAAAGTATCGTACAGGCGAAGACCCACCTATCCGAGGGTAAGCGACTAATCCGCCCGCTGTCGACAGATCCGGGGCGCACATCGCGAAATGCGGATTGTGAGGACCACGCACTCGGTAGCGTACCGGGGAATAGTGGACCGGCGGGCGGGGTTCCCGCAAGTATGAAGCAGACGAGCAGAGGCCGGGTCAAGGTGGAGCCCACGGCCAAGCGCGTGCGTGCCTACCTTGACGGGCGCGCGGTGGCGGACTCGGTCCGCGCCCTTCTGGTCTGGGAGTCCCCGCACTACCCGACCTACTACTTCCCGCTCGAGGACGTGGAGTCCGAGGTCCTCAAGCCGACCGGGGAGACCGATCATTCACCCAGCCGCGGCGACGCGCAGATCCACACCGTGGGATCCGGCCGCAAGGGCCAGGCCCTGGTCTATGAAGATTCGCCGATCGAGGAGATCCGCGGCCACGTCCGGTTCGCCTGGGACGCCGTGGACGCGTGGTTCGAGGAGGACGAGGAGGTCTTCACCCACGCCCGCGATCCGTACACCCGGGTCGACATCCTCCCGACCTCGCGTCACATCCGCGTCGAGATCGACGGCGAGACGGTGGCCGACTCGCGGCACGGCCGCATCCTGTTCGAGACGGGCCTTCCGCCGCGTTTCTACCTGCCGAAGACCGACGTGCGGCTCGACCTGCTGCGGCACACCGACACCGCCACCCACTGCCCCTACAAGGGCCAGGCCGAATACTGGTCGGTCGGTGACCACAAGGACGTCGTGTGGTCCTATCCGACGCCGCTGCCGGAGAGCGAGCGGGTCGCCGGGCTGATGGCGTTCTACACCGAGAAGGTGGATCTGTTCGTCGACGGGATAAAGCAGACCTGACGGACGTTGACGGCTCGCGCCTTGGCGAGGAAGGCGCGAGCCGCAGCCCTGTGCAGGCCCTGTGTGACCGTGCCGGCTCAGCGCCGGATCACGTGGAGGACGCTCGCGATGCGCTCGGCGGCGGTGACGACGTCGGAGGCGTGCCCGATGCGGCCGGCCCACGACAGCCAGTACCACCACTCGCCGTCGCTGGAGTTGGACGCCAGCACGTCTTCCGCCATCGATGGCGCCATCGGGTTCACCACGCGGAGCCGGGGGTAGAGGCCGGCCGGCGCGGTCAGCCGGACCTGGAACGAATGGGCCTCCAACTGGGCTGCGAGTCGTTCCAGATGGTCCATGGCCTCACTTCGGTCTGCCTTCATATGGCCTCCCCGGGACGTCGAAACCCATCACGTGAAAGCGTGAACCTACGATGACCAGGCAGCAATCCGACGAGTTCCGCGAAACCGCGCAATAACCAGGGAAACCATCGGTATTCAGTGGAACACCCTCGGGTCGTCGGCCACGAACACATAACGGTCAGGGCGATCCGGTGCCTCCCGGTTAACCTGGGGGAAATATCCGTCATAGGCGACACTCCAGCAGCGGAGGGGCAGCACGATGGCCCGAGGAGAGCATTCCCCCGCCTGCGCCCGGCGATGGCGCGAACAGGCCGAGGCCCGCCAGTGGACGACATGGCAGACGGTCCAGGCCATTCACGGGTGTTGCGGCGTCAGCCTGCTCAAGGCCCACCGCCTCTCGCGAGGTTGGTCGGCCCGTCAGGCCATCGAAGAGCTCGAGTATCTGTGTGAGCAGCAGACGCTCGGACACCCCCGGGCCAGCATCGACCTGCTGAACGCGTGGGAGAACAACCGCGCCCGGCCCCGCCCCCAGACCATCGACCTGCTCGCCCGCCTCTACCACGCCAACGCCGTACGGCTCGGCATGGCCGCCGACTACTGCGACGAGACGGCGGCGAGCAGGGTCGTCGTGGTCGCGCAGAACGAGAGCGAGGGCGGCGTCCACGTCGAGGAGCCGGCCGACGACGACACCGAGCGGCGGGCCCTGTTCCATCAGGCCATGCTCATGGGCATGCCCAACGGCCGGTTCTTCGCCGAGGTCGAGGGCACCCGGCACGACGTCGACCGCTCCCTGGCCACCTCCACGATCACCGAGGACCAGCTCGACCGGCTCGACGAGCAGGTGCTGCGCTACCGCCGCGAATACATGACGACCGCGCCCATGCCGATGCTCTGCCGGGTCATGCTGGAGCTGGCCGACGTGCGCCGGCTCGTCAGCGTGCGCCAGCAGGCCATCGCCCAGCGCCGGTTGCTCACCGCGACCACCATGCTCGCGCTGCTGTCCGCCGACGCGCTGATGAAGCTCGGCGACACCCGCCAGGCCCACGCCTGGTACGGCACGGCACGCACGGCCTCCGACGACGTCGGCGACCTGCGCCTGCGCGCCCTCGTCCGGGCCCAGCAGACCATGCTCCTCTACTACTACGGCGACCTGTCCGAGACCGTACGGCTGGCCCGGGAGGCCCGGATGCTGGCCGGAAGCGCGCCGAGCTCGCCCGCCGCGCTCGCCGCCGCCGCCGAGGCCCGCGCGCTGGCCCGGATGGGCGACAGCAAGGCGGCGCGTACGGCGCTCGCCGAGGCCGAGCAGATCTTCGCCAGGATGCGCGGCATCTCCCAGGACGACCTGGCCTTCGTGTTCACCGAGAAACGGATGACGTTCTACCGCACGGGCACGCTGATCGAGCTGGGCGACGAGGTGCAGAGCCCGCAGTCGGTGCCGGCCGGGTTCCAGACCATCGACCCGGCGCTGATCCTGCTCGACCAGGCCAGCCACCTGGCCAAGCACGGCGACCACGAGGAGGCCTGCAGGATCGCGGCCGAGGCGCTGTCCCAGGTGCCGGCCGAGCATCGCACGTCGATCGTGCTCACCCGGGCCAAGGCGCTGCTCGCGGAAGCCGATCCAGGCCTGGCCACCGTGCGTGAGCTCCATCGGCTGCTGGCCGAGCCCAGGTTCGCGGGATCCCGCGACTTCATGCCGAGCTCTGAGATCGCAAAGAGCATTCGATGAAGAGGACGGTCGCCGGGCCGCTCGCCATCGAGGCTTTCGGCGTCCTCGCCGAGGTGTGCGACCGGGTCGGGTTGGACGTGCGCGGCGCGCGGCTGATGCGGCTGCGCAGCAACGCCGTCTTCCGGCTGCCCGGCTCGGGGATCGTGGTCAGGATCGCGACGGCGCCGGACGCGCTCACCCGGCTCCCCGCGGTGCTGGCCGTCGCCCGCTGGCTGTCCGACCGCGGCTTCCCGACCGTGCGCCCGGTGGACGAGATCCCCGGCCAGCCGATCGTGCACGGCGGGCGCGCCGTCACCTTCTGGCGGTACGTCCGCTCCCGCGGCCGTCCGACCACCACCGAGCTCGGCCGCATCCTGCGCAACCTGCACGGCGAGCCGGTGCCGCCGGTGCCGCTCCGCACGCTGTCCGACCCGCTGGCCGAGGTGCGAAGCGCCGTGGCCTGCCGGGCCGAGGTGCTCAGCAACGGCCAGCGCGCCTGGCTGAGCGATCGGATCGAGGACCTGACCGAGCGCTGGGGCGACCTGCCGACCGGGCCGCCCGTGCTGCTGCACGGCGACGCGTGGATCGACAACCTGCTGCGCTGCCAGGACGGGAACGTGGTGCTGTGCGACTGGGACGCGGTCGCGGTCGGCCCCCGCGAATGGGATCTCGTGCACACCTATCACGGGCAGCGCCGCTTCGGCCTCACGGCCGCCGAGGTCGACCGGTTCGCCCTGGCGTACGGGACGGATCTGCGGCAGTGGCCCGGATACGCGACCCTGATGGAAGTCAGGGACATGTACGCGGTCGGCGTGCACATCCGCAACGCCCTCGGCGACCCGTTCTCGCGGCAGGAGCTGCCGCGCCGGCTCGACTCGCTGCTGAGCGGCGACGGCCACGCCCGCTGGTACATGGCCGCGCCCGCCTAAACCGGTAGAAGCCGGGTAGTGCGCCTGTCCATGAGACAGAGCCAAATCGCCGATCTGTGGTGGAAGAACGCCGTCGTCTACTGCCTTGACATCGAGACGTACGCCGACGGCAACGGCGACGGGATAGGGGACTTCAGAGGGGCGATTCAGCACATCGACCACATCGAGCGTCTCGGTGTGACGTGTATCTGGCTCATGCCGTTCTTCCCGACGCCGGACCGGGACGACGGCTACGACATCGTCGACTTCTACAGCGTCGATTCGCGGCTCGGCACGCTGGGCGACTTCGTGGAGTTCATGCAGGTGGCGCGGGACCGCGGGATCCGGGTGATCGCCGACCTGGTGGTCAACCACACCTCCGACCAGCACCCTTGGTTCAAGGACGCGAGGTCGAGCCCGGACTCCACCTATCGCGACTGGTACATCTGGTCGGACAAGCCCGAGCCCGACGACCCCAAGGGCGTGGTCTTCCCCGACCAGGAGCACAGCCTCTGGCAGTGGGACGACGAGGCCGGGCAGTACTTCTTCCATCGCTTCTACCGGTTCCAGCCCGACCTCAACACCTCCAATCCAGAGGTGCGCGACGAGATCGTGCGCATCCTCGGCTTCTGGATGCAACTGGGCCTCTCCGGCTTCCGGGTGGACGCCGTGCCGTTCCTGGTCGAGGACGTCACGCCGAAGGACGGCGACCTCCCGGACCCGCACGAGTTCTTCGAGGCGCTGCGCGCGTTCATGAACCGGCGCGACGGGAGCGCCATCCTGCTGGGCGAGGTGAATCTTCCGTACAAGGACCTGCTGCGATTCTTCGGCAGCGACGGCCTCGGCAACGAGATCACCATGTGCTTCGACTTCATCGGCATGCAGCGCTCATACCTGTCGCTGGTCAGGCACGACGCGCGCCCGCTCGCCGACGCGCTGCGCGAGCGGCCGGATCCGCCCAAGGACTGCCACTGGGCCACGTTCCTGCGCAATCACGACGAGCTCACCCTCGACAAGCTCACGGACAAGGAGCGCGAGGAAGTCTTCGAGGCGTTCGCGCCCGACGAGGGCATGCGCCTGTACGGCCGGGGCATCCGGCGCCGCCTGCCCACCATGCTCGGCGGCGACACACGCCGGATCAAGATGGCCTACAGCCTGCTGTTCGCCCAGCCCGGCACCCCCGTGCTCTTCTACGGCGAGGAGATCGGGATGGGGGAGAACCTCGACATCGAGGGCCGCGCCGCGGTGCGCACCCCCATGCAGTGGACGCCCAACCTGAACGGTGGCTTCTCGACCGCGTCGCCGGACAAGGTCCGCACGCCGATGCCCAAGGGCGACTACGGCCCCGAGAAGGTCAACGTGAGCTCCCAGCGGCGCGACCCCGACTCGCTGCTGCACTGGATGACCAGCCTGATCGAGCAGTACCGCGAGTGTCCCGAGCTGGCCTGGGGCGACTACGAGGTGCTCGACGTGGAGGACGAGGCCGTGCTGGCGCACCGGGCCGACCTCGACGGCGAGACCGTGGTCACGGCGCACAACTTCGCCGACCGGGACGCCACGGTGACCGTCACGCTCAAGGGCTGCGACAGCTCGCGGGTGCTGACCGACATCATCGTCGAGGGCACCCTCCAGCTGACCGACGACGGAGAGGCCACGATCAAGCTTTCCCCATACGGCTGCCGCTGGTTCCGGGTGTCCACCCCTGAGACGGCACCCGCGGAGGCGGACGGGGCTACCTAAGGGTTCGGCCAGGGCCCAGTCGGGTTCATCTCCGATGAGGCCGCATGCCTGATCTCGCCACCGTTGATACATGGCGTTCGTGGCGATATCCGGTGGCATGTTGTTGATGATGATCTTGCACGTGATGGGGGGTCTCGACCCCCTGCACGACATGATCAGCGAGTATGTGTTCACCTCGTACGGCTGGATGCTGCCGGCGTCGCTGGCGTTGATCGCCGCGGGGTCGGGAGTGGTCGCTGTACGGCTGGCGCGCTCGGATCGGCTCGCCGGAGTGCTGGTCGCCTCGTGGGCCGTCGGCCTGCTGCTGGTCGCCGGGTTCCCGACCGACGCGCCCGGACTGTCGTTGTCGGTGTCCGGGGGGATTCATCGCTATGCGGCGTTCGCGGCCTTTGTGAGCGTCCCGCTGGCGGGTATTCGCGTGCGCTCTCTGCGGCCGCTGAGCCTTGCCTGCTTCGGGACGATCGCGCTGCTGGTCGTCCCGTACGCGCTGCAGGCGCTGGGCGTGGACCCGGGGATGTTCCCAGCGGGCCTCACCCAGCGCCTGACCGTCGTCGCCGACCTGGTGGTGCTGCTGGCGCTAGCCGCCGCAGGATTCGAAGTAGAACGTGTCCGCGGCCACTTCGTAGGCGTCCCGGACGTGGGTCGCCCCGGTGTCCGCGTCGACCTGGAGGATGGTCACCGTATGCACGTTGTGCGTGAAGTGCAGCGTGATCTGGTGGTCGCCGGTCCAGTCGACCATCTCGGGGAAATCGCCGTGTGGGAGGGTCAGCGGGAGGACCTTCGTGACCTCGTCGGCGCCGATGTCGTAGATCTCGAGCTTGGCCTTGGCCGTCGAGCCCGTGACGAACGCGACCCGGTCGCCGTCCGCGGCCAGGGCGCGCGGTGAGTTGGTGACGACGACCTGCGGGGGAGTCGTGCGGGTCAGCTCGGTGCCGTCGACGCCGTAGGTGACGATCGCGGTGGTGTTCTCCTCGGAGCCTTCGCTGGTGAGGATCTGCCGGCCGTCGCCGCTGATCCCGTCGAAGACCGCCGCCGGCGGGATAAGACCCGGGTGGGTGGGGTCGTCAAGCGAATACACCTTCGTGGGCCGCTTGTCGTCGTAGTAGTCGACGACGAGCGTCCTGCCGTCGAGAGAGAGCTGGATGTTGAGCGCGTCGGTGCCGATCCCCTTCGGCAGCGCCGCCTTCGGCATCAGCGTGACCCGGCCGTCGATCCCCCGGACGGCCAGGCGCCGGTCACGCGCCCGGAAGTAGGCCACGTATTGGCCGTCGCCGCTGACCGACACCGGGCCGAGCGTGCCCACCGACGGCTTGCCGCGCTTGTCGGTGGCCGTGACCTGCGCGTCCTTCAGCTTCATCAGCTTGCCCTCATGGGTGAACAGCCGCCAGGGCGAGCAGGGCCGAAGGCTCTTGTCCTTCTTGGCGCACCCCTTGATCGAGGCGTACCTGATCGAGTCGTGCATGTGCGTGTGCGTGGCCGCCTGCGCCGGCGCCGCGCTGAAGAACAGCGCCACGAGCGAGATCCCGGCCAGCCCCCGTATTAAATGTTTCATGACCCCTTAGATACACCTGCCCCCCGCCAAGTTCTCCCCCCAGGCCCGTGATCTTGCAGAAATTCTCACGGGGAGATCCTGCAAGATCACGCGGGGGGGTGGGGGTTAGAGGAGGCCGAGGGAGGCGACGGCGGAGCGTTCTTCCTGGAGTTCGGCGACGGAGGCGTCGATGCGCTCGCGGGAGAAGGCGTCGATGTCGAGGCCCTGGACGATCTCCCAGCCGCCGCCGTGGGAGACGACGGGGAAGGACGAGATGAGGCCCTCGGGGACGCCGTAGGAGCCGTCGGAGCGCACCGCGGCCGAGGTCCAGTCGCCCTCGGGGGTGCCGTGGAACCAGTCGTAGACGTGGTCGATGGCCGCGTTCGCGGCGGAGGCGGCCGACGACGCGCCACGGGCGTCGATGATGGCGGCGCCGCGCTTGGCGACCGTCGGGATGAAGGTGTCGCGCAGCCACTCGCCGTCGACCTGCTCGGCCGCGACCTTCCCGCCGACCTCGGCGTGGTAAAGGTCGGGATACTGCGTGGCCGAGTGGTTGCCCCAGATCGTCATCTTCTTGATCTCGGTGACCGGCACCTGCAGTTTCTTGGCCAGCTGGGACAGCGCCCGGTTGTGGTCGAGGCGGGTCATCGCGGTGAACCGGTCGGCCGGCACGTCGGGCGCGGCCGACATGGCGATGAGGGCGTTGGTGTTGGCCGGGTTTCCGACCACGAGGACGCGGATGTCGTCGGCCGCGTGCGCGTTGATCGCGCGGCCCTGCGGCCCGAAGATGCCGCCGTTTGCCTGGAGCAGGTCGCCGCGCTCCATGCCCGCGGTCCGCGGCCGGGCGCCGACCAGCAGCGCCACGCTGGTGCCGTCGAAGGCCACGTTGGGGTCGTCGGTGATCTCGATGCCCCGCAGCAGCGGGAACGCGCAGTCGTCGAGCTCCATCGCGGTGCCCTCGGCCGCCTTCAGCGCCGGGGCGATCTCCAGCAGGCTCAGCTCGACCGGCGTGTCCGAGCCGAGAAGCTGTCCGGAGGCGATGCGGAAGAGCAGGGCGTACCCGATCTGGCCGGCCGCGCCGGTGACGGTTACCTTGACGGTCATCTCAAGTCCTAAGGGCGGTGAATTGATGCTGCGACACTACCAACCGGCCGCCGCCAGGTCGGCTTCGAGTGCCGCGATGACCGCCCTTTCCGCGGGCACGAGCGGCAGCCGCACCGGCCCCGCCGGCAGGCCGCGCGCCGCGAGCAGCGCCTTCACCGTGACCGCGCCCTGATCCCTGGTCATGATGCCGCGTACGGCCGGCAGCAGGCGCTGGTTGAGGCGGGCCGCCCCGGTCCGGTCGCCCTTGTCCAGCGCGTCCATGCTGGCCCTGATCTGCCGCCCGCCGAGGTGCCCGACCGTGCTGATCACCCCGGCCGCGCCCAGGGCGTACAGGGGGAGGTTGTGCTCGTCGGCGCCGCAGTAGTAACGCAGTTCGGTGGCCGACATCACATGCGTGGCCTTGGTCACGTCGCATGCGGCGTCCTTGACGGCCCTGATCCGCGGGTGCGCGGCGAGCCGGATCAGCGTCTCGGCCTCGATGGTGATTCCGGCGCGCACGGGAATGTCGTAAACGATCACCGGCAGGCCCGCCGACTCGGCGACGGACCAGAGGTGCCGGTAGACGCCCTCCTGTGAGGGGCGGTTGTAGTAGGGCGCGACCACGAGCAGGCCGTGCGCGCCCGACTTCTCCGCGTCGGCCGCCTGCCGTACGGCATGGGCCGTGTCGGGCGAGCCCGCGCCCGCGACCACGGTGGCGCGGTCGCCGACCGCGGCCACGACGGCCTCGACCAGCGTCCGCTTCTCCTGGTCGGAGGTAGTGGGCGCCTCGCCCGTGGTGCCGTTGACGATCAGGCCGTCGCAGCCCTGCACGTCGACGAGGTGCGCGGCGAGGCGCTGCGCCCCGTCCACGTCGAGCGAACCATCAGGACGGAACGGGGTGACCATGGCGACGAAGAATTCCATGCCGCCACTTTGCGGACACCCATGGCTACAGGTCCAGTGAAACCTGCTGACCTATGACTTAAGTGCTGCTTACGATTCGGAGTTGGAGCGGCCGCGGGTGAGGTTGAGCACGAACCAGGCGCCGAAGCCGATGACGCCGATGATGAGCGCCCACTTGAGGAGCGTGAAGACCATGCCGATGAGCCAGCCGAGCACGAAGAAGGCGGCGACGGCGACGAGTGCGTAAAGAAGAATGCGTCCCATGTCTTTTACGGTACGGCCCGGCCTGCCGGATTTCGCTACCCGAGGCCCGATATCCGGGAAGGGTCAGGGTCACCCCTGAGCCCGCTCCGGGCCCGTTGACTCTGACACCGTGTGAGGTCCTAAACCTGGGAGCGTCATGTTCAGCATCGGAGATTTCGCCCAGCTCGGCCGCGTGTCCGTGCGCATGCTGCGGCACTACGACGCGCTCGGGCTGCTCACGCCCGCTCACGTCGACACTGCCAGCGGCTATCGCTACTACGAGGCCGCCCAGCTCGCCCGCCTCAACCGCCTCCTTGCCTTGAAGGACCTCGGGTTCACCCTGCAACAGGTGGGCGCGATCCTCGACGACAAGATCAGCGTGGCGGAGTTGCACGGCATGCTGCGGCTGCGCCGTGCGGAGGTGGCCGCCGACCTGGTCAGGCTCGCGTCTGTCGAGGCGCGTCTCCGGGTGATCGAGAAGGAGGGCCTCATGGCCGACGTGGTGGTCAAGAGCGTTCCCGCGGTCCGGCTCATCGAGCTGGCCGCACCCGCCAAGAGTTACGAGACCGAGGACATCGGCCCGGTGATCCAGCCTCTCTACGCGGAACTGTCCCGCCGGGTGACCGAGGCGGGCCTGTCGTGGTCCGGACCCGCCATCGCCTACTACACGCCCCTGGACGGGGATTCGGTGCTGGTCCACGCGGGAGCACAGGTCGTCTTGACCGATGGAAACAGCCACGGCTTCGACGTGGTCGACCTGCCGGCGCTCGCGGAGGTGGCGGCCGTCATCCATCAGGGGCCGATGGAAGATGTCCAGGGCACCTGGCAGGGTTTGGCCGGTTGGATCGAGGAGAACGGCTACCGGCCGCAGGGCATGGCCCGCGAGGTCTACCTCAATTACGGCGAGGGCGACCCCGCGGGCTGGGTGACCGAACTCCAATGGCAGATCAGCCGCTAGTTGGCGTGCAGCGCCGCGTTGAGCTCGATGCCCGTCCCCGTCCGGGGGCGGGCCTCGACCCCGCCCGTCACGGAATTGCGTAGATAGAGCACGCCGGAGCGCCCCGAAAGCGCACGCGCCTTCACCACGGCGCCGTCCGGCAACGTCACCTTCGTGCCGGCCGTCACGTACAGCCCGGCCTCCACCACGCAGTCGTCCCCGAGCGAGATGCCGACGCCGGCCTGCGCGCCCAGCAGGCAGCGCTCGCCGATCGAGATCACCTCGGTCCCGCCGCCGGACAGCGTGCCCATGATCGAGGCGCCGCCGCCGACGTCCGATCCGTCGCCCACCACGACACCGGCCGAAATACGGCCCTCGACCATGGAGGCGCCGAGCGTGCCGGCGTTGTAGTTGACGAAACCCTCGTGCATCACGGTCGTCCCAGGCGCGAGGTGGGCGCCGAGCCGTACGCGGTCGGCGTCGGCGATCCGCACCCCCGACGGCAGCACGTAGTCGACCATCCGGGGGAACTTGTCCACTCCGTAGACCGTCACCTGGCCCCGGCGCCGCAGCCGCAGCCGCACCGTCTCGAAGCCCTCCACCTGGCAGGGGCCGAGGTTGGTCCACACGACGTTGGCCAGCCGCCCGAAGATCCCGTCAAGGTTGATCGAGCGCGGCGTGACCAGCCGATGGGACAGCAGGTGCAGCCGCAGGTAGGCGTCGTGGGCGTCGGCGGGCGGCGCCGCCAGCTTGGCGATCTCCGTGTGCACCGCGACGACCTCGACGCCGCGCGCCTCGTCCGGCCCGGTCAGCCCGCCGAACTCGGCCGGCTCGGCCAGGCGCCGCGTGCCGTCGCCCGGCGGGTCGCCCAGCTCGGGCGCGGGGAACCAGGTGTCGAGGACCGTGCCGTCGGACGCGACCGTGGCCAGGCCGATGCCGTAGGCACCAGTGTCAATAGCAATCACACAACCCAACGTTAGCGGTGAATCGCTTCATGAATCGCTTCACGTTTGTCCGGTTTCGGGCCAGGGCACCTCGGAGCCCATGGCCGACATTCGGGGGTACGCACGGCGCTGCCTCGCCGGTGACAGCGGTGGGCGCGTGGGCATCGAGGCGGAGTTCCTCGTGTACGACCGGGACGATCCGGCGCTCTACGTGCCGATCACGCGCACGCGCGCCGCGCTGCCCGACCTTCCCGGCGGAAGCCGGATCACATTCGAGCCGGGCGGGCAGCTGGAGCTGTCGGGACCGCCCGCCCACCTGCCGCTCGCGGTGGCCCGTTTCAGCAACGACCTCGATCTCGTACGGCTCTCGCTGCGTGCGGCCGGCCTGATCCTCGGGGAGCGGGCGCTCGATCTCTGCCGGCCGCCGCGCCGGCAGCTGCGGATGCCGCGCTACAACGCGATGGCGGCGTTCCTGGGGGAGCCCTACGGGCCCATGATGATGTGCTCGACCTCGTCGATCCAGGTCAACGTGGACGGCGGGCCGGGCCGGTGGGAGCGGGCGCACCGGTTCGGCCCGGTGCTGCTGGCGGCGTTCGCCAACTCCCCGTGGAACGGGTGGGCGTCGGGGCGGCAGGCCGTGTGGGCGGGGCTCGATCCGTCGCGCACCAGGTCCGTCGATCAGGGCGGCGATCCGGCCGAGGATTGGGCCCGCTATCTCGCGGACGCCCGTCTCATGGTGGTCAAGGACGGGTGGCGCCCCGTCCTCGATGGGTCGATTTTTCGCGATTTTTCGGCATTGGTGGGGCGGGAGCCGGACGAGGACGACCTCGCTTACCACGCGACCACGCTGTTCCCGCCGGTCCGCCCCCGGGGCTGGCTGGAGATCCGCTACCTGGACGCCCAGGACCCGGATCTGTGGCCCGTGTGCGTGGCCGTGCCGTACGCGCTGATCGTCGACGACCTGGCGGCCAAGGCGGCGGGAGAAGCCCTAACGGAGGCCGCTTTTCCCGGGGCCGAGCCGTACGGGACGGGGGTTTGGGAGGAGGCGGCGCGGCTCGGGCTGGCGGCGCCGGGGCTGCGCGCGGCGGCCGTGGCCTGCTTCGACGCCGCGATCGAGGCGCTGCCCCGGCTGGGCGCGAGCCCGGCGCTGGTCGGCCAGGTGGCGGCGTACGCCGGAAGGTTGGGAGACAAGCCGAAGGTGGATCTGCAATGGACTTGAAGGAGCGAATCGCCGCCGAGCTGGTCGAGGTGCGCGACCGTTCGCTGGCCTATACGAGCGCCGAGGACGACATCCTGATCCGGCAGCACTCGCCGTTGATGTCGCCGCTGGTGTGGGATCTCGCGCACGTCGGCAACTACGAGGAGCTGTGGGTGCTGCGGGAGGCGGGCGGGATCACGCCGCTGCGGCCGGAGATCGACGACCTCTACGACGCGTTCAAGCACCCCCGCAGAGATCGGCCGACGCTGCCGCTGCTCGGCCCGGAGGAGGCAAGGACGTATATATCGGGAGTGCGCGGCCGGGTGCTGGACGTGCTCGACCGCCTCGACGTGCACGACCCCGACCCGCTGAAGGCCGGCGGGTTCGTGTTCGGGCTGGTTCTGCAGCACGAGCACCAGCACGACGAGACCATGCTGGCCACGCTGCAGCTGTCGCGGACGGCGGGATTGGTGCGCGACCTCGCGCCGCCGCCCGGGCGGCCCGTGGAGATGGACGAGGTGCTCATCCCCGCCGGATCGTTCCTGATGGGCACCGACGACCCCTGGGCGTACGACAACGAGCGGCCCGTCCACCGCGTCGACCTGCCCGCCTACTGGATCGACCGCTTCCCCGTCACGAACGGGCAGTTCGCCGAGTTCATCGCGGAGGGCGGCTATGAGGACAGGCGGCTGGCGCAGATGGGCGTCCGGGCCCCGCTGTTCTGGAGGAACGACGGGACGGGGTGGTGGCGCAGCCGGTTCGGCCGGTTGGAGCCGGTGCCGATGGACGAGCCGGTGCAGCACGTCAGCTGGTATGAGGCCGACGCGTACGCGCGGTGGGCGGGCAAGCGGCTCCCCACCGAGGCCGAGTGGGAGAAGGCGTGTGCCTGGGATGTGGGGGCCGACCGCGCCCACCGTTTCCCGTGGGGCGACGATGGAATCAGGGCGAATCTAGGACATACGTCCGCGCGCCCGGCTGTTGTCGGCGCCTATCCGGAAGGCGCCAGCGCCTACGGGGTGGAGCAGATGATCGGCGATGTCTGGGAATGGACCAGCTCGTACTTCCAGCCGTATCCGGGGTTCCGGACCTTCCCCTACAAGGAGTACAGCGAGGTCTTCTTCGGTCAGGACTACCGGGTCCTGCGCGGCGGTTCGTGGGCCACGCACCCCACGGCGATTCGGTCGTCGTTCCGCAACTGGGACTATCCGATCAGGCGGCAGATCTTCGCCGGATTCCGCTGTGCCAGGAACGCATCGGATGTGGCGTGATGTGTAGGCACCTCGCCTGGCTCGGTGAGCCGCGCACGCTCGCGTCCCTGATCTACGACGGATTCGTACGGCAGGCCTGGGCCCCCCGCCTGCAGAAGCACGGCAAGGTCAACGCCGACGGCTTCGGCATGGGGTGGTACGTGGATGGGCGGCCGAGACCGGTCCGCTACCGCCGTGCCGTACCGATCTGGACCGACGCCAACCTGCCCGGGCTCGCCGACGTTGCGCAGAGCGGGTGCCTCATGGCCGCCGTCCGGACCGCCTCCGTCGGCATGCCCATCGAGGAGACCGCGACCGCGCCGTTCGCCGACGGCCCATGGCTGTTCAGCCACAACGGGCGGGTCGAGCGCGACGCGCTGCGCGACCTCGCGCTCGATCCGGAAAGCGCGTGCGACGCCGCGTGGGTGGCGTCGGCCGTCTTCGTACGCCTGCGGGCCGGTGCCGCGCTCGACGAGGCCCTGGCCGAGGTCGTCACCCGCGCGGCGGCCAAGGACCCGGACGCGCGGCTCAACCTGCTGGTCGTCGACGGCACCTCGGTCGCCGCCACGACCTGGGGCGACACGCTGTTCGTCCGCGAGGGGCCGGACGGCCTGCTGATCGCCAGCGAGCCGACCGATGACGCCGAATGGCGTCCCGTGCCGGACCGGCACCTGATCACCCAGAACGGCTGGAGGAAGCTGTGATCAACCATCTGAGCCGCGACTATCTGCGGCAGACGCTAGAGCACGACGTGCGCACCGGGCTGGTGTCCGATCCGAAGTGGCTGCCGCCCAAGTGGTTCTACGACTCCCGTGGCAGCGAGCTGTTCTCGCAGATCACGCGCCTGGAGGAGTACTATCCGACCCGCCGCGAACTGGCCATCCTTCGGGAGCGGGTGGCCGATATCGCGCGTGAGAGCGGCGCCGACACCCTGATCGAGCTCGGCTCGGGCACGAGCGAGAAGACCGTCCTGCTGCTCGACACGCTGCGGCCCAAGGCGTACTACCCGGTCGACGTGGACGCCGTGACTCTCGGGGACGCCGTTTCACGCCTTTCGGCGAAATATCCGGATATGGAGATTGAAGGGGTTTGCGCGGACTTTGAGCGGCATCTGGGGCTGCTCCCGGGGGAGGGCCGGCGGATGGTCGCCTTCCTCGGCGGCACGATCGGCAACCTCGACCCGGCGGCGCGCGAACTGTTCCTCAAGGACCTGCGCTCCTCGCTCCGCCCGGGCGACACATTCCTGCTCGGCTCCGACCTGGTCAAGGACGTGGGACGGCTGGTCGCCGCGTACGACGACGCGCAGGGCGTGACGGCCGCCTTCAACCGCAACGTGCTGCACGTGATCAACGAGCGGCTCGGAGCCGACTTCGACCCCGACTCCTTCGCGCACGTGGCGCTCTACGACGAGGACGAAGACTGGATCGAGATGCGGCTGCGCGCGCTGCGGCCCATGCGCGCCCACGTCCTCGACCTGGACGTCGACTTCGCCGAGGGCGAGGAGATCCGCACCGAGATCAGCGCCAAGTTCCGCCGCGAGGGGCTCACGGCGGAACTCGACAAGGCCGGCTTCGACGTCGTGCGCTGGGACACCGACCCCGCCGGCGACTTCGCGCTCAGCCTGTCCGTCAGGCGGTGACGCTCGTCCACTGGATCCGGGCCTCGGCGGCGTTGCCGCCGGAGGTCCCGGTGACCCAGTGGGTGATCTGAGGGGCGTCCCGGCTGTCCTGCACCACCCAGGTCGCCCCGGTGTCGGCGCCCTCGCGGAACAGCCGCGCCACCCCCGCGCTGTCCACGGTCACCTTCCAGGTGGCCGGACCGCCCGGGTGAGTGGCGACCTTCTCCCAGGTGGTGGATCCTTTGCGGATGGCCCACACGGTGCCCTTCTGCACGGTCAGCATGAGGCGCCGCGCCCCGTTGGCCACCTTCGTGCCGAGGCTCACGCCGTTGCCCGTCTTCGGGTCGAGGGCGCTGTCGTCGGTCACCTCGCCGCGGAACTCGACCGTGAAGTCGCAGCGGTCGGCCAGCGGCGCCGTGGCCGACGACGCCTGGGCGTTCGCGCTGCGCAGCCGGAGCACGCCGTCGGTGACCTGAGCGCGCGTGAGCGTCCAGCCGGACGCCCAGGAGATCGGCGCGAGATTGTCCCTGACCTCGCAGAACGCGACCTCTCCCGAACCGTCGAGCGCGATCTCGCGAAGGTCGGTGGCCGGGAGCCTGGTGGCCGCGCCCCCGTTGATCGACGCCCGCCCGGTCGCGTCCACGACCGCCCGGGATGCGCCGCTCAGCGTGAGGAATCCGCTCGCAGCGGCGACCGTGAGCGTCACGTTGCCGGTGGCCTTCAGCGTCGCCGCGTATCCGGTCGCCGGGACCTGCGATTGGGTGACCCGGCCGGAAAGGATCAGGTGGTCGTCCGCGGTGGTCTCCGCCGGGCCCGACCAGGTCTCCCAGGCGTTCCGCACGCCCGTGAAGGAGTCGGTGAGGTCGAGTTTGGCGACGCGGATGTTGGTCTGGTTGTGCTCCCAGACGACGAAGTAGCGGCCCGGAGCGTACTCGTCGGCGCTCGCGTAGACGTCCCACCCGCGCGCGGCGCCCGCGGTCAGCCGCCGCCCGTCGGCGAACAGGCGGCCCGGCCCCCACTCCCCGCCCGGGGGCCTGACCTTGTAGAACAGGACCTCGCGATACTGATCGGGCCGCTCGCCCTGGAAGGGCCCCGCGAGGGTGTTGTAGATCGTGAAGTAGCGGCCGAGCGCGTCGCGGGCGAAGAACCCCTTCACGTAGTAGTTGGGCAGGTCGGCGTTGAGCGCCATCCTGGTCCAGGTCAGGCCGCCGTCCGCGCTCGTCGCCGTCGCCGCGTACGCCGTGTGCGACCGATAGAACGCGTCCTTGTCCTTGGCCGTGCCGCTGTGCAACGTACGGGCCACCAGCATCAGCCCGCCGTCCGGCGTGGCCACGAGCTGCGGCTCCTCGGTCGAGACACCGGCCGGGTTCTCGGCCGGCCCGCCCGGCGCCCAGGTCTTGAGGTCGGCGGAGCGAAGGACGCCGGCCTTGGTCGCCCCGCCCTGCTCCTGCCAGTACGGCACCAGCCACGTGCCTTGGTGCTTGAGCGGTTTGCCGGCGATGACCACACCGCGCGTGTTCCGCGGCACATGCACCGCGACCGGCACGTCCGCCCACGTCACGCCCGCGTCATCGCTCCGCTTGACGGTCAGCGCCACCGGGAAGCCGTTCGCGTCCGGGTCGTCGGCGATCGTGATCCGGCCGATCAGCGCGTACAGCGTGCCGCCGTCGTTGAGGAAGATCACATAGTGGTAGCGGTGCGACGAGGTCGCCGCCGCCAGCACGCCCGTCGTCCACGTGCGCCCGCCGTCCACTGACCGGGCCATCCGGATCGAGCCCTGGTCGGTGCCGGCGGGCGCGCCGGCCCGCCAGCCGACCACCAGGCGACGCTCGTCCAGGGCCACGATGTCCGGCACCCGGTTGCCCTCGTGGGCAAGCTCGCCGTCCGCCCGGTGGTCGACCGCGCTGAAGACGGTTACCGGGTCACTTACGCCTCGTCCGTAAAAGTCATCACTCATCGGGATAAAGCAACCGTATCCCGGTAAACGGATAGTAAACGGCTACAGGCCTACCGTGATTTTGTCCACGTTGGGGCCGCCGGTGGAGCCGGTGCCGGTGGCGCGGATGGTGTTGGCGCCGGCGTTGAGGGTGACGGTGAGGGACTTGGTCGCCCAGGTGTCCCAGTTGGTGGTCTGCGGGAAGCTGACGCCGGCGCTGGTCGTGGTCCCGTTGACCGCGAAGTCGAGCGGCCGTGTTGTGGTGGTCCCATTGGCGTACCGGATGGTCAGCGTGTACGTCCCGGCGGTGGGCGCGCTGACGGTCCACTCGATGTAGCCGCCGGGGGCGTTGACGTAGTCGACGAAGCCGGTGCCGGTGAATCCCGTGTGGTTGGAGGCCACGGTCGCGGCCGACAGGGCGCCGTCCTCGGCCTGGTAGTCGACCGGGGCTGGGCCCGTCTGCTCCGGGGTGACGGTCAGGACGTCCACGTTCGGCCCGCCCACGGAGCCCGTGCCGGTGGCGCGGATGGTGTTGGCGCCGGCGTTGAGGGTGACGGTGAGGGACTTGGTCGCCCAGGTGTCCCAGTTGGTGGTCTGCGGGAAGCTGACGCCGGCGCTGGTCGTGGTCCCGTTGACCGCGAAGTCGAGCGGCCGATCGGCCGTGGTCCCGTTGGCGTACCGCACGGTGAGGCGATACGTCCCGGCGGCGGCCGCGTTGACGGTCCACTCGATGTAGCCGCCGGGGGCGTTGACGTAGTCGACGAAGCCGGTGCCGGTGAATCCGGTGTGGTTGGTGGCCACGGTCGCGGCCGAGAGCGTCGCGTCCTCGGCCTGGTAGTCCGGGGACGGGCCGGATTGCGACGGACTGAAGTTCCACTGCGCCGCCGCGCCCGAGCAACTGCCCGCGGTCAGCGTGGACCCGGAGTTCCGGAAGCACTTCTGGCCGGTCTGGATGTCGGAGATCGTGAGGTTCGGGTTGATCGACCACTGCTGGGCGGGCCCGCCCGTGCAGGTCTGCAGGACGATGTTCGAGCCGGACATCCCCGCGCAGAGGCCGTTGATGACCAGGAACGCGCCGTGGAAGGTGAACCGCTGGCTCGCCCCGCCGGAGCAGGCCGCCGTGTGGAGGACGGTCCCCGTCGAGGACGCGTTGTTCGGATCGTCGAGGCACTGGCCGGTCGAAACGTTCTTGTACTGCCCGACGGTCGTGGTCGGCTGCGCGCCGCCATAACACGCGCCGGTCGAGGTGTTGAAGAGCGGCGTCGAGTCGTACGGCAGGCCGGACGCCGGACTGACGATCACGTCCTCGAGGGTGGGCGTGCTGTCGGCGTTGTAGTGCGTGAGCGCGTCCTCGCAGTCGATGGCGTCGAAGGCGCTGCCGCCCTTGCCGCCCAGCCAGAGGTCGATGTGGTAGAGCCCCGGCCCGCCGTTGGGCCCGTGGCCGCTCCAGTCCTCACCGCACTCCTGGCAGGAGTCCTCCATGATGAAGTACTTCTTCACCCGGGGGACGTACACCTTGGTCCCGGCCGACAGTTCGGCCGTCGCGGTGGCGAAGGTGATCGGGTCGGAGAACGTGCCGCTCCCGCCCGCCGTGCTGTGGATCTGGGGGTACGCGATGTCGCCACCGGGCGGCGTGTTGTCGTACCAGCCGTAGAAGGTGAGGAACATCGACCGCGTCGTCGCCGCATGAGCCGCGGTCGCGATCATCGAAAGACCCGATAACAGGACGACTGACAGGACAACGAGACGCCGCTTCATGGACCCTCCCACAAGTGTTCAAGCAGAGAGTCCGACTCCAGGCGGGCTGTCGTCAAGGTTTGATAGGAAGTTTTCCTAACAAATTTGCCGTCACTGGCCGCGGGCCTTCGCGCGGCGCTTGCCCTCGTGCATCGCCTGCACGCGCGCGACCGGGATGGTGTGCCCCTCCTCGATCAGGTCGGCGGGCAGATCACGCGGCTCCGGCATGTGCCCGGCCCACGGGTCACTGTCTTTGAGCAGCCCAGGGGCCGTGTGAAGGGTGAAGTCACGCGGCGCGACAGCGTCGATGTCGTCCCAGGACACGGGGAAGGACACCGGCGTCCCCGGCCGGATCCGCGGACTGTACGCCGCGACCACCGTCGCCCCGCCCGACCGCGTCGAGTCGATGAACACCTTCCCGCCCCGGTCCTCCCGGATGAACGCCGTCGTCGCCAGCGCCGGATCGATGCGCTCGGCCCGCGCCGCGATGGCCCGCGTCGCCGCCGCGATGTCCTCCAGCGGCGCCTTGGTCGCGATCGGCACGAAAACGTGGACGCCCTTGGCGCCGCTCGTCTTCACCGCGCCCGCAAGCCCCGAGTCCGTGAGCGCCTGCCGTACGAGATGGGCTGCCTTGACCGCCAGCTCGAACGAATCGGACCCCTCGGGCGGGTCGAGATCCATGATGAGATGCGTCGGGCGATCCCACTCGCCGGCGCGTACGAGGGCGGGGTGATATTCGACGGCGCGCTGGTTGGCGAACCACAGCAGCGTGCGCCGGTCGTCGCACAGCGCATACTTGACCTGGCGATGCGAGCTCTGCGCCCACATCTCGACCGTGCGCACCCACTCCGGGGTGTACTTGGGCACGTTCTTCTGCATGAACGGCTCCTGGCCGGCCCGCACCCGGATCACCGACAGCGGCCGATCCCGCAGCACCCGGACGACGCGATCGTGTATCGCGTCCAGATAGTCCACGAGATCCCGCTTGGTCGCGCCGGCCCCGTCGAACAGCGGCTGGTCGAGGTTGGTCAGCGCCACCCCGTCCCGCGTCTCCTCGCTGGTCATCAACCCACCCTCCCACGCCAGGCGATCAGCAGGGAACACTGAGTGCTAATCTGCCCATTACAGGAGAGATTGTCTGGAGAGCGCCCCCTGCGCTCGTGAAAGAAGACGCCATGCCGGCCGATTCGATGAACACCCAGCCCCTGTTGGCGGCCCTGATCGTTTCCCTGGTGGCTGTCCTGCCCGCGACATACGCCATGCTGGACATTCGCCGCCACCCGGACACGCGCCAGCTGACCCCGCAGACGTGGCTCGTCATCTGCGCCTTCGGCAACCTCGTCGGCCTCATCGCCTACCTCCGCTTCGGCCGCAGCGAAGACCGCTGATCCTGGCCGCATTTCGGCAATGCGATTGGGCGCGAAAGCCCGAGGCTAGATTGGGTGCATGAGCCGAATCGCCGCCGTCGCGATGGTACCGGTGCTGATATTGACGGGTCTCGCGGCGGGATGCGAGCGGGATAAACGGCCCGTGATACAGGTGGATCCGCGGGTGGCTCTCGCGGATGAGGCGGTTCACATCCGGATCACCGGACTGGTGGCCGGGACCACCGTCGAGCTCGGCGCGCAGGCGCGGGACTACGCCGGCACCTTATGGTCATCACGCGCGAATTTCGTCGCCGATCACGATGGCGTGGTCGACCTCGACCGGGACGCGCCCTCAGAGGGCTACAGCGGCGTGGACGGCATGGGCCTTTTCTCGTCGATGACATTGGCGTCCGACGGCGATAAGAGAGCCAGCACCGATACGTCCGGATATGCACCTAAATTTCCCGAGCTAAAGAGGTTGAAAGGTCGGGGTCTCATGGCGGGGCCGGGCCGGTGATCAAGCCGGTGTGAGCCACGAAGGCGTCCAGGAGTGCAGGCCGGTACTGCATCCGTCTCAGGCGGGTGCGGATGAGCGTGGCGAGTTCGTCAAGGGTGCAGGCGGCCAGGTTGGCGAGGCTGCGCTTGAGGTGGGACCACACGATCTCGACCGGGTTGAGGTCGGGAGCATACGGCGGCAGGTAGAACACCGTCAGCCAGGGCCGGGTGGAGATCAGGCGCCGCATCAGGGTGTCTTTGTGGTGGGTGAGGTTGTCCCAGATCAGCACGATCGGACCGCCCAACTGCTGGTGCGCGGCGTCCAGCAGGCGGGCGTAGTCGAGTTCGCGGAAGCCTTTGCGTTCGTTCTTGCGCCCGCGGTGTAGCAGCATGCGGAAGATCAGGCGGGTGCGTTCGCCGGGTTTGAGGCAGACCAGGCCGGCCGAAGAGACCCGGCCAGAGCCCTTCCCGGTGACGGTGACGATCGGGGTGTGGCCACGGCGGGACCAGGTGCGGGCCTTGGGCGGCCTCAGCGTCTGGCCGGCTTCGTCTTCGAAGCAGATCCATGCGTCCTGGTCCCGCGCGG
>JAGFNW010000119.1 GCA_017592665.1 Streptosporangiaceae bacterium NEAU-GS5 | reverse complement strand
CTTCTGCGAGGCCGTGGCCGGCCGCTCCGCCCACCGGGTGCTGTTCGTGCACGGGCAGGGCGGGATCGGCAAGACCACGTTGCTGCTGGAGATGCGCGCCCGGGCCCGCGACGCGGGTGAGGTCGCGGCGCTGCTCGACGGCCGCGAGATCGAGCCGACACCGCAGGGCTTCACCAAGGCGCTGGATGGCACGGCCGGCCAGGTTCTGCTGATCGATGGCTATGAGCACCTCACCACGATCGACGGATGGCTGCGCGCGGACCTGATCCCGGCGCTGCCCGCGCGCAGCGTCGTCGTTCTGGCCGGCCGAGACCCGCCCGCACAGGCCTGGCGCGCCGATCCGGGCTGGCGTCAGGTCGTGGCGGTCCATCCGCTCGCCCACCTCGACGACGCCGACAGTGCCGAGTTGCTGGCCCGTGCCGGGGTGGCGGCGGCCGACCGGCCGCGGCTGCTGCGGCTGGGCCGGGGGCATCCGCTCGCGCTGGCGCTGCTCGCCGACCTCGCCGACGCCGGCACCGTGCCGGCCACCCTCGCCGAGGTGCCCGACCTGATCAGCGCGCTGCTGGAGTCGCTGCTGCGGGACGCGCCCACCGAGGCCCACGTGCTCGGCCTGGCCACCTGCGCGCGGGCCTGGCTGACCACCGAGGATCTGCTCCGCGAGACCGTCGGCGACGCCGCGCCGCAGGTGTGGGCCTGGCTGCGGCGGCGGCCTTTCGTGGTCACCCGGCCAGGCGGGCTGACCCCGCACGACCTGACCCGCGACGTGCTCGAGGCCGAGTTCGAGCGGCGTTTCCCCGGCCGCTACCGGTCGCTGCACCGGATCATCCACGACCACGTCATCGCCGGCATCCGCGGCACCGGCGGACTGGACCGCCAGCTACTCGCCCAGCACCTGGCCTACCTGCACCGGCACGGCCCGCTCGCCCCCCTGTACAA
>JAGFNW010000118.1 GCA_017592665.1 Streptosporangiaceae bacterium NEAU-GS5 | reverse complement strand
GCGATGTGAGAAACCCTAGCGTCAGCGGCCACGAATGTCTACTTCGGCGAGTATAGATTTTCGATGTCGGGTGCGGCAGTTCTCCAGCAGCGCCGTGACCGGCGGGAACGCCGCATCTGTGCCGCTGTCAGGGCTTGCCCGGCTGTAGTGGACGACCGGAAGAGGCCCGCACCGAGGGTGCGTGCCCTGGGCGTGGGTGGGTCAGGAGTCCGGGGTTTGCCGCGCGGTTTCGTCGGGGCGGGTTCCAGCAGCGAACTCGGCCAGCGCCAGGATCTGGGCGCCGTCGCGCCCGGCACCGTTTGCCGGACGGTCTCATCTGGGTGGCGCACAGCGGCGTCGGCGACCGTCGGCAGGGAGGTTCTCCTTGCCGTTCACCCGGGTGAACGCGGCGGCCGGCCGGCGGAACACCCCCTTGTCTGCGCGTAGCCCGACCCGGTGCAGCGTCGAGATCAGCAGCACGACCAGTTGGTCGGCGATCTCCTGCTGCCGGGACACCGACAGCGCCGCCGACAGCGCCGCCTGCACCGCCGCCGGCACCGACGCCGGCACAGACGGCACCGACGCCGGCACCGCCGGCATCGACGCCGGCACCGACGGCGCGGGGAGCCGGTGGCACCGCCGCCTGCACCGCCGCCTGCACCGACGGCGCATGGAGCCGGCGGCCCGGAGCCGCGAGTCGGGGCAGTCGAGGTCGTGGGTCGCGGGCGGCCCGCGCGGCCCGTGCGGTCCGTGCGGGTGTGGGGAGGCTGGGGAGGGTGACTGGGGAGAGTCCGTCAGAGACGGCCTGAGCGGGGGACGGGCTAGCGCGGGCTCTCGCGGGCTATGGCGGGCTATGGCGGGCTATGGCGGGTTATGGCGGGTTATGGCGGGGTGGAGGGGAGGCGGGCGGCGCGGGTGTGGAGGTAGCGCTGTTCGGGGAGGCTGCTCGTGCGGCGGGCGGCTTCGTGGTAGGCGTCGCGGGCGGCCGCGGTCTGGCCGGACATCTCCA
>JAGFNW010000117.1 GCA_017592665.1 Streptosporangiaceae bacterium NEAU-GS5 | reverse complement strand
GTGTCGTAGCCGGTAATGCAGCGAGGTCTCCGGTAAAGGGTTCAACGACCAAGAAGAACCAGACCCGGAGACCTCGTGGCCACCTTAGCGGTGACGCGGCGGTTTGATCTGTCCGATGCGCAGTGGGCGCGGCTGGAGCCGTTGCTACCGGTGCCCAAGCGGCCAGGTCGTCCGTCCCGATGGAGCAGACGTCAGCTGATCGACGGGATCCGGTGGCGGGTCCGGGTCGGTGCTCCGTGGCGGGATGTGCCGGACTGTTACGGCTCCTGGCAGGCGGTGTACGGGTTGTTCCGCCGCTGGCAGCGTGCCGGCATCTGGCAGCAGATTATGACCGGCCTGCAGGCGGCGGCCGATGCGGCCGGCGCCATCGGCTGGGACGTCGGGGTGGATTCCACGATCTGCCGGGCGCATCAGCACGCGGCCGGCGCCCGCCGGGATGGAGCCGGGCAGGGCGAGCCGCCCGGCGGCCTACAGGCCGAACCTGCCGATCACGCGCTCGGCCGTTCCCGCGGCGGATTGTCGACCAAGCTGCACCTGGCCTGCGAGCAGGGGCAGCGGGTGCTGGCGCTACTGCTCACCGCAGGGCAGCGCGGGGACGCACCCCAGTTCATCGCCGTCTTGGCGGGGATCCGGGTGCCCCGTCTGGGACCAGGCCGTCCCCGGACCCGGCCCCGCCGGGTGCGCGCGGACAAGGCCTACTCCGCCCGGGCGATCCGTACCCACCTGCGTTCACGCGGGATCGGCTGCACCATCCCCGAACCGGCCGACCGCATCGCCAACCGGTTACGGCGCGGCAGTCGCGGCGGGCGACCACCCGCCTTCGACCCGATCGACTACCGCGCCCGCTCCGCCGTGGAATGCGGCATCAACCGACTCAAACGCCACCGCGCCATCGCCACCCGATACGACAAACTCGCCGTCCGCTACCAGGCCACCATCCACCTAGCGGCCATCAACGACTGGCTCACCAAGCTTTGAAACAGGCTCTAG
>JAGFNW010000116.1 GCA_017592665.1 Streptosporangiaceae bacterium NEAU-GS5 | reverse complement strand
GCGATGTGAGAAACCCTAGCGTCAGCGGCCACGAATGTCTACTTCGGCGAGTATAGATTTTCGATGTCGGGTGCGGCAGTTCTCCAGCAGCGCCGTGACCGGCGGGAACGCCGCATCTGTGCCGCTGCCAGGGCTTGCCCGGCTGTAGTGGACGACCACAAGAGGCCCGCACCGAGGGTGCGTGCCCTGGGCGTGGGTGGGTCAGGAGTCCGGGGTTTGCCGCGCGGTTTCGTCGGGGCGGGTTCCAGCAGCGAACTCGGCCAGCGCCAGGATCTGGGCGCCGTGCCGATAGGCCCGTTCCATGAGGGCGGCCTCATGCTCCGCCGTGGTCAGGCCTTGGGCGACCTGACCGTCCATGGACAGCCGCAGAGCCCGCAGTCCCGCGGTGATCTGCCGCTGGACCTCATCCATCGTCGCGCCCGGCACCGTTTGCCGGACGGTCTCATCTGGGCGGCGCACAGCGGCGTCGGCGACCTTCGGCAGGGAGGTTCTCCTTGCCGTTCACCCGGGTGAACTCAACGGCCGGCCGGCGGAACACCCCCTTCTCTGCGCGTAGCCCGACCCGGTGCAGCGTCGAGATCAGCAGCGCGACCAGTTGGTCGGTGATCTCCTGCTGCCGGGACACCGACAGCGCCGCCGGCACCGCCGCCGGCACCGCCGCCGGCACCGACGGCGCATGGAGCCGGCGGCCCGGAGCCGCGAGTCGGGGCAGTCGAGGTCGTGGGTCGCGGGCGGCCCGCGCGGCCCGCGCGGGTGTGGGGAGGCTGGGGAGGGTGACGGGGGAGAGTCCGTCAGAGACGGCCTGAGCGGGGGACGGGCTCTCGCGGGCTCTCGCGGGCTCTCGCGGGCTCTCGCGGGCTACCGCGCGGGCTATGGCGGGCTATGGCGGGGTGGAGGGGAGGCGGGCGGCGCGGGTGTGGAGGTAGCGCTGTTCGGGGAGGCTGCTCGTGCGGCGGGCGGCTTCGTGGTAGGCGTCGCGGGCGGCCGCGGTCTGGCCGGACATCTCCA
>JAGFNW010000115.1 GCA_017592665.1 Streptosporangiaceae bacterium NEAU-GS5 | reverse complement strand
ACGGCGCCCAGATCCTGGCGCTGGCCGAGTTCGCTGCTGGAACCCGCCCCGACGAAACCGCGCGGCAAACCCCGGACTCCTGACCCACCCACGCCCAGGGCACGCACCCTCGGTGCGGGCCTCTTCCGGTCGTCCACTACAGCCGGGCAAGCCCTGACAGCGGCACAGATGCGGCGTTCCCGCCGGTCACGGCGCTGCTGGAGAACTGCCGCACCCGACATCGAAAATCTATACTCGCCGAAGTAGACATTCGTGGCCGCTGACGCTAGGGTTTCTCACATCGCAAGAGACGGATCGACCGGGCAGCGGAAGGACGAGCACCACGATGAACTGCCCGGAGCACGACGAAGTGGAATGACGGCAGAAGGTCGGACGTGAGGGGCCAGCGCAGTGTCGGGGGTCCTGATCGTGGACGCGCTGCCGCAGGTGACGTCGGACAGTAGGTCGCGAAGATAGAGATGAAGGGAGTGTTGAACGCCATCGGGATCGCCCGTGTCGGCTGTTTCTCGCCGCTCGGGTACCGCAGTTCCACAGATAGGCAGGTGGTCTCCGGTCACGCATCCGCGATCCCCGCATCGCCGCCGCACAGTACGGCGGACGCGGAAAACAGTGAACCGGCCAGATGGCCGGTAGATGGTGTTGAACTCTTCGGGGCCCCGGCGCAACAGGCGCCGGGGCCCCCATGCGCGTGCAGGGAAAGGATTGTATGGATCAACCTCGCTCGGCTGCCGATGGGGACACGCTCGCTCACGGCAGGATCACGGACACGGCCGAACCCAAGACCGGGTCGGCGGCCGACGACCGGTTCGAGGACCGGTTCGAGGACCGGTTCGAGGACCGGTTCGAGGATCGGTTCGGCGATGAGGACTACCCCGCTTACAGCATGGGCGCGGCCGCCGACATGCTCGGTGTCACTCCGACATTCCTGCGGGCTCTGGGCGCCGCCAAACTGATCGAGCCGCTGCGCTCCAGCGGCGGACATCGCCGCTACTCCCGCTACCAGTTGCGCCTGGCCGGGCGCGCCCGCGAACTCGTCGACCAGGGCACCCCGGTGGAAGCCGCCTGCCGCATCATCATCTTGGAAGACCAGCTCGCCGAGGCGCTGCGCATCAACCAGGCCCGTGA
>JAGFNW010000114.1 GCA_017592665.1 Streptosporangiaceae bacterium NEAU-GS5 | reverse complement strand
CTAGCGCCGATATCAGCGAAGAACGGGTGGACACTGGCCGAGGCGGCCGGTGAGGCCAGCCCGCTGGGGATACAGCGGCTGTTGAACTCGGCCCGGTGGGACGCCGACGCCGTCCGTGACGAC
The DNA here is from genome assembly GCA_017592665.1 of Streptosporangiaceae bacterium NEAU-GS5. Taxonomy (GTDB): domain Bacteria; phylum Actinomycetota; class Actinomycetes; order Streptosporangiales; family Streptosporangiaceae; genus NEAU-GS5. The sequence goes on along the minus strand of JAGFNW010000114.1, from coordinate 1,080 downwards.
CTGCGTGGATACGTGGTCGAGCAGCTGGGTGAGCCCGATGGTGTGCTGATCGTGGACGAGACCGGGTTCATCAAGAAGGGCGGCAAGTCCGCCGGCGTGCAACGTCAGTATTCGGGCACCGCTGGCCGGATCGAGAACTGCCAGCTGGGGGTGTTCGTGGCTTACGCCAGCCGGCGAGGCCGCACCCTGCTCGATCGGGAGTTGTATCTGCCCAAGTCGTGGACCGAGGACGGGGACCGGTGCGCCGAGGCCGGGATCCCGGCCGGGACGGGGTTCGCGACCAAGCTGGTCCTGGCCCGCCGCATGCTGGCCCGCGCGTTTGACGCGGGGGTGCCGGCCGCGTGGGTGACCGCCGACGAGGCGTACGGCGCCGATTTCAAGTTCCGGGTCTTCTTGGAGCAGTACCGCGTCGGGTACGTGGTGGCGGTGCCCAAGAGCCAGGCCGTCACGTTGCCGTCGTCGATGTTCGGGCCGCGCTCCCGCGTCGACGACGTGGCTGCCGATGTTCCGCCCGCGGCGTGGAAGCGGCTGTCGGCCGGCCCGGGTGCCAAAGGCCCGCGCCTGTATGACTGGGCGATGGCGACGTTGCCGATCATCCGCTACCCCGAGGAGGGGTATGAGCGGTGGCTGCTGATCCGGCGCAGCATCGCCAATCCCGACGAGCTGGCCTTCTATCTGGCCTTCGGCCCGGCCGGCACCACCGTGGCCGAGCTGGTCGCCGTGGCCGGGACCCGGTGGGCGATCGAGGAGTGCTTCCAGACCGCCAAGACCGACGTGGGTTTGGACCACTACCAGGTCCGCCGTTACGACGCCTGGTATCGGCACATCACCTTGGCCATGCTGGCCCACGCCTACCTAGCCGTCACCGCGGCAAACAGCGGCAGGAAACCGATCAGGACGGCCTTGTCCCCCTCTCGCCGGGAGAGGTCCGCCGTCTACTGGCACATATGATCACACCTCCACACCGGCATGATCAAATCCGCGCCTGGTCGCGCTGGCGACGCCGCCACCAGCACACCGCGAAGGCCAGCCACTACCGGCGACGACAACCAAAGATCACAAACTGATGCTGGAGTACTA
>JAGFNW010000113.1 GCA_017592665.1 Streptosporangiaceae bacterium NEAU-GS5 | reverse complement strand
CACCACCGTCGACGGGCAGGGCGAGAAGCCGGCCTTCACCGACGAGCTCTACCTGGAGACGCAGGAGTGCCTCGGCGGCTTCTGGGTCATCGAGGCGGCCGACCTCGATGTGGCACTGGCGCTCGCCGCCGAGGGGTCGAAAGCGTGCCGCGGCTCGGTCGAGGTGCGTTCCCTTCGACCCGACGAATCCGTACGAGCGCTGCCAGAGCCGTGACTGGTCCCACCGTCGAGCAGGCGATCGCCCGTACCCACCACCAGGAGTGGGCGCGGGTGGTCGCCGACCTCGCGCGCCGTTTCGGCGACCTCGACGCCGCCGAGGACGCGACGGCGGACGCATTCGCAATGGCCGCGGAGCGGTGGCCGCGTGAGGGTGTACCGCCCAATCCTGGCGGTTGGCTCGCCACCACCGCGACCCGCAAGGCGATCGATCGGCTCCGTCGCGAGTCGCAGCGCGACGCCAAGCACCAGGCGGCCCGAATCGTGTACGACGACACTCCTCCCGAGCCGACCGGCCCGGTCGAGGATGACCGGCTCAGACTGGTCTTCACCTGCTGCCATCCTGCGCTCGCGATGGAGGCCCGGGTGGCGCTGACCCTGCGCCTGCTCGGCGGCCTCACCGTCCCCGAGATCGCCCGCGCCTTTCTGGTGCCGGAGACCACGATGGCGCGACGGATCACCCGCGCCAAGGCGAAGATCAAGGCGGCACACATTCCCTACCGGGTGCCCTCGGCCGACGACATCCGCGAGCGGCTCGACGGCGTGCTCGCGGTCGTCTACCTCATCTTCAACGAGGGCTATCTGGCCGGCGAGGGAGACGACCCGGTGCGCGTCGACCTCACCGACGAGGCGATCCACCTCGGCCGCCTGCTCCGGACTCTCCTCCCAGACGACGGCGAGGTAGCCGGCCTGCTTGCCCTGATGCTCTTCACTGACGCCCGGCGACCAGCGCGCGTGTCCCGCACCGGGGAGCTGGTGACTCTCGACGAGCAGGACCGAGGCGCATGGGACCGCACCCTCATCGCCGAGGGCAACGCCCTCATTCGGGAGCGGATCGAGGCGGTGGCGGCCGGCGGTGGCCCACCCGGGCGCTACCAGCTGCAGGCCGCGATCAACGCGGTCCACACGGAGGCCCCGTCCGCCCGAGACACCAACTGGTCTGCGATCGTCGCCCTCTACGACTACATGGTGCTGATCGACCCCTCGCCGATCGTGTGGCTCAACCGCGCCGTCGCGGTCGCCGAGGTCGACGGCTCCAGGGCCGGGCTGGCCGAGATCGACC
>JAGFNW010000112.1 GCA_017592665.1 Streptosporangiaceae bacterium NEAU-GS5 | reverse complement strand
CGGTCGCGGCGGCGGCGCGGCCGGAGTCGAAGACGGCGCGCCCGGACGCGGCGCCCGGGGAAGCCGCCACGCCATGCGCGATCGGCGCCGGCGCGCCGGTCAGGTCGAAGCGGGGGAACATCAGCTGAGCGAGCCGGTCGCCGTCGACCCGCCGCAGCGCCTCGTCCATATCGATGACGCCCTCGTCGACCAGCGCGGCGGCGATGGTGAACGCGGCCGCGGCCGTCCGCTTGCCCACCCGGGTCTGCAGCAGATAGAGCCTGCCGTCCTCGACGGTGAACTCGACGTCGCACAGATCGCGATAACGCGACTCCAGCACGTCCATGGCGGCCAGCAGCTGCTCGAAGCTGCGCCGGTCCAGGTCGGCCAGGCGTTGCAGGGGGATCGTGTCGCGGATGCCGGCGACCACGTCCTCGCCCTGGGCGTTGGACAGGTAATCGCCGTAGACACCGCGCGCACCGGTGGCCGGGTCGCGGGTGAAGGCCACGCCGGTGCCCGAGCGCGGCCCGCGGTTGCCGTAGACCATGGCCATCACGGTGACCGCGGTGCCCAGATCATCCGGAATGTGCTCGGCCCGGCGATACAGGCGGGCACGTTCGGTGTTCCAGGACCGGAAGACCGCCAGCACCGCGTCGGCGAGCTGGGCGGCCGGGTCCTGCGGGAAGTCCCGGCCGGTGTGCTCATGGAAGATCTTCTTGTACACCTCGACCAGCCCGCGCAGATCCTCGGCCGACAGCTCCGGATCGGACGCGGCGCCCACGTCACGGCGGAGCGTGGCCAGGGCGTCCTCGAACTCCCGGTCCGGGATGCCTTCGACGGTCGATCCGAACATGCAGATCAGCCGGCGGTAGCAGTCCCAGGCGAACCGGTGGTCGTGCGCGGCGGCGGCCAGCGCCTCGACCGTGACATCGGTCAGGCCGATGTCGAGGATCGTCTCCATCATCCCCGGCATGGAGAACTTGCCACCCGACCGCACCGACAGCAGCAGCGGATCGCGGTCATCGCCGAGCCGGCGGCCCATGGCCTGCTCGACACGGCGCAGATGTTCGGTGATCTCGCCGCTCAGCCCGTCAGGTTCGCGGCCCTCGGTCAGGTAGGCGCGGCAGGCGTCGGTCGAGATGACGAATCCGGGCGGGACCGGAAGGCCCAGCCGGGTCATCTCGGCCAGGTTGGCCCCCTTGCCGCCGAGCAGGTCTTTCATGTCCTTGGTTCCGTCGGCGAAGTCGTACACATAGCGCGCCATGGCGCTCTCCTCCATCGAATAAGCGCTGTCACTCCACGCTCACCCGGCCGCGCTGCGAAGATCAGAGCCCGAAGACCGCCATACACGGGACTTTCGGCCCATGCGCGCGGGCGGGAGCGCACGTGAAATCGGAGCCATGGCGACAGTTGCCGGCGTGCCCGCGGCCGGGCTGACCGATGCCCAGGCCGCGGCGATCCGGGCGCGGGTCGGATCCAACGC
>JAGFNW010000111.1 GCA_017592665.1 Streptosporangiaceae bacterium NEAU-GS5 | reverse complement strand
CTAGATGATCGATTCCAAGGGGGTCAGCCGGATGGGTCGAGGGGGGCGTGCGCATCGGCCGATTACCCGACGATGGGCCAGCCGATGACCTGGTCGAGCTGGAGGTTGCGGAGAACGGCGTTGTCCAGCTTGATGTCGGTGGCGTTGCTGAGCCCGTGAGGCGGCATGCCGGTGAAAACGGGACCGAGTCGCGCGCCGGTCAGATCCGCTGCCCGGAGGTCGGCATCGCTCAGATCGCAGCCTGCCAGCGTGACCCCCCTCATGGAAGCGCCGCTCAGATCGGCCCCGCGAAGATCGCACAGCTTGAAGTGGCAGCCGTCGAGGGTGGCTTGACGTAGATCGGCCCCACGAAACCAGCAACGCGTGAACCACAACTGCTGTACGCGCACCGATGCGAGATCAGCGCCGTCGAAGGACTCCCGCTGGACAATGGCATAGCGACGGCGGGATGCGAGGTCCACCCTCACCGTCACCGGTCGCTCCATGGCAGACATTGTGCCAGCTCCGCAGGACGGCTGTCGTCGCCTGGCCGCGCACCGACCAGTGCCAGAGGCCTACATGTGCCAGAAACGGTGCGTGGGTATGGCAAGGGAGTCCAACGTCGGTGTGTGAAGACTGAGCTGGACTCCCTCGCGACCGCACTCTATGTGAAGACCGACGACCTGTTGAGGGATTGGCCGCAGGTCGCCCCATGGCGGCCGGCCGTGGGCATCACGCCGCAGCTGAGCGACGCGGAACTGGTGACCTTGGCGATGATGCAGGCCATGCTCGGCTTCACCTCCGAAGCCCGGTGGCTGCGGCACGCCCGTGCCCACCTGCGGCACCTGTTCCCATACCTGCCCCAGCAGCCCGGCTACAACAAGCGGCTGCGCAAGTCCGCCGAGCTCATCCGGCATGTCACCCGCACGCTGGCGGTCGACACCACGCTGTGGAGCGACGACGTGTGGGTCGTGGACTCCACGCCGGTCGAGTGCGGCCGGTCCCGCGAGACCGTCAAACGATCCGACCTGGCCGGATGGGCCCAGTACGGCTACTGCGCCAGTCACAGCCGGTTCTTCTGGGGACTGCGGCTGCATCTGGTGTGCACCCTGCACGGCCTGCCCGTCGCGTTCGCCCTGACCGGTGCCAAGGCCGACGAACGCGAGACCCTGCTGGATCTGCTCGCCGTCGAACCGCAGCTCACCAACGAGCGTCCCGGCCAGACGCTGATCGGCGACAAGAACTACTTCGGCCGGGAGTTCGAGCAGCAACTGACCGAGCTGGACATCCGGCTGCTGCGGCCAGCCCGCAAGGGCGAGGCCGAGCGGCCTGGATCACACCTGTTCAAGCCGCTGCGGCAGGTCATCGAGTCGATCAACGAGACCTTTAAGGGACAGCTCGACCTCGAACGCCACCGCGGCCGCACACCCGCAGGCGTGGCCGTCCGCGTCCTGCAGCGCATCCTCGCACTCACCGCAGCGATCTGGCACAACGACCAGACTGGCCAGCCCGTCATGCGCGCACTGACCGCCTATGACCACTGACCCTTGGAAT
>JAGFNW010000110.1 GCA_017592665.1 Streptosporangiaceae bacterium NEAU-GS5 | reverse complement strand
TCTAGTACGGCAGCCGCCAATTGTTAGTTGACCAGGGCGTTTCCCTGATCCAGGCGGGTGCGCCGGTGGAACCAGCGGGATCGTGCCTGGTGACGGCGTCGCCAGTGCAGCCAGCGGGCGGCGTGGCCGGGCGGGTACACGCGTTGGAGAGCTGCGGCGAGCAGGCGCCTGATCTCCGGGACTGTCAGTGAGATCAGTCCCGGGTCGACGGGCGCGGGCTGGCCGGGGTGAACAGGTGGCAGGGCCTGGCTGTCGGTGCGGTCCCGTAGCTGGGCGGCTGTGACAGCGCAGATGGCCAAGGCGGCCATGACCAGCACGATGTGCCGCAAGATCGCGGTGAACAGGCGTGCCTGGCATTCATCCAGCCCGAAGCAGTCCTTACCGAACGCGAAGTCCTCTTCCACCGGCCATCGCAGCCCGGCGGCCTGGATCAGCAGGGTCTTGGTCACCGGCCGGCCGTCGGGAACGTAGCAGTAGTGGAAGGCCAGCTTGCCGGTCTTGAGGTGACGGCGGACCAGCAGGTGATGACGCGGTGAGGCGGTGGCGATCCATGTCCAGGCATACCACCGCTCGCCCTTGGAGCCTTTGCCGGCGGAGCGGACCTCCCAGCACCGTTTGCCCCGCTTGCCCTTGGTCAGCTGCTTGACCGCCTGGGCGCAGGTCAGCGTCCTGTCCGCGCCGGTGCCGGTGGCCAGGGCGAGGGTGAAGCTGGAAGCGACCCGCAGCACGTAGGCCTGACCATGGGCCTCGAAGAATTCACGCAACGGCGTGCAGCCGCCGTACACCTCATCACCGCAGACGAAGTCGAAGGCCAGCCCATCGGCGTAGGCGTCCGCGCACAGGTCGATGGCCAGGCGGCCCTTGGTACGGAACTCCAGGTCCAGCGGCAGGCCCATGACCAGCGACGTCACCGGATCGTCGATGTGCTCGCGCGGGATCCACTGCCGCGCGCCGACAAGCGCGTGCCCGACCCTGTCCCGGATGTAGGACAGGTACACCGTGTTAATGCCGTTGGCGACCCGGCCCGCGCACCCCATGTACTGGCGTTTCACCCCGGCCGTGCACGAGCCTTGCTTCTCCTGCCCGCTCTCGTCGATCGCCCCGACCACCAGACCCGCACGCCGCCCATCACCTCGGCGCCGGGCGGCCGTATCCAGTCCCGTGGCCGCGAACTGCCGTATCCCGCTCATCGCGGCGGACTCATCCCAGGCCGCTCGGTTCAGCAACCGCTGCGTCCGGTCCGGCGACCTGTCCCCGGCATGCTCGGCGATCGTCCATCCGTTGCGCTTGGGCAGTTCACTGACCAGGGCCGATACATACTTTCCCGCCTGCTGCCACGTCCCAGTCCGGGCGAAACACGACTTCAGTCGTTCCAGCAGATCGATCCGTTTCCGGCGGGCCAGCCCGGCCCCTATCCTGGCAGCGGCAGCCGCCTTCGATTCTGTTGTCTTCACAAACACATGATCGTCAGGCGGCTGCTCCCATGAGCGCAACCTCTCCCGCCGCATCCCGCCAGCTCAAGCCTGCAATGGCGGCTGCGGTACTAG
>JAGFNW010000011.1 GCA_017592665.1 Streptosporangiaceae bacterium NEAU-GS5 | reverse complement strand
CCCGCAGGCGTGGCCGTCCGCGTCCTGCAGCGCATCCTCGCACTCACCGCAGCGATCTGGCACAACGACCAGACTGGCCAGCCCGTCATGCGCGCACTGACCGCCTATGACCACTGACCCTTGGAATCGATCATCTAGTGCCGCGGGAGGGCTCTAGGCACGGGCGATCAGATAGCCGACCAGCACACCGACAAGCGCGATGAAGGCGCCGAGGGCGAACGCGGCAAGCGCGGCACGCGACGGGCCCTCCTTTCGCGGCTTGGGAGGACGTGTGAACACCTGGCCGGACTGGACCGGCCGGGTGGGCCGCTCGGGCGGCGGGGTGGGCGACTCCCGGATGCCGGCCAGCTCGTCTTCGCTGATGACCGGCAGCGTCGGCGCGGCCGCCCCGTGGCCCGCGGTCGCCCCCGCCACAGGGGTCATCCCGTGGACAACGGTCACCTCCTGGGCAGGCGTCTCGTCGGCGGACAGGATGGCGCTCTCGACGGCCGAGAAGAACTCGCCGGCCGTGCGCTTGGCCACCGAGCCGAGCATGCGCTGGCCGACGCCGCCGATCATGCCGCCGACGACCGCGTCCGCGTCGTAGTCGACCCGCGTGCCGCCGTCGACCTCGCTCAGCCGCACCTGGACCGTGGCGTCCACGGTGCCGGGCGTCCCCTGGCCGCGGGCGCGCAGCACGAACCGCTCCGGCTCCTCGGGGTCGGTCAGGGCGACCTCGCCCTGATAGACGCCCTTCACGGAGGCGACGCCCGCGCTCACGGTCATCTTGTAGACCTCGTCACCGACCGCCTCGAGCCGTTCACAGCCGGGAATGGTCCGTACGAGGACCGCTGGATCCTGCAGGGCCGCCCACACTTGCGCGCGCGGCGCCCCGAGCAGGGCGCTGCCGACCACCTTCATGCCGCACCTCCGATGCCGAGACACTAGAGAAATATCCGCCGAACCGGTAACGGCAACATCTGCCCGCCGAAGCCATGATCTTTCGTGATCCAGTCATGTGATTAAGATCGCAGCGCGTTGCTCTACAACTCGTAGTACTACTGGAAGTAGACCTACGAGGGGAACCGGCGTGGACGCACTGGACTTGGCACGGTGGCAGTTCGGGGTCACCACCGTGTACCACTTTCTATTCGTGCCCCTGACCATCGGCCTCGGCGTGTTCGTGGCCGGACTGCAGACGGCGTGGCACCGGACCGGCAAGCAGGACTATCTGACGCTGACGAAGTTCTTCGGAAAGCTGTTCCTGATCAACTTCGCCATGGGCGTGGTGACGGGCCTGGTGCAGGAGTTCCAGTTCGGGATGAACTGGAGCGAATACTCGACCTTCGTCGGCGACGTCTTCGGCGCCCCGCTGGCGATGGAGGCGTTGCTGGCCTTCTTCCTGGAGTCGACCTTCCTCGGCCTTTGGATCTTCGGCTGGGATCGGCTGCCGAAACGGATCCACCTGGCCTGCCTGTGGGCCGCCGTCATCGGGTCCAACCTGTCGGCCTACTTCATCCTCGCCGCGAACGCCTGGATGAAGCACCCGGTGGGCTACGAGGTCGTCGGCGGGCGGGCGCGGATGACCGACCTTTGGGCCGTGCTCACCAACGCCACGGCGCTGGCCCAGGTCCCGCACGTCGTGGCCGGAGCGTTCGTGGTGGCGGGCGGGTTCGTGCTCGCGGTCTGCGGCTACCGGCTGCTCCGCGGGGACGGCCCCATGTGGCGGGCCGCGCTTCGGGGAGCGCTCGTCATGACGGCGCTCGCGGGCGTCGCCGTCGCGCTGACCGGGGACACGTCCGGGCGCCTGCTCGCCGAGCAGCAGCCGATGAAGCTGGCCGCCGCCGAGGGCCTGCGGCACGACACGGCGGGCGCGGCGTTCTCCCCGGTTCCCGGCATCGAGGTGCCGGGGCTGCTCAGCCTGCTGGCCCATCACGACCCCGGCGCGACCGTCCAGGGCATCGACGACATCCAGAGCCGCTACACGGCCGCGTTCGGCCCGGCCGACTACGTGCCGAACCTGCCGGTCGTCTACTGGTCTTTCCGCGTGATGGTGGTGTTCGGCCTGGCCGCGATCGGCCTGTCGCTGCTCGGTCTGTGGGTGACACGGCGCAAGGTCCCCCGCTGGTACGCGCGCGGCGTCCTGCTCGCTCTTCCCCTGCCCTTCCTCGCGATCATCTCGGGATGGCTGCTCAGCGAGATCGGGCGGCAGCCGTGGACCGTACAGGGCGAACTGCTCACGGCCGCGAGCGTCTCCCCCGGCGTCACCGCCACCGAGGTCGCCATCTCACTCGCCGTCTTCACCCTCCTGTACGGCCTGCTCGCGATCGCCGAGGGCGTCCTTCTCGTACGGCACGTGCGAAGCAGGCCGGAAAAGACACCTGATCCGCAGCCGATGCCTGAACTGTCCCTGATGTACTGAGGAGCTCCCGATGATCACCGTGTGGTTCGTCGTCATCGCCTTCCTCTGGACCGGCTACTTCGTCCTGGAAGGGTTCGACTTCGGGGTGGGCGCCCTGCTCCCCTTCGTCACCCGTACGCCGGCCGAGCGCGCCCAGGCCGTCGCCACCATCGGCCCGGTGTGGGACGGCAACGAGGTGTGGCTCGTCACGGCCGTGGGAAGCATGTTCGCCGCGTTCCCCGCCTGGTATTCGGGCTTCCTCAGCGCCTTCTACCTGCCGATGCTGCTCATAGTGGTCGCCCTGATCATCCGCGGCGTCGGCCTGGAGTGGCGCGGCAAGGTCCACGGCCCCCGAGAGGTGGCGCTCTGCGACGCGGGCCTGGTCGGCGGCAGCGCCCTGGCCGCTTTCCTCTGGGGCGCCGTCTTCGGCGGCCTCCTGCTCGGCTCGGCCCGCGCGGCCGTGCTCGGCGGGATCCTCTCGCTCGGGATGGCCGTGCTGCACGGAGCCGTCTTCCTGGCCCTCAAGACCACCGGACCTGTGCGCGCCCGGGCCCGGACGGCCGCTCTGCTGACCTCCGTGGCCGCGATCCCGGTGGCGGCGGTCGCGCTGCCGTCCCTCCCCGGCGCCTCGGCGCCGGCCGCGCCCGGCTGGGCCGCCTCGCCCTGGCTCTGGGCCGCCGCGGTCGCGGCCATGGCGACCCTCGCCTCAGCCGCCGCGCTCACCTGGCGCCGCCGCGAGGCCTGGGCCTTCGCCGCCACCGCGGCCACCATCGCCCTGACCACCGCCACGGTCTTCGGCGCCCTTCATCCGGCGCCCCTGCCAGGCCTCGCCCCCGGACTCACGGTCGCCTCGGCCGCCTCCGCCCCCTACACGCTGACCATGCTCACCTGGATCGCCGCGCTCGCCCTCCCCGGCGTCCTCGCCTACCAATCCTGGACCTACTGGATCTTCCGCAAACGCGTCATCCTCAGACATCCACAATGAAGTCCGCAAGCCCTGTCGCGTTCCGCCTTGGCCAGTTGGGCGGCGCGCGCCTTGGCCAGCGCGATGGCGCTGGTGCAGGGGATGGGCATATTCGTCTGCGGCCGTATCAGTCCGTGGCGCGGCGGAGGTCGTAGAGGTCGGAGGGGGAGATGGGCATGCGCATGATGGGAATGCCCTCGGCGTCTTCGATGGCCCCGGCTATGACGGAGGAGACGGGGATGACGCCGGCCTCGCCGGCACCCTTGATGCCGAGCGGGTTGAGCGGCGAGGGCGTCTCGAGGTGGGCCGTCTCGATGTGCGGGACCTCGGTGACGTAGGGCATCAGGAAGTCCATGAAGGACGCGTTGAGCAGCTGGCCGTGCTCGTCGTAGGCCATCTTCTCGTAGAGCGCGCCGCCGACGCCCTGGGCGACGCCGCCGTGGATCTGACCTTCGACGATCATCGGGTTGATCAGGCGGCCGCAGTCGTGGACCACGGCGTAGCGCAGGATGCGGATCTCGGCCGTGTCGGGGTCGGTCTCGACGATCGCGGCGTGCATGCCGGACGCGAACGTGGAGCGGATGGGCGAGTAGTAGTCCTTGCCTTCGAGGCCCGGCTCGTCCTCCAGGGGCGCCTTGTCCGGGTCGGCCGTGCCGGCGAACTGGGTGGCCCGCTGCGCCTCCTCGTCGAAGGCGTACCGCAGCGGGTTGGACAGCACGGCGACGGTGGCGAGCGGTATCCCGGCGGCCGGGGCGCCGACGACGTGCACGACGCCGTCGGTGATCTCGAGGTCGCGCGGGTCGGCCTCGAGGGCGTCGGCGGCGATCTTCAGGGCCTTCTCGCGCACGCGCCGGCAGGCCAGGGCGATGGCGTTGCCGCTCATGACGGCGGCCCTGGACGCGAACGTGCCCACGGCGTAGCCGAATCTGCGCGTGTCGCCGGTGACCACCGACACCTTCTCGAACGGCACGCCCAGCTCGGTGGCGGCGATCTGGGCGAAGACCGTCTCGTGCCCCTGCCCCTGCGAGGTGAGGCCGGTCGAGACGTGGACGCGGCCGTCGGAGGTGATCTGCACGTGTCCGCCCTCGTAGGGGCCCACCCCCGTGCCCTCGACGTAGCAGCCGACGCCGATGCCGATCCGGCGGCCTTCCTCGGCCGCCGCCTGTTTCATGGCCGGGAAGTCGTCCCAGCCGATCAGCTCCTTGAGCATGCGCAGCGACTCGGGATAGTCGCCGCTGTCGTAGATCAGCGGGCGGCCGTCCTGGAAGATCAGACCCTGGTCGTACGGGAACTCGTCGGGCCCGATGAAGTTGGCGGCCCGCACGTCGGTGCGGTCGAGGCCGAGGTGGGCGGCGATGCGGTCCATCGTCCGCTCCATGGCGAACACGCCCTGCGGACGACCGGCGCCCCGGTAAGGGGTGACCTGCACGGTGTTGGTGTAGATCGAGGAGAACACCACCCGGTAGGCCCCGATCTTGTACGGCCCCAGCAGCTGGGTCGCCGTGATGATCGGCACGATGATGCCGTAAGGGGTGTACGCGCCGTGGTCGTGCAGGATGTCGACGTCGAGGGCGAGCACCCGGCCCTGCTCGTCGAACCCGACCTTGATGTGCTGGACCTGGCCGCGCTCATGCGCCGAGGAGATGAAGTGCTCGCGCCGATCCTCGGCCCACTTGACCTCGCGGCCGAGGGTGATCGCGGCCCAGGGGACGAGGATCTCCTCCGGCCACGGGTGAACGATCTTCACGCCGAAGCCGCCGCCCACGTCCGGGGCGATCACCTCGACCTGCGGCAGTGGCAGGCCGAGCTTGGCCGCAAGCGCCATCCGGACGCTGGTCGAGGTCTGGGTCGACGAATAGACGCGCAGCGAGCGGTCGTCGGCGTCCCACCGCGCGTAGACGCCGCGGCCCTCCAGGGGCATGGACGCGCTGCGCTCGATGTCGAGCCGGAACTCCAGCACGTGCGGCGCGCTCTCCAGCGCCTCGGCGACCGACCTGCCGTCACGCGCCGGAACCTCCTGCACCAGGTGGGCGCCGAGGTTGCCGGGCACGTCTTCGTGCACCAGGTGCACGCCCTGCGCCGCCTCCTCCAGTCCCACGACCGGCTTGAGGAACTCGTAGTCGACGTCGATCAGCCCGCAGACGTCCTCGGCCACGTAACGATCGGTGGCCACGACCATGACGATCGGCTCGCCGACGTGCCGCACGATCTCCTTGGCCAGCGGATAGGCCGTGCGGCCATGGGTGAGCGCCGGGTGCGGGATGAGCAGCGGCAGCGGCTCGGCCACCAGGCCCGGCAGATCCTCCCAGGTGTAGATCGCGATCAGGCCCTCGACGTCGAGCGCCCGGGACACGTCGATGTCGCGGATCCGGGCGTGCGCGTGCGGCGACCGCACGAACGCCGCCGCCACCGCCTGCCGGCCCAGATCGTCGAGGTAGCGCCCCTGGCCCAGGACCAGCCGCTCGTCCTCCCGCCGCGGGATCGGCTCCCCGAAGAGTTTGGTCGTCATGCTTGCCTCCTCGCCTGGCGGCTCGTCGGAGCATGACGACATGCCGTGCTGTGTTGATTGGTTCGCTCGCTCCGCTCGTTCACGATTCCTCCGCGAGGAGCTCGGCCGCGCGGTGGACCGACTTGACGATGTTCTGATAGCCGGTGCATCGGCACAGGTTGCCCGAAAGGCCCTCCACGACCTCCTCGTCCGTGGGGGCCGGGTTCTCGCGCAGCAGGGCCGTGGCCGTGCACAGGAAGCCCGGGGTGCAGAAGCCGCACTGCAGTCCATGGCACTCGCGGAAGGCCCGCTGCACGGCCGAGGGACCGTCGTCCCCGGCCAGCCCCTCGACCGTGGTGATCTCATGGCCGGCGGCCGTCACCGCGAGCGTCAGGCACGACCGCGCCGGCTCGCCGTCCAGCAGGATCGTGCACGCGCCGCAGACGCCGTGCTCGCATCCGACGTGCGTGCCGGTCAGGCCCAGGTCGTGGCGCAGGCAGTCGGACAGCAGCCGCCGCGCCGGCACCGTAACCTCGCGCACCACGCCGTTGACGATGAGGCTGATCTCGTGCAGGTCAGGCATCCGCCGCCGCCTGGGTCAGGGCGCGCTCGGCCAGGACTCCGGTCAGATGCCGCCGATAGTCGGCCGTCGCGTGAATGTCGCCCTCCGGTTCGATCCGATCCTGTACGGCTCTCGCCGCCGCCTTCCAGTCTGGGGCCTGCGCGGACACGTCCACCACGACCGGCGCGGGACCCACGCTGATGCACGCCACCCGGGCCGACATCACGGCGCCCTCGTCGTCCAGGCCGACCAGCGCCGCCACTCCGGCCATGGCGAAGTCGCCGTGCCGCCTGGCCACCTCCACGAACGCGGTCCCCGTCCGCCGCCCCAACGCCGGGAAGAACGCCGACACGGCCAGCTCCCCCGGCTCGGTCGCCGATTCGAGCGGCCCGACGAAGAAGTCCTCGGCCGCCACGTCCCGCTCTGTGTCGACACGTGCCAGCCGTACGGATCCACCCAGGAGAGCGAGCACGGCGGGTAGTTCGGCGGATGGGTCGGCGTGCACGAGACTGCCGACGACCGTCCCCCGGTTGCGGATGACCGGGTGCGCCACCAGCCGCAGGGCCTGCCCGATCAGCGGTTGCGCCGATCGGACGGCGGCCGAGCGCTCCACGGCCGCGTGACGGGCCAGGGCGCCCACCCGGACCCCGCCGGGCTCGGCCTCAACGGCGTCGAGCCCGGCCACCCGGTTGATGTCGACCAGGTGGTCGGGCGCGGCCAGGCGCATGTTGAGCAGGGGGATCAGGCTCTGGCCACCGGCCAGGACCTTGCCGTGCGCGCCCACCTCGGCGAGGACCGCGAGGGCCTGCTCTATCGAGGTGGGCGCGTGGTAGTCGAACGGGGGCGGTTTCACGTGCTTGAAATACTCCGTTCTGGTTGCCCGGCGATCGCCCGGAGCAGGTGGTAGCCGCCGAGGACGACGATCGTGCCGAGCGCGATGCCGGCCAGCGAGAAGTCGTCGGTGATGGCGTGCGACACGGGCCCGATTGCCAGAATGATGCCCGCACCGATCGGGACCATGTTCACCGGGTCGGCGAAGTCGACGCGGTTCTCGATCCAGATCTTCGCCCCCAGCAGTCCGATCATCCCGTACAGGATGACCGTGATCCCGCCCAGCACCCCACCCGGCGTGGCGTAGATGAGCTGGCCGAACTTGGGGATGAGGCCGAGCAGGATGGCCACGACGGCGGCGATGTAGTAGGCCAGCGTCGAGTAGACCCGGGTCGCGGCCATGACGCCGATGTTCTCCGCGTACGTGGTGGTGGGCGAGCCGCCGACGAGGGTGGCGACAGCGGTGCCGACACCGTCGCCGATGATGGCGCGGCCGATCATCGGGTCGACGTCGGCGCCCGTCATCTCGCCGACCGCCTTGACGTGGCCGATGTTCTCGGCGATCAGCGCGATCACTGCGGGCAGGACGAGCACGATGGCCGACGCCTTGAAGTCGTGGGACAGCTGGAAGTTCGGCAGCCCGAACCAGTCGGCCTTGCTGACGCCGTCGAAGCTGACCCGCGGGTGGCTGTTGACCTTCTGGGTGGCCGCGTCGACCACGCTGATGTTGCCGAAGATCTTGTCGGCGAGCCAGGACAGCACGAAGCCGGAAATCAGGCCGAGCAGGATGCCGATCCGGCCGATGAAGCCCTTGAACAGCACGATGATGAGCATCGTGATGATCATGGTGATCAGCGCCATCCAGTGGTCCTGGGGCCAGTAGATGTCGGCGACCACGTACGCCAGGCCGAAGCCGATCAGCATGACGACCGCGCCCGTCACCACCGGCGGGAAGATCTTGTGGATGATCTCTATCCCAAGGAAGTGGATCGCCACGCCGACCAGGGCCAGCACGATGCCCGCGATCAGGATGGCGCTGGTCACCGTGTTGCTGTCGCCGCCGCCCGCGCGGATCGCGGCGACCGCGCCGACGAACGAGGCCGACGTGCCGAGGTAGCTCGGGATCCTCCCCTGCACGATGAGCAGGAAGATGATCGTGGCGACGCCGGACATCATGATCGCCACGTTGGCGTCCAGGCCCATGATGACCGGGAACACGAACGTCGCGCCGAACATGGCGATGACGTGCTGGGCGCCGAATCCGACCATGCGCGGCCAGGACAGCCGTTCGTCGGGCTTGACCACTTCGCCGGGGGCGAGCGTGCGCCCCGAACCGTGTAGTTTCCATCCGAAAGCCATCTGCAGCCCCTTCTTACCTGGGCCGACGTCCGGTGGCCACCCCGAGGGCATCCGTTCCGCGACCTGCCAGCGGTATTTGCTTTGCGCGGACTCTAGGCCCGTGATCTCCATTAGACGACGGCATCAGTTGCCAAACCAGAGAGCCCTTCGGCGGATGCTTTTGCGCACTTCAGACAATGTCCACCCGTGATCTAAATACCCCGCATCCGCAGCACGTGGAGCGCGAGCGTCAGGTTGAGCCGCAGGTGGGCGTCTTCGGTGAAGTTGCCGAGCATGCGTTCCAGCTTGCCGATGCGGTAGCGCAGCGTGTTGTAGTGGAAGTGCAGGCGGCGGGCCGTCTCGGCGACGTTGAGGTTGGTCTCCAGCAACACCTGCAGGGTGCGCCGCAGGTCCGCGTTCTCCGCGTCGTCGTCTCCGGCCAGCGAGCCGAGCGTCTCGCGCACGAAGGCGTGCAGCTCGTCGGTGTCGTTGACCAGGGACAGCAGCCGATAGACGCCGAGCTGGTCGAAGTGCGCGACGGCTCCGGGCCCGTGCAGCTGGCGGCCGACCCTGGCGGCCTTCAACGCCTGGCCGTACGCGTCGGGAAGCAGCTCGGTCCCGGCGGCCACGCGGCTCATCCCGGTGGAGAACGTGCAGTCGGTGAGCGCCGCGTCCCTGGCCAGCCGGGTGGTGTCGACGCCGACCCCGACGATGGCCACGACCTCGTGCGAGAAGCCGGCGACCGCGCCGCGCGGGTCGTGCCTGCGCACGGACGACTGCCAGGCGGCCAGCAGCCGATCCTGCGCGCCGCGCTCCTCCACGTCCGGGTCGATCTCGGCGACCAGCACGGAGACGGGGCGCTCCAGATCCCAGCCGAAGGCACGCGCGCGCTCGGCGATCCGGCTGCCGCCGCGCCCGGTCAGCACGTCACGCAGGAAGTCGGCGCGGTATTTGCTCTCGACCGCCGTCACGGCCTCCTGCTTGGTCACCACCAGGGCGGCGACGGTCGCGGCGCGTTCGAGGATGCCGATGTCGCTTTCGCGTAGGTTGCCGGATTCGCTGAACGCGGCGATCCGCCCGTGGTGGTGGCCGCCCGCGACGACCGGCACGACGGCGTAGTGCGGCGGCCCGCTCAGCATCTGCGCCTCGCGGAGCATGGCCACCTGCTCGGCCGCGCCGGCCGCGGCCACCGGCGCGCCCGACGCGTCGAGGAACGCCACGGCGGCGTCGAGCAGCCCGGCCACCTCCGCCGTCACCTCGCGCATCCCGCCTCCGGCCAGGACGATCTGGACCAGCGCCCGGTGGGCCTCCTCAGCCCGGGCCAGCACGGCCGCCTGCCGGTTGAGGATGTCGGTGAGCACCTGGTTGAGGATGTCGTCGAAGCCGACGTCGTTGGGGAGCAGGATGAGCGGGAAGCCGAGCCGGTCGGCCTGCTCGACCATCTCGTCGGGCAGTTCGTCGAGGTAGCGGCCGAGCTTGATGCCGAGCGCCGCCAGCCCGCGTTCGTCAAGATCCGCCACAAGGCGGTCCAGGGACTGTGGCGTGTTGCGCAGCGGATAGCCCGTCGTCAGCAGTAATTCGTGTGGTTTCACCCAGGACAGGATGTCCGGCACCTCCATGACGTTGAGGCGCTGGACGATCCGGTCGAGGCCGCTCTTTCCGGCGATGAGGCGGGCGCCGTTCAGGGTGGAGACGCCAAGGACTTCGCCGACGGCGACCCCGTGGATGATCGTCCCGGTGCTGGACAGGCGCATGACGGGTGGCGAGAGGTCCATGGGCAGATTGTGCAGGAATATCCTGACTGGCAGGAAGAGCCAACCTTTTTGCCAAGTGTTGGCAGCTTTCTCCGTACGGCGGCCTACCGGCGCGTTCTACGGTCGCGTCAGACTCCCGGGGAGGGCTTCGTGGCGGTTGGGACAGCAGCAGAGGCGAATCGGCGGACACGTACTTTTCACCGCGCGGTAAGCCGCTCCTATGTGACCGGGGCGGCCAGCGTGGCGCTGAGGACCGCCCTCGAGTCGCCGCGCCGCCCGGCCCGCGTGCTCGCCTCCTTCCCCCTCGGCATGTATCTGGAGATGCGCGGGGACACCGAGCCGTCGGTCGTGGCGGTGCTCGCGGCCGCGGCCACCCGGCTGCCCAACGCGGTCATGCTCAACGTGCTGCCCCCGGCTGACGACGACGCGTGGGTGGGCGACGGCGTCGTCGAGATCGGCCGCGTCACGATCCGCGTGAGCCGCTGGTGGGACCCCGCTCCCCCGCTCGGCCCCCTCGATCCCGTACGGCTCGCGCAGGCCGCCCCGGCCCTCGACGCGGCCTGCGCCGCCACCTCACGCCGTCCCGGCCTCGACGTCAGGGACGCGCCGGCGGCGCTCGCGGAGGCCTGCGCGGCCGGATCGCTGCTGGACGCGATCGGCGCGGCGGAACAGCTGATGGGCCTCGGCCCCGGCCTCACTCCGAGCGGCGACGACATGCTGTCCGGGCTGCTGGTCGCGCTGCGCCACCTGGGCGAGGCGACGGGCACGCCGCGCGCGGTCTGGCTGGCCGACTGGCTCGCCGCGACCGTCCGTTTCGACGCGGGCACGCGGACCACTCCCATCTCCGCCACACTGCTGCACTGCGCGGCGCGCGGCGAGGCGAGCGCGGAGGTCCTCGGCGTTCTTCGCGCCATCGCCGGACGGCAGCCGATCGAGCCGGCGGTGCACCGCCTGCTGCGGCTCGGCCACACGTCGGGCGCCGATCTCGCGTGGGGCCTCCGCGCGGGCGTCGCCGCGGTGACCCGTCTTAACGGCTGAGCCTGCACGGACTGACGATCGGCAGGGCAATGAGCAAGCGGCATAAGGGGCGTACTTGAACGATCTGGTGGAAATTCGCACCGGGATCTACCACGACTCGGTGAGCCTCATGCGGGTGAGCCAGAACGTGGCGAGCCTGCCCGGCGTCTCGGTCGCGATCATCGCGATGGCCACCGAGCTCAATCTCGACCTGGCCCGCTCATCCGGCTTCGCCGTGCCCGAGACCGCCCCCGGCGACCTGCTCGTCGCCATCCGCGCCGACTCCGACGCGTCGCTCGCCGCGGCGGCCGAGGAGCTGGGGCGGCAGCTCACCGCGAAGGCCCCGGCGCCCGGCCAGGCCGAGCAGGCGCTCCCGCGCACGACCCGGTCGGCCGCCCGCATGTCGGATCCCGAAGGGCCGCTGGGCGCCACGGTCGCGCTGGTGAGCGTGCCCGGCGAATCGGCGTTCGCCGAGGCCATGGACGCCGTCGAGGCCGGCCTGTCCGTGATGATCTTCAGCGACAACGTGCCGGTCGAGCAGGAGGTCCTGCTCAAGGAACGCGCCGCGGAGAAGGACGTCCTGGTAATGGGGCCCGACTGCGGCACCGCCGTGATCGGCGGGGTGGGCCTCGGGTTCGCCAACGTGCTGCGCCCCGGCCCTGTGGGCGTGGTCGCCGCGTCCGGCACGGGCGCGCAGCAGGTGACCAGCCTGCTCGACCTGGCCGGCGTGGGCGTCAGCCACGTCGTCGGCGTCGGCGGGCGCGACCTGTCGGCCGAGGTCGGCGGGCGGTCCACGCTCCGCGCGCTGGCGGCGCTCGACGCCGACCCGGCCACCGAGATCATCGTGCTCATCTCCAAGCCGGCCCACCCGGCGGTCGCGCAAACCGTGCGCGAAGCCGTCGAGCGATCCGGCACCCCCGTGGTCATGGCCCTGCTGGGGCCCGGCCGGCCGGATCTGACCTCGGCGGCCGAGCAGGTCATCCAGGCCCTGGGCCGTACCGTTCCGGTCTGGCCGTCCTGGCCCGTGCCGCAGACGGCGGGGCCGGCGGCGCTGCGCGGGCTCTACTCGGGCGGCACGCTGCGCACGGAGGCCGCGCTGATCGCCGGCAAGGGAGAGTTCATCGACTACGGCGACGACGAGTACACCCGGGGCCGGCCGCACCCCATGATCGACCCGGCCCTGCGCCTGGAGGCGCTCGACCAGGTGACTTCAGGCGTGGTCCTGCTCGACGTGGTCCTCGGCCTCGGCGCCGATCCCGATCCGGCCGTACGGCTCGCGCCCGCGATCGCCGCCGCCACGGCCAGGGGCGTACAGGTCGTGGTGGCGCTCGTCGGCACCGACGGCGACCCGCAGGACTTGCGGGCCCAGGCGGCGCGGCTGAGCGAAGCCGGCGCGTCCGTGTTCATCTCCAACGCCGCCGCGGCCCGCCGCGCCCGCGCGCTCGCCCTGGAGCCGGCGTCCGCCGCGGGTGAAGGCGGCGACGCGCGGGTGGCGCTGGTCGTCCAGGAGCCGGTGTCCGAGGCCGGTGAAGGCGGTGGCGAGCCGCTGGCGCTGGTCGTCCGAGAGGCGGCGTCCGAGGCCGGTGAAGGCGACGGCGCGCCGCTGGAGCTGCTCGTCCGCGAGCCGCGCGTGATCGCCGTGGGCGCGGCGCTGCTGAGCGAGGCGCTCGACCAGCAGGCCGCGCCCCAGATCCGGGTCGACTGGCGGCCGCCGTTCGCGGGCACCGAATCCGCGCTGGCCCGCGTCATGGCCGACCCGCGCCGCGAGGCCGCCAACGCGGCCGCCGTCGGCCGGATGCTGGCCGCCCGCCCGCAACTGGTGTCCGTACGACCCGCGAGCGAGGCCCTCGACCTGCCGCCCGGCACTTTCTTCCACGCGGGGCCGCCGATCACGTGGGAGCGGGCCTCAGGCCCCATGCGGGGCGCGCTGATCGGGGCCATGCTCTTCGAAGGGCTCGCCGGCGACGCTGCGGAGGCCGAGGCCAAGCTTGCCGACGGCGACGGGATCGTGCTCGACTCCTGCCACCACCACCGGACGGTCGGGCCCATGGCCGGCGTGGTCAGCCGATCCATGTGGATGCTCGAAGTGGCCGACGCCGAAAACGGCGGCACCGCCTACTGCTCGCTCAACGAGGGCCTGGGCAAGGTGCTGCGCTACGGCGCGTACGGACCGGAGGTCGTCGACCGGCTGCGCTGGATGGGTGAGGTCCTCGGCCCGGCGCTCCGCGCGGCGCTGGAGCTCGGCGGCCCGCTCGACCTGCGCTCGCTGATCTCCCAGGCCCTGCAGATGGGCGACGAGCTGCACAACCGCAACCGGGCGGCCACCTCGTTGCTGACCCGCGAGCTCGGGCCGGCCGTGGTGGACGCCGCGCCCGCGCACGCGGCGCAGGTGCTGCGCTTTATCAATGGGAACGATCATTTCTTCCTGAACGCGGGAATGGCGGCCGCGAAAGTCAGCGCCGACGCGGCGCGGAACGTTCCTGGGTCGACGCTTGTCGTCGCCATGGCCCGCAACGGCACGGATTTCGGAATTCAGGTATCCGGATTGGGCGACCGCTGGTTCACCGGACCGGCCGGCGTGCCCGATGGCCTGTACCTCGGCGCGTACGGCCCGGATGATGCCAATCCGGACATCGGGGACTCGACGATCACCGAGACCACGGGGCTCGGCGGCTTCGCGATGGCCGCGGCGCCGGCCATCGTGCGGTTCGTCGGCGGCGAGGTCGCCGACGCCGTCGCGGCCACGACCTCGATGTATGAGATAACCGTGGCCGAGCACCCGGCCTACCAGATCCCCGGGCTCGGCTTCCGCGGCACCCCGGCGGGCATCGACGTGACCCTGGTGGCCCGCACCGGAGTGCTTCCCGTCGTCAACACCGGCATCGCCGGGCGGATCGCCGGGACGGGCCAGGTGGGAGCGGGTCTGGTGAGCCCTCCCGTGGAAGCGTTCACGGCCGCTCTCGACGCTTTGGCGGCGGTTTGAATTCCCTTTGACCGGCCGTTGACCCTACTATCGTTGGCCGACTGGCTTTCTGATAATGCACTGCGGAATGGGGACCCGCTATGACAGCCGACGGCATGCTCGGTATGGTCCCCTCTATGCCGGAAGGTAGAGGACCCATGGGGAGCGGCGGCCAGCCCGGTGCGGCCCCCGAAGGGCAGGGCCGGCTGGTGGGGCGGCGCTACCGCCTGTTGTCGCCGGTCGGCCGTGGCGGCATGGGCATGGTGTGGCACGCCCATGACGTGCTGCTCGACCGCGATGTCGCGGTCAAGGAGCTGATCCTCCCCTTCGGCCTGGATCACACGGGCAAGCAGGTGGCGCACACCCGAGTGCTGCGCGAGGCGCGCTCGGCCGCCCGGCTCAGCCACCCTGGCATCGTCACCGTCCACGACGTGGTCGAAGAGGACGGCAGGCCGTGGATCGTCATGGAGTTGGTCCGCGCGTGGTCGCTGGAGCAGGCCGTACGCCACAGCGGGCCGTTGCCGGTCGTGCAGACGGCCGAGATCGGCGTGCGCGTGCTCGACGCGCTGCGGCACGCCCATGCGGCCGGGATATTGCACCGCGACGTCAAGCCCGGCAACGTGCTGCTCACGGCCGATCGCGTGGTGCTCACCGACTTCGGCATCGCCGCCATCGAAGGCGATGTCACGATCACCCAGACCGGCCTGCTGATGGGCTCACCGGCGTACATCCCGCCGGAGCGGCTCCAGGGCCGCCCCATCACTCACGCGGCCGACCTGTGGTCGTTCGGCGCGACGCTGTACGCGGCCGTTGAGGGCCGCCCGCCCTACGAGGGCCCCGACGCGGTCGCGGTGCTGGGCGCGGTGCTCACGCAGGAGCCCAACCGGCCGCAGCGGGCCGGAGCGCTGCTCCCGGTCATCGAGGGCCTGCTGCGCAAGAATCCGGCCGACCGGATCGGCGCGCCGCAGGTCGCCGAGATGCTGGAGCGCGTGCTACGCAGCCACGGCGCGGGCCTGCCCGGCCGTCCCGCCACGGTGCCGACGCCGACCGACTCGACGCCGATGCACCTGCTGCCGCCGCTGGACTCCCCGTCGGGGCCGCTGCCGTCACGGATCATCGAGACGCCGTCCGGTCCCGTCCGGATCCCGTACGACCTGGCCGCCTCGCCGCCGCGGGCCGAAGAGCCGCCCCCGGGGGCGCGTCCGGGCTTCGACCATTTCAGCCCGGCGGGAAAGAACCCTCAGACGACTGGTCCGCACGCGAGCCCGCAGATCAGCGGCTCTCACTTGAGCCCCCAGGCGAGCGGCCCACACCCGAATCCGCATGCGAGCGGCCCCCACGCGAGCGGTCCTCACGCGGGCGGCCCGAGTGCGGGCGGCCGTGGCGCGGGAGACCCGAGTGCGAGCGGCCCGCAGGCTTTTGGGGCGCCTGTCCAGGCGTCGTCCGCGCCGCCGGCTCCGGGCTCGGCGTCCGGGTTCGGCGCGCCACCGGCGGCGCAGGATCCGTTCTCGTTCGTCGGCCCCGCGTACGACCCGATGGGCAGCCCGTCCGGCTCGACGCACGCGCCCTCGCGCGAGGCCAGAGACGGCATGTGGCCGGCACCTTCGGCGACCGACCTGCCCGGGGAGTGGGCCAGGGAGATGGCCCGCGAGCTGTCCGAGACGCGCGACGGCCCGGACAGCGAGGCGACCAACCAGGTCCGCCGCCAGGTCAACCGGGCGCCGGGCGAGCGCGGCCACCGCGGCACGGGCGACAGCCTCTATCCGTCCTCGAAGGACGAGCGGGAGGGCCGCTCGCCGGTGCTGCTCCTCGTGGCGTCCGTGGCCGTCATCGCCGTCGTGGGCGCGTTGCTGTACGCCCTGTTCGGCGGTAAGGACGACCCCGACTCCTCGACCGCGACGAGCGGCGTCGCGGCCGCCCGGCCGTCGGCCACCTCCTCCGGCCAGCCGCCGGGACAGGAGCCTCAGTCCGCGCTCGGCGCGCCCGACGGCTTCAAGACCGAGACGGCGGGCGGCGTCTCCACGGCCGTGCCGAAGGAGTGGAAGGCGTCGGCCTCGGGCGATGTGATCGCGTTCACCGGCCCGAAGGACAGCGGCCAGAGCATCGTGATCGAGAAGATCCAGGACGGCAGCCAGGCGGCGCTGAAGCAGAGCCAGCAGAAGATCACCGCGACCGACTACACCGAGGTCAACTTCGGCAAGGTGAACTACCGGTTCCCGGCCTACGAGTGGGAGTACACCTACACCAACGCCGACAAGGTCGTGATCCACGTGGTGACCCGCTACGTGACCACCTCGAGCCAGGCCTACTCGATGACGTTCACCTCGCCCGACTTCGAATGGACTGAGTCGGCCGCGCCCGTCAGGAAGGCCCTCTGGGACACCTTCGCCCCGACGACCTGACCGCATACCGGGCATGTCACTAGTCATGACAAACTTCACTCATGACTACGACCCCCCGCGTTTCCGGCATCGATCTCGTCGCCCTGCAGCGGCGAGTGCTGCGTACCCTGGGCGGCGCCCAGGTCGCCAGCGGCGCCGGCATCGCGGTGGGGTTCGCCCTCAGCCCGCTCGCGGTCGCGCGGCTGTCCGGCTCTGACACGATCGCCGGCCTCGCCGGCACGGCCACCACGCTCGGCGCTGCTGCCATGGCCCTGCCGACGGCCCTCGCGTCGGGGCGCGGCGGACGCCGGGCCGGTCTCTCCCTCGCCTACAGCGCGGCCGTCACGGGCTGCGTCATCGCCGTGCTGGCCATCCAGCTGAAGTCGTGGCCGGTGCTGCTGGCCGGGCTGGTGCTGTTCGGCGGCGGCAGCGCGGGCAACCTCGCGGCCCGCTACTCGGCCATCGACCTGGCGCCGCCCGACCGCACGGCCCGGCACCTGTCGTGGATCGTCTGGGCCGCGACCGCGGGCACCGTGGCGGGCCCCAACATCGCCGAGCCCGCCGAACGCGCCGCGAAGGCCGTCGGCCTGACCCCGGCCGCAGGCCCCTTCGCCCTGGCCGCCATCGCGTTCCTGATCGCGCTCACCGTCATCAACGCGGGCCTGCGGCCCGATCCCCTGCTCGTGGCCCGGGCCGAACTCCACCCGGCCGAGCCGGGCCCCACGGGCGGCTGGAGCCGCGTGCGGGCCGGCTGGGCGGCCATCCGCGAAGCGCCGGAGGCCCGGCTGGCCCTGGTCGTGATCGCGGTCAGCCACACGGCCATGGTGTCGATCATGTCGATGACGCCGGTGCACCTGGACCACGGCGGGTCCTCGATCTCCGTGATCGGGTTCGTGATCTCCCTGCACGTGGCGGGGATGTATCTGTTCTCGCCGGTCGTCGGCTGGCTCGCCGACCGGATCGGGCGGCGGCCCGTGATGTACATCGGAGCGGTGACGCTTCTGGCCGCGGCCGGGCTGGCGGGGACGGCCGGGCACGGGGTGCCGCAGATCACGGTGGCGCTCTTCCTGCTGGGCGTCGGCTGGTCCTGCGGCCTGGTCGCCGGGTCGGCCACGCTGACGGCCTCGGTGCCGGCCGAGCGCCGCCCGGCCGTACAAGGGCTGAGCGACCTGCTCATGAACGTCTGCGGGGCGACGGGCACCCTCGCGGCCGGCGCCGTCGTCGGCACGTTCGGATACGGCGTGCTCGGCACAGCGGTCGCCATCATGGTCGCGGTCACCGGCTTCTGGGTCCTGTCGCGCCCCGCCAAGCTCGCCCTCACATGAGCGTCGGCGGCCTACCCGGGCTCATTTGGCGTCGGCGTAGCACTTTACGGGGATGGCCTCCATGGGGAAGCGAACAGGGGTGGCGCCGAACAACAGCCGGGTCGCCTCCTCGGTGGCCCACGCCACGACGGCCTGGACCTCGGCCGTCAGCTCGGCCGGGCAGTGCACGATGATCTCGTCGTGCTGGAAGAACACCAGCCGCGCCGGGTCGGGCAGCCGCCCGCGGAGCACGGCCATGAGCGTGAGCGCCCATTCGGCGGCCGTGGCCTGAACCACGAAATTCCGGGTGAACCGGCCCCGATCGCGGGCCGCGCGACCGCCCTCCGGGCCCGAGACCAGCTGCCGCCAGCGGCCCGACGGCGGCGGGCTGGTGCGGCCCAGCCACGACCGCACGAGCCTGCCCTCCTCGCCCGCCCTGGCCGCGTCCTCGACGAAGGCGTAGGCGTCAGGGAATCGCTGCCGCATGATGGCCAGCAGCTTGGGGGCGTCGCCGCTGGTCCCGCCGTACATGGCGGACAGCATGGCGATCTTGGCATGAGACCGGTCGCCGCCGAACGCCTGGGCGAGCGCCGCGTACAGGTCGATCTCACCCGCGGCGCGGGCCAGGCCCACGTCGCCGGCCATCGCGGCGAGGACGCGCGGCTCCAGCTGAGCCGCGTCGGCCACCACGAGCGTCCAGCCATCGTCGGCCACCACGACCCGGCGCATGATCTTGGGGATCTGCAACGCGCCGCCGCCGCTGGTCGCCCACCGCCCGCTGACCACCCCGCCCACCACGTATTCGGAGCGCATCCTGCCGCCGCGGACCCACTGGTCGGCCCACGTCCAGCCGTGGAAGCTCCACAGCCGCACCAGCTCCTTGTAGGCCAGCAGCGGCGCGACGGCCGGGTGATCGACCTCCTTCAGCACGCGCGACCGCGTGGACGGCACGGGCTGCCCGGCCGTCTTGAACGCCTTGACGATCTGCTGCGGCGAATCCGGATTGACCGTGGCGCCGAAGGCGGCCGACACCTCGTCGGCCAGGACCTGAAGCTTGGCGGGGCGCATGCCGTGCATGGGCCGCGGGCCGAGCAACTCGGTGAGCAGGGCGTCGTGCACGTCGCGCCGCCAGGGCAGGCCGTCGTGGCCCAGCTCGGCGGCGATCAGCGCGCCCGCCGACTCGGCCGCGACCAGCAGCCGGAACCGGCCGGGGTCGGGCAGCGCCGCGATCCGGCGGGCCTGGTCGGCGTGGACGTCGGCGACGATCTCGTCCTCGGGGGCGAGCGGCTCGCGCCGCGTCTCGAACAGCAGTCCCTGCAGGCCCTCAGCGGGCGTCTCCCGGTCTTCCGGCACCGGATGACCATGAAGGCGCGCGTAGGCCGCCTCCGCCGATCTCGGCTCGCCGTAGCGCCCTTCGGACGCCAGCAGCAGCCCTTCGGTCAGCGCCACGTCGTGGCAGCGGGCCACCCGCACGTCGCGGGCCAGCAACTCTGGATAGATCCAGCGCGCGTCGGCCCACACCCACCGCACGTCGTCCATCTCGCGCATGGCCTCCGCCAGATCGGCGACGTGCCGCGCCCGGCCGCCGGGCAGCCGGAGAACGCCCCCGCCCTCCCCATCCGCCGCGACCACGACCTGCACGTCTCCAGCGTGCCATCCCCCACCGACAATCAGCGCTCAGCCCTGGAGCGGTATCTCCACCTCGTCTTCCAAGGGCGGAGTGATCTCCTGCTCCAGGCAGCCGGTGGCGGCGTAGCAGCGGATCTTGACGCTGTCGTCGGTGACCGTCAGATGCAGGAAGCTCTTGAAGAAGGGCGGGGTATCCCAATCGGACAGCTCGGAGATGTAGCGGTGGAAGACCCGCTCGACCGGGAAGCGGAACGGCCAGGGCCAGCCGCCGAGCAGCCGGGCCGCCCACTTCAGCCGTGTGGTGATCTTGACGTCGCCGATCGGGCGTGGCGGCTTGTTGCCGATCGTCTTGCTCATCAGGGCGAGACCCTCGTCCGGGGTGATGTAGAGCCACTTCATGTGCAGCCGGCGGCTGTAGATGAGGCTGTAGAACGACAGCGAGTCGCCGCGCAACGGGTAGCAGCGGTAGGCGTCCTCGTCGACCAGGGTCACCCTGGGCGTGGTGTGGGTGGCGTGCATGAAGGCGCCGCCGCCGCCCGACACGATGTACTGGATCGTCCGGTCGCCGACCTTGACCGGGAAACGCTGGTAGTTGTGCACGTCGCCGCCGATGGCCGCGATATAGCCCGTGCTGCGGACGATCTCGTCGACCGTGCCGCCGCCCTCGATCTCGCATGGTTTGTAGTCATTGCGTACGTAGATGGGCTTGCCCGTGACGAGGATCTTCGGGCGGGGGTCGGCGGAGACCCGGCGCAGCCACTCGCCCTGCTCGCGGTCGATGTCGCCCCTGATCCCGGTGTCGATGCCGATCAGCAGCAGGCGGCCGAGGTCGAGCACCCAGTAGGGCGCCGGCAGCATGGCCTGCTGGTCGAGGGCGCCGCGGCGCGCCTTGTCGGCCGCCAGCCGAGCCTCGTCGATCACGTCGGGCTTCTTCCACAGCAGGCCGCGGATCCCGGCCGGCGACAGCCGGAAGCCCTGGCCCTCCACCGCCAGCTGCTTGGCGTCGCAGAACACCCGCATGAAGCCGCCGAGCCCGTCGTACCAGTCGTGGTTTCCAGGAACCGCGTAAATCGGGGCGTGGTAGTCCTCGTAGGGGCGGAAGAACTTGTCGCCGTATTCGTTGCCCGAGCCCGTCGGATAGATCACGTCGGACGCGACGACCGCGAACGAGGTGCCGTCGCCCAGCCTGAGCAATCCCGGCACCACCGCGTACTGCGAGGCGTCGCCCTCCCCCGAGTCCCCGAACAGCAAGAACGTGAACTCGCCGGTCATTGGCTGATTTATCCGGAAATCGGGGTCTACGCCGCGCTCGCGCTGGGACGCGATCCAGCGGCGGCGCACCTCAGAGGACGGGTCGCCGAACAGGCCCGCCAGGATCTCGTTCCGCGACCGCCATAGCGTGCCCGGATTGAGCCACGTGAAGCTGTGCTTGCTGGGCCGCAGCGACTGGAACGAGCCGATCTGCTGACAGCTCCATCCCGCGCCCTCCTCGGAGACACGTGACGACGCTCCTCTGCCGCGCGCGGCCGCGATCTCGCCCATGCTCCCAATATTGGCCTGATCTAGGGGATCAGCACACCAGGGTTGAGAATGCCGCTCGGATCAAGTCGGTCTTTGATTCCGCGCAGGATCTCCACCCCCACGTCGCCGATCTCGGCCGCGTACGCGTCCCGGTGGTCGCGGCCCACGCCGTGGTGGTGCGAGATGGTCCCTCCGGCGGCCACGATGGCCTCGCTGACGGCCCGTTTGGCGGCCGCCCACTGGCCGAGGGGATCGTCGGTCTGCGCCGTCACAACGGTGAAGTAGAGCGAGGCCCCGGTGGCGTACACGTGGGAGACGTGGCACAGCACGAGCGGCGAGCCGAGGGTCGCGACGAGCGCGAGCCGTACGGCGTCGTAGAGGCGCGGCAGACCGGACCAGAAGCACGCGGTCTCGAGCGTCTCGACGGTGGCTCCGGCGGCGAGCAGGGAGTCCCTGAGGTAGGGCGCGGAGAATCGGCCGTGCGCCCACGACTCGCCGGGCTCGGGCCCGAGGTAGACGCCGCCGGCGTCCATGAGGATGGCGGCCGCCTTCTCGCGGCGCCCGGCGACGTCCGAGCCTTCGTAGCCGGCGATCACCAGGCATCCGGAGTCGGACGACGGCCCGCCGAGCTCGGTCGGCTTGGCCAGGCCGACCATGGTCTCGGTCTCGTCCGACAGCCGGAGCACGGTCGGCAGCGGCCCGTGCTGGGCCAGCCGGCGCAGCGCCTGCCACCCGGCGGGGAACGCGCCGAAGCGCCAGCCCTCGTAGACCCGCTCCGCGGGGGCCGGATGCAGCCGCAGCCCAAGCGAGGTGATCACGCCGAAGGCGCCCTCGGATCCCAGCAGCACCTGACGGAGGTCGGGCCCGGCGGCCGACTTGGGCGCCCGGCCCAGATCCAGCGTGCCGCGCGGGGTGGCGGCGCGCAGTCCGACCACCATGTCGTCGAACCGGCCGTAACCCGCCGACGCCTGCCCCGACGAGCGGGCGGCCGCGCAGCCGCCGACCGTGGCGTACTCGTAGGACTGCGGGAAATGCCCGAGCGTGAAGCCGTGCCCGGCCAGCAGCTGCTCGGCCTGCGGCAGCCGGAGGCCCGGCTCCAGCTCGGCGACCATCGACTCGGCGTCCACCGACACGAGGCGGTTGAGCCGGGCCAGGTCGAGCGCGACCACGCCGGCGAACCCCTGCCGGGAGGCGACCAGGCCGCCCACCACGGACGTGCCGCCTCCGAAGGGGACCACGGCCACCCGATGCTCGGCGCAGGCGCGCAGCACGCCGAGGACCTCGTCGTGCGAGCCGGGCAGCACGATCGCGTCCGGCGCGTCCGATCCGTCGCCGGCCCGCATCCGCAGCAGGTCAGGGGTGGATTTGCCCCGGGTGTGCCGAATTCTGGCATCGTCGTCGAACCGGACGTGGCCCGCGCCGACCACCGACCGGAGGGAGGTCAGCACGAGCGGCGACAGCGCCGGCGGGGGCAGCCGCACCTCGCCGAAGCTGGCGGCGGGCGTTTCCGGCGGGCGTACGCCGAGAACCTCGGCCAGCAGCTTGCGCACGGGTTCGGGCAGTTCGGCCGCGCGGGCCGGGTCGCCCCACCCAGACCAGAGCATCGGTTCCGCGGGGGTCGGCGTGGTCTCCACGGGTGTCTCCCGGGCATCATGAGTTACCGGATAGTAGGAACACATTATGAACTCCTCTCTCAACGCCGCGCGGCGGGCCCGCGAACTCGCCGAGTTGGGCTCGCTCACCGTGGACGTGCTCGTGGTCGGGCTCGGGGCGACGGGGACCGGGGTCGCGCTCGACGCGGCGTCCCGCGGACTGTCCGTGGCCGCGATCGACGCGCATGATCTGGCGTTCGGCACCTCGCGCTGGAGTTCCAAGCTGATTCACGGCGGCCTGCGCTACCTCGCCTCCGGGCAGGTGGGCGTCGCCATGGAGAGCGCCGTCGAACGCGGCATCCTGATGACCACGACCGCGCCGCATCTGATCCGCGCCGAGAGATTCGTCCTCCCCCTGTACGGCGGGGCCCGCGCCCGCACCGTCATGCTCGGCTACCGCCTCGGCGACCTGCTGCGAACGGCCGCGCGGACGCCGCGGCGGGTGCTGCCCCGCCCCTCGCGGCTCTCGGCCGGGCAGGCGCGCGCCCTGATCCCGGCCCTGCGCGAGGACGGCCTGAGCGGGGCCCTGTCGTCGTGGGACGGCCGGGCCGTGGACGACGCCCGGCTCGTGGTGGCCATCGCGCGCACGGCCGCGGCCCATGGGGCGCGGATCATCACGCGGTGCCGCGCACTCGAACTGTCCGGCAAGGGCGCCCGCGTACGGGACGAACTGACCGGAGCGGAATCGACGATCGACGCCCGGGTCGTCATCAACGCCGCCGGCGTGTGGGCGGCCCAGCTCAGCCCGTCGATCCGGCTGCGCCCCTCACGCGGGACCCACCTCGTCCTGTCCCCCGGCACGCTCGGCGACCTCAAGGCCGGGATGCACGTGCCGCTCGGCGGCAACCGGTTCGCCCTCGTGCTGCCGCAGGCCGACGGCCGGGTCTACGTGGGCCTGACGGACGAACCGGTCGACGGGCCTGTCCCGGACGTGCCCGAGCCGCCGGAGGCGGACATCGCGTTCCTGCTCGGCGTGCTCAACTCGGTGCTGGGGGAAGCGGTCACGCGTGATCGGGTGGCCGGGGCGTACGCGGGACTGCGCCCGCTGCTCGACGGCGGGGCGGGCCGGACGGCCGACCTGTCCCGCCGTCACGCCGTGATCACGGACGACAACGATGTGATCACAATCGTCGGCGGCAAGCTCACCACATATCGCCGGATGGCCCAGGACGCCGTGGACGCGGCCTGCCCGCAGGCGCCGCGCAGCCGTACGGCCCGGCTGCCGTTGGTGGGGGCCCCGGTAGGGGCGGCTACGGGGGCCGTGCGGGCCCCGCAGCGGCTCGTCGAGCGATATGGGGTGGAGGCGACAGCCGTACAGGACCTGATGGGACAGGACCCCGCGCTGGCCGAAACGGTGGCGCTCGGGGTGACCAAGGCCGAAGTGGTATGGGCGGCGCGCCACGAGGGCGCGCTGGACACCGGCGACGTGCTCGATCGGCGGACCCGGATCGGGCTCGTCGCGGAGGACCGCGAGGCCGCGTATCGGGTAGTAGACGACCTCGTTGCACAAACCGGGGTGTCAGATGCTTGACACGGTCCCATAAGGTTAGGATTACCTAACGGGAATCTCGGGGAGGAGGGTGTGTGGCCAAAGGTTGCGGGCATGCCGCCGGGCTGCACACCGGTGAACTGCCAGTTCTCGCGAGCGCCACGGTCGGGGCACGGCTGTGGCTGCTGATCGAGCATGCCGGTCCATGGGCCGCATACCTCGACGAATGCCGTCTCCCCGAGTCCATCCACGCGCTGATCGACCGGGCCAGCTCGCTCGGGATCCGGTGCCAGCTCATCCGTCGGCCCGACCACAGGAAGCCCGATCCGGGCCCATTCCACGTCTTCGTGGGATACGCCGTGGGCGACCGGCCGTGGCTGGCCGAGGGCCATTTCGACCGCCCCGAGGATCTTGACCTGCGGTCGCTTGTGGACGGAGTGGTTCCTGAGTCCTGCATACTTGTCAGTGAGCCGGTATTTCTGGTCTGCACGCACGCCAAGCGCAATGCGTGCTGCGCCCGCATTGGACTGCCGCTGGTCCGGTTCTTGGCCGAAGAGCTGCCTGGCGGAGTGTGGGAAACCACACATGTAGGCGGCGATCGATACGCCGCTAATCTCGTGTGCTTGCCACACGGCCTCTATTACGGCAGCATGTCTCAGGCTGCCGCGATCGCGGCGGCAAACGCGTACCGGTCCGGCGAGGTCGTCCTCGACCGTTATCGGGGACGCGCGGGTCTCCCTGAGCCATCGCAAGCCGCTGAGCATTTCGTCCGCTCCCACACGGGCGATCTCTCGGTCGGCGGAGTGGCCGTGGAATCCTCCAGGTCGGATGGCGACGCCACCGTGTGCATCGTGCAACAGGGTGGTTCGGCGCGTTTTCGGGTAGTGGTGGAGCCCTGGATGATGGTCTGTCCGTCATCCAACGGCACCTTCTGTTCCGAAGAGATAACGACCTACAGGCTGGCCGAGCTGAGTCCGCTCGCGCCCGTGCCGGCCTGAGGGAACACCGCGGCCGTTCACGGCGTTGCAATCAGGGACGCCAGAAGCGTCCAATGCGGCACAAATACCGAAATACCTCTCACCTAAGGTGGTTTCTCATGTCTCAGGTACGTCGGCAGCTCGCCCGCCCCCGCCCCAGTTGGGGTTGGCAGGATGATGCCGCGTGCCGGGGAGAGGACCTTGTGCTGTTCTTCGGTCCCGACGGAGAGCGCCAGCCGGAGCGGGATGTCCGCGAGCGCAAGGCGAAGGCCATTTGCGCGCAGTGTCCTGTCCGGAGCGAATGTCTCGATTATGCCCTCTCGCGGCCGGAGAAGTACGGCACGTGGGGCGGCTTGAACGAGGACGAGCGCGCATCCGAGCGTCGCCGCCGCATGCGCCGCGCCGCAAGCGCGGGCATCAGCGCCGTCGCCTGAGCGGGGTTGCTCCCGACCCCCATCCGGCGGCGGAACACCCAGCAGGTCCACCCCTGGTACGCCAGGACCAGCGGCAGGAATGCGGCCGCCACCCACGTCATGATCCCCAAGGTCTTCGGCGTGGCGGCCGCGTTTTCTGTGTTCACGCCTAGGTTTCGTGCTGCAACGCTTCGAGGACCTCGTCATCGGTGAGCTGCTCGAAATGCCGATACCACTGACCCACCGCCTGGAAGTCCGGCGGCGTGGCCAGGACAACGACCTCGTCGGCCTCCGTGCGCATGGCCGTCACCGTGCTCGCCGCCGCCACGGGCACGGCCAGCACGACCGGCCCCGCCCCGAGGGCCCGGACGGCCCGCAGCGCCGCGCGCGCCGTGCCGCCGGTGGCCAGCCCGTCGTCCACGACCACCACGTCCCGACCTCGCAGGTCGGGCAGCGGCCGGGCGCCACGATATGCGGCCACACGCCGGGCGAGTTCGGCCTGCTCGCAGGCGACCACGTCGGCCAGATCCTCTTCGTCGAGCTCCAGCCGCTCCAGCAGGGCGTAGTCGAAGACCGGCTCCCCGCCTTCGGCGATCGCGCCCACGCCCAGCTCCTCGTGACCCGGATAGCCGATCTTCCGGGTCACGAGAACGTCGAGCGGGGCGCCGAGCCGCCTGGCGACGGGCGCGGCGATCTCCACGCCGCCGCGCGGCAGCGCGAGAATCATCGGATCCCGCAGGCTCAGCCCGTACAGGACCTCGGCGAGGATTTCGCCGGCCGCCGCTCTATCCCTGAACGGCAGCCGCAGGCGACCGGCTTCCATGAGTGGTTTCTACCCATTCAAGGTCGGCTCTGACCCCGCATCGCCTTATGGATGATCTTCCATTTGCGCGTCTGCTCGGCGCGGAGCCGGGCGTCGGAGCGGCCGGCCATCCAGGCGGCCTCCCGCTGGAGCTTGAACCAGCTCTCCAGGCGGCGCTCGGGTATCTCACCCGACTCCACGGCCGCCAGGACCGCGCACCCGGGCTCCGACTCGTGCCCGCAGTCGCCGAACCTGCACTGCGCCGCCAGGTCTTCGATGTCGGAGAAGACCATGTCGACGCCGTCGCCCATGTCGTACAGGCCGACGCGGCGGATGCCGGGCGTGTCGATGATCAGGCCGCCGCCCGGCAGCGGAATGAGCTCGCGATGCACGGTCGTGTGCCGGCCCCGGCCGTCGCCGGCCCTGACCTGCTGCGTCTCCATGACATGGTCGCCGGCGAGCGCGTTGACCAGGGTGGATTTCCCGGCGCCGGAAGCGCCGAGGATCACCGCGGTCAGCGTGCCGCCGAGGTAGGCGCGGACCAGGTCGACGCCCTCCCCGGTCACCGAGCAGACGGCGTGCACGTCGACGCCGGGGGCCGCCGTCCTGACGTCCCGCATCAGATATTCGAGCCCGTCGCCGATCAGATCGGTCTTGGTGACGAGCACGACCGGCTGACCGCCGCTCTCCCAGGCGAGCGCCAGCAGGCGCTCCACCCGGCCGAGGTCGGCCGTGTCGGTGGCGTGCAGGGCCGGCTCGGCCACGAACACCACGTCGACGTTGGCCGCCAGCACCTGCCCCTGTGAGTCGCCGGAAAGGCCGTGGCGCGACGTGCGTGCCACGCCGCCACGGACGAACGCCGTGTGCCGCGGGAGCACTTCCATGAGCTCGTAGCGGCCCTCGGGGAGCCACTGGAGCGCCGCCCAGTCGCCCACGCAGGGCAACGCCACTGGATCGTCCGCCGCGGCACGCCGCACCTGGGCGCTGTAGCGCGCCTGATGCTGTCCGTCCGCCGCGAGAACCTCGGCCGCGCCCCGGTCGACACGCGCCACACGCCCCGGCACCATGCCGGCGGGCAGCTCGTACGACTCGTTCCAGCCGAGCAAAGCAAGATCGAAAGACACTGAGGTGAACCCTTCAGGGATTTACCCCGGGCACCCCATCACCGAGCAGCCCGGAGGTCGAAAGAAGACACGGAAATCGCCACGGAAAAACCCATGGCAAACACAAAGCTCCGCATGCTTCCTCACCTCCTCAGCCCACCACTCCCGCCGAAGCCCTCGAAACCTCTTCGAAGCCCTCTCCAGGAATTTCACCCCCACCCTACAGACCCCCCGCAACCCCTTTTCCGCCGTGATCTTGCAGGATCACGCCCAGGGTGGTGGCGGCGGTGCGGGCGAGGTGGCGGGCGTAGGGGTCGTCGGAATCGGCGAGGACGCGGTGGATGCCCTCGGTGGCGCGAGGGTCGGCGCGTTCGGCCAGGCCGCGGACGGCTTCGGCGGCGGTCGGTAGGTCGGGGTCGTCGAGGCGGGCCACCAGGGCCTCCACGACGCGCGGATCGTCGACGTCGAGGTCGGCGACCGCCATCGTGGCCCAGTCGCGCACCTCGGGATCGGGATCCTCGGTCAGGGCGAGCAGGGTCGCCAGGCCCTCTTCGTGGCCCGGCGGCAGAACGGCGGCCAGGGCCATGGCGTCACGCGTGGTGTGCGCGCGGCCGGCG
Source organism: Streptosporangiaceae bacterium NEAU-GS5 (assembly GCA_017592665.1). Taxonomy (GTDB): domain Bacteria; phylum Actinomycetota; class Actinomycetes; order Streptosporangiales; family Streptosporangiaceae; genus NEAU-GS5. The sequence continues at coordinate 238,939 of JAGFNW010000011.1, read as the reverse complement.
CCGTTGATCAAGGCCAGGACCTCGGGCAGCGCCCGTGGGTCGCGGTGGTGGGCGAGTGCGGCCAGCACCGAGCGCACCACGTCGGGCTCGGTCTCCTGGCCGGCCATCCGGCGCAGGATCTCCACGGTCCGGTCGGCGTAGACACCCGGATCCTCGCCGTGGAAGCCGTATTGGCCGAGCACGTCAACGGCGAACTCGCGCCGCAGCGGGTCGGCGTCCGCGCAGAGCGCGGTCAGCTCGCCGTAGGTCTCGTCGTCGGCGCGTGAGCGCACCGCCCGCGCGACCGCCCACCACGTCTCGCCGTCGTCGTCGACGTCGCGATAGGGCACGGCCCGCCCCACCAGCTCGAGGACCGGAACGCGTACGCCGAGGGCCCCTTCGAGCAGGGCCGCGATGGCCGCATGCCCACGCTGCCGGGTGGTGATCCGGCCCTCGTCGCCGGGGCCGCGCGCCTCGGCCGACACCAGCTCGGTGCCGTCGGCCGCGTGCGAGCGGGTGATCGCGACCGCCCAATCATCCGGCAGGTCGCCCAGCTCGGCGATCAGGTGCCGCTCCAGGTCGGCGCCGAGCCAGGAGCGGGCGATCTCCAGGGCCGTCCGCCCCGTGCCGTCCTCCTGCGCGGGGTCGGCGCCGTGCTCCAGCAGCGACCAGGCGATCCCGTACGCCCCGAAGTCGGCGGCGGCCGTCAACGGCGTGAGCTCATTCCCAGCCGAAGGGTCGGCGCCGGCGTCCAGAAGGAGGTCGGCCGTGGCCAGATGACCATGGACGGCGGCCCAGAGCAGGGGCGTCCATCCGTCGTCCTCCGTGCCGGACGCGTCGGCTCCGCCGTCGAGCAGGGCCTGCACGGTCTCCGCGTGATCCCAGCAGGCGGCCGCGCACAACGGCAGGCCCTCGTCGGGGCCGCCGCTCGCCCGGTTGGGATCCGCGCCGTATTCCAGCAGCAGGCGGACCATGGCCGCGTCACCCTTGACGGCGGCCCGGTAGAGCGGAGTGGCGCCGGTGGCCGGATTGAGCGCCGCGTCGAGATCGCCGCCGGGATGCAGCAGTTCCGCAGCCCGGGCCACCTCGCCCGAGGCGACCGCTTTCAGAAGCTCACTCTGCGTCACCACTTCATGGTCACATACGGCCGCCAAATCAAGGTAAGCGGCCCTGCCATGGGGTAGCCGGGTTATGCTGCCACAGCTTCTCGCCTCCCGAAAACAGGCTTCACCATGTCGACCACGCCGAACCAGCCGTCAGATCCGTCGCCGCCGGACAAGCGGCCGTGGTTGAAATGGGCCGGGCCTTACGTCACGACCCTCGTGTCGGCCGTCATCACCGATTTGTGGAGCGACCTCCGCGTCATCCTGGAAAAGGCGCCGGGCGGCCTGTTCGTCAGCGTTCCCGCCATCGGCCTGGTCATCGGGCTGGCCGCCGCCTTCGTACTGCGGCGCGTACGGCCTTCCGAGAGCCGGCCTTTCGCGCGGATGACCGCGGCGTGGCCGAAACTCGGGCACCGGCTGACCGCGCCGTTCGCCGGCGCGCGAGCCGTCCGATTACGCCGGCTGGTGGCCCGGGCCTGGCCCGTCATCACCATCGGATATCTCTCGGTGGTCGCCGGGATGGCCGTGGTCGTCCTGCCGTGGCTGGCCTTTCACGGCGCGCAGTCCGCCTGGCACTGGATGAACCCGCCGCCCTGCGCGCATCCCATGGAACTGCTCGTGATGACGGCGCCGGAGAATCTGCACGCATTGCGCGAGCGGGCGGACCAATATCGCGCCGAGACGACGCTCGACGGCTGCGCCCGCTATCGGATTTCGGTGGCCGCCGCCCCTTCGATCAAAGACATGACGTACGGCTTCGCCAACGGCTGGGCCCGCAACGACATCCGGCAGGAGAACGAGCCGTTCTATCGGCTGCTCGGCCAGCGGCCCGACGCGTGGATCGCCGGCAACGCGGCCGAGGTCGTCCGGGTGCGCGATGTCGTGAGCAAGGATCAGGCGGCGCTCCAGATCCGGGCCAACGTCGCCTCTGACCACGTGGCGATCGCCGTGCTCGGCAGCCGCCTTGACGAACTCGACCGGATCCTCCCCGAGGGCGGCCCGGGATACGCCCTGGACGACGTGGTGGCGGCGGTCCGCACGAAGCTGCGCATGCGGCTGATCTATCCGCAGCCGGGCACGTCGTCTGCCGGCCTCATCGCCGCCACGAAACTGGTGGGCCTCGACGCGCGCCAGGACACGATCCAGAGCGTGGCCTTCGACACGAGCGTCAGCGACCTGTTGTGCCACTTCAAAGGCCGCGCGCTCGCGGACCGCGAGTCCATCGCGCTGGTCGTGCCCGGCCACAGCGCCCGCGACTACGACCAGCGCAGCCTGGTGGACGAGGGCTGCCCGGGCGCGCCGCCGAGCGGCCAGGAGGCGCTGCACGAGGTGCCGGTCGCGGGCCTTCCCGCGCTGGACTATCCGTACGTGAAGATCACGTGGGCCGGGGCGCGGAACGCCGCAAGAGACCAGGCGGTGGACGCCTTCGGCGGCTGGCTCCGCGCGAAGCGGCTGTTCGCCCCGGTCGAGTCGGCGCTGCGGCCGAGCGTCATCCGGGACACCGAGCTGTACGACGCGAAGACCCTGATCGACAGCCGCCTGCCCAGCGTCGATCTGCAGGTGCTGTTCGACGCGTCGAAGTCGATGTCGCAGCCGCCGTCGAACCTGAGCCGCGTGCGCGAGGCGCTCCCGCTCATCCGGCAGTCCCTCATCGATCGCGACCGCATCTCCTACGCCACGTTCTACGACAGCGGCGGGACCCGGGTCAGCCCGTCGTCCGCGCGGTTCGTGCCCGATGACTTCGACGACCTGATCAAGGACGTCACCCGCCTGATCAGCCAGGGCACGGACGCGCCGGTCTCGGCGTCGATCGAGGAGGTGGGGCGGCGGTCACGCTCCATCGGCCGTACGGTGGCCGTGATCACCGACGGCGGCCCGCTGGACCCGCGGCGGGACTCCGCGGCGGCCATCACGCGGGCCGTGACCGGCGCCGACACGGTCACCGGCCTCTACATCCTCGCCCTGCGCGACGGCGGATGCCACGGCCTGTTCCCCGCCCAGAGCCGGCCCGGAACGGACAAACACGTGGTGTGCCGGGAGGCGGGCCCTGACGTGGCGGCCGCGCTGACGGAGATGATCTCGACGATCCGCGGGTGGTCCTGATGTCGTGGTGGTCGGACCTCACCCCGTTCCGGCGAAGGCTGGCCGTCGCCGGATTCGCCGTGGGCGTGGCGATCCCGGGAATCGTCACCCTCGCCACGAACCAGGCGCCGCCAGGAGAGGCCGCCTGCGCCGACAGAGGGGAGCTCGTCGTCGCGACCGGCAGCGACGTCAGCGCGGCCAGCTATCGCCGGGATCTCATCCAGGAATGGAACAGCAGGCCCGGCAGCCTCAACGCCCGGCTCGTCGAGATATCCGATTCCACCGACGAGGAGCGGGCCGAGATGATGGCCGCGGTCCAGGCGGGGCGGTGCCCGTACGACATTCTCGTGCTGGACGTCGCCTGGACGCCGGAATTCGCGGCCGGCGGATATCTGCAGGAGATCGCGCCCGGCTCGATCGACCATCGTGACTTCGTGCCGAAAGTGTGGGCGGCCGGGCAGGTCGACGGCGCGCAGTTCGGGGTGCCGTTCGCCACCGACGCGCCGCTGCTGTTCTACAAGACCGGGCTTCCGGTGCCGCGCGATCCAGCCGAAATGCTGAAAGAGGCGACCGCGTACGGCTACGCGGGCCAGTTCGACGATTATGAGGGCGGCACGGTCAACCTCATGGAGGCGGTCGAGTCGGGCGGCGCCCGGATAACCGACGGCGACTCCGTCGTCCTGGATGACGCCGGTCAGGCCCAGACCGTGGTGAACGCCGTCACCGCATGGAAGAACATGCTGGACGCCGGCGCCAAGACGCCCAATGGGCGAAATCTTCGCGAGGAGAGCAGCCTGCAGGCGTTCAAGACGAAAAACGTGGGCTACATGCGCAACTGGCCGTTCGCCTTCCACCGGCTGGCCGTCGACTCCTCCATGCGGGACGAGAGCAACCACCTGAAGTTCGGCATCATCCCGTTTCCCGGCCGGGGCATCATGGGCGGCGTCAATCTCGCCGTGCTGAAGAGCTCGCCGCACCTCGCCCAGGCGCTGGACCTCATCAAATTCCTCACCTCCCATGACGCGCAGGCGCGGCTGTTCGCGTGCGGCGGCTACGCGCCCGTCCTCGAGTCGGTGTACGAGGAATACCGGGCCAAGCCGACGACCTGCAGCACCCTCCACGGCACGGTCGACGTCTCGGGCGAACCCCAGCTGGAGACCTCACCGACCGAACTCCAGGCCTTCGCGGCGGCCATCCGCCAGTCCCTGTCCAGGGCGGACGAACGGCCGCGCTCGCCGTACTACGCGGAGTTCAGCACGGTCTTCCGCGCCTGCCTCCGCCAGGCCATCACGGGTGAGGTCGCGCCGGCCGACCTCGACCTGCCGGGCCTGGCCGCCGCCATGCGCGACGCCGCGGACGGCCGGCGCCCGGGCACCACGGCGTGCCGCAAGGCGTTCCAATGACCCCGTATTCCTCCTCCCGGAGGATAGGGCGGCCGCATCTCGCGATATAACGTAGACCCGTGAACGATTCGGGTGAAATGCGCGCATCCGACGCAGAGCGGGAAGCCGTGGTCGAGGTGTTGCGCCAGGCCTCCGTAGAGGGGCGACTCACACTGGCCGAGCTCACGGAGCGCACCGAGGCCGCCTATCTGGCCCAGACACATTCCGAGCTCGCGCAGCTCACCACCGACCTCCCCAACGCGGGCTCGGCCCCGCGCCCCTCCCCCGGCTCCGTCGCGGCCCGGCCCGGCGGCTCCAACCGGCAGTGGTTCGTGGCCGTGATGGGCGACACGAAGCGCAACGGCAAGTGGCGGATCGACCAGGAGCTCGGCGCGGTCGCGGTGATGGGCGACGTCACGCTCGACCTGCGCGAGGCCGAAGTGCGCGGCAACGTGATCGACATCGTGGCGACGTCCATCATGGGCGACGTCAAGATCATCGTGCCGGACGGGGTGGACGTCGAGCTGTCCGGCGTCGCGATCATGGGCGACAAGAAGGTCAAGGTCATCGAGGCGCCGCCCGGCCAGAACGCGCCGATCGTGCGGGTCAAGGCGTTCGTGCTGATGGGCGACGTCAAGGTGATCGGCGACTCGCAGGCGCAGCCCATCCGTCGGGCGCTGTTCGCCTGGAGCGACTGGTGGCAGGAGCGCCGCAACGGCATGCCCGGCTACCTGGAGGCCGGAAACGCCGCCATATCGCACCGTGAGGCCCGCAGGGCGGCCCTGGACGAGTTCCGGACCATGCGCCGGGACGCGCATCGGGCCTGGCGCGAGATGCGCCAGGAGGCCCGCGACGCCCGCCGCCAGGGCCGGCGCGAATGGCGCGACGGCAACTGACGACGGCAACCGAGGACGGGCAACCGAGGACGGGCAACCGAAGCCGGGCAGCTGACGACGACGGCTTGAGGCGGCTGCCGAAGACGGCGGTCGCGTGCAACACGCGGACGGGGCTCGGGCGTAGAGATCGGTGACAGCGCGCGCCGACGAGCCCCGGAGGACCCATGCGCGATCGTGCCGACTTCGAGCGCTACGTCGCTGAGCGGTCGTCGCGCCTGCTCCGCACGGCGTACCTGCTCTGCAGGGACTGGGCCACGGCCGAAGACCTGCTGCAGACGGCGCTCGCCAAGGCCTGGCTCGCCTGGCGCCGGGTCGGCGACAACCCCGACCCGTACGTCTACCGAATCCTCGTCAACACCCACGCCACCTGGTGGCGGCGGCGCTGGCGGCGCGAGACGCCGGCCTCCGCGCTGCCCGAGGCGATCGACGAACACGACGCCCTCGCGGCCATCGGCCACCGCGAGGCGATCCGCCAGGCCCTGACCTGCCTGCCACCCCGCCAGCGCGCGGTGATCGTGCTGCGCTACTTCGCCGACCTGCCGGATCAGGAGATCGCCGAGACCCTCGGCTGCTCCCCTGCCACCGTGCGCAGCCAGGCCAGCCGGGCGCTCGCCCGGCTGCGCGTCGATCCCGCCGCCCGAGCGATCCAGTCAGGGAGCTGACGTGCCCACCGCCTTCACCGAATCCGAACTGCGCGATCTGCTCGAGCACGACAGCGCCGAGCCCCCGCACAGCATGGTCACCGCCGCCCGCGTGCACCGGCGGGTGCGCCGCATACGGCGTCGCCGGCTGTCCCTCGTCGCGGGAGTGGCGGCCGCGGCCCTCGTCGTGGCCGGCGTGAACGCCATTCCCCGTACGGTCACGGCCGAGGCGCCGGACGACATCTGGGCCGGGGTGATGGCCCAGCCGACGCCCTCGTCGTCGCCGCAGTACTACTACTATCCAGGCCAGCTGATCGCCCACGAGCAGTCCAGCAAGGGCGGCGTGCGGATGCGCTACACCTACAAGAACATCCTCAAAGCGGTGTCCGTCGCCGTCACGTGCTCCGACACCACCTCATACGCCATCGTCTGGGTGCACGGAATGATCTTCAGCAACGGCGACTGCGGCCCCATGCCGGTCAGGAGCGGCCTGTTCTTCCAGGGCAGCGCGGGCTACAACGGTGAACTGGAATTCGAGGTGCTGGTCGTCCGGCGGAAGGACGTCGCCAAGGTCGGGAAAACGATCTCGCGGGCCGACGCGGAGGCCATCGCGGCAGCGGCCAAGCCCTATCGGGCCCAGTGGGGCTTCGAGGTCACCACCCTGGTGCCGATGCCTCAGACCACGGATCTGACCAGCGTCCCCGGTCCGTCGATCACTCCGGCCACGGTCCCGTCGTAGCGATCGAGGAGGATCTCGGCCAGCTCGGGGGCCTGGCCGAGAACGCCTGCGACCGCCGTCGCGCCGGCGGCGAGGGTCTCCTGCCGCACCCGGTCGGCGAAAAGACCAGGGGCCAGCAGATAGGGGGCCACCACCACGCGCGGTGCGCCGGCGGCCAGCAGGCGCGCCACGGCCGCCTGTGGCGAGGGGGCGGCGGCCGACGCGTACGCGGGGCGCACGGCCCACCAGCCGCGCCCGCTCCAGTCGGCGGCCATCCGGGCGATCACCGCGTTCGCCCGCGCGTCGCTCGAACCGGCGGAAACCAGCACGACCGCGGTGTCAGGGTCGCCGGCGGCGACCCCGGCCTCGGCGAGCCTGCGCTCAAGGGCCTCGGTCAGCCGCGGGTCGGGGCCGAGCGGCTCGCCTTGCCGTACGCGAAGACGGGGATCGCGCGCGGTCGCCGCGTCGAGCGCCGCCGGGATGTCGATCCGGCTGTGGTAGGCCGCGGTCAGCAGCAACGGAAGCACGACGGCGGCGCGCAGCCCGGCCAGAGCGCGGCCCAGCGTGGGCGGCGCATGGTCGAGATAGGCCGAGCGGACGTCGAGCTCGGGCCGCGCGAGCCGGACGCGATCGAGCAGATCCTCCACGACGACCGCCGCGCGCGGATCGCGTGATCCGTGCGCGACCGCCACCAGCGGAATGGAGCCAGTGGTCAGAGGTGAATTCCGCACTCGAGCTTTCCCAGCCCGGCCCACCGGCCGCTGCGCGGATCCTCGCCCGGCGCCACCTGGCGGGTGCAGGGCGCGCAGCCGATCGAGGGGTAGTTGTCGTAGTGCAGGGGGTTGATCAGCACGCCGTTGTCGGCGATGTAGTTGTCGACGTCTTCCTGGGTCCACCGGGCGATCGGGTTGATCTTCACCATCTGCCGCTTGGCGTCCCACTCGACGACCTTCGTGCCGGTGCGTGTGGGGGACTCGTCTCGGCGGATGCCGGAGATCCATGCCAGATAGGGCTCGAGCGCCCGATTGAGCGGCTCGACCTTGCGGAGGTAGCAGCACAGGTCGGGGTTGCGCCCGAACAGCCGCGGCCCGAGGTCGCGCTCCTGCTCGGCGACCGTGCGCGAGGGCATCGCGTTGATCACATTCACGTCGTAGACCTGCTCGACGGCGTCCCGCGTGCCGATCGTCTCGGCGAAGTGGTAGCCCGTGTCGACGAACAACACGTCGACGCCCGGTTTGACGCGGCTGACCAGGTCGATCAACAGCGCGTCGCTCATGGAGGAGGTGAGACAAAGACGGTCGCCGAAGGTGGCCGCCGCCCAGCGCACGATCTCGCGCGCGGACGCCTCCTCCAGGAACTCGGCCGCCGATTCGACGATGCTCTGCAGGTCGAGGACGCCACGCTGTCGTTCGAGCCCGACCTCTATGTCAACCAGGGTCATCACGTACTCCTCACACCAATGCCAAGGAACTTCACTCGGAACGCGCGGGCGCAGGAACGGCAATACCAGCCGTAGGCCTCTTCTTCGGTGACGTAGGGCTCCAGGTCCTCGTCGCCGCAGTAGGGGCAGTAGAAGGGGGCCGCGCGCTCGCTCATCACTTCAGGTCTGCTTCCTCGGCGCGCTGAACCCACGCGGCGAAGGTCTCACCCTCGTCGCGCTGCTTGCTGAAGTTGGTCACCACGCGCTCGATGTAGTCGGGCAGCTCGTCGGCGGTCGCCTTCAGGCCGCGGACCTTACGGCCGAAGCTGGGGTTGAGGCCGACCGAGCCGCCGAGGTGGATCTGGAAGCCCTCCACCTGCTCGCCCTTGTCGTTGACCACGAGCTGGCCCTTCAGGCCGATGTCGGCGACCTGGATGCGGGCGCAGGAGTTGGGGCAGCCGTTGACGTTGATCGTGAGCGGCTCCCGGAAGCCGGGCAGCCGCCGCTCCAGCTCGTCGATCAGGCCGGCGCCGGTCGCCTTGGTCTCGACGATCGCGAGCTTGCAGAACTCGATGCCCGTGCAGGCCATGGTCTGCCGCCGGAAGGTCGACGGGTTGACCTGAAGGCCGGCCGCCTCCAGCTCCTCGACCAGCGAGTCGACCTGATCGGGCGCGACGTCGAGGATGACCATCTTCTGCTCGACGGTGGTGCGCACCCGGCCGGAGCCGTGCCGCTCGGCGATGTCGGCGATCAGGTGGAGCGTGTCGCCGTCGACCCGGCCCACCTTGGGCGCGAAGCCGACGTAGAAGTTGCCGTCCTTCTGCGGGAAGACGCCCACGTGGTCGCGGCGGCCGTCGCGCGGCGCCTCGGGCGCGGGGCCGTCGGGCAGCTCGTAGCCCAGATACTCCTTCTGGAGGACGTCGCGGAACTTCTCGGCGCCCCAGTCGGAGACCAGGAACTTGATCCGGGCCCGGTGGCGCAGCCGCCGGTAGCCGTAGTCGCGGAAGATGCCGCAGACCCCGGCCCAGACCTCGTGCACCTGCTCGGGCCGGACGAACACGCCGAGCCGCTTGCCGAACATCGGGTTGGTGGACAACCCGCCGCCCACCCAGGCGTCGAAGCCGGCCACGCCGTCTTTGACCACGCCGACGAAGGCCACGTCGTTGATCTCGTGGACCGTGCAGTGCGCCGGGCAGCCGGAGATGGCCGTCTTGAACTTGCGCGGCAGGTTGGAGAACGCCTTGTCGCCGATGTAGCGGTCGTGGACATCGCGGATCTGGTCGGTGCCGTCGATCACCTCGGCGGCGTCGATGCCGGCCAGCGGGCAGCCGAGGATGACACGAGGAGTGTCGCCGCAGGCCTCTGTGGAGTGCAGGCCGACCGCCTCCAGGCGGGCCCAGATGTCCGGGACGGACTCGATCTCGATCCAGTGGAGCTGGATGTTCTGCCGGTCGGTGATGTCGGCCGTGCCGCGGGCGTAGTCGTTGGCGATGCCGGCGATGGCGCGGAGCTGCGCCAGGTCGAGCTGGCCGCCGTCGATGCGGACGCGGAGCATGAAGTAGCGGTCGTCGAGCTCCTCGGGCTCGAGGATGGCCGTCTTGCCGCCGTCGATGCCCGGCTTGCGCTGGGTGTAGAGCCCGAACCAGCGGAACCTGCCGCGCAGGTCGGCCGGGTCGATGGAGTCGAAGCCGCGCTTGGAGTAGACGTCGATGATCCGCTGACGGACGTTGAGCCCGTCGTCGTTCTTCTTGTTCTCCTCGTTCTTGTTGAGCGGCTCGCGGTAGCCGAGGGCCCACTGGCCTTCACCACGCGGACGCCGATGATGGCGATTCGCACGGGCCGGGGTGCTCATGGGGACGTCCTTCACTCTGAAGGGCGCGTCTGGTCCAGGGCACACAAAAAAGACGCCTGGTCACGCGCGCCCACGGACAAAAAAGGGCGACGATCAACGGGCGTCAAGACAGATGGCGCTGCGGACACGCTGGAGGTCGACGTGACGTCGACCGACAAGCAGCGGATCCACTGGCATGTCACAAACGATACCTCGAACATGCCGGGTGTCCAAGTTCGCGTCCACAGTGTGGACGGGCCGTCCATATGCAGCCGGCGCATTTCCAGTAGAAAGACGTTCGGTTACAGTCCCATCATGGCTGCGGTCTCTATGCCTGAGCTCCTCGCCGATCTGCGGGCGGAGACCGGCGAACTGCTCGCGATGGTGCGCCCGCTCGACGACACGGGCTGGGCCGCCCCCACGCCGGCGGAGGGCTGGGCCGTACGCGACCAGGTCAGCCACCTCGCCTGGTTCGACGACGCGGCCACCACCGCGGTCGCCGACCCCGACGCGTTCCGCGAGTCCCGCGCCGCCCTGCTGGCCCGCGGCGACGGGGCCGTCGACGAGCTGGTCGCCGCCGACCGCAGCCTGACCCCCGCGCAGGTCCTCGAGTGGTTCGACGCGGCCCGGGGTCGCATGACGACGGCGCTGGGCGAGGTCGACGCGCGCGCGAGGCTCCCCTGGTACGGCCCGGACATGTCGGCCGCCTCCTTCGTCACGGCCCGGCTCATGGAGACCTGGGCCCACGGCCAGGACGTGGCCGACGCGCTCGGCGTCACCCGCGTCCCCACCACACGGCTCCGGCACATCGCCAGGCTGGGCGTCATGGCCTTCCCGTACGGCTTCGCCATGCGCGGCCTGCCCGTGCCCGAGCATCCCGTACGGGTCGAGCTGACCGCGCCCGACGAGACCGAATGGGCCCTCGGCGAGGGCGACGACGTCATCCGCGGGCCGATGCTGGACTTCTGCCTCGTGGTGACCCAGCGCGGTCACCTGGCCGACACGGCGCTCCAGGTCAGAGGGGACACGGCGCACGCGTGGATGTCGGTCGCCCAAGCCTTCGCCGGACCTCCAGGCAAAGGACGTTCACCAGGAGGCCGCCGTTCGATCCGCCCCGTATGATCCGTACTAACCACCGCGCCACCGGGTAGTACACGGCGCGACGGAAACACGGTTAGGTCTTATGACGTCCACCGAGGCACGGAGGCGCAGGCCGAGGCACGACTCGCGCCGGGGAATGGCGCGAGCCCGCGCAGGGATGAGCCGCGCCCTGGAAACAGACACGTGGTCGCTGGTCAAGTCGACCACCATGGCCGGGGTCAACTACCGCGTCACGGGCCTCGCCGGTGAGGCGGCGTTCTTCGCGCTGCTGTCGCTGCCGCCGTTCGTGCTCGGGATGCTCGGCGTGATGGGCCATCTCAGCGGGGTCCTCGGCGACGACACGGTCGCGGAGATCAAGCGCTGGGTGATCAACCAGTCGGAGTTGCTGTTCACCGGCAACACGGTCGACCGGGTGGTCAAGCCCCTGCTCGACGACGTGCTCAACGGCGGTCAGGTGTCGCTGATCTCCGTCGGCTTCATACTCTCGCTGTGGTCGGGGTCGCGCGCCCTGTTCGTCTATGTCGACCTGATATCCATCGCGTACGGCCTCGGCGAGACCCGGGGCATCATCAGGACCCGGATCCTGTCCTTCGGGCTCTATCTCGCGGCGCTGGTGATCGGGCTCGTGGTGATGCCGATCCTGGTGGTCGGGCCGACCCTGCTGTCCAACGCGCTGCCGCGCTACGCCGTGCTCGTGGCGATCTTCTATTGGCCGGTCGTGATCGTGGGGTCGGTGCTCACGCTGACCCTGCTCTACCACGTGAGCGTCCCGCATCGGACGCGCTGGTGGCGCGAGCTGCCGGGGGCCGGGCTCGCGCTGCTCATCTGGATCCTGTGCGCGGCCGTGCTCCGCGAGGTGCTGGCCGCGTGGTTCACCCCCCTCTCGGTGTACGGCTCGCTGGCGGCGCCCATCGCCGTGCTGCTCTGGCTCTACATCACCGCGCTCGCCGTGCTCATCGGGGCGACGCTCAACGCCGAAATCGACCGCATGTGGCCGTTGAACGGGACGGCGCGCCCGACCCGATAAGGTATGCGGGTCGCCAAAGTCGCCGGCAAGGGAGTCCGCATGAGCGCGCTCGACAAGCTTGAGAAGATCGATCCCGAGCTCGCCCAGCTGATCAGGGCGGAGGAGCGGCGGCAGGCCGACACCGTCAAACTGATCGCCTCGGAGAACTACGTCTCCAAGGCGGTGCTCCAGGCCACCGGCTCGGTCCTCACGAACAAATACTCCGAGGGCTATCCCGGCAAGCGCTACTACGAGGGCCAGCAGGTCATCGACCAGGTCGAGACCCTCGCGATCGAGCGGGCCAAGGCCCTGTTCGGCGTGGCGCACGCCAACGTCCAGCCCTATTCGGGCTCGCCCGCCAACCTCGCCATCTACCTGGCCTTCCTGCAGCCGGGCGACACCGTCATGGGCATGGGCCTGCCGTTCGGCGGCCACCTCACCCACGGCTGGTCTGTCTCGGCGACCGGCAAGTGGTTCAACCCGGTCCGCTACGGCGTGCGCCGCGACACCGGGATGATCGACCTCGACGAGGTCCGCGAGCTGGCCCTGGAGCACCGGCCCAAGCTCATCTTCTGTGGCGGCACCGCCATTCCGCGCACCATCGACTTCCCCGGCTTCGCCGCGATCGCCAAAGAGGTCGGCGCGGTCCTCGCGGCCGACATCGCGCACATCGCGGGCCTGATCGCGGGCGGGGCGCACCCCTCCCCGGTCGGCCACGCCGACGTGATCTCCACGACGACCCACAAGACCCTGCGCGGCCCGCGCGGCGCCATGCTGATGGCCGACTCCGACGAGCACGCCACGGCGCTCAACAAGGCCGTGTTCCCCGGCCTGCAGGGCGGCCCGCACAACCACACGACGGCCGGCATCGCCGTGGCGCTCCACGAGGCGGCCACCGACGACTTCAAGGACTACGCGCGGCAGGTCGTCGTCAACGCCAAGGCCCTCGCCGAGGAGCTGATGAGCCGCGGCTTCGACCTGGTGTCCGGCGGCACCGACAACCACCTGATCCTCATGGATCTGACGCCGAAGGGCGTGGGCGGCAAGCCCGCCGCGCAGGCCCTCGACAAGGCCGGCCTGGAGACCAACTACAACACGGTCCCCTTCGACCCCCGCAAGCCCTTCGACCCGTCGGGCATCCGCATCGGCACGGCCGGTGTGACCAGCCGAGGCATGGGCGTCACCGAGATGCGCCAGATCGGCGCCTGGATCGACCAGGTCGTCAGCGCACTGGCCAAGGACGAAGACGAGGCCAAGCACGTGATCGTCCGCGTCCACCGCGAAGTGCGCGAACTCACCCACCACTTCCCCGCCCCCGGCATCTGACCCGAGGCCCCGCCGCCGCCCACCCCCGGGGCGGCGGCCCGCCCGCCCCAGACGCCGCTTCAGTCGCGTTCGGGCTGTTCGTCGGCCGATCGAGCGAGTGCTTCCTCCGCGTGCCGGATCATCCCGTAGTTCGTGGCCCGCCTGCCGATGACGAGGGCCTGGCGATAGAGCGCAGCGGCCTCGCTGGATCGGCCGGACTCCAGGGCGCAGTCAGCCAGATGATTCAGGCTCCAGCCCAACAGAGTGCTGTCGTCAGTGGCCGCGCCGACACGGCGGGCGGACTCGTACATCACCCGCTCACGCTCGAGATCTCCCTGGTCGCGCGCCAGCTCGGCGAGCTGGTGGTAGGTCCACCCAGCGACGGCAGGGAGCCAATGAGAGCCCGCCAGGGCGAGGGCCTGATTGAAGAAGTCTTCCGCCGCCTCCGCGTCTCCACGCTTCTGCTGATAGAGGCCGCTGTTGTGCAGGCCCCAGGCCTGCATGGGAATGTCGTCAATCTGCCTGGCGATATCGAGGGCTATGGTGAAGAACTCAATAGCCGCTTCGGGATCGTCCTTGCGCCATCGGCAGGAGCCAAGGCCGTCCCAGGCGCGGCCTTCTTCCTTTCTCGCGCCCAGCCCGACCGCCAGCTCCAACGCCCTGCGATATTGGGCCTCGGCCTCGTCGAGGGCGCCTCGGTCGCGATCTCGGGTGGCGCTTTTAAGCAAGTCCTTGACATCGGCCACGCGATCCACAGATCGGCCGGCGGATTTCGCCTGGCCATCCGCGTAGTAGGACAGGCGGATTTCAATGCCGGTCCGCCGCCCGTGTTCCGTCAAGGGTTTCCCGCTGGACGCCGTCGTCCAGACCCATGGTCTTACATGTGGCGCCACTGACGCGCCCTCGGCGGGATACAGCGCCCGCGCCAGCGCCGCCCGCGCCGCGGCAGCCTCATCACGTGTAGTGAAGCCGCGATCAACGGCTCGCTGACGGCGGTCGGCCTCCACCTCCCGCGCCACGTCCATCGCGGCTCCCCACTCACCCTCATCCCGGTTATCGGCGCCGACCGGATCGTGACGAGGTCCAGCGAACGTGAACGCTCTGTTCCGTCCGAGCGCGATGAGCTCGGCCGTGCGGGTCGCGCGTTTCTCCGGCAGGGGAAGGGCTTCCGCGCGCATGATCGAGCGAAGCCTTCCATAAAGCGACTCGATCGAAAGGAACTCCGATTCGCCGACGATGCCGTTCTGCAGCAGCTTGATGAGTCGTCCGGTGAATGCGGTGTGCCGCTCGCCGGCCAAGGACAGCGCGACCCGATCTCGCGGCGCGGACGTGAGGACATACGTTCCCTGGACGTCAAGCTGCCCTAGCACCACAGTCGCCGGGTCGGCCATCGCATCGGCCAGAGCTCGACCGGAGAAACAGCAGTCAAGAATGACGATCTTGTTCGTGGCCGGACTTTGGAGAACCGTGCCACGTAGCTTGTCATATTCGAGCGAATTGTATTCCGGGGCATCCAGCTCGCTGTCGCAAAGGGCGAGGTAGAGGTCATGCCGGCCGCCACCGACCAGGCCGTGGCCGACATAGTAGACAACGAGCAGGTCTTCGGCCGCTGACGCCTGTTCCCGAATCTGACGACCCAGCTCACGCAGATCCCCCTCGTCCAGTAACACCGAACAGTGCTCCGGACCGACGATGCCGGAAATGGGATTGGTGAGCGTAGCGGCCAGGTCGGTCAACGAGTGCTGAACCGCAGGCAGATCAGGTAGTTTCGCGTCTCGATATCTCGTCGTACCGATCAGGACCACCCGTGACCGCTGAGGATCGGGGAGCCTCATCGCTACTCCGAGGTAGGCGAATCCAGAACCGCCCGGATAAGAGTCTCGACATCCTGCACGGTTCCCCGGTCAACTTCGACTATGGCCTTGCGGCCATCGGGCCCCTCGACTCGGACGCGAATATCCGACTTGCGATGCGTCAGCCACGCTTTCAGCGACGATGCCAGAGCCGACACCACGCCGCCCGAGCCGACCGCCACCACGAGAGCGTCCGTCATCGAACCGAGCTCGCCCGGCCGTATATCGGGGCCCGTCAGGCGAAAACGTCCGGCAAGATCCGGCTCGCCGCTCAGCCAGTCGGCCAGCGATTCGAGAGACGCCGCCTCGTCACTCGCCAGAACCGAAATCCGCACATTCATGCGTTTCACCTCAGCAGTAGTGGCGCCATCCTAGCTCTCGTCTTCCGGTTTGGGGGGTTGTTGTTCGCGGGCGGCGCGGCGTTGTTGTTCGGCGCGTTCGCGGACCTGGCGGAGGAATGCCTCGTCGTCGTCCGGGTTGGCGGCGACGAAGCGGCCGGGGCGGTCGTATTCGGGGTAGCGCCCGGTGTTGCCCTTATACGGCAGGCCCCCGGGCCGGGCGGCGCCCTGGGGGCGGCCGGCGATCAGCCACAGGAGCGAGCCGATGTCGGGGATGAGAATGACGATCATCAGCCACAGCAGCTTGGGCAGGTTGCGGCAGAGCGACTCGTCCGTGGTGATCACATCGAAGATGCAGAACACCCATAAGACCACCAGGACCAGCCCGAAGAGGCCATCGAAGTACAGCACCTGAAAGTAACCTCCCGATTCGGGCCGTCAAATTAGCAGAATCGAGAGCACTGCGGGCGGGATTTCGATCAAGGGCCGGACAGGGCGGGGGCGGCGGCGATCACCTCTTCGACGAGGCCCGGGTCGCCCTCGGCGTGGAAGGCGGGCGTGCCGCGTCCGCCGAGCAGGAAGCAGAACTCGACCACGTCGGCCGTGATGGCCGCGTCGGAGGCCTCTCCCCGGTACGGCACGGCCGGGTGCGCCGCGTCCAGGGGGACGTGCCAGTCGCCGCCGCCGGGGCCGGTGAGCGTGATCCGCACGGCCCGATCCGAGCGGTCCAGGCCGGACAGGAGCATGGTCCAGGGGATGAGCCGGGCGCAGAAGTCGGCCGTGGGGTGGATGTGCTCGGGCACCGGATGGGGCAGCCGCACCCCGTTGAACGTGGCCGCGTCGTCGGTGTGGATCCAGGTCTCCAGCATGCGGCCGAGCAGGTGGTCGCGGACGGGGATCGGGGTGCCCATGGCGTCGGCGACCGTCTCGGGGTCGACGTCGGCCAGGTGGGCGCACAGGGCGTCGGCCTGGTCGCGCCACGCCCTGCGGGTCTCCTGGGGCGAGCGGGCCAGCTCGAACTCCTGGAGGCTGGCCGTACGCTCCAGGGCGTCGTCGCGCTCGACGGGCGGGCCGAGCACGGGCGCGCCGACGGCCCGCGCCACCAGGCCGTCCTTGGCGGCCAGGTGGGCGATCAGCTCGTGCAGCGTCCACCCCTCCACGATCACCTGAGTCCAGTCGTCGGCCTGGGCGAGCAGGGCGTCCATGGCCGCGATCCGGCCCGCGTACGGGGCGATCCACGGCCTGGCCGCGACGGCGGGGCGGCGGCGCGCCCGCGCGGCCTCCAAAAGCGCCGGACTTCGCATCGGCGCCACCTCCCCCAGCGCATCCCGGTAGAGCCGCTCGACATCCGTCATGCGTCCCCCTCGGTGAGCGCGTCGGCCAGCTTGCGCAGGCCCAGCCTGATCCGTGATTTGGCAGTGCCCTCGGGCAACCCGAGGTCCTCCGCCACCTGGCGATATGTACGTCCACGGTAGTAGGCCAGCTCGATGGCCTCGCGGAGGCCGTCCGGCAGCCGCGCGACGGCCAGCCGCACCCGGTCGGCCTCGTCGGCCTCCAGCACGTCATCCTCCATGACGGGCGCTCGTTCGAACACCCGCGGTCCGAGGACGGACACCTTGCGGCGCTCCTCGGATCGCACGTGGTCGACCGCGCGCCGATGCGCCACGGTGCCCAGCCATGCCCGCAACGTCCCTCGACCAGGGTCGAAGGCGAGCGGTTTTTCCCAGAAAGTCACGAAAACGTCCTGAGTTATGTCTTCCGCGATCACGCGGTCGCGCGTCACCCTTACGGCGAGCCCGAACACGAGCGCGGCGAATCGGTCGTACATCTCGGCGAGGGCGCCCTCGTCCCCGCCCACGATCCGCTGGTGGAGCAGACGGTCGTCAGCCACCGGTGCCTCCACTGGCACCTCCCATGGAGAGTCGATCGGAGCGTCCGCGCGACCCGAGCATCGCATTATTCGCTTGGGATGTTGAGATGGATGACGACATTTCATGATTTCAGGAGGACCCATGACTGCTCAGCCGGGAAATCTCATGCCGACTTCTGAGATGTCCGTCGCGAACCAGACACCACCCCTCACCGGGCACGACGTCTCCGACGACCCGGCGCTGCGCGGCTGGCTCGGTGACGCGAGCGGCGAGGTCCGGCAGTTGGGCCTGCTCGCGGGGTCGGCGCGGGCGCAGGAGTGGGGGCGGCTCGCCAACGAGCACCCGCCCATTCTGCGGACCCATGACCGCTATGGCGAGCGCATCGACGAGGTGGAGTTCCATCCGGCCTGGCACGAGTTGATCGCGGTCGCGGTGGACAACGGCCTGCACGCCTCCCCGTGGGTCGCCGGCCGGCCGGGCGCCCACCTGGCCCGCGCCGCCAAGTTCTTCGTGTGGTCGCAGGTGGAGGCCGGTCATGGATGCCCCATCTCGATGACGTACGCGGTGGTGCCGGCGCTGCGGCACGCGCCGGCGCTGGCCGCCGAGTGGGAGCCGCTGCTGGCCGCCCGCGCGTACGACTTCGGCCTTCGGCCGTACAAGGAGAAGCGCGGCGTGCTGGCCGGGATGGCGATGACGGAGCGGCAGGGTGGCTCCGACGTGCGGGCCAACACGACCCGGGCCGTGCCGCTCGGGGGCGGCGGTTCCGGGATCGGCGGAATCGGATCCAGCGGGATGTACGCGCTGACCGGGCACAAGTGGTTCAACTCGGCGCCCATGTGCGACATGTTCCTGGTGCTGGCGCAGGCCCCCGGCGGGCTGTCGTGCTTCCTGCTGCCCCGGGTCCTGCCGGACGGCACGCGGAACGCCATGCGGATCATGCGGCTGAAGGACAAGCTGGGCAACCGGTCCAACGCGTCGGCCGAAGTCGAATACGACGGCGCGATCGCCTATCTGGTGGGCGAGGAGGGCAGGGGCGTGCGGACCATCATCGAGATGGTCAACATGACCCGGCTGGACTGCGTGCTCGGCTCGGCGGCCGGAATGCGCTACGGCGTGACGCAGGCGGTCCACCACGCCCGGCACCGCATGGTGTTCGGCAAGGTCCTCATCGAACAGTCGCTGATGCGCAACGTGCTCGCCGACCTCGTGCTCGAGTCGGAGGCGGCGACCGCGGTCGCCATGCGCCTGGCCCACGCCACCGACGCGGCGGTGGCCGGAGACGGCGCGGAGAGCCTGTTCCGGCGGGTGGCGCTGGCGGCGGCCAAATACTGGGTGTGCAAGCGGGCGCCAGGGCACGCTGCCGAGTCGCTGGAGTGCCTGGGCGGCAATGGGTACGTCGAGGAGTCCCAGATGCCGCGCCTCTATCGCGAGTCGCCCCTGAACGGCATCTGGGAGGGGTCGGGCAACGTGGCCGCGCTGGACGTGATGCGGGCCCTCACGCGTCAGCCAGAGGCTCTGGAGGCCTATTACGCGGAGGTGGCCGCGGCCGGGGACAGCAGGATCGACGACGCACTCGAACGGGTGCGCAAGGCCCTCGCGTCGGCCACCGAGGCCGACGCGCGCCGCCTGGCCGAGGAGATGGCGGTGGCCCTGCAGGCGTCCCTGCTGGTCCGCCACGCGCCCTCGGCCGTGTCGGACGCGTTCTGCGCGTCCCGTCTGTCCGGCGACGGAGGCCGCGCATACGGCACGCTGCCTCCCGGCCTCGACCTGGACGCGATCATCTCCCGCGCCGCCATCGGCGGATGAGCCACTGGGAGAACTCGGGGTCGTCCCTCGGCTCCTCGTAGGCGCCGAGGGCGAGGACGGCGTGCCGGTGGTCCTCGGCGGGGATCACCTCGGCGCCGTCGGCCGCGAGGCCCGGCTGGAGCAGCGCGTACGGCACGAGCAGCGTGCCGTCCGGCCGCAGGACGGCGCTCACTCGGCAGCCCCGCGATCGCCCGCGTGGTAGTTCCACACGAGGCGGGCCACGGCGTCGTCGTAGGACAGCAGCGTGAACAGCCGGTGCGCCGCGCCCGTCGCCACCAGCGCGTACGACTCGGCCCACCACTCCTCCGCGGCCGCCGCGTAGTGGGGCAGGCGGAACACGGGCGCGCAGCGCCGCATGATCCGCGCCCACTCGGGGGAGAGGTGGGCGCGGTCGAGGCCGCACAGCGCGTGCCCGGCGGCGTGGTGGGCGAGCGACCCGGACACGTGCGGGCCGGACCCGATCACGATCCGCCGCCCGGCGGCCGGCGCCAAGTCGACCGGCGGCCGCGGGCGGGGCACGGTGTCGGCGGCGCACAGGTGGACCAGCGCCGCCAAGCCCGGCAGGGCCGTCTCACCGAGCCATATCCCGTCGAGCGCGCCCGCGAGGCGGCGGGCGGCCCGCCCGGACAGCTCCGCGAGCGCCGCCGCGGCCCCGGCCAACTCGGCCGAGTGGCCCGGCTCGAGATGCAGCAGCGGTTCCAGCGCGCCACGAGTCTGGACGATCACCTGGACCTCCAATTCCTCACCTCGGTTCGTTTCCACTCTTAGAGGTCCATCCATGGCGTGTTCATTACCGCCGCATCAGAAGCCGTGTCGAATGATGGTCAGGCGATTGACGAATGATTTTCCTGATCACATGGAGACGGGATGAATTGCATAAAAGGGGCGGCGGCGGCTCTTGCCGTGCTCGCCGCGGGCGCGCCCGCCGCCCCGGCGCGGGCCGACGACGCGCTCGGCAGGTGTTATGACGAGCTGCGGCACGCGGTCGAGGCGCAGTTGGCGCAGTTTCCCGGCGGAGTCCTGATCGGCCCTGACACCGTCTCCTATGCCGGCGGCACGGTGCTGGTGACCATCCATCCGGGCTCGTGCCCGTTCCAAGCCACCGATCTGCGGTCGGGCCGCACGACCACGGCCGTGCACCTGTGGAACGAGCAGGCGGGCGTGGAGAACCACTGGGCCTTCTCGGTCATCGGCCGCTGGGTCGACGTGTCGGCCATTCCCAACAAGACCCGCTACAGGAATGGGCGCACGACCGTCTTCTGGTCGGACACCGGAAGCCGCGGGGCGACGAAATGCCATTCCCCCGGCTCCCAGGGCGCCGCCGGCGATTGGCGCGAAATATATCTTTCCACGGATACCACCACATGTGCGTGAGGGTGATCTAAGGGGCCGGGTCCGCGCCTCCCGGCCCCTTAGATCAGCTTGCGGCCCCCACCCGGACCGTCCAGGTGCTCGCGTCGAGCAGGAAATATCCGGCCGAACACGGCGTCGCGACGTACATCTTCCGCGGCGCCGCCAGCAGGACCCGCTCCAGCGCCAGCAGCCGGCCCGTGTCCCGCGCCACCACGAACACCCAGCGCTCCCCCGGCAGGTCGAAGGCGACCGCGGTGCCCGCGCGCTGCCGCCGGTCGGCCATCTCGCCAAGCGCGCGCAACTCGGGACGGGCCGCGAGCACCTGCCAGATCAGCCCGGCCAGCCGCGGCGGCACGGTGTTGTAGCGGTAGACCCTGGCCACCGCCTCCGCGAGGCGCCCCACGGTGTCTCCAGCGTCTGCGGCCGCACCGGCATCACCGGCGTCTCGAGTGTCTCCGGCCTCCACCGGCTCCGCGGCCGCCGTCCGCGACCCGTCGAGCAGCCAGCGGCGCACTCCGTCGGCGTCGCCCGGCGCCCGCGCCACCCAAGGGATGCCGTCCGGGATCAGGTAGGACTTCAGGCCCGTCGAATCCTTCTCCACGTACGCCTTGGAGCCGTCGACCGGGATCCACCGGCGCACCTCGCGCGGGACGATCCGGGTCGAGGTGAGCGCCGAGCCGACCGTCACGTCCATGCTCCACTCGGCCGTGCGGATGCGGCTGTAGCGCTCCTTCGGACGGCGCTCGGGCGCCGGCTGGCGCTCGGCCGTCCGCGACAGATCGGACAGGACGGCACCGGCCGGCGGATAGCCCGTCAGGGGGGGAAGCGGGGTCACGGCACGCCGGCTCGCCCCCGACGCGGGGCCGGCGCATGACGTGATCCCCCGCGGGCGGCCGTCGAGGCCGGGGAGGAACACCTCGGCCGCAACCGGGGCCATCGACCCCGCCGGGTCGTCGAGCCGGCCGCCGTCGTCAGGCGCGCCTCCTCCGAAGACAATCGCGGCCACCACCAGCGCCGAAGCGGCGACGGGCGGCAGAGCGAGCCGTATCCATCGCGCCATGCCGGCACGCGACTTCGGACCGCGGGGGCGCCGGCGTGTGAGGCGGCGGCGCGCCCGCGGCCCTGAGGCGGAGCCCGGCGTCGCGAGGATGCGGCGGAGGGCCGCGCGCGCGGCCGGAGTGGCGGCGAGACCCGCGACGGCCCGCGCCGGGACCGGATTGGCCGTGTCCAAGAGCGCTCTGATGTCGTCGTCGTCAGTCATGCCTCCCCCTCGCCGGACGCGCCGCCGCCGGCCGCCCACCCCTCTCTGAACCTGCGCCGCGCGCGGTTGAGCCGCTGCACGACGGCGTTGGGATTGATCCCGAGGATCCGCCCGATGTCGCGGGTGGCCAGGTCATCCCAGTAGTAGAGCTGGAGCACCTGGCGGTCCTCGGGCGACATCGCGGCGAGGACCCGGCGGACCGCCGTCCGGCTGACCACGCCAGGGGCGTGATCGGGCTCGGGCTCGATGTCCTCGCGGCGGACCGTGCGGCACCAGCGCTCCCGCCAGCGAAGGAACCACCGCAGGTCGTTCGGGATCTGCCCCTTGGCCTTCCAGTAGAGCCAAACCGGCTCGTCACCCCGCCAGTCGCGGACGATCCGCCCCCGGTTCTCCAGCGCCATCCGGAACACGTCCTGCGCGATGTCCTCCGCCTCCTGGAGCGACCCGCGGGACAGCCGCCTGGCGATGTATCCGACGAGCGGGCCGTAGTGGGCGTCATACAACTCGGTGAGCCATCGCGCCTCCTCGGGCGGACCGCCTGGGTCCTCATCCGGCGTCTCCTTCGAGCCTTGCTCTGACACGGTCGTCCTCTTCCGGGTGCTGTCTCCTGAGTAAGTCCGGAACCAAGGAAGCGATTACGGGGGCGATCGATTCGACTACTCGGAGTCAAGCAAGCACCGTACAGAGTCAAGCGCTCTTAACGGCGGGGAAACACGGGCGACACAGCCCGGAGGTTGCATGGCAGCGACTCACAAAGTGAGGCGCGCCTAGGGTTCCGCCGCCGGCCGCGGCCGGCGGGCTGGTCCGAGAGGCGAGGCGGACCCACCGCGGGTCCGTTCCACGGCGGGACAAAAGCCCGGGAGACCGGCCCCGCCCGGTTCCACAGGCCGGGCGTCCACCGTGGAGGTCTCCGAGATGCACTGGCACCCGAAACACGGCCCCGAGGCGGAATACGCGGTCGCCGCCGAGGGCCGGCTACCGACCACCCGGCACGCCGAGGAGATCGCCAGGGGCCTGGAATACGGCTTGGCGGGCGCCGACTCGATCGTCGATCGGACCATCCCCACCTTCTCCCGCGGCGAGCTGCCGCATTTCGCCGGTATCAACACGTTCCTCAAGGCCCCGTACGTGGAGGACGTGCGCCGGTGCGGCGACTACGACGTGGCCGTGCTTGGAGCGCCCTTCGACGGCGGCACCACCTACCGGTCGGGCACCCGCTTCGGCCCGCAGGGCATCCGCAAGATCTCCGCCCTCTACGGCCCGTACAGCTTCGAGCTCGGGGTCGACCTCCGCGAGTCGATCACGATCGCCGACCTCGGCGACGTGTTCACCATCCCAGGAAACATCGAGAAGACGTTCGACCAGATCAGCAAGGCGGTCTCGCACGTCTACGCGTCGGGGGCCTTCCCCGTGGTGCTGGGCGGCGATCACTCGATCGGCTATCCGACCGTCCGCGGCATCGCTCCCCACGTATCAGGAAATGTCGGGATCATTCATTTCGACCGGCACGTGGACACCCAGGAGACCGACCTCGACGAGCGGATGCACACGACGCCGTGGTTCCACGCCACGGACATCCCGAACGTGCCGCCCAAGAACCTCGTCCAGATCGGCATCGGCGGCTGGCAGGCCCCGCGCCCCGGCGTCAAGGTCGGCCGCGAGCGCGGCACCACGATCATGACGGTCACCGACTGCGTCGAGATGGGCATCGAGGCCGCCGCCGAACGCGCCCTCGAGGTGGCCTGGGACGGAGCCGAGGCCGTCTGGCTCTCCTTCGACGTGGACTGCCTGGACGCCGCCTTCGTCCCCGGCACCGGCTGGCCGGAGCCCGGCGGCTTCCTCCCCCGCGAGGTCCTCAAGTTCATCCAGCTCGTGGCCGGCGCGCGCCCGCTCGCCGGAATCGAGGTGGTCGAGTGCTCCCCGCCGTACGACAACGCGGAGATCACCTCGCTCATCGCCACCCGCGTCATCTGCGACACCCTCGGGTGCCTGGTCCGCGCGGGTCATCTCCCCAAGAAGAAGGGAGCCGCGTGATGCTCCGCAGAATCGTCCCCGCTCTGGTTCTGGCGCTCGCCACGGCCTGCTCGTCCGGCACCTCCACCGCACCCTCCTCAAGCACGGCCCCGGCCGAGAAGGTCACGCTGGGCTTCAGCGCCTGGCCCGGCTGGTTCCCCTGGCAGGTGGCCGAGGAGCAGGGCCTGTTCGCCAAGAACGGCGTGAACGTCGAGCTGAAGTACTTCGACAGCTACACCGACAGCCTCACCGCCCTCGCCACCGGCTCGATCGACTTCAACTCCCAGACGCTGAACGACACGATCGCCTCGGTCGCCGGAGGGGCCAAGGAGACGATCGTCCTGGTCAACGACAACTCCACGGGCAACGACCAGATCATCGCCAAGCCGGGCATCGCGAGCGTGGCCGATCTGAAGGGTAAGACGGTCGCCGCCGAGCAGGGGACCGTGGACCACTATCTGCTGCTGCTCGCCCTCCGGAAGGCGGGGCTGACCGAGGCGGACGTGACGTTCAAGCCGATGCTGACCGACGCCGCCGCGGCGGCGTTCGTGTCGGGGCAGGTCGACGCGGTCGGCGTGTTCGCGCCGTTCACCTCGACCGCGCTCGGGCTGAGCGGCAGCAGGGCGGTCGCCACGTCGGCGGACTTCCCCGGAGCCATCCCCGACCACCTGGTCGGCTCGGCGTCGATCGTCAAGGAGCGGCCCAAGGCCGTACAGGCCCTGGTGAAGACCTGGTTCGACACCCTCGCCTGGATCAAGGCCAACCCGGACGCGGCCATCGGGATCATGGCCAAGCGGGGCGGGGTCAGCGTGGACGACTACAAGGCGTACGACAAGGGCACGACGATCTTCACGCTCGACGACAACCTAAGTGCCTTCACTCCCGGTGGCACGGACGCCAACCTCGACTTCCAGGCCAAGAAGATCGCCGACTTCATGGTCTCGGCCAAGCTCGTGACCACGGCGCCCGACCTGACCGGACTGTTCGACTCCTCGTTCGTCAAACAGCTGAGCGGCACGGGATGACCACGCAGGCGGCCAGAACGCGGGAGGCGACCCAGGCGACGCGCGGCCGATCGGACTGGGCCGCGCTCCCGGCCCGTACGGCACGGCCGCGCCGGCCCGGCTGGCTGGCCCCGCAGCGGGCCATCTCCGCCCGGACGCGCTGGATCCTGCGCGCCCTGTCCCTGCTCGCCCCGCTGACCGCCTGGCTCGCCCTCAGCACGAGCGGCGCGGTCGACCCGAAGTTCCTGCCCACTCCGGCGGCGACCGTCGGCGCGCTGCGGGACATGGCGTCGTCCGGCGAGCTGCTGACCGACACGCTGGCCAGCGTGGAGCGGGTGCTGCTCGGCTTCGGCCTGGCGCTGGCGATCTCGGTGGTGGCCGGTTTCGCGATGGGCACGTGGCGCTGGGCGCTGGCCCTGTTCGAGCCGGTGATCGGGCTGGTGCGCTACTGGCCGGCCAGCGCGTTCATCCCGCTGCTGATGATCTGGCTGGGCATCGGCGAGCCGCCGAAGCTCGCCGTGATCGTGCTCGGCGTCGTCTTCTTCAACACGCTGATGGTGGCCGACGTGGTCAAACAGGTGCCGCGGCGACTGCTGGAAGCCTCGATGACGCTCGGGGCCACGCCCGGCGTGCTGATCAGGAAGGTCGTGTTACCGCACTCGCTGCCCGGCATCATCGACGCCGCCCGGGTCAACGCCGCCGCCGCGTGGAACTTCGTGGTGATCGCCGAACTGGTCGCGGCCACGTCGGGCCTCGGCTATCGGATCACCCGGTCGTATCGCTTCCTGCAGACCGACAAGATCTTCGCGGTGCTGATCGTGATCGGGCTGATCGGCATCCTCATGGACGTGTCGCTGCGGGTGCTGCGCGACCGGGTGGGACGGTGGGCTCAATGACGCTCGTCCTGGACAAGGTCGCCAAGGACTACGGGACGCGCCGGGTGCTGGACGCGGTCGACCTCACGGTCACCCCCGGCGAGTTCACCTGCGTGGTGGGCGCCAGCGGTTCCGGGAAGTCCACGCTGCTCAATGTGATCGCCGGGCTGACTCCTCCCACTCAGGGCACGCTGACCTGGGACGGGACGTCCATCACCGGCCCCGGCCCCGATCGCGGGCTGGTCTGCCAGACGGGCGAGCTGTTCCCGTGGCGTACGGTCGCCCAGAACGTGTCCTTCGGCCTGGAGCTGGTCCCCATCTCCCGGCGTGAGCGGGCCCAGCGGGTCGCCTGGTATCTGGAGGAGGTCGGGCTCTCGAGCCACGCGGACGTCCTGCCGGGCAAGCTGTCCGGCGGGCAGCGCCAGCGCGTGGCGATCGCGCGGGCTCTGGCCTGCGAGCCGCACGTGCTCCTGCTCGACGAGCCGTTCAGCGCGCTCGACGTGCAGATCAAGGAGGACATGCAGGTGTTCCTCCGCAAGGTGTGGCAGGACATGGGCACGACCGTGGTGATGGTCACCCATGACGTGGAGGAGGCGGTGTTCCTGGCGGGGCGGGTCCTCGTGCTGTCCAGCGACCCCGGCCGGATCGCCCGCGACCTTCCCGTGGATCTCCCCGCCACCCGCCCGCTCGAGATCAAGCGGTCGCCGCGCTTCCTCGAGCTGCGGGCGACGGTCGAAGATCTCGTACGGGCCGAGCACCGCGCGCACGAGGCACGGGACGGGTGAGAAGGTTGTCCTTGAACACTCATTAGAGGAAAGGACATCGCCGATGGCGACCACCCGTACCGCCACTACGCAGTGGAAGGGCTCTCTGCTCGAGGGCGCCGGCACGGTTTCGCTCGACTCCTCCGGCCGCGGGACGTTCGACGTCACCTGGGCCTCCCGCGCCGAGGACGCCAACGGGAAGACCAGCCCCGAAGAGCTGATCGCGGCCGCGCACTCCTCCTGCTTCTCGATGGCCCTGTCCCACGGCCTGGCCCAGGCCGGCACGCCGCCGCAGTCCCTGGAGACCCGCGCCGACGTGACGTTCCAGCCGGGCGAGGGCATCACCGGCATCGTCCTGTCGGTGAAGGCGCAGATCGAGGGCATCACCGCGGAGGCCTTCCAGCAGGCCGCGGAGACCGCCAAGGCCAACTGCCCGGTCAGCAAGGCGCTCGCGGGCACCACCATCACCCTGAACGCCGAACTGGTCAGCTGACGCGCTCGCGGGGAGCCTCCGCCCAGGGGGCTCCCAGCCGGCGTTGAGCTTGCCCGGATAGAAGCGATCCCATGGATCGGGTACTTGTCGTCGACGACGAGCCGAACATCTGCGCTCTGCTGTCGCAGACCCTGCGGCTCACGGGGTTCGAGGTGGACGCGGCCGGCACGGGCGGTGCGGCGCTGATATCGGCCGAGCGCTTCCGCCCCGATCTGATCGTGCTCGACGTCATGCTGCCCGACCTCGACGGCTTCGAGGTGGCGCGGCGGCTGACCGACCGGGTCCCGGTGCTGTTCCTGACGGCGCGCGACACCGTGGAAGACCGGGTCAAGGGCCTGCTGCTGGGCGCGGACGACTACGTGACCAAGCCGTTCAGCCTGGAGGAGGTGGTGCTGCGGATCCGGGCGATCCTCCGCCGCTCCCGGGCCGGCGCGCGGGCCGCCGACGACGCGGCGCTGCGCTACGCCGACCTGGAGCTCGACGCCGACGCCCACGAGGTGCGCCGCGCCGGGGTCCTGGTCGAGCTGTCTCCGACCGAGTTCAACCTGCTCGAATACCTGATGACCAACGCGGGCCGGGTGCTGAGCAAGGCGCAGATCCTCGACAACGTCTGGCACTACGACTTCGACGGCGACGCGAGCATCGTCGAGTCGTACGTCTACTACCTGCGCAAGAAGATCGACCGGTGGGATCCGCCGCTGATCCACACGGTGCGCGGCGTCGGCTACACCCTGAGGCTGCCGCGATGAGGCGGCCCGGGCCTCCCCGATCGTGGACCTTGCGGACCCGGCTGGTCGTGGCGATCCTCGCGCTGTCGGCGGTCGAGCTGATCCTCGCCAACGTCGTGGGCGGCGCGCTGCTCCGCGGCTACCTGGTCGACAAGGTCGATCAGCAGCTGTCCGCCGCGTCGACGGCGGTGGCGCGGGTCGTCGCGGTCCTCGGAGATCGCAGCTTCTCCCAGTTTCCGGTCGAGACGTTCACCAAGCGGCTGGACGGGGCCTACCGCGTCTATCTCTACTCGACAGACGGCGCGCTGATCTATCCGAAGACCGCCGACGCCGACGACCCCGCCCTGCCGACCTACCCCGAGCTCATGGCGCGCGGCGGGCAGCTGTTCGACGTGCCGGCGAAGGACGGGTCGAGCCCGTGGCGCGTCATCGGGCAGCCGATCCCCGATCGGGGCATGGTCCTGATCGCCAACTCGCTGCGCCCGATCCTCGACACCCAATCCAAGCTGAACATCATCCAGGCCGGGGTCTCCGCGGCCGTGCTGCTCCTGCTCGGTGCCGTCGCGGCTGTCGTCGTACGGCTCGGCCTCGGCCCCCTCACCCGCATGGAGCAGGCGGCGGCCAGGATCGCGCAGGGCGACTTCGCGCACCGGGTGCCGAGCCCTTACCCGCGCACGGAGACCGGCCGCCTGGGCGTGGCCATGAACGTGATGCTCGACCGGGTCGAGCACGAGATCGCCGCGCGCCGGGCGTCGGAAGCGCGGCTGCGCCAGTTCCTCGCGGACGCCTCGCACGAGCTGCGCACGCCGCTCACGTCGGTGCGGGGATTCGCCGAGCTGTACCGGCACGGCGGCTCGCCGCCCGGCCCCGAGCTGGACGAGGCCATGCGCCGGATCGAGGACGAGGCGACCCGGATGGGCCTGCTGGTCGAGGATCTGCTCACGCTCGCCGCGATCGACGAGGAGCGGCCGCTCGACCGCCGGCCCGTCGACCTGCTGGAGATCGCGGCCGACACCATAAGGGACGCCCGGGCCCGGGTCCCGGACCGCAGGATCAAGCTCATGCCGTACGGGCAGGGCCCGCTCGGCCCGGTGATCGTGCCGGGGGACGACGCGCGGCTGCGGCAGGTCGTGACCAATCTGGTGACCAACGCGCTGACCCACACGCCGGACGAGGCCGCGATAACCGTCCGCGTGGGGACCGGTGATTCGGCGGCCGTCGTGGAAGTGGCCGACACCGGGCCGGGGATCCCCGAGCAGGAGGCCCCCCACGTCTTCGAGCGGCTCTATCGGGCGGGTCGAGGACGCTCGCGCGCGGACGGCGGCGCCGGGCTCGGCCTGTCGATCGTGGCCGCGATCGTGCGGGCGCATGACGGCCGGGTCGAGCTCGACAACGGGCCCGAGGGAGCGACGTTCAGGATCCTGCTCCCGCTCTGAGGGCGTTCCGAGGTCGCTCCGAGGCGGGCCGCCAAGCATCCAAGGCATGCGAATCCAACGAACCGGCCTGGCGGCGGCTCTGCTGCTGACCACCGGCCTGCTGACCGCGTGCGGGCAGTCGTCCGCCAACACCGGCGTCGCGTCCGTCAAGGGCGCTTCCAGCCCCGCGGCGAGCGCGAGCCCGAAACCGTCGGCCGACAGCCGCGCGTTCGCCCAGTGCATGCGCGACAACGGCGTCGACATGCCCGACCCGGGGCCGGACGGCGGCTTCGGCGACGCGCTCAAGAACATGGACGTGAGCCAGCCCAAGCTGCAGAAGGCGCTGAAGGCCTGCCGGTCGCTCGCGCCCGGCGGCGACATCGACCTGTCGGACCCGAAGGTCATGGAGGCGCTGCGCCAGTTCGCCCAGTGCATGCGCGCGAACGGGGTCGACATGCCCGACCCCGACCCGGCCGCTGGGCGGATCGCCATGGATGGGATCAACCGGTCCGACCCGAAGGTGCTGAAGGCCTTCGACGCCTGCCGCGGGAAGCTCACCCCGCTCACCGGGGGCCGGTCATGATCGACCAGGAGGCGGCCGTGGACGTCCCGGCCGCGCCCGTACGCCGCAGGCGTGGCCGGGCCGCCCTCGCCGTCGGCGGGGCCACCGCCGTCACGGCCGCGGTCGTCGTGGCCGCGGTCGGGGTCGGCGGCCGAGACGAGGCCCCGATCACGCGTACCCCTCCGGCGACCGCGAAGGTCGAGCGGACCACGCTCAACGCGACCGAGACCGTGTCCGGGTCGCTCGGCTACGGCGACCCGGCGACCGTCACGGCCGCCGGCCAGGGCACCGTGACCTGGCTGCCCGAGGAGGGCGCGACGATCACCCGCGGGCACGCCGTCTACAGCGCCGACAACGACAAGGTCCCCCTCTTGTACGGCAGGCTGCCCTTCTACCGGGCGCTGTCCGACGGCTCGGAGGGCCGTGACGTGGAGGAGCTGGAGAAGAACCTGAAGGCCCTCGGATACAAGGGTTTCACCGTGGACCGCACGTTCACCGCGGCGACGGCGGACGCGGTCGAGGAGTGGCAGGACGACCTCGGTCTGCCGGTGAACGGGCGGGTCGGGCCGGGGGACGTCGTGCTCGCCCCGGGCGCCGTACGGGTGGCCGACGTCCGGGCCTCGCTCGGCGCCCCCGTGGGAGGACCTGTGCTCACTTACACCGGCACCCGGCAGCAGGTCGACGTGGATCTGGACGTGGGCGACGCCGCGCTGGTGAAGAAGGGCGTCGCGGCCTCGGTCGAGCTCCCCGACGGCGCGACCGTGCGGGGGAAGGTGACCAGCGTCGGAAAGGTCGCGACGACCGGAACCGGACAGAACCCGGTCACGACCATCCGCGTCGTCATCCTGCCGGGCAAGCGGCTGTCGGCCTACGACAAGGCCCCGGTGGACGTGACGATCGTGTCCCAGTCGCGGCCGGACGTGCTCGCGGTCCCGGTGAACGCGCTGGTCGCGCTGGCCGAGGGCGGCTATGCCGTACAGACCTCGGACGGCTCCTTCCGCCCGGTCGGCGTGGGCCTGTTCGGCGACGGCAAGGTCGAGGTCACCGGGGTTCCCGAGGACACGGCCGTGGTGGTGCCGAAATGACCCCGATCGTCGAGCTGGACAACGTGACCAAGCGCTACAACGGCCAGGTGACCGCGCTGCGCGGCGCATCCCTGACGATCGTGGAAGGCGAGCTGGCCGCCATCGTCGGGCCGTCCGGCTCGGGCAAGTCGACGCTGCTGCACCTCATCGGCACCCTTGACCGCCCGTCCAGCGGGACCGTGCGGATCGCCGGGCACGACGTGGCCGGGCTCGCCGACCGCGAGCTGTCGGCGCTTCGCGCCCGGGCGATCGGGTTCGTGTTCCAGCAGTTCCACCTCGCCGGAGGCGTGCCGGTTCTCGACAACGTGGCCGACGGGCTGCTCTACGCGGGGGTGCCGCTCGGCGCGCGCCGCCGCCGGGCCGAGCTGGCGCTTCGGCGGGTGGGCCTGGCCCACCGGCTCGGCCACCGGCCGCACCAGCTGTCCGGCGGCGAGCGGCAGCGGGTGGCGATCGCCAGGGCCATCGTGGGCGGCCCCGCGGTCGTGCTGGCCGACGAGCCGACCGGCAACCTCGACTCCGCCTCGGGGGCCGCTGTGATGGCCCTGCTGCGCGAGCTCAACGAAGGCGGCGCCACGGTCGTGGTCATCACCCACGACCGCGACATCGCCGCCGCGCTCCCCCGCCAGATCGAGCTCCTGGACGGCCGGGTCGTCCGCGATTCCGGGTTTCCCGCGGCCGTGGAGGTGGGCGCGTGCTGACCGTGAAACCCGCGCGGATGAGCCCGCGCGACGTGGCCAGGGTCGGCGGGGCCGGGCTGCGGGCCCGCCCGCTGCGGGTGTTCCTGTCGGCGCTCGGGATCGCCATCGGGATCGCGGCCATGCTGTCGGTGGTCGGGATCTCGGCGTCCAGCCAGGAGGATCTCAACCGGCAGCTGGCCGCCCTGGGGACCAACCTGCTGACGGTCTCCCCCGGCCAGACCCTGTTCGGAGAGCGCTCCCACCTGCCGGACGGCGCCGAGAAGATGATCGCCAGGATCGGCCCCGTCACGTCGGTGACGTCGATCGGGACCACGACGGCCAAGGTGTACCGGAACGAGCGCATCCCCTCGGAGGAGAGCGGCGGCATCGCGGTCGCCGCGGCCCGCCTCGACCTGCCGGGGAAGGTGAGCGCGACCGTCGCCGACGGCGTGTGGCTGAACGCGGCGACCGAGCGCTATCCGGCCGTGGTCCTCGGCGCGGCGGCGGCCGACCGGCTCGGCGTCTACCAGCCGGGCCCGCGGCAGCGCGTGTGGCTCGGCGGCCAGTGGTTCACGGTCGTCGGGATCCTGGCCCCCGCGCCGTTGGCCCCCGAACTGGACACGGCGGCCCTCGTCGGCTGGCCCGTCGCCGAGGAACGGCTGGCCTTCGACGGCTACCCCACGACCGTCTACACCCGGGCCGAGGAGCCGCAGGTCGTGGCCGTGCAAGGGGTGCTCGCGGCGACCGCCAATCCAGAGAACCCGCAGGAGGTCAAGGTTTCCCGGCCGTCGGACGCGCTGGCCGCCAAACAGGCCGCCGACACCACGCTCAACGCCCTGCTGCTCGGATTGGGCGGCGTGGCGTTGCTGGTCGGCGGGGTAGGAGTGGCCAACACCATGGTCATCTCGGTCCTGGAACGCCGCGCCGAAATCGGGCTGCGCCGCTCCCTCGGCGCGACGCGCGGCCAGATCCGGCTCCAGTTCCTGGCGGAATCGTTGCTGCTCAGTCTTCTCGGGGGGGTGGGGGGAGTGCTTTTGGGCATAGGAGTGACCGGGGCGTACGCGAGTTATCAGGGATGGCCGTCGATCGTGCCGGCCTGGGCGATGATCGGCGGCCTGGCCGCCACCCTCGTAATCGGCGGGCTTGCCGGCTTCTATCCCGCGGTGAGAGCCGCCCGTCTGTCCCCTACGGAGGCCTTGGCCACCCCGTAGGGTCCGGCGTCATCCATTCACACGACCTCTTAATCTTTGGGGTGCGCGATAGCCCCTGACAGGGGAGAATGAGGTCACATGCGTGAAGTCTGGCCAGGAGAGCCATATCCGCTCGGCGCCACCTGGGATGGGGTGGGCACCGGTTTTTCGGTGTTCTCCGAGGTGGCCGAGCGGGTTGAGTTGTGCCTGTTCGACGACGACGGGCAGGAGTCGCGAGTCGATCTGCCAGAGATGGATGGGTTCGTCTGGCACGGCTATGTGCCCGGCGTCACGCCCGGCCAGCGCTACGGTCTTCGCTTCCACGGCCCGTTCGACCCGAGCCGCGGCCACCGGTGCAATCCGGCGAAGCTGCTGCTCGATCCTTACGCCAAGGCCATCGAGGGCGAGGTGCGCTGGGATCCGGCCCTGTTCTCCTACCACTTCACCGATCCCAGCCGCTTCAACGACGCCGACAGCGCGCCCTTCATGCCGAAGAACGTGGTGGTCAACCCGTTCTTCGAGTGGGGCAACGACCGGTCTCCCCGCACGCCGTACCACGAGACGATGATCTACGAGGCGCACGTGCGCGGGCTGACCATGCGCCATCCGCAGGTGCCGCCCAGCCAGCGCGGCACCTACGCGGGGCTGGCGCACCCGGCCGTGATCGAGCACCTGCTGTCGATCGGGGTGACCGCCGTCGAGCTGATGCCGGTGCACCAGTTCATCCCTGAGCACTTCCTGGTCGCCCGGGGTCTGACCAACTACTGGGGCTACAACACGATCGCCTACCTCGCCCCGCACAACAAATACTCCAGCGCCGGGGAGCGCGGCGAGCAGGTGCTCGAGTTCAAGGCCATGGTCAGGGCGCTGCACGAGGCCGGCATCGAGGTCATCCTCGACGTGGTCTACAACCACACGGCCGAGGGCGACCACATGGGCCCGACGCTCGGCTTCCGCGGCATCGACAACCGCGCCTACTACCGGCTGCACGACTCCGACAAGCGCTACTACCTCGACTACACCGGCTGCGGCAACTCGCTCAACGTGCGCAGCCCGCACGCGCTGCAGCTGATCATGGACTCGCTCCGCTACTGGGTCGTCGAGATGCACGTCGACGGATTCCGCTTCGACCTCGCGGCGGCGCTGGCGCGGGAGCTGCACGACGTCGACCGGCTGTCGGCCTTCTTCGACCTCATCCAGCAGGATCCGATCATCTCGCAGGTCAAGCTGATCGCCGAGCCGTGGGACGTCGGCCCCGGCGGCTACCAGGTCGGAAACTTCCCACCCCTGTGGACCGAGTGGAACGGCAAATACCGCGACTCGGTCCGCGACTTCTGGCGCGGGTCGACGCGCACCATGCCGGAGTTCGCCTCGCGGCTCACCGGCTCCTCCGACCTGTACGCCACGAGCGGCCGCCGCCCGGTCGCCTCGATCAACTTCGTCACCTGCCACGACGGGTTCACGCTGAACGACCTCGTCTCCTACAACCGAAAGCACAACGAGGCCAACGCCGAGGACAACCGCGACGGCTCGGACGACAACCGCTCGTGGAACTGCGGCGCCGAGGGCCCGGTCGAGGATCCGGCGATCGTCCGGCTCCGCCAGCGCCAGCGGCGCAACTTCCTCGCGACGCTGTTCGTCAGCCAGGGCGTGCCCATGATGACCGCGGGCGACGAGATCGGCCGCACCCAGATGGGCAACAACAACGCCTACTGCCAGGACAACGAGCTCTCGTGGATCGACTGGTCGCTGGTCAAGACGGAGACCGAGCTGTTGCAGTTCGTACGCGTGCTGGCCAAGTTCCGGCGCGACCACCCGGTCTTCCGGCGACGCCGCTTCTTCAGCGGGCACACCGACAAGGACGGCACCCGCGACATCGTCTGGCTCACCCCGGCCGGCAAGGAGATGGCCGACTCCGACTGGCACACCGGCTACGCCAAGTCGCTGGCCGTCTATGTGAACGGCGACGCGATCAGCGAGCCGGGCCCGCGCGGCGAGAAGATCTACGACGACTCGTTCCTGCTGCTGATCAACGCACACCACGAGAACCTGACGTTCACGCTGCCAGGGCCCGGGTTCGCGCCCAACTGGGTGCCGGTGCTCGACACGACCGACGAGACCTTCCGCGAGGACGTCTACCCCGACGAGGCCTGGCCGACCGGCGCCGAGGTGGCGGTGACCGCGCGCTCGCTGCAGATCCTCATCGCGGGCCGCCGTTGAGGGCGTGACGTGAGAACGCGGCGAGACCGAAGTGTTATCGGTGTGTCAAGGTAGAAGGCGTGCGCCGCATTCATCCTGACCACGAGGACGACCCCGATCTCGCCGCCGCCTACGCCTACCCCCGCGATGAGTGGCTCCGGCTCAACATGGTCTCGAGCGCCGACGGCGGGGCGTGGCTGAAAGGCCTGTCCGGAGGGCTGTCGAGCGACGGCGACCACCGGATATTCGCCATCCTCCGCGGGCTCGCCGACGTGATCCTCGCGGGCGCCAACACGGTCAGGACCGAGGGCTACGGGCCGGTCAGGCCGCGCGAGGTGTGGAACGTGCTCCGCGAGGGCCGCGCGCCGACGCCGCCCATCGCGGTCATCACCCGCCGGCTCGACCTCGACCTCGGCGGCCCGCTGTTCACCGAGGCCGAGCCGTACGCGAAGACCATCGTGATCACGACCGAGTCCGCCCCGAAGGATCGGCTGGCGGAGGTCGAGCGCAACGCCGACGTCGTGATCGCCGGAGAGCACCGGGTGGATCTCACGATGGCCGTCAAGCAGCTGCACGAGCGCGGGCTCGGCCGGATCCTCTGCGAGGGCGGCCCGCGGCTGTGCGCCCAGGTCGCCGCGGCCGGGCTGATCGACGAGCTGTGCCTGACGATCAGCCCGATGATCATCGGTGGCGATGCGGCCCGCATCCTCAACGGCGCGGCCTCCCATGTCCGGCTGGTCCTCGCGCAGCTTCTGGAAGAGGATGGCTACCTGTTCACCCGATATGCCAGGGAGCAGCCGGCATGAGCTTTTTGATCGAACCGCCCGTTTCGCCGATGTTGGCCAAGGCGGTGAAAGGCATGCCGCACCAGAACGGCGGCCTGTTCTACGAGCCCAAGTGGGACGGGTTCCGCTGCATCGTGTTCCGCGACGGCGACGAGGTCTACCTGGGCAGCCGCAACGAGCGCCCGTTCACCCGCTACTTTCCCGAAGTGGTCGAGGCCGTCAAGCGCGAGCTGCCCGAGCGCTGCGTGGTCGACGGCGAGATCGTCCTCATGGACGGCCAAAATCTCAACTTCGACGCGCTGCAGCAGCGCATCCACCCCGCCGCGTCCCGCGTGAAGCTGCTCTCCGAGCAGACGCCGGCCAGCTTCATCGCCTTCGACCTGCTCGCGGTGGGCGATGACAACCTCATGGAGGCCCCGTTCACCGAGCGCCGCGCCCGGCTCGTGGAGTCGATGGGCAAGGCCGGCGATTCCGTCCGGCTCACGCCCATCACCCAGAGCGAGGAGCAGGCCGCCGAGTGGTTCGAGATGTTCGAGGGGGCCGGGCTCGACGGGATCATCGTGAAGCCCGGCGTCCTGCCGTACGAGCCGGACAAGCGGACCATGTTCAAGGTCAAGCACGAGCGGACGGCCGACTGCGTGGTCGCGGGCTACCGCGAGCACAAGTCGGGCCCGATCGTCGGCTCGCTGCTGCTCGGCCTGTGGCGCGACGACCGGCTGCACTTCGTCGGGGTGACGGCGAGTTTCCCGATGGAGCGGCGCCGCGAGCTGATCGACGAGATCGCGCCCTACAAGGATCCGGTCGATCACCCCTGGGGCGAGTGGGCCGCCTACGCCGCCAACGCCCAGGAGGCCGGTCAGCGCCTGCCCGGGGCCGTGTCGCGGTGGAACGCGAAGAAGGACCTGTCGTTCATCCCGCTCAGTCCCGAGCTGGTGGTCGAGGTCGCCTACGAGAAGATGGAAGGCGACCGTTTCCGGCACACGGCCCAGTTCCGGCGCTGGCGTGTCGACCGGACGCCGCGATCGTGCACCTACGACCAGATCGAGCGCCCCATCGCCTACAACCTGGACGACATCCTCGCCCGGTGAAAGCCGGCGTTTCGCGCGATTAGCAAGCAAGCGTACGCTTGGGCGCATGCGCGAGTTTCGGAATCTTGTCGGTGGTGCGCTCGTCGAGGCGGCGGACGGGCGGACGCTTGACTCCGTCAACCCGGCGACGGGTGAGACGTGGGCGCGGGTGCCGCGCGGCGGCCGCGAGGACGCGGAGCGCGCGGTGGCCGCCGCGCGGGCCGCGGCCCCCAAATGGGCGGGCATGCCGGCCCTCGGGCGCGCGCACTTCCTCAGGAAGGTGGCCGATGTCTTCGCGTCGAACGCGCAGGAACTGGCCGAGATCGAGACCCGCGACAACGGGCGGATCCTGCGGGACACCCTGAAGAGGGACCTGCCCGGCATGACCTTCCTGTGGCAGATCGCGGCCGGTCAGACGCTCGACGCGGTCAAGGGCGACAGCGTGGTCCTCGGCCCCGACACCTGGGGGTTCACCCGGCGCGAGCCGTACGGGGTGGTGCTCGGGATCATTCCGTGGAACTCGCCGATCTCGACGTTCTCCGCCAAGGCCGCGTACGCGCTGGCGGCGGGGAACACTGTGATCATCAAGCCGGCCGAGCAGGCGTCGGCGTCCGTGCTGCGCCTCGGCGAACTGCTGGCCGACGTCCTGCCGCCCGGCGTGCTCAACATCGTGAGCGGCCTCGGCGAGGAGGTCGGAGACGCCCTCGTACGGCACCGCGGGGTCAACAAGATCAGCCTGACCGGGTCGACGGAGACGGGCCAGATCATCACCCGGGCTTCGGCCGACGCGCTGAAGCCGCTCACGTTTGAATTGGGCGGGAAGTCGCCGAACATCGTCTTTGCCGACGCCGACCTCGACGCGGCGGCGCTCGGCGTCACCGTCAACTCGATCTACACGGGCAATGCCGGTCAGGTATGTGTCGCGGGATCCCGCATTCTCATTCAGCGACCGATTTGGGATGAGATGCTGGAAAGGATCAAGAGCGCCGCCGGCGGATTGGTCCTCGGCGAGCCCCTCGACATGGCCACCACGATGGGACCGATCGTGTCCCGGCCCCAGTTCGAACGCGTCGTCTCCTACCTCAAGACCGAAGCCGACCTGGTGTTCGGCGGGCGGTACGGCTCGGAGGTCGTGCCCGCCCTGCCCGGCGGCTACTGGGTCGAGCCCACGCTCTACACCACGACCGACAACACGCTGCGCATCTGCCAGGAGGAGGTTTTCGGTCCGGTCGCCGTGGCCATTCCTTTCGACACCGACGACGAGGCCCTCGCGATCTCCAACGACTCCACCTACGGCCTCGCGGCCGGGCTCTGGACCCGTGACCTGGGCAGAGTTCAGCGATTCGTCCGTGATCTGGATAGCGGTACGGTATGGGTCAACACGTTCCGGCAGATGCCGCCGGGGCTGCCGTTCGGAGGCGTGAAGGATAGTGGCTACGGACATGACGCAGTCCTCGCGTATACCCGAGAGAAAGCTGCAATAATTCAGACCTGATCCCGTTTTGCGGACGCGGCTTGGCGACGAGTGATCGAATCGGGATACTGCGTGATTATCGCCGATCACCCGTTGAGACGAGGAGTCCGGATGTCGGGAGCACGCCCGCTACGGCCGGGAGAGCCCAGCCGCCTCGACCAGTATCGTCTGGTCGGCAGGCTGGGGTCGGGCGGTCAGGGCGTCGTCTACCTGGCGGAGACGCCACGGCGCGAGCAGGTCGCCATCAAGATCCTGCACGCTCGCCGCACCGACCGCGACCGTTTCCTCCGTGAGGTCATGGCGGCGCGGAAGGTCGAGTCGTTCTGCACGGCACGCGTTCTCGACGTGTCGGTGACCGACAACACCCCCTACATCGTCAGCGAGTACATTCCCGGCGAATCCCTGCACGACCGCGTCCGCCGGTCCGGCCGGCTCGACCTCGAGTCGGCCATGCGCGTCTCGATCGGGACGATCTCCGCGATGGCCGTGATCCACCACGCCGGGATCGTGCACCGCGACTTCAAGCCGGGCAACGTGCTGCTGTCGCCCGACGGGCCCCGGGTGGTCGACTTCGGCATCGCCAAGCCGCACGAGAGCGCCACCCACTCGACCGGCCGCATCTTCGGCACGCCCGCCTACATGTCGCCCGAGCAGGTCCGCGGCGAGCACGTGGGCACCCCGTCCGACGTCTTCAGCTGGGCCAGCACGATGGTCTTCGCCATCACCGGCACCACGCCGTTCGGCCACGACGACGTCCAGGCCATCATGACCCGGATCGTCAAGACCGAGCCCGACCTGTCCCGGGTCTCCCGCCGCCTCCGCTACATCCTCGCCGCCTGCCTGGCCAAGAATCCCGAAGACCGCCCGACCGCGCGGCAGGTGCT
This sequence comes from Streptosporangiaceae bacterium NEAU-GS5, assembly GCA_017592665.1. Taxonomy (GTDB): domain Bacteria; phylum Actinomycetota; class Actinomycetes; order Streptosporangiales; family Streptosporangiaceae; genus NEAU-GS5. Next base: position 199,778 of record JAGFNW010000011.1, on the reverse strand, counting down.
CAGGGAGCTGGTCGAGCGCAACAGTTACGACCCGGCCCTCGCCGAAGACATCGAGCGCGCCCGCAAGGCCGCCCTGCACATCGGCTCCAACCTGAGCGACCCCACGCCCCCGCACGGCACCCTCGCCCACAGCCGCCCCACCGAGGCCCCGTCCCAGATCGGGCCGGAAGAGTTCGAACTGCCCGAAGACCCCGGCCACCGCCTGGCCCTCATCGGCGCGAGCCTGCTGTTCATCCTCGTCATCGCCATCGCCGTCTTCCTGGTCCTCGGTCCCTGACCGCGTCCCCGCCCTCGGCGGCCGACGGCCGGCACTGACAGAAACCGATTCGCGTTCTAGAGTTCGGCCATGGGAATCGGCCTCACGCCCGAGCACGCCCACCTTGCCGCCACCATCGCCGCCCGCGGCATCCATCCGCCCCACGCCGCCCCGCAGGCGCCCGCGGACCGGCCCGGGTTCTGGCGAGGGCTGGCCGACCAGGGGATCCTTGGGATCCACCTGCCGGAGGAGCACGGCGGCCAGGGGTTCGGGCTGCTCGAGCTCGCGGTCGCGACCGAGGCGCTGGGAGCGGCCTGCGCCCCCGGCCCCTTCCTGCCGACCGTTCTGGCCTCAGCCGTCATCGCCGCCGGCTCGGACGCCGACCGGCACAAGGGGCTCCTCTCCGGCCTCGCCGACGGATCGCTTACCGCCGCCGTCGCGCTCCCGTTCGGCTCCCGGACGGCCCTGGGGTCGCCGGAGGCGGACGTGTTCGTGCTCGCGGGGCCGAAGGGGTGGATGGCGCTTGAACGGGCTCAGGTGACCGCTGAGGCGCTCGACTCGCTGGATCTGACACGCGGACTCCTCAACCTCGTGGCGACAGCCGTACCGGATGACGAAGAGACCGCACCACACGAACGGACGCTGAGCGGGGTGACGGACGCGACGGTCGGCGACCTCGCGGCCGTGCTGCTGTCGGCGGAGGCCTGCGGGATCGCGGCGTGGGCGGTCGGCGCGGCGGCCGACCACGCCAAGCTGCGGGAGCAGTTCGGACGGCCGATCGGCCAGTTCCAGGGCGTCAAGCACAAGTGCGCGGCCATGCTCGTGGCGCTCGAACAGGCCCGCGCGGCCGTCTGGGACGCGGCCCGGTCGCTCGACCCGATCGCGGTCGCCGCGGCCGCCGTCCTGGCCCCGGACGCCGCCGTGCGATGCGCCGCCGACGCGATCCAGGTCCTCGGCGGCATCGGCTACACCTTCGACCACGACGCCCACCTGTACTACCGGCGCGCGCTCACGCTCCGCGGCCTGCTCGGCGACGGCGGCCCGTGGGCGGCCGGCCTCGCGAGGCTCGCCCTCTCCGGCGCGCGGCGCGTGCTCGAACCCGACCTTCCGGCCGAGGCCGTGCCGATCAGGGAAGAGATCCGCGCGACGGCCGCCTCCCTGGCGGCCGAGGAGCCGCTGACCCGCCTGCGCCGCTTGGCCGACGAGGGCTGGATGATGCCGCACCTGCCCCGGCCGTGGGGGCGCGGCGCCTCCCCGCTCGAACAGGTCATCATCCAGCAGGAGTTCCGCGAGCTGCGCCGCCCCAACCTCGCCATCGCCGCGTGGGCCGTGCCCTCCATCGTCCGATACGGCACGGCGGAGCAGCGGGAGCGGTTCCTGCCGAAGACGTTCACCGGCGAGATCGCCTGGTGCCAGCTGTTCAGCGAGCCCGGCGCGGGCTCCGACCTGGCCGCGCTCACCACGCGTGCCGTACGGGCCGATGGCGGCTGGCTGATCACCGGGCAGAAGATCTGGACGTCGCTCGCCCAATATGCTCACTGGGCCATCTGCCTGGCCCGGACCGACCCCGACGCGTCCAAGCACGAGGGGATCACCTACTTCCTCGTCGACATGGCCGCCCCCGGCGTCCAAGTCCGCCCGCTCAAGGAGATCAACGGCGACGAGATCTTCAACCAGGTCTTCCTCGACGACGTCTTCGTCCCGGACGACATGGTGGTCGGCGAGGTCAACCAGGGCTGGCGGGTGGCCAGGGACACCCTTTCCCACGAGCGGGTCGCCCTCGGCGAGTCCTGGGGCCCGGGCGCGCAGCACCAGGACATGCTGACCGCCCTTCGCAAGGCCGGCCCGCGCGAAGCGCAGCTGGAGGCCGCCGGCCGCCTTTACGCCGAGGGCCACGCGATCGCCGCGCTCGGCCTGCGGATCACCCTCTCCCAGCTGTCCGGCCTCGACCCCGGCACCGCCTCCAGCGTGCGCAAGCTGCTCGGAATGCGGCACGCCCAGGCCATCTCCGAGTTCTGCTGGTCGCTCGACCCGCTGGACCCGCACTGGAGCCGGATGATCCTCACCACCCGCGCCTTCACCATCGGTGGCGGCACCACAGAGATCCAGCTCAACATCATCGCCGAGCGCGCCCTCGCCCTCCCCCGCGATCCCTAGGCTGGACCGCATGTCGGAGATCTTCGAGTGGGCCGCGACGGTCCGCCTGCAGCCCGAGCCGATCTCGGTCGAGACCTGGAATAGGCTGCCCGAGCATGGCGCGGACATCCGCCCAGAAGACGGCCCCATCCGCATCTCCCTCGACTGGTCTCAGCTGTAGCCGGCCGGTTCGGTTGCCTTATCGTTTATCGATGTTTACGATTATCGATAATATCGACAAACGATAAGGAGGCGTGCCGTGGCCAAGGAACGCGACCCGTTACAGCCGATCGCGTCGGCTGCGTACATGCTGTTCTGGTTTCCGGCGATCCTCATCGGGCTGGCGCTCGCGGCGACGATCTTGCACAAGGGCGATCTGTCCTACTTCGGCCTGAACAGGCCGATCTGCGTGGACGGCCAGGCTTCGCGGCCGGGGATCGACGTCACGTTCCCGGGGGCCAGGCCGGGCACCTACGGCGTCACCCTGCAGAGGGTCTGCGACGAGTCCCTGGACGCCGGCCAGACCTTCTGGGTGCTGATCGGCCGGATCCCCGGATTCGTCCTCACCATGGGCGCGTTCTTCCTGCTCTGGCGGCTGACCGTGCACGCGGCCAAGGACGGGATCTACGCCTCGCCGGTCGCCGGCCGGGTCCGCTTCCTCGGCTGGTGGCTCACGGCGGGCGCGGTGATCGCCCCCGTCGCCGAGAGCTTCGCGAATTTCCGGCGGGACGGCACTCTGGTGGACGAACCCACCTGGCAAGGTCCCGACATCTCGCTGCCCATCCTGCTCACCGGGCTCGGCCTGATCACGTTCGCGCGGATCATGCGGATCGGGGTGCGGATGAGCCAGGATCTCGAAGGCACGGTGTGATGGCGTCAGGCGAGAACGAGACCCAGGCGATCGCCGTCCACCTCGATCGGCTCCTCAGCGCGCGCGGCATGACGCTCACCGAGCTGGCCGAGCGCGTCGGCATCACCATCGTGAACCTGTCGATCCTCAAGAACGGGCGCGCCAAGGCGATCAGGTTCAGCACGCTCGTGGCGCTCTGCGAGGCACTGGAGTGCCAGCCGGGCGACCTGCTCACCTACCGGCGGCCCTAATCCTCTTCCGGACGGGCCTTGCTGGGCTGCACGCGCTTGGGCTCGCCGGGCATCTTGGGATAGTTGGGCGGATAGGGCATATCGCCCCGGTCGTCCTTGGCGTACCACTCGAGCAGGGTGTCGAGGGTGTGCGAACGGTCGTCGATCGTGGCGTGGACGTCTCCGAGCCGCGCGAAGCGCTCGGGCACGGTCCGGATGGTGAAGTCACGCGCGTCGCAGTCGGTCAGCTCGTCCCAGGTCACGGGCGTCGAGACCATGCCGTCCTGCCGGGCGCGGACCGAGTAGGCGCCGACGACCGTCCGGTCGCGGGCGTTCTGGTTGAAGTCGATGAACACGCGCTCGCCCCGCTCCTCCTTCCACCACGCCGTGGTGGCGAGGTCGGGGGCCCGGTGCTCGACCTCGCGGGCGAACGCGATGGCCGCGTGCCGCACGTCGATGAAATCCCACCGCGGCTCCAGCCGCACGGATACGTGCACGCCGCGGTTGCCCGAGGTCTTGGCGAAGCTCTCCATGCCCAGCTCGGAGAAGATCTCGCGGGCGATGAAGGCCACCTTCCGCGCCTCGTCGAAACCCGTGCCCGGCTGCGGATCGATGTCGATGCGCAGCTCGTCGGGGTGCTCCACGTCGGCGCGCCGTACGGGCCAGGGGTGGAAGTCGATGGTGCCCAGGTTTGCGCACCACGCGATGGCGGCGACCTCGGTCGGGCAGAACGAGTCGGCCGTGCGCCCGCTGGGGAAGCGCACCGTCGCGGTCTCGATCCAGTCGGGGTGCTTGGGCATCCGCTTCTGGTAGATGGCCTCGGCCTCGACGCCGTCCGGGTGACGCTTGAGGTTAGTGGGCCGCTCGCGCAGCGCGCGCAGCACCCCGTCGCCGACGCTGATGTAGTACTCCACCAGGTCACGCTTGGTCGCATTTATCCCAGGAAAGTAGATTTTATCCGGATTGGTGACCTTGACGGTCCGGCCTCCGGCTTCAAGCTCGATGAACGGCGATGCCATGCACGCGAATCTACACAGCGCCGGTCCGGAAAAACCGCGTTGAGACGCTGGGAATCGGCCGGGCATGCTACCGGGATGAGACCGGAGGTCTTCGACTACTACCTCCAGGACGGCGAGCGCGTCCGCCTGCGGGAGGGACTCGGCCGCCTGGAGTTCTGGCGGACCCAGGACGTGCTGCGCCGTGTGCTGCCCCCGCCGCCCGCCCGCGTTCTCGACGTGGGCGGCGGCGACGGCGTGCACGCCGCATGGCTGGCCGCCGACGGCTACGAGGTGGAGCTGATCGACCCGGTGCCTCCGCACGTCGACCGGGCCGCACGGATCCCTGGCGTACGGGCCCGGCTGGGCGACGCCCGCGACCTGGACGTCCCCGACGGCTCGGCGGACGCCGTGCTGCTGCTCGGCCCGCTCTACCACCTCACCGACCGCGGCGACCGGCTCCGGGCCTTGTCCGAGGCCCGCCGTGCCGTACGGCAGGGCGGCCTCGTGGCGGCCGCCACGATCGCTCGCTGGGCCGCGGTGCACGACATGATCAGACTCGGCCGCTACCAGGACGAGGACACCCGCGCCGCGGCCGACGAGGCGGCCAGGAGCGGGTTCTTCACCGGCGCGATCGGGTTCACCACGGCCTACTTCCACGAGGCCGGGGAGGTCGTCGCCGAGTTCGCCGACGCGGGGTTGCCGGGCGCCGAGCGTTACGCGCTCGAGGGCGTCTTCGCCCTGTACGCGCATGAGTGGCTGGAGGATCCCGTCAGGCGCCCGCTCCTGCTCGACGTGGCGCGCCGGACCGAACGCGACCCCGCCCAGTTCGGCTTCGGCCACCTGCTCACCGTGGCCGAACGCGGCTGAGATGGGAGGGCCCGTCCCAGACTGCGACCGGTGGCGGGACCGGGAGTCACGGGACGGGCCGCTGGGATCACTCTTCCCCCCGCTTCCCGGCTCAGGCGCTGGCGCGCCACCCGAGCCGGTGCGTCTCACCCCGCCGTCCGGCGCCCAGCACGGTCGGGCGTGTGCCGGCGACGGCGAGTCGAGTGATCTCCCCCACCGATAAAGACGCCAAATCGCCCCCCAAAGGTTGAACGGTACGCCGAGGGATCTTCCACGCTCATCGATTTGGGTCCGTCGATAGACTGAAGGCATGGAAAAGGTGGTCAAGAGCGAGGCCGAGTGGCGCGTCCAGCTGTCGCCCGAGGAGTTCCGCGTGCTGCGGCAGGCGGGCACCGAGCGCCCCTTCACCGGTGAGTATGTCGACACCAAAACGGTGGGGGTCTACTCGTGCCGCGCGTGCGGCGCCGAGCTGTTCCGCTCGGAGGCCAAGTTCGACTCACACTGCGGCTGGCCGTCGTTCTACGAGCCGTCGGAATCCGACGCGGTCGTCCTGATCGAAGACCACTCGCTCGGCATGACCCGCGTCGAGGTGCGCTGCGCCCGCTGCGACTCCCACCTTGGGCATGTCTTCCACGGCGAGGGATATCCGACCCCGACCGACGACCGCTACTGCATCAACTCGGTCTCCGTCCGGCTCGACCCGGCCTGAGCCGCGTCTGCTCAGCCCCCGGGCGCCGGAGAGGTCAGCCGGCAGCTGTCGTCGTCCGGCCCGAGGATGTTGGCCAGCACCGGATTTCCGTTCTCGCCGAATCGGGCCTGCACGAACACGATCGGATAGCTCTCACCGGCATCGCGCAGATACTGCAGGCCGCGCTTGCACAGGGTGATCGCGGCCTTGGAGTTGTGCGCGCCTTCGGGCAGGTTCGTGTAGATCCGCAGGTATCGGCCGGCCGTCCGGATGTCGGTGATCCGGTGGCCGGTGGCGTCGTCCCAGTGCTCCTTGAAGTACGTCAGGGCCTTGACGTCGGAGTACTTCGACGGGCCTGAGGCGCGCGCCTCGGCCTTCTTCGGGTCCTGCTCGAGGCTTTGGACCTTCAGCTCGCCCGCGTACGTCTGAGCCGGCCTCGGAGCCGCCTGGGCCGTACGGGACGCGGAGGATTGGTGAAGCGAGGCGATGACGGCGAGAACGAGAAGTGCCACCGCGATCAGCCCGACGATCGCCGCCAGCAGCGGCCTGATGGAACGTGCCAGCACGCCCTGAGTGTGACAAAAGCCCGAATCCGGCACGGGCGGATTCGGGCCAGGTAAGTCAACTATGGCAGCGCCGCCACCAGCTCGGCGACGGCCTTGCGGGTGCCGGTGTAGAAGGGGATCTCGATCCGGGTGTGCCGCCTGGCCTCGGCGCCGCGCAGATGGCGCATCAGGTCGACGATGCGGTGCAGCTCGTCGGCCTCGAACGCGAGCATCCACTCGTAGTCGTTGAGCGCGAAGCAGGCGACCGTATTGGCCCGCACGTCGGGATACTCCCTGGCCATCTGGCCGTGCTCGGCCAGCATGGTCCGGCGCTCGGCGTCGTCGAGCAGATACCACTCGAGGGAGCGCACGAACGGGTAGACGCACACGAACCCCTTCGGCTCCTCCTCGGCGAGGAACGCGGGGATGTGCGACTTGTTGAACTCGGCCGGCCGATGCAGCGCCATGACCGACCACACCGGCTCGCTGACGCGGCCGAGGTCGGTGCGGCGGAAGCGGGAGTAGGCCTCCTGGAGGTCTTCGGCCGCCGGGGCATGCCACCAGAACATGTAGTCGGCGTCGGCCCTGAATCCGGCCACGTCATAGCAGCCGCGGGTGACCACGTCCTTCTCGGCGATCTGCGCGAACAGATCCTCGACCTCGGCGGCCACGCCCTCGCGGCTGCCGGGCAGCCGATCCCGCAGGCGGAAGACCGACCACATGGTGTAGCGGATTACCTGATTGAGATCACGCGCCTTGGGCATGCCGATATTCTCGCGCAAAACCCAGGTGGTCGAGAATCCGCCCCGCTGCGGTGTTGGCGGTGGCGATGCAGGCGGGGATCCCGAGCCCGTCGTAGGCGGCGCCGCACAACGCCAGCGAGGGCTGCCCGGCGACGGCCGACCTGATCCGCGCGACCCGGTCGAGGTGGCCCACGGCGTACTGCGGCAGCGATCCTCCCCAGCGTGTGACGCGGCTGTCGCGCGGCAGCCCGCGCGCGCCCATGACCTCGGTCATCTCGCGCATCGCGAGCGCCACGAGCTCGGCGTCGTCGCGCTGCAGCACCTGCTGCTCGCCGATCCGTCCGATCGAGCAGCGTACGACGACCGTGCCGTCGTCGGTCAGATGCGGCCACTTGACCGAGCTGAACGTGACCGCCTTCACGGCCCGGCCTTCGACGGGCGGCACGAGATAGCCGCTGCCGTCGGGGGCGGCGGGAAACGCCTCGGCCGGATAGGCGAGCGTCACGATGGCCATGCTCGCATAGTCGATCTTGGAAAGCTCGGCCGACGCCGCCGGCAGCTCGGCGGCCAGCAACTTGGCGGCGGGCGAGGCCGGGACGGCCAGGATCACGGCGTCGGCCTCGATGACCTCGGGAGCGCGCGTCGGCCCGGCGACCAGCCGCCAGCCCTCGGCCGTACGGGACAGCTCGCGGACCATCACGCCCGTCCGCACCTCGGCGCCGGACGCCTTGGCCAGCGCGGCCGGCAGCGCGCCCAGCCCGCCGCGCAGGGAGGTGAACACCGGACCGGCGTCCTTCGGCGCGGCGGAGGCGATGTCGCGGGCCGCGCGGAGCAGCGAACGCTCCGTGCGCGCGGCGGCGGCCACGGCCGGCATGGTCGCATCGAGCGACAGCCGGTCGGCGCGCCCCGCGTAGACCCCGCCGAGCAGCGGCTCGATCAGCCGGTCGACGACCTCGCCGCCCATCCGGGCGCGCACGTAGGCCGCGACCGAGACGTCGCTGGTGACCAGCGTGGGCGGCAGGATCTGGTCGAGCGGCACCCGGGCCAGCCCGCCGGGGCTGAGCACGCCCGAGCGCGCCAGCGCGACCAGATCGCCCGGCACGCCCATGACGTTGCCCTTCGGCAGCGGGTGCAGGGAGCCGCGCGACAGGATCGCGGCGCTGGTCGTGCCCGGATCCACCAGCTGGTCGCCGAGCCCGGCGACGCGGGCCGCCTCCTTGCCCTCGGGCCGCCGCGCCAGCATCGCCTCGGCGCCGGCGTCCACCATGATCCCGGCCACCTCGGACGCGTAAAGCTTCCCGCCGATCCGGGACGCGCCCTCGAGAACGGTGACCCGCACGCCCGGGGACCTGCTCAGCCGCCAGGCCGCGGCCAGCCCCGCGATGCCGCCCCCGACGACCACGACATGGGAGGTCGCTTCCATGGTCGGTACGCTACCGGGCGGCGTGATGACATCGTGACGCCCCCCGCCAAACCTACGCAGTCGTGAGTGCGTCTCATGGGCATGAGCATCATGCGGTACGGCACGGCTATGACGGCCGTCGCACTTCTGCTGGGGCTGGTGGCCGCCTGCGGCGGATCCGACGGGAGCACCTCCTCCGAGGCGGTCGCCCCGATGCCGGCCTACGACAGCGCCGCCCGGTCGGCCGCCGGCAGTTCCGGCGGTTCCGGTGTCGCGGCGACCAGCCCGGCCCAGGCGCCGGACGCCGACGGCGCCGCCAAGGACTTGTCGGCGACCACCGGCAAGATCGCCATCGCGCCCGCCGATCGCGCGATCATCTATACGGCCGAGGTGAGCGTGCAGGCGTCCGACGTCGCCGCCGCGAGCGATCGGGCCAAGCAGATCGTGACCGCCGCGGGCGGCTACGTCGCCGACGAGAAGAGCTCGACGGAGTCGACCACCGCCATCGCCGTCCTCACCTTCAAGATCCCCACGGCCCGCTACAGCGACGTGCTGACCCAGCTCGGCCGCGACCTCGGCAAGCGCCTGTCGCAGCACCAGGGCTCGCAGGACGTGACCGAGGAGGTGGCCGACGTGGACAGCCGCGTCAAGTCCGCCCAGGTCACGCTCGACCAGTTCCGCACGCTGCTCACCAAGGCCACCAAGATCGGCGAAGTGCTCGAGGTCGAGCGCGAGATCTCCACGCGGGAGGCCGATCTGGAGGCCCTGCAGGCCCGGCAGAAGGCGCTCGCCGCCCAGACGACCATGGCGACGATAACGCTCGACCTGCGGGGACGGCCGGCCGCGTCGCCCAAGCCCAAGGAGCCGGACAACGGCTTCGTCGGCGGCCTGAAGACCGGCTGGAAGGCCCTGGTCAAGGCGGTCGCCGTCGGTCTCACGGTGCTGGGCGTGCTGCTTCCGTGGCTGGTCCTCGCCGCGATCGCGTGGGGCGTGTTCGCCGTGGCGCGGCGGCGCGTGCGGCCGCGGCGGGCCGAGCCGCGCACGGCCGAGATCCCGCAGCCGGTCGAACGCGCGGAGGCGGCCGAGGAGGAGAAGAGCCCGAGTGCATGATCACCCGCGCCGCCACGTGCGGCGCGGGAATCACTTCAAGATCACGAACACGCCGACCTGCGCGCCGGGAATTGCTGCAAGATCACGCGTGGGGGGTGGCGTGGACGTGGTCGGTGAGGCGTTTTAGCTGGTCGGGGTCGGTGGTGGGGAGGACGCCGTGGCCGAGGTTGAAGATGTGGCCCTCGGCCACCCGGCCGCGCTCCAGCACGTCGTCCGCGCGCCTCTCGACCACGTCCCACGGGGCAAGGAGGATGGCCGGGTCGAGGTTGCCCTGCAGGGCCTTGCCGGCGCCCACGCGCAGCGCGGCCTCGTCCAGGGGCACCCGCCAGTCGACGCCGACCACGTCGGCCCCGGCCTCGCCCATGACCCGCAGCAGCTCGCCCGTACCCACGCCGAAGTGGATCCGCGGCACGCCGAGATCGGCCAGGCCCGTGAAGATCTGGCTGGTGTACGGCAGGACGTACGTGCGGTAGTCGTCGGGGGCGACCGCGCCCACCCACGAGTCGAACAGTTGGACGGCGGACGCGCCGGCGGCGACCTGGATCCGCAGCGACTCCAGCGTGATGGCCGTGAGGCGCTCCATCAGCGCGTGCCACAGCCCCGGCTCGCCGTACATCATGGCCTTGGTCCGGTCGTGGTTCTTCGACGGGCCGCCTTCGATCAGGTACGACGAGAGGGTGAACGGGCCGCCGGCGAACCCGATCAGCGGGAGCCCGGCCAGCTCGCCGACCAGGGCGCGCACGGCCTCCGTGACGTACGGGACGTCGTCCGGCTCGACCGGGCGCAGCCGCTGCAGGGCCGTCACGTCGCGGATCGGCTCGGCCACGACGGGGCCCACGCCCGGCTTGATGTCGAGGTCGACGCCGATGGCCTTGAGCGGGACCACGATGTCGCTGAAGAAGATCGCCGCGTCCACGCCGTAGCGGCGCACGGGCTGCAAGGTGATCTCCACGACGAGGTCGGGCCGCGCGCATGCCTCGAGCATCGCGGTTCCCTCGCGCACCTTGCGGTATTCCGGCAGCGAACGCCCGGCCTGCCGCATGTACCAGACCGGGGTATACGGCACGGGCTGGCGGCGGCAGGCGCGGAGAAACACCGCGTCGTTTTCTGAATCGTTTTCGGAGTCCACACCGGGACTGCCGGCAGGGTCGGTCACGCGACCAGCCTGCCACGCCACATCCGCGTTCCGCGCCCCAACGTACGGCCCGGCGGCGTACAGAACGATCCAATGATGAGTATCGTTGTGCCAGCGTTACGGCGGGGCTAGGCAAAGTGTTCGGCAAACGGTGTCCCGGCATCGATTCCAATACCACTTTCGAGACACGCCGAGCGCGTTGCGGGGAAATGTCGGTGGGACGTGCAAACGTCGGAGCAGTCCCGACGACAGGGAGGCCCCGAGCGATGACGTCCATTTCCCGGACAATGTGGAGTTCCCCCGAATGCCGCGTCGAGCGTTGCGCCGAGTGTGGCGGCGACCGGCCGTTCGAGCAGCCGCCATGCCCCGATCACCGCGACGGCGGCGGCTCCGGAGACAGGGATGCCTGCCCCGAGTGGGTCTGCGTGGACTGTGGAAGCTCTCTCCTGCTCGGCCTGCCCAACGGCATCGGTCTGGCGGCGGCTTGACACACGGCCATGTCACCTACGGCGACCCCCCTGCTTCGCGCCCTACCAGTTCCGACCTACGCTTCGGTCATGACCATCGGTGACGCTCCGGCGCCCCCCGCGGCCTTCACGCGGGCCCTGGCGACGCTGCGCCCCGACGAGGTCCGTCCGGAGATAGAGCTGGAGGACATCCCCGCCCCGCAGCGGCTCGCGCCCTACTCGGGCGCCGTCGGCGCGTCGGTTTACCGTGACGAGTCCGGCGACGCCGACGAGCTCGCGGTCGGGCGGCTGATCATGCTCTTCGACCCCGAAGGCCAGCGCGGCTGGGAGGGTCCGATCCGGCTCGTGGCCTATGTGCGGGCCGACATGGAGCCGGAGATCACCACCGACCCGCTGCTCGGCCCCGTCGCCTGGAGCTGGCTCACCGAGGCGCTCGACGCGCACGGCGCGTCCTACGCCGCCGCGGGCGGCACGGTGACCAGGGCCGTGTCCGAAGGCTTCGGCAACAAGGGGGCCGATCCGGTCACCACCGAGTTGGAGCTTCGCGCCTCCTGGTCGCCACTGGAAGAAGACCTTTCCGCACATGTGGCCGCGTGGTGCGATCTGATGTGTCTTGCGGCGGGAATACCGCCGCTACCGCCCGATGTGTCCGCGCTACGCCCAAGGAATCGCGAAGATCCGAAAGTCCCATGATCAAGTGACCCAAGACAACGCCGAAGACCACACGGTCCAGCCGCTCCTGGAGCCGCGAGAAGGAATCCCGCTCGTCATCAAGGACGAGGAAACGCTGACGCGCGCCGCCGAGGCGTTCGCGGCGGGTGAAGGCCCGATCGCGGTCGACGCCGAGCGCGCGTCAGGCTACCGCTACAGCGGCCGCGCCTACCTGGTGCAACTGCGCCGCGCCGGCGCCGGCACCGCGCTGATCGACCCGATCGCCTGCCCCGATCTGTCGGCCGTCGACGCCGCGATCGGCGACGCCGAGGTCGTGCTGCACGCGGCCACCCAGGATCTGCCGTGCCTGGCCGAGGTCGGCTTCCGGCCGCGGCGGCTGTTCGACACCGAGCTGGCCGGCCGGCTGCTCGGCTACGAGCGGGTCGGGCTGGGCACGATGGTCGAGATCGTGCTGGGATTCGGGCTGGTCAAGGGGCATTCCGCGGCCGACTGGTCCACCCGGCCGCTCCCGGAGGATTGGCTGCGTTACGCGGCGCTCGACGTCGAGGTGCTGATCGAGCTGCGCGACGTGCTGTACGAGGAGCTGGCCACGAGCGGCAAGCTCGAGTGGGCCATGGAGGAGTTCGCGGCGATCCTCGCCGCGCCCACGGCCGCGCCGCGGAGCGACCCGTGGCGGCGCACCAGCGGCATCCACCGGATCCGCACGCTGCGCGGGCTCGCCGTCGTGCGCGAGCTGTGGACGCTCCGCGACACGGTCGCCCGCGAGGCCGACCTCGCGCCCGGCCGGGTGCTGCCCGACTCGGCCATCGTGCAGGCGGCCCTCGACCTGCCACGTACGACGAAGGCACTCACCGAGATCACCCCGTTCACGGGCCGCAGCGCCCGCCGGCATCTGCGTGATTGGCTGGCCGCGGTCGGTCGCGCGCGCACCATGGCGGACGCGCAGCTGCCGCAGCCCATGGGCCCGGGCGACGGCCCTCCCCCGGCCAACCGGTGGGCCGACCGCGATCCGGAGGCGGCCAAACGCCTGGCCGCGGCCCGCACCGTGGTGGCCGCCCTCGCCGACGAACACCGGATGCCCACCGAAAACCTGCTCCAGCCGGACGCCGTCCGCCGCCTCATGTGGGAACCGCCGGACGACGTGTCCGAGGAGTCGGTCGCGGCCCGCCTGCGCGAGCTCGGCGCCCGCGAATGGCAGATCGCCCTCGCCTCCCACCCGCTCGCCAAAGCCCTCCAACGCCTCCAGGTCAAAGGCCGGCTCGAAGGCTGATCTCCCGGTCGCAACCGGCTATGTGTAGAGGGTGCCTTCCTTGACGAAGCACAACTCGTTGCCCCACGGGTCGGTCGCATAGAAGGAGCGCTCTCCCCAGGGCCGCTCGATCACTTCGCTCGCCGGCTGACCGTGGACCTGGAACGGCGCCAGCGCCTTGAGCGCCTCCGCACGTGCGTGCACGGCATCGATGTCATCCACGGCGAAGTAGACCGACTTCGGCCCGGGCCTCGGCCGCATGCCGCCCTCTGTCACGTCGAGCACTTCGAGGATGACTCCGCCGCAGTCGAAGTAGTGGCGCGCGCCGGGGTGCCGCTGCCCGGATATGCCGAGCAGGTCGGTGTAGAACGCGGTGGCCTCTTCGAGGTCGGCGACCTCAAAGGCCATCCGGAAAATCTTGGGTGTCGTCATGCTCATCGCGTCCTTCCAGTTGTGCGCTGCTGTTGCCGGATGTGCTCTCGATCGATCCTGACGGCGCGCGCTGGGCCAGCTCCGAGGTCGACCTCGGCCCCGACGGGCTCCAGCGCTGCTCGGGGTCGACCGGCTCGAGATATCGCAGCCAACCGGCGACCACGTGCTCCAGACGCTCGCGGTTGAGGCGATAGTTGCTGCTACGGCGCTCCCGTCGCACCTCCACCAAACCAGCATCCTCAAGGACCTTCAGGTGGCGGCTGGTCGTGGGCCAGCTGTGCTGGAAGCGCGCGGCGAGATACCCCGAAGGCAACTCGCCGCCGCACTGGCCGAGCAGGAGCAGCATCTGCCGGCGCGCCTCGTGCGCCAGTGCCAGGAACACCCGATCCACGTCCTCAAGCGAAGGCGGCGTCGGCTGTTCGGCATTCCTCAGAGTCACAACCAGATATTAGCCCTGAGGCTCATAATTAGCAACAGCGCTAATAATGACCGCGAGGCGGGATGGCGGAGGTGTTTCTTCAAGATTGCTCAGAGGTTGGCGAGGAGGTTGCGGAAAGCGCTTTCCGAGCCGTTATCATAGCCGAGCCAAGGAGGGGTCATGAGCGATCGTGTTCTGGGTGTCGTCATGAACGGCGTCACCGGCCGGATGGGATACCGCCAGCACCTGGTCAGGTCGGTGCTGGCGATCAACGAGGAGGGCGGCGTCGCGCTGTCGGACGGCGAGCGGGTGCGGTTGCGGCCCGTTCTCGTGGGGCGCGACCTGGGGCGGCTGGCGCGGATCGCCGAGCCGCATGGGATCACCGGCTACACCACCGACCTGGACGCGGCGCTCGCCGATCCGGACAACACGATCTACTTCGACTCCCAGGTCACCTCGGCGCGGGTGGCGGCGGCGCTCAAGGCCATCGCGGCCGGCAAGCACGTGTACGCCGAGAAGCCGACGGCCGAGACGGTCGCCGACGCGACCCGGCTGGCCGAGGCCGCCGAGGCCGCCGGCGTGAAGAACGGCGTCGTCCAGGACAAGCTCTTCCTGCCGGGCCTGCGCAAGCTGAAGCGCCTGATCGACGGCGGGTTCTTCGGGCAGATCCTGTCGGTGCGCGGCGAGTTCGGCTACTGGGTCTTCGAGGGCGACTGGCAGCCGGCGCAGCGCCCCTCGTGGAACTACCGGGCCGAGGACGGCGGCGGCATCGTGCTCGACATGTTCCCCCACTGGGCCTATGTCCTGGAGAACCTGTTCGGACCCGTCCAATCCGTCTACGCGCACGTCACCACCCACATCCCCGAGCGCTGGGACGAGCGGGGCCAGCGTTACAAGGCCACCGCCGACGACGCCGCGTACGCGGTCTTCGAGCTGGCCGGTGGGACCGTGGCGCAGATCAACTCCTCCTGGACGGTCCGGGTCAACCGGGACGAGCTGGTGGAGTTCCAGGTGGACGGCACGCAGGGCAGCGCCGTCGCCGGTCTGCGCAACTGCCGGGTGCAGCACCGCGGCTCGACGCCCAAGCCCGTCTGGGACCCGGACGTGCCGGCCACCGCCAGGTTCCGTGAGCAGTGGCAGGAGGTGCCGGACAACGCCGACTTCGGCAACGCCTTCAAGGTGCAGTGGGAGATGTTCGTCCGGCATGTGCTGGAGGACGCCCCCTTCCCGCACACCTTCGCGGCCGGGGCGCGCGGCGTCCACCTGGCCGAGCTCGGCCTGCGCTCCCACGCCGAGGCCCGCCGCGTCCCGGTGGGCAATCCGTGATCGTCCACTTCCCCGACGGGCCCTACCAGATGCGGCCGCGGGTCTCCTGGAACCACCCGTCCGCCCCCGCCTCGAGCCGGGTGGCGTACGCGGCGGCGCACGTGGTGGCCGACCCCCTCGGGGACAACACGCCGGGCTCCCCCGCCGCCGTCGACTGGGACGCGACGCTCCGGTTCCGCCGCCACCTGTGGTCGTACGGGATGCGGGTGGCCGACGCGATGGACACGGCGCAGCGCAACGCGGGCCTCGACTGGGCGGCGACCCGGGAGCTGGTCGGGCGCAGCGCGGCCGAGGCCCGGGCGTTCGGCGATCCGGCCACGCTGATCTCGTGCGGCGCGGGCACCGACCACGCGCCTGCGGCGGCCACGCTCGCCGCGATCGAGGCCGCCTATCTGGAGCAGATCGAGACCGTGCGTGACGCCGGGGCCGGCGTGATCCTCATGGCCAGCCGCCAACTGGCCGCGGCCGCCCGGTCGGCCGACGACTATCTGTCGGTGTACGGCCGGCTGCTGGCGCAGGTGGACCGTCCGGTCATCCTGCACTGGCTGGGCGACATGTTCGACCCCCACCTGGCCGGTTACTGGGGCTCGCCCGACGTGGGCACGGCCACCACGACCTTCCTCGAGCTCATCCGGGCCGCTCCGGGCAAGGTCGACGGGGTCAAGGTGTCGCTGCTGGACGAGGAGCACGAGGTGGCGCTGCGCGCCGCGCTCCCCGCGGGGGTGCGGCTCTACACGGGTGACGACTTCAACTACCCGTCGCTGATCAGGTCGGGGTCGCACGCGCTGCTCGGGATCTTCGACGCCATCGCCCCGGCCGCCGCGGCGGCGCTCCAGGCCCTCGATGCCGGACATCTTGACCTTTACGATGAAATATTGGGACCGACGGTCGCGCTCTCGAGGAAGATCTTCGAGCGGCCAACGTTCCACTACAAGACCGGTATCGTCTTCCTGGCCTGGCTAAACGGCCATCAGGACGCCTTCGTGATGGTCAACGGAGCCCAGTCGGCGCGGTCGTTGCCCCATCTGTGCGAGGTGTTCCGGCTCGCCGACCGGGCAGGCCTGCTGGCCGACCCCGAGCTGGCCGTCCGGCGGGTGAGCGCGCTGCTGGCCGTCCACGGATATTAAGGACCGCGAGATGAGCAGGCTGTCGTTGAACCAGTGGACGACCCGGCGGTGGACCGTCGCCGACGCCGTCGACGGATGCGTGCGGCACGGCGTCGAGGCCATCGGCCTCTGGCGGCAGGACGTGGCCGAGCAGGGGCTCGACGTCACCCTCAAGCTGGTGCACGACGCGGGCCTTCGCGTCTCGTCCCTGTGCCGCGGCGGCTTCGTGACCGGCGACGACCGCGACAGCGCCTACGACGACAACCGGCGCGCCATCGACGAGGCGGCCGCCCTCGGCGCGGCCTGCCTGGTCCTGGTGGTCGGCGGGCTGACGGGGGTCGTGCCGGACAAGCCGCTCGGCGCGTTCTCCCGGGATCTCGCCGGGGCGCGGGAGCGGGTCGCCGAGGCGCTGGCCGCCCTCGCCCCGTACGCCCAGGAGCGCGGAGTGCGGCTGGCGCTCGAACCGCTGCACCCCATGTACTGCGCCGACCGTTCGGTCCTTTCGACCCTCGGGCAGGCCCTCGACCTGGCCAAGCCGTACGGCCCCGAGACCGTCGGGGTCGTCGTCGACACCTTCCACGTGTGGTGGGATCCGCGGGTCTACGACGACATCGCGCGGGCCGGGCGCGAACGCCGGATCGCGAGCTATCAGGTCTGCGACTTCCTCTGCCCGCTCCCCTCCGACGTGCTGCTCGGCCGCGCCATGATGGGCGACGGCGTGATCGACTTCACGCCGCTGACCGAGGCCGTCGACGCGGCGCGCTACGAGGGCGACGTCGAGGTGGAGATCTTCAACGCCGACGTCTGGGAGGCCGACCCCGATCAGGTCATGGCCACGATGAAGGAGCGTTACGCGGCCCTCATCGGGCTGTGAGCGGCGTCCCGTCGAGGTTCCACGCGGGGTCGATGGGCACGCCCAGGACCGCCAGCGCGGTCGGCGCCACGTCGACCAGGCGCGGCGGCGCGCCGAAGGACGCCGCGCAGGGCGACACGATGACGAAGGTGCCGCGCTCCTCGTCGGTGTCGCCGCCGTGGCCGCCCTTGTCGAGGTGGCCGTGGTCGGTGGTGACGATCACCGTCCAGCTCTCATCGGCGTAGGTCCCCCGGCCGCGTACGGCCTCGAGCAGCAGGCCGAGCTGGGCGTCCTGGCTGAGGATCGCGGCCTGGTAGTCGTCACACAGCGGACCCTGCTCGTGCGCGATCTCGTCGGTGCCGCCGAAGTAGACGAACGAGGCGTCCGGCCCTTCGTCCGCCAGGACGCGGGCCGCGGTCTCGGCCACGCCGGCGTCGAGGACGACATAGCCGTCGCGTTCGCCGTCGAGGACGATCCGGGCGTGCAGCGACTCGGCGAAAGTCCCGTGGACGCCGAGCAGATCCCAGGAGACGATCGCGAACGTCGTGTGCCCGGCCTCCTGCGCCCGGCTCAGGAAGCTCGGATATTTCGTGTAGTCGGCGCCGGCGAAGCCGTTGTCCACGACGCCGTGCTTGTCCGGCCAGACGCCGGTGGCGATCGACGACCAGCCCGGCCCCGAGTCGGTCCGCGCGGTGATCGGGTCGCGGCCGGGCTCGGCGACCACCGCTCCCGGCCGCTCGGTCCGCTTCGCCCGGTGCTTGCCGTACGGCAGCAGGCTCGTGCCGTACGCCCCGGACTCCATGAGGCCGCGAAGCACGGGCGGATCGGCGGCGAGCAGCCGGTCGAACCGCAGGCCGTCCATGCCGACGACGAGCACCTTGGGGGTCATGAGTAACGCTCGATCCACTCTCGGGCGCCGGGGAGGATCTCCTCGACGGGGGCGACTTGGGGATACCAGGTGCGCTCCCATTCGAGCGAGACCCAGCCGGAGAAGCCTCGCAGCAGCTCACCAAAGGTGTCCAACGGCACGGACCCGGTCCAGAGAGGGACCGGCGTCGTGTCCGTCGCCGACACGGCGTCCTTCGTCTGGACGTAGGCGAGGTGGGCGCCGAGCTTGTTGTAGGTGTCGGCCGGTAGCTCGCCGTGCCGCCAGGGATGCAGCAGATCCCAGATGGCCCCGGCCACGTCGCGATCGCCGAACGCGTCGAGCAGCCAGGCGACGCCCGCTCCCGTGGCCAGGGCGTCGTGCGTCTCGACCAGGACCTTGACCCCGTGGTCGCGGCAGAATCCGGCCACGGCGTGCAGGCGGCGCGCGGCGGCCGCGACGTCGTCGCCGCCCGGGAACACGCGGACGCCCGGCGCGCCGAGGTCGGCCGCCAGGGCGAGATCGGCCAGGAGCGCCTCGGCGACCTGTCGATCCGACCCCGGGCGGGCGATCCTGACATATCCGGCCAGCGCCGAGATCTCCAGGCCGCCGTCGGCGACCCGCTCCCGGACGGCCGTACGGGCATCGGCCGACAGTCCGGCGTGCACGCCCGTGTCCGGGTGCAGCCGCAGCTCCAGGCCCTCGCATCCGAAGCGGCGGGCGATCTCCACGGCCTCGCCGAGCGTGGCGCCCGGCATGCCGAGCGTGCTGACCGCGAACCTCACCGCAGTTTCCGCGCGCTCTCGCGAAGGACGACCTCGCCCGCGACGGGGATGACCGCGCTCTCCCCCGCCAGCGCGAGCTCGACCGCGCGCGAGCCCATCTCGGCCAGCGGCAGCCGTACGGTCGACAGGGGCGGCGTCAGGTCGCGCAGCGTGGCGATGTCGTCGAACCCGGCGACCGACAGGTCGTCGGGAACCACGACGCCGCGCTCGCGCAGCCGCGCCAGCGCGCCCACGGCCATCACGTCGTTGACCGCGAACACGCAGGTCACGCGGGGATCGAGGGTCTCGATCGCGGTGTAGCCGCCGTTGCGGTCGAAGGGGCCGTGTATGACCTGCGGCGGCGGCGCGCCGAGGGCGGCAAGTTCGGCGGCGAATCCGGCGTGGCGGTCGGCGGCCGTGATGAGGTGGGCGGGCCCGGCGAGCACGGCGAACCGCCGGTGCCCAAGACCGGCGAGCGCCCGCGCGAGGGCCGCCGCGCCCTCGCGGTTGGCCGGGGCGACCGTGGCGACGCCGAGCAGATCCTGGCCGACGCTGGCCACCTGGCCGCCGGAGGCGCGGTAGCGGTCGAGCTCGCGGCGGAGCCGTCCGGTGATCGCCGGGTCGTCGACACGGGAGCCCGCGAGGAGCACGGCGCGCACCCGCTGGGCGCTCAGCGTGGACACGTAGGCGATCTCGCGGTCGGGGTCGCGGTAGGTGGTGCCGACCATGACCATGTGGCCCTGCTCGGCGGCGGCGCGCATGGCGCCGTCGGCGATCGCGGCGAAGTAGGGGTCGACGAGGTCGTGCACGACCAGCCCGATGACGTTGCTCGCGCCTCGTGCCAGGGTCTGGGCCGCCACGTTGGTGCGATAGCCGAGTTCGGCGGCGGCGGCCTCCACGCGCCGCCGCATGGTCTCTCCGACCTGCCGCGTGCTCCCGTTCAGCACGCGGGAGGCGGTCGCGAGGGAAACTCCGGCCCGCCGCGCGACATCCTCCAGTGTGATCACTGCACCTCCTGGAAAGCGTTTGCCAGTATGCCCCATGCCCGCGGCCCGCCGCGTTGGGAGCTCGCGTTACCGGCTAGTAGCATTGGATCCAGGAGTAAGTTACTGACGAGTAGGAGCTTGGGTGTCTCGAGAAGTCGTCTTCGTCGACGGCGTGCGCACGCCTTTCGGGAAGTCGGGCCCCAAGGGCCTGTACGCCGAGACGCGCGCCGACGACCTCGTGGTCCGCGTGATCCGCGAGCTCATCCGCCGCAATCCAAGCCTGCCGCCCGAGCGGGTGGACGAGGTGGCCGTCGCCGCGACCACCCAGATCGGCGACCAGGGCCTGACCATCGGCCGGTCCGCCGCCATCCTGGCCGGGCTGCCGAAATCGGTCCCCGGCTACGCCATCGACCGCATGTGCGCGGGCGCCATGACCGCGGTCACCAACGTCGCCGGCGGGATCGCCTTCGGCGCGTACGACGTGGCCATCGCCGGCGGCGTCGAGCACATGGGCCGCCACCCGATGGGCGAGGGCGTCGACCCGAACCCGCGGTTCGTGTCCGAGCGGCTGGTCGACCAGTCGGCCCTGTTCATGGGCGTGACGGCGGAGAACCTGCACGACCGCTACCCGTCGATCACCAAGGAGCGGGCCGACGCCTACGCCGTGCTGTCGCAGGAGCGGGCCGCCAAGGCGTACGCGGACGGGAGGATCCAGCCGGACCTCGTGCCGATGGCGACCCGCTCGGCGCAGGGCTGGGGACTGGCCACGGCCGACGAGCCGCCCCGCCCGGGCACCACGCTCGACGGGCTGGCCGGACTGAAGACGCCATTCCGCGCCCACGGGCGGGTCACCGCCGGCAACTCCTCCGGGATCAACGACGGCGCCACCGGCTGCGTGGTGGCCGCCGCCGACGTCGCCGACGAACTCGGGCTGAGCAAGCGGATGCGGCTCGTCTCGTACGCCTTCGCGGGCGTGGATCCCGAGGTCATGGGCGTCGGGCCGATCCCGGCCACCGAGCGGGCGCTGCGCCTGGCCGGCCTGTCGATCGGCGACATCGGCCTGTTCGAGATCAACGAGGCGTTCGCCGTCCAGGTGCTGGCCTTCCTCGAGCACTTCGGGCTGGCCGACGACGACCCGCGGGTCAACGCCTACGGCGGCGCCATCGCGTACGGCCACCCGCTGGCGTCGTCGGGCGTGCGCCTGATGACCCAGCTTTCACGGCAGTTCCAGGAGCATCCCGAGGTCCGTTACGGCATCACCACGATGTGCGTCGGGCTCGGCATGGGCGGCACGGTCATCTGGGAGAACCTCGCATGAGCGAACTGGTCACGAAGGCCCTGGTCAGGGATGTCGAGCTGCCGTACGGCGCGGGCACCATGGCGCTGATCACCCTCGACAACGGCGAAGACCACACCAAGCCGAACACCTTCGGCGAGCAGGGCCTGCTTTCGCTGAACGAGGCCCTCGACGCGATCGCGGCGCGCGCCGACCTCGCGGCCGTCGGCGTCACCGGCAAGCCGTTCATCTTCGCCGTCGGCGCCGACCTCAAGGGCGTCGAGCAGATCACCACGCGCGAGGACGCGCTGCGCATCGCGCGGCTCGGGCACGCGGTGTTCCGCCGGCTCGGCGAGTCGCCGGTCCCCACATTCGCGTTCGTGAACGGCGCGGCCATGGGCGGCGGCCTGGAGATCGCGCTGCACTGCTCCTACCGGACGGTCTCGGCGGGCGTGCCGGCCGTGGCGCTCCCCGAGTGCTTCCTCGGGCTGGTGCCCGGGTGGGGCGGCACCCAGCTGCTCCCCCGGCTGATCGGGCCGGAGAAGGCCCTCACGCTGATCGTGGAGAACCCGCTCTCCCAGAACCGCATGATCAAGGGCCCCGAGGCGTACGCGCTGGGGATCGCCGACGCGATGTTCGAGCCGGCCGACTTCCTCGAGGAGTCAATGCGCTGGGCGGCCCGCGTGGTCAACGGCGACGTCACGGTCGAGCGGGCCGCGCACGACGGCGACTGGACCTCCGCCGTCGACCGCGCCAGGACGCTGGTCGACATGCGACTCCGCGGCGCGGCCCCGGCTCCTTACCGCGCCCTCGACCTGGTCGCCCTGGCCCATACGGCCACGCGCGACGAGGGCTTCGCGGCCGAGGACGAGGCCCTCGCCGACCTGCTCATGGGGCCGGAGTTGCGGGCCGGGCTGTACGCGTTCGACCTGGTCCAGCGGCGGGCCAAGAAGCCGGCCGGAGTGCCGGAGACCGAGCCACGCAAGATCACCAAGGTGGGCGTGGTCGGCGCGGGCCTGATGGCCTCGCAGTTCGCGCTGCTGTTCGCCCGGCGGCTCGAGGTGCCGGTCGTGCTGACCGACCTCGACCAGGAGCGCCTGGACAAGGGCGTGGGCGCGGCGCACGCCGAGATCGACCGGCTGCTCGCCAAGGGCCGGATCAAGGGCGACAAGGCCAACCAGCTGAAGGCGCTCATGACCGGCTCGCTGACCAAGGACGCGTTCGCGGACGCCGACTTCGTCATCGAGGCCGTGTTCGAGGACCTCAAGGTGAAGCAGCAGGTGTTCGCCGAGGTGGAGGCGGTGGTGACGGACGACTGCGTGCTGGCGACCAACACCTCGTCCCTGTCGGTCACCGAGATGGCGGCCGGGCTGCGCCACCCCGAGCGGGTCGTGGGCTTCCACTTCTTCAATCCGGTCGCGGTCATGCCGCTGCTGGAGATCGTCCGGGGCGCCCGGACCGGCGACCCGGCCCTGGCCACGGCCTTCGCCGTCGGCAGGAAGCTGGGCAAGTCGTGCGTGCTGGTCAAGGACGCCCCGGCGTTCGTGGTCAACCGGCTGCTCACGCGGTTCATGGGCGAGGTGGTCGCGGCCGTCGACGAGGGCACGCCGATCGAGACGGCCGACCACGCGCTCGACCCGCTGGGCCTGCCGATGACCCCGTTCACGCTGCTGCAGCTGGTCGGCCCCGCGGTCGGGCTGCACGTGGCCGAGACGCTCCACGCGGCCTTCCCCGGCCGTTTCGGCGTCTCGGAGAACCTGGCCCGGCTGGTGGCGGCCGGGAAGCCCGGCGTCTACGGCGCCGATTTCACCATCGATCCGGAGGCCCGGGCCATCTTCGACGGCGGCACCGATCCATCCACCGCCGAGCGGGTCCGCGAGCGCACGCTCCAGGCGCTGGCCGAGGAGATCCGTCTCATGCTCGAGGAGGGTGTGGTCGCCGACGCGCGGGACATCGACCTGTGCATGATTCTCGGCGCGGGATGGCCGTTCCATCTCGGCGGCATCACGCCCTACCTCAAGCGGATGGAGGGCCTCCTCCTTCCGGCCTAGTGGGCTCAGGGTCGATTCGGGGTTGCGCCCGATGTGCCCGGCTTGTCCGCCGGACACGCTGGGATCATGCTCGATCTGCTGGCCGGTCAGCCGTTGCCGCTCACTGCGGCGCTGCTGTTCGCGTTCCTCGCGATGGACGGCCTGCTGCTGGTCGGGCTTGTGGTGCCGGCCGACGCGCTGATCCTGCTCGCGGGGACCACCGCGAGCGGGCCCGTGGAGATAGCCGTCCTGGTGGGGGCCGGGACGGCGGGGGTGATCTCCGGCGCGTCGGCAGGCCACCTCCTCGGCTCGCGCTACGGCCCGCGCATCAGGGCGGGCCGGGCCGGGCGGCGGGTCGGCCAGGCGCGGTGGACGCAGGCCGAGGGGATCCTCGCGAGCGCCGGACCGTCCCTCGCTCTGTCCTACTTCCTCCCGGTCATGGACTCGGTGATCCCCGTGCTCGCCGGCACGTTCGGCGTGCCGTTCCGCCGGTTCACGGGCTGGGTGACGGTCGGCGCGCTGGCCTGGGTCGGCGCGTACGCGATCACGGGGTCCGTGGCGGCCGGGCTGGGGCGCACGAGCCTGCCGCTTCTGGTGTCCGCGGTGGCGGCGCTGCTCGCGGGGGCGTTTCTGGTACGCAGGGCCCGTAGTCTCTCCTGAGGTCCTTTCTGGGATCAAATGCCTGAACAGTGGCAAAGGGGACAGATGCGGGAGTTGCTGCTCGGCCTCGGGCTCGGGCTGGGCGCGGGCGTCGCGCCGGGGGCGCTGCTCGGCCTGGTGATCACAGCGAGCCTGCGGGACGGTTTCCCGGCGGGCGCCCGGCTGGCCTGCGTGCCCCTGTTCTCCGATCTGCCGGTCGTGCTGCTGACCGTGACGGCGGTGGGCGCGCTCCCCGACGTCCTGCTCCGCGTCCTGTCGGTCGCCGGCGGCCTCTACGTGGCCTACCTGGGCGTCACGGGCGTCCTTCAGGCGCGTACGGCCCGGCCTCCGGCCTCGGACGCGCGGCCGCCCTCCTCGGCCTGGGAACTGGCCAAGGGCGTGCTGGTCAACCTGCTCAACCCGCATCCGTGGCTGTTCTGGACGGCGGTGGGCGCGCCGATCGTGCTCGCGGCGCACGGCGCGGCCAAGGCGTGGTTCGTGGCCGGGTTCTACGCGGTCCTGGTGGCCTCGAAGATCGCCCTGGCGGCGCTCATCGGGGCCGGGCGGCACCGGCTGGGGTCGCGCGGCTACCGCCTCCTGCTGGGCACGAGCGCGCTGCTCATGATCGTGGCGGGCGCTGCCCTGGTCGTGGAGGCGACCGTCAGCGGGCTCGGCTGACCTCCAGCATCGTCAGCGGGGCCGGCCGACATCCGGCGCTGTCAGCGGGGCTGGCTGACAGCGGGCAGGTCGGCCGAGATGCGTGCCACCACCTCGGTGATCTGGCGGGCCAGATCCTGCCCCGTCAGCCCGGACTCGGCGAGGATCTTGCCGCGCTTGGCGTGCGCGAGGAAGCGCTGCGGGATCCCGTAGGTGCGGACCGGTACGTCGACGTCGCCGTCGCGCAGCAGGCGCGCCACGGCGTCGCCCACGCCGCCCACACGACCGCTGTCCTCGACGACGGCGACCAGCCGATGCGCGGCCGCGGCCAGCACGAGCGCCTGGTCGAGCGGCTTGACCCAGCGCGGGTCGACCACGGTCACCGCGATGCCCTGTGCCTCGAGCAGCGCGGCGGCGTCCATGCACGGCTCGGCCATCGGTCCGGCGGCCACCAGCAGCACGTCGGTGCCCTCGCCGTGGCGCAGCAGATCCATCTCGCCGAGCTTGCCGACCGCCTCGAACTCCTTGACCACCGGGCCCTTGGGGAATCTGACCACCGTGGGGCCGTCGGAGATCTCGACGGCCTCGGCCAGCAGCTCGGTCAGCCGGGTGGCGTCGCGCGGGACCGCGATCGACAGGCCCGGCACCACCTGCAGGATCGACAGATCCCACATGCCGTTGTGGCTGGCCCCGTCGTCACCGGTCACGCCGGCCCGGTCGAGCACGACGGTCACCGGGAGCCGGTGCAGCGCGACGTCCATCAGCAACTGGTCGAAGGCGCGGTTGAGGAAGGTCGCGTAGACCGCGACGACCGGGTGGAGCCCGCCGAAGGCCAGGCCGGCGGCGCTGGTCAGGGCGTGCTGCTCGGCGATGCCGACGTCGTAGATCCGGTCGGGATAGGCCTCGGCGAAGGCGGCGAGCCCGGTCGGGTGCAGCATGGCCGCGGTGATGGCGACCACGTCGGGCCTGGCCGCGCCGATCCTGACCATCTCCTCGCTGAACACGTTGGTCCAGCTGTGCGGCTTCGGCCGCTCCTCGCCGGTGGCCACGTCGAACGGCTGCGGCGAGTGGAAGCAGTCTTCGTCGTGGTTTTCGGCGGGGACGTAGCCCATGCCCTTCTTGGTCACCACGTGCACGATCACCGGGCCGCCGAAGGCGCGTGCCTTGCGGAGCGCGGCCTCCATGACGCCCTCGTCGTGGCCGTCGATGGGCCCGACATACTTCAACCCGAGGTCTTCGAACATGACCTGCGGGGACAGGATGTCTTTCAGGCCCTTCTTGATGCCGTGGAGCGTGTCGTAGATCAGCGGGACGCCGCCGACGCGGCTCTTGATGAACTCCAGGGCCTGCTCGTAGTTCTGCGTCACGCGGAGCTTGGAAAGGTGGGACGCGAGCCCGCCGATGGTCGGCGAATAGGACCTGCCGTTGTCGTTGACCACGATGACCAGCGGCAGGTCTTTGCGGCCGGCGATGTTGTTGAGCGCCTCCCAGGCCATGCCGCCGGTCAGCGCGCCGTCGCCGATCACGGCCACGACCGTGCGGTCGTCGCCGCGCAGCCGGACGGCCTTGGCCAGGCCGTCGGCGTAGGACAGGGCGGTGGAGGCGTGGGAGTTCTCGATGAAGTCGTGGTCGGACTCGGCGTGGCTCGGATAGCCGGAGAGGCCGCCCTCCTGGCGCAGCGTGGCGAAGTCGCCGGACCTGCCGGTGAGCATCTTGTGCACATACGCCTGGTGACCGGTGTCCCACAGGATCGGGTCGCGCGGCGAGTCGAAGACGCGGTGCAGGGCGATGGTCAGCTCGACGACGCCGAGGTTGGGGCCGAGGTGGCCGCCGACCCGGGACGAGGTGGAAACGAGCAGCTCCCGAATCTCCGCCGCGAGCTCCGGCAGATCACCCGCGTCGAGGCGCTTGACGTCGAGCGGGCCTTTGATGGTCTCCAGCATCCCCACGACGTGCCCTTTCCCTCCCGTCGACACTGACATGGGCGAGTCTAGTTCGCCCACGGGATGAACCCTGCACTACGTAGGCGTAAATCCGGGCGTACCAGCTTTACGCTGCCATTACCTTTCCCCTACGCTGCTGAGTTCGTGCGGAAACTTGCCTTTTGCCTGCTCGCTGCCCTGACCGCGAGCACCCTGGTGGCCGGCGCCATGCCCGGCACGGCCTCCGCGGCCGCGTCCCGCCCTCTTCCGAAGGGCACGAAGGCCCTGACGGCCAACCCGATCTATCGCGCGGGCAAGCTGCCGGTCACCTCGTGCCCCGAAGTAGGCGCCCAGCCGACGGACTACACGAACTCGCAGGCCCTGCTCATGTTCGAGAAGGACTGCCTCGACAGCACGTGGAAGCGTTTCTTCGGCAAGGTCGGCTTCTCCTTCCGCGCCCCCAGCCTCGAGCTCATCAACAAGTACGAGAAGACCAACGCCTGCGGCCGGGTCGACGGGTTCTGGGGCGGCGCGTACTGCGACAAGAAGCAGGGCATCGTGGTCATGATCGACGGCTGGATGCTGGAGTACGCCGACAGCTCCTTCCTGCCCTACGTGCTCGCCCACGAATACGGCCACCACGTGCAAAAGCGGGCCGGCATCCTCACGGCGTACGACGCCGCGGTCCGCAAGATGTCGCGGAAGAAGGCAATCGAGTTCAACAAGCGGATGGAGGAGCAGGCCGACTGCCTGTCCGGAGCCTTCCTGAAGAGCATCTGGGCCTCGCTCGGCTACCCCGGCACGTCCGCCCTCGATCAGATGCTCACCTACATCACCGAGGACATGGGCGACCCGTCGCACGGCGGCGGAAAGCACCGCGCCTACTGGGTGAACCGCGGCTACCGGGCCGGCGCGCCGAGCGCCTGCAACACCTTCACGGCGCCGTATTCGATCATCAAGTGAGGGCGTGCCCGGAGCGGACGGATGACTTGACTGTCCAGGTTTACTCCGGAGTTTCGGACTTTACGGGTTTGGGGTGGCTGCAATAGAGTCCCGTGACCATGCGAATCCCCCTTCTCGCAGTGGTCACGGGTGCCGTCGTGTGCATCGCCGCGCCGCTCCTGATGAGCGAGCCGGCCCTCGCGGCACCGCGGGTCGTGACCCAGGTCACACATACTGATTCGGCGGCTGATTCGGCGGCGCGGTCACTTCCGACCGCGCTGACCAAAAACCGGATCTATCGTTCGGGTTCCGTCGGCACGATGAACTGTGCACCGTCCGCGCCGCAGAACGGGAGCGCGGCGTCGGTCACTCGGTTCCTCGCGCAGGTGCGGGTCTGCCTCAACCGGCTCTGGACCAAGCAGTTCGACAAGGTCGGCCTGTCGTTCAGGGCGCCAAAGGTGGTGGTGTCGACGAGGCTCACGCGGTCGCCGTGCCGCAAGCTGACGGTCACCACGCCGGCCCACTACTGCCCGACATCGCAAGCCATCTATGTCCGCCTGTTCAAGACCGACATCAAGCAGCCGTTCGCGCTCGCCCTGGCCAAGACCTTGGCTCACGAATACGGGCACCACGTGCAAAAGCGCACCGGCATCCTCAACGCCTTCTACAACCTGTACTTCCGGACCAGCGGCACCACGGCGCGCCGCGTGCTCAACCACCGTATGGAACTGCAGGCCGAGTGCCTGTCCGGGGTGTTCCTTTCGGCTTCGTCGGACTCTCTGCCGGTGGACTTCGAGCAGTACGACTGGATCCTGAAGTGGACCACGAAGAACGCCAGCGACACCGAGCACGGCAAGGGCCGCAACATCGCCTACTGGCTCAACCGGGGCTACACCTCGGGCTCGGTCAACGGCTGCAACACCTGGATCGCCCCCGCGTCGCGGGCCGTGTGAGGCCAGGCGGCTGAGGCTAGTTGCCCAGACGGGCGAGCACTTCGAGGGGGTCGTCGAGCACCTGGGAGAAGCCCAGCTCGGCGGCCCCCACAAGCGTGGCGTCGTCGCCCAGTGCCGAGATGCGAAGGCGCAGGTGCTCGCGGGAGGCGATCAGGCTCCCGGTGTTCACGCGGCTGCGGACCTGCGCCGCCGAGCCGAGGTAGATCTCGCGCAGCATTCCGCCGAACACGACGATCTCCGGATTGAAGATGTTCACCAGATTGGCCACGCCGAGGCCGAGCCAGTTGCCGACCCGGTGCAGCGCGTCCTGCGCCATGATGTCGCCCGCGTCGGCGTCCTCGACCACGGCGCGCACCCCGTCGCGGCCCAGCGGCTCACCGTAGCGCCCGGCGTGCTCCAGCAGCGCCCGCTCGCCGACCTCGGCCTCCAGGCAGCCGCGCGACCCGCATGCGCAGGGCCGCCCGCCCGGGTTGACGATCATGTGCCCGACCTCGCCGCCGTAGCCGGACATTCCCCCCATCAGCTGGCCGTTGACGATGATGCCGCCCCCGATGCCCACTTCTCCGTGCAGGTAGACCAGGTCGCGGCAGCCGACCCCGATCCCCCGGGTGTGCTCGGCCAGCGCGCCCAGGTTGGCCTCGTTGCCGACGGCCACCGGGAGACCCATGGCCAGTTTCTTCGACAGCTCCTCACCGAACGGCACGTCCTCGAGCCCCATGTTCGGGGCGAACCGGACGTAGCCATCGCTGTGCCGTACGCCCCCGGAAAACGCGCATGCCGCGCCGACGCAAACCGTGTCGGCGCGGGTCTTCCTGGTCATCTGCCGGGCGAACCCGGCGAGGGTGGCGACGAGATCGGCCAGATCGAACGAGCCGCGGGCATGAGTGGTCTCCCGCCGGTCGAGAACGGCGCCGCCGAGCCCGACCCTGGCCGCCACGACGCGGTCCACTCCGACGTCGAAGGCGAGCACGTACACGCGGGCCGATTCGGGACGTACCACCAGGGAGGGCCGGCCCGCCCGCCCGGTGTCTTTCGGCAACTCCTCGCGGACCAGCCCGGCGGCCGTGAGATCAGCCGTCAGCGCCATGATGGTGCTGCGGTTGAGCCCCATCCGGTTGGTCAGCTCCGCGCGCGAGGTCGGCCCGCCCAGGTGCACATGACGAAGCAGGGTGCCCAGGTTGTGCCGGCGGATCTCCTCCTGAGAGGGACCTGCGCGCATCGTGCCTTCCTTCGGTGAATCGGGGGGTGTCGGGGACACCTTATCTACGGCCCGACGCAGCGGTACGCCTCCTGGAAACGGCGTCCACTCCGGCGGCCAGGAGCAGGACGAGCCCGGTGACGACGTACTTCACACCGGAGCTGTAGCCCATCAAGGCCATGCCGTTGTCGATCACGGCGACGACGGCGCCGCCGAGGATCGCGTCCAGCGCCCGGCCCTTGCCGCCGAACAGGCTGGTCCCGCCGATGACGGCGGCGCCCACGGCGTACAGCAGAACGTTGCTGCCGCCCGTGTTCGGGTCGACCGAGTTGGCCCGGGAGGCGGCGATGATGCCGCCGATCGAGGCCATGAAGGAACAGATCACGAACGCGGAGACACGGATCCGGTCGACGTTGATGCCGGCCCGGCGGGACGCCTCCGCGTTGCCGCCGACCGCGTACAGGTGACGGCCGTAGGCGGTGCGGGTCAGCACGAACGTCCACAAGACCAGCGCCACGACCAGCACGATCACGACGATCGGCATGCCGCGCAGCGAGACGATCGCGGCGTTGCGGCTGCGCTCCAGGTTCAGGAAGTACATGGCGACGCCGAGAACGACCGCCAGCGCGACCACACGGAGCACGATGACGGCCGGGGCGGCGGTGGTGATCCCTCGCGCGCGCCGGCGGGTCATCTGGAAGAACTGCACGCCCGCGTAGCCCAGCACGCACACCGCGACGAAGGTCCAGCCGAGGATCGGCGTCACGTTGTTGTTGGAGATCGCGAGGATGGTCGGATCCTGGATCGAGATGTTGGTGCCGCCCTTGACCAGCAGCAGCAGCAGACCCTGGAACCCGAGGAACGCGGCCAGCGTGACCACGAACGACGGGATGCCGGCCTTGGCCACGAGCCAGCCCAGCACCAGGCCGATGATCACGCCGGTCAGCATGGCCGCCAGCACGGCGGCGTACCAGGGCCAGCCGCGGTTGGTGAGCAGCACGGCGAGCACGGCCGCGCAGACGCCGCTGGCGTATCCGGCGGACAGGTCGATCTCGCCCAGCAGCAGGACGAAGATCAGGCCCATCGCGATGATCGCGACGCCGGCGCCCTGCGTGAACAGGTTCGCGAAGTTGCCCGACGACAGGAACACGGGCCGGAGCACCGCGAAGACCGCGCACAGGACGATGAGCCCGAGCACGGCCGGCAGCGCGCCGAGGTCGCCGCCGCGGACGCGGTCGAAGTATCCGCGGACGGAGTCGCCGATGGCCGACGACTCGGTGGCCTGCTTCTCGGGGAGAGTTTCGGTAGTCATGCGACCGTACCGTTCTTCAGGCCGAGCTCGCCGCTGCGCCCGGCGGTGATGAGTTCCACGACCTGCGAGTGGGTGACTTCGGAGGTCTTCACCTGCGCGGCCATCTGGCCGAGGTAGAGCGCCGCGATCCGGTCGGACACGGCGAACACGTCGTTCATGTTGTGGGAGATCAGCACTACGGCGAGACCGTTGTCGGCGAGCCGCCGGACGAGCTCGAGCACCTGGGCGGTCTGCGCGACGCCGAGCGCCGCGGTCGGCTCGTCCAGGATCACGATCTTGCTGTTCCACAGGACGGCCTTGGCGATGGCCACGGTCTGCCGCTGGCCGCCGGAGAGGCTGGAGACGTGCTGCCGCAGCGACTTGACCGTGCGGACCGAGAGTCCGGCGAGGGTCTTGGCGGCCATCTCCTCCATCGTGTCCTCGTCCAGGACCAGGCCGCGCTTGCGCTCACGGCCGAGGAACATGTTCTGGACGATGTCGAGGTTGTCGCAGAGCGCGAGGTCCTGGTAGACGATCTCGACGCCAAGGGCGGCCGCGTCCCTGGGCCCGCTGACATGCACGGGTTCTCCCTGGAACAGATACTCGCCCGAGTCATAGGGGTGAATGCCGCCGATGCACTTCACCAGGGTGGACTTGCCGGCGCCGTTGTCGCCGACGAGCGCGGTCACCTCTCCGGGATACACCGAAAAGGTGACGTCGTGTAGGACCTGCACAGGGCCAAAACTTTTGTTGATTCCGCGCAGCTCCAGGACGGGGGCCTGGGACACGATGGCTACTCCTGATCTCGGAGACCCAGGTACGGCTACCGCCTGTTGTAGGCGATAGCCGTACGGGATGGAAGGGATTTGTCGGGCCTAGTGGCGGAGATGCCTAGCTGATGCCGGCGTCGGCGCACTTGGCGGCGAAGTCACCGGCGCACAGCTCGTCCTTGGTGACGTAGCCGTCGGCGACGACATCCTTCACGTTGTCCTTGTAGATCGCGACCGGAGTGAGGAGCACGGCAGGAACGTCCTTGCCGCTCTCGGTGTCCTTGACGGTGCCCGTGGCGGCCGGCTTCTGGCCCTGGGCGAGCGCGATGGCCAGCTGCGAGGTGGCGTCGGCCTCCTGCTTGACGGCCTTGTAGACGGTCATGCACTGGTCGCCGTTGAGGATGTTCTGCAGGCCCTGCACGGTGGCGTCCTGGCCGGTGACCGGGACCTTGCCGTTCAGCTTCTGCTTCTTCAGCACCGCGATGGCGGCGTTGCCGAGGCCGTCGTTGGCGGCGAGCACGCCGGCGATCTTCGGCTCCTGGGTCAGCATCTGCTCGAAGATGGTGCCGGCCTGGGCGTTGTCCCAGTCGGGCACGGACTGGTCCGGGCCCTTCTTGTAGTCGCCCGAGTCGTACTTCGGCTGGAGCACGCCGTCGTAGCCCTGCTTGAACAGGGTGGCGTTGTTGTCGGTGGGCGAGCCGTTGAGCTCGGCGATGATCGGCTTGTCGGCCTTGTCATCGGTCAGGCACTTGACCAGGCCCTCGCCCTGCAGCTTGCCGACCGCGGTGTTGTCGAAGCTGACGTAGTAGTCCGCGCCGCCGTTCAGCGTGAGGCGGTCGTAGTCGATCGTGGCCACGCCCTGCGCCTTGGCCTTGTCGAGCACGGCCTTGCCGGTGCCGCTGTCCAGGTTGACAATGACCAGGACGGTCGCGCCGTTGGTGATCATCTGGTCGGCGATGGTCTGGAAGGCGGTCTTGTCGCCCTGGGCGTTCTGGATGTCGTGGTCGATGCCGGCGGCCGTGAAGGCCTCGTCCAGGTACTTGCGGTCGGCGGTCTCCCACCGGGCGGAGGACTTGGAGTCCGGCAGGATCACACCGATCTTGCCCTTCTTGGCGGGCGCACTGGCGGCCGCGCTGGAGGCGCCGCCCGACGCGGCAGTCGTGCCGCCGTCGTCGCCCCCACAGGCGGTAAGACCGAAGGAAAGCGCCACCGCTGCGGCGCCGATGCTGAGGAGCCCCTTGCGCATGTGCATGGGTCCTTTCTTGGGCTGGGGGTTCATCGGGGGGTGTCGATCGGCCTTGGCCAGGTCATGACCACCGCCGCACCGATTCGTAGAATGTTGTTTGGGACAACGTAAGCTACGCGCCAAGCTGGTGACAGACACAGGACGGTAACTTTTGTTGTGTCCGGTAACAATGAAGAAACATAGGATCAAATGACCTTTAAGGTGCTGTTGACCAGCAGGGCCACCGCCGAGACGATCGCCACCACCAGCACGCCCCGCCGTACGCGTCCGCCGTCGACGTAGCGCCGGACCGGCCCGGACATCGCGTAGCCGATCAACAGGAACGGGATCAGCGCCGCGCCGAAGCCGAGCGCGCGCTGCGGCAGCCGCCCGAGAACGGCGAGGATCACCAGCGACTGGGCCGCGCTGAGGAAGAAGAACGCGGCGAGCGTCGCGCGGATCTTGGGCCCCGTCGCGTCCTGGTAGACGAGGGCGATCGGCGGTCCGCCAATGCCGGTCGCTGTCCCGACCACCCCTGAGAGATATCCGGCTCCGGCCAGCGTGCCCGGGTTGTTCGGCACTGCCGTCGACCGGACCGAGACCAGCACGGCCGCGATGACCATGGCCGCGACCAGGAAGCCGAGCTGGGCGACGTTCACGTAGACCGCGACGAACCCGCCGGTGACCGTGCCCGGCACCCGGCCGAGCTGGGCCCACCCAAGGCCCCGCCAGTCGATCCCGCGCCACTCCCTGACCAGGGTGAACACCGGGAAAACGACGCTGACCAGGGTCACCGAGCCGGGCATCAGGGTCGGATCGAGGATCGTCACCAGGGGCGCGGCGACCAGCCCCAGCCCGAATCCGACGCTCCCTTGGACCACGGCTCCGGAGAAGACCGCGAGACCCGCCACAGCCAGCAATAACGCCTGATGCCCCACGCTGTGACGCTATCGACCCAGGCAAGCGGATTTGGAAGCGAAGAAGCCGCACCCCGGGTCAGGATGCGGCTTCTTCGCGGTCTCGCTACGCCAGCAGCGAGCGGAGGACGTACTGCATGATGCCTCCGTGGCGGTAGTAGTCCGCCTCGCCGGGGGTGTCGATGCGCACGACCGCGTCGAACTCGATGTCGCCGGCCTTGACGTGCACGGTCGGCGGGGTGACGCCCTTGTTGAGCTCCTCGATCCCGCTGAACTCGAAGGTCTCCTCACCGGTCAGGCCGAGCGAGGCGGCCGACTGGCCGTCGGGGAACTGCAGCGGCAACACGCCCATGCCGATGAGGTTGGAGCGGTGGATCCGCTCGTACGACTCGGCGATCACGGCGCGCACTCCGAGCAGGGCCGTGCCCTTGGCCGCCCAGTCACGCGAGGAGCCGGAACCGTACTCCTTGCCGGCGAGCACCACCAGCGGGACGCCGGCGGCCTGGTAGTTGACCGAGGCGTCGTAGATGTAGGCCTGCTCGCCGCCCGCGGTGAAGTCGCGGGTGTAGCCGCCCTCGACGCCGTCGAGCAACAGGTTCTTCAACCGGATGTTGGCGAACGTGCCGCGGATCATCACCTCGTGGTTTCCGCGGCGCGAGCCGTAGGAGTTGAAGTCCTTGACCTCTACGCCGTTGGCCCGCAGATACTGCGCGGCCGGGGTGCCCGGCTTGATCGAGCCCGCGGGCGAGATGTGGTCGGTGGTGACCGAGTCGCCGAGCACGGCCAGCACCCGCGCGCCGGAGATATCCGTGACGGGGGCGGGCGTCCGCGGCATCCCGTCGAAATAGGGCGCCTTGCGGGCGTAGGTGGACGACGGATCCCACTCGAAGGTGTCGCCGGTCGGGATCGGCAGCGACCGCCAGTGGTCGTCGCCCTTGAACACGTCGGCGTAGTCGCGGAGGAACATGTCCTGCCCGATCGAGCCGGCCACCACCTCGGAGATCTCGGCCGGGGCCGGCCAGATGTCCCGCAGGAAGACCGGGCCGTCGGTCCCCTCGCCGAGCGGCTCGTTGTCGAGGTCGATGTCCATGGTGCCCGCCAGCGCGTACGCGACGACGAGCGGCGGCGAGGCGAGGTAGTTCATCTTGACGTCGGGGTTGATCCGGCCCTCGAAGTTGCGGTTGCCGGACAGCACGGCGGTCACCGCGAGATCGTTGGCCTGGACGGCCTCGGAGATCTCCGGGGGCAGCGGGCCCGAGTTGCCGATGCAGGTGGTGCAGCCGTAGCCGACCAGGTTGAACCCGATCTTGTCGAGATAGGGCTGCAGGCCCGAGCGCTCGAAGTAACCGGTGACCACCTGCGAGCCGGGGGCCAGCGAGGTCTTCACCCACGGCCTGCGGGTGAGGCCCTTGTCGACGGCGTTGCGCGCGAGCAGCGCCGCGGCCAGCATCACGTACGGATTCGAGGTGTTGGTGCACGAGGTGATCGCGGCGATCGAGACGATGCCGTGGTCGATCTCGAACGAGGTGCCGTCGGCCAGCGTGACCGGGACCTTCTTGTGCGGGCGCACGCCGTTGGCCCGGCCGACGAAGGCCGGGGCGTCGGACGCGGGGAACGACTCCTCGACGGCCTCGTCGATGCCGTCGCCGTCGAAGTCGGTCACGAACGCGCGGACGTCGCGGCGCCAGGTCTCCTTGGCCGCCGACAGGGCGATGCGGTCCTGCGGCCGCTTGGGCCCGGCGATCGACGGGACGACCGTGCCGAGGTCGAGCTCGACGTACTCCGAGAAGACGGGCTCGGGCGCGGCCGGGTCGAGCCAGAGGCCCTGCGCCTTGGCGTAGGCCTCGACCAGGGCCACCTGCTCGTCGGTGCGGCCGGTGAGCCGCAGGTAGCTGATGGTCTCGCTGTCGATCGGGAAGATGGCGCAGGTCGAGCCGAACTCGGGGCTCATGTTTCCGATCGTGGCCCGGTTGGCCACCGGGACGGACGCCACGCCCTCGCCGTAGAACTCGACGAACTTGCCGACCACGCCGTGCTTGCGCAGCATCTCGGTGATGGTGAGGACGAGGTCGGTGGCGGTGGCGCCGGCCGGGAGCCGGCCCGTCAGCTTCACGCCGAGCACCCGCGGGATGAGCATGGAGATGGGCTGGCCGAGCATGGCGGCCTCGGCCTCGATGCCGCCGACGCCCCAGCCGAGGACGCCGATGCCGTTCTCCATGGTGGTGTGCGAGTCGGTGCCGACGCAGGTGTCCGGATAGGCCTTGCCGTCGCGGATCATGACGACCCGGGCCAGGTGCTCGATGTTGACCTGGTGGACGATGCCGGTGCCCGGCGGCACGACCTTGAACTCGTCGAACGCCGTCTGCCCCCAGCGCAGGAACTGATAGCGCTCGTGGTTTCGCTCGTACTCCTTCTCGACGTTGCGCGCGAACGAGTCGGGGCCGCCGAAGAAGTCGACGATGACCGAGTGGTCGATGACCAGTTCGGCCGGGGCCAGCGGATTGATCCTGGCCGGGTCGCCGCCGAGGTCGCGCACGGCCTCGCGCATGGTGGCGAGGTCGACCACGCAGGGCACTCCCGTGAAGTCCTGCATGATGACCCGGGCCGGGGTGAACTGGATCTCGACGCTGGGCGCCGCCTGCGGATCCCACTCGCCGAGCGCGCGGATGTGGTCGGCGGTGATGTTGGCGCCGTCCTCCGTCCGCAGCAGATTCTCCAGGAGGATCTTCAGGCTGTACGGGAGGCGGGCAGACCCGTCGACCTTGTCCAGCCGAAAGATCTCATATGACGCGTCTCCGACGCGCAACGTGTCACGGCTGCCGAAGCTGTTCGCGGACACGACGGCTCCTCCCCACTGTCTTCACTTCTCACGACACATGGCATCCTGCCACGCGGCAGATGTCTTGATGTCAAGATATCTCAGGAAATATCTCGACATCAAGCTACTAGCCGGTAACCGGCGTGAGGCGAAGATACAACAGGCCGAGAACGACCACCGCGAGGACCGGCCCGAGGAAGCGCTCCTCGAAGGTCTTGCCGGTCTTGAAGCCGATCTTGTAAGGCAGGACCCACCGCGCCTGCCAGGGCCACAGCACCGGGCAGCCGTGCTCGGTCAGGCAATCTCCCGCGACGTGGACGAAGCTGCCGATGGCGATCGCGAACCCGAGCCAGGCATAGGTCACGTCATGCGCCAGGAACGTCCAGAACAGGGCGCCGGTGATGACCACGTTGACCACCGCCGACGTGATCTTCTTTCCCGGCACCCCGATGCCCACCGACCGGATGGCCAGGCCGATCATCAAGATGACCACGATGTCGCGACCGGCCGTCGAATTCCAGGCGAGCCAGTGGGCCCCCACGCCGGCGAGGATCGCGAACAGCAGCGAGTGCGTCGCGTGCCGATGGCCGCCGCTGACGAAGTGGACGATCTTGCTCAGCACCCAGGTGGCCGGGCCGAAGGTGTGCGCGATCGTCGCGTTGGGATGGTCGAGGTCGGGCAGCATGGCCGCGCCCGCGCAGATCAGCATCCCGGCGATCAGCTCGGCCGGCGTCAGCACCCCGTAGAGCGCGAACGACACGTCGGCCGTGACCGCCGTGTCCTGCCCGATCGCCTGTGGCAGAGCGGCCAGCGCGGGCGCCGCCGCCAGCCACACCAAAGCCCCTGTCAGCGCGTGCGAGTGCCCCATCATGCGTCGATCACGATTGGGCACTGTACGACACGGCCCCGACAATTCTTGGCAATGCCCAGGCGTGTCGTGCCGAGGTCAGGCCCCGTTATCGACCCGACCTCCTGGCACGCATGCGAAGACGGGATCGTTCCGCTCCAAGAGCACCCCCCAGCCCTCTCAGCGCGGAACAATCCCGTCTGATGTGGATAACGCTCCGGTATCGGCGGGTGTTCCCAGCAACCACGACAAGTTCGAGTGATCTGAATCACTGTTGCGAATAGAACACTAGCGATATATCGTTGAGGCATCGCGAACGATCGAAGTCCGGTCGTTATAGTGTCTACAAGGAGTCCACCATGAGTTCAGCACACGCAATGGGATGGGGCTGGGACAGGCCCCACGCAGACCACCTCCGCCGCCAGATGCGGCACGCCTTCCGTGAGGCGTTCCGCACCGCCGCGGCGGCCTGGGAAGGTGAGGGCCGCGGCCGCGGCCCTCACCACAGTCACCACGACAGCCACCAGGGCGGCCACGAAGAGCGGCCACGGGGCGGCCCCCGCGGTGGCGGCCGCGGGCGCGGTCCCTGGGGCGGGCCCGGCGGCCCGTTCGGCCCTGGCTTCCCCTTCGGCCCCGGCTTCCCCTTCGGCGGGCGGGGCGGCGGCGGCTTCGGCCGTGCCCGCAAGGCCAAGCGCGGCGACGTGCGCGCCGCGATCCTCGCCCTGCTCGCCGAGGAGCCGCGCAACGGCTACCAGATCATTCAGGAGATCGCCGAGCGGAGCCAGGGCGGGTGGAAGCCCAGCCCCGGAGCCGTCTATCCGGCGCTCCAGCAGCTCACCGACGAGGGCCTGGTCCTCGCCGACGAGACCGACGGGCGCAAGACGTTCCAGCTCACCGACGCCGGCCGGGCGTATGTGCAGGAGCACTCCGACGAGGTCCGCGCGCCGTGGGAGGAAATGACCCCCGACATCGGCGACGACGTCCACGAGCTGTTCCACCTGGCTCGGCAGGCCGCCGGGGCGCTCGTCCAGGTCGCACAGACCGGCACCGAGCCCCAGGTCCGCGAGGCCAAGCAGGTCCTCAACGAGACCCGGCGCAAGCTCTACCAGATCCTGGCCGACGGCGACCCCGCCGAGGAGTGATCCACCGATGACCGACCCCGACGACCTGCGCATCGGCGACAGGGAGCGAGACGCGGTGACCGAGGCCCTGCACGACGCGTTCGCGCAGGGCCGCATCGACCGCGCCGAGCTCGACGAGCGCCTGACCGCGACACTGTCCGCGAAGACCACGGCCGATCTGCGGCGTGTGACCGCCGATCTGCCCGCCTCAGAAACCGTCGCCGAATGGGAGCGGGCCGAGCGCGAGCGGCGCATCGACCAGGCCCGCCGACTCGGCGAAGACTACGGCCGCCAGGTCGCCGGCCCCCACACCCACCGCGGCCCCTTCAACACCCCCGGCATCGGCCCGTTCAACGGCCCTTTCCGCGGCCCCGGCAACGGCTTCATGGGCCCGCCCTGGGCCGCCGGCATGTCCCGCACTGGCCGTGGCCGCCACCCCAACCGCTTCGGCCCCCGACGCCGCGGCGGCCCTCCATTCCCCATAGTGCTCCTTCTCATCCTCGCCATCGCCGCCCTCATCACCGGCGCGGCCTGGCCCCTCTTCTTCGCCCTGAAGATTTTCTTCTTCTTCTGGCTCATCGGCACCATCGTCACCCTCACCCGCTTCCGCCGCCCCCGCTAACCCCCCGCGTGATCTTGCACGTTCTCCCAAGCCGCAGGTCAGGGATTTCGTGATCATGCAGCGACGCTGCAAGATCACCGAGCCGGTGAGCTGGGCGATGGAAATTCTGCAAGATCACGCGGGAGGGGGGTCAGCCCATTTCTTCCAAGGGGCGGCCTTTGGTTTCGCGTACGAAGATCAAGACGAAGACGAAGGAGAGGGCGGCGAAGACCGTGTAGCCGGCGTAGGCGCCGGA
Source organism: Streptosporangiaceae bacterium NEAU-GS5 (assembly GCA_017592665.1). Classification (GTDB taxonomy): domain Bacteria; phylum Actinomycetota; class Actinomycetes; order Streptosporangiales; family Streptosporangiaceae; genus NEAU-GS5. The sequence continues at coordinate 160,238 of JAGFNW010000011.1, read as the reverse complement.
CAGGCTCCGGGATGACAGGCTGGGGAAGGTGACGGTGATCAGCCAGTTGGCCACCCACTGGGCCGCGGCGGCCACGGAGAGCGCCGCGGCGCGGATCCGGTTGGGGAAGATCTCGCCCAGCAGCACCCAGACCACCACACCCCACGACAGTGAGAAGAACAGGACGAAGAGGTTGGCCGCGATGAGCGCGATCATGCTCTGCGGGTCGGGGAGCGAGACGTGGTCGCCGCTCCCCTCGGCGTAGGAGAAGGCCCAGGCGGCGGTGCCGAGCGACAACGTCATGCCGATCGAGCCGATCAGGGCGAGCGGCCTGCGCCCGATCTTGTCGATCATCGAGATGGCGACACACGTGCCGACGATGTTGATGATCGACGACGAGAAGCTGATGAGGAACGAGCTGCTCGGGTTGATCCCCACCGACTGCCACAGCGCGTTCGAGTAGTAGAAGATCACATTGATGCCGACGAACTGCTGGAACACCGACAGGCCGATGCCGATCCAGACGATCGGCAGCAGCCCGAACGCCGGCCCCCGCAGATCGGACATGCGCGGCAGGTGCTCCATGGTCAGCACGGCCTCGATCTGGGCGACCCGGCGGTCGAGGTCGATGTCGCCCTCCACGTCCCGCAGCACCAGCCGCGCCTTGTCGCGCCGCCCGACGGCGATCAGGAAGCGCGGCGACTCGGGGATGATGAAGGCGAAGGTCAGATAGACCAGGGCGGGCACCACGCAGGCGCCGAGCATCCACTGCCACGCCTCCAGCCCCAGCAGCGTCCCGCGCTGGTCGCCCCCGGCCAGCTCCAGGATCGCGTAGTTGACCAGCTGCGACACCGCGATCCCGAGCACGATCGCGAGCTGCTGGAACGACCCGAGCCTGCCACGGTAGGCGGGCGGCGAGACCTCGGCGATGTACGCAGGCCCGATCACCGACGCCATGCCGATCGCGACACCGGCCAGCACCCGCCACACGGTCAGATCCCACAGCGCGAACGGCAGGGCCTGCCCGATCGAGCTGACGGCGAAGACGCCGGCCGCGATGCGCATGGCGACGGTCCGGCCCAGGCGGTCGGCGATCCCGCCGCCGAACCACGCGCCCACCGCCGACCCGATCAGCGCGGAGGCCACGACGAACCCGGTGACGAAACCGGCCGCGTTGAATCGGCCCTCGATGCCCTTCACCGCGCCGTTGATCACCGAGCTGTCGTAGCCGAACAGGAACCCGCCGATCGCGGCCGCCGCCGTGATGAACACGACGTGGCTGAGATGCTCCTCTTTCGCTCCCGCCATACACTCTGTGTACCCAGGCGGATACACAAGGTTACAGACGTGGGTCGACCGGCTCCGACTCCATGGCGAGCACGGCGAACACCGGCTCGTGGACGCGCCACAGCGGCTCGCCGCCGGCCAGGCGGCGCAGCGCCTCGACGCCGAGGGCGTGCTCGCGCAGCGCCAGCGACCGCTTCTTGCCGAGGAAGCGGTGGCGGAGCGTGTCGAGCGACTCGGTGTAGTCGGGGCCGTAGATGATCCGCAGATACTCCCGTCCTCTGACCTTGATCCCCGGCTGGACCCTGCCGCCGGGGACCTCGACCGGTTTGACCACCATGCCCTCGCCGCCCGACTCGGTCATCTCGGTCCACCACGCGCTCGCGCGGGCGCGGTCCTCGGGCGAGGCCAGATCCACGTACACGTGCCGGGTCGGCTGGATGATCTCGTGGTCGAGCAGCCCGAGGGTCTCCAGGTGCCAGGAGTGCGGCTCGAGCGCGGTCGCGCGGCCCTCGCAGGCGAGGATCTGGAACGGCGCGAGCCGTACGCCGGACAGGCCGTCGATCGGCCAGCAGTAACGCGCATAGGCGTCGCGGAAACGGGCAGCGTTGTCTCGGCGGCGTCGGGCGCGGACCAAGTGTGAGCCCACATCCAACCCCCGCCCGGCAGCCGTCTCCAGCGCGGCGACGGCCGCGGGCAGCGCCGCGGTCGCCGCGGCGCCGACCGCCGCATACTGGTCGCGGATCAGCCCGAGCGCCTTGGCCGACCACGGCAGCAGCTCGCAGTCGAGCGCCACCCAGTCGGTGTCGAGCGCGTCCCACAGCGGGGCGACCGCCTCACGCAGCCGGTCGGTCAGGCCCTCCATCCCGAACGGCCGCCCGGTCCTCGTGTAGACGACGCCCGTCCCCGCGATCCCGAAGCGCCGCTCGGCCGCTTCGGGGCTTTTGGCCAGTACGGCTATCGCCCGCGAACCCATGTGCTTCTCCTCGCACACGACCCGCCCCACCCCAGCACGCGCGTACTCCTCGAACGCCTCGTCCGGGTGCTCCAGGTAGCCGTCCAGACGGGACGTCTCCGGCGGGGCCATCGTCGGCGGCAGATAGACCAGCCAGCGCGGATCCACCGCGAACCGGCTCATGACCTCGAGCGCGGCCGCCGCGTTCTCCTCCCTGACCTTGATCCGGCCGCCGTCCTGGATCTCGACGTAGCGGGTGCCCTGCACGTCGGCGATGTCGAGCAGGCCCGGCTCGCGCACACCGTGCTTGGTCAGCGGGCGGGACGGTTCGTACCACATCTGCTCGGCGGGCACCGAGACGAGCTCCCGCTCGGGATAGCGGAGCGCGGTCAGCTTGCCGCCGAACACCACCCCGGTGTCCAGGCAGATGGTGTTGTTGATCCACTCGGCCTCGGTGGTCGGCGTGTGGCCGTAGACGACCATGGCGCGGCCGCGGTAGTCGCGCGCCCACGGGAGCCGGACCGGCAGGCCGTATTCGTCGGTCTCGCCGGTGGTGTCCCCATAGAGGGCGAAGGACCGGACCCGGCCGCTGGCGCGCCCGTGATAGGCCTCCTTCAGCCCCGCGTGCGCGACCACGAGCCGGCCGCCGTCCAGCTGATAGTGGCTGATCAGGCCTTCCATGAACGTCCTCGCCCGGGCCACGAAGGCCGCGTCCTGCGCGGCCAGCTGGTCGAGCGACTCCTGCAAGCCGTGCGAGACGGTGACCTTCCGCCCGTTGAGGGCGCGCGTCAGCTTCTGCTCGTGGTTGCCCGACACGCACAGCGCCGTGCCGGCCTCGACCATGTCCATGACGATGCGCAGCACGCCCGGCGTATCGGGGCCGCGGTCGACCAGGTCGCCGACGAAGACGGCCGTGCGCCCCTCGGGGTGCGCGCCTTCCACGTAGCCGAGCCGGGCCAGCAGCGTCTCCAGCTCGGCGCGGCATCCGTGCACGTCGCCGATGAGGTCGAAGGGCCCGGTCAGCTCACGCTTGTCCGTCCAGGCCTTCTCGTACGCGACGACGGCCTGGTCGATCTGGTCCCCACGCAGCACGTGCACCCGGCGGAACCCGTCCCTGGAGATCTTGCCGAGGGACCGGCGCAGGTCGCGCCGCTGCCGCCCGATCACGTGCGATCCGAAGTCGCGGTCGGGCCGTACGGCGTTGCGCTCGACCGCGACCTCCTCGGGCACGTCCAGGACGATCGCGTCGCACAGCACGTCGTGGGCCTTGGCCAGCTCCAGCAGGGCCCGGCGGGACTCGTATTGGACGTTGGTGGCGTCGACGACGGTCAGCAGCCCGCGCCGCAGCCGGGTGCCGACGATGTAGTGCAGGACGTCGAAAGCGTCGGGTGTGGAGCTCTGGTCGTTCTCGTCGTCGGCGACCAGGCCGCGGCAGAAGTCGGACGAGATGACCTGCGTGGGCGTGAAGTGCTTGGCGGCGAAGGTCGACTTGCCGCTGCCGGACACTCCGACCAGTACCACCAGTGACATCTCGGGAATGGTGATCTCAGTCACGGTGGAACACCCCCATCTGCGTGGCCGGGCCGAGGTCGGGGTCGTCGTCGCCGACCGGGCGGAATTCGACGCTGTAGCCGTATTCGGCGCAGACCGCCGCGGCCCAGCCGGTGAAGTCGGAACGGGTCCATTCGAACCGGTGGTCCGGATGGCGCATGCCGGTCAGGAATTCGTAGTGCACGTTGTACTCGCTGTTGGGCGTGGTCACGATCACGTGCGCCGGGCGGGCGTCGCCGAAGACCACGCGCTCCAACGCGTCCAGCCGGGGTGGGTCGACGTGCTCGACCACCTCCATCAGCACGGCCGCGTCGTAGCCGGCGAACCGGGAGTCCCGGTAGGTCAGCGAGCTCTGGAACAGCGTCAGCCGGGCAAGCTTGGCCTCCGGCATCCGGTCGAGCCGCAGTTTGCGCGCGGCCAGCGCGAGCGCGTGCGCCGACACGTCGGTGGCCCCGATCCGGCCGAACTGGGGGCGCGCGAGCAGGGCGCCCACCAGCTGGCCGGAGCCGCAGCCGAGGTCGAGCACGCTGCGCGCGCCGAGCTCGTCGAGGACGGCGACCACGGCCTCCCGCCGCGCCACGTTCAGCGGCGTCTTCTTGGCCGTCTCCTCGGCCGGCTCGACCGCGGCCTCTTCCTCGACCGGCGGCTCCAGCGCCTCTTCGGTGTCGTCGCCCAGCTCGGCCAGCTGGGCGAGCGCCGTACGGGTGAGGGTGGTGCGGCGGCCGAGGTAGCGGCGGGCGATCAGCGCGCGGTCGGGGTGGGCGGCGAGCCAGCCCTCCCCCGCGCGGATCAGCTTGTCGACCTCGTCGGGGGCCATCCAGTAGTGCTTGGCGTCGTCGAGCACGGGGAGCAGCACGTAAAGGTGGTTGAGCGCGTCGGCGAGCCGGACCTCGCCGGTCAGCGTGAGCCGTACATAGCGGGACTCGCCCCACTCGGGGAACTGCTCGTCCAAGGGCACGGCCTCGGCGCTCACCTGCCAGCCCAGCGGCTCGAACAGCCGGTGCGCCAGCTCGGCGCCGCCGCGGCAGCGCAGGGCGGGCAGCGTGAGCTCCAGCGGCATCGGCCCGGCGGCGAGGTCGGGCCGCGCGTCGCACCGCCCCGACCTCGCCGTCCGGAACACGTCCGCCATGGCCACCGCGAGCAGCGACGACGCCGCGTACGGCCGGTCGTTGACGTACTGGCCGAGCGAGAAGTCGGGCGCCGACCGATCGCGTGAGCGGACCAGCCGGATCGGATCGACGTCCAGCATCAGCGCCGCCGTGCACCGCTCGTCGGTCGCCTCTGGATAGAACACCCACGCCTGGCCGATCGACTGGGCGAACTCCTGCACGCGGTCAGGATGCTTGTGCAGGAGGTATCCCAGATCGGTGGCGGGACGCGACGTCGTCGAGATGGTGAGCAGCACAGGGAGAGTGTGCCTGATTCGCCCCTATACGTGCGGCAGGATTTCGGCCGCGATCAATTCCAGATGATCGAGGTCGGACAGGTCCATGACCTGAAGGTAGATGCGCTCGGCGCCCAGCTCGCGGAACTTGCCGATCTTGTCGAGCACTTCCGGCGGCGTGCCGGCGAGCCCGCCCGCCCGGAGGTCGTCGACGCTCTGGCCCATGGTCATGCCCCGGTTGACGCCCTCGGCGCGGCGGGCCAGCTCGGCCTCGTCCGCTCCGACGCACACGGTCTGCGCCGCCGACAAGATGATGGGACGGTCGGCCACGTCGCGCACGCGCTGGTAGGCCGCCCCGGTGTCCTCGAGCGAGCGGAACGGCACGTTGTACTCGTCGGCGAAGCGGGCCACCAGCCGCGGCGTGCGCTTGGGGCCGCCGCCCCCGACGATGATCGGCGGATGCGGCCGCTGGACGGGCTTGGGCAGCCCCGGCGAGTCGACCACCTGATAGTGCCGGCCCGAGTACGAGAACGGCTTGTCGGCCGTCCACATCCCGGTGACGATCTCCAGCTGTTCCTCCAGCATGTTGAACCGCTCGCCGAACGACGGGAACGGGATGCCGAAGGCCGCGTGCTCGGCGTCGAACCAGCCGGTGCCGAGCCCCAGCTCGACGCGGCCACCGCTCATCTGGTCGACCTGGGCGACGGTGATCGCCAGAGCGCCCGGGTGGCGGAAGGTGGCCGGGGTGACCAGCGTGCCCAGCCGGATGCGGGAGGTCTCCCTGGCCAGCCCGGCCAGGGTCGTCCACGCGTCGGTCGAGCCCGGCCCGGGATCGCCGGGGCCGATCCGCATGTAGTGGTCGGAACGGAAGAACGCGTCGAATCCGAGCCGCTCGGCCGCCTGCGCCACGGCGAGCAGTTCGTCGTACGTGGCGCCCTGCTGGGGCTCGGTGAAGATCCTCAAGTCCATACGGCCATTATCCGCCGCGAAATCTTGCTAGGTTTCTGTGCTCTATGTAGTCGGACGACGACGTACGGTGGTGAAAGTGGAGACGGCACGGCATGCGCGCCCCCCGGGCACGCCGTCGCGGACGACGGTCGCCCTGGCCGCCGCGGCCCTGGTCACGGTCACCGGCATGGCGCTGTGGCTGCTGCCGGCCAAGCCCACCGGCCAGTGGGATCCGCCCGCCGCGGCCGCCGCCGTCCCCGTGATCACCGCGCGGCCCGTGATGGCGGCGAGCACGGCGCCCACGCCACCGGACGACGGCTATGTGGCGTTCGTCGACGCCGTGCGCTCCGCCGGGTTCGACCTGCCCGGCACGGCCCGCCGGACGGGCGTCCGCCACTTCCTTGTCGGCCACCTGGTCGCCGGCGACGACGGCTGCGCCCCGGCCTGGGCCGGGGTGGCCGAGGCCACCTCGAGCCCGGTCGCCCGGCGGCTGGAGCGGCTGCGCCTGGCGGGCGGCGCGGCCGGGCTGACCTTCGGCGGCCCCGACGGCGACGACCCCGCCGTCACGTGCCCCTCGCCCGACCGGCTGCTGTCGGCCTACCGGCGCGTGCTGAGCCTGTTCTCCTCCGACTGCCTCGACTTCGAGATCCGCACGACCAGCCGGGGCCCCACGCTCCGGCGGGCCACGGCCATCACCGCGCTCCAGCGCGAGGCGGCCGGAAACCGGCGCTCGCTCCGCGTCACGTTCACCGTTCCCGCCACGACCGCCGGGCTGTCCGCCGGCGCGCAGGAGATGCTCCGCACGACCCGCGCCGCCGGCGCCGACATCGGCGCGGTCAACCTGCTGATCCCGTTCGCGCCCGGCGATCCGGGCAACCTGCGCCGCCTGGCACTGACCGCCGGCGCCGCGCACGTCCAGCTCGACCGGGTGTTCGGCGGCGACTCCTGGCCTCGCACGGGCCTCGTCCCCGTGCTCGCCGGCTACGGCGACCTCGGCCCCGAAGAGGCACGCAAGCTGTCCGGATTCCGCATCCGGCACCACCTCGCCCCCCTGTCGGTCCGCGGCATCACCCCCACCGACGAGGTGACCCGCATCCTCAACCGGTGAGCAGGGCCACGCACTCCACGTGGTGGGTCATCGGAAACGCGTCGAAGGCGCGCAGGTCGGTCAGGGTGTAGCCGTGGTCGCCCAGCCATTTGACGTCGCGGGCCAGGGTGGCGGGGTCGCAGGAGACGTAGACGATGCGCGAGGCGCGAAGCGCGGCGATCCGGTCGACGACGGCGCGGCCGAGGCCGGCGCGTGGCGGGTCGGCGACGACCAGGTCGGCGCGCTCGATCTCGAAGCGGTCGAGCGCCTCCTCGACCCGGCCCCGCTCGATCCGCCCCTGCGGCAGGTCGCGGAGGTTGCGCCGGGCGTCCTGCACGGCCGGAGCGTCCGACTCGACGCCGAGCACGGCGCCGTCGGCGCCGACCGCCTCGGCCAGCCCGGCCGCGAACAGCCCGGCACCGCAGTAGAGGTCGAGTGCCCACTCCCCCGGCTTGGCCTGCGCGAAGTCGAGGACGGCGGCGAGCAGGGCCGCGGCGGCGCCGGGGTGGACCTGCCAGAAGCCGCTGGCGGTGACCCGGAAGTCGCGCTCGCCCACGCGCTCGGTCAGCGAGGCCCGGCCACGCAGCGCCCGGGTGCCCCGCCTGCCCTCGTCGAGCAGGACCGACGCGTCGGCGTCGAGCGTAGACGGGCCGGCGACCGGGGCCCTGCGGTGCGGCTGCGGGGTGACGATCACGGCGCGGTCGCCGCCGGAGGCGGCCACCGCCTCGACCATCGCGGCCCCGCGCCAGGTCTGGTCCTCGACGCCGATCTCCTCGACGGCCGGGTGGGCGATGAGGCATCGGTCGATCCGCTCGATCTCGTGCGAGCGGTGGCGGCGAAGGCCCGGCCGGCCGTCGCGGTCGACGGCGAACTGGACGCGGGTGCGCCAGCCGAGGCCGCCCGGCGAGCCGGGCACCTCCTCGACCACGACGTCGCGGGTGATCCCGGCCAGCCGCTGCAGCTGCTCGGCGACCACGGCCGCCTTCAGCCGCCGCTGGGCTTCGGGGGTGGCGTGCTGCCAATCGCAGCCGCCGCACCGGCCCGGGCCCGCGTACGGGCAGGGCGGGGTGACGCGATCGGGCGACGCGGTGAGGATCTCGACGGCGTCGGCGCGCAGGAAGTGAGCGGTTTCTTCGGTGATCCGAGCCCGGACATGCTCGCCTGGCAGGGCGTGCCGTACGAAGACGACCCGTCCTTCGTGGCGCGCGACGCACCATCCGCCGTTGGCGACCCCTGTGACCACAAGCTCGAGAAGCATGTCCCCCATCATGCCTTGACCTGGTCGTCTCTACGTGCCGGAGGCTGCGGACGGCGCACCTGGCGGGCCTGGCGGGAGCGGACCCGGTCGGAGGAGGCCAGCTGATACGGCACGCTCGTGACCATGACTCCCGGTTTGAACAGCAGCCGGCCCTTCAGCCGCAGCGCGCTCTGGTTGTGCAGCAGGTGCTCCCACCAGCGGCCGACCACGTATTCGGGGATGTAAACCGTCACCACGTCACGTGGTGACTTTCGGCGCAGCGACTTCACGTAGTCGAGGATCGGGCCGGTGATCTCGCGGTAGGGCGAGTCGAGGATCTTCAACGGCACCTGGATGCCCCGCCGGTCCCACTCTTCCTGCAGCTTGACCGCCTCGCCCGAGTCGACGCCGACCGAGACCGCCTCGAGCGTGGACGGGCGGTTGGCCCGGGCGTACGCCAGGGCCCGCAGGGTCGGCTTGTGGATCTGCGACACGAGCACGATGGCGTGGTTCCTGGCCGGCAGCATCGACTCGTCGATCTCGTCGCCCTCAGGCGCGGCGAGCTCGGCGGCGACCCTGCTGTAGTGCTTGTTGATGCCCTTCATCATGAGGAACAGCAGCGGCATCGCGATCACCACGATGAACGCGCCGTGCGTGAACTTGGTGATCAGGACGACGACGAGCACGATGGCGGTCATCAGGCCGCCGAAAGCGTTGATCACGCGCGAGCGCATCATGTGGAGCCGGGCCCGCCTGTCGGTCTCGGTGCGCAGCAGCCGGTTCCAGTGCCGGACCATGCCGATCTGGCTGAGCGTGAACGACACGAACACGCCCACGATGTAGAGGTTCAGCAGCTTGCTCACGTCGGCGTTGAACGCCCAGATCAGCAGGCAGGCACCGGCGGCGAGGATGACGATGCCGTTGCTGAAGGCCAGCCGGTCGCCGCGGGTGTGCAGCTGCCGCGGCAGGTAGCGGTCCTGCGCGAGGATCGAGCCGAGCACGGGGAACCCGTTGAACGCCGTGTTGGCGGCCAGGAACAGGATGAGCGCGGTCACCGTGGCGATCACGATGAACATCAGCGAGCCGTCGCCGAAAACGGCGGAGGCGACCTGGGCGATGATCGGCTGCTGGTAGTAGTCGGCCCCGGCCGGCTGGCCGTTGATCAGGATGTCGGTGGCGACGTTGGCGGGCTCGGTCACCTTCACTCCGGATTTCAACCCGAGGAAGATGATCCCGCTGAACATGGTGACCGCGATGAGGCCCATCATGAGCAGCGTGGTCGCCGCGTTCTTGCTCTTGGGCTTGCGGAAGGCGGGCACGCCGTTGCTGATCGCCTCGACGCCGGTAAGCGCGGCGCAGCCGGAGGAGAAGGCCCGCAGCACCAGGAACGCCAGCGCGAAGCCGGCCAGGTCGGCCTGCTCGGCCACGATCTGGTAGTCGGCCGTCGGCGCCTTCAACTCCACGCCGAAGACGAGCTTGCCGATCCCCCACACGACCATGCCGACGACCGCGATCATGAACGCGTACGTGGGAACGGCGAAGGCCACGCCGGATTCCCGGATGCCGCGCAGGTTCATCACGGTGAGCAGCGTCACCATGGAGATGGCCACCGCGGTCTTGTGCTCGGCCACCAACGGGATCGTGGCGCCCACGTAGTCGACGCCGTTGGCGACCGACACGGCGACCGTCAGGACATAGTCGACCAGCAGCGCGCTGGCCACGGTGAGCCCGGCGTTGCGGCCGAGGTTGGTGGTGGCCACCTCGTAGTCGCCGCCGCCGCTCGGATAGGCGTGCACGTTCTGCCGGTACGACGCGACGACGACGAGCATGATGAGCACGACCGCGGCGGCGACCCATGGGCTGAACCGGTAGAACGAGGCTCCGGCCAGGGAGAGGATGACAAGGATCTCCTGTGGCGCGTACGCCACCGAGGACAGCGCGTCACTGGCGAACACGGGAAGCGCGACCCGTTTGGGCAGCAACTGGTCGTGCAGCTGCGTGCTTCTTAGCGCGCGCCCGACCAGTAGGCGCTTGACAGCATCGATCACCTTTGACACGTCTGACGATGCTAGTCGCTGCCGGTCACTGCCGGGGATCCACGATCACATCATGAGCGCGACATACTGTCCTGGTACGTGATTCTCTACCCACCGGCGGGGTTGCATGCATATCGTGATCATGGGATGCGGGCGGGTCGGCTCGACCCTCGCGCACATCCTTGAGGACGGCGGCCACTCGGTCGCGATCATCGACCGGGATCCGCAGGCCTTCCGCAGGCTGCGCGCGGGATTTCGGGGCCGGCGGGTGACGGGGATCGGATTCGACCGCGACGTGATGGAAGAGGCCGGCATCGAGTCGGCCGCCGCGTTCGTGGCGGTCAGCAGCGGCGACAACTCGAACATCATCTCCGCCCGGGTGGCGCGCGAGACGTTCGGCGTCGACAACGTGGTGGCCCGCATCTACGACCCCCGCCGGGCCGAGGTCTACCAGCGGCTCGGCATCCCGACCGTGGCCACCGTGCGCTGGACGGCCGACCAGATCCTCCGGCGGGTCCTCCCCGAGGGAGCCGAGCCGCTGTGGCGCGACCCGACCGGCACGGTCGTGCTGGCCGAGGTGCCGTTCAACCAGGGGTGGATCGGCGTGCGGGCCACGACCATTGAAAGTTCCACGGGCGGGCGGCTCGCCTTCATCAACCGCATGGGCGAGGCGCTGGTGCCGAAGAACGACACGGTGGTCCAGGAAGGCGACATTCTGCACCTGACGGCGGCCGAGCACGACATGGATCGGGTCCACAAGGTGCTGTCCGGCACCCCGTCCGACGAGGAGGAATGATGCGCGTCACGATCGCCGGGGCGGGCGCCGTCGGCCGCTCCATCGCGGCCGAGTTGCTGGAGAACGGCCACGAGGTGCTGCTCATCGACATCGACCCGAAGGCCATCAAGATCGACAGCGTGCCGCAGGCCGAGTGGCTGCTGGCCGACGCGTGCGAGATCGCCTCGCTGGACGAGGCCGGGCTGAACAACTGCCAGGTCGTGATCGCCTCCAGCGGCGACGACAAGGTCAATCTGGTCGTGTCGCTGCTGGCCAAGACCGAATACGGCGTGCCGCGCGTGGTGGCCAGGATCAACCATCCGAAGAACGAGTGGCTGTTCAACGAGTCCTGGGGCGTCGACGTCGCGGTGTCCACGCCGCGCCTGCTGTCCGCCCTGGTCGAGGAGGCGGTCAGCGTCGGCGACCTGGTGCGCCTGATGACGTTCCGGCAGGGTCAGGCCAACCTGGTCGAGCTGACGCTGGCGGAGGACGCGCCCGTCGTGGGCCAGCGGGCAGGGTCCGTCCCGTGGCCGACGGACGCGGCCCTCGTCGCGATCCTGCGCGAGGGCCGGGTCCTGGTGCCGACCGCCGACGACCCCCTGGAGGCCGGAGACGAGTTGCTCTTCGTGGCCAGCCAGGAGGTCGAGATGGAGCTGGCCCACCTGCTATCGGCTCATTAGGGCCCCTACGGGGTAGTGCAGGTGTAGGCGGTCGGCATCTGGGTGTCGCCGTTGGGGCGGTTGACCTGGAAGCCGAAGCTGCCGGTGCTGGCACCGGGCGCCAGGTTGCCGTTGAAGCTCACGCTCTTGACGGTCACGTTCTGGCCGCTGGTGGTCACCGTGGCGTTCCACGAGCCCGACAGGGTGTGCCCGGCCGGGAGCGTGAAGGTCACGGTCCAGCTGGGGATCGTCGACGTCGAGGTGTTGGTGATCGTCAGCGGGTTGATGACATATCCGGTGGCCCACTGCGTCTGCACGGTCGGCGTCGCCGAGCACGCGCCCGTTGTCCCGCCGCCCTGCGTGGTGATCTGCGCCGTGTTCGACACCGCCGACACATTCCCCGCCGCGTCACGGGCCCGCACCTGGAACCTGTAGGTGGTGTTGGCCGTCAGACCCGTCACCGCGAACGACGTCGTCGTCGAGGTGCCCACCTGGGTGAAGGTGCCGCCGGTCGCGCCCTGCGCCTGCAGGACGTCGTAACCGGTGACGCCCACGTTGTCGGTCGAACCAGTCCACGCCAGGCTCGTCCCGGTCTGGGTCGTCCCGGACGCCGCGAGACCCGACGGAGCGGTCGGCGCCTGCGTGTCGCCGGTGCCCATCGCGGTGGTCACCGTGACCGGGCTGGACACGGCCGACATGTTCCCAGCCGCGTCACGGGCCCGCACCTGGAACCTGTAGGTGGTGTTGGCGGTCAGGCCGGTCGCCTGGAACGTCGACGAGGTGGCGGTGCCCACCTGGGTGAACGTGCCCCCGGTCGCCCCGGTCGCGCGCAGCACGTCATAGCCCGTGACGCCCACGTTGTCGGTCGACGGGGTCCAGGCCAGCGTGGCCGACGTCGCGGTGACGTTGGACGCGACCGGGGTGCCCGGCGTGCTCGGCGGCGTGGTGTCGGTCGTGGTGCTGCTCAGGCCGAAGAAGTCGATGGCCAGCCTGGCCTGTCCGGAGAGCGGCAGGCTGTGCCCCACGCCCTCGATCCGATAAGCCTCGACCTGGACGTTGCCGGCCGAGCCGTATCGGGTCCTGGTCCAGCCGGACTGCGGGGTGTCGGTCTGGAACGGCGTCTGGCTGACGCCGAGCACGTTGGTCCACTGCTTGATCTCTTCGCCGAAGTTGTTGAAGTTCAGCGTCGTGTCGGTGGTTCCGTGCCAGAGCTGCACCCGTGGACGAGGGCCGCTGTAGCCCGGGAAGGCGTTGCGCGCGGCGTCGCCCCACTGCTGCGCGGTCCGGATGACCTGGCCGTTGGCGCACGCGTTGTTCCACATCGAGGGGTCGGTCGTGGCGAAGCACGTGTCCGGCACGCCCATGAACGCCGCCCCGGCCTTGAACACGTCGGGGTAGTCGCCGAGCAGCACGTTGGTCATCATGCCGCCGGACGAGGCTCCGGTGACGTACACCCGGCTGGAGTCGCCGCTGCGGTTGGCGACCACCCAGTCGATCATCGACTTGATGCCGACGGGGTCGCTGCCCCCGTTGCGGGTCAGCGCCGCGTTCGTGGACACGTCGAAGCAGCTGCCGCTGCGGGTGGCCGACGGATAGATGACGATGAAGCCGAACTGGTCGGCCAGCTGGGCGAACTGGGTGCCGGAGAAGAACGCGGGGCCGGAGCCGGTGCAGTAGTGCACGGCGACCAGGATCGCGGGGCGCGCGGGGTGGTTGTCCGGCACATAGACGTACATCCGAAGGTTGCTCGGGTTGGTGCCGAACCCGGTCACCTCCACAAGCGAGGCGGCCTGGGCCGGCCGGCCCAGCAGCAGGCCCGTGACGATGGACAGGAACAGGACCGCCACGCCGGCAAGCGCTCTCTTCATGTAAGCGCCTTTCTGGAAAGATTTCCTCAAGCTCACTGATTGCTTTCCAGAAAGGCAAGAATTCCGTAAGAAAGCAGTCAAAAGCCCAGCTCGGAGGGGAAACTTTCAGGCGTCAGAGCACGACCGGTGGAGCCGTGCTGCTGCGCACGATGAGCGTCGTCGCCAGTTCGACACGCGACGGCGAAGGCCGCTGGCCGCGAGCCAGCGTGAGCACCATTTCGGCGGCCATCGCGCCCATGTCGGCCAGCGGCTGGCGGATCGTGGTCAGCGGAGGTCCGGCCCAGCGGGCGTGCTCGACGTCGTCGAACCCGACCACGCTCAGCTCGTCAGGTATGCGCACCCGGGCCTCGCGGGCCGCCTCGTAGACGCCCAGCGCCTGCAGGTCGTTGCCGGCCACGATCGCGGTCGGCCGGGACGGCATCCGCAGCAGCTCGCAGGCCTCGCGGAGGCCGTCGTCGAAACTGAACGTCCCCGACCTCACCAGCGTGGGATCCACCTCGACGCCGGCGCCGTCCATGGCGGCGCGGAAGCCGTCGAGCCGGGCACGCGAGCACAGGAATCCGGGCGGCCCGGTGATGGTGGCGATCCTGCGGTGGCCGAGCCCGAGCAGGTGGCGGGTGGCCGCCAGGCCCCCGCTCCAGTTGGTCGCGCCGACCGAAGGGATCGACGGATGCGGCTCGCCCGTGGGATCGAGGGCGACCAGCGGGATGGCGCCCGCCTCGATCCTGCCCTGCTCCCGCGGCGCGAACCCGTGGTAGACGCCGATGACGCCGGTCGGGCGGCGGGCCAGCAGCTGCTCGACCCAGTCGCGGCGGCCGCGCATCTCGGTGAAGCCGACCGCGAGGGACCACTCCCCCGCCGTACGTTCGACCCCGCGCATGATCTCGACGGCGAGGTGGCTTTCTAAGGTGTAGAAGACCACCTCGAGCAGGGGCGCCGGCTCGATGCTCGCCGGACGCCGGTAGCCGTGGCGGCGCAGCAGCTCCTCCACCCGCTCCCGGGTGGTGGGCGCCACGCCCGCGCGGCCGTTGATCACCTTGGAGACCGTCGGCGCCGACACTCCGGCCAGCTGCGCGATCGCCGCCATCGTCAGCTCGCCCCGGCGGCGGCCCCGGCGGTCAGGTTCCGAGCCCATCGTGCCCCCCGCTGAGCTCAGCCGACCGGCCGGATAGGGGTCCGGCCCCGGGCCAGGACCCACACCATCGCCCCCAGCGCGGCCACCTGGAGCGGCCACCCCAGCGCGACCTTGGCGATGCCGAGCGCCGTGACCTGGTCGGCCAGGTAGAGCGGCAACTCCAGCACCACGCGCAACAGGCACGGCAGCATCAGCAGCCAGGTCAGCCGCGAGCAGAGCCGGACCAGCGCCGGATCCTTGTGCCAGGCCGTCGGGTCGCCGGTGACGGACCCGATCAGGAAGCCGACCACGGGCCAGCGGAGCACGATCGACAGCAACATGCCGGCCGCGTAGGCGGCGTTGTAGTAGATCCCCGGCAGGAACACGTCTTTGGCCTCACCCGAGCGGGTGGCGAAGAACGCGCCGATGCCGATGCCGATCAGGCTGTTGATGACGAACTGCGGGGTGGACCGCTGGACCACCCGCGCCACCAGGAGGACGAGCGAGGAGGCGATGCTGACGATCAGCGACGGCTTCAGCTCGTTGGTGATCACCCACATGAGCGTGAACGTGATCGTGGGGATGGCCGCCTCGACGATGCCGCGCCGCCCGCCCAGCGCCTTGGTGAGCTGAGCCCTGACCGCCGCCTCCGCGGTGTCGTGAACGACCGCCTCGTGCTGTTTTTCGGCCTCGCTGAGGGCGATCGGCTCGGCCGGGACCGCCGGAGCCGGGTCGGGGATCGCCGGCTTGGGAATCCCCATGCCCGCGGTCTCGTCTGCCGTACTCACAAGCGGCTCTCCTTCACCTTCACCCCGTAGGCACCTTCACCCCGTCGGGCGCAGTTCGTAGCGCGGATTGAACATGACCTTGCGGCCGTCCTGGACGCTGATGAGGCCCTCCGCGCGGACCACCCGGCCCGGCTCGATGCCGACGATTTTGCGCCGGCCCAGCCAGACCAGGTCGATCACGTCGGAGCCGTCGTAAAGCTCGGCCTCCAGCGCCGGAGCGCCGCCGCGTGGTCTGAGCGTAACCGTTCGGAGCGTGCCCGCGACGCAGAAGCGCTGTCGCTCGCCGCACGAGGCGATCGGGGTCGCTCCATGCCGCCCGAGGTCTTCTTGCAGCTCAGCGGCTTCCAGTTCGGCCTGCGTGGTAGTCAGGCGCTGGAAGAAACCCCGCAGTCCGCCCTTTTTGGCGGGCTCCTTGATACTCATAACGTCTCAACCGTAGATGACAGCTCTGACCGAGAATACGTCACAACTCATCTAATTTCGGAAATCTCCGGCCCACGTTCGAAGGGGCGGAAGGTCTCCACCTCGGGGTCATCCTGCTGCTGGCGGGCTTCGGCGGGAAGCCGCAGCTCGATCGGCTCCTTGGGAGCCATCGGCTGGTCGCCGCGGACCACCACGACATTGCGCAGGACGCCCTCCATGACCGCGGCGGCCGCCTGGTCGAGCGCGGCACGCCCCGAGATGTCGGCGCGAAGGCACCAGCGCTGCCCGTCGACGCCCAGATAGCGCACCTGCTGCTTGCCGGCCCTGCCGTCGCCCGGCCGGACGGCGACCAGCTCGGGCCCGAACGGGCCCTGCTTCTCCGTCGCCTCGCCGCCCGCGGCGCTCACCTCGCGCTTCAGATCGCCGCGAAGCTCGTCCCACAGATCTCCACGGCGTGGCGCGGCGAACGCCTGAAGCAGCAGCGCACTCTCCTCGGCCAGGACCGTGGCCGCGACCATGCGGTCGCCCTGCACGCTGAGCTGGACCTCGAATCCCGGGCCGATCGGCAGCAGCAGCCCGCCGAGATCGACCCGCGGCACGTCGGGATAGGCCTGGGCGGCATCCCACGGACCGGATCCGTCGGACTCCGCCGGCTTTCCGGACGTGGATTCCGCCGTGGATTCGGCCGGCTCGGCGGCCTGAACCTCGGCCTGCTCTTCCTCACCCGCGCGTCGGCGGCGTCGGAACACCTGATTCACTCCCTCATATGCCCGTGGAACCGAAGCCGTCGGCGCCTCGCGCCGAACCCGGCAGCCGCTCCACGGCGTAGAACGTCGCCTTCTCCACCCGCTGGATCACCAGCTGGGCGATCCGGTCGCCACGCTTGAGCCGCACGGCCTCCTTCAGATCGGTGTTGATCAGCGTGACCCTGATCTCGCCCCGATATCCGGCGTCGACCGTGCCTGGGGCGTTGACGAGCGTCACGCCGTGCCGCGCGGCCAGCCCGGAACGCGGGTGGACGAACGCAGCGTAACCGTCCGGCAACGCGATCGCGACCCCCGTGCCGACCACAGCTCGCTCACCGGGCAGCAACTCGACGTCGCGCACCGCGTAAAGATCGGCTCCGGCGTCGCCGGGGTGCGCATACGACGGGATCGGCAGCTCCGGATCCAGCCGGTGAATCAGCACCTCAACACTCACTCGCCGAGCCTACCCGTTGCGCTGCGGCGAGACGGCCTCAGCGGCGCCCGACTCGCGTCCCGTCGTCTCCTCGGGCGCTTTGCCGGGCGTATCACCCGGTGGCTCCGGTGGCGGCGGTTCGTCCGGCTCCGGCGGATCGCGGCGCAGCTCGGGCAGGGCCCGGTAGATCACCGCGGTCACCGGCACGGCGATGGCCGCGCCGGCGATGCCGCCGACCACGCCGCCGACCGCGAGGACCAGGATGATCGCCAATGGGTGGAACTCCAGGGCCCGGCCCACGATCAGGGGCTGGAGCACGTGGTTCTCCAGCTGCTGCTCGACGATCAGGATGCCCACGAAGATCACCGCGTACACCCAGTTCTGCGAGCCGAAGACGACCAGCGTGCAGATGGCGCCGGCGAAGAAGATGCCGACGATCGGGATGAAGCTGGCCAGGAAGATCAGCACGGCCAGCGGCGCCCACAGCGGCACCCGCATGCCCGCCAGGACCACGCCGATGATCACGCCGTGGATGGCCGCGACCGCGACCGTGCCCTGCACGTAGTGCGAGAGCGTCCGCCAGGCGGCCCGCCCCGCGCGGTTCATCCGGGGCGCCGCCCCGCCGAACGCCCGCAGGAACCACGACCAGATGCGGTCGCCGTCCTTCAGGAAGAAGAACGTCACGAACAGCAGCAGCACGATCGAGGCGAGCACCTCGACGACCGCCGTCGCGCCGGTCAGCACGGTGCCGGCGATCTGGCTCGGCTGCTGGTTGAACATCTGGGTCAGCTGGTCGACGTAACTCTGCAGCTGCGCCTCTTTCAGGTGCAGCGGGCCGTTGACCAGCCAATCTTGCCCCTGGGCCGCGGTCTGGCGGATGTTTTCCACGAGCCGGGGGAACTCGTCGTTGGCGCGGGTGCCGATGATGAACCCGATACCGCCGAGCACGGCGAAGGCCAGCAGCATGGTCAGCCAGGTCGCGTAGATCGGGCGGAACCCGGCCCGGCGCAGCCGGCTCGTCACCGGGAACAGCAGCGCCGTCAGCAGGAACGCGATCGCGACCGGCAGCGCCACGAAGCTGATCCGGCCGATGACGAGCCAGAACACGTAGATGATCACGCCGATGACGATCAGCCGCCAGCTCCACGCCGCGGCCGTGGCCAAGATCGGTGGCACCGCTCCCCGGCGCCGCGGCTCCCAGCGCCGGGGCCACTCCCTCTTCTCCTCGTCCGCGATCACGTGTTCAAGACTGGCACGCCCGTCGGCCGAACGCGCGTCTCCGGGCCCAGAAGGTGTCACGTCAACGTGATGACGACCTCGAGGTCGTCGCCCCTCGGGTGCAGCACGAACTCCTCGACGTTACCGGCCGAGCACAGATCGTCTTGGGCGAGCCTGACCAGCTCAGGGCCGGTGACGACGAGCCGGGAGACCTCGGCGCGCATCGACAGCCTGGCCTCCGACTTGGCCTTCCGAACCCGGCGCAGCACCTCGGAGACGATCTCCAGAATTCGCGGGTCGCCGTCGACGGCGAGGCCGGGCCAGGGCGCGCGGTGCACCGAGCCGTCCCGCCACCACGACCACACCTCTTCGGTGACGAACGGCAGGAACGGCGCGAACAGCCGCAGCAGGGTGTCGAGCGCCGTACGGAGGGCCGTCACGGCCGAGGCGTCGCCGTCGTACGCGCGGGCCTTGACCAGCTCCAGGTAGTCGTCGCAGAAGGTCCAGAAGAAGCGCTCGGCGCGCTCCAGGGCCTTTGTGTAGTCGTAGTCCTCGAAGGCCTCGGTCGCCTCGGCCACGACCGCGCTGAGGGCCGCCAGCATGGCGCGGTCGACCGGCTCGGTGACCTCGCCGTCGACGGCCTCGAATCCGAGCACGAACTTCGACGCGTTGAGGATCTTGATGGCCAGGCGGCGGCCGATCCTGATCTGCCCCGTGTCGAAGGCGAAGTCGGTGCCCGGCCGGCCGCTCGCGGCCCAGTAGCGCACGGCGTCCGAGCCGTACTCCTCCAGGAGGGCGAGCGGGGTGACCACGTTGCCCTTCGATTTGGACATCTTTTTACGGTCGGGGTCGAGGATCCAGCCGGAGATCGCCGCGTGCCGCCACGGCAGCCGGTCGTGCTCCAGGTGGGAGCGGACGATCGTGGAGAACAACCACGTCCGGATGATCTCGTGGGCCTGCGGGCGCAGGTCGTAGAGGCCGTCGAAGCCGGCGATCTCGGGCGTCAGGGACGAGGTGGCCCACGTGTCCATCACGTCGGGGTCGCCCACGAAGCCGAACGGCACGCCACGCGCCTCTTCGGCGAACCCGGGGGGCACGTCGCTGGACGGGTCGATCGGCAGCGTGGACTCGTCCGGCACGATGGGCGCCTCGTAGATCGGCACGCCTTCGGAGTCGAGCTGATACCACACGGGAATGGGCACGCCGAAGAAGCGCTGCCGCGAGATCAGCCAGTCGCCGGCCAGGCCCTCCACCCAGTTTTCGTAGCGCACCCGCATGTGCGCCGGGTGCCAGTTCAGCTCACGGCCGCGCTCCAGGAGCGCCTGGCGGAGCCGGGCGTCGCGGCCGCCGTTCCTGATATACCACTGGCGGGTGGTGACGATCTCGAGCGGGCGGTCGCCCTTCTCGTAGAACTTCACGGCGCGCGACACGGGCCGCGGCTCGCCGAGCAGGTCGCCCGACTCGCGCAGCAGCTCGACGATCCGCTCGCGCGCCGAGTGCACGGTCTTTCCGGCCAGCTCCTTGTATGGCTCGGCGGCGACGCCCTGCGGCGGCTCGGGCAGCAGCCGCCCATCCCAGCCGATGATCGGCCGGGTGGGCAGGTCGAGCTCGCGCCACCACGTGACGTCGGTGAGGTCGCCGAACGTGCAGATCATCGCGATGCCGGTGCCCTTGTCGGGCTCGGCCAGATGATGGGCCACGACGGGCACCTCGACACCGAAAAGCGGGGTGCGCACGGTCGTGCCGAACAGCGCCTGATAGCGCTCGTCGTCCGGATGCGCGACCAGCGCGACGCAGGCCGGCAGCAGCTCGGGCCTGGTGGTCTCGATCTGCGCGGGACCGAAGCTGATCTTGTGGAACGCGCCGGGCCACTCTCGGTCTTCCAGCTCCGCCTGGGCGACCGCCGTACGGAACGTCACATCCCACAGGGTGGGCGCCTCGGACAGATAGGCCTCGCCGCGCTCCAGATTGCGCAGGAAGAACCGCTGCGAGACGGCCCGCGAGCGGTTGCCGATCGTCGCGTACGTCAAGGACCAGTCGACCGACAGCCCAAGCCGCCGCCACAGCTCCTCGAACGCCTTCTCGTCTTCCACGGTCAGCTTGTGGCACAGCTCGACGAAGTTCTTGCGCGAGATGGAGACCTGCTCCTTGCCGCCCGGCGGGGTGAAGCCGGGGTCGTACGGGACGGAGGGGTCGCAGCGGACGCCGAAGTGATTTTGGACGCGGCGTTCTGTGGGCAGACCGTTGTCATCCCACCCCATCGGGTAGAAGACGACCTTGCCGCACATGCGCTGATAGCGCGCGACCGTGTCGGTGTGGGTGAAGGAGAAGACGTGGCCGACGTGCAGGGAGCCGGAAACGGTCGGGGGCGGGGTGTCGATCGCGTAGACCTGATCCCCCGAGCCCTCGGGGGGAGCGAACCGGTAGGTGCCGTCGGCGTCCCAGCGCGATACCCATACCGTCTCCAAGCCGTCGAGGGTCGGCTTGTCGGGCGGCAATGGTCGCTGAGTCGTCATGCTCCCCGATGGTATGGCGTGAACGGCTGACGCGGCACGGAGAGGCTAGGGTCTGTTACCGAGGAGGGATCTATGGCAGCGGACAAGTCGGAAAAGCCCGACATGCAGTGGCGGATCATCGGCGGCCTGGTAGGGCTGGCCGTGGGTTTCGCCTCCAAAAAGGTGCTCTCCTTCGCCTGGGAGAAGGCCACCGGCCGCAAGCCGCCGGCCAACGCCGACGCGCTCGACATCGGCCTCGGCGAAGCCCTCGCATATGCGGTGGTCATGGGCCTTGGCATGGAGGTGGCGCGGATCGTGACCACCCGCGCCGCGGCCAGGCGGTGGCAGGCGTGGAAGGCGCAGGCGAAAGAGAAGGCCGAGCAGCTGGGATAGCCCGCGGCACTACGACTCGAGGGCGGTGAGGAAGTCGCTGGCCCACTTGTCGACGTTGTGGGTGGCGACCCGGCGCCGCAGCGAGCGCATCCGGCGGCCGATCTCGTGCGGTGTGGCCCGCATGGCGGCAAGCATCGCCCGTTTCATCCCGTCGATGTCATACGGGTTGACGAGATAGGCCTGCCGGAGCTCGTCGGCGGCGCCGGCGAACTCGCTGAGCACCAGGGCTCCGCGGAGGTCGTGCCGGCAGGCCACGTACTCCTTGGCGACCAGGTTCATGCCGTCCCGCAGCGGGGTCACCACCATCACGTCGGCGGCGCAGTAGAGGGCGGCCAGCTCCTGCCGGTCGTAGGACTGGTGGAAGTAGTTGATCGGCTGCCGGCCCAGCTGGCCGTGCTCGCCGTTGATCCGGCCGACCATCAGCTCGATGTCGTTGCGCAGCCGGACGTACTCCTCGACCCGCTCCCGGCTCGGCGTGGCGATCTGCACGAACGACGCCTCACCCGGCATCAGCGAGCCCTCCTTCAGCAGCTCGCTGAAGGCCTTGAGACGCTGGCCGATGCCCTTGGTGTAGTCGAGGCGGTCGACGCCGAGCAGGACGTGCTCGGGGTCGCCGAGCTCACCGCGGATCTCCTTGGCCCTGGCCTGGACGTTCGGGTCGCGCACCAGCTGGTCGAACTCGCCGAAGTCGACGGATATGGGGAAGGCCTCGGCCCGGACCGTACGCTCCTCGAGCAGCACCTCCATGCGCTGGACGGGGGTGCCGAGCAGGCGGCGGCACAGGCGGATGAAGTTCTGCGCCCCGCCCGGCCGCTGGAAGCCGACCAGGTCGGCCCCGAGCAGCCCCTCGACCAGCTCCTTGCGCCACGGCAGCTGGTAGAACAGCTCGATCGGCGGAAAAGGGATGTGCAGGAAGAAGCCGATCTTCACGTCCGGTCTGAGCCGGCGCAGCATGGCCGGCACCAGCTGCAATTGATAATCCTGCACCCACACCAGCGCGCCGGGCGCGGCCGCCTCGGCCGCGGCCCGCGCGAAACGGTCGTTGACCGCGCGATAGGCGTCCCACAACACACGCGAATAGACGGGGGGCGCCACGACGTCGTGATAGAGCGGCCACAAAGTGGCGTTGGAAAAGCCTTCGTAATAGAGCTCGATCTCAAGGGAGGACAAAGGGACGGGAATCAGGTGCATGCCGTCGTGGTCGAACGGCTTGAGCTCCTCCCCCGCGGCACCGGTCCAGCCCAGCCAGGCGCCGTCCCGGCGCTGCATCACGGGGGCGATGGCCGTCACCAGCCCTCCGGGGCTGCGCCGCCACTGATTGTCACCCACCCTGTCCACCGGAAGCCGGTTAGCGACGATCAGAAATGAGCTCGTGCCGCGCATGTGCCCTCCACTGTCGCCTGATGGCCACGATAGGTAATCTCCCCCAGACCGCCCATACCCCTTACGAAGTGCACAATTCATAGGGGTGACGGTGAGATGATCTAACGCAGCTCGGAACTGGTTTAGACCAGCCCGACGGAAAGGTAACAGTTTCGTATCAGGCGGGCGGCAGGGCCCTCTGTCGCAGCAGATCGGAGCGTACGGCCTGGGCCAGTTTCCGCGTGGCGGCCCGGTTGAGCGCGCCTCCGGCGACCGCGCCGGTCAGGAACGGCCCGAGTGTGGTCAGATGACGGCCCAGCGTCCGCATGAGCCGGTTGCGCAACGCGGTCTTGGCCGCGGCGCCGAGCGCGAGCGTCGCCGTGCCGGGAGTCAGCGGATTGACCCCGCGCTGCCTCGACCAGGCCATGGAGAACGCCATCGCGCGTTGCGAGCCGGTGCCCGGCACCTGGATTCCGTACACCTCGTG
Organism: Streptosporangiaceae bacterium NEAU-GS5; assembly: GCA_017592665.1. GTDB lineage: Bacteria > Actinomycetota > Actinomycetes > Streptosporangiales > Streptosporangiaceae > NEAU-GS5. The sequence goes on along the minus strand of JAGFNW010000011.1, from coordinate 137,016 downwards.
GAGCTCGGCGATGAGCTTGACCTCGATGGCGGCCACCACCAGGGTCTCGGCCACGAGTTGTGCGGGGGCGGACAGCAGCAGCGGAGGGGCGGCGAACTCGGCCGCGGCCAGCGCGCCTCCCACGGCGCCGACCGCCATAGTGGCCTTCGCCGCCGTCCGGACGAGGTCGTCGGCCAGCTGCTCTCCGGTGAGCCCGTAGTGGTGCTCCTGCAGGGTGGCGAGATCCCGGATGGGCAGTCGCGGCGCGAGACCTATGAACACGTCGGCCAGCCAGCGGCCGCGCCCCACGCCGGAGGCGCCCGCCTTGCGAGCGGAGGACACCAGCGCCGTCGAGAGGCGGCCGAGCAGGCGGCGCCGCTCGGCCACACCCTGGCGGCCGTCCTTCTCAGCGTCCTGGGTGAGGAGTTTGCCGACGAGGTCGGCGACCTCGTCGGGCCCCTCTCCAGAATGATCCGGGTGTTCGGGTCGTTGCGCCTGTGCGCCCACGGGCCCTCCTAGCGGTTCATCAAGCGGCGCATTCGCGGCAGACCTGCTGGCCATTCCGCTCGGACGCCAACTGGCTGCGGTGATGCACCAAGAAGCAGCGCGAACAGGTGAACTCGTCGGCCTGACGAGGAATCACCCGGAGCGACAGCTCCTCGTTGGACAGGTCGGCTCCCGGCAGCTCGAGCGACTCGGCCAGGTCGGTCTCGTCGATGTCAATGCTGCCCGACGACTTGTCGCTGCGCCGCGCCTGAAGCTCCTGGAGACTGTCTTCACCCAGGTCGTCGTCAGTCTTGCGCGGGCTGTCGTAGTCGGTAGCCATGTGCGTACTCCATCCCCCTCATCTATCTCTCTGTGCCTGTCGCGCGTCCTTAACGCTCGGGAGGCCAATCTTGTGCCCGATCGATCCGGGAGATTTTGCAATCGGTACCCCGCATCGGCCCGAGCTGAACCTCTCGGCGTGCCCAGGGTTCTGTCCGGCAGCACTCGGGTTAGCCAAATATGGCCAAAACCACAGCATTGCCGGTGTCGTCAGCGCGTTCGACGGCACATCCAACCACATGTGTGGCCTGCTCGTGTATCAGCGCGCCGACAGCGGCGCGACCGGAGAGGCCACGAGTCTCACGGTCACAACGAGGCCTCCTCCCTCACGGGAAACCGCCGTGACGGATCCACCATGCGCGCGCACCACGGCGCGCACAATCGACAGGCCCAATCCCGCACCCTTGGCGGACTCCACCCGGTCGCCGATCAATCTCCTGAACGGCTCGAAAAGCTCATCCACCTCGTACGCCGGGACATGTGGCCCAGTGTTCGCGATCTGAACCACGGAAGCCCCATCAACTATTCCCGACCGAATCCAGATTTTTCCGAACGTGGGCATGTTGTATTTGATGGCGTTCTCGACCAGGTTGGCCACGCAGCGCTCCAGCAGGACGGGATCGCCGACGACGGGCGCCGAGTGCAGGTCGGGCACGATCGTCACGTTCCCCTCCTCCGCGAACGGGGAGAGCTGGTCGACGACGGTCTTGCCGACCTCCTGGAAGTCGAGCGGCTTGCGGACCGACAGCTCGCGCTCGCTGCGGGCCAGCAGCAGCAGCGCCTCGATCAGCTTCTCGTGCCTGGCGTTGTTGCCCAGCAGGGTCTTGCCAAGCACGCGAAGATCTTCCGATACCTCGGGATCGGAGATCGCGACCTCGAGGACCGTGCGGTTGATGGTCAGCGGCGTCCGCAACTCGTGTGAGGCGTTGGCCACGAATCTTCGTTGCGCGTCGAAAGCGGCGTTGAGCCGCGTCAGCATGGCGTCGAAGGTGTCGGCCAGCTCCTTCAGCTCGTCGTCCGGGCCTTTCAGGTCGATCCGCTCGTGCGCCAGCGAGGTTTCCGACATACGCCTGGCCGCCGCCGTCATCCGGGTGATCGGGCGAAGTGCGCGGTCGGCCACCACGTAGCCGATCATGAGGGCGATGATGCCCATGCCGCCGAGCGCCATCAGCGACTTGCTGAGGAAGCCCTGGCGCGCGCCCGCGACCGCGAGATCCTCCATGTCCTGCCAGATCGCGTTGTTGTACGTGCCGTACGGCGGCCGGTCGAACTGGTCGGGAAGCCCCGGCCAGCTGGCGCGGATGGCCCAGCCGACCACCCAGTACATGACGAGCAGCAGCACGGCGCCGGCGGCGAAGAACAGCACGGCGTAGGTGATGGTGAGCCGCCAGCGGATGCTGATCCGCTTGGGGAGGCCCCTGATCCAGGCGAGCGGGCTGGGCCTGGACACGCGGACGCCGGGCGGCGGCGGGCCGTCCCACACGGGTGGCCCGGTGGGCGGGGGCGGCTGCTCGCCCACGGCCAGGACCTCACGCCGATAGGGCCCGGTGCCTATGGCCGAGCCCATCCGCTCGTCCAGTTCGTCCGATCCCACCTCCGGCTCTTCGAGCTCATCCCGCTCTTCCGGCTCCGGAGAGGGCTCTGGGGACCGGGTCACAGTTTGTACCCCACTCCGGGGACCGTCTCGATCACCGGCGGATCACCGAGCTTCTTGCGCAGTGTCATCATCGTGACCCGGACCACGTTGGTGAACGGGTCGATGTTCTCGTCCCACGCCTTGTCGAGCAGATCCTCCTGGCTGACCACGGCCCCCTCGGCCCGCATCAGCTCTTCGAGCACCGCGAATTCCTTCTTGGTGAGCGAGATCTCCTGGCCGTCGCGCTCGACCAGGCGCTTGCCCGGGTCGAGCCGGACCCCGCTGCGCTCGAGCACGGGCGGCAGCGCGGGCGCCGAGCGCCGTCCGAGGGCGCGCACCCGGGCCACCAGCTCCATGAACACGAACGGCTTGGCCAGGTAGTCGTCGGCGCCGAGCTCCAGGCCCTCGACCTTGTCGTCGACGTCGCCTGCCGCGGTCAGCATGATGATCCGCGAGGCGGAACGGTCGAAGACGAGCTTGCGCGCCACCTCGTCGCCGTGCACCTTGGGCAGGTCGCGGTCGAGCACGATCACGTCGTAGTCGATATAGCTGGTCTTCTCCAGCGCCTCGGCGCCGTCGTAGGCGACGTCGACGGCCATCGCCTCACGGCGGAGCCCCGTCGCGATCGCGTCGGCGAGCACCCGCTCATCCTCGACCACAAGCACGCGCATAGGTCCTCCTCGAATCTGACCTCCATTGTGGCGTTGCCCACCGTAAACGCACAGTAAGGCGGCCCAGACCGGAGGGCGTCGCGTGCCTTGGAGCGGGCTTCGACGCGGCGGTCAGTCGTGGTCGGGGTCGAGCGGGGTCAGGAGCGCGTCGAGGGCGTCGAACAGCTCGGGAGCCGCGCACAGGGCCAGCTCGGTGCGATCGAGCCGGGTGTTGTACGGCTTGCCGCCAAGGCCGCCGATCCGGGCCCCGGCCTCCGTCGCGATCAGCCCGGCGGCCGCGTAGTCCCAGTACATCGGGCCGCGCTCATAGTAGGCGTCGACCTGGCCGGAGGCGACCGCGCACAGGTCGACCGTGCACGAGCCGGCCCGGCGGATGTCCCGCACGCGCGGCAGGACGTGGGTCAGCACCTCGGCCTGCACGGCCCGGCGGGCGGGCAGGTAGCCGAAGCCGGTGGCGACCAGCGCCCGGTCGAGCGGCACGCCCGTGTTGCAGCGCAGCCGCCGCCCGCCCTGCCAGGCGCCGCCGCCGAGGGTCGCCGTGTAGATCTCGCCCTGCGGCGCCACGTTGACGACCCCGGCGACGATCTGCCCGTCGACCTCGGCCGCGATGCTCACCGACCACACGGGCAGGCCGTAGAGGAAGTTGACGGTGCCGTCGATGGGGTCGACGATCCAGCGGACCCGGCCGCTGCCGGGGGTGTCGCCCTGCTCTTCGCCGAGCACGGCGTCACCGGGCCTGGCCGCGTGGATCCTGGCCCGGATCAGCTCCTCGGCCTCGCGGTCGAGCGCCGTCACGACGTCGGTCGGGCTTGATTTGGTCTCGACGACCTCGGGGCGGGCCGGGCGCTTGGCGAGCACCATGTCCCCGGCCTCGACGGCGAGCTCGTGGGCGAGCTCGAGGAGCTGGTCCGTGGCAGGCATATGGGTCAGGCTACCGAGTCGGGCCTGACCCACTCCTCACCGAGTACGTGCTGGGCGAGGAACGCGAGGACGGTCTCGTACCAGGCGACGACGTTGCCTGGTTTGAGCACCCAGTGGTTCTCGTCGGGGAAGTAGAGGAACTTGGCCTCGGCGTTGGTCCGCCGAAGGTCCCACCAGAGGCGCAGCGCCTCCCCGATCGGCACGCGGTAGTCCTTGTCGCCGTGGATCACGAGCATGGGCGTGGAGATCTGCTCGAGATGCCGGTGCGGCGAAAGGCGCGTGTAGAGCTCGGAGCCGGGCTCGCCGAACTCCCGCTGCCAGTATTGGCTGGCGTCGGTGGTGCCGGCGAACTGCTCGAAGTTCCACAGCGAGGCGTGCGTGACGATGGCCTGGAACCGGTCGGTGTGCCCGGCCAGCCAGTTGGCCATGTAGCCGCCGAACGAGCCGCCCATGGCGGCGATCCTGGTCTCGTCGATCTCGGGCCGCTTGAGGCAGGCGTCGGTGATCGCCATCAGGTCGCCGGCCGTGGCCGGGCCCCACTCCCCCCAGCCACGGTCGATCATGGCCTGGCCGTAGCCGGTGGACAGGCAAGGATCGGGCAGCAGCACGGCGTAGCCGCGGGCCGCCATGATCCACGGGTTCCACCGCCACGACCAGTCGTTCCAGGAGCCGAGCGGGCCGCCGTGGATCCACAGCAGGAATGGGGCCGGGTCCTCGGCGCTCGCCGAGGCCGGCAGCACGAGCCAGCCGCGGATCTCGACGCCGTCGTCGGCCATCGCCGTGATCTCGGTGAGCGTGCCGGGCAGCGCGGGCGCGACGCCGGGTGAGCCGAGCGTCGTGTAGGACCCGTCGGGCGCCACGCGGACCGGCGTCGGCGGCGAGCCGACGGCCGAGCGCAGCGCGTAGACGCTCCCGTCCGGCGCCGGGTTGACCTCGAGATAGGCGCCGTCGTCGGGCGTGAGCCGTACGGCGTCGGAGCCGTCGAGCGGGACGCGGAAGATCGGGCGGCGGCCGCGGTGGTCGGCGACGACGTAGAGCGCCTTCGAATCGGGGCTCCAGGCCATGTCCATAGCGAACAGGTCATGATCGTAGGCCCGGCCCTCCCCCGTCGAGAGGTCGCAGACCCAGATGTCGGCCGCGGTGGAGACCGTCTGGCTGGAGTTGCGCTCGCGCGTGCAGGCCACGCGCCGCCCGTCCGGCGACACGCGGAGCGGGCCGGAGAAGTCGTGCCCATCGGAGGTGGCGAGCACGCGCCGCTCGCCGGTCGCCACGTCGATGGCGACCAGGTCCGTACGCGATTCACCGGCCGGAAGGGGCACCCGCCAGGTCGTGACGACGGTGTCGGCGGTCAGGTCGAAGGACGTCTCGTCGAGCGCGCGACCGGCGTCGGGGGTGAGGTCGCGCCCGTCGAGCGTGAACAGGCGCACGGCGTCGGGGCCGAGGTCGTGATCCCAGTAGCGGATCGGGTAGCCCTCGTGGAGGACGGCGGAGACCCCCGCCTCCTTGCGCGCCTTGCGCCGGTCTTGTTCGGTCTCCGGGTCGCCCGGCAGGGTGTTGGCCGCGTAGACGACCGTGCGCCCCGCGGCGCGCGCCGCGGAGATGCCGCCGGGCCGGTTGGCCACGCGCCGGGACTCGCCCCGGGGTGGCAGCAGCCACAGCGCGGGCACGTCGTCGTCGCCGTCCTTGACGGTCGGGTCGGGACGGCGTGAGACGAACAGCACATCGCCGTCGGGAGCGAACCAGGCGCCCGCCTCGCCCTTGGCGGAAGCGGTCAGCCGGACGGCCTCGCCGCCGTCGAGCGGAACCTCCCAAAGTGCCGTGCCGTACGAGGAACCGTCGGGATTCAGGGACTGCGTCACGGCCACCAGACGGGTCGCGTCTGGAGAGAGGCGCAGTGACGCCACGCGTGGCAGAGCCAGATACGCGCGCAGATCGTGAAATGGGGTCGTCACAAGACGAACGTACCGCGCAATAAAGTTGACGTCCGTGGGCACCTATGACGCACTGCTCGTCGTCTCCTTTGGAGGGCCGGAAGGACACGACGACGTGATGCCGTTCCTGGAGAACGTCACCCGCGGCCGGGGAGTGCCGCGAGAACGCCTGCTGAAGGTGGCGGAGCACTATTACGCCTTCGGCGGCGTCAGCCCGATCAACCAGCACTGCCGCGATCTCATAGCCGCCCTGAAGCAGGTCGTCGACCTGCCGATCTACTGGGGAAACCGCAACTGGAGCCCCTTCCTGGCCGAGACCGTCGAGCAGATGCGGGCCGACGGGGTGCGAAAGGCGGCCGCGTTCATCACCTCGGCCTACCGGTCCTACTCCAGCTGCCGGCAGTATCTGGACGACATCGCCCTGGCCAGGCAGGCCGTGCCGGGCGCGCCCGAGATCGTGCGGCTGCGGCACTACTACGACCACCCCGGGTTCATCGCGGCCATGGCCGACCACACGCGCGAGGCCCTGTCCAAGGCGCCGGGCGCGCGGCTGGTCTTCACGGCGCACAGCATCCCGGTCACGATGGCCGACACGGCGGGCCCGTCGGGCGGTGCCTACGAGGCCGGGCTGCGGACCGCGTCGGCGCTGGTCACCGAGGCGGTCGGGCGTGACGGCTTCGACCTCGTGTGGCAGAGCCGCAGCGGGCCGCCGCAGGTGCCGTGGCTGGCGCCGGACGTCAACGACCACCTGCGCGCGCTCCACGCGGAAGGGGTGGGCTCGGTCGTGCTGGTGCCGATCGGGTTCGTGTCCGACCACATGGAAGTCGTCCACGACCTTGACGTCGAGGCCGCGGAGACGGCCGCGGAGCTGGGCATGACCCTGGCCAGGGCGACGACGGCGAGCGTGCACCCCCGGTTCGTGTCGATGGTGGCCGAGTTGCTGGCCGAGCCCGAGCCCTTCCGCTGCCACGCCGACTGCTGCCCGCGTCCGGCGCGCGTCCCCGCGGCCCCGCCGGGTCAGGACGGATAGGTCCGGGCGTACGCGACCGCGAGGCCCAGCACGCGGTCCACGTAGTCCCAGGAGTGGTTGTAGAACCAGACCGACTTGCGCAGCCGGTCGCCTCCCGCGCCGCCGCCGTTGGCGCACAGGTAGTTGGCCGCCGCCGGAACCGCGTCGTAAGGGCTCCAGATGTCGGCCACGCCGTCTCCGTCGCCGTCGACCCCATAGGTCTTCCAGGTGGCCGGCATGAACTGCATGGGGCCCAGGGCGCCCGCGGAAGACGGCCCGTTATTGCGCCCGTGCCCGCTCTCGACCTGCCCGATCGCGGCCAGCACGGTCCATGACAAGCCGGGGCAGACGGCCGCGGAGCGGCGATAGAGGTCGAGGTAGGTCTCGGGCCGCCCCACCAGGACGCGCCTTGCCTTCGGAGCCGCCTCCTGCTCGCGTGCCGGGCCCACCTTGACGACCTGGGCCCGCTTGCCGAGCAGACGCCTGACCTGGGCCGCGTCGATCTTGTCGCCGTCGACCAGGACCACCACGCCGGTCGCGAATCCCAGGCGGCGGCCGAGGTCGGCGCTGATCAGCCCGTCCACGCCGGGGAAGCCGAGGGTGGCGGACGCGGCCACGCGCAGCCGGGGCCCGTTTTCCAGCTGATATTCGGCGCCGAGCACCATGCCGAGCCGGCGGACCGTGGCGGCGTCGGCCACGAACTCGCCGCGCGCCAGCGCGCTCCAGACCTCGGGGTGCTGGGCCACGCCGGTCGGCGTCCAGGAGCGGAACTGCGCCGGGTCGACCGCGAGCAGTTGCAGGCCGGTCCCGGCGATCTTCACGGCGCCGCCGTCGACCGCGGCCACCTTCTGGACGTGCTCCAGCCCCGCCAGCTTGAGCAGGGTCTTACGGGGGACGGTCTTGGGGGCGATGGCCAGCAGCCCGGGCGGGGTGGCCTGGACGCCGGGGCCGCCGATCACGGGCGCGCTGGACGGCAGCGTGGGGTCGGGAACGAGTGCGTCCGGGGCGGCGTGGCCGACCTCGGGCGGCACATCTTCGTGGGTCGCCAGATAGACGCTCCCGGTCGTGATGACCGCCGTGATCAAGGCCGCTAAGACCACTAAAACCGCACGAAGAGCCCTGAACCACGGAATATCGGTTGGATGGCTCACGTTGCGATAAATCACTTGCCGTCCGTCTGGTGAGTGCGCAAGGGTGCAAACAGGATAAGACGTCCGCGAGCCACGCTAGCCGTGGCCGCAGAGCTCGACAACGGCCTGCCCGGACGAACAACGGGTCTGGAAAGGGTCGCCATGTATGGCCGGCTGCTCGGCGCGCCCGGAGTCAAGGGCTTCGTGATCGCCGGATTCGTGGGCCGGATGCCGATGTCGATGCTGGGTATCGGCATAGTCCTGCTCATCTCCGCCCTCACCGGCTCGTATGCGACGGCGGGCGCGGTCTCGGCCACGGTGTCGGTCGCATTCGCCGTCGCGGCTCCGCTGTCCGGCCGTCTGGTGGACAGGTTCGGACAGGCAACAGTACTCATCCCGTTCGTCTTCCTGCACGGCGCGGCCCTTGCCGGGCTCATGCTCTGCGCCCACGCCGGACTGCCCACCTGGACCCTGTACGTCACGGGCGCGGCGACCGGCGCGTGCGCCACCTCGCTCGGCTCGATGGTCAGGGCCCGCTGGTCCCACCTCCTCCAGGGATCGTCCGATCTGCACACGGCCTTCTCGTTCGAGTCGGTGGCGGACGAAGTGATCTTCGTGGCCGGGCCGGCGTTCGTGAGCGCGCTCGCCACATTGATCAATCCGTACGCCGGGCTGATCGTGGCGCTCGTGTGCACTCTTACGGGGACGCTGGCGTTCGCCCTGCAGACCAAGACCCAGCCGCCCGCCGTACGTCACCGGGAGCACAGGGGCTCGCCCATCGCCATCCCCGGCGTGGCGCTGCTGTCGGCCGTGTTCTTCGCCATGGGCGGCGTCTTCGGCTCGATCGACACCATCACCGTCGCCTTCGCCGAGGAGCACGGCAACCGCACGGCCGCGGGCCTGCTGCTGGCCGCCATCGCGTGCGGCAGCGCCACCTCCGGCCTCTGGTACGGCGCGCGCCACTGGAGGGTCAGCCTCCGCGTGCGGTTCGTGACGGGGCTGTGCCTGTTCGTCGTGGGCTTCACGCCGGTCGCGCTGATGGGCGCCATTCCCGTGATGGCGATCGCGCTGTTCTTCGCGGGGCTGGCCATCTCCCCCACGCTGATCACCGGGTTCTCGCTGATCGAACGGCTCGTGCCGGCCGCGCAGCTGACCGAGGGCATGGCGTGGATCTCGACGTCCATCGGCTTCGGCGTGGCCGTCGGGGCGTGGGCGGGCGGCCGGCTGACCGACCTCTATGGCGCGTCCAACGCGTACGGCTTCTCGGTGGCCTCCGCGCTGCTCGCGGCGGTGATAGGAGTGACCGGGTCGGCCTGGCTCAGGACCTCTGTCGCCGGCCAGCGGTCGTGAGTATCGTTCACGTATGACGTTCCGTAACTGGGCGGGCAACCAGTCCGTCACGCCCGCCGAGGTGCGCGCCCCCGCGTCGGCCGACGAGGTGGCCGCCGCCGTACGGGACGCGGGCACGACCGGCAGGCGCGTGCGGATGGTCGGGACGGGCCACTCCTTCACCGGCGTCGCCCTGACGGACGGGATCCTACTGCGGCCGCACGCCCTCACCGGCGTGCTCGCGACCGGAGACGGCTGGGTCAAGGCGGCCGCGGGCATGCCCGTCTCGCGGCTCAACGAGGAGCTCGACCGGCGCGGGCTGGCCCTGGCCAACATGGGCGACATCGCCGACCAGACGCTCGCCGGGGCCATCCAGACGGGCACCCACGGCACGGGACGCGCGATCGGCGGCCTCGCCGACCAGGTCGTCGAGCTGGAGCTGGTGCTCGCCGACGGCACGGTCACCACGGTCTCCGAAGGACCGCTGTTCGACGCGGCACGCGTCGGGCTGGGCGCGCTCGGGATCCTGACCGCGGTGACCTTCCGCGTCGAGCCGGCGTTCCTGCTGCACAACCAGCGCGACCCGATGCCCTTCTCGCAGATCCTCGGCTCGCTGGACGCGCTCCACGGCGAAAACGAGCATGTCGACTTCTTCTGGCTGCCCCACACCGACACCTGCCTGGTCAAGCGGAACAACCGGTCGGCCGGCCCGGCCCGGCCCGCCGGAGCGTTCAAGCACTGGCTCGACGCGATCTTCCTGGAGAACACGCTGTTCGGCGCGGCCTGCGCGCTCGGGGCGCGGGCGCCCGCGATGATCCCCCGGATCAACCGGATCTCCGGGAGCCTGCTCAGCGCCTCGGAGTCGATCGACGCCTCGTACAAGATCCTCACGACGGTCCGCAACGTGCGGTTCCTGGAGATGGAGTACGCCATCCCGCGCGAGCGGCTCGGGGAGGCGCTCCGCGCCACGCGCGACCTGATCGAGCGGTCGGGCTGGGCCATCTCGTTCCCCGTGGAGGTGCGGGTGACGCCGCCGTCCGACGCGTGGCTGTCCACGGCGTACGGCCGCGACTCGGCGTACATCGCCTGTCACATCTACCGGCCGACGCCCAACCCGGACTACTTCGCGGCGGTCGAGGAGATCATGACCGGCCTGGGCGGGCGGCCGCACTGGGGCAAGCTGCACACCCGCGACGCGGCCTACCTCGCCACTGTTTATCCGCGCTTTTCGGAGTTCGTGGCGCTGCGGGACAAGCTGGATCCGCAGCGGCTGTTCGCCAACGACTACCTCGACACGGTCCTTGGCGCGTAAAACGACGGCGATCCGGGTTCTGATTCGGGAGAATCCCAGCAGGACCCTTATCTCCGCTTGCTGAACACCCAGGGCATGTAGAAGGGTGAACGCGACAAACGTGGCTGGCGTCACAACATCAGCGCGGCCTTGCGTAAGGCGATGTTCGGACATGCCGGGTACGGTGCTGGAAGGCAACGGGCTCACGCGAGAGACTCAAGGGTCCGGGGGAAGATTGAGCACCACGACGACGAAGGGACTCGCATGCAGGAGCTCCGTCTCGTCGCGGTAAGCGAGGACGGCACCTACCTCGTCCTGGCCACGGCCGGGCGGGGGACGCGGTTCACGCTTCCCGTCGACGACCGGCTCCGCGCTGCGGTTCGCGGCAACTTCTCCCGTCTCGGCCAGTACGAGATCGAAGTGGAGAGTCCGTTGCGCCCCAAGGAGATCCAGGCTCGCATCCGGGCCGGTGAGACGGCGGAGGAAATCGCCGCCACCGCAGGCATCCCGGTAGAGCGAGTCCGCTGGTTCGAGGGCCCCGTGCTGCAGGAGCGCGAATACATGGCGCAGCAGGCCCAGCGGGTCGCCGTGCGGCGGCCCGGTGAATCGGCGCCGGGCCCGACCCTGGGCGAGCTGGTCGCCGAACGGCTGACCCGGCGCGGAGTCCCCGCCGACGAAATCGACTGGGATTCCGCCAAGCGCGACGACGGGCTGTGGCGGGTCAAGCTCGGCTTCGTCTGGAATGGGCACACCCGCCATGCGGAGTGGCTGTTCGACCCGCGCCGCCGGCACATCACGCCCGCCGACGACGAGTCGATGCGCCTGTCGGCCGCCGACTACAGCGACCCGGCGGAGGAGGAGGCCACGATCCGGCCGTTCGTGCCGCGCGGCGTCTCCAAGCTCACGCCGGTGCCGTCCTTCTCCGAGCCGACGTATTCGTTCCCGGCCTACACCGAGCCGCCTTACGCGGTGCCGGCCCTGCCGGGCACACCGTCGCCGTTCCGCGACGCGCCCCTGGCTCCTTCCGTACGGCCGGAGCCGGCCATGCCCGTGCCGCCCGCCCGCGTGAGCGAGGAGACCGAGGCGCCAGAGCCGCTGCCGGTCGAGGAGCCGGTCGCACCGGCTCCCGCGCCCGCGGCCTCTATGGCGCCTCCAGCGCCCGCGCCCTCTGTTGCACCCCCAGCGCCCGCGCCCTCTGTTGCACCCCCAGCGCCCGCGGCCGCTGTGGCGCCCCCAGCGCCCGTCGAGCCGGTGAGGGTGGCCGCCGCCGCCGAGGCGATCGCCGAGGCCGTGAAGGTCGCCGCGGAGACCGTGCCGGACCCCGCCACGCTCCCCGTGCCGCCACCCGCTTCCCCGGCGCTCCCGCCGCCGGCCACGCCACCCGTGCCGTCCGTCCCAGCGCCCAGCCCAGCACGCGCCGCAGCCGAGGTCTCCCCCCCGACCGCCCCAGCCGCTTCGGTGCCGTCTCCGACGGTTCAGTCGCCACCGCCAGCCGCCCAAGCACCATCCCCGGCGGTCCAGTCGCCCCCACCGGCCGCTTCGGTGCCGTCTCCGGCGGTTCAGTCGCCCCCACCGGCCGCCCAGGCACCATCCCCGGCCGCTCAAGCGTCGCCGCCAGTCGTTCAGGAGCCACCTGCGGCACCGGCTGCCGCGCAGCGGCCGGCCGCGGCCAAGGCCCCGGCCGCCAAGGCGCCCGCTGGCACCCCGGCAGCCGCTGAAGCGCAACCCGAGAGCGGAACCGGCTCCGCCAAGCCGGCCGCCGCGGTTGGACCTTCCACGGGCCAACCGACGGCCGAGCCAGCACCGGCGGCCAAGGTGGCACCGGCTGCCGCTACCGAGGCTCCGGTGGTTGCCGAGCCGCCCGCAGCTGAGGCACCCGTGGCCGAGGCACCCGCAGCCGAAGCTCCGGTGGTCGGCGAGACGCCCGCAGCTGAGGCGCCCCTGGCCGAGGTGGCGGCGGCGGAGACTCCGCCGGCCGCGGAGGCGCCGAAGCCGGAGCCGGTCAAGCCGAAGCCCGCGCCGCCGGCCCGCCCCCGCAAGGGACGAGGACGGCGTGCCTCGGTGCCGACCTGGGACGAGATCATGTTCGGAGCGCGCAAGCCCGAGTAGCACGCCGCCAGTCTTCGGTTCTCCCGGCCTGCCGCCATCCGGCAGCCCCGGGAGCCCGGGAGCCGCATCAATCGGCTGTGGCTGAGCGGCGCGAGGGGGTCACCCGTCGTGTGACGTGAGGAACGGGGTGATCCAGGCCGGGGTCACCTCGGCGGCGAACGCGACGCCCTGTTCCTCACCGGTGTCGACGGCCGAATAGCCACCCTTGCCGGCGCCCACGCCCGCGGTGACCGTCAGCACGCGGCCCCCGCGCTGGAACCAGGTCTGCCGGATAGTCCAGCCGACCACGGCTCGCCGCTCGACCACGGCCTGCGTGCGCCGCACCGAGCCGGAGCGTACCGACAGGCGGCGGCCGTCGAAGGCGTGGCCCAGCGACCGGTAGCGGTCGAGGCCGAGCGGCACTCCGGCAGCGGCCACGAGCAGCAGCACACATCCCACGACCACGAATCCAAGCGCGAACGCGATGGCCGCGAACACCGCCCAAGGCACGATGGCGCGGAACAGGCGCCTGCGGCGCGCCATGAGCGGGTGGCGGCGCAGCGGGGCGCCGATCGGGCCGACCGCCTCGACGGCCACGGTCTCGGCGAAGGGGCGCGGCACGACCGGCAGCAGCTGGCCGCGGGTGCGCGAGTCGCCGAGGCCCGTGACGACGGCCCACAGCCGGGCCACGTGGAACCGCCGCTCCAGCAGGCTCTCCCCCAGCTCGTAGCCGCGGATGCGGCGGCGTTCGAGCGAGACGACCCGCCGGGTGATCAGGCCGCGCTCGGCGATCAGGTAGCCACCCCGGCCGCTCAGCGTGAAATCCCAGTTGAACAACGCGTACATGAGCCAGCCCAGCACCGGCATGGCCAGCACGAGCGCGGCCGCCGCGGCCACGAGCAGGTAGGGCCGATCCCACAGCCACTCCAGGGCCCGCCAGGCGGCGCGCTGATTGAGGCCGAACTCCTCGCCCCACTGGAACGCCAGGCCGATGGCGCCGGCCAGCAGCGCGAACGGCGTGAACAGGTAGGCCCCGGAGAGCGGGCCGTAGCGGAGCCAGGATCGGGGTACGCGGGCATACCGCCGGCCCTCGGGCCCCGTGTGCCCGGCCGCGTCGTCGGCGGCCGCAGCGTGCTGCTCACGGTCGGCGAGCAGGGTGGCGCGCAGCCGCTCGGCCTCCTGCTTGGTGACCCCGTCGAGCTCGCCCTCCTGCTCGTCGCCTCCGGCCCCCGTGTCGAGCTTGAGCACGGCGAGGCCGAGCACCCGGTGCATGGGCGGGGCCGTCACGTCGACGCCCCGGATCCGCTCGAGCGGGATCGTCCGCACCGACCGGCCGATGAAGGCGCGGGTGAGCTCCAGCCGCCCGTCGGCGATCGAGTACGTGAACGTGGCCCACCTGATCACCGCGAACACGACCGAGGCGGCGACGCCCAGCGCGGCCCAGCCGAAGGACGCGGCCGAGAAGCCGCCCGCGATCAGAACGCCGGCGAGCGGGACGACCAGCGAGGGCAGCATCCGGATCGGGTCGATGAGCAGGACACGGGGGCTGAGCCGCAGCACCGGCACCGGCGGCCGCATCGAGGGGATCGTGGGCGCCGTCACGTGGCGTCGTCCCTGAGCTCGCGGGCCCGGTGGGCGAGGTCGGCCGCCAGCTGCGCGGCCACGGTGAAGTCGAGGCCCTTGATCGTGGACGACCCGGCGTGCGAGGCGGTCCTGATCTCGACCGTGGCCAGCCGCAGCAGCCGCTCGAACCAGCCCTGCGCCTTGTCGACCGTCTGGATGCGGCTGACCGGCACGAACACCCACTCGCGGCTCAGCCAGCCGGAACGCGCGTAGACCACGTCGTCGGAGAACTCCCAGCGGTGCACCGCGAACCGCCACAGCGGCTCGACGATCACCCCGGGCAGCATGAGGAGGGTCACCACGATGGGCAGCAGCCAGACGGGCCAGCCGTCGATCGGGGACCAGCCGCTCAGCCAGTAGGCGACGAGGATCGAGCCGCCCACCACGAATACGAACCAGGTCAGGGACTCCAGGAGCCACAGCGTGATCGCCCGCCGCGACACCTGGTTGGCTGGGTCACGCAACATGCACACACTCTAAGTCAGCGATATCTCAGCGGCTGATTCCGCGTCTCAGAGTTCTGTCAGTGGGACCAGGCAAGGTGGGCGCCATGAGATACGCGATTCAGGCGCGGGGATTGGTCAAGCGTTACGGCGCGACCAAGGCCCTGGATGGAGTGGACCTCGAGGTGCCCCAGGGCCGCCTGCTCGGCGTGCTCGGGCCCAACGGCGCGGGAAAGACGACGGCCGTGCGCATCCTGGCGACGCTGCTGCGGCCCGACGGGGGCCGGGCCGAGGTGGGCGGGTTCGACGTGGTGCGGCAGGCGCATCAGGCGCGGTCGCTGATCGGCCTCACCGGGCAGTATGCGGCCGTCGACGAGGCCCTCACCGGCATGGAGAACCTTGGCATGATCGGCAGGCTGCTCGGGATGACCCGGCCGGCGGCCAAGGCGAGGGCCGCCGAGCTGCTCGACCGGTTCGGCCTCAGCGACGCGGGCGGCCGGGCCGCGAAGACCTTCTCCGGCGGCATGCGGCGCCGGCTCGACCTCGCCGCGAGCCTGGTCGGGCGGCCGCAGGTGCTGTTCCTCGACGAGCCGACGACCGGCCTCGACCCGCGGAGCCGCACCGATCTGTGGGGCGTGGTGCGCGGGCTCCAGTCCGAGGGCGTGACCGTGCTGCTCACCACGCAATATCTGGAGGAGGCCGATCAGCTGGCCGAAGACATCGTGGTGTTCGACCACGGCAAGGTGATCGCCGAGGGCACGCCCGACGAGCTCAAGGCGCGCACGGGCGCCCAGATCCTCGAGGTCCGCCCGGTTCACGCGGGCCACCTCGGCCTGGTGTCCAGCGTGGTGGCCGACGTGCTGGGCGTGACGCCCGACCTCACCGGCGGCACGGCCGTGGCCGGCGTCCAGGATCCGGCCGTGGTCCCGGCCATCGTGCGCCGCCTCGACGACCTGGGCGTGGTGGCGGCCGAGCTGTCGCTGCGCAGGTCGAGCCTCGACGAGGTGTTCCTGGCCCTGACCGGCCACCGGGCCGACGACGAGACGACGGACGAAACCGCGAAGGCGGCACAGGAGGTGGCGGCATGACCGCGATCACGCTCGACCGTCCGGCGCCGGTGGCGCGGCGGGTCAGCCCGGCCGGGTGGTTCCGGCACACGATGACGCTGGCATGGCGGAGCCTGGTCCAGATCAGGCACAACCCGATGGAGCTGATGGACCTCAGCGTCCAGCCGATCATGTTCCTGCTGCTGTTCACCTATGTGTTCGGCGGCGCGATCGCCGGGTCGACCGGTGATTATCTGCAGTTCGCGCTACCCGGGCTGATCGCGCAGAACATGTTGTTCGCCACGCTCAGCACGGGCGTCGGGCTCAACTCCGACATCACCAAGGGCGTCTTCGACCGCTTGCGCAGCCTGCCGATCGCCAGGTCGGCGCCGCTGACGGGCCGGATCGTGGCCGACACGCTGAAGCAGGTGTGGGCGTTCGGGCTGTTCCTCGGGCTCGGGCTGGTGCTCGGATTCCGGGTGCACACCGGAGTGGCCGGGGTGCTCGGGGCGCTGGCGCTGCTGCTGACGTTCGCGCTGGCCATGTCGTGGATCTCGGTGCTCATCGGGGTCATCGCGAGCGAGCCGGAGAAGGTGCAGATCTTCGCGTTCTCGATCCTGATGCCGATCACGTTCACCTCGAACGCGTTCGTCGAGACCTCCACCATGCCGACCTGGCTGCAGAAGTGGGTCGACGTCAACCCGGTCTCGCACATCGCGGACGCGGTGCGCGGGCTGCTGACAGGCGGGCCCGTGGCCGGGCACGCGACCATCTCGCTGATCTGGGCGCTGGCCCTGGCCGTGGTCTTCGCGCCGCTGGCCGTGCGCGCCTTCAAGAACCGGGTCTGAGGAAGATCAGATCTCGATCATCGAGAGGATCTCCTCGCGGGGCATCTGACGGCCGCGCTCCCGGCACCGAGCGAACTCGCCCGGGCCGAGCGCGGCCGTCGTCGCGTCCGTGACCCGCTCGTGGTCGTAGCCGGACACCTCGTCGAATCCGCGGATCGCCGCGGAAGCGCCGAGCAGCAGCGCCGCCTCCTCCGGGGCGCCTTCGAGCAGCCGCAGGCCGGCCTGGCCGATGAGCGTGTGCCCGAGGATGGGCCCGTCCCGCGACTCGACCGCCAGCCGGATGGCCGCGGCGTGCAGCCGCCGGGCGCGCACGGCGTCGCCCTCCTGCTCGGCGAGGTATCCGAGCGAGCAGTTCAGGGTGGCACGCAGCTGCGGCGGGGCGATGCCCGCGGTGGCGGGCCAGACGTCGCCCGGATCCTCAAGGCGGCGGACGGCCTCGTGATAGTGGTGCCGCGCCAGCTCGAAGTCGCCGTCTTCGCGCGCGAAGTCGCCGCGGATGTTGTGCACGCCCGCCTCCCCCACGAGGTCGTGGGCGCGGGCGGCGACCTCGTCGGCCATGTCGAGCGCCGCGTAGGCCCCGGCCCGGTCGCCGTCGGCGTTGAGCGCGAGGGCCAGCCGGGTCCGCAGATAGGGCGTCTCCTCCAGCGCGCCGACCTCGTCCATGAGCGCGATGGCCTCCCGCATGACGCCGACCGCGGCCGTGTGGCGGCCGCGCAGGGTGCCCGCCTCGGCGAGCGTGGCCAGCGCGTTGCCGACCCCCCACCGGTCGCCGACCTCGCGGAAGCTCTGCAGGGCCTCGCGCGCGTCGGCCTCCCCGGCGTCCACCTCGCCCCGGTTGTAGAAGATGTGCGCGCGGAACAGGTGGGCCGCCGCGGCCACCCAGGCGTCGTCGGAGGCGATCAAGCTGGACGCGAGGCCTTCGGCGAACTCGTCGCGGCCGAGGAAGAGCGCCCGCACGAGCCCGGCCAGCACGATGATGGGATGACTGCGGCCGCTCAGCCGGGCGCTGAGCTCGTCTACCCGGTCGAGCACGCGCTTCGCCTGGTCGTGCGCTCCTCCCCCGAGCACCATGATCCCGTAGATGGCCGCCACGAGGGCGACCCGCTCGGCGTCGGCACCGCTCTCGGCGCCGCTCCCAGCCCCGGCGCCGCCTTCGAGCACGCCCTCGAACGCCCCCTCGATGCCGGCGCCAGGCCTGACCAGCGCGAGCACCTCGGCCGCGCGAGTCCCGCCCTCGATCCGGTTGCCGACCAGCCACCAATACCAGCCGAGCGCGCCGACCAGCCGGAGCGCGAGCCCGATCTCGCCGGCGCCGATCGCGAAGCGCAGCGCCACCGACATGTTGTCGTGCTCGGCCGTCAGGCGGCCCACCCACTCGATCTGGTCGTGGCCGCGCAGCTCGGGGTCGCCCTGTTCGGCCAGGGCCGCGAAGCGCAGCGCGTGGCCGAGCCGTACGGCATGGTCCTGGCCCGACTCGGCCAGACGCTCGGCGGCGTAGGCACGGATGGTCTCCAACATGGTGTAGCGCGCGCCGTCGAAGACCACGAACGACTTGTCCACCAGCCGGCTCAGCACGTCGAGAACGTCCAGCACGTCGAAGGCGTCCGGGAAGTCCTCGCCGCCGAGCGTCTCCAGGGTCGCGCCGCCCAGGTATACCGAAAGGCGCATGGCCAGCTCGCGCTCCTCCGGATCGAGCAGCTCCCAGCTCCACTCCACGACAGCGCGCAGCGTCTGGTGGCGCGGCTGCGCCGTGCGGCTGCCGCCGGTGAGCAGCCGGAAGCGCTCGTCCTTGCGCTCGGGGCCGGCGAGCCGGTCGGCGATCTGGGCCGCCGGCATGGTGCGCAGCCGGGCCGCGGCCAGCTCGATCGCGAGGGGCAGTCCGTCGAGGTCGCGGCAGATGCGCTCGGCGACCTCCGGCGCCACCCGCTCGCCGGGGCGGGCGGCCGCGGCGCGCTCGGCGAACAGCCGGACGGCGGCGTCGAGCCCGAGCGAGGTGATCGGCCACAGCATCTCCCCGGTGATGCCGAGCGGCTCCCTGCTGGTCGCGAGGATGCGCACGCGGGGGCATTCGGCCAGCAGCCGATCGGCGAGCGCGGCCGCCGCGGCGACGACGTGCTCGCAGTTGTCCAGGACGATCAGCAGCTCGCGGCGGTTGAGCAGGGTGATCAGCCGATCCTCGGGACCGAGCTCGGGACCGGCGCCGAGCCGGCCGCGGGCCGACAGCAGGGGCGCCTCGCGCGGGCCCACCGCGGTCAGCACGGCCTGCGCGACCTCGGCGGGATCGGTCAGCGGGGCCAGTTCGACCAGCCACGCCCCGTCGCGGTCACTGTCTCCGTTGGCGCGGGCCCGGTCGGCCGCTTCGACGGCCAGCCGGGTCTTGCCGGCGCCGCCGGGCCCGACCAGCGTCACCAGCCGGTGGTCGCGCAGCAGGCGCAGCGCCTGCTGCACGTCGTCCTCGCGGCCCACGAAGCTGGTCAGCCTGGCCTTGAGGTTGCCCTTTCCGGACAGCGGCTCGGTCGCGTCCGGCGACTCCTCGACGTCGCGGCGGAGCACCTTCAGATGCAGCTCGGCCAGTTGGGGCGAGGGGTCGGCGCCGAATTCGGCGAACGCCTCCTTGGCGTCCTCGTACGCGGCGAGCGCCTCGACCTGGCGGCCGGAGCCGTAGAGGGCGCGCATGAGCAGCAGCCGGAGCCGCTCGCTCAGCGGGTGGGCGGCGACCAGCGCGGAGACCTCGGAGACGACCTCAGGGGCCCGGCCGAGCAGCAGATCGGCCTCGATCCGGTCTTCGAGCGCGCCCAGCCGCAGCCCTTCGAGCCGCGCCACCTCGGCCTCGCGGTCCGGCAGGTCGGCGAGCGGCTCGCCGCGCCACAGGCCCAGCGCCTCGGCGAGCGCGCGGGCGGCCGCCACGGCGTCGCCGCCGGCCAGGGCCTTTCGCCCCTCGGTGGCGAGCCGGGTGAAGCGGTGCAGGTCGACCTGGTCGGGTGAGACGACCAGGCGGTAGCCGGCCGGGCCGCCGACGACGAGCTCGCGGTCGATGGTGCCGCGGAGCCGGGAGACGAGAGCCTGGAGCGCGTTGCCGACGCCGCTCGGCGGACGGTCCTCCCAGACGCCGGCGACCAGCCGATCAGTGGGAACGGTCCGGCCCGCGTCGAGCAGCAGCAACGTCAGCAGCGCCCGCAGGCGCTGCCCGCCGATCTCGACAGGCGTCCCGTCGTCCCGGACCTCCAGCGATCCGAGGACGGCGAAACTCGTGGTCATTCCTCGATTCTGGCCGATTCGGCATGTTCTTCGCGCCATGGATCCGGTCGATCCGGTCAGGGCACACTCAGGTTCCGCGTAGCATCATCCGGCATGGGGTCGCCGAACTATTCGACACGCGCGCCGTTGGCAGCCCTGCTGGCGTTGCTGGCTGGAGCCGTGTCGGGTTGCGGGATCCTGGGCAGCGGCTCGCCTGGGAACCTCGACGTCATAAGCGTGTCGAGCCCGCTGTTCAAGAACGGCGCGCCCCTGCCGCACGGCTACTCGTGCACTGGAGGGCTGGGCAATCCGCCCCTTCGGTGGTCGGGCACGTCGGGCGCCAAGTCGGTGGCCCTGGTGGTCGACGACGTCGATTCAGGAGCAGGCGCGGAGGTGCACTGGGTGGTGTTCGACATTGATCCGAACACGACCGAGCTACCCGAGAACGGGGTGCCCCGCGGAGCAGTGCAAGGAGAGGCGACCACAGGAAAAGTGGGATATGTGCCCCCTTGTGTGACAGATGGCAGTTACCGTTTCACCGTGTATGCCCTCGATTCGAAGCTAGGCCTCTCTCAGGGAGCCCCCCTCTCGGAGACCCTGCCCCGCATCGCGGAGCACACGATCGCCAGGGGACGCCTCACGGCGGCCCACATCGAGTGACATGCTGAACACCGCCGGTAGTAGTGCTTTACCAATCTTCACCTAGGGTGTGACAACGGTCAGGGCAGTCGAGCAGAATCGGATCGCAATCGTGAGCGCAGGTGACCAAAGGGGGCAGATCGCGTCGATGGCCGCGCGATCTCACCGGCGCCGCTGGAAGGCCATGGCCTTGAGGGTGGTGCTATGACTGCGGTCATTCTTGGCCTTGTCGCCGTCGTGCTATTGGTGCTGGTAGTAGTGGCACTGGGCATGCGGTCGATGAACCGCCGGGAGAGCGCTCTCTCTTCCGAGCGGCTGAAAGCGATGGCCGAGAACAAGGGCCCCAAGCGGGCGCGTCCCGCTGAGGAGACCTTCTTCGAGAGTTTCCCCGAGGGGTTCGACGCCTTTGAAGAGCCCTCCGCCAAGGCCAACCGGACGCGTCCGCCGCGTCCCGCTCCCCGTCCGGGTGGACGGCAGGCCGCAAAGGGCGAGGCCCGCGGCCGTCGCGGTGTCGACGAGTGGGGCGACCAGGACGACTACGACGACGACTATTGGAGCCGCGTCCGCGCGGACGAGGGCGGTTTCGGCGGCTCGGGCACGGTCCACGCCCGCATGGCCACTCCCCGCCCGGTCACCGCGCAGGAGCAGCGCCTGGCCTCCGGTGGCCCGTCGGTAGACCCTGACGCCGCGACCGTCCAGGCTCCGCTCCCCAAACGCCCGACGCCCGTCTCCGCTCCGGTGGCCCCGGCCGCGGCCGGCCTGGCCGACCTCGTCGAGCCGCTGCGCGCCTCCACCGGGCCGAGTCCCGTGAGCCCGACCCCCACGGGCCCGGTCCCTGGGGCGAACGGCATCGACCCGTTCAGCACCGACGCCTTCAGCACGGGGGCCGTCGTCAGCCCGTTCGCCGGCACCGGCGCGTTCGGCGGCACCGGGCCCTTCCCGTCGGCCACCAACCCCGACCTGGTCGCGCCGCTGCGCGCCACCCCGTCGTCGGCCGCCGCCGAGCAGAAGACCCAGACCTTCGCCGCCCCGACCCCCGACGTGCTCGCCGCCCTCGGCGGCCAGGCCACCGGGCCGATGCCCGCCGTCGACCCGTCCCAGCCGCCGCCGTCCGTGCGGTTCACCGCGTCGACCGACGCCTTCGAGCGCGGCCGCGTCACCCCCGACCCCTACTTCGGCACTCCGGTCAATCCCCCGGCGGGCTCGTCCAACGGCTACGCCACGCCGGGCACCGGCCCGTTCGCGGCCCCTTCTCCGGGCGCCTACGCGGCGGACGCCAACGGCGCGACCTACCAGCACACCCCGCCGACCGGCTTCCCGCAGCCGCCCGCCACCGGGCCGTTCGAGACGCCGCGTCCCTCGGCGTACGAGCAGGCCGCCTCCTACGACGCGAGCCGCGGCGCCTACGGGACCACGCCCGCCGCGCCGCAGACGCCCGAGCCGGCGCCGTGGGGCGGCGCGACGCCCTACCAGCCGGAGCCGAGCCCGTCGTGGCCCGCGTCGCCCGGCGTCCGCGACATCCTCGACGACCCCGAGCCGCCGCGCGGGGCCGCCTACCAGCAGCAGCCCGCCTACGACGGCTACACCTCGCCCTACGGCTCGGCCCAGGCCACGCCGTATGCCTCCAACGCCACCAACTACGAGGTCAGCAACGGCTGGGCGACCATCGACGACTCCGACACGCTCAACTCGGCCCGGCCGGGCGCGGCGGCGGCGCCGCCCTCCTACGACCCGGCAGGCTACGACCAGCGCCCCTATGAGCAGCCGCCCGCGCAGCCGGCCCCGTCCGGCGGCGGAGGCTGGCCGTCGTACGACGAGCTCTACGGCAGCACGAACGGCAACGGCGCCCAGCCCACCGGCTCGCGCCGGGGCAACCACCGCACTCCAGACAGTGACTACCCGGAGTATTACCGCTGATTTCCCCCGTCGTGGGTGACGGCTTCATACAGTCGCCCCATGACTACGCTGCGTCATGATGTGCCCGCATCGTTGGTGGTATTCCTCATCGCGGTGCCCCTCTCTCTCGGCGTCGCCATAGCATCGGGGGCGCCACTCGCGGCCGGGCTCGTGGCCGCCGTCGTCGGCGGCATCGTCGCCGGCGCCCTCGGCGGATCCGCCGTCGGGGTCAGCGGCCCCACGGCCGGGCTGTCGCTGATCGTCGCCGAGCTCGTCCACACCTACGGCTGGCGCGCCACCTGCATGATCACGCTGCTGGCGGGGCTGGCCCAACTACTGTTCGGGGTGTTCCGGGTGGCGCGCGCCGCGCTCGCGGTCTCCCCCGCCGTCGTCCACGGCATGGTCGCCGGCGTCGGCGTCGTGATCGCGCTGTCGCAGCTGCACATCGTCCTCGGCGGGACGCCGCAGCGCTCGACCCTCGACAACCTGCTGGAGCTGCCGGCCCAGCTGGCGCGCGGCCACGGCGACGCCGTGCTGGCCGGGGTGGTGACCATCGCCGTCCTGCTGGTCTGGGGCCGGATCCCGAAGCTGCGGGCCGTACCGGCGCCGCTCGTGGCCCTGCTGACCGTGACCGGGCTCTCGACCGCGCTCGCCTGGGACGTGACCCGGGTCGACCTGGGCGGCGGCCTCGGCGACCTGGGGGGCCCGGCGTGGCCGACCGGCGACTGGCACGCCATCGTGACCGCCGTGCTGCTCGTGGCCCTCCTTTCGGCCGTCGAATCGCTGCTGACCTGCGTGGCGTCCGACCGGATGCACGACGGCCCGCGTGCCTCGCTCGACCGCGAACTGGCCGCGCAGGGCGCCGCCAACGTGGTGTCGGGAGCGCTCGGCGGCTTCCCGGTCGCGGGCGTGGTCGTCCGCACCATGACCAACGTCCAGGCGGGCGCGCGAAGCCGCTGGTCGGCGATCCTGCACGGCGTTTGGGTGCTGCTGTTCGCGGTGGGTTTCGGCTGGGCGCTCACGCTGATCCCGCTGGCCGCGCTCGCGGCGCTGCTGGTGTTCACGGGCGTGCAGATGGTGAACCTCGGGCATGCCCGCAACCTGCGCGGGCACGGCGAGGTGCCGGTCTACGTGGTCACCATGGCGGGGGTCGTGCTGATCGGGCTGGCCGAAGGCGTGCTGCTCGGCCTCGGCCTGGCCGCGCTGCTCGCGCTGCGCCGCCTCGCCTGGGTGTCGGCCGAGGTCAGGCAGCTCGGCGAGCGGTGGCGGGTGCTGGTCACCGGGTCGCTGACGTTCATCGGGGTGCCGCGGCTGGCCGAGGCGCTGCGGACCGTACCGCCCGGCGCGCCCGTCGAGCTCGACCTGCACGTGGACTTCATGGACCACGCGGCCTTCGACGCGCTGCACGTCTGGCGGCTCGACCACGAGAAGTCGGGCGGCACGGTCGACATCGACGAGCCGCACGACGACTGGTACGCCGCCACGGCGCAGGGCACCCGCGTGTTCCCCGCCAAGTCGCCGCCCCGGCACGAGCACCATGGGCTGCCCTGGGCCTATCGGAGGGCGAAGGGCCTGGTCGAGGGCGCGCGCGACTTCCAGCGGCGCACGGCGCCGCACCTGCGCCCGCTCCTCCACCGCCTGGCGCGCGGCCAGCGGCCCTCGCATCTGTTCATCACCTGCGCCGACTCCCGCGTCGTGCCCAACCTGATCACCGCGAGCGGCCCGGGCGACCTGTTCACCGTACGGAACATCGGCAACCTCGTGCCGCGGCACGGAGCGGGCGACGACTCGGTGGCCGCGGCCATCGAATACGCGGTGAAGGTGCTCGGGGTGCGCTCGATCACGGTGTGCGGGCACTCGAGATGCGGCGCGATGGCCGCCATGCTCGAGCCCGTCGAGCAGCCGGGCTCGCTCGGCGGCTGGCTCCAGCACGCGCGTCCTTCGCTCGGACGGTACGAGGCGGAGGATCCCGAGGCCGGGCTGGACCGCCTCTGCCGGGTCAACGTGATCCAGCAGTTGGACAATTTGCGCACATATCCGCTGGTCGAAGGCTTGGTGATGGCCGGGAAGCTGGAGCTGACCGGGCTCTACTTCGATATCGCGACCGCCGGGGTAGACGTGCTCGACGAGGAGGGCTTCACGCCTGTGCCGGCCGTGCGCTCTGCGTGAACTCTGTACGGAAATGTCCGGCCGGGCGGCGAGGATGGGCGGCATGAGAGTTCTGGTGATCGGCGGATCGGTGTTCCTCGGACGGGCGATCGTGGCGGAGGCGCTGCGGCGCGGAGACGAGGTGACCACCTTCAACCGGGGCAAGAGCCGCCCCGACACCCCTGGAGTGGACGCCGTCCACGGCGACCGGGGCGTGACGGAAGATCTGGAGCGCCTGGCCGACGGCCGTGAGTGGGACGTCGTGATCGACGTGTGCGGCTACATACCGAAGACCGTGCTCGAGTCGGCGCGCGTGCTGTCCGGGCACGCCGGGCACTACACGTTCATCTCGAGCATCTCGGCGCTGCCCGGCTTCCCCAAGGAGGCCGTGGACGAGAGCTCGCCGACGCACGAGTGCCCGCCGGACGCCGAGGAAGGCGAATACGGCGTGCTGAAGGCCGGGTGCGAGCGCGCCGTCGAGCAGTATTTCGACGGCGCGACGCTGATCGTCGAGCCGGGCCTCATCCTCGGGCCGCATGAGAACGTCGGGCGGCTCCCGTGGTGGCTGACCCGGATCGCCAAGGGTGGCCGGGTCCTCGCCCCCGGCGACCCGGGGCGGAGGATGCAGCTCATCGACGCCCGCGACATCGCCGCGTTCACGGTGGCGCAGGCCGCGCTCGGCACCACGGGCCGGTTCCTGACCAGCGGCGTGCCGGGAAACACCACGTACGGCGGCTGGCTCGCCATGTGCGCCGAGGTGACCGGCTCGGACGCGGAACTGGTGTGGGTGGACGACCAGGTGCTGCTGGAGCACGAGGTCGGCCAGTGGGTCGAGCTGCCGCTGTGGCTCGCCGACGACCCCGAGTCGGCCAACGCGTGGCTCCCGTCGTCGGCCAAAGCGCTCGCGGCCGGGCTGGTCTGCCGTCCGGTCGAGGAGACCGTGCGGGACACCTGGGAGTGGCTGCGCGAGATCCCGGAGGACGAGCGCAGCTTCGGCAACTTCCAGCTCCACCACGGCATGGCGCCCGAGAAGGAGGCCCGGATCCTCGCCGCCTGGGACGAGCGGCTAAAGAACTAGATCGTCCTTGTGTGCGCCGAATTCTTCGACGCGTACTTCGGCCATCCGCTCATAGCGGGCGGTCCGGTCGGTCCATTCGATGTCCACGCCGAAGGCCACCGAGGCGAACCCCACCTGCCTGATCGCGTCGGGCAGGCCGGGGTCGCCGGCGGCGAGCAGCCGTACGGGATCTCCGACCGCGACCGTGTGCGGCGGGACGAAGAACTCGTCGGGGATCTGGGTGCGGGCGTGGACCAGGCCCGCGACCGCCACCACCGAGCCCGTGCCAAGCCTGGCCGCCTGGAGGACGGTGGCGCCCGTGCCGATGTAGACGCAGCGGCCGGCCGTACAGCCGAGAAGCGTGACGTGGGGGCCGGCGAAGACGTGGTCGCCGATCGTCACGGGCAGCCCGGCGCCCGCGCGGACGACGGCGTTCTCGCAGACCACGGTGGCCTCCCCGACCGTGATCCGGCCGGCCTCGGCGTCCAGCACGGCGCCGTACATGATCCTGGCCCGCAGCCCCACCTCGACGTCGCCGACGAGGGTGGCCGTCGGCGCGATGTACGCGGACGGGTCGACACGTGGTTCCTTGCCGCGATGGCGAATCATCATGGCCCTGATGCTGCCCACCAGGCCCGATCGGACTCCGGCGGGATTCGGACCTCATGCTCTTCCCTTTGGGGGCTACGCATGGGATGTGTGGGGATTTAAGGTGCCAGGGTGGACACGCGAGATGAGATGCCGACAGTGGCTCAGATCATCGCACGGAACATGCGGCGCGTACGGGAGACCCGGGACAGGACGCGGCTGGAGGTGGCCGACGCGGCACGCGACCTCGGCCTCGGATGGAGCCCCGCCCTCGTGGCGCGCATCGAGAACGGCCGGCGCGAGCTCACCGTCAGCGAGTTCGTGGCGCTGCCCTCCGTTCTCACCCTCGCCGTCAATCACCCGGTGACCCTGGCCGACCTTCTGACGACGAAGGACGGCGAACCGCATGTGAGCGCTTTCGGGCGGCCCGGCCACATCGCCGACGTCCAGGCCCTGCTCGCCGAGCCGGGCGTGCTCGCGCTGCGCATCTCCACGATCCCCGATCGCGTGCGGCAGACCCTCGACCGGAGCAAGCGCCAGGCCCAGATCGCCCGCGCCTTTTCCGGCGGGCCGGTCACCGAGGCCGACGCGATCGCCGCCAAGCTCGGGATGACCGCGCCCGAATTGGCGAAGGCGTGCGAGACCTTGTGGCACCGGCCGACGGTCGAGGCTGAATGCGAGCAACGGCTCATCGAGTCCGGCGTCGACCTCGGCCAGCCGGCCAAGACCCGCCTTCTCGCCGAACACATCACCCGCCAGCTCACCACCGAGCTCAACGACTACCTGCACACCAGCTGAGCTCCATGGAACGGGACGGAACGCCTTTACTGTGACGTGTGTTCCCTGCCTCGCCGAAGGAGTTGACCGAGTGTCCGCCGCCCGCTCAGGTAGAGATATGAATCAGACGTCGCCGCAGAACAGCAGGCGCCCGCCGCGGTGGCCGCTCGTGATGCTGACCTTCTCGTGGCTCGTCGGCCTGGCATGGATGATCGCGTATTACGCGGATCCGACCCTCCCCGTCCTGAACAAGCTGGGAAACTGGAATCTGCTCATCGCGAGCCTGCTGCTCATGCTGGGGGCGGTGTTCGCGGTGATCCTCCTGGTGGTGTCCCTCAGGTCGACCCGTCGCCCCTGATCCGAGGTATGAGATGACGTCGCCCATCGGCAGCGAAGCGCTGCAGCCCAATCCGGCCCTGCAGCCGCTCGCGGCGCTGGTGGGCGAATGGCAGACGACCGGCACCCATCCCTATATGCCGGGGACGGTGGTCCACGGGCGCACGTCGTTCGCCTGGCACGAGGGCGGCGCGTTCATCATCATGCGTTCCGAAGTCGACGATCCGCGATTCCCCAGTGGCGTCGCGATCTTCGGCAGCGACGACCAGGCCGGCACGTTGTCCATGCTCTATTTCGACGAGCGCGGCGTGTCCAGGAAATACGACGTCACCATGGCCGGCAACGTGATGACCTGGAGCCGCGACGAGCCCGGTTTCTCCCAGCGGGCCACCATCACCATCGAGGACGACGGCGCCGCGATGGTCAGCGTGGGCGAGATGTCCCGCGACGGCGGCCCCTGGGAGGCCGACCTCTCCGTGACCTACACCAGGTGAAAGCGGCATGTCGGTGGCTGTCGATTTCCTGCCCCGTCGTTCGTCTTAGTGCGTGACCATGGTCGAATTGACGAGGAGGAACCCATGATGTACGTCATGCTGATCTATCAGGGCCCGGCGCTCGAGCGACAGGCAGCGCTGCCCGAAGAGCAGCAGAAGCAGGTCTACGCCGACTACCAGGGGATCAACCAGACCCCGGGCGTCACCCCCGGTGTGCCGATGGGCCTGCCCGAGAACGCGACCACCGTACGGGTCGAGGGTGGCAAGACCCTGACGACCGACGGCCCGTTCATCGGGATGAAGGAGGCCGTCGGCGGGTGGTTCATCCTCGAGGCGGACGACCTCGACGCGGCCATCGAGGTGGCCGCCCGTGTCCCGGCGGCACGCTACGGCGGCGCCGTCGAGATCCGCCCCTCGGAGGTGTATTGGTAGGAAGGCTCGATCAGGTCTTCCGCGAGGAGTGGGGCCGCGTTCTGGCCACCTTGATCGGTTTCCTCGGCGACTTCGACCTCGCCGAGGAAGCCGCGCAGGAGGCGTTCGCCATCGCCGCCGACCGATGGTCGCGCGACGGCATCCCCGGCAACCCGCGCGCCTGGCTGATGACGACGGCTCGAAACCACGCGACGGATCTCATCCGCCGCGAGCGAGTCCGCACGGCCAAGTTCCGCCTGCTCGCCGCCGACGATCGTGCCGAGGTGCCGATGAACACCACGCTGTTCCCCGACGAGCGCCTGGAGCTCATCTTCACCTGCTGCCATCCCGCGCTCGCGGTGGAGGCCCAGGTGGCGCTCACGCTGCGGACCCTGGGCGGGCTCACCACGGACGAGATCGCCCGGGCCTTCCTCGTGCCGGAGCCGACGATGGCGCAGCGGCTGGTGCGAGCCAAGCGAAAGATCAAGGCGGCCGGGATCCCGTTTCGCGTCCCACCGGCGCACCTGCTCCCTGAGCGCCTCGACGCCGTTCTCGCCGTCGTCTACCTGATCTACAACGAGGGCTACGGCGGCCGCGACGAGCTCGCGGCGGAGGCGATCTGGCTGGGACGCGCGCTTGCCGAACTGCTTCCTGACGACCCCGAGGTGCGCGGGCTGCTGGCGCTCATGCTCCTGCTCGATTCGCGGCGCGAAGCGCGGTTCAGCGACGGCGAGCTCGTGCTGCTCGGCGATCAGGATCCGTCCCTGTGGGACACCGAGCAGATCGCCCATGGCCGCGCCGAGCTCGACCGCGCGCTGGCCCAGGGCGGCCGTGGACCGTACGTGCTGCAGGCCGCGATCGCCTCGCTGCACGCCGAAGCGCCGTGCGACTGGGCGCAGATCGCGGCGCTGTACGGCAGGCTCGGCCACCTGACCGGCTCACCCGTGGTTGAACTCAACCGCGCCATCGCCGTCGCCGAGGCCGAGGGCCCCGAGGCGGGCCTGCGCATCGTCGACCAGCTCGGGCTCGACGACTTCCGCTACCTGCACTCGACCAGGGCCGAACTGCTGCGCCGCCTCGGGCGCATCGATGAGGCACGCGACGCCTACCGGCGGGCCAGACAACTCACCGACGACGGCCCCGAACGCCGTTTCCTCGAACGCCGGCTGACCGAACTCGCGACCTGATCTGCCTGTTCAGGCGCGGCCGGTGAATCAGGCCGGGTGTTCTCCGTCGCTTTGGGCGCGTAGGAGCTGGTCGATCATCCAGCGGCACCACTCGGCCCGATGCCGCTCGTAGGTGAGCCCGCACCTGAGGGCGGCCATGTTCCCGAACCCTGAGGTGCCGAAAGCGGGCGGCGCCTCCTCCACGGCCGCCCAGGTCGACTCGTACTCCGCCAGGCGCTCCTCGTGGTGGCGTAGTGCCGTACGGAACATCTCGATCAGCCTGGCCGGGTCCGCGAGCCAGGCGGCGTACGTTTTGAGGACCAGTTCGTCGCGTTCGGGCTGCGGCCGGGGAGGCTCGGTCACCCAATCCCGCAGCGCGCCGAGCCCTTCCGGCGTGACGGAATACACCTTCTTTTCCTGCGGCCCCGGTCCGGCAGCCGTTACGTATTCGACCAGGCCGGCGGCGCGCAGGCGCTGCAGATCAGCGTGGATCTGGCTGTGGCCGGCCGTCCAGAAGCGGCCGATCGGGTGGCGCATCCGCCCGGCGATCTCGTAACCGGTGCTGTCGGCCCGTGCGAGCACGGCGAGTATCGCGAATCCCAGCGTGGAAGTCGTGGCAGTCATGGCGTTCACAGCGTATTGACTCGGGACTCGATGTCCGCCCACTATGTCATTTCTGACATAGAAGGAGAGTGCCGGATGCCACGGACGCTCGGCCTGATCGCCGTCCTTCTCACGCTGACGGCATGCGGCGGTACGGTCACCCAGCACAGCGCGGCGGCGTCCCCGTCGGCCACGTCGACATCCCCAACGCCCGCGCCACCATCCCCCGCGGCCGCGTCGCCGTCCCCACCGACCACGTCGCCGTCCCCAACAGCCACGCTGGCCTCTCCTCGGCCGACGGGGCCGAACGTCGGGGGATGCTTCACCGAGGCCGACGGCGACATCTTCCGCTACGGCGACGGGTATACCGGCGTGATCACGGGAACCGGCCGCGTCGGAGTGGTCGTGTCCTACGAGCGAGGTGGCGACGTCTGCGCGTGGCGCCCCCTCGCCGACCGCCTGAACGCCGCCGGCTACCG
The DNA here is from genome assembly GCA_017592665.1 of Streptosporangiaceae bacterium NEAU-GS5. Taxonomy (GTDB): domain Bacteria; phylum Actinomycetota; class Actinomycetes; order Streptosporangiales; family Streptosporangiaceae; genus NEAU-GS5. The sequence goes on along the minus strand of JAGFNW010000011.1, from coordinate 106,415 downwards.
GGTGCTGCTGTACGACCGCAGCGGCGCCGCCTCCGTCGACGACCTGATCGTGGAGATGGCCGGGCGGCTCAGGAAGAAGGGTGTCAAACGGCTCTTCCTGGTCGGAGGCTCGATCGGCGGCCACATGTCGATCGTCGCCGCGACGCGGCTGAAGAAGCCGGCCGCGGCGATCGTGAGCCTGTCCGGCCTCGCGGTGACCGACGAGGTGGCGCCCCTCGAGGTGCCGCTACTGCAGATCACGGCCGAGAACGATCGCTCGCCGACCCCGTCATCTGTCGAGGCGATCGCCCGCGCCGCCGTCAAGTCGCCGGATCGACCGGTCATCATCGTCCGCGGCGAGGACGCCCACGCCTCAAGGCTGTTCGAAACAGCCCAGGGCCCAATGGTCCTCAACGCCATCATGACTTTCCTCGCCAAATACGACGGCTGACCCCGCGCACCACAGAACCCCGGCCAGCCCGAAATACCCAACGCGCCAAACCACGGCCGAGACCACACAGGCACGACCTTCGCGATCATCAGGTTGTCTACGCCTTTGATCGTGAGAGAAGACCGTGCCTGGCTGCCTCATCCCCGATCTTCGCCGTCCTCGGCGACCTGGCGGCGCTGCCGCAGGTCGAACGCGCTGCTGGCCACCGATCTCCGAGGTCTCCCGGTGGCTCGGCCACGAGTCCATCACGACGACCGTGGTCCCGTGGTGCGCTCAATGTGTCCCGAACCCGAGTGACATGCCAAGATAGCCGGCTCAGAGGCGGTAAGGGCGGACGAGTCGGCCTGTAGGCCGGGTTCTTCTCCGGCACGTGCGATCAGCGCGGAGGTTGCCGAGACGTGCTCTGACCTGCGGATGAGATCTCGGAGCACCTCGGCGAGGCGCGGGATTCGGCTGGAAATGATCAATAGGCCCGCCTGAGGACGGGCGGGCCTATAACCAAGAGCTGATCAGGCGGCTCGGGGGGCGAAGTATTGGTTGCGGCCGCCGTTCCAGGTCCAGAGGTCGATGGCCGCACCCTGGGAACCGCTGCCGCCGGCGACCTCCATGTAGAGGTTGCCGTTACCGGACAGGCTCCTGATGGAGTAGACCTGCCAGCTGCCGAGGGTAAGCGCGGTGTCCCAGAGCTGGTTGTTCGTCCCGTGGCAGTTCCACTGGTAGAGCTGGTGGCCGGCGACGCCGTCGGTGGTGAGGCACTTGCCGCTGTGCTGGTTGACGATCTGGTAGACCGAGCCGACGACCGACTGGAACGTCCAGACCTGGTTATCCCCGGACAGACTCCACTGGATGATCGGCGCGCCGTCGCCCGTCGAGCCGCCAGACACGTCGACGAAGACGAATGGGTTGGAACTCGGCCCGAATCGGGTGGTGAACCACGCGGACGCGTTGGCGGCCCCTGAAGTGGCCAGCAGCCCGGCCGTGGCCAGAGCGCCGGCGGCGAGAATTGCGGCGGCCTTCTTGGTGGAGATTCCGAACATTTTATTGCCCCGTTTCGTGTGTTTGTTTTCTCCGGCATTTCGTACCGGCCGGCAAAACAGGACGTTATTCGCTAAGGCGGTGGGTCCACCTCGGGTGGCAGCCTTATTTGCGGCCTAGGTCACTCCTTAGATTCGTGTTATGTAGGCTTACGGCTCGAGGAGACGGTCGCCGGGATCGCACAGCTGGGGGCCAGCGGTACGTTGATCGCCTGCTCGACGGCGTCAGCATCCCTAAGGAGGGTGGCCATGCGCAACGGAAGGCGGATGAGTCCCGGGGCGAATGGATCGACCCTCGGCTTGGCCGCATCCCATTCCGCGACTACGCGCCGATCTGGACGAGCTCTAGACTCCACAAGCCCGGAACGGTAGACACCTACGAAAGGCATCTCCGCAACCACATCTATCCGGCCTTCGGTGGACTCGGCTTGGCGGCAATTCGTCCCACCGCTATCCGGCAGTGGGTCAAGGACCTCCAGTCCGTCATAGGCCTGGCCTCGAGCACCATCGAAACCATCTATGTGATCTTCGCGAGCATCATGCGCGGTGCCGTCCGAGACGGCTATCTCCGCAAGACGCCTTGCGTGGACATCCGCTTGCTCGAGCTGAGCAAGACTCTGGTCCGGCTCCTCACTCCCGAGCAAGTCATCTCACTGGCTGACGCCATGCCTGAGCGATACCGCATTCTCGTCCTACTAGGCGCCGGCACGGGTCTCCGTCAGGGCGAAGCATTCGGTCTCGCTCTCGACCCAGTGGACTTTGATCAGGGAATGCTCAGTGTCGATCAGCAGGTCCTCGCTACACCAAAACGTCGGCGTCTGTGCGGGATGTGCCTATGCCGGGCTTGGTCGCCAGTGCGGTCACACGTCAGGTCGAACGCTTCCAACTCGCTCCGGACGCGGTTCTCGGCCAGACCGGGCATGGCACGCTTCTCCGGCGGGACTACTTCAACAAGAAGGTATGGAAACCAGCCGTCGCACGCGTTGGGCTCCCCTGCGACGTCACCTTCCACTATCTGCGCCACGCCTTCGCCAGCACGGCGCTCGCGGAAGGCGTGCCGATGTCTGAGGTGTCGCGTTGGCTCGGCCACAAGTCCATCACTACGACAGTCGATCTGTACGGACACTTGGTCCCCTGAATGTGCCCGCATCATGACCGAGCGGTAGAAACACGCCGGTCAGAGGGCTAGTGGGCGGACGAGTCGGCCTGTAGGCCGGGTTTTGTGCGTCTGTGGAGGGTTGCTCCACAGACCGACGGCCATCCATCTAGGACCACGATTGCTCGTGGCCTCAAGCGGTCTACCCGCACGACTCGGGCGGGCCGCCCTCGAACGCCGTGCGCGGGGTGCTTCCAGACGGAAACACCCCTTCTTGACCTTGCTCCGGGTGGGGTTTGCCTAGCCGCCCACGTCGCCGTGGGCGCTGGTGGTCTCTTACACCACCCTTTCACCCTTACCCCTCCGAGGAGGGGCGGTCTGCTCTCTGTGGCACTTTCCCGCGGGTCACCCCGGGTCGGCGTTACCGACCACCCTGCCCTGTGGAGCCCGGACCTTCCTCGGCAGGACGCGAAGCGCCCTGACGCGGCCGTCCGGCCGGCTCGTCCGCCGTCGTACCAGCCTAACGTGGGTCGAGGTACGTCGTGTCGTTGAACGCGCGCAGCACGGAGGGGCCGTCGGCGTAGTAGTCGATCGTGGTCAGGCAGGCCAGATCGAGGTGCATGCGATAGAGGGCGCCCATGGGCGCCTCGAGGGCGAGCCGTACGAGCATCTTGATCGGGGTCACGTGGGACACCACGACGACCGTTTCGCCCTCGTGGGCGCGCAGGATGCGGTCACGGGCGGCCTCGACGCGGGTGGCGACGGCTGCGAAGCTCTCGCCTCCGGGAGGCGCGAAGGTCGGGTCGGCGAGCCAGGTGGCGAGGTCCGCGGGCCAGCGCTGCTGAATCTCAGCGAAGGTGAGGCCTTCCCACGCGCCGAAGTCGGTCTCGCGAAGGTCGTCGTCGATGAGGACGTGCAGGCCCGATTGAGCGGCCACGGCGTCGGCGGTCTGCCGGGCGCGGGTCAGCGGCGAGCTGACGATGGCCCCCGGTTTCCGGGAAGCTGACGCTATCCGGGATGCGGCGGCTTCGGCTTGGGCCAGGCCGCGGGGGGTCAGGGTCGGGTCGCCGGTGCCAGTGCCAGCGCCGGTGCCAGCGCCAGTGCCAGCGCCGGAGAAGCGTTTCTCGATGGAGAGGGGGGTCTCGCCGTGGCGCAGGAGCAGCAGGGTCGTCGCGGGGCGGGTCGGGCGCGCCCATCCCGGGCCTCGAGGTTCTCCGCCGCCCTGGGGTTCACGGCTCCCATCGGTTTCCCGGCCGCCCTGGGTTCCACCGTCGCTTCGGGTTTCTCGGCCGCCGTGGGCTTCTTGGCCGCCGTGGGTTTCTTGGCTCCCGTGGGCTTCTCGGCCGCCCTGGGTTCCCAGGTCGCTTCGGGTTTCTTGGCCGCTTCGGGTTTCTTGGCTGGCCTGGGTTGGCCTCGCGGTCGGCTGATTCTCGGGGGCGTCGGTGACGGGGGTGGGCGTGGGCGGGCGGGAGGCGGTGGTCGAGGTGGTGGAGGCGGAGGTCGTGGACGCGGAGGTCGTGAAGGCGGACGTCGTGGCGGTGGCGGACGGGCCCGATGTGGCGGACGTCGTGGAGCTGGCGGAGAGGGTTTTGGACTCCCAGTGCAAGCCTTGGGCGGCGGCGTCCATGGCCTCGTTGGCCAGGCGGTCGGCGTGGGTGTTGCGCTCGCGGGGGATCCAGGCCCAGGTGACCTTGAGGCGGCGCGCGAGAGCGGCGGCTTCGAGGGCGAGCGGGCGGAGCCCCTCGTTCTTGATTTTCCAGCGGCCGGCCATCTGTTCGACGACCAGCTTGGAGTCCATCCGTACGTCGACCTCGGTGGCGCCGAGTTCGAGAGCGGCGGTCAGGCCCGCGATGAGGCCGCGGTATTCGGCCACATTATTGGTCGCGACGCCGATGGACTCGGCCGCCTCGGCCAGCACGTCACCAGCCGGGCTCATCACCACCGCGCCGTAGCCGGCCGGGCCGGGGTTGCCCCGGGATCCGCCGTCGGCCTCGACGACGACCTTCACAGGCCCGACTCGGGGGTGCGGATGAGGATCCTGCGGCACTCCTCACAGCGAATGACCTCGTCGGGGGCGGCGGTCCGGATGCCGTTGAGGTCGGCGATGGACAGCGACGTGCGGCAGCCCATGCACCGGCCGCCCTGCAGCATGGCGGCCCCCACGCCGGACGACGCGCGCATCTTCTCGTAGAGCGCCAGCAGGTCGGCCGGGATGTCGCCGAGCACGGCGCCCCGGGCGGCCTGTACGGCGGCGCCCTCCTGGTCGAGCTTGCCGACCGCCTCGTCGCGGCGGGTCTCGGCGGCCGACAGGGTGACCATCACCTGGTCGCGCTCGGTCTTCAGATCGCTCGCCTGGCTTTCCGCGCTCTCCCTGCGCTCCATGATCTCCAGCACGACCTCCTCGAGGTCGCCCTGGCGCCGGTGCAGCGAGGCGATCTCGGACTGGAGCGAGGCGAGGTCCTTCGGCGAGGACACCTGGCCCGAGTCGAGCCGCTTCCGGTCGCGATCGGACCTGGTGCGCACGGCTTCCACGTCGTTTTCGGCCTTGGCCTGCTCGCGCGCCAGGTCGCCGGCCTCGGTCTCGACCGCGATGATCTGCGTGGCGAACACGGCCAGCTTCTTCGACAGGTCGTCGATCTCGGCGAGCTCGGGCATGGTGCGCCGTCTGTGGCGAAGGCGATCGAGATTGGCGTCCAGCTCAGCCAGATCCAGCAGGCGTTTTTGTGCCTCAGGTGCAGCTTTCATCCCAATCCTCGCTGTGCTGTTGTGGTCCAGGCGTCAGTGACCGTGTCGGAGACCCGTGTCTCAACGTTAGTCCCGTCGACGGCCAGCGCCGACCGCAGCCGCTCGGCGGCGTCGGCCAGCCACGGCCACTCGGTCGCCCAGTGAGAGGCGTCGATCAGGGCCGGGCCGTCGGATTCCATGTGCTCGCTGGATGGATGGTGGCGCAGGTCCGCGGTGAGGAAGACGTCGGCGGAGGCCGAAGCGGCCGCGCGGAGCAGGGAATCGCCCGCTCCGCCGCTCACGGCGACGGTCCTCACCTGGCGGTCCGGGTCTCCGGCCACGCGCAGCGGCCCTGCCGTACGGGGCAGACCGGAGGCGGCCTGGGCGGCGAAGTCGCGCAAGGAGAGCGGGCTGTCGAGGTGGCCGACGCGGCCGAGGCCGAGGCGGGGCGCGTCGGGCAGGGGCTGGAGGGGCGTCAGCGGCCCGGTCAGGCCGACGGCGCGGGCGAGGGCGTCGGAGACGCCGGGGTCGGCGACGTCGGCGTTCGTGTGCGCCGTGAAAAGGGCGACGTCGTTCTTGATCAGCCGGTGCACCAGTCTGCCCTTGGCCGTCGTGGCCGCGACCGTGGTCGTGCCGCGCAGGTAGAGCGGGTGATGGGTGACGATCAGGTCGGCGCCCCACGACAGCGCCTCGTCGGCCACCACGGCGACCGGGTCGACCGCGAAGAGGATCTTCCGTACGCCCTGGGCCGGATGCCCGCACACGAGCCCTACGGCGTCCCAGGACTCGGCGCGAGTGGGGTCATAGAGGCGCTCGAGGCTGGCGACGACTTCGGCAAGCACGCAGCGCAGACTATCCTGCCCGGCGGCCGATTCCCGGCAGCGGCAAACTCCCCTACTGTAAGTGAATGCTGACTGTCGCGATCATCGGCGCCGGATTCGGCGGCCTGTGTATGGCCATCCAGCTCGAAAAGGCGGGGATCGGCACATACACGGTCTTCGAGAAGGCCGACAACGTCGGCGGGACCTGGCGCGACAACACCTATCCGGGAGCGGGTTGCGACATCCCCTCCCACTTGTACTCGTTCTCCTTCGAGCGGTACGGCAACTGGACCCGGCGCTACCCAGGCCAGCAGGAGATCCTCACCTACCTGGAGCACTGCGCGGCGAAGAACCGCATCAACGTCCGGCTCAACACGGAGGTCACGGCGCTCGCGTACGAGAACGGCCGCTGGCGCGTCTCGACGGCCGACGGGGATGAGTTCTTCGACATCGTCGTCTCCGCCGTCGGCCAGCTCAACCGCCCGAAATTTCCGGATATCCCGGGACGCTTCGATGGGCCGGTCTTCCACTCGGCCCGTTGGGATCACAGCGCCGACCTCACGAAGAACGTCGCCGTCATCGGCACCGGCTCCTCGGCCGCGCAGCTCATCCCTCCCCTGGCCCACATGGCCCGTCACCTCGACGTCTTCCAGCGCACCCCCAACTGGGTGATCCCCAAACCGGACGCCGAATTCGGGCCGCTGATGCGGCAGGCGTTCCACTACCTGCCGTTCCTGCAGCGCGGCTACCGCGAATGGCTCTACCGCTACGGCGAAGGCGCGCTCTTCCCCGCCCTGGTCGGCGGCTGGAGCACGAATCTGCTGCGCCGGCGCGCGCTCGCCCATCTCGCCGCGCAGATTCCCGATCCCGAGCTCCGCGCCCGGCTCACGCCGGACTATCCGGTCGGCTGCAAGCGCATCGTCATCGACAGCCGCTTCTATCCCGCCCTCGCCCGCGCCAACGTGTCGGTCGTCGGCGCGCCCATCGCCCGGCTCGTGCCGTACGGCGTCGAGACCACGGACGGCCGGGTGCACGCGACGGACGCCATCGTGTACGCGACGGGCTTCCAGACGACCGAGTTCCTCATGCCGATGCGTGTCACCGGCCGCGACGGGCATGACCTGCACGAGGAGTGGAAGAGCGGGGCCGAGGCCTATCTCGGCATCGCGGTGCCGCACTTCCCCAACCTGTTCCTGCTGTACGGCCCCAACACCAACCTCGGCCACAACTCCATCGTGTTCATGATCGAATGCCAGGTCCGCTACATCATGGGGTGCCTGCGCCTCATCCGGCAGCGCGGCACGATGGAGGTGTCCGGCGGCGCCATGACCGCCTGGCGGAACGCTCTTGACCGGGCCCTGGGCCGTACGGTCTGGCGCGGCGACTGCCGCAGCTGGTACAAGACGGCAGACGGCCGGGTCACCAACAACTGGCCACGCCCCACCACGGTCTACCAGCGCCTTACGCGGGCACCCAAACCCGAGGCGTATACCTTTGGGGGCATGTTCTAGAAAGGGCCCCTCTCAACAGGGCCGCGCAAGAAAGGGGCCGCCGTGCTACATCGGGACGCGATCGTGGCAGACACCCACAATGACCTGCTCATGGCGGTGTCGGCACGAGACCCCGGCGACTGGCCGGCGTTCTTCCGAGAGCGATGGCTCCCCCAGCTTCGCGAAGGTGGCGTGAAGATCCAGGTCCTGCCGGTCTTCATCGACGCGCAATATCGTCCGGAGAAGGCGCTGCGGCAGACCCTGCGGATGATCGAGTGCGCGCACGTGATCGCCGAGGCGAACGCCGACGCCGTGCGGCTGTGCGTGACCGGCGACGAGATCGACGCGGCGCTCACGGACGGCCTGATCGCGCTGGTGCTGGCCCTGGAGAGCATGCCGGGCGTCGACGAGAGCGTGGAGCTCATCCCGCTCCTGCATCGGCTCGGCGTGCGCGTCGCCTCGATCGCCCATTTCGGGCGTACGGCTCTCGCCGACGGCAGCGGCGAGGACGCCACCGGCTCCCGGCTGACCAGCCACGGCCTCGAGGCGCTACGGATCATGGAGGAGCTGGGGATCGTCTTCGACGTCTCCCACCTCGGCGCGTCGGGCGTGGCGCACGTCCTGGAGATCGCCACCCGGCCGGTCATCGCGACCCACTCCGCGGCCCGGGCGCTTCGCGACCACCACCGCAACCTGACCGATGAGCAGCTGCGCGGGATCGCCGCCACCAACGGCGTGATCTGCGTGAACTTCCTCGCGGCCTTCCTCACCGAAGACGCGTCCGCGGCGACCATCGACCACCTGGTGGACCACATCGAGCACGTGGCCGGGGTCGCCGGGATCGACCACGTGGGGCTCGGCCCCGACTTCGTCCGCGAGATCATGACCGAGCTGACCCCGCCCTGCTGTGAGGGGCGGAGCACCACGGGGATCGACGCCATGGCCGCGATCGAGGGCCTGGCCGGCCCGTCCGGCCTGCCGATGGTGACCGAGGCCCTGCAGAAGCACGGGTTCGCCGACGACGAGATCCGCAAGGTCGTCGGGGGCAACGTGCTTCGCCTTTTCCGCGCCGAGCTGGGACGGCCCGCACGATGACGCACACGGCCACGATGGACCTCGACACCATGATCTCCGATCTGGAAGAGCTGGTGAGCTGCGAGTCCTACTCCACCGACTACGCGGCGCTCGCTCAGAGCGCGGACGTGATGGCCGCCTTCGGCCGCCGGACCCTCGGCACCGCCCCCGAGACGGTCCTCATCGACGACGTGCCGCATCTGCGCTGGTCGTTCGGGCGGCCGCGGGTGCTGCTGCTCGGCCACCACGACACGGTGTGGCCGATCGGGTCGCTGCGCGACCTCCCCTGGTCGTACGTCGACGGCGTGGCCCGCGGGCCGGGCGTCTTCGACATGAAGGCCGGGCTGGTGCAGATGTTCCACGCCCTGTCGGCCCTGCCGTCCCTTGACGGGGTCAGCATCTTGATCGTCGGCGACGAGGAGCGGGGTTCGCCCACGTCACGGCCGCTGATCGAGGAGGCGGCGCGCGGGCTCGAGGCCACGTTCGTCCTGGAGGCCAGCGCCGACGGCGGGGCGTTGAAGACCACCCGGAAGGGAATCTCCCGTTACGAGGTGGTCGTGCACGGCAAGGCCGCGCACGCCGGCCTCGAGCCGGAGAAGGGGGTGAACGCCGGAGTGGAGCTCGCCCACCAGATCCTCGCGATCACCAACATCGCGCGCCAGATCGACTCCTCGCCCAAGGCCGGGGCGGTGTCGGTCACGCCGACCATTCTTTCGGCCGGCACCAGCACGAACACCATCCCGGCGTCCGGCCGGGTGGCCGTCGACGTCCGGGTGCCCTCGGTCGAGGCGCAGCAGCGGGTGGACACGCTGATGCGCTCGCTCGCTCCGGTGACGCCGGGCGCGAAGGTGGAGCTGCGCGGCGGGCCCAACCGGCCGCCGCTCGACCCGGCCTCGTCCCGCGGCCTCTACGCGCTGGCCCAGCGGATCGCCCGCGATCTCGGCATGGAGCCGCTGCAGGAGGCGTCCGTGGGCGGCGCGTCCGACGGGTGTTTCACGGCCGGTGTCGGCTGCCCGACGCTCGACGGCCTCGGCGCGGTGGGCGGGGGCGCGCACGGCACGGACGAGCACGTGTTCGTGGCCGAGATGCCGGTTCGCGGGCGGCTGCTGGCCGGTCTTGTCGCGGCCGTGCTCGACTCCGGCCGCGAGGGCGGCGACGGCGGCGGCGAATCGCCCGGCGACCGCTGATGACGCCGGACGAGGCGGCCCGCGCGACCCCCGAGCCAAGCCGGGCGACGCGCGAGCCGGCGCGCGCGGACCCGGAGCCGGCGCGTGCGGCCCGCGATGCCGCGCGCGCGGCTCGGGAGGCGGCCGAGTCCGTGGCCGTACGCGTCCAGGAATTGCGCGATATTTCGGAATTCCGGGCGGCGTCTCGGCTTTTCAATGAGATCTGGCAGCCGGATCCGGACAACCCGCCGGTCACGGTGGAGCTCATGAAGGCGTTCACGCACGCGGGCAACTACGTGTCGGGCGCGTACGACGAGCGAGATCAGCTGGTCGGGGCCTCGGTCGGATTCCTCGCCGCCCCGCCGGGGCAGGCGCTGCACTCTCATGTGACCGGCGCGGCGCACAAGGGCGCCGGGTTCGCGCTCAAGCTGCATCAGCGCGCCTGGGCGCTGGAACGCGGCATCGACCGGATCACCTGGACCTACGATCCCCTGGTCCGCCGCAACGCCTACTTCAACCTGGTCAAACTGGGCGCCCGCCCGGAGCAGTATCTGCCCGAGTTCTACGGGGCGATGGCCGACGCGATCAACGCGGGCGACGAGTCCGACCGCGCGCTCGCCGTGTGGCGGCTGTCCGATCCCCGGGTCGTGCGGGCCGCAGCCGGTGAGACCATCACGGCCGAGGTCCCGGCCGACGCCGTGCCCGGGATCCTCGAGAAGGGCGACCGCCCGCTGCTCGGGCCGTGCGACGGCCGGGTGGTGCTGGTCGCCGTCCCCGGCGACATCGAGGGCCTGCGCACGGCCGATCCGGCCGCGGCGCTCGACTGGCGCCATGCCGTACGTCAGGTGCTGGGCGGCCTCATGCGAGACGGGGCCCGGGTGACGGGGTTCGACCAGGGCCGTTACATAGTGGAGCGATGATGAAGATCACGGGGGTGGAGCTGCGGCGGGTGGCCATGCCGCTCGTCGCGCCGTTCAGGACGTCGTTCGGCACCGAATACGAGCGCGACGTGCTGCTGGTGCGGGTGGTGACGCCGGAGGCCGAGGGCTGGGCCGAGTGCGTGGCCATGGAGCAGCCGCTCTACTCCTCCGAGTACGCCGACGGCGTGACCGACGTGTACCGCCGGTTCATGATCCCCTGGCTGATGGCGCTGCCCTCGATCGACGCGTACGGCGTGGCCCGGACGCTCGGGCCGATCAAGGGCCACCGGATGGCCAAGGCCGCGCTGGAGACGGCCGTGCTCGACGCGCAGCTCCGCGCGGCCGGCGAGCCGCTGGCGCGCTTCCTCGGCGCGTCCCGCGAGCGGGTGCCCTGCGGGGTGTCGGTGGGGATCATGGATTCGATCCCGCAGCTGCTCGAGGCCGTGGACGCCTACCTGGCCGCGGGCTATGTGCGGATCAAGCTGAAGATCGAGCCGGGATGGGACGTCGACCCGGTCAGGGCCGTGCGGGAGCGGTTCGGCGACATCCTGCTGCAGGTGGACGCCAACGCCGCCTACAGCCTCGCCGACGCACCGCAGCTGGCCAGGCTCGACGAGTTCGGGCTGCTGCTGATCGAGCAGCCGCTCGCCGACGACGACCTGGTCCAGCACGCCGAGCTGGCGAAACGGCTGAAGACCCCGCTCTGCCTCGACGAGTCGATCGAGTCGGCCGCGCACGCCGCCGCCGCGATCTCCCTGCGCGCCTGCTCGATCGTCAACATCAAGCCGGGCCGCGTCGGCGGCTACCTGGAGGCGCGGCGGATCCACGACCTGTGCCGCGCGCACGGCGTCGCGGTGTGGTGCGGCGGCATGCTGGAGACCGGCATCGGCCGCGCCGCCAACGTGGCCTTGGCGGCTCTGCCCGGCTTCACGCTGCCGGGCGACACCAGCGCGTCGCGCCGCTACTACGCGACCGACCTCACCGCCCCGTTCGTGCTCCGGGACGGGCAGCTGGACGTGCCGACCGGCCCGGGGATCGGCGTGGACCCGATCCCCGACGTGCTCGACGCGATCACCACGTCCATCGAGTGGATCAAGTGAGATAGTCGGCCTTGAGCTTCGAGCGGGACAGCTTCCCCGTCGGCGTGCGGGGCAGCTGCTCGCGGAACTCGATCACCCGCGGGTGCTTGAAGCGGGCCAGGCGCGGCCCGAGGTGCTCGATGAGCTCCTCCGCGGTCACCGGATGGGCCGGCTGGACGAGGGCGACGACGCGCTGCCCCCACTCCTCGTCGGGGACCCCGATGACGCCGACGTCGGCCACGGCCGGGTGCTCCAGCAGCGCGGCCTCGATCTCGGCGGGATAGATGTTCACGCCGCCGGACACGATGAGGTCGGTCCGCCGGTCGAGCAGGAACAGGTAGCCCTCGTCGTCCATGTAGCCGATGTCGCCGGGGGCGTACCACTCGCCGCGCATGCTGGCCGCGGTCTTGGCCGGATCCTTCCGGTAGGCGAAGCCGCCGAGCGCGGATTTCACGTAGACCATGCCCGCCTCGCCGGCCGGCATCTCGTCGCCGTTCTCGTCGAGGATCCGCGCCTCGAACGTGGGGCAGGGGCGGCCGACCGTGCCCGGATGGGCCAGCCAGTCGAGTGGCTTGACGGCGAAGGCGATGGTCGACTCGGTCGAGCCGTAGTACTCGTAGAGGACCGGCCCCCACCAGTCCATCATCCGCTGCTTGACCGCTTGCGGGCAGGCCGCGCCCGTGTGGATGACCTGCTGCAGCGACGACACGTCGTACTTCTCGCGGACCTCCGGCGGCAGCTGGAGCATCCGGTGGAACATGGTCGGCACCATCATGGCGTTGGTGACCTTGTAGCGGTCGACCAGGGACAGGATCACCTCGGGCTCGAACTTGGGCGCGATCACCACGGTGTGCCCCAGGTGCACCGCGAACGTGACGTGCGCGCACGGCGACGAGTGATACATGGGCGAGGTGACCAGGTGGATCGCGTCGCCCGGGGTCAGGTCGCACACCTCGGCGAGGAACCACACGTAGAGCGGCATGATCTCTTCGGGCGTCTTCGGGTTGAGCGGCCGCTGCACGCCCTTGGGGAAGCCCGTGGTGCCGGAGGTGTACCACATCACGGCGCCGTTGCTGCGGTCCTCGGGCGCCTCCACCGGCCGGCCGTCGCCGAGGGCGGCCACGTCGTCGGGGCTGGTGACGACGGCCTTGGCGTCGCAGTCCTGGAGGATGTAGTCGATCTCCGGCTGGGTGAGGTGCCAGTTGATCGGCACGTAGTAGATCCCGATCTGGCCGGTGGCGAGCAGCATGACCAGCGCGTCGACGCCGTTGCGCAGCACTCCCGCGGCGACGTCGCCGGTGCTCAATCCTCGGGCGCGCAGGCCGTGGGAGACCTGGTTCACGCGCGCGAGCAGTTCGCCGTACGTCACCTGAGTGCCGTCGGTGTCGATGACGGCCAGGCGCGAGGGGTCGTCGGCCCCGATGACATAGAAGCTCATGACAACCCCAGCAGTGCCGCGAGGCGGGATCGATGCAGGCGGGGCGGGCCGAGCAGGACTTCGTCGCTCTTGGCCCGCTTGAAGTACAGGTGAGCGTCGTGCTCCCAGGTGAAGCCGATGCCGCCGTGCAGCAACAGGCTGTCCTTGGCGGCCTGGAAGCAGGCCCGCCCGACGTAGGCCTGGGCGAGCGCGGCGGCGAGCGGCAACTCGTCGGGGGCGGCGTCGGCGGTCCAGGCGGCGTGGCGGACCAGCGACTCGGCCTGTTCGAGCGCGCAGTGCATGTCGGCGAGCTTGTGCTTGACGCCCTGATAGGAGCCGATGAACCGGCCGAAGGCCACCCGGACCTTGGCGTAGGAGACGATGGCGGCGAGCGACTCGCGGAGCACGCCGAGCTGCTCGGCCGCGATGGCGACCATGGCGAGGTCGTGGACCCGATCGGACGGCCGGCCGAGGACCCGCGTCGTGGCCCCGTCGAGCGAGACGCGCGCCATGCCGCGCGTGATGTCGATGGTCTCGACCGGCTCGCGGCCGAAGCCCTCGACCGCCACCAGGGACGGCTCGCCGGTGACCAGGATGAGGACGTCGGCCTCCATGCCGCCGAGCACGAGAGGCCGGTCTTCCCAGGCGAGGGCGGCGTTGATCCGGCCTTCGGCGATGCCGCTCAGCAGTTCCTTGTCGGGGCATTCGAGCAGGGCGAGGGTCGCGAGCGTGGTGGCCAGGAAGGGACCGGGGAGCAGGGCCGCCCCGGTTTCCACCAGCACCACCGACAAGTCGGAGATCCCCCCGCCCGCCCCACCGTATTCGTCCGGAATGACCAACCCGGCCAGCCCCAGCTCGCCGTTCATCCGGCCATAGACGGCCGGGTCATATCCGTCACGTGGGTTGACGTTGGACAGGAACGAGCGGACGGCGGCGCGCAGATCCTGCTGCTCGGCGCTGAGGAGGAGGTTCACGAGTTCACCTTCAGCTCGTTGAAGGGGACGTTCTTGTCCACGCGCGGCTCGGGCGGCAGATTGAGCACCCGGTCGCCGACGATGTTGCGCATGATCTCGTTGGTGCCGCCGCCGAGCGCCAGCGCCGGTGACAGGGCCAGGGCGTTGGCCAGCGGATGCCCTTCCACCAGGGCCTCCGGCCCGACCAGGTCTACCGCGAGGTCGGCGCTGAACGTGGTGAGCTCGGCAAGCAGCAGCTTCGCGGCGCTGCCGCGGGCCCCGGGGAAGATCCCGGCCTTGGTCTCCTGCGCCAGCCGCTGGTTGAACAGGGCGAGCGCGCGCGAGCGGATGTAGAGCTCGACGAGCTGGTCGCGGACGACCGGGTCGCTCGTGTCGGCGACCTTGCTGAGCGCCGCGAAGGACGTCGGATTGTCCTTCTCACCGCTCATCCCGACCCCGCTGGAGATCGACAGGCGCTCGTGCAGGAGTGTGGTGACTGCCGCGTTCCAGCCCTCGCCGACCTGACCCACCACGCAGTCGGCGGGAACGCGCACGTCGTCGAAGAAGATCTCGTTGAAGTGGGCGCGCCCGGTCATGTCCTTCAGCGGGCGCACGGTCACGCCGGGGGCGTGCATGTCCACGATGAGCATGGTCAGGCCGCGGTGTTTGGGCACCGAGGGGTCGGTGCGGGTCAGCAGCAGGCCGTAGTCGGCGTGCTGGGCGACGCTCGTCCAGACCTTCTGCCCGTTGACCACCCATTCGCCGTTGTCCTCGGCGGCCCGGGTCTGCAGGGCGGCCACGTCGGATCCGGCGCCCGGCTCGGAGAACAGCTGGCACCAGATGTCCTCGCCGCGGAGGAGCCGTCGGATGTGGCGCGTCTTCTGCTCGGGGGTGCCGAGGTCGACGAGGGTGGGCCCGCACATGCCGAGGCCGATCGAGAAGACGTAGATCGGCAGTGTGTAGTCGCGGGCGACGGCGGCGAACGCGCGCTCCTCGGCCTGGGTCAGCCCCTGCCCGCCCCACTCGGCGGGCCAGGTGATGCCCGAGTAGCCGGCGTCGTACAGGTCGGCCATATAGGACCTGGCCGCCGCGACGTCATCACCGGTTGGTGGATGGGCATCGAGCCACGCGCGGGCCCGGCGGCCGTACTCGGCAAGATCCATGGTGACTCCAATCAGTGCCCACTTACTGTAGTCGCGGGCGCGGGAGCCGTACAGGCTCCGGCTTTGTCCTGGTTTGATGCTGAATCTCCCATAGCTCGCCCCGCGGTGACCTATTGTGATCATGTGGTCGCCAGGAGGTTGCGTGGCACTGTGGCGAGGATGGTCCATTCGGACGCGTCTGACCACGCTGACCGGCGCCGTCATGGCCCTGGTCTGCGCCGGGATGACGCTCGTCGTGCTGCTCGGGGTCCGCAACATCGCCACCGAATACCGGACCGAACAGATCGTCGACGCCGCCCTCCGTACGGTTCACCTGGTCAAACGCAACCAGCTGCCGAGCATCCTGCCGTACCAGAACGTGCGGGCGCTGCAGGTGGTCGACGCCCACCAGATCGTGCGGGCGGCCACCCCCAACCTGATCGGGCGCGAGCCCATCGCCGACTTCCCACCGGACGAGAACAGCGTGCGCGGCGACCGCGTCTGGTGCCACATGCCGGCGTTCCCGGACGAGTGCATGATCGTGGTCGCCTTCCGTATCTACCAGTCCAAAGGAGACTGGACCATCTACGCGGCCGACGAGGGCGTCCCCTGGTACGTCGACCTGCGCGCGATCGTCTCGCTGATCATCGGCTCCCTGCTGCTCACCGGCGTCACGACCATCGGGGCGTACTGGCAGGTGGGCAAGGTCCTGGAGCCGGTCGAGGCGATCCGGAGGGAGCTGTTCGAGTACACCGCCACCGACCCGGGCCGCCGGGTGCCCGTCCCGCGCTATCACGATGAGATCCGCGAGCTCACGCTGACCGCCAACAAGACGCTCGAACGCCTGGAAGCGGCCGTCGAACAGCAGCGCAGATTCGCCTCCGACGCCTCGCACGACCTGCGCAGCCCGCTCACCGCCATGCGCGCCGAGATCGAGGCGGCCCTGCTCGACCCGGACCAGACCGACTGGACCGCCACGGGCAACGCGCTCATCGACAGCCTCGACCGGCTTCAGGCCCTGGTCAGCGACCTTCTGCAGATCGCCAGGCTGGACGCGGCCGCCCCCGGGGCGAACGAGCCCATCGACCTCGCCGAGCTGTGCCGGACCGAGGTCGACGCGCGGCAGCGCACGGTCGAGCTGGTCCAGGAGCTCGCCCCCGGCGTGGTCGTCCAAGGCGACCGGCTGCGCCTCAGCCGCCTGCTCACCAACCTGCTCGACAACGCCGAGCGGCACGCCGCGTCCGAGGTCAGGGTGTGCGTGTGCGGCGACAACGGCTGGGGCGTGCTGGAGGTCATCGACGACGGGAGCGGCATTCCGCCCGCGCAGCGGGAGGTGGTCTTCCAGCGGTTCGCCCGGCTGGACGCGGCCCGCACCCGCGACGCGGGCGGCACCGGTCTCGGCCTGTCGATCGCCCGGCAGATCGCCGAAGGCCACGGCGGCACGCTGACCATCGAGGACAGCGATCGGGGGGCCCGATTCGTGTTGCGGATCCCGCGGACCCAGTAGTGTGCCGATGTGGCACGGGGAATCAGCCGCCTACGACGGGAAGACCTGCTTCGCGTCGCCTGCGAAGTGATCGCGGCAAAGGGGTTCGGGCACACGCGCACGGTCGACATCGCCGAGGCCGCCGGAGTGAGCCAGGCGCTGCTGTTCTACCACTTCGAAACCAAGGAGAAGCTCTTCGCGGCCGCCTTCGGCTACGCCGCCGAGCGCGACCTCGACGCCCTGACCACGCTCATCAAGTCGGCCGGCGACCCGCTCGACAAGCTCCGCGCCATGCTGCGGCTCTACTCCCCCACCGGTAAGTCCAAGTCGTGGGCCCTCTGGATCGACGCCTGGGCCGAATCCATGCGCAACCCCGCGCTCGAGGAGGTCTCCCGGGCCCTCGACGTGCGATGGAAGGACGCCCTGGCGGGCATCCTGCGGTCCGGGGCCGAGGCCGGGGTCTTCCGCTGCGCCGACCCCGAAGCCGCCGCCTGGCGGCTCATGTCGCTCATCGACGGCCTGACCGTCCAGGTCACCGTCCACCGGCGGATGATCTCCCGCGCCCGCCTCTTCGACCTCGTCCGTACGGCCGCCGCCACCGAACTGGCCCTCGACCCCGACCTGCTCGCCTGATCGTTCTCGTGGGCCGAGCCATAGGCTGGCAAGGCCGGGCGACGCACGAGAGGGGCCCGAAATCATGATCGACTCGCGATTCGTGTTCGTCGCATTATGTTTCAACGTGCTCGGCACCGCGGTCTATCTGCGCGAAGCCTTGAAGGGCCGAGTGCGCCCGCATCCCGTGACGTGGTTTCTCTGGGCCCTCGCGCCCGGCGTCGCGTTCATCGCGCAGATAAACGACGGCGTCGGCCTCCCGGCATTGGTGACCCTGATGGCCGGCGTCAATCCTTTGCTGATATTCCTGGCCTCGATCCGGAACAAAGCGGCCCAGTGGTCGATTTCCTCGTTCGATCTGCTCTGCGGATCGCTTTCGATAGTCGGCGTCGCCGGGTGGCTCGTTTACCGGCAGGCGGGCTTCGCGGTGGCCTTCTCGATCCTCTCGGACGGGCTCGCCGCCATACCTACCTTCCGGAAATCGCGCAGCGATCCGCAAACCGAGTCGTGGATCGTTTACGGATGCCTCTCCGTGAGCGCGCTCATCACGCTCGCCACCATCGACACATGGCGGTTCGCCAACTACGGTTTCGCGGCCTACTTGGCCGTCCTGGGCATCAGCCTGACGACGGTCAATATCCTCGAGACCCGGCGCCGGCGGCTGACCCAGACGTAGCCTCGCCCGTCACACGGCAGCGGGAAGGTCGCCTTTCGTCACCGGATTCGACCCGTCGTCCAGCTCGTCCCAGATCTTGCGGAAAATCGAGACTAGCCCGCCGGCGGGGTCTGTTATCAGAATCTCTCCCCAAATCGCGAGATCCTCCCCCGAATCGCCATGGCGCTGAAGCTGGAGCACGAGGCGGTCGCGATCCACGAGAATGAATTTGAACGGAAATCGGCGGCGCGCGACGCGCAGTGAAATATTGTGATCACGCGCGGCACGAAGATCCAGCATATCATGACAATGCCTGACGAACCCGGGCGTCGCGGCGTTGGCAAGCAACTCGGCCGGGTTGCGCACCTGAACGATCCGCCGATATTTGAACTCGGGCGGACGACTCCTGATCGTATTCATCAGCTCCTCGAAGAACCGCCTGGAGTATCCCGCCTCCATGGCCTCGTCCGGCCAGCGCCCCAGGTCTGACAACCAATCGAGCACACATAACTCGTGCTGTGCCGAAAACACCATCTGGGCCGTGCGATCATCGCTCAAGGATTCGATCGAGTTCAGCTCCTCGAGGAGCACCTTCTCCACCTTCAGGCCGAACTGCTTGGACAGGCGCTGAATGTCCGCGGTGACCGAGGCGGCCAGCGACTGGAATTCAATTTCGAGATCATCGGCGAGCGACTTGCTGTTCCGTGAGATCTCCTCATCGGCCTGGCGGCGCGATTCCAACGTCGACAGCAATGCGGCGACTCCGGCCACGAGGCTGACGCACAATACGACGGCGATGGCCGCCAGTAGCCTTAACTGCGTGTTCAGGAGCTCCTGCACGGCGGCGCCGAGCACCGCGCCAGCCAGCACTCCCGTCACCGTCAGGATGGTTCTCCAATAGCGAGCCAACCACGACACCGCCGGCCTCCCGTATGCGCGACCCGCAGTGCTCAGCCCGAGCCGCGGCGACAATGCGATCTGCATTATCACGTGACCGGAGACAAGCACGCAAAGGCCCCGCAATGCCGCAGCGAACCTCGGTGGTGCGAGCTCGACCGCGAGTTGCGCGCCGACGCCCGAGACGGTGACCGCGTTCGACCTGCGGGAACCAGCGTCAGGCGATCAGGCGATTTCCAGAAGGTCCAGGGCGATGGTCCCGTCGGCCGTCACCAAGAGGGGATTCATCTCGACTTCCGTCAATCCGGGACACGCGTCGAGCGCGGCTCCTATCGCCGCGATCGCCCGGGCCACGCCCTCCATGTCGTACGGGCGGCCGCCGCGCCAGCCACTCAGCACCGCACCGGCCTTGGTCCGGCCCAGCAGCCTGACGGCCGCGGCGGCATCGAGGGGGCCGAGCGCGGTGGCGGTGTCACCGATCAGTTCGGCGAGCACCCCGCCGGCTCCGACGGTCACGATGACGCCGAGGTTGGGGTCGCGACGGGCGCCGACCAGGATTTCGACGCCGTCAGCCGCGGCCTGACGCTCTACCCAGAAGC
Organism: Streptosporangiaceae bacterium NEAU-GS5; assembly: GCA_017592665.1. Lineage (GTDB taxonomy): Bacteria > Actinomycetota > Actinomycetes > Streptosporangiales > Streptosporangiaceae > NEAU-GS5. The sequence goes on along the minus strand of JAGFNW010000011.1, from coordinate 86,820 downwards.
CTTGTAGCTGCTCGCCGAGGCGCACCGCCATGTCCTCGGCTGCGGCGAGGACGGCGCCTGGGGACGTCAGACCCAGGACCACGCCGCCGACTTCGGTCTTGTGGGCTGGTCCTACGGCCTTGAGGACGACAGGGCCCTGCACAATGAGGTGCTCCGCCACGACCGCCGCATCGTCGGGCGTGGCAGCGAGCGCGCCGTCTGGGAACGCGATCCCGCGGGCTATGAGCTCCCCGCGCACAGCGCTAACGGATGCCGGGGGGTCGGCGCTCCTGGAAGGAGGCACAGGGCCGGGGAGAGGACGGATGCCGTCGAGGTAGCGGGTGACGGCGGCGAGGGCCTGGAGGGGGGCGTCGACGGTGCTGAAGACGGGGGTGCCGGCGGCACGGAGGAGAGTGGCGGCCGGGCCGTCGGTGCGCATGGCGTGGACGAGGCACGGCGTGCCCGTGGCGGCGATGACGTCGAGGAGGCGGCGGGCGGCGGCGGTCTCGGCGGCGAGGAGGGCCGGGCTGTCCGGGCTGTCGGCCGCATAAGCGCCGAAATAGCCGGTCAGGAGCACGACATCGACGTCGGCGGCGACGCGGGCAACGGTCTCCGGGTAGGTCATGAGGTCGGCCTCGCCCGCTCCGGCCAGGTCGATGGGATTGGCCAGGCCGGCGTCCTCCGGCAGCAGGCTCGCCAGCTCCGCGCGCGTGGCATCGGACAGCGGAGGGACATCGAGCCCCAGCCGTTCGGCCAGCTCGGCAGCGAGCGCCCCCTGGCCGCCACTGTCAGCGACAATGCCCAGCCGCGCGGCATACGGCTCCCGCCCTGCCGCAGGGCTCCCATCGGCCGTGGCGGCGGGGGCGGGCCCTGCGGAGGCGGGCACAGGGTGGGCGGGGGCGGGCGTGGCGCCAATACCCCACCGTGCGGCGTGCGGACCCTGGCCCGGCGCATGGCTGCCATCGGCCGTGCCGGCGGGGGCGGGCCCTGCGGAGGCGGGGGCGGGGTGGGCGGGGGTGGGGGCTGGGCGGGGGGTGTGGAGGGTGGTCAGGGCTAGTTGGGCGGCGTGGACGGCTTGGGCGGGGGTGTGGACGCGGATGAGGGCGGCGGCGTCGCAGAGGGCGTCGACGACCGCGTCAGGGGTGGCCAGGGCGCCCGTGTGGGAGCGTACGGCGCGCTCGGCGGCGGCTGAGCCGCCTACGGCGAGCAGGATGATGCGCTTGCCGAGGGAGCGGGCGCGGTCGGCGATGGCGATGAGTTCCCGGCCGATGGAGAGGTCTTCCAGGTAGAGGACCACCACCTTGGTGTGCGGGGCGGCGACGACGGCGTCGGTCAGTTCGGCGGCGGTGAGGTCGGCCTGGGCGCCGAGTGAGACGAAGCGGGATAGGCCGAGCCCTTCGCGGGCGGCCAGATAACCGATCTCCAGGCCGACCGAGCCGCTTTGCGACACGACGCCGATGGGGCCAGGGGTGAGGGTGCCCCAGGTGAGGGCGAGTTCGGCAGCGGAGTCGTACACGCCCATGCAGGTGGGGCCGAGGAGCCTGGCCCCGGCCGCGCGGACGCGGGCGGCGAGGGCGGCGTGGCCGCCGGGGTAGGCGCGGTCGACTCCGGCCGTGATGGCGACGAGGTAGCGGGTCCCCGCAGCCAGGGGGCCGGGCGGCGGCAGGCCGGGGGGCGGGGGGTTGGGCGGCAGAGGGTCGAAGGGTAGGGCTTCGTCTATCAGGGATTCGTAGGTGGCGGGCGGGGTGACGAGGGCGACCAGTTCGGGAGGTTCGGGGAGGGCGGCGAGGGACGGGTAGGTGGGGTGGTCTTGGACCTGGGAAACTCGGGCGTTGACCAGGTAGACGGATCTGCGGGCGGCTCCGGCGAGGGCGCCGCGGGCCAGCCAGTAGCCCCATTTGGCCGGGTCGTCCGAGGCGCCCACGACGGCCACGGAGCGAGGGTCGAACAAGCCGTTCACAGGTTGCGCTCGCTGAGCTCATAGGCGACCGCGCGGGGGCTGCGGCCGGTCGCGTCGGCCCCGGCGAGGATCTCGCCGACCACGCGGCGCATCCAGGAGCGGATCTTCGCGAAGGCGGCGTCGGCCTCGGCCGGAATGTCGCCGAAGAGGGTCCACCACCACCAGGAGTTGGTCGCCGAGTTGGCCACGACGTCGGGCACGACGACCACGCCGCGCGCGCGGAGCAGGTCTTCGGCTTGCGGGGTGACCGGCACGTTGGCGGCCTCGACGACGACGCGGGCCCGGACGCGTGCCGCCTCGGCCACGCCCACGCTGTAGGAGACGGCGGCGGGGATGAGGATGTCGCAGTCGAGGTCGAGCCAGGCGTCACCGGGTAGCGTCATGTCCTCGGGGCGCAGGCGTGCGCGGTCGATCCGGCCGTAGGGGTCGCGGGAGCGCAGCAGTTCCTCGACGTCGAGCCCGGTGGGGTTGGCGATCAGGCCGTGGGCGTCGCTGATGCCGACGATCCGCACGCCGGCGTCGGCGAGGAAGCGGGCGGTCGACCCGCCCATGGAGCCGAAGCCCTGGATCACCGCGGTCCGCCCGTCGGGCAGAGCCGTCAGCGCCGCTTCAGCCACGCCGCAGCCACCGGCCAGGTCGCCGAGGCTGATGTCCCCGACCCGTACGGCGAAGGCCTCGTCGAGCCGGGCGAGCGCGGCGTCGGGGTCGTCGAGGAGAGGCAGCACGGCGTCGATGGTGGTGCGCATGCCGGCCTTCCGGCAGGCCGCCTCGATGGCCTCCTGCCGCAGCCCTAGGTCCTCCCCGGTCGCCCAGTAGTCGCGCAGCAGCGGCTTCATGGCCGCGACGTAGCGTTCCAGCATGCCGGTCGCGTCCGGGGAGGTCGGGTCGCAGTCGATGCCGCCCTTCGCGCCGCCGAGCGGCTGGTAGTTCAGGCCCGGCTCGTACGCCAGGGCTTCCTTGCGCGACATCCCCCGCGCCAGGTCGGCGACCTCGTCCAGGGTCACCCCCGCGCGCATGCGGAGCCCGCCGCTGCTCACCCCGCGCCCCAGGCGGTCGATGACCAGGTAGCCGGGGCGGCCCGTCACCTCGTCCGTCCAAACGACCTGCAAGAACGTCATGGTCTCTCCCGGAAGACGATCACGGTGGGGACGGGGGCGCGCAACGCGTCCTCAACGGCGGTGCGCATGTCGGCGAAGGTCTCCACGAAGGTCCCGCGGGCGCCGAATCCTTCGGCGACCCGTACGAAGTCGGGCGTGTGGAGGTCGACCGCCACCGGCGGCATGCCCCGGTCGAGCATCTCGGCGCGAATCTCGCCGTAGCCGTCGTTGACGCAGACGACCACCGGCAGCGGCAGTCCCACTTCAACGGCCGTGGCGAGTTCCTGGAGGGTGAACTGCAATGCCCCGTCGCCGGTGAGGGCGGCCACGGGTGTCGCCGGGCGGGCCACTTTGGCGCCGATGGCGGCCGGGAGCGCGAACCCGAGCGTGCCGTATCCGGTCGGGTAGAGGAACCGTCCGGGCGGGTCGACCGGCAGGCCGCCGAGGGCGCCGTAGTAGCAGAACATCGAACTGTCGGCGGTGACGATCGCGTCCGTGGGGAGCGCTGCACGGATGGCGCGCAGCGGCTCCTGCCAGCGGTCCATCAGGCCGACCAACTCCTCGTCGCGGCGCGTCCTGACGTGGCCCTCGTCGCCGGGCGCGGTCTGCCCCGCTCCGTCGACCAGTTCCGCGAGCGCGGTCAGCGTGAGGGCCGCGTCGGCGACGAGGGCCACGTCGGCCACGTGGTCGCCGTACATCTGGCCGGGGTCGAGATCGACCCGGATCAGCGTGCCCGTGAGCCGGAAGTCGTCGACCCAGAGGTCGGACGGGGCCAGCTCGGTGCCCACCGCGAGGACGACGTCGCAGGAGACCAGCCATTCCTGTACGGCTCGCAGGTGCAGCGTCGCGCCCAGGGACAGGGGGTGGGACTCGGGGATGGTCGCCTTGCCGTTCGCGGTGGTGACGACGTATGCGCCAAGGCGTTCGGCGAGGGCGAGCGCGGGCTCCCCGGCCTCGCGGGACCCTCCGCCGAGGACGATGCCGGGGCGGCGGGCGGCGCGTAGCCGACGGGCGGCGGCCTCGAGGGCGGGACGGTGGGGCGTGCGGGCGGGGACGGCGATGGGCCTCCCCCCAAAGGCGCCGTCGATCGGCCCGCCCATCGGCCCGCCCATGGATCCATCCACCGGTCCATCCACCGGCCCGCCCATCGGCCCGCCCATCGGCCCGTCGGAGGGGGCCTTGAGAGGTCCTGTAGGCGCGTCGAGGAGGTCGGCGGGGATTTCGAGGTGGACGGGGCGGGGGCGGCAGTCGCCGGCCGCGGAGGCGCGTGTGAAGGCGCGGGCGACGGCGGCGGGGATCTCGGCCGTCGAGGTGACGCGGTGGCTCCAGGCGCAGACGGCGTCGAGCGCGCGCGACTGGTCCTTTGTCTCGTGCAGCCAGCCGCGCCCCTGACGCGGATGGGCGAGCGGCACACCCGGTGAGATCAGGAGCACGGGCGAGGAGTCGGAGTAAGCCTGGGCCAGCGCGGTGGCGGCGTTGAGGACGCCGGGGCCGGTCGTGGTCACCACGACCCCGGTGCGGCCCGTCACGCGGGCGTAGCCGTCGGCGGCGTAGCCGGCGCCCTGCTCGTGCCGCGTGGTGACGCATCGGATGCCGGCTTCCACGAGGGCCTGGTAGATGGGCAGGTTGTGGGTGCCGGGGATGCCGAAGACGGTGTCCACCCCGTGGGCGGCGAGGGCCGCCACCAGGGCCGTCGCTCCTGTCATGACCGGATCAGGGAGCGGGAGATGATGAGACGCTGGATGTCCGAGGTGCCCTCCTCGATTTCTTCCAGTTTCGCGTCGCGCATCCACTTCTCCACCAGGAACTCGCGCGAGTACCCCCAGCCGCCGTGGGTCTGGACCGCCGCCCAGGCGCACCACATGGCGTTCTCCGAGGCCGTGAGCTTGGCGATCGCCGCTTCCTCGGTGACCTGCTCCCCCGCGTCGTAGAGTTCGGCCGCGCGCATGGTCACGAGATGCGCCACGTCGGCCCGCGTGGCCATGTCGGCAAGCCGGAACGCCACCGCCTGGTGTTCGACGATTTTCACGCCGAACTGCTCGCGCTGCCTGGCGTACGCCATGGACGCGTCGTAGGCGGCGCGGGCGAGGCCGGTGCAGGCGGCGCCGATCAGGATCCGGGACGCGTCGAACGTGCGCATCAGCCCGTGGAAGCCCTGGCCTTCCTCGCCCAGCCGGTCCAACACCGGCACCCGCACGCCGTCGAGGAAGAGCTCGGCGCAGGCGATGCCGCGCTGGCCCATCTTCGGCATGGGGTTGCCGATGGTGAATCCAGGCGTCCCGCGCTCCACCACGAACGCCGTGATCCCCCGCGACCGCGTCCCCGGCGCGACGGTCGCGAAGATCACGAAGTACCGGGCGAAGGGGGCGTTGGAGATCCACGACTTCTGGCCGGTGAGCACGTAGTGGTCGCCGTCGCGTACGGCCCTGGTGGTGATGGACGCGGCGTCGGACCCGGATCCGGGCTCGGTCGTGGCGAGGGCTGTGAGCGGCGGGTCGGCGGCGCACAGCGGGGTGAGGAAGCGCCGTTTCTGCTCGTGCGAGCCGAGTTCGAGCACGGGCGCGGCGAAGAAGCCGTTGGAGGTGACGAGGTTGCCGATGGCGATGTCGCCGTGGCACAACTCCTCCTGGACCAGGCACTGGGTCACGAGGTCGGTCACGCCGCCCCCGCCGTACGCCTCGGGGATCATGAACGAGGTGAGCCCGGCCTCGGCGGCCTTGGCCCAGATCTCGCGCGGCAGCACGTGGTCGGCCTCGTCCACCTCGCGCGCCCGCGGCCGGATCTCTGCGGCGGCGAAGTCGCGCGCGAGCAGGACCGCGTCGGCCTGCTCGGCACTCAGCCGGCGAGCGGTTCTGGGGCTACGGCCCATGTCTCCTCCTTGACCGGTTCCGGCCTGCTGACCAGCAGCATCGCTGCCAGGATGCATCCGCCGCCGAGGTAGACGGGCCAGGCGAGCGGTTCGCCGTACACGATGACGGCGCACGCGGTGGCCCACAGCGGCTCGGCGGAGTAGACGACGGCGGCGGGGGTGGGCGGCACGTGCGCCTGCGCCCACGCCTGCGTGAGGAAGGCCAGCGCTCCGGCGAGCGTGGCGAGGTAGGCGACGCCCGCCCAGTCGCCGGCCGTCGCCGGGATCTGCACGCCGCCGGGGAGCGCCCACGCCCACATCAGCGTGAGCAGGGTGAGGATCTGAATGACCGCGAGCGGGTACGCGTGCGAGGGGCTGGTCCATCGGCCGGTGGCGACGACGTGCAGCGCGTAAAGGACGGCCGACACCAGCGTCGCGACGATGGCGACGGCCGAGACGACACCGCCCTCCGAGCCGCTGACCAGCGTGAACACCGACATCCCTGCGGCCGCCAAGCCCACGGCGAGCCAGGTCCTGCGGCCGGGCGCGAGCCGGATCCACACGAGCGCGATCAGCGGCGTGATGATCACGCACGACGCGGTGACGAATCCGGACACCGATGACGGCAGCTCGCGGAGTCCGGCGGTCTGCAGCACGAGGGCCGTGCCGTAGATCAGGCCGAGCGTGATGCCGGAGCGCCAGACGCGGGCCGGCAGGCGGCGCAGCGCCCGGGGCCGGATCGCGATGAGGACGGCGGCCGCGATCGCGAACCGGACGGCGTAGAGGTCGGCGATGGGCAGGCGCGTGAGCATGTCCTTGGTGACGGCGAAGGTGGAGCCCCAGATCGCGGTGATCGCGGACAGGGCGCCGACCCCGGCGACATATCCCCGCCTGGATGTGGCCGCGCCGGAGCTCATCCGGGCTCGTTCGCGAGGTCGTTCTTGACGACCGTGCCGCCCTTCATGACGAAGGACACGTCGGCGAGCCTGCCGGCATCGAACTCGCCGCGGATCGCGACGAGGTCGGCGAAGCGGCCCGGCTCGATCGAGCCCACGCGATCACCCCAGCCCATGCACTCGGCCGAGGTCAGGGTGGCCGCGCGGAGCGCCTCGAGCGGCGTCAGGCCGTATTCGACCATGGTGGCCAGTTGCCGTCCCTGCATCCCGTGCGGGAAGCCGCCGGCGTCCGTGCCGAAGCCGATCTTCACTCCGGCCTGTACGGCTTTCGCGAACGCGACCCGCTGCGCCTCGGCCGTCTCGTCGTTCTTGCGCAACTGCTCGGCGTCATACCCCTGAGACGGGCCGATCTCGCGGATCCAGTCGGCCCACCAGATGTCGGCCGACAGGTAGGTGCCGTGCTCGAGCATCAGCTCGATGCCCTCGTCGTCGAGGTAGCAGGCGTGCTCGATCGACCGCACTCCGGCGCGCACGGCCCGCTTGATGCCTTCGGCGCCGTGAGCGTGCGCCGCGACATATCGGCCATACCAGGCGGCCTCCTCGACCGCGGCACGCATCTGGGCCTCGGTGAGCTCAGGCGCGCCGGGGACCGTGCCGCCGGCCAGCACGGCGCCGGTGGCGATCAGCTTGATCAGGTCGGCGCCCTGGTAAATGATCTCCCGGACGCGTTCACGGATGTCGTCAACTCCACGCGTCTCACCGAAGCGGAATTCGCGCGGCAGCTCGATGTCGTGCGCGAAGCCGGTCACCATGCCGCCGCCGCTCCGGACGGTCACGTACGCGCCGGCGACCGCCATGCGCGGCCCGAGGACGTGCCCGGCGTCGATGGCGTCGCGGAGCGCGACGTCGACGAAGGCCCGGAACGTTCCGACGTCGCGAACGGTCGTGAATCCGGCCATCAGGGTGTCGCGCGCGTTCGGAATTCCAGCCATGGCCTGCTGCGCGGCGCTGTACTTGAGCTCCTGCGCGTAGTCCCCGCATGCCGCGACGCCGACGAGATGGGTGTGCAGGTCGATGAGTCCGGGCACGAGCGTGGCGTCGCCCAGGTCGAGCGTCGGTCCGTCGAAGGAGGGTCGCACGGCGGCGATCCGCTCCCCCTCGACGATCACCACCTGGTCGGCGCGGACCTCCATCGACGTGACGTCGATCACACGCGCCGCTCGCACCCCGAATGCCATCTCTTCCCCTCCTTACTGAGTCGCTACTCAAACACAGCACTCTTTACCTTGGCAATATGGGTTCACTAACCTCTGTTCATGCGTCCTGCCGACCTCGCCGCCGACCGCCTGCTAACCGAGGTCGCCGTCTCCCCCGACGGGGCGACGGCCGCCGTCGTGGAGCGCCGCATGGTGCGCGGCAAAGAGCGGCATCGTCTGCTCACGGTGCCCACTTCGGGCGGCGCGCCCCGGGTGGTCCACACCGGCGACGTCGCGTCGCCGCGTTTCTCTCCTGACGGTACGGCTCTCGCGTTCCTGTCCGGAGGCCGCGTCCACGTGGTCGGACGCGGCCGGGTCGGCGGCCCCGGCGACGTGGCCGAGTTCGCCTGGCTGGGCGACGGCTTCGTCGTGCTGGCCGAAGACGAGGCACCGGCCGACCCGCCGGCACGGGTGATCCGGCGGCTCGACTGGCGCGAGGAGGGGCACGGCCTGCGGCTGCGGCCCGTCCACGCGCACCTGGTCGGCGCCGGCGGCGAGACCAGCCGCCTCACCTCGGGCGGCTGGCGCGCGTGGTGCCTTCGCCCCTCCCCCTGCGGCACGAAGATCGGCTTCCTGGCCGACCCCGCCCCCGACTCCGACCTCGACCCGAATCCGCAGGTCCACGAGGTGCCGGTGGCCGGTGGCCCGGTCACCAAGGTCAGCCGCGTCACCGGGCCCATCTCCCGCTTCTCCTACGACCCGGACGGGTCGATGGTCTGCCTGGCCCCGCCCTCGCGGCGGCCGACCGACTTCGAATGCGAGCAGCTCTGGCTGGACCGGCGCACAGGACCGGTGGTCTCCCTCACAGGCCACCTCGACCGCTTCGCCGGTCAGGCGCCGACCACCGACGAACGCCTCACGGTCGTCTGCGACAACGGCCGCGAGATCGCCTTCCAGGTGGGCGAGACCCTGACCGAGCTGACCCCACGAGAACTCGATCCAGTGACGTTCGCCCTGTCCGGCGGCGGTGGCGTGACCGTGGCGATCCTCAGCCTGCACGAATCGGTCCGGCCGGATCTTTACCGGCTCGATCCCACCCACCCGCCCCGCCCCATCCTCAGCCTCGAATCCCCCCAGCCCGCCACCCCCACCCAACGCGAACTCGAGATCGCCGGCGTCCAGACCTTCGTCATCGAGCCCCCCGGCCGCGGCCCCTTCCCCTCCGTCCTGATGCTGCACGGCGGCCCCGCCTGGGCCTGGCCGGTCGCGCCCGACATGGACGCGGCCCTGCTGGCCGCCAACGGCTACCTCGTCATCCGGCCCAACATCCGCGGCTCCTTCCACCGCGGCCACGACTTCGGCGCGGCCCTCGGCGCCGAGTGGGGCGGCGTGGACGCCGACGACTGCCATGCCGTACTGGACGAGCTGGTGCACATGGGCCTGGCGGATCCGGGCAGGCTCGGCTGTTACGGCAACTCCTACGGCGGTTTCCTGGTCAACTGGCTGATCGGCACGTCGTCCCGGTTCGCGGCGGCGATCAGCCAGAACGGGGTGACCAACCAGGTGTCGGGCTTCGGCGCCTGCGACCTCGGAGCGATCTACGACATGGATTCCGGGCTCGGCGACGTGTGGACGCCGGACGGCGTGAGCCATCTGTGGCGGATCTCACCGCTGCGCAACGTCGCCGCGGTCCGCACGCCCCTGCTGCTCCTCCAGGGCGAGCGCGACCTGCGCTGTCCGCCGTCGGACGCGGAGCAGATGTTCGTGGCCCTGCGCCGCCTGGGCAGAACGGTGGAGTACGTGCTCTATCCCGACGCGGGCCACGAGATGGCGCACGACATGCGCCTCGACCGCCGGGTCGACCGGGCGGAGCGCATCCTCGACTGGTTCGGCCGGCATCTTCTCTAGTTATTGGATGCGCCGTACAATTACGGCCATGACCACATACGAAGAGGTCATCGAGCGCCTGTCGAAGGCGTCGGTCGACAAGCACTGGGAGCCGTACGTCGACATCCCCTGGGATGACCCGGACTTCCTCGTCCACCGGGACGATCCCCGCTGGGAGCTGCCCGCGGTCGACAAGCTGGGCTCCACCGCGTGGTATCGGAGCCGGCCGCCGGAGATCCGGGCCGAGATCGGGCTCTGGCGCGTGGCCACCGCCATGAAGATCGGCTTACAGTTCGAGAACCTGCTCAAACGCGGCCTGCTCAACTACGCCTACCGGCTGCCGAACGGCTCCCCCGAGTTCCGCTACGTCTACCACGAGACCATCGAAGAGGGACATCACGGGATGATGTTCCAGGAGTTCGTGAACCGTACAAAACTCCCCATCCGCGGCATGCCGGGACCGCTCAGCCTGCTCGCGCAGACCGTCCCCTGGATCCCGCTCATCTCCACCGAGCTGTTCTTCATCTTCGTGCTGGGCGGCGAAGACCCGATCGACCACGTCCAGCGCAAGGCCCTGCGGGAAGGCCAGATCCGGCACCCGCTGGAAGAGGCGATCATCCGCATCCACATCGCCGAGGAGTCGCGGCACATCTCCTTCGCCAAGCACTACCTGCGGGAGCGGGTCCCGCGGATGCGGCGCGCGCGGCGCTTCGCGCTCAGCATCGCGGCGCCGCTCATCCTCGGCGTGATGGCCCGGATCATGCTCTCCCCGCCCGGCCCCATGATCAAGCGGTACGGGATCCCCCCTGAGGTCTACCGGGGCGACCCCGAGGCGGCACGCGAGATCCGCACGTCCGTCGGCCGCACTCGTGAGCTGTGCACGCAAATGGGCATGATGAACCCTGTCAGCGAACGCCTTTGGAAGGCGATGGGCATTTGAAAACAGCGATCGTCACCGGCGGAGCCTCGGGCATCGGCCAGGCCGTCGCCCGCGAACTGGCCAAGCGCGGCGTCCACGTCACCATCGCCGACATACGCAAAGCCGACGAACCCGGCTGCGCCTACGCCGAGCTCGACGTCACCGACGCGGCCGCCGTTCAGGCCGTCTACCAGGGCGTGCGCGACGAGCACGGGCGGCTCGACTTCGTGTTCAACAACGCGGGCATCGCGGTCGGCGGCCGGGCCGAGGAGTTCACCCTCGCCCACTGGAACCTGGCGATCGACGTCAACCTCCGGGGCGTGGTCCACGGCGTCCACGCCGCCTACCCGATCATGCTGGAGCAGGGCTTCGGCCACATCGTCAACACGGCCTCGGCGGCCGGGCTGACCCCGGCGCCGCTGATGCTGCCTTACACGACCACCAAGCACGCCGTCGTCGGCCTCTCCCTGGGGCTTCGCGCCGAGGCGCGCCGCCACGGCGTCCGGGTCAGCGTCGTGTGCCCCGGATTCACCGACACGCCGCTGCTCGACAACGCCAATCCAGGCCTGCCGCAGACCGAGATCGGCGCCCACGCCCGCGAAGGGGCGCGCAAGGCCCAGGGGCGCCTGTATCCCGTCGACGACCTGGCCCGCGACATCCTCCGCGGAGTGGCCCGCAATCAGGCGCTCATCGTGGCTCCGGCGTCCGGCCGCGTGGCGTGGCGGTTCACCCGCCTCGCTCCGTCAGTCGCGGTCCGGATCGCCGGGGCCGCGGCCCGCCGCCTAGAGGTCGCGCGGATAGGCCGCGCGTAGCGAGCGGCGGTCAGGTGCGTGCATCGCAAGGCCGAGGAGGGAGTCAGCCTGGTGTTGGCTGGCGACCGACGAGAACGCGGCGAGGCGCGTGCCTGGGCGACGCGCAGTAGCGCATGCCTATCCGCGCGACCTCTTAATCCCTGACCGATATTCAAACCAGGCAAACCGGGCGGTGTTGGCACTGGGACGTCCGTCGGAGGTGACGTAGAGGCCGGCGTAGGCGCCGGTGAAGCCGAGGCCGACGGGCGCGGCGAGAACGCCCATGTCGAACGTGGGGCCGAGGTCGCGGCCGTCGCATCGGGCCTGGATCCAGCCGCCGCGCGCCTCGAACTCCAAGGTGACGGGCGTGCCGGGCGCGGGCGCCCAGCCGCGCACGGTGTCCACCCCCGCCGACCGGGTGACCAGGGAGACGCCGTCCACGCCCAGCGTGAGCCGTACGTTGGCGTCGTCGTTCTGCACGAGGACGAGACCGGCCCGTTCATCGTTCTCCGGGGCGAAGTCCATCGACGTGGCCACAGTGAAGTCGGTGTGCTGGATCCGGCGCGCGATCAGGCTCGGGTTGACCCGCTCGCACAGGGTCTCCGGCCTGGCCCGTAGTGTCAGCCCGGCACCGGTCGTCCAGTAGGTTTCGCGCGGCGTGCGGAGGTGATTCCACTCCAGGCCGAGCGTGTGGAACTCATCCCGTACGAGGACCGGCTCGGCGGGCACGTCGGCGAGCGGGCCCACGACCGGCCAGCCGTCCTGCCAGGCGACCGGGGCGAGGAAGGTCTCGCGCCCGAGCACCCGTGACCGGGTCCCGAGCACCACCATCCACCACTGCCCCGCCGGGGTGTCGACCAGGTCGGCGTGGCCGACGCCGAACACCTCACGGCTCTGATTGCGGTGGGTGAGGATCGGGTTGTGCGGGCACGGCTCGTACGGGCCCTCGATCGACCGCGAGCGCGCGGCCATGACGGCGTGCCCGATGTCGGTGCCGCCCTCCGCGGTGATCAGGTAGTACCAGTCGTCCTTGCGATAGACGTGCGGGCCCTCGGTCCAGAACTCGTGCGGCGAGTCCCAGATGATCCGCTCGTCCGCCGAGCCCAGCTCGCGCAGCCAGATCTCGGTGTCCCCGTCGTACGCCCTGTCCTTCTTCTCCCGGACCCCGCAGATCCAGACGTGTCCGCCGTCGAACAGCAGCGACGGATCGAAGCCCTCGGCGTCCAGCCAGACGGGCTCGCTCCAGGGCCCGGCCGGGTCGGCGGCGGTCACGTAGAAGTTGCCGCCGCCGTCCACGTTGGTGGTGATGACGTGGAACAGGCCGTCGTGGTGGCGGATCGTGGCCGCGTAGATCCCGCCGGACGGGCGCACCCCGTCCAGCCCGGGACGTACGGCGTGGCCGATCTGCCGCCAGTGGACCAAGTCCCTGCTGTGGAAGACCGGCACCCCGGGGAACCACTCGAACGACGACGTGACCAGGTAGTAGTCCTCGCCTACTCGGCACACCGACGGGTCGGGGTGGAACCCCGGGATGACCGGATGGCTCATTTCACCAACCGTGCCACACCCCAGCGCGACGTGTTCAGGTAGGACAGGCCGGTCGGGTCGTTCCAGCCGGCCGCGGCCGTCCTGGTGGCTCCCGTGGCGTCGTTGACCTGGACGTCGAAGCCGAGCAGGCTCCCCTTGGCCGGCGTGATGGTCGGCAGCTTGATGGCCGCCTCCACCACGTAGCCGCCGGTGACCACCTTGGCCGCGCTGGTCAGGTTGTCCTTGACGCCGAAGGCGTCGAACGTGCCGCCGATGGTCTGCTTGTTGGTGAACGAGATCCGATACTGGCCGTCGTCATCGTCGTAGCCCTTGGACTTGTTGTTGGCCGGGTCCACGAAGATCTCGACGGAGTCCTGCTCGTAGGCGTTGGGCGATTCCTCGCTCAGCGTCGGGTCGGTCACCTTGGCCAGGACGTACAGGGTGTTGCCCGACCACAGGGTGCGGACCTTGGCGGTGGCGCCGGACGTGCCGATCAGCCAGGTGCCCGTGGTGATCTCGCACGCCTGCGACCAGACGGCGTCCACGTTCCCGTCGATCACCGGCTTGAGGTTCTTGACGTCGGTCGTCTTGATCGCCGGGATCTTGTTGAGCGTGCCGTTCCAGGTGATGTCCTGGTTGGCGGCGGCGTCGTGCACGGTCACCGCGAACGCGCTGCCGTTGGGCACCCGGGCCTCGGCCCGGTAGCCGCCCGACTGGCCCTTCACGTTCGACGGGAAGCCCGTGGAGTGCGGCGCCCCCCGCTTCACCTTGTAGGCCGTGCCGTCCACGGTGAACGTGATGGTGTCGGCGGCGTTGCCGGTTGCGTCGTTGACGTCGGCGAAGACGTACAGGCCGGTGGTCGAGACCCTGACCTGGAAGTCGGCCGACAGGTTGCCGACGCGGGCGATCAGGGTGTCCGGCTGCAGGTCCCACTGGAGTTCGCGGTCGGCGTTGACGACGATGTCCTCGGCTGCGGGCGCGTTGGTGGTCCGGGTGAGCGGCGGCAGCCTGGTCGGGTCCACGATGCCCCAGAACGCCGGCTTGGCCTGCAGCTCGTCGTCGAACGGCAGCGGCGGGTTGAGCCGGTTGATCGGGAAGTTGGACAGCCAGGTCTCGTCGTCGGCCAGGCCCCAGATCGTCACCGCGCTCAGGTGCGAGGCCTGCCGCTTGAAGACGTCGAACAGCTCCTTGTAGCGGTAGCCCTGCAGGGCGATCACCTCGGACGGTACGGTCGCGTACGTCGACACGAAGTCGGTGTAGACGCTCACGTCCAGCTCGGTGATCTGCTGATCCACATTGAGCGTGGCGAACTTCTGGATGGTGTCCTCGACATAGGACGCCGGCGGCTGCTCGATGTTGACGTGCACCTGGTGGCCCACGCCGTCGATCGGCACGCCCTCCGCCTTCAGCTTCTTGACCACGTTGAACAGGGCTTGGCGCTTGCGCGGCAGCTCGGTGTTGTAGTCGTTGATGAACAGCTTGGCGGCGGGGTCGGTCTCGTGCGCGACGCGGAACGCGGTCCTGATGTAGTCGAGCCCGGCGATCTGATACCACGGCGAGCGGCGCAGGCCGTCCGGCTGGTTCTCGTCGATCACCTCGTTGACCACGTCCCAGGTGCCGATCTTGCCCTTGTAGCGGCCGACCACCGCGCGGATGTGGTTGGTCTCCCGCTGCAGCAGCGTGGCCTTGTCGACCGTGGTGCCGTCGGCGTTCTTGAACACCCAGTCGGGCACCTGGCTGTGCCACACGAGCGTGTGCCCGCGGAACTTCAGCCCGTTGTCGACGGCCCAGTTCACGAGGTAGTCGCCTTCGTCGAAGGTGAAGTTGCCCTCGCTCGGCTCGGTCGCGTCCCACTTCAGCGCGTTGCCGGGGGTGACGCTCTCGTAGTGCTTGAGCAGCAGCCGCGCGTGCTCGCCGAGCGTCGAGCTGCGGGAGAAGGCGGTGCCGACCGTGTACGGCAGCGCGTCCTTCAGCGACGGGATGTCGGTCTGGATGGGCTTGGGCGCGATGTAGGTGAGCGTGAAGTCGTCCAGATAGTACGGGTCGGTCGAGGTGTCGGACTCGATGTAGACGGCCAGGAAGTCGACGTCGAAGGCGAGCGTGTAGGTCGCGTGCAGCTGCACCCACTGTCCGGCCGCCACCGCCCGCGGCGACACCAGCTGCTGGTAGGCGGGTGTGCCGGCCAGCCTGCGCTCGATCGACAGCCCGAGGTTCTGCGCCGTGTCGCTGCGCACCCAGATCGACAGGTCGTACTTCGAACCCTTGGCCATCTTGCCGAGGACGCTGCGCTGGGCGCCGTCCCACGAGGCCTGCCGGGTGGTCACCTGCAGCGCGTGCGTCCCGCCGTGCGCGACGGCCGTGGTGGGCGTGAGCGTGGCCGACGCGCGCGGCGACCAGCCCTCGTTCGCGCCGGTCTCGAAGTCGGTCGTCAGCCCCGACTGCGTCGGATCGGAGTCGCTGGTCACCAGCACGTCGTCGACGTAGAAGGAGGCCGTCGCGTCCGAGCTCTCGAAGTACAGGGTCAGCGTCGAGTCGACGGTGAAGGTGTACGTCCCGGACAGCTGGACCCACGCGGAGTCCGTCACGGTCGCCGCGGCCACCCGCTCGAAGGAGTCGGCGCCGCCGGACGTGCGCTGCATGGTGAGCGCGATGGTGGACGAGGGCGCGCCGGGCGCGGCCTTCACCCAGGCCTCGATGGAGTACGTGACGCCCTTGTCGAACGGCGGATTGATCGCGGCGCCGTTCCAGGTGTCGGTGCGGCCCGTGGTGGCCAGGCCGGCCGTGCCGGAATGGGCGGCGGCAGGGGAAACGGCGACGGCGGCCGAGCCGCGGCCGACCCACCCTTGGGTGGTCCCGTTCTCGAAGTCGTACTTGGCGATCTGGACGACCGCCGCGCCCGCGGGACTACCCGGGGCCACCGCCGTTAACAACCCCGCGAGCAGGGCGAACAGCGCTAACA
Organism: Streptosporangiaceae bacterium NEAU-GS5; assembly: GCA_017592665.1. GTDB lineage: Bacteria > Actinomycetota > Actinomycetes > Streptosporangiales > Streptosporangiaceae > NEAU-GS5. Next base: position 70,761 of record JAGFNW010000011.1, on the reverse strand, counting down.
GGGGGGTGCGCAAGGGGGCTCCTCGGATGGTCAGGATTCGAGGCCTGGTGCTGTCGTCTATCGAGCCACGCTCTCGGTGAGCAGCTGCAACAGCGGCTCCCGCCGGACGCAGCCCGACAGGGCGAACGAGTCGGCGAGTGCGATCAGGTCGCCGTCGCCGAGCCCGCGGAACAGCTCCGCGTACTCAGGGACGAGGGCCTGGGCGATGAGGATGTGCCGGACCAGGTCGTCGATCTGGTAGCGGGCGCCCCAGGGGTACGGCTTCCATGATGGGAACTCGGTGTCCATGAGCCGGTGCAGCGGGGCCAGGTCGTCCGCTGCCTCTTCCATGGTCGAGCCCCATCGGTCGGCGCCGAGGCGCGACTTCTTGGCGATGAACGAGCCGAAGCGGTCCAGGTAGGCGCCACCGGGATCGGACGTCACCAGGCCCTGCAGCCCGACGTCCTTGTACGTCCAGAGCGACCAGCCGGCGTCGTACTTGTCGTAGATCTCCAGTTGGTCGCGGAGGATCTGGTAGCGCATGTCGTCCACGTCGGGCTTGCCGGTGTAGACGGGCCCGAACTCGCCCACCCAGATCGGGGTGCCGGTCTCGCGCTGGAACTTCGACCGCTGCAGGAACGCGGCCTCCAGCTGATCCCGGTCGACCCACTCGCCGCGCGTGTAGCCCGGGTAAGGGCCACCGTGGGCGAATCCGGCGAGCGCGTAGTCATGGCAGACGAACACCGTGTTCTCGTACACCTCACGGAAGATCGTGAAGTCGGTCGAGTAGGTGTTGCCGTCCAGGAACATCACGTGGGAGGGGTCGGCCTGGCGGACGGCCTTGACCAGCCGGTCGTAGAACGGGCCGATCACCTTGCCGGACACGTCGCCCGGCTCGTTGACGGGGTTGTATCCGGCCACCCACGGGTTGTCCTTGTAGCGGGCCGCCATGCACTCCAGCAGGTTGACCACGCGGTCCTGGAAATGCCGGTGCTGCCAGAACGCGGCCACGTGGGTCGGGTTGTCGGAGTGCCAGTGCTGGTTCTGCGAGCCCGGCAGCGCGTGGAGGTCGAGCACGCTGTAGATGCCGCGCTCACCGAGCAGGTCGATCACCCGGTCGAGATGGCGGAAGCCGTACTCGATGATCTCCATGGGCCGGTCGTCGGCCTCGAAGTGGTGATAGTTCACCGGGATGCGGACGCAGTTGAAGCCGAGGTCGCGCAGCAGGTCGGCGTCCGCGGCGTCGAAGAAGGAGGTGAGGAGCCGGTCGAAGAACAGTTGGTAGCGTTCCTCGCCCAGCACGTCGCGTACGGCGGCGCGCATGGTGGACTCGTTGGCGGGGTAACCGGTGATGAAGTTCTCCATGTTCATCCAGCCCCCCAGGCCCACCCCGCGCAGCCGCACAGGGGTGCCGTCGGCCGCTACGAGGTGGGATCCGGACACACGCAGCATGGTCAACCTTTCGTTGCTCCGGCGGTTAGGCCGCTGATGAGCTGGCGCTCGGCGACCGAGAAGAACAGCAGGGCGGGGACCATTGAGCAGGTAACGTAAGCGAGGATCTTGGCGTAGTCCGAGGAGTACAACCCCTGGAACTGCTGCACGCCGAGCGGGAGGGTCATCTGGTTCGGATCGGTGAAGATCAGCAGCGGCAGCAGGAAGTTGTTCCAGCTGGCCACCACCGCGAGCACCGTGACCGTGGCCAGGGCCGGCCGGGCCATCGGCAGCAGCACACGCCAGAAGAACCCGTAGGCCGTGCAGCCGTCGATCGTGGCCGCCTCCTCCACCTCGCGCGGAATCGCGCGGAAGAAGGACCGCAGGATGATGACCGTGATCGGCAGCCCGTAGGCGACCTGCGGCAGGATCACGCCCAGCGGGTTGTCCAGCAGGCCGACCGTGCGCAGCAGCACGAACAGCGGCAGCACGGCCACCGTGAACGGGAACATCAGCCCGATCGTGAACAGCACGTAGTAGAACTCCCGGCCGCGGAAGTTCAGCCGCGCGAACGCGAACGCCGCAAGCGCCGCCAGGGCCACCAGCAGCACGGTGGTCACGATCGCGATGTAGGTGCTGTTGACCAGCTGGCGCCAGAAGTTGCCGGCGCCGAACACGTCGGTGAAGTTCGACGGCACCCACGGGCTGGGCAGGCCGATGGGGTTCGTCGACAGCTGCGCGTTGTCCTTGAAGCCGCCGAGAATGCCGTATATGAACGGCAGCAGCACGAAGACCGCGGCGATCAGGATGACGACGTGAATCGGCAGCCTTCTGAGGGCTTTCATCGGAGGTTCCCTGTCGTGGTGGTGGCTCCCTCGAGGTCACGCCGCATCACGAAACGCTGGTAACCGAGGGCGAAGAGCAGGCTGATCAGGAACATGACCACGCTGATCGCGCTGGAGTAGCCGACCTGGGTGCGGCGCACACCGTAGTCGACCATGCTCACGGCCATGGTCTCCGACGAGTGCGCCGGGCCGCCGCCGGTCATGATGTACACCAGGTCGAACAGCTGGATCGACCCGATGACCGACAGGAAGACGCTGATCCGGATGGTCGGGGCCAGCAGCGGCAGCGTGACGTGCCGGAAGACCTCCCAGTTGCCCGCGCCGTCGATCCGGGCCGCCTCCTGCAGCTCCTTGGGTATGCCCTGCAGTCCGGCCAGGTAGATGATCGTGTGGAAGCCGAAGTACTTCCAGCTGATCACCAGGAACAGCGAGAACAGCACCGACGACGGCTCGGACAGCCAGGTCCACTCGGGAAGGCCGAGGTCGCGCAGCAACGTGTTCGCCAGGCCGATGTCCGGCGACATGACCAGCGTGAACAGGACGCCGGTCACCGCTTCGGACAGGATGTACGGAATGAAGAACAGCAGCCGGTAGAAGGCCCGGCCGCGGATCTTCTGGTTCAGCAAGACTGCGATACCCAGCGAGAACGGCAGCTGCAGACACAGGGAGAGCAAGAGCAGGATGCCGCCGTGCCGGAGGTCTCCCTGGAAGATGTCGCTGTTCCACAGCCGGGTGAAGTTGTCGAACCCGATGAAGTTCTGCGGCAGGCCGCCGAGTCCATTCCACTTGTAGAAGCTGAAATACACCGACAGCAGCACTGGGCCGAGGACCAGGACGACGAACAGGACGAGCGCGGGTAGCAGGAAGCCGAACGCGGTGAGCGGGCCCCGCCCGCGCTCACGCCGGCGGGGGCTGCTCAGGGTTTCGGTGAGGGCCGGACGGGTGTCCGGCCCTGTCATCGTCCTCACGATGCCCGTTACTCCGCCTCGTTCTTGGCGGTGTCAGTGATCTGCTTGGCCACCTGGTCAGGCGTGAACTTGCCTGCTATGAGCTGGGCCACGCTGTCGTTGACCTCCTGCCCGACGGCCGGCGGGTAGGCCTGGTCGAGGTAGAGCTGGAAGCCGGTGGACTGCAGCAGGTTCTCCGCCACGACCTTGGTGTTCGGGTCGGTGACCGCGCTCTCCTCGCCCTTCAGGACGGGCAGGACGCCGCCGACCTTGACGGCCTTGCTGTGCTCGGCCTCGCTCAGCGCGAACTTCACGAAGTCGATGACCTCCGGCGGAGCCTGCGCGCCGACCGAGAGGCCGCCGCCGCCGCCGAACGCGTCGGTCGGGGAACCCTTACCGCCGTCGACCATCGGGAAGGTGAAGAATCCGAGGTCGCCACCGATGCCGCCGCCGGAGTCCTTCTCCACGCTCGGGGCCCACTGGCCCATGAGCTCCATGGCGGCCTTGCCCTTGCCCATCGTGGCGGCCTGGCCGTCAGGGGTCGAGTAGTCGGCGTTCAGGAAGCCCTTCTGGAAGGGATCGAGGTCGACCAGCGCCTTCAGCTGCTGACCGGCGGCGACGAAGTCGGGGCCGGTGAAGTCGTGGGTGGTCGACGCCTGCTGCAGAGCGCCGAGGCCGGCGATCCGCATCGCGAGGTAGGCCCAGTAGTAGTGGCCCGGCCACTTGGCCTTGCCGGCGAGCGCGATCGGGGTGATCCCGGCCGCCTTGAGCTTCTTGACGTCGTCAAGGAACTCGGTCCACGTGGTCGGGGACTGCGAGATCCCGGCCTTCTCGAAGAGTTTCTTGTTGTACCAGAAGCCCACCATGCCGATGTCGGTCGGCACACCGTAGGTCTTCCCGTCAAATTGGTAGGCGGCGAGAGATGCCGTCGTGAAATTCGGGATAATGCCGGACAGATCGCCCGACAGGTCCTTTACCAGCCCGGCGTCGATCTGCTGCTTCAGTACGCCGCCGCCCCAGGTCGCGAACAGGTCAGGCGCCTTGCCCGACTGCGTGAGAGTGGCGATCTTCGGCTTGTACTGGTCGTTTTCGATCGATATGTTCTTGATCGTGACGTTCGGGTGCTGGGCTGTGTACGCCTTGATGGCGTCGGCCCAGAAGGACTTCATAGGCTCAGCGGTCGATAGGTTGTAGTACTCGAAGGTGACCTTTTTCGGACCTGAACTGGCGTTCGAATTGGACCCGTTGTCGTTGCTTGTGCCACAGGCCCCGAGGAGGAGCGCGGAGGCGGTGAGCGCTACGACACTTCGCCGACTCAGCATGGGGTTCCCCTTCCGGGAGAGTTGAGTCTGAAAGTTTCGTTCTTATCCCCGAATGTTTCGTGACCCAGAGAGTAGGTAAATTGCACGTAACGCGTCAATAGCCGTGCTGGGAGCGATCCCAAACTGCGACCCTTCCGGGTCTGAAAGTTTCGGCTACACTCCGGCTCATGTCGTCAGGTAAGAGGCGGGTGACCATCGCACTGATCGCCGAGGAGGCCGGAGTCTCGGTCCCCACGGTGTCCAAGGTCATCAACGGCCGCCCGGAGGTGGCGTCGGAGACACGGCAGCGCGTCGAGCGGCTACTTCACAAGCACGGATACCAGCGCCGGACCGGTCAGGCCGACGGCCCGGTCGGGCTGGTCGACCTCGTGTTCGCCGAGATCGAGAGTCCGTGGGCCATGGAGCTGATCCGGGGCGCCGAGACCGTGGCCCGCGAGGCCGAGGCGAGCGTCGTGATCTCCGCGTTGCACACCCATGCCGGCCCCGGCCGCGACTGGGTGGAGCGGATCGCCGCACGCCGGACCGACGGAGCCATCCTCGTCAGCTCGCGCCTGACCGCGCGGCAGCACGGGCAGCTCGCCGCCCGCTCCATCCCCTTCGTCGTGGTCGATCCCGAAGGCGAGCCGCCGCCCGGCGTCGCCTCGGTCGGCGCCACCAACTGGAACGGCGGGCTGGCCGCCACCCGGCATCTGCTCGAGCTCGGGCACCACAGGATCGGCATGATCGGCGGCCCGGCCGACATGCTGTGCAGCCGTGCCCGCGTCGACGGCTACCGCGCGGCCCTCGAGACCGCCGGCATCCCGGTCGACCCGGCGCTGATCAAATACGGCGACTTCCTCGTCGGCTCCGGGCACGCCTACGGCGACGAACTGCTCGCGCTCGACTCGCCTCCGACCGCCATTTTCGCAGGTTGCGACATGCAGGCCTTCGGCGTCTTCGAGGCGGCGCGGCGACGCGGGCTGCGGGTTCCCGAGGATCTCTCGGTGGTCGGCTTCGACGACCTGCCGTTGGCACGGTCCGCGTGGCCGCCACTGACGACCGTGCGCCAGCCGCTGCAGGAGATGGCCGCGCTCGCCGCGCGGATGGTGCTGGCCATCAGCCGCTCGGAGACCCCCGACACCCGCCGGGTCGAGCTCGCCACAGATCTTCTGGTCCGGGACAGCACCGCCCAACCCCGCATATAACGCCGCGGACGGATTCGCCAATGGGCTAAGGCGGCTAGGCTCGTGCCGCCATGCGACGATTCATCCCACTCATCGAGCCCGGCCTCCCGCAGGCGCTCGCGCACCGGACCATCGAAGATCCGGTGCTGCTGGCCCCCCTCGCCCTGTTCGTCATCATCTCGGTCGCGCAGCTGTTCGTCGGACTCGCGACGATCCGGCGCGGCGGATGGCTGGCGGCCGCGGCCGGGCTGGCCGGCACCGCGTTCGGTGCGTTCACCGCGATCTCCGTCTACAGCGCCTCAGGCGGCGGCGACCTGCTCACCACCGACCTGCCCGTGGTGGTGCCCTGGCTCGGCGCGCTCGCTGTTATCGCTACCGCGCTCTCGACGGTGGCCGCCTTCCGCCTGTGGGCCAAGGCTTACGCGATCGTGCCGGCGATCGCCGGCCTGGGCTTCCTGACCTGGTTCTACGGTTGGTTCATTTGACTCGTAACCCAACTGTGCGTTGACGAAACCCCTCAGCACCCCTTACGTTTCCGGCGTCGAAACTTATCGTCACATCCCCGAAACTTTCGGAGGCGCCGTGTTACGAGCATTTTTGGCAGCCACATTTTTGGCAAATCCCGCCTCAATAGCGACACACGAACCGCCGCCACCCGTCGTTGTCAACGAGCACGTCAAGTTGCAGGACATCGACGGATTCGGGATCGCGCAGGCCTTCCGGCGCACCGAGCTGGTCCGCCAGCTCCCGGAGGATCAGCAGCAGCAGATCACCGACCTGTGGTTCAACAAGAAGACCGGGGCCGGCTTCAGCATCCTGCGGTTCGGCATCGGCTCCGCCCCCACGGGCGCGCCGTACGACCAGATGTGGTCCATCCAGCCCACCGACCCGGGCGGCCCGGACGCTCCGCCGCAGTACGTCTGGGACCATGACGACGGCAGTCAGGTGTGGCTGGCCAAGATCGCCAAGAGCTACGGGGTGAAGCGCTTCTACGGTGACGCCTGGAGCGCGCCCGGCTACATGAAGGACAACGGCGTACAGGAGAACGGCGGCCAGCTCTGCGGCATCACCGGGAGCACCTGCACCGCCGACTGGCGCGCCGCCTACGCCCGCTACCTCGTGCAGTGGACCAAGTTCTACGCGCAGGAGGGCATCCGGATCACCGATCTCGGATTCACCAACGAGCCCGACTTCACCGCCTCGTACGCGTCGATGCGCTTCACCCCCGCCCAGGCCGTGGAGTTCGTCAAGATCCTCGGGCCGATCGCGCGGGGCACCGGTCTGAAGATCGCCTGCTGCGACTCCTTCGGGTGGAACGAGGCCAGGGCGTACACCGCGGCGATCCAGGCCGACCCGATCGCCCGTCATTACGTGGACACCTACACCGGCCACACGTACGCCAGCCCCGTGGACGGCCCCCAGCCGACCCGCGGCAACGTCTGGATGTCCGAGTGGAACCCCAACGGCAGCACCTGGAACGAGAACTGGGACGACGGCAGCGGCTACGACGGGATGACCATCGCGCAGGCCGTGCATGACGCGATGACCCTGGGGAACGCCAACGGCTATGTCTACTGGTTCGGCGAGTCGCGCGGCGCCACCCGCGGCCTCATGCAGGTCGACGTCCCCGCTCAGACGTTCCACATCTCCAAGCGCTTCTGGGCGCTGGCCGCCTACAGCCGGTTCATCCGGCCGGGCGCGGTCCGTCTCCAGGCGAGCGCACCCGACCCGGCACTGAAGGTGTCGGCGTTCCGCAACAACGACGGCTCCGAAGTGATCGAGGTCCTGAACACCGGGACCGCCGCCGTGACCTGGAAGGGCGTGAACGGGCGCGCCACCGCCTACCTGACCGACGGTGGCAACTCGCTCACTCCGAGCCCGGTGACACACCGGACCGTGGTGCTCCAGCCGCGGGCCCTCACGACAATCGTGATCAAGTAGCCGACGAGGGGTTGGGATCTCGCGAGAGTCCCTGACCGAGGCTGGGGAAGGGTTCGCGGTGGTGACCCTGGGAGCGTGGCCACCGCGGGCCCTTCCCCTTATGCTGACCAGGAAGGAGCTGTTTTTGTGATGCGCGTCGCGATCGTCGGCACCGGGGGCATCGCAGGAATCTGCCACGTGCCCGCGATCCGCGCCCACTCCGGAAGGGCTCGCCTCGTCGCCGCCGCCGACGTGGACGAGAGCCGGGTCAAGGCGTTCTGCGCCACCCACGACATCCCCGCGGCGTACACCTCCTTGACCGATCTGCTCGCCGTCGAGCGCCCCGACCTGGTGCACATCTGCACCCCGCCGCATGCGCACGGCCCGCAGATCGCCGAATGCCTGGCCGCCGGGGCGTGGGTCTGGTGCGAGAAGCCCGCCACGCTCACACTGGCCGAATACGACGCCGTCGACCGGCCGGAGCTGGCCGTCGTCTCCCAGCACCGCTACGGCTCCGGCGCCCGGCACCTGCGCTCGCTCGTCGCTGATGGCACGCTCGGGCGGCCGCTGGTCGCGATGTGCGTGACCGCCTGGTATCGCCCGCAGGAGTATTTCGACGTGCCGTGGCGCGGCTCCTGGACCACCGAGGGCGGCGGCCCCACGATGGGCCACGGCATCCACCAGATGGATCTGCTGCTGTCCGTGCTCGGCGAGTGGACCGAGATCCGGGCCATGGCCGGGCGGCTCGACCGCGACATCGAGACCGAAGACGTGTCGATGGCCGTCGTACGCTTCGCCGGCGGCGCGATGGCCACCATCGTCAACAGCCTGCTCTCCCCGCGTGAGGAGAGCTACCTGCGCTTCGACCTCACCGACGCCACAGTCGAACTGCGTCATCTGTACGGCTATCGCAACGCCGACTGGACGTCGTCGTCTCCCCTTTGGAATCCGCCCGACGACGTGCCAAGCTCGCATGAGGCCCAGCTCGGCGCGTTGCTCGACGCGTACGAGAAAGGGGAGAACCCGGGGATGAGCGGCCGGCCCGCGCTGGAACTGATCACCGGCATCTACGCGTCCGCGTTCACCGGGCGGCCGGTGATGCGGGCCGAGCTCACCTCCGGCCACCCGTATTACCGCCGACTCGACGGAGCCCCATGGAAGAGCTGATCGTGACCGAGCGCGGGGTGGAGATCCTCCGCTACGCGTACGTGCCGGAAACCCCGGTCTTCGAGTCCCCCAAGCCCTACTTCCATCCGATGCGCAGCTACGCCGGCGACGTGGTGACCGCGTTCCGGCCGCACGACCACCGCTGGCACAAAGGCCTGGCGATGACCATCTCGCACCTGTCCGGGCAGAACTTCTGGGGCGGCGGCAGCTACGTCCGGGAGGCCGGGACGTATGTGGATCTGCCCAACAACGGCACCATGCGGCACGAGGGCTTCACCGAGCCGGGCGTGGAGGAGCTGACCTGGCACACCCAGGCCGGGGAGCACTGGGTCGACGAGACCCGTACGTTCGAGGTGGCGCCCGGCGCCGACAGCTGGACGCTCCGGCTCGCCACCGCGATCACCAACGTGCGGGGGCAGGATCTGGTGTTCGGCAGCCCGACGACGAACGGGCGGCCGATGGCCGGCTATTGCGGCCTGTTCTGGCGCGGCCCACGGTCGTTCGAGCATGGCCAGATCATCGCCGAGAAGGGCGACGGGCCCGAGATGATGGGCCGCGAGTCCCGCTGGCTGGCCTACGTGGGGCGGCACGACGAGGTCGACCGGGCGTCGACGCTGCTGTTCGAGAGCGACCAGCCGACGACGTGGTTCGTGCGGACCACGCCGTTCGCCGCGGTCAACCCGTCGATCGCGTTCGACCGGGAGGTCGTGCTGCCGCCCGGCGAGACGCTCCGGCTGTCCTACCGGGTGACCGTCGCCGACGGCGCCTGGGACCGCGACCGGATCGAGGAGCACCTGAAGAGCTCGGAGTCCTGAGCGTTTGGAGTAGCGACGTGTTCGGAGTAGCGACGTGTTCGGAGTAGCGACGTGTTCGGAGTAGCGACGTGTTCGGAGTAGCGACGTGTTCGGAGTAGGCGTATCTGACCTGCGGGTATACGACTGGGCCACGGCCGACGGGCGCTGCGGCGGCTCCCCGCACATGCATCTGCTGTGCTCCGAGGCGTACGTGGTGCTGGAAGGCAGCGGGAGCGTGATGACCCGCACCTTCAACGGCGACGCCGAGACCCCGCTGGAGCCGGGCCACGTCGTCTGGTTCTCCCCCGGCACGGTGCACCGCCTGATCAACGGCGGCGACCTGCGGATCGTGGTGCTCATGCAGAACAGCGGCCTCCCGGAGGCCGGAGACGCCGTCTTCACCTTCCCGCCGGCCGTGCTCGCCGACCCCGCCGCCTACGCCGAGGCCGCCGCCGCGGCCACCCCCGAGCAGGCCCGCGCCCGCCGCGACCTCGCCATCGAGGGCTTCCACCAGGACTTCGCCAGCTTCGCCGAGCAGGCCGTACGCCTCAAGGCCGACCGGCTCGACGACTTCGAGCGCCGCTGGCGCGACGGCGCCCTGGCCGCCGCCGAGGCGACCGGCGTCCAGCTGACCGCCCTGCGCAAGGGCGACCTCGCCCACCTCCACGACGCGGCCGTCACCCTCCGCACCCCCGAACCCCGCCTCGGCATGTGCGGCCACCTCCAGACCTACCCCACCTGACCCACCCCACCTGACCCACCCCCAGCCTCACCCCAGCCCCCACCGCCCACCCACCGCCCACCCAGCGCCCCCGAGAGCCCGCCGCCCGGCCACCCCCACCTCACCGCGCCCCGCACCACCACGCACGGGCCACCACCGGGCACAACCCGCCCCCACGGGGGCGCCCGGCCCGGCCTCGGCCATCCGCCGCTGATGGGACGTCGTCGCTGCGGCGAGCATGCGGCGGCAAAGTAGCCGCGGCACAGGCCCACCGGCGAGCGAGCGCGGCACAGGCCCGGCAGGCAGTGCGGGTGCTGGATGCTCCGTCCGGCGTGATCGTGGCGGTCCGGGGATCAGCCCTGGCCGCCCAGACGGGCCGACAGGACCGGCCGCTCACAGGACGCGGGAGATCGCCGCCAACCTCCCGGACCAGAACTCCATGATCAAGATCGAACCTTTTCGGGTGTCCTGGAGTCGAAGAGACCATGATGAACAAGATGATTGGGGCTTCGCTCCTCACCGGCGCACTGCTGGTCTGCGGGACCACCGCGGCCAACGCCCAGGCGAAGCCGACGCTTGGTCCCTACGGTTACGGTGCCGTCAGGCTCGGCATGACCGCCAAGCAGGCCAAGGCGACGGGGGACGTCGTCAAGAAGCTCAAGGACGGCTGCTCCGGATGGGACCTGAAGAAGTTCCCGACTCCTAAGAACGAGGTCGGCTTCTATATCTCCCCCAAGGTGGGCCTGGCGGCCATCTTCGCCGCGAAAGGCATGAAGACGCCCGAAGGCATCAAGATCGGCTCTACCGGCAAGCAAGTGAAGGCGGCCTATCGACACCTGTGGAAGGCCTTCCACGGCTACTACATGACCACCGTCCCCGGCAACAAGAAGGCCTACTACGCCTTCGAGATCAAGCACAGCAAGGTCGTCGACTACTACATCGAACTCAAGGATCAGGACTGCTTCAACTAAGCCCGTTTCATCGCCCGCTTCGCGCATTTGCGGACTAGGTCGTCGTTGCCCGAGCTAAAACAGCCGCCGCCGGCCCCCGCCTGCATCGCATAGCTGGCCGACTGGCCGACTGGCTGGCTGGCTGGCTGGCTGGCTGGCTGGCTGCGCAGGCTTAGCGCGCCCGGCGGAGTGCGCGCCAGCTCTGGGATGGGGTTCCCTTCTCGCACATCGAGAGGGGCTTTGGGGATGACGCGCGTCGTGCGCGTTTTGCGGTAGATCGTGGTGCGGGCGGATCTGGATGATCCGCCCAGCCTTTGGTGCGACGCGATCCGCCCACGCCCTGCCGCAACACCCAGGCGGGACAACGCGAAAGGGCGGGATGAGGCGGCGATTTGCCGAGGGCCGCCTGAGGGGGCACTGCTGCCTGCGAGAGGGTGCCTGCGGTGGGGGGTGCCTGCGGTGGGGGGTGCCTGCGGTGGGGGGTGCCTGCGAGGGCGCCGATTCCGGCCCGGGGGCTGCTTGTGGTGGCGCTGCCTGTGCGGGGCGCTCCCTGCGATGGGGGGCTGCCTGCCGTGGGCACTGGTTCCGGCGGGCGGTGGTTCCGGCGGGCGCTGCCCGTGGGAAGGCGCTGCCAGCGATGGGGGGCTGCCCGCCGTGGGCACTGGTTCCCGCGGGAGGTGGTTCCGGCGGGCGCTGATTTCGGCCCGGGCGCTGATTTCGGCCCGGGGGCTTGCGGTGGCGCTGCCCGTGGGGAGGCGCTGCCAGCGATGGGGGGCTGCCCGCCGTGGGCACTGGTTCCCGCGGGAGGTGGTTCCGGCGGGCGCTGATTTCGGCCCGGGGGCTTGCGGTGGGGGGTGCCTGCGAGGGGGCTGATTGCGGCCGGGCAGGCTGGCGGCGAGGGGGGTGGCGGTGGGGCCTGCGATGGGGCTGCTTGCGGTGGGGGCAGCTGGTGGTGGGGGCCAACTGGCGGCTGGGGTGGCGAAGGGGGCTGGGTTAGGGGTGGCGGGGGCCGGGTTTAGGGGTGGAGGGGGTTGGTGGTTTTCAGGGTGGGGAAGCGGCTGAAGTCGCGGTCGACGGTCAAGAGTTCGCGGATGCCGTTGGCGGCGCAGAGGGCGGCGATTTTGGCGTCGTGGACCAGGGGGCCGGTCACCTTGCCGTCGGTCAGGATGGCCTTCGCGCTGGGCCAGTAGGCGAGGTTCTCCCCGATCATCACGAGCGAGGAGGAGGTGAGCCACGCGTCGATCTGGCGGATGGCCTGATCGGCGGTGCTGGGAGGAGCGTAGATCCGCGGGTGGGTGACGACGGAGAAGAACTCGTGCAGGCACGGCCACGGGATGGCCCAGGGGACGGCGCCCTCGGCCAACTCGCGGATGCGGCGGGCCGCGGGCGCATGAAACTCGCTGTCGCGGCGATGGGCATACACCAGGACGTTGGTGTCGACCGCGATCACAGCCGGTCGCCGTAGGCCATGGCGCGGATCTCCTCCCAGGACGCGCCCTGCAGCTCGAACTGCAGGCCACGCCCGCCGACGGCCGCGTCCTCGAGGACGTAGTCCACCGTCGTCTCGCGCCGCGCGAGGACGGCCCGGAGCCCCTCTTCGATGAGGGACCGCAGCGTGGTCCCCTCCCGGCGGGCTACCAGCTTGGCCTCCTCCAGCAGGGCATCGCTGATTTCCACGGTGGTCTTCATACAGGTAACCATACCCATGGACCCATACTCCCAGCTCCCGTAACCCCCGGTAGGGATGCTATCACGGTGGGTTCACGAGTGGGTCAAGGCACGGTGCGGATGCGCCAGACGAGGACGGCGCCCAGGATGGACAGGGCTCCGGCGACGACGTAGAGGACCGGGTAGCCACCGAGGCCGGCGACGATGGGGCCGGCGATCACGGGGCCGAGGACCTGGGGGCCGGAGTTGGCGATATTGATCACGCCGAGGTCCTTGGCACGGCCGACGGCGGCCGGGAGGACCTGGGTGACCAGGGCGTTGTCGACCGAGAGATAGATGCCGTAGCCGACGCCCATGATGATCGCGCCGACCTGGACCACCGGCCAGGTGGGCCAGAAGGCCAGCATCGCGGCGGGCACGGCGCTGATGATCCCGGAGACGGTCACGAGGGCTTTGCGGCGGTTGAGGCGGTCGGAGATCACGCCCGCCAGGACGGTGGTGAGGATGACGGCGACGGTGTAGATGATGATCAGGATGAGCAGGCCGTCGGAGGCCTTCTTGCCGGGGAACAGGCGCTCGTAGCCGACCGCGTCGGTCAGGAAGTAGAGCAGGTAGAGCACGGCGATGGCGTTGCCGAGCTGCATGAGGAAGCGGGTGAGCCAGGCCCAGGCGAAGTCGGGGTGACGACGCGGGCTGATCCAGAAGCGGCGCCAGAATCCGGCCAGGGACGGCCGATGCTCGACCGGCAGCGGCGGGTCGGGCGTGGTCAGCACGAACGGCAGCGCGCAGAGCGGAACTAACGCGCCGATCAGCAAATATCCGGACTTGGTGGTCGTGGCGACCATGGTCACCAGGACTACTCCGAGCACGATCCCGAGCGACTGCGGGATGCCGATCAGGCCGGACACCTCGCCCCTCTGGCGTACGGGAACGTGGTCGGGCACCCCCGCGCTGAGCGAGGCCTGCATGGCGTTGAGCCCGGCCTGGACGAGACACCAGCCGATCGCGACCGCGACCACGTTGCCCTGGAAGGCCAGGAAGATCAGTGCGCCGCCGCCCGCCAGCGCGCCGATCAGCGTCCACGGGTGGCGGCGGCCGCGCCGGGAGACCGTACGGTCCGACAGGGCTCCCGCGATCGGGTTGAAGATCATCGCGGCGGCCGCGCCCACACCGGTGACCCACGCGAGCGCCGCCTCCTTGCCGCCCGGCGCGATGTCGGCGATCTGGTCGGGGAGCAGCACTTGGAGCGGTCCGAAATAGCCCATCCACAAGCCGAGGTTGGCCAGCGAGATGAACGCGATCCAGCGCGGCCCGACGCGGTTGACCGGCTCCGCGAGCGCTGTGGGCTGGTGCGTCGTCGTCATGCGCGGATCGTAGCGGTTGGCCCAAGCAAGCGGAAGGTCACCTTAAGAGAGGTTCAAGAGGCGGTGAACCATTGAATTAAAAGGAAAGTTTCTTAAAAGAGTCCATTGACGGTCCAGGTCAGCAGAATTACGTTCCGATCATCGGGAGGCACGCGACAGCAAGGCATTTCGGAGGTGTTCCTGTGCGCACGCGCGCGGCCGGAGCGTCGATCGCGCTCCTACTCGGGATCGCGAGCATGTTGGCCGGTACGGCCAGGGCGGCCGTCGACAACGCGGCCTGCCGCCCCGACGGGCTCTACAAGACGCCCGGCGTCGACGTCCCCTACTGCCTCGTCTACGACGAGAGCGGCCGGGAGAAGAACGGCGCCGACCATCCCCGCCGCATCATCGGCTACTTCACCGGCTGGCGGGACGGCCTCAACGGCCAGACGCGCTACCTGCCCAGCGACATCCCGTGGGGCAAGGTCACTCACATCAACTACGCGTTCGCGCACGTCGGGCCGGACAACAAGATCTCGGTCGGGTCGAACACGCCGACCAACCCAGCGATCGGCGAGACGTGGGCCGACCAGCCGCCTGACCCCGCCTACACCTACAAGGGCCACTTCAACCTGCTCAACAAGTACAAGAGGCTGTATCCGAACACCAAGACGCTGATCAGCGTCGGCGGCTGGGCCGAGAGCGGCGGCTACTTCGACGACGCCGGCAACCGGCAGGCCTCGGGCGGCTTCTACGCGATGACCGTGAACGCCGACGGATCGGTCAACCAGCCCGGGATCAACACCTTCGCCGACTCGGCCGTTGCGTTCCTGCGGACGTACGGGTTCAACGGCGTCGACATCGACTACGAATATCCGACGTCGATGAACAACGCCGGCAACCCCTTCGACTGGACGATCGCCAACGCCAAGCGGGCCTCGCTGATGAAGGGCTACGTGGCCCTGATGAAGACGCTGCGCGAGAGGCTCGACGCCGCCTCGGCCGCCGACGGCAAGTACTACCTGCTGTCGGTCGCCGCCCCCTCCTCCGCCTATCTGCTGCGCGGGATGGAGACGTTCCAGGTCACGCAGTACCTCGACTACGTCAACATCATGTCGTACGACCTCCACGGCGCCTGGAACGAGTTCGTCGGACCCAACGCCGCGCTGTACGACGACGGCAGGGACGCCGAGCTCACCCGGTGGGGCGTCTACACGACGGCGCAGTACGGCGGCATCGGCTACCTCAACACCGACTGGGCGTACCACTACTTCCGCGGCGCCCTGCCGCCCGGCCGGATCAACATCGGCCTGCCGTACTACACCCGCGGCTGGAAGAACGTCACCGGCGGGACCAATGGGCTGTGGGGCACCGCGACCACCAGCACCTGCCCGGCCGGATCGGGCCTGACCACGTGCGGCGACGGCGCGGTCGGCATCGACAACCTCTGGCACGACAACGACACGGCGGGCAGGGAGGCCCCGGGCGGCTCCAACCCGATGTGGCACGCCAAGAACCTCGAGCACGGCATCAAGGGCGACTACCTCGGCGCGTACGGCCTGGCCTCGGCCACCCTCGACGGCGCCTACACCCGCAACTACAACGCGACGCTGACCGCCCCCTGGCTCTGGAACGCCACCAAGAAGGTCTTCCTGTCGACCGAGGACGAGACCTCGATCGGCGCCAAGGCCGACTACGTGATCGGCAAGGGCCTCGGCGGGACCATGATCTGGGAGCTCGCCGGCGACTACGGCCTCAATGCCGCCACGGGGCAGTACGAAGTCGGGTCGACGCTGACGTCGCTCATGTACGACAAGTTCAAGACCGCCGCGCCGTACACGAACACCCGGGCGACCACTACGATCCCCGCGCAGACCCTGCCGATCTCGATCGAGTTCCGCGACTTCGCGCTCGGGGACAACAACTATCCGATCAACCCGAAAATCCACATCACGAACAACTCGACCGTGACCCTGCCCGGCGGGACGGAGTTCCAGTTCGACTACGCGAACGCGGCCCCCGGCAACGCGGCCGACCAGTCGGGCTTCGGCTCGGCCGTGATCCGCAAGGACCACACGGCGGCCACCAACGTCGGCGGGCTGACCGGCGACTACAACCGGGTGTCGCTCAAGCTGCCCTCGTGGCAGACGCTCGCCCCGGGGGCGTCGGTCGACGTCGCGTTCGTCTACTACCTGCCGGTCTCCACCCCGTCCAACTGGACCGTCGCCTTCGGCGGGTCCACGTACGGGATCCCGCAGGACTACGCCCGGGGCTCGGTCGGCGGCACCCCTTCGGCCAGCCCGACCGCGAGCCCGTCGGCGTCTCCCACAGGAGCCTGTACGGCGCCCGCCTGGCTGGCGGCGCAGGTCTACACGGGCGGCATGCTCGCCTCCTACAACGGCCACACCTGGAAGGCCCAGTGGTGGACCCAGGGCGAGACCCCCGGCGCCGCACAGGTCTGGCTCGACCAAGGCCCCTGCGCCGGCTCGACCCCACCCCCCACCCCCACCCCAACGCCCACGCCGACCCCCACGCCCACCCCAACCCCGACGCCGACCCCCACCCCCACGCCGACCCCGACAGCGACTCCCACTGGGACCTATCCCGCCTGGGCGGCCGGTACGGCCTACGCCATCGGGGCCCGCGTCTCCTACGGCGGGTCCAACTACCAGTGCCGCCAGGCCCACACGGCCCTGGCCGGCTGGGAGCCCCCGAACGTGCCCGCCCTCTGGCTGAAGCTCTGACCAGACGACCCAAGGCGGGGACAAGCCCCCGGGCCGCGTGAGATCGGTGACACTCACGCGGCCCGGGCCATTCCCGCACACCACGGGGTACGCCCGCACTGGGCATAGGGGATGGAACGGGTCACACTTGGCGCGTGCGTTTCTGCGTGCTCGGGCCGCTGGCCGTCCTCTCCGGCGGCGCACAGGTGGAGATCAAGGCACGGCAGCAGCGTGCCGTCCTGTCCCGGCTGATAATCGCCGACGGGACCGTCGTGTCCATCGACGCGCTCATCGACGCCGTGTGGGGCGAGGCGCCCGCGCGAGAGGTGGTGGGCGCGCTGCACACGCTTCTGGCCAGGATCAGACGGGTGATCGAACCCGATCGCCCGGCGCACAACCGGGCCACCGTACTGGTCCGGGAGCCCTCCGGCTACGCGCTGCGCGTCGCGCGGGACGCCGTGGACGCCCGCAGGTTCACCGCCGCGATCGTCGACGGGCGCGAGCACCTGACCGCGGGCCGGCCCGCTCAGGCGCTCACGCTGCTGGACGCGGGGCTGGCCGAGTGGCGCGGAGCGCCGTACGCGGAATTCGCCGGCGAAGACTGGGCCGTCCCCGAGGTGATCCGGCTGGAGGAGTCCCGGCTGGTCGCCGTGGAGTGCCGATTCGGGGCGCTGGTCGAGCTGGGGCGTCTCGCCGAGGCCGTGCCGGGCCTGGAGGCCGCCGTACGGAAGCAGCCGCTGCGTGAGGAGCTGTGGCGGCTGCTGGCGGTCGGTCTCTATCGGTCGGGACGGCAGGCGGACGCGCTGGCCGCACTGCGCCGGGCGCGCGGCCACCTGGTGGAGGAACTCGGCGTGGATCCGGGACCAGGACTGCGCGAGCTGGAGTCGATGCTGCTCAACCACGATCAGGCGCTGCTCGCGCCGAACACGCCGTCCCGGCCGGCGTCCCGGCTGTCCGGCGGCCGCGCCCATCACCTCGCCGGACGTGCCGAGCCGCTGGCCGCCCTGCTGGACGTGGCCGACGGCGCGACGAAGGATCGTCCGGGATACGCCCTGATCTCCGGCGAGGCAGGGGTCGGGAAGACCTGGCTCGCCGATCGGCTCGTCGAGTCGCTCGCCGACCGAGGGTGGCAGGTCGCCTGGGGGCGGTCGAGCGAGATGAGGGGACGGCCTGCCCTGTGGCCGTGGACCCAGGCCCTCACGGCGCTCGGGGTGAGCGTGACGGAGCAGGCCGATCGTGATCTGCCGGACGCCGCGGAGGCCCGCTTCCAACGGCACGCGGGATTCGCCCGCCGCCTCGCCGACGCCGCGGCGACGGCCCCCTGCCTGGTCATTCTGGACGACGTGCAGTGGGCCGACGACGCGTCGCTGCGGCTGTTGGCCGATCTGCTCACCATGGCCGGCGGCAGGCTGTGCGTGGTGGCGATCCTCCGCACCGGGGAGCCCGAGGGCCGTGAGCTGACCGAGTTGCTCATCGCGCTCACCCGCGCCGGTGCGGCACGGATCGAGCTGCCAGGGCTGCCGGCGGACGCGATCCGGTCGATGGCCGATTCGTCGCGCGTGCCGCTCAGCGCTCGGAATCTGGACCACCTGGTGGCAAGGACCAGGGGCAACGCCCTGTTCGTTCAGGAGACGCTGCGCCTTGCCGCCACCGAGGGGATCGACGCCGCGCTGACCGGGGTGCCCTCCGGGGTCGCGGAGGTGATCAGACGCCGCCTGTCGCAATTGGGCCGGACCCGGCCGGGAAGAGATGACCTGGAGATCCTCACCGCGGCGGCGGTGATCGGGCATGGCGAGGACATACCGCTGCTGGCGGCCATCACCGCCAGCGAGCCGCCGGACGTGCTCGCGATTCTCGACGCGGCCGTGTCGGCGCGCCTGCTCACCCCCGGGCGCGCGTTCAGCCACGACCTGGTCCGCCAGACGGTGTACACGGGGCTGGCTCCGGCCGAGCGCGCGGCGCTCCACCTCGCCGCCGCCGACGCGCTGGCCGCCAGGCCGGGAGCCGACCCCGAGTCCATCGCCGCCCACTACCTGGCCGTCTCCCCGCTGGCGGGCCGGCGGGCGGTCGACTGGGCGCGTACGGCGGCCCTGGCCTCGCAGGGTCAGCTGGCCTACGACGACGCTGCCCGGTGGTGGGCCAAGGCGGCCGCGGAACACGCCGCGGCCGTGCTTCCCGACCTGTCCGAGCGGGCCGAACTGCTGCTGTCCGAGGTGGCGGCACGGCTCGACGCGGGCGACATCGCCGGGGCCCGGCGTGCCAGGAACCAGGCCTTGCGGGTGGCCGATACGGCAGGCGACGAGCAGCTCCAGATGCGGGCGCTGGTCGCCGTGGAACCGCAGGGCCTGTGGATTCTGAAGGAGTTCGACGAGATCGAGCTGCAGCTGGTCAGACGGCTGGAGAACGCGCTCGGCGCGCTGCCGGAAGAGGACTCCGAGCTGCGGTGCCGGCTGCTCGGCACGCTCGGCATGGAGCTCTACGACGCCGGCGCCGAGCCTCGGTGCGATTCGCTGACCGCCGCGGCGATCACCATGGCCCGCCGGATCGGCGATCCCCGTCTGCTGGCGTTCGCCCTGCACGCGCGGGCGCTGGCGATCTACCGCACGTCGCAGCGCGCCGAGCTGACGGCCATCAGCCTGGAACAGGCCGACGTCGGCGACCGGCACGGCCTGCCGCTGCACGCGGTCGTCGGCCGGATGCGGCTCACCCTCCTCGCCTCGGCCCGGCTGTCGCTGGCCGAGGCCGACCGATATTCCGCCGACTGCGACGCCCTGATCCGGCGGCTGGGGCTCCGGCTGCAGGCGGCCCAGCAGGCGGCCTGGCGGGTGAGCAGGCTGGCCATCTCCGGGCGCTTCGACGCGGCGCTCCATGCCCTCGACGAGGCGTGGGAGCGCATCGGCAGGCTCGGCTACTTCCAGGAAAGGCAGCACTATCACCTCGCGCGAGGGGTCCTGCTGGTCTCCGCCGGCCGGGCGGATGAGATCACCGGCAAGATGATCGACGAGTCGGGCATCGGGCGCATGATCCCCGCGGCCGCCCACGACCTGGCGGTTGTGGCGGCGGCGGCGCGGGGCGAGACCGATCGGGTGGCGGAACTTGCGGCCATGCCGTGGCCGCCCGTGGGCGACGACTGGACGCTGGGGGTCTTCCTGGCGCTCCGCGCGGCCGCGGTCGTCGCCGCCGGAGACGAGCAGGAGGCCGAACGCGTCCACGCCCGGCTCGCGCCGTATTCGGGATGCCTGGCGATGGGCGGAAGCGTCCTCACCCTCGGCCCGGTCGACCTCCATCTCGCCCGGCTTGCGCTGTTCGCCGGGCGCCGCGAGGAAGCCGAGGTCCTGCTGCGCTCGTGCGTGTCCGTCATGAAGCGGGAACGGCTGACATGGTGGGCCGAACAGGCCGCTTCCCTCCTCCACGCAAGTTTCCGCCAATAGCGGGCCAATGGCCGCCCCGCATGCTCTGGGTCAGAACCGAATGACGGATCCCAGAGGAGAGCGGACATGTCCTCCGGCAACACAACCGACGCCGGGCCGGATCTGACCGACTGGCTGGTCGGGCACAAGACCATGAGGGCGGAATACGGCCGGCTCGCGGAGGTCGCGGCCACCGTCGACCCGGCGGCCCGAGAGCGCGCCGAGGCCGTCGAGGCCCACGTCGCCTTCATGATGCGCTACCTGCGGCACTACCACGAGCCAGAGAACCAGGACATCTGGCCCGCGCTCCGCATGGCCGACCCCACGGTGGCGCCCCTGCTGGATCGGCTGGAGGCCGAGCACGCCGTCATCGACCTGCTGGCCGAGCAGATCGGCGACACCAGCAGGTCCTTGGCCCAGCGGGCGCCGATCCTGCGCGAGCTTCAGGCCGTGCTCCACGACCACCTCGCCCAGGAGGAGCGTCAGACGGTGCCGCTCATGCGCAGGCACCTGACCCACGCCTGGTTCGCCCGGACGCACGAGCGCGTCATGGAACGCTGGGACCGCGACGACCTCCCCTACCTTCTCGGGATATCGATCACGTACGCGACCAGGGCGGAAGCCGACCGCCTGGTGCACGGCCTGCCGCGGCGCCTGCGCCTGCGATGGCGGCTGAGCATGTGCCATGCCTTCGACAGACGAATGCGGCAGGTGTACGGACCATGAGCGCCTCCATCTGGACCGCGTGGGGCGCCACCGTGCCGTCTCCGGCCGGCCGGACTTCCGCGCCCTTCTTCCAGACCCTCGGCGACCTGGAAGTACGGCACGGCGGCCGATCGCTCGACGTGACCGCACGGCTGCGCCGGACCATCCTCGCCGTCCTGCTCACCGAGGCGGGCCGGACCGTGCCGCTCGACACGTTGATCGGCTGCGTCTGGGCGGACACGCCGCCGCCGAGCGCGATCGCCACGCTCCAGTCCTACGTCGCCAACCTCCGCCAGGTGCTGGAACCCGGGCGAAGAACGCACGCGCCGGCCACCGTCCTGGTCACACGCGGCACCGGTTACGCGCTCGAGGTGGATCGGGACCAGGTGGACGGCCTGCTGTTCGAGGATCTCGTCGCCCGGGCGCTGGGCCGGCGGGACCCGCTGCGCGCGGCGGCCGACCTGAGCGCGGCGTTCGAGCTGTGGCGGGGAGAGCCGCTTGCCGAGTTCGGCGAGCCGTGGGCGCTGGCCTACCGCAACCGGCTGGCGGAGATCCGCGAGGCCGCGGCCGAGGAAAGGGTCGAGGGCTGGCTGGCGGCGGGGTCGGCGGCGGCGGCCGTCGTGGAACTGGAAGCCATGGTCGTCCGGCGGCCGTTGCGGGAACGGCGGTGGGGCCAGCTGATCCGCGCGCTCTACGCGTGCGGCCGCCAGGCCGAGGCTCTGGCCGCCTACCGGCGATGCCGGGCTCTGCTCAACGCCGAATTCGGCCTGGAGCCAGGCCCCGAACTTCGGCGGCTGGAATCCGCCGTGCTCGCCCACGACTCGGCGCTGATCGCCCCCATCGATGCGCCCAGGGCCCGCCACGCGGCCGACCGGAGCGGCATCGCCCGATGCCCGCTTTCACGCCCACGTGCCGCCCCCGGGATCGTCCGCTGAAACGCGAAGATGTCCTGATCAGTGGGACGATGGCCGGGTCGCCGATGAAAGGCTGGACCCGTGCGCCCCGCCCACCCGCCGCCAGCATTGCTCGCCCTTGTGTTCGCGGCAGTTCTGCTGCTCTTCCCCGCTCCCGCGTACGCGCACAACACGCTCATCGGGAGCGATCCGAAAGACGGCGCGTCGATCCCAGCGCTTCCGGCCGCCGTGACGCTGACCTTCGATCAGGCCGTGCGGCTGGAGTTCGCTCAGTTCACCCTGCGCCTTCCCGCGGGCGGGGAGCAGCGGCTGGGAGGCCTGACCGCCGACGGGCCGGCCATCAGCGCGCCTCTCGCGGGGATCCCCGCCTCTCCCGGCGCGTACGGCCTCGGCTACCGGATCATCTCCAACGACGGCCACCCGGTCACCGGCCAGATCACCTTCACCGTGGCCGGTGGCGCCCCTCAGGCGGCGCCGGCGCCCCTCCGGGCGCAGGATCCGGCCGGCGAGGTCCCGCCCGGCGGGGGCGGCTGGGTCTGGGGCCTGCTCGCCGTGAGCCTGCTCGTGCTCGCCCTGTCGGCCTACGCCCTGGCCCGCCACCCGAGCAGGGCACGCTCATGACGAGGCACGACGTGACCGACCGCGCCCCGGCCGCCGCGCCCCCCGGCGAGGCGGGCCGGACGCGCCTCCGGCCGCTGTACGGGCTGCTCACGTGTGGCGTGGTGGCCGTCGTCATCGCGAGCGCGGTCACGGCGGGGGCGGCCGCGGAAGGCGTGGTCGTGCCGGGGGCGGCGATCGCGTACGGGTTGCCGGTGTTCCGGGTGCTGCTCGACGTGGCCGCGCTCGCGACGCTCGGGTTCAGCCTGCTGCCGAAGCTGATGGGTTTCGCCGACCCGGAGCGTACGGAACCGGTGGCGGCGCGGGCGCGGCGCTGGGCGGCGGGCTCGGCCCTGGCGTGGGCGTTCGCGGCGCTGGGCTCGCTCGTGCTGAGCGCGGCCGACGCCGACCCCGGCGGGGTGCCCGACCTCGCCCTCTACGTCGACCGCATCGGCATCGGCCAGGGCCTGGTCGTGAGCGCGTCGGCGGCCATCGCCAGCGCGGCCGTGGGCCTGCTGGCCGTGCGGTTCGGCGAGAGCGTGCCGGCCGAGCTCCGCGTCCTCGTCGCCGGGTTCGGGCTGCTGCCGCTTCCGGTGACCGGCCATGCCTCCAACTGGTATTGGCACGACCTGTCCATGGTCTCCATGGAGCTGCACGTGCTCGGCGCGTCCGCGTGGGCCGGCGGGCTCCTGGCGATCGCCCTCCTGCTGCGCGGGGATAACCTCGCCGCCGTCCTGCCGCGCTTCTCGAAGCTGGCCACGATCGCGCTGCTCGTGGTCACCGCGTCGGGCCTTTTCAACGGCCTCGTCGAGCTGGCTCTCGCGCCGGTGGCCCGCTTCCCCGAGTCGCTGGTCACCACGGGCTACGGCCGGCTCGTGCTCGCCAAGGTGGTCTTCGCCGGGGTGATCGCGCTGCTCGGCGCGAACATCCGGTGGCGCCTGCTGCCCGCGATCAGGCGTCCGGCGCTCACGGCGGCGCCGGCCCGCTCGGCGTTCCCCGCGTTCCCCGCGTTCGCGGTCTGGGTGACCGCCGAGCTGGCCGTCATGGGTCTCGCGTACGGCGTGGCGGTCGCCCTTACACGAGCGCCTGTCGCCTAGCCCGCACGGCACGGATGACCTGCTCGATTGCGAACCACACGATGGCCAGCCCGGCGAAGGCGATGGGCCACGAGGGCGTCGAGTAGGGCGGCGCGTCGAGGAGACGATCCTGCAACCCCAGCCCGCCGTACACCCCTGCCGTGACCAGGGCGGCGCCCACAAGCGGGCGCGTGATCCGCGCGGCCGAGCCACTGGACTGCGGATTGATCGCCGCCCCCACGGCCAGGAAGGCCAGGTCGACGCAGACGCCTCCAGCGATCATCACGTACGGGACGGTCGACGGCGGGAATCCGCCCACGACCAGGAGCGGCCAGATCACCGACCGGTAGGCGACATAACCGGCGCTGATCGCGGTCGCGGTCCAGGCGCGCCCGATCACGTGCCGGGCGACGACGAGCACGGCCATGCCCGCGATGACGATCCACAGCGGGTAGACCCACTCGGGCACCGGCAGCGAGAACTTGGTCACCATGATCGTGTCGACCGGGCGGCCGATCTGCCGGGCCGCGAAGTTCATCAGCTCGGGCTCCGCGTACGGCTCGCCGCGCAGCCACGAGGCCACCTCGAGCACGCCGTACTCCTGCTGCTCGGCGGGGAAGTGCAGGTTCTCGAGGAAGAAGCCGAACAGCACGCCCAGCACGACCGTCTTCTGGGTGCCCTCCTGGGCGCCCAGATACCAGCCGCGGATCACCCCGGCGATCATCAGCGCGGTGCCGATGAACAGCAGGGCGTGCGACGGGCTCCAGGCGGTGATGTCGAGCCCGTTCACCCGGTGGTTGATCAGGTCGAGCGGGATGGCGATGAGGAAGATCGCCGAGCCCCAGGTGATCATCCGCGAGGCGAGGCGGTCGACGCCGTAGCCCGTATACCAATGCACGATGGTCAGCGCGACGGCGATGACCGTGCCCACGGTGTTGAGCAGATGCGGCGGGGCGAGGTCGTCGCGGATCCACCGGAAGTGCCACGAGACGTCCCACGACGATCCGAGCACCTTCAACGTGAACGCGACCAGCCAACTCGCGTAGAGGACGCGGAACAGGTCGCTCGGCGTCTCCCGGCCCGCCTCCCCGCGAGTCCAGTAGGGAAGAGCCCAGTCGATGATTCGGCTGGGAGCGTTGCGGAGCGTCGTACCTGTCACGCGCGAAATCATGCCGGTCCGTTTACCTGCAACGCAATGACGGATCAGGCACGGAAAGCAACGGTTTCGCGTCCTCAGCGCGCTCTCAGCGCCAGGACATAAGGTCGCGATATGGCGTTTCCTGGTGGCAAGCGGGGCGTGGCGTCGGTGGCCTCGCTGGCCGCGGCGCTCGTTCTCGGCGTTGTCGTGTGGGCCGTGTGGCCGTCCGGCGCGGCTCCACGCCCCGAGAACATGCGGATCTCGGTGCTCGACGGGCCGAACGGCGATCAGCCGGTGAGCCTCGACGCGACGTTCTTCCCACCGGCCGGGGGCGGCAAGGCGCCGGCGGTGCTGCTGGCACATGGGTTCGGCGGCAGCAAGATGAGCGTGCGCGACCAGGCGGCCCGGCTGGCCGGCGACGGATACGCCGTCCTCACCTGGTCGGCGCGCGGCTTCGGCCGTTCAACCGGCGAGATCACGCTCGACTCCCCCGACTACGACGTGCGCGACGTCGAACAGCTCATCTCGTGGCTCGCCAAGCGCCCCGAGGTGCGTCTCGACGCCCCCGGCGACCCTCGCGTGGGAATCGCCGGAGGCTCGTACGGCGGGGGCATCGCCCTCATGACGGCCGCCTACGACAAGCGGGTCGACGCGATCGCGCCCTCGGTCACCTGGAACGACCTGTCGACCGCGCTCTTCCCGGACGCGGCGGGCGGCGGCCCGGAGAACGGCGTGTTCAAGCGCATGTGGGCCGGGATCTTCTTCAGCGATGGCAGCACGCTCACGGCCGCGGACGCGCTCGACCGCCTCAACGCGCCCGCGCCCGCCGCCGCGGCGACCGACGAGCAGGTGCGCTGCGGCCGCTGGCTGCCGGCCATCTGCGACGTCTACCAGAAGATCGCCGAGACGGGCCGGGCCACGCCGGAGGCCGTCAGCCTGCTGCGCCGGTCCAGCCCGGTCTCGGTGCCCGGCGGCATCAGGATTCCGACGCTGCTGATC
Source organism: Streptosporangiaceae bacterium NEAU-GS5 (assembly GCA_017592665.1). Lineage (GTDB taxonomy): Bacteria > Actinomycetota > Actinomycetes > Streptosporangiales > Streptosporangiaceae > NEAU-GS5. The sequence continues at coordinate 44,949 of JAGFNW010000011.1, read as the reverse complement.
CAGGGTCAGCGCGACTCGCTGTTCCCGCTCTCGCAGGCCGACGCCAACGCCCGCCAAATCGCCGCGACCGGCGCGCCGGTCGACGTGGCCTGGATCGACGGCGGGCACGACGGCGGCGACGCCGAGATCGACTACGTGTACGACCTGACCCGCTCCTGGTTCGACCGCTGGCTCGACCACGCCACGACCCCCGCCTCCGCAGGGTTCGCGGTCTCCCGCGACGGCGGGCGCGACCCCGGCACCCGGCGGCCGACGGTCGTGCACGCCTCGGCCGGCACGTACCCGGGGCTGACAGGCACGGCCCGGCGGGACATCGCGATCACCGGGCCCGAGCAGCCGATCGCCAACCCACCGGGCGGCTCGCCGGCCGGCATCACCTCGGTCCCCGGGGTCGGCGGCCTGCTGAGCTCGGGTGGCGGCGGCGTCGCGCTCGACATTCCCGGGCAGTCGGCCGTCTTCGAGTCCGCGCCGCTGGCCGTGACCACGCAGATCACCGGCAGCGCGACGGTCCGGATCCGGGTCCAGGGCGAGGGCGAGGCCGTGCTGTTCGCCAAGCTGTACGACGCGGGCGACGGGGCGCTGGCGACGCTCCCGCAGAGCCTGGCGGCGCCGCTGCGGGTGGCCGCCACCCCCGAGGGCACGGTCGCCACGATCACGCTGCCGGCCATCGACCACCGCTTCGACGCCGGCCGCCGCATGCGGCTCGTCCTGTCGACCACCGACCTCGGCTACTCGACCCCGGCCGCTCCCGCCGTCCACCACGTCGCCCTGGCAGTGCCGGCGCTGACCGTGCCGCTCGACGCGGCCCTGGTCACCCCGGCGACCGGCCCCGCCTGGTGGACCTGGGCCCTGCCGCTGGCCGCGATCCTCATCGCCGCCGCCATCGTCGTGACCGGCCGCCCGCGCCGGGGGCCGGCAGAGCCCCCCTCAGAAGCCGCGGCCGAGACGCCGCTGGTCATCTCCGGTCTCAGCAAGCGCTACCGCAACGGCGAGACGGCCGTCGACGACCTGTCGTTCGAGGTGCGCAAGGGCCAGGTCCTCGGCCTGCTCGGGCCCAACGGCGCCGGCAAGACGACGACCATGCGGATGCTGATGGGGCTCATCCACCCGGACGCCGGCGAGGTCCGGATCTTCGGGGAGCGGGTCGTACCGGGCGCGCCCGTGCTGTCCCGGCTCGGGTCGTTCGTGGAGGGGCCGGGCTTCCTGCCCCACCTGACCGGCCGCGACAACCTCGACCTCTACTGGAAGGCCACGGGACGCCCGGCCGCCGACGCCCACCTGGAGGAGGCGCTGGAGATCGCCGGGCTGGGCGCGGCGCTCGATCGGGCCGTCCGCACCTACTCCCACGGGATGCGGCAGCGGCTGGCCATCGCCCAGGCCATGCTCGGCCTGCCCGACCTGCTCGTGCTCGACGAGCCGACCAACGGGCTCGACCCACCTCAGATCGCCGAGATGCGCCGGGTCCTCACGACGTACGCCGAGAACGGCCGCACGGTGATCGTCTCCAGCCATCTGCTGGCCGAGGTCGAGCAGACCTGCACGCACGTCGTTGTGATGCACCGCGGCCGGCTGGTCTCAGCCGGGCCCGTCAGCACGCTGCTGGCCAGCGGCAACGGCGTCGGCCCGCGCCTGGAAGACGTCTTCCTGACCCTGATCGGAGAGCCCCGATGACCGCTGCCGGATACGCGCCGGGCAGGACGCTGCCGCTGCGGGTGGAGATCGTCCGCCAGTTCAGGCGGCGCCGCACGATGGTCATGTTCGGGCTGCTGCTGGCCCTGCCGTGGATCCTCGTGCTGGCGTTCCAGTTCGGGCCTGCGGGCCGCAACAGCGGGCAGGGCGCGCTGCGCCTTTCGGATCTCGCCACCCAGGGCGGGCTCAACTTCGCCGCGTTCGCGCTGTCGGTGTCGGCGAGTTTCCTGCTCGTGGTGGCGGTCGCGCTGTTCTGCGGCGACACGGTGGCGAGCGAGGCCAGCTGGTCGTCGCTCCGCTACCTGCTGGCCGCGCCCGTGCCACGCGACCGGCTGCTGCGCCAGAAACTGATCGTGTCGCTCGGCTACTCGGCGGCCGGGGTGATCGCGCTGCCGCTCATGGCGCTGCTGGCCGGGACGCTCGTGTTCGGCTGGCACGACATCCGCGTGCCCGGCACCGGCGAGATGATCTCGGCGTCCGCCGCGCTGCCCAAATTCGGGCTGGTCATCGCGTACGCGCTGGTGAGCCAGCTGGTGGTGGCGGCGCTCGCCTTCCTGCTGTCGGTCAGCACCGACTCACCCCTCGGCGCGGTCGGCGGCGCGGTCGGGCTGGTGATCGTGAGCAGCATCCTGCAGGCGGTCGAGGCCCTCGGCGGCCTTCGCGAATTCCTGCCGACGTTCTGGAACACGGCATGGCTCGACGCGCTCGCCCCGCAACCCGACTACAGCGGGATGGTCAAGGGCGTGGCCGTGGCCGTGACCTATTCGGTGATTCTCTTCGCGATCGCCTTCCGCCGCTTCCGCCGCAAAGACGTGGTGAGCTGACGCGGTGAACCGGCGGGTCGGATCAGCCCCAGTGGGGCGGGCGATCCTCCAGGAACCTCGCGTCGTCGGAGCCGCCGCCCCACTCGCCCCAGCCGACATCGGTGTCGTCGCTGGTCTGGTCAGGAAGGACCGGTGGGCCCTCTTCGAAGAGGTCGACCGGGCGGTCCTCATCCGGTTGCACGCTCACAGGCAAAAGCCTAGCGTCCCCCGGCATCAGGGAATTGCACTGGGTGGATAAAGCGCACTCCCGTACGACCGGACTGGCTGCGCTTGCGGGGGTACGATGCGTGAGCAGCGTGCAAGCCGGACGAACCCCCCTGACCCCCCCGTGAGGCGGAATGGCAACGCCAACAGGATGGCGGAGAGAAGGCAACCTCCCTACCGAGCTGACCAGCTTCGTAGGCCGGACCCGGCTCCTGGCCACCATCACGCGACGTCTGCAGGACTCCAGGCTGGTCACGGTCACCGGCATCGGCGGCGTGGGCAAGTCCCGCACGGCGCTCCGCGTGGCCCACATGGTCCGCCCCCAGTTCGCCGACGGCGTCTGGTATGCCGATCTCGCCCGGCTGCAGGACGCCGGGCTGATGAATCAGGCGATCACCTCGGCGCTCGGCATCGCCGACCAGTCGCCGCGCTCGGGCAGCGACACGCTGTCGGAGTGGGTCGGCGACCGCGAGATGCTGCTGATCCTCGACACCTGCGAGCACCTGGTCACCGCGTGCGCCCAGCTGACGCACAAGCTGCTGTCGGCCGCGCCCAACCTGCGGGTCATCGTGACCAGCCGCCAGTCGCTGGGCGCGCCGGGCGAATATGTGATCGCGATCCCGCCGCTCGCGGTCCCCGGCGACGATCCGAGCGAGAGCCCGTTCACCAACGAGGCCGTGCAGCTGTTCGCCGAGCGCGCCACGGCCGTGGTGCCCGACTTCGCGGTCGACGAGAGCAACGTCACCACGGTGTCGGAGCTGTGCCGGAGGCTCGACGGCATCCCGCTGGCGATCGAGCTGGCCGCGGTGCGGCTGCGGATGCTGTCGGTCGACCAGATCCTCGCCCTGCTCGCCGACCGCTTCAGCCTGCTTTCCGGCGCGAGCCGTACGGCGCTGCCACGCCATCAGACGCTGAAGGCCGCCATCGGCTGGAGCCACGAGCTCTGCGAGCCAGCCGAGCGGCTGCTGTGGGCCCGCCTGTCGGTCTTCGCGGGCGACTTCGAGCTGGACGCCGTCCGCTCGGTCTGCGCCGGTGACACCCTCCCGGCCTCCGACATCCTGGGCGTGATCGGCGGCCTGGTCGAGAAGTCCATCCTGCTGAGCATCAGCACGCCCTCCGGCCAGCGCTACCGGCTGATCGACACGCTGAGCCAATATGGCGCCGACTGGCTGGAGAAGCTCGGCGAGACCGACGACATGCGGCGCAACCACCGCAACTATTACCTTGAGCTGGCCGAGCGCGGCGAGCACGCCTGGTCGGGGCCGCGCCAGGTGCACTGGTTCGTGCGGATGCGCCAGGAGCACGACAACATCCGCCTCGCCCTGGAGTTCTGCCTGACAGACTCGTCCCAGGCCAGGATCGGCCTGGAGATGCTCGGATCGCTGTGGTTCATGTGGGTCGGCTGCGGCCTGGCCCGCGAGGGGCGGCTCTATCTGGAGCGCGCGCTCAAGCAATATCCGCAGCCCTGCCCCGAGCGCTGCAAAGCCCTGTGGGTCCTGTCGTACGTCCGCACCAACCAGGGCGACCTCGCCAGCGCCATGGAGGCGGCCGAGCAGTGCAGCAACGAGGCCGTGCAGATCGGCGACTCGGCCGCGGTCATCATCGCCACCAAGATGCAGGGCACGGCCGCCGCGCTCGCCGGCGACCTGCAGAAGGCCACGGCCCTGCTCGGCGTGGCGATCGAGTTCCACCGGGGCGGGCGCGAGCTCAACCCCGGCCTGCTGCCCGCGATCGTCGAGCTGGCGTACGTGCTGATCGCGCAGAACAAGCCCGACGACGCCGAGGCCCTGCTGATGGACTGCATCAAGGTCTGCAACGAGCGCGGCGAGCTCTGGCTGAAGTCGCACGCCCACTGGGCGCTCGCGCTGGCGCAGCTGCCGGGCGGGCGGATCGACGACGCCCAGGCCAACCTGTCGAACGCGCTGCGGATCAAGGGGCACTTCCACGACGTGCTCGGCATCATGATGTGCCTGGAGGCCGTGGCCCAGGTCGTGGCGGCCCGCGAGGACGCCAAGCGCGCGGCGCTGCTGCTCGGCGCGGCCCAGGCCAACTGGCGGCTGTTCGGCCTGCCGCTGTTCGGATCGCCGTTCCTGACGACCGCACACGAGACGACCGTAAAGGAGTGCAAGCGCCTGATCGGCGAGCAGGCCTACGAGGAGCACCTGAAGATGGGATCCCAGCTCAGCCTGGATGAGGCCACCATTCACGCCCTCGCCGGGGAGGATCAGCCACCCCAGGCGTAACTTGCGACCCATTTTCGCGTTTGTCTGATTGGCCCGGAATGAACGCGGGTATCACGCCCTCTAGGCATAACGCCCCATTAATCCTTTTTGGCGCGCGTTAATGCCCGGTTTCGGATGGCGAAGGCGTGGCCGCGGGGACTTTCGGCACGACACCAACTCTCCCCATACACATCGAAGGGAAATGACGCTTCCTACCAGGTCACTGGCATCTTCGCCGGACGGGACCCCGTCCATCCGCGGTCTCCCCCGGCATCTGCGCGCTCCGGGGGACGACAGACATCAGGAGCGGAGAATGCCAGTCGATGTCACGTTCAACATTCCTCTTCCTCTCCGGCGTCATTCCGACTGGTGCGCCGGCGCCAAGCGGAATCTGGTCTGGCTCGCCGAGCGCGGCCTGATCAACAGTCAGACGGCTCACCTGTACGACCTTTTCAAATCCGAGACGCTCGTCGGTTACACATTCCCGTACGCGACCTCGCACGGGCTTGACATGGCCAACCGGATCATCTCGGTCTGCACCATCCTCGACGATCAGTTCGACGGGCCGGCCGGCCGCGATCCCACGGCGGCCAGACAGGTCAGCGAGAGCTTCATCGCCCTGCTCGACCCTTCGACGAGCGCGGCCGTGGAGGATCCGAGCCCACTGCACAAGGCGTTCGCGGAGGTCTGGCGGGACTCCTGCGAAGGCAAGTCGCCCATGTGGCACACGCGTGCGGCCGAGAGCTGGCGGCGCTACTTCTCCTCGCTCGTCCACGAGGCGGGCAACCGGCGGCGCGACGGGTTCCTCCCGCTCGACTGCTACCTGGAACAGCGCCTGGTCACCGGCGCCATGCAGCAGTTCACCGACGCCTGCGAGGTCGCCGGCGAGTTCGAGGTCCCGCCCGTCGCGTTCAACATTCCGCAGCTACGGATCATGCGCACCCTGACGGCCGACTTCGTCAACCTCGCCAACGACCTGGCGTCACTGGAAAAGGAGATCGTCGCCGGCGAGACCGACAACCTCGTCATGGTCATCCGCAACGAGCGCGGATGCGACATCGACGAGGCCATCAAACTCGCGCACCGCTTCGTCGAGGGCAAGGTGACCCGCTTCGCCGAACTGCAGCCGAGCATCCCCGTCATCTGCGAGAGCCTCGCGCTGTCGCCGGACGAGATCGCCACCGTCGACCGCTACGTCGAGGCGCTGGCCGCGTGGATCAGCGGCTACGAACGGTGGCAACGGGAGACCTTCCGTTATCGCGCCGCCGGCCGGCTCAATTCGGCGACCGGCTCCGGATATTGTTTTCAGGACCTCCTCGGTCACTCAGAGCGACTTCAACACCACGAGTCGTCGCCGAATTGATCCCAAGTGATCCGAACCCATTCACGGGAACGCTCCACTGACCGTAACCGCCCCCGGCTCGTGCGCGCAGCCGGGGGCGGTCCCGGGCCGTCATGCCGGCCCTCACGCCGACCGCGCCTATGTCCAACCAGCTATAAGGTCCAGCGAAGGAATCCCGCTGAATCGGCGTAGGTTCTCTAGTAGAGGTATCTCATTGAGAAAGGCTGGACAGGTGTTCGACCCGACGCAGCTTTACCGGCTGGATGCGGACATCCCCGAACTCACCGAGCCGGTGCTGCTCTATCACTTCGAGGGGTTCGTGGACGCCGGCGCGGCCGGTCGGCTCGCCCTCGGGCACCTGCTCGCCGAGCTGGAGCACCGGGTTGTGGCCACGTTCGACGTGGATCGCCTGCTCGACTACCGATCCCGGCGACCTCCCATGATCTTCGACACGGATCGCTGGGTCTCGGCGGAGATGCCCGAGCTGACGGTCCACCTGGCACACGACCTGACCGGCACGCCATTTCTGATCATGAGCGGCCCTGAGCCCGACCGGGAGTGGGAGCTGTTCGTCGAGGCCGTCGGCGCGCTCGCGGCCCGGCTGAAGGTGAGCAAGCTGGTGACCGCGCACGGCATCCCCATGGGCGTGCCGCACACCCGGCCGCTCGGCATGACGGCGCACGCCAGCCGTCCCGACCTGGTCAGCCCGCAGCCGAGCCCGTTCGGCAAGGTCCAGGTGCCGGGCAGCGCGGCCGCGCTGATCGAGTTCCGGCTGGGAAACTCGGGCCACGACGCCCTCGGCTTCGCCGTGCACGTGCCGCACTATCTCGCGCAGGCCGAATACCCACAAGCGGCCGTGACGGCCCTGGAGGCGGTCACCCGGGGCACCGGTCTGGTGTTCCCCATGGAGTCGCTCCGTGAGGCCGCCGAGAAGACCACGGCCGAGATCGAGGAGCAGATCAACGCCTCGGCCGAGCTGTCGGGCGCGATCCAGGGCCTCGAGCAGCAGTACGACGCCTATCAGAGCGGAGTCGAGCGGGAGAATCTGCTCGCCGACTCGACGCCCATGCCGACGGGCGACGAGCTGGCCGCCCAGTTCGAGGCGTTCCTCGCCGAGCGCGACGATCGGGACAACTAGTGTCTGAGATCAGGGTCGGCCTCGTCGGCTACGGCGTGGCCGGCCGCGTCTTTCATGCTCCCCTGATCGTGGCCACGCCGGGCCTGCGCCTGGCGGCGGTCGTCACGTCGGCGCGCCGAGACGAGGTCCAGGCCGACCATCCGGGCGTGGAGGTCGTGCCGTCCGCCGACGAGCTGTGGGAGCGGTCCGACCTCGTCGTGATCGCCTCGCCCAACCGCACGCACGTGCCGCTCGCCCGCTCCGCTCTCGAGCGGGGCAAGGCCGTCGTCGTCGACAAGCCGCTGGCCCGCACGGCCGCCGAGGCCGCCGATCTCGTACGGCTCTCGCGCGAGACGGGGCTCATGCTGACGGTGTTCCAAAACCGGCGCTGGGACGGCGACTTCCTGACCATCCAGAAGCTGCGTCCCGAGCTCGGCGAGATCCGCCGCTTCGAGTCGCGGTTCGAGCGCTGGCGGCCCCAGCCCAAGGGGGGCTGGCGCGAGCAGGAGGATCCCGCCGAGATCGGCGGCCTGCTGTACGACCTCGGAAGCCACGTGGTGGATCAGGCGCTGCGGCTGCTCGGACCGGTCACCGAGGTGTACGCGGAGATCGACGTGCGACGGGCCGGGGTCGGCGCGGACGACGACACGTTCCTCGCGCTGACGCACGCCGGCGGCGCGCGGTCGCATCTGTGGGTCAGCGCGGTCGCGCCCCTGCTCGGCCCGCGGTTCCGCGTGCTCGGCTCCGAGGCCGGCTACGTCAAATACGGCCTCGACCCGCAGGAGGACGCGCTGCGTTCCGGGGCGCGCCCCGGCCCGGGCATCGGGGCGCGCAGCGGGGCCGCCGCCGCCTGGGGTGTCGAGCCGCCTGAGCGCTGGGGCGTCGTGGGGACCGAGGACGACAGCCGTACGGCCCCGACCGAGCCGGGCGCCTATCCCGAGTTCTACGCCGGCGTGGCCCGCGCCCTTCTCGAAGGCGCCCCCGCGCCGGTCGAGCCGGAGAGCGTGGTCGAACTGATCGCAGTCCTCGAAGCGGCCCGCCGATCAGCCGACACCTCGTCCGTCGTCACCCTCTAATCCGACGCCCGCCCCACAAGCCCGACCACGAACCCCGGCCAAGTGATCAGTCATCAGTCGCGGAGCCGGGCGCGCAGAGCCTCGGTGTCGGCCTCGGTCCAGCCGGCCTGCGCCATCCACTCGGCCGGCCCGCCGAAGCGGTCGTCGAGCGTACGCAGGAACTGGTCCATGTACTCCGGCCGCGGCAGGTGGTGATCGGCCGGCTTGCCGTCGAGGTCGGCGCGGTAGGTGTCGCTGGCCCGCAGCCGCCCCAGCACCGCCTCGACCCGCTCACCGGTGACCACGTAGTCGGCGATGATCGCCTCCCGGGTCACCCCGGCGACCCCGAGAGCGAGCGCGCTGACCACGCCCGTCCGGTCTTTGCCCGCGGCACAGTGAACGAGGGCCAATCCGTCGTCGATGGCCATCGCGCGGAGCGCGGACAGCACAGCGTCGGGCCGGTCGCGGAGGTAGCCGTAGTAGTAACCGGTGACGCGGAGCTCAGCGTCGTTCCGCGGCGCCTTGGCCCACGGCAGCGCCCGATCGTCGATCTTCGTGTCGGCAGCCGAATCGGTATTTCGGCCACTTTCGGCGAAAAGTGTGTGGTGATGAATCGTCACCTCAGGCACTGTGGTGAGGGGGCCCGGACCCTCGAGGCGTACCTCGGTGTCGGAGCGGAGATCGATGACGTGCCGCAGTTTCCACTCGCCGACCAGCCGCGCCACATCATGCGCGGACAGTCCCTGCAGGTTGTCTCCCCGCAAAATTCGCCCGAACCGGGTAGTACCCCCATCAGTCGTCGGCAGCCCACCCAAATCGCGGACGTTGACGGCCCCATCCAGAACTATCCATCTCTCATGTTCGTTCATCGAGATGAGCCTACTGCCGGAGTTTTCCCGGGATGTGATGGCAGGGTGAACGCACGCTGGTCAGGAGGTCACGTGCCCGCGCCAGAAGTCTCCCTCGCTCTTGACCCGAGCCTGCCAGAGACCGTCACCCGGATCTTGCGCGCCAACCCGCACATCCTCATCGAGGTGCGCCGGGGCCGCGCGCCCGCTCCGCCGGGCATCGCGCGGCCCGTGCTCGCCTGCGTCGGCGTCATCGGGCTCGCCCTGCTGATCGTGGCCGGGCCGCTCGGCCTGGTCGCGTTCCTCGGGATGATCTGCGGCGGCTCGGTTCTCTACTTCGCCATGTCGGACCCCAAAGAGCGGGCCTATCAACGGCGCTTACGCGTGGTGTTCGACCACGCCGACCGGTTCGTGCTGCCGGAGGACCTCGACGAGACCTGCGGCGCGCTGCTCGGCCGCGCGCAGCGGGCCGTGCTGACCGTGCTCGGCTCTACCGTCAATCGCGAAGGGCTGCTCGACACCTTCGACAACGCGATCACGCTGCCCGACCAGGAGTGGCAGCTGGCCCGCCGGCTGATGGGCCTGTCCAAGCTGCGTACGGAACATCACAAGGTGGTCGGCGACGACGTGCCCGAGGAATTCGCGGACGCGTTCCGGCCGTACGACGCGGCCCTCGAGACCGCGACCGCCTCGGTGACGGCCCGGGTCGAGGCCCTGGAGCGCTACGCCGAGCAGGCCCACAACGCCGACCGCTACTACCACGCCCGCCGCAAGCTCGGCATCCTGCAGGAGCGCACGCACGAATACGAGCAGCTGCTGGCCGAGACGGCGCACGACGACACCGCGGTGCCCCAGATCGAGCGGATGTCCGGCAACGCCCAAGCCGTCGAGCAGGTCTTCCGCCACAGCATCGACGAGGCCCGGAAGGCCGCCAACCACCTCCTCGCCGTCGACGCCGCCTAACCCGCCCAGCGGCCACCTTCAGCCGGCCTAGGCCCAGGGGGCCTCCTAGTGGGCGCCTTCGGCACGGTCGAGGACTTGCTGGGCCTGGGTGGCCCCGGCCTCGTTGCCTAGTTCGGCGAACACGTCCCGGGCCTGCTGCGCCGGCATGCGCGCGTCCGCCGCGCGACCCGCGTCGAGCAGCACCTCTGCGAGGTTGCGCAGAGTGCGCGCCTGCCAGAAGCGGTCGCCGAGCTCCTCGAAGTCGCGTACGGCCCCGCGCAGCGCGGTCACCGCCTCGGGGATCCGCCCCAGGCGGGCCAGCGCCCGCCCCTCGGCCGTCTCGGTCCGGGCCACCCCCCACGTGTCGCCGAGACGCGCCAGCATCTCCTTGGCCTGCCGGATGTCCGACAGCTCCGGCAGCCCGTTGTTGGGGTCGCCGATCTCACCGGCCGCGCGCAGGCAGCGGGCCTCTTCCCACTCCTCGCGCCGGTCGTGGAACGCCTTGATGGCGAAGCGCAGCGCGTTGCCGGCGAGGATCCAGCGGCGTTCGGCGCCCGCCGCGTCGCCCCGGGCCCGCAGGGTCCGCGCCTCGGCGGCCAGGACCTCGCCGAGCGCCCGCTGGGTCTGCGCCTCCGAGTAGCGGTTGCCGGCCGCCTCGAAGATCTCCAGAGAGTCCTCGAGCAGCTCGCGCGCCTCGTCGTGGCGGCGCTGCGCGAGCCGGAGCTCGGCCAGGTTGCGCTGGGTCCGCGCCTGCCACCAGCGGTCCTCCTCGCCGCGGAACGCGGTGATCGCGCCGATCAGGTAGCCCTGGCCTCGGTCGAGGTGGCCGTCTCCGAACAGGTTCATGCCGACCGTGCGCATCGCACGGGCCGCCCACCAGGTCTCGCCGAGCTCGGTGAACAGCTCAAGCGCGCGCTCCGCGTCGGCCCGGGCGTCGCTGGGCCGCCCGAGCCCGCCGACCACGGCCGAGCGCTCCAGCAGGGCGATCCCTAGCGCGCGCGTGTCGTCGAGGTGCCCGGCCGCCTCGACGCAGATGTCGGCCACGTCCCGCCAATCCGACCAGTACGCGCGCAGCGAGTGGCACAGCGAGCAGAAGGCCCGGCCGATCCCCCACGCGAGATCCCACAGCTCCTGGTGGCGGGCCTGGTGGAGGGCGGCGAGCAGGGCCAGCCGCTCCGCGGTGAACCATTCGGCCGCCGACCCCTCCGACGCCGGCGTGTCAGGGCCCCGGACGCCGCGGCGGCGCCAGTCCTGCGGCCAGCGGGCCGTGGCGGCGGCTTCGGCGCGGCGGCGATAGCCATAGAGGACGCGTTCGACGGCGGCACGGCGCTGGACGCCGCTTTCGGCGCGCTGCTCGCGGGCGAAGATGCGGACCAGGTCGTGCAGCCGATAGCGGATGGCGCCGGTGACGTCGCGGCCGGACGACTCCGACAACTGGGCGTCGACCAGGGCCTCCAGCTGGTCGGCGCCGTCCATCTCGGAGGTGTCGAGCAGGTCGCCGGCCACCCAGGCAGGCACGTCGGGCGCGTTCAGCAGGCCCAGCAGGCGCAGCAGCCGGCGCTGGATGTCGGTGCAGTCCGCATAGCTGAGCTGGAGCGAGGCGCGCACGCTCTTGTCGATCTGGCGGCCGACCTCCAGCTGGTCGAGGCGGCGGCGCTCGTCGCCGAGCCGGTCGGCCAGCTCCTTGATCGACCAGTTGTCGCGCGTGGCGAGGCGCCCGCCGCAGATGCTGATGGCCAGCGGCAGCAGATCGCAGAGGCGCACGAGGCGGAGCGAGGCGTCGAGGTCGGCCGCGACCCGCTCGCCGCCGGCCAGCCTCGCCAGCAACTCGACCGCCTGCGCCTCGGTGAAGACGTGCAGCTGCCGGTCGAAGGTGTTGCGCAGGAACAGCGGCTGCCGGGAGGTGACGATGACCGCGCATCCCGGCTCGTGCGGGATGAGCTCCTTGACCTGGTCGCCGTCCTGGGCGTTGTCCAGAAATATCAGGATCCGGCTGTCGCGGGTCCAGGTCCACCACAGCTTCTGCAGCTCACGCAGCCCGCCCGGGTCGGTCGTCAGCCGTACGCCGAGCGCCCGCAGGAACCCGACCAGCACCTCCTCCGGCCGGACCGGCTCGGCGATCCCGCGGAGGTCGAAGTAGAGCTGGCCGTCCGGATAGCGGTCGACGACCTCGTGCGCGAACCGGGCCGCGAGGGCCGACTTGCCGACCCCGGCCCTGCCGTACAGGGTGATGACGACCGGCGTCTCACCGGACGGGGCCAGCAGCTGCGCCCGCATCTCGGCGAGCAGGTCGGCGCGTCCGGTGAAGTGCGCGATGACGGGCGGCAGCTCGGCCGGCGGCGGCACGCCCTCGGCGGTCGCCACGCGCCGGCTCTCGCGCCGCGGATCGGCGGTCGCCCAGGCCAGCACGCCGGCCAGCATCGCCGCCACGAACGTGACCACGACGCTGGCCCACACGGGAAGCTGCCAGATCTGCAGCGACGCGGCGAGCGCGCTGGCCACGGCCGCGACCATGCCGGCCACCGCGGGCGCGGCGAACGAGCGGCGGCTGGGAGGCCCAGCCGCATGGCCTGGCCCGCGCCCTCCCTCTGGGGCTCCTTCGTCGGACATCAAATCCTCGGACACTCGGGGTCTGCCAAATTCAACCAGAATCGATCAACCCCTCGGCCTCCCGAACGTCCCTTTCAGGAAATCCCCGTAATGTATCCCGCGCACCACATTGAGACAGCTTCAGCGCGAAGGGGACACGTCGGATGGCACGGCCGCTCCTCCGGTTCGTCACGGCGGTGCTGTCGGCCGTGCTGGCCGGCCAGGCGACCGACGTGAGCTCCGCCCCAGTAAGCTCAGCCGCCGCCACATCAATCCATACGTCGGCCCGTACGACCGCGGTTCACACCGTGACACCCGGGTCGCGGCATCTCGCCGGCACCTGGACGGCGGGCACCGATCGAGTCCGCACCGCTGTGGGCGACCAGACCGTGCGCATGGTCGCGCGCATCAGCGTCGGCGGCTCAGGACTCCGCGTCCGCCTGTCCAACCAGTACGGCCGCCGGGCCGTCACCTTCGGCCGCGCCTACCTCGGCCGCCCGGAGTCCGGTGCCGAGGTGGCGCAGGGCAGCAGCCGGCGGCTCACCTTCCACGGACACCGGTCGGTGCGCGTCCCCGCCGGGCGGACCGTGTGGAGCGACCCGCTGCCCGGCGTCATCCCCAGCGGCGCCGACGTGGTGCTCAGCCTGTTCGTGCGCGGCACGTACGACCTGGTCACCGGCCACGAGCGGGCATTCGCCACGACGTTCCTGTCCCAGCCGGGCGACCACTCGCGCGATGAGACGGGATCCCAGTTCAGCTACACGAGCACCCAGTGGTACTTCCTCGACCGGATCGCCGTGGCCACCCCCCGCTCGGTCAGGTCGGTCGTCGCGCTCGGCGACTCGATCACCGACGGCGCGGGAATGGCCATGGACGCCAACCGGCGCTGGACCGACTACCTGTTCAACCGGCTCCGCGCGCTGCCGTCGAGCCATCGGATGGGCGTGCTCAACGCGGGGATCGCCGGCAACCGGGTGCTGCGGGACGGCACCGGCCCGAGCGCGCTGCGCCGCTTCGGCCGCGACGCGCTGACCCAGCCGGGCGTGCGCACGGTCGTGGTCTTCGAGGGCATCAACGACATCTCCCGCGGCGCCTTCACCTCGGCGAAGCCGCTGGTCAGCGGCTACAAGAAGATGATCAAGATGGCGCACGCGCGCGGGCTGAAGGTGTTCGGCGCCACGCTCACGCCGTTCTACGGTTTCGGCACCTGGACGGAGGATCGGGAGGCGGTCCGCCAGCAGGTGAACCTGTGGATCAGGACGAGCCACGCGTTTGACAAGGTTCTCGATTTCGACCGCGTGGTCCGTGATCCGGATTTCCCCGAGCAGCTGCGCGCCGCCTACGACTACGGCGACCACCTGCACCTGAGCGACGCCGGGCGCCGAGCCCTGGGTTACGCGATTCCGTTGCGGTGGCTTCACTGACAGCAGAGTGGTTTGTTGATAACTGAGGCTGTAATTGCAGTCTGGCGGAGAATTCCCGTTTAATGCTGATCACCATGAGCGAGCCCCAGGCGATCATCCAGGAGCTGCTGGGCCGGACCAACATGGTCATGGCCGGAAAGCGGGTCCTGATCCTCGGGTACGGCCCGGCCGGACGGGCCGTGGCCGACCGGATCCACGCCATGGGCGGGCTCACCTGGGTCGCCGACCCCAATCTCGGCCGTCTCCGCGAGGCGGCCGCGGCCGGGCACCGCACGGGCCCGGGGCCCGATCCGGAGATCGTGCTCGCCCTGGACGAGGCGTACGAGGCCGCCCTGGCCCCGCCCGAGGCCGTGCTGTACGGGATCCACGGGATGGTCGACGTCACCGGGCTGGAGCCACTGGGCCGCGCACGCGACGGCCTGGCCTCCTACAGGCTGCCCGCGGGCGGCGCGGTGCACGTCTTCGAGGCCACCACCCCCGAAGCCGCGCCCTGGCGCCGCGGCCTGGAGAAGATCGGCTGGGCCGCGCGGGCCATGCCCGTGCTGAACGCCCTGACCGCCGGGATGCGGCTCGACGGCCTGACCGTCGGCCTGGTGCTCGTGCTCGAGCCCAAGACGGCCAACCTCGCCCTGGCGCTGCGCAGCGCCGGCGCCCGCGTGATCGTGCACTGCCCGGGCGAGTCGACCTCCGGCGACGTGGCCGAGGCCCTGGCCCGCGAGGGCGTGACCGTATACGCCGACCCGGCCGCCACGGCCCGGCAGGATCGGGAGCTGGCCCTGCGCCTGCTCGGCGAGGGCCTGGACGTCCTGGTCGACGACGGCTCCGACGTCATCCGGCTGGCCCACGCGGAAGACCTGGTGAAGGGCCTCATCGGGGCCGCCGAGGAGACCACCAGCGGGCTGCGCCCGCTCCGCGTGATGGCCGCCGCGGGGCAGCTCAGGATCCCGGTGCTCGCGGTGAACGACGCCCGGTCGAAATACCTGTTCGACAACGTCCACGGCACGGGCCAGTCCTGCGTGCTGGCCGCGCTCGACCTGACCGACCTGAAGATCGCCGGCGCGGTGTGCGCGGTGGCCGGATACGGCAACGTCGGGCAGGGCGTGGCCCGCTACGCCCGCGCGCTCGGCGCCCGCGTCGTGGTGAGCGAGGTGGACCCGTTCGCGGCGCTCCGCGCCCACCACGACGGCTACGAGGTCCGCACGCTGCTCGACGCCTGCCACGAGGCCGACCTCGTGTTCTCGGCCACGGGCGTGGCCGGCACGGTCACGGCCGAGCATCTGGCGCGGCTGAAGCCGGGCGCGGTCGTCGCCGTGGCGGGCGGCGTCGAGGGCGAGGTCGCCGCGACCGGCCGCGCCGACATCGCCGTGCTCGCCGGCGGCGAGTGCGTGAACTGCGCCGCCGCCGAGGGGAACCCGATCGAGATCATGGATCTGTCGCTGTCCGTCCAGGCCCTCGCCATCGACCACCTCGTACGGCACGGCTCCCGGCTGTCCCCCGGCGTCCACCCGATGCCGTCCGACCTCGACGAACGGGTGGCGCGGGCCAAGCTCGCCGCCCTCGGCGCCGGCCTCGACGCCGCCACGGCCGAACAGCGCGCCTTCCTCGATCGGGGCCTGTCATGACTGCGCCACCCACCACGGAGCCCCTGGTCGAGTTGCGCGATGTCACGGTCCAATACGCCTCCACCCAGCAGACGGTCCTCGACGGGGTGAGCCTGGCCGTACGCCCGGGCGAGCTGGCCCTGGTCACCGGTCCTTCCGGCTGCGGCAAGTCGACCCTGCTGCGCGTCGTCAACGGGCTCATCCCGCACTCCTACCGGGCCGGCGTCACGGGCGAAGTGCTGGTCGGCGGCAAGCCGGCGGCCGGGCAGACCATCCGGCAGATCTCCGCCGTGGTCGGCACGCTGCTGCAGGACCCGCAGCGGCAGATCGTCGGAACCACGGTCCGCACGGAGATCGCCTTCGGCCCGGAGAACCTGGCGCTCCCCCGCGACGAGATCCGCCACCGCATCGACGAGGTGGCCGGCCGGGTCGGCATCACCCACCTGCTCGATCGGGCGACCTCCCAGCTGAGCGGTGGCGAGCTGCAGATGGTGGCCTTCGCCGGGGTGCTCGCCATGCGGCCGAGCCTCGTCGTGGTGGACGAGCCGCTGGCCAACCTCGACCCGTCGGCCAGCCTGCGGCTGCTGCGCGAGCTTCGCCGGTTCGTCGACGAGGGCGGCGCGGCGATCGTCGTCGAACACCGGGTCGAGGAGATCCTCGAATTCGCGCCCAGCCACGTCCTGCTGCTGGCCGGCGGGCGGCCCGTCTATCACGGCGACGTCCCCGGCTTCCTCCGGGTGGCGCCGGTCGGCCAGGTGAAGCTGCCGTTCGGCACGCTGGTCGAGCGCGCCGCGGAGCTGCCGGAGGCGCCCGACCGCCCGGCGCGCGAGCGGGGGGCCGTCCGGCTGGCGTACGAGAAGGCCGCGCTCGGCTATCCCGGCCGGACCGTGCTGTCCGGGCTGGACCTCGGCTTCGGCTCGACCGAGCGGGTGGCCGTGCTCGGCCCCAACGGCGCCGGCAAGTCGACGCTGCTGCGCGCGGCCATGCGGCTGGTCGAGCCGTCGAAGGGCCGGGTCCTGGTCGACGGCGCCCCGGTCGCGGAACGCTCGATCATCAGCCTGGCCACCACGTTCGGCTACGTCTTCCAGAATCCCGGCCAGTCGCTGTTCTCCGGGACCGTACGCGACGAGCTGGCCTTCGGCCCGCGCAACCTCAAGTGGCCGAAGGACGAGATCGAGGCGGCCTCGCAGGAGGCGCTCCGCGCCGTGCTGCTGGATCAGGAGCCGGGCATCCTCGACCGCCCGCCGCGCACGCTGTCGTTCGGCCAGCAACGGCGGCTCACGGTCGCGCTCGCCCTCGCCATGCGCCCGAAGACGCTCATCCTCGACGAGCCGACGGCCGGCCAGGACCTCCACACGACCAGCGCGTTCATGGACCACGTGCTGGACACGACCGAGAGCGTCTACTTCATCACCCACGACGTCGACCTCGCCCTGACCGCCGCCGATCGGATCGTGGTGATCGACGGCGGGCGGGTGGCCGCGGACGGGTCGCCGGCCGAGATCGCGCACAGAACCGACCTGTGGGACCGGTTGCGCGAGACCAGCCTGGTCCGGGCCGTACGGGCGGAACTTCCCCCGAAAGGGGCACTCCCCCATCCCTTCGCGCTGGCGCGCCACCTACAATCCGAATCCTCTAGATCGGAAATATCGGAAAGGACACCCCCCACATGACCACACCCGCCCCCGAGGCCCTGCCGGCGTCGTCGGCCTGGACCATCAATTCCCGGACCGTCGTGTTCGGCGCCGTCGGCGCGGCGCTCTACGCCGTGCTCGGCCTGTTCAGCTTCACCATCCCAGGCACCCAGAACGTCGCCGTGCGCCCGGCCTTCGCCCTTGTGCCGTTCGTCGGGAAGCGGTTCGGCGTGATCGCCGGCTTCTTCGCCGGATTCGTGGGCAACGCGGTGATCGACCTCATCCAGGGCTCTGGATTCGCGTACTGGAACTGGAGCGTCGCCAACGGCCTGGCCGGCGCGTTCGCGGGACTGTTCTTCGCCCTCATTCCCCCGATCAAGGAAGAAATAGTGCGGCTCATCGTGACCGCAGCTGTCGGCCTGTTCGCCACGGTGATCGGCCTGCTTTTCGTGGTCACCGACATCTGGATCCAGGGGATCAGCTTCGAGACGTTCCTCCTGGGCAACTACGTCCCGCTGGTGCTCGTCGACGGCATCGCGGTGATCATCCTGACCCCGGCGCTGGACGCCATCTGGGAACCGCTCTCGCGGCGGATGGGCCGGTAGGGCCTTCATGGACGTCACGCCACGCTACCTGGGCGCGGGCTCCTTCCTCAGCCGCCGGGATCCGCGCGTGCTGCTGATCGTGCCCGTCCTGTTCGTCGTGGCCGTGGCGGGAATCTCGGATCTGCGCGGGATGCTGGTGTGCGTGGCGGTGGCGATCGTCTACTACCGCGCCGCCGGCATCCCCTGGCGCGAGGTCCGGGCCAACTGGATCTTCATGCTGACCTTCACCACGATCATCGTCTTGGTGAACAGCATCTTCACCGCAGGCGACTCGGCCGACGCCCACGGCGGCGTCGGCGAGACCCTGTTCACGCTTCCCCTGACCGGGACCGTGATCACCATGCCCATCCTGTCGTATTCGGCCACCGTGTTCCTCCGCTACGTGTCCCTGGCCATGGTCAGCTTCCCGGTCGCGTTCAACGTCGCGCCCTCGGACCTCGGCACGGCCGTCGCCCGGCTCGGGGTGTCCCAGCGCCTGGCTTATGGGGTCGACCTGACCTTCCGCTTCCTGCCCTCCACCGTCGCCAGCCTGTCGGAGACCATCGACGCGCAGCGCACGCGTGGCTACGAGCACAGCCGCAGCCGCAACCCGATCAAGCGGCTGCGCTCGATGCGCCCCGTCGTCATCCCGCTGACCGTCAACGCCCTGCTCGACGCCGAGGACACGGCCAACGCCATGGACCTTCGCGGGTTCGGCGGGCGGCACCGCACGTGGATGCGCGAGCTGATCTTCGACCGGACCGACTACCTGGTCCTGCTCGGCTTCGTCGTCCTCGCCGCGCTGATGGTCGCCGCGAAGATCGCCGGTCTCACTGGGGGCGTATGGACCCCGTGACCGTCTACTCGGCCACGTACGTGCTGCCCATGACCGGACCGCTGACAGGGTCGCCGATCAGGGACGGGGCCGTGGCCGTACGCCGAGACCGGGTGCTGCTGGCGGCGGCGCGGCGGGACGTGCGGCGCGCCTACCCCGAGGCCGAGGAGTTCCACTGGCCGGGCGTGCTCACGCCGGGCCTGGTCAACGCGCACACCCACCTGCAGTACACGCAGATGGCCGAGGTCGGGCGCAGCCCGCACGTGTCGTTCGAGGCCTGGTCGGGCGCGTTCGACAAGGTCTACCACGGCGGCGACGCGCACGACTGGGCCGCGGCGGCACGCGAGGGCGCGCGCCGCGGCATCGCCTACGGCGTGACCTCGGTCGCCGACGTGGTCACCGACGTCGAGGCCATGCCGATCATGTCGGAGACGGGCCTCGGCGGCGTGGCCTACCTGGAGGTGCTCGGCGACACCGACGAGACCTGGGAGGCGACCGGGCGCGACCGGCTGATCACCGCCATTCGCGAGGCCGACCGGCGCGGGCCGATCGGGATCTCCCCGCACGCGCCGTACACGCTGGACACCGGCGTCCTCGAGGACCTGGCGATCCTGGCGCGGACGTTCGGCCTGCGCCAGCACATCCACGCGGCCGAGTCGCCGCACGAGCGGGAGTACACCACCTCGGGCACGGGACCGCTGGCGCGCATGGTCCGCGAGCTCGGCTTCGACTTCGCGATCTTACGTGCGGGCGGCACCGGGCTCGGGCCCATCGCCCTGCTCGACGCCCTCGGCGTGCTCGGCGCGCACTGCCACCTCGCGCACGGCACGTTCCTCGACGCCGACGACCGGGCGCTGCTGCGCCGCCGCGGCACCAGCGTCGCGCTCTGCCCGCGCTCCAACCAGACCGTCGGCCTCGCGGGCCCGGACGTGGCGGCGCTGCTCGCCGAGCGGAACCCGATCTGCGTCGGCACCGACTCGCTCGCCTCCTCGCCGTCGCTCAACCCTCTCGACGATGTGCGCGCCCTGCGCGCCCTGGCGATCCGCCAGGGCTACCGCGAGCCGGACCTCGACGCGCGGCTGGTCCAGGCGGCCACGCTCGGCGGCGCCAGGGCCCTGGGAATGGCCGGCGGGCCGGGGCGGATCGGGACGCTCGGCCCGGGCGGCCGCGCCGATCTCGCGGTCTTCGCCGTCGACGGAACCGATGCCCCGTTCGCCGATCTCGTGGCGACCGGCAGGTGCGTGGCCACCGTGCTCGCCGGGACCCTGCACGTCGCCGATACGTCGGCGAACCCCCGGCGGTGACCGCCACAAAATGCTAACCTCATTCGGATTCCGCCCGCGTAGGCGGGCGTCAGTCAGTTGGATTGGCGTGTGACGATGGCACACCAGAACCGTTCAATCCGCTTCAAGCTCTACTCGCTGCTCAGCCTGCCCATCGTGACGCTGATAGCGCTGTGGACCTTGGCCACAGGCCACACCGTCGGCGACGCGTTCGAGCTGATGAGGTCGCACACACTCATCGAGCAGGTCTCGACCCCGGCCACGAATCTGGCCACCCAGATCCAGATCGAGCGGCAGCTGTCGGCCGTGTTCGTCAGCAGCGACGCGCCGGACGCCGGCAAGCTGGCCGACGCGCGCGTCCGCACCGACGACGCCATCAAGCTGTTCCGGCAGCGCACCGGCTCCATGGAAGGCCAGTCGGCCGAGACGCCCGAGGTGAGCGCGGCCGCCGCCGTCGTGCTGACGCAGACCTCGAAGCTCGGCGAGGTGCGGCGGGCCGTCACCGCGCGGGCCGTCAGCAGGGTGGAGGCGGTCGCCGCCTACAACACCGTCGTCGACAGCCTGTTCCGGCTCTCCGACGTGCTCGTCACGGTGCCGGAGATCCGGCTCTACCAGCAGGCCGGCGGCCTGCAGCGGATCGCGCAGGCCCGTGACGTGCTGTCCCGCGAGGACGCCCTGATCTCCGGCGCCGCGCTGAAGGAGACGCTGCCCGCGGAGGACCACGAGGCGCTGGAGGATCTGATCCCCAACCGGCGGCTCCTGCTCGACCAGGGCCTCAGCGTCCTCGACCGGGAGCTGCGCGCCCCCTTCGACACCCTGCTCTCCTCCGACGACTACCGGCGGCTGACCGACGCGGAGGCGTACGTCACCGACAAGGCGGCCCTGCCGGACAACGACACCTTCGCGTGGCGCGCGCTGGCCGACTCGCTGGGCGCCACCTTCGACCGGCTGGTCGCCGACCGCACCCGCCTGCTGAACACGCGCACCGACTCCGCGGGCACCAGCGTGGTCACCCAGATCGTGGTCACCGGCGGGGTGGGCCTGCTGGCCATCCTGCTCGCCGTGGCCCTGTCGGCGCGCCTCGGCCGCGGCCTCGCCACCGAGCTGGCCCTGCTGCGCAGCGCCGCGCTCGAGCTGGCCAACGGACGGCTCCCGCGTCTGGTGGGCAAGCTGAAAGAGGGCGACATGGTCGACGTCGACACCGAGGCGCCGCCGCTGACCGTCAGCGGCAACACGCAGGAGATCCAGGACGTCGGCGACGCGTTCTCCACGGTGCAGCGCACCGCGGTCGAGGCCGCGGTCGGCCAGGCCGAGCTGCGCCGCGGCATCAGCCACGTGTTCCGCAACCTCGCCAGGCGCAACCAGTCGCTGCTGCACCGCCAGCTCACCCAGCTCGACCAGATGCAGCGCAAGACCACGGTGCCGGACGCGCTTGAGGATCTGTTCCGGCTCGACCACCTGACCACGCGCATGCGCCGCCAGGCGGAAGGCCTCATCATCCTGTCCGGCGCGAACGCCGGCCGGTCGTGGCGGCGGCCGGTGCCGTTCATGGACGTGATCCGCGGCGCGGTCGCCGAGGTGGAGGACTACACCCGCGTCACCGTGCTGCCCATGCCCGACGCGGCCCTGCTCGGCGCGACCGTCGCCGACGTGATCCACCTGCTGGCCGAGCTGGTCGAGAACGCGACGATCTTCTCGCCGCCCAACACCAAGGTGACCATCCGCGGCGAGCTGGTCGGACGCGGCTTCGCCATCGAGATCGAGGATCGCGGGCTCGGCCTCACGACCGAGGAGCGCGACGACGTCAACCGGCGGCTCAGCCTGCCGCCCGAGTTCGACCTCGCCGTCAGCGATCGGCTCGGCCTGTTCGTGGTGGGGCAGCTGGCCGCCCGCCACGACGTCAAGGTGTCGCTGCAGCGCTCGCCTTATGGGGGGACGACGGCCGTGGTGCTCATCCCCGACACGGTCATCTCCGCGTGGGAGCCGCTGGCCGAGCTCACGGCCGAAGTCACGGAGTGATCCGACGCCGGTCGCGGGACTACGGTGTACCCCATGGTGACCCCCTTGACCCCGGACGACCCGCGGCGGATCGGCGACTATCAGATCACCGGCCGGCTCGGCGAGGGCGGTCAAGGCGTGGTCTATCTGGGCTATTCCCCGGCCGGTGAGCCGGCCGCGGTCAAGGTGCTGAAGACGGGGCTCGATCCGACCGTGCGCGCCCGGCTCGGCCGTGAGCTGGCCGCGATCCGGAGCGTCGCCTCGTTCTGTACGGCACGCGTGCTCGACGCCATGCCAGAGGGGCCGGCGCCATGGGTGGTGAGCGAGTTCATCGACGGGCCGTCGCTGCAGCAGCGGGTCGCCGCGTCCGGGCCGCTGCGCGGCGGCGAGCTCGAGCGGCTCGCGGTCGGCACGGCCACCGCCCTCGCGGCCATCCACGGGGCCGGGATCGTGCACCGCGACTTCAAGCCGGCCAACGTGCTGCTCGGCCCCGACGGGCCGCGCGTCGTCGACTTCGGCATCGCCCGGCAGGGCGAGACCGACACGATCACGGCCGGGCCGATCGGCACGCCGGCCTATCTCGCGCCCGAGCAGATCTCCGGGCACCCCGCCAGCCCCGCCTCCGACGTCTTCGCCTGGGGCGCGACCATCGTCTACGCCGCGAACGGCAGGGCCGCGTTCGGATCCGACAGCATCCCGTCGGTCATGCACCGCATCCTGACGGCCGCGCCGGACGTGTCGGCCGTACCGTCGCCGCTACGTGAGGCCGTGAGCCGGGCGCTCGACAAGGATCCCGCCCGCCGGCCGAACTCCCGCGACCTGCTGCTCACGCTCGTCGGCTCGACGCCTGATCCATTGAACGCCGGCGTGAACGCGGCCCGCCCAGGCAGCAGCACGGAGACGCAGCCGTCGGGCCACGGGCGCGGCCGCCGGGCCGGGGTGCTCGTGGGCGTCGCCGTGGCGGCGCTGGCGCTGGGCGTGGCCGGCGCGATCGTGATCCCGCGCGTGCTCGACTCCTCGGCCACCACGACCGCGTCGACGTCCTCGACCGCTTCGACCGCTTCGACCGCATCGACCGCTTCGACCGCGGCGACATCGTCGACACCCGCGCCGTCATCCGCGACCGCGACGGTGAAGACCTCCGAGCCGGTGACGACGACCGCGGCGGCGGGAAGCACGGTCATTCCGAGGGCGTTCGCCGGCACCTGGTCGGGGCACATCGTCCCCGATCCGGCCCTCACCAACGAATACGACGTACGGGTCGAGCTCGCCGCGGGCAAGACGACCGGAAAGTGGTTCGAGCCGGCCAACGCCTGCGAAGGCACGCTCAATCTGACGGCCGCCACCGCCGACGCGCTGACCCTCGACCTGGTCGACGCCGGCGAATGCGTGCCGGGGGTGGTCACGCTCACCCGGAAGGGCAGCACCCTGATCTACAAGTGGGAGGCCCCGCTGCTGCGCTACGACGGCACCCTGCGCCGGGCATAGAGCGGCGTCAACGAGCTCAGACAGGCTTTACCGGCTTGGACAGGCTTAGACAGGCAGGTCGAGGATCGAGTCGACGACCAGGTCGGCGTGGGCCGCCTCGGGCCGCAGCGAGTGCAGGTAGCCCCAGGGGCCGCGGCGGATCAGCGCGGTTCGCATCGCGGCCGCCCTGGCGGGCAGCACGTCGTTGTCGAGCCGGTCGCCCACGTAGAGGATCTCCGCGGGCGCGACCCCGGCGACGGCCGCCACCTTGTCGAAGAACGCCAGGTCGGGCTTGGACACGCCCCAGCCGTCCGAGGTGTGGATCGAGTCGACCGGCAGATCCATCGCCGTCAGCGCGTCATAGGCCTGGGGCGGCTGATTGCCGGCGACGATCAGCTGATATCCGGCCTGGCGCAACCGTTCGAGGCCGGGCCGCACATCGGGATAAAGATCGTCGGCATTGAAGTTCTCGCGCAGGCCGGCCGGGTCGTCGCGGCGCCAGGCGGCGAGCTCGGCGGCGAAGTCGAAGCCCGGCCGCAGCAGCTCGAACGCCTCGCGATGCGGCCGGTCGAGCGCGGCCATGCCGCCGATCACGCCGAGCAGCGTCAGCCGGGGCACGCCCAGCCGGTCGGCCCAGCGCGACCAGATCCGCGTCTCGTCGATGAGCGTCTCGCCGACGTCGAACACCACAGCCCGGATCACAGCTCCATGGCCTTTCGCACTCGCTTCTCGGAAACGGGGTAGGGCGTGCCGAGC
Organism: Streptosporangiaceae bacterium NEAU-GS5; assembly: GCA_017592665.1. Classification (GTDB taxonomy): domain Bacteria; phylum Actinomycetota; class Actinomycetes; order Streptosporangiales; family Streptosporangiaceae; genus NEAU-GS5. The sequence continues at coordinate 20,535 of JAGFNW010000011.1, read as the reverse complement.
TGCTGGGCGAAGAAGCTCACCCGCAACTCCTCGAGCATCCACCTGACCTCGCGGACCGACTCCCGCTCGGCCGGCTTCAACTTGGCGAGCAGATCCTGGTAGTCGTCCTCGAGATCCTGGATCGTGTGCATGCGCTCGCGGTCGCGGCGCGGATCGTCGGGGAACTTCTCCAGCCGCCGCCGGATGGCCTTCAAGTAGCGTCCGAGGTCGGGCAGGCGTTTGAGGCCCGTGTCGGTGACGAACCCGGGATAGACCAGGTGATCGAGCTGGGTCGTGATGTCGGCGACCACGTCCTCCGGGCCCTTGAGCTCGCCCCGCACCTCCTGCCAGGTGCGCAGCAGCCCGGCCGTGCGGATCACCACGTCGTGGGTGACGGCGTACAGGGAGGCGCGGACGTGGTCGTGGAGGCGGCGGAAGTCCTCGGGATTCCAGGCGGGGCCGCCGGCCTCGGCGATCAGGCTGTCGGCGGCGCAGCGGGCGCAGTCGTCGAACAGCGCCTGCGCGCCCGCGTGCGGGCTGTGGCTGAGCACCAGCTTCTCGGCCGTGCCGAGGCCGCGCAGGATCGACTTGGCCGGATCGGTGACGCCGAGCAGGACGAGCCGCCGGGTGCCGGCCCACATGGCCCGCTCCTGCTCGGGCTGGGTCTCGAACATGCGGACCGCGACGCTCGTGCCCTCGTCGACCAGCGCCGGATAAGCCTTCATCCGGCCCTGCTCGAACACCTTGGGCAGCACGCCGATGCTCCACGTGGTCAGCCCGCTCCGCTCGAGGTCGTCGGCGGCCTTCGACAGGGTCTCGCGGAGCTTGGGCGCCAGCGTGCGTTTGAGCTGGTCGAGGTCCTTGTCCTCGCCGACGGTCCGCTTGCGGTCGTCGACCACCCGGTAGGTGATCCGCAGATGGTCGGGGATCTGCTCGGGGTGCCAGGCCTCGCGTGGCACGGCGACGCCGGTCAGCCGGAGCAGCTCGCGCTCCAGCGCGTCGAGCAGCGGCTCGCCGCCGGGCCGTACGCGCTCGAGGACGGCCTTGGCGTAGTTGGGGGCCGGGACGAAGTTGCGGCGCAGATGCTTCGGCAGCGACCGGATCAGCTCGGTGACCAGCTCCTCCCGAAGACCCGGCACCTGCCACTCGAACCCGGCGTCGGTGACCTGGTTGAGCACGGACAGCGGGATGTGCAGGGTGACGCCGTCGGCCTCGGTGCCCGGGTCGAACTGGTAGGTGAGCCGCATCCGCTGGCCGCCCTGCCGCACCGCGTCGGGGTAGTCGCCCTCACTGACCTCGGAACCCTCGTTGACCAGCATCTCGGGGGTGAACGTCAGCATGGTCTTGTCGGGTTGGCGCTTCCACCAGGCGTCGAAGTGGCGGCCCGAGACCACCTCGGCCGGCACGCGGTCGTCGTAGAAGTCGAACAGGGCCTCGTCGTCGACGACGATGTCGCGGCGGCGCGCCTTCTCCTCCAGCTCGCCGACCTCGTCGAGCAGCTTCCGGTTGTCGTGGAAGAACTTGTGGTGGGTCCGCCAGTCGCCTTCGACCAGGGCGTGCCGGATGAACAGCTCGCGGGACAGCTCGGGGTCGATCCGGCCGTAGTTGACCTTCCGCTCGGTGACGATCGGCACGCCGTAGAGGGTGACCTTCTCGTACGCGACGACCGCGGCCTGATCCTTCTCCCAGTGGGGCTCGCTGTAGGTGCGTTTGACCAGGTGCTGCGCCAGCGGCTCGACCCACTCGGGCTCGATCTTGGCGTTGACCCTGGCCCACAGCCGCGAGGTCTCGACCAGCTCGGCCGACATGACCCACTGCGGCTGTTTGCGCGCCAGCGCCGACCCCGGGAAGATCGCGAAGCGTGCGTTCCTGGCCCCGATGTATTCGGTCATGGGGCGGCGCGCGCCCTGTTGCTCCTTCTTGAGCACGTCCTTCACGCCGATGTGCGACAGCAGGCCGGCCAGCAGCGACACGTGGATCTGCTGCGGGGTGGGGTCGGTGCTGTTGAGCGTGACGCCGAGGTTCTTGGCGACCTGGCGGAGCTGGGAGTCGATGTCCTGCCACTCGCGCACGCGCAGATAGTTGAGGAAGTCGGCCTTGCACTCGCGGCGGAACGCGCTGCCCGACAGCTCGCGCTGCCGCTCGCGGAGGTGGTTCCACAGGTTGAGGTAGCTGACGAAGTCGGACTCGGCGTCGGCGAACCTGCGGTGCTTCTCGTCGGCCACCTGCTGCCGGTCGGACGGCCGCTCGCGCGGATCCTGGATGGACAGCGCGGCCGCGATCACCATGACCTCGCGCACGCAGCCGTTCTTGTCGGCCTCGAGGACCATCCGGGCCAGCCGCGGGTCGACCGGCAGCTGGGCGAGCTTGCGCCCGAGTCCGGTCAGGCCCTTGTCGTCGAGCGCGCCGAGCTCGTGCAGGAGATTGACGCCGTCCTTCACCTGCCGGTTGTCCGGCGGCTCGACGAACGGGAACGCTGAGATGTCCCCCAGCCCCAGCGAGGTCATCTGCAGGATGACGCTGGCCAGGTTGGTGCGCAGGATCTCGGGGTCGGTGAACTCGGGGCGGCCCTCGAAATCCTCTTCGGCGTAGAGGCGGATGCAGATGCCGTCGGCCGTACGGCCACAACGGCCCTTGCGCTGGTTGGCGCTGGCCTGGGAGATCGCCTCGATCGGCAGCCGCTGGACCTTGAGCCGGTGGCTGTAGCGGGAGATCCGGGCGAAGCCGGGGTCGATGACGTAGCGGATGCCGGGGACCGTCAGCGACGTCTCCGCGACGTTGGTGGCCAGCACGATCCGGCGGCCCCGGTGGGATTGGAAGACGCGGTGCTGCTCGTGTGACGCCAGGCGCGCGTAGAGCGGAAGCACCTCGATCGCGCCCCCGGGACCCGCACGCGATCCCTCCGTGCGCCCCTTGAGCGCGTCGGCCGTGTCGCGGATCTCGCGCTCGCCGCTGAGGAAGACAAGGATGTCGCCCGGCCCTTCGGAGACCAGCTCGTCGACCGCGTCGATGATGGCCTGCGTCTGGTCGTCGTCCTCTTCTATCGGGCGATATCTGACTTCGACCGGATATGTCCGGCCGCTGACCTCGACGATCGGCGCGTCGCTGAAATGCCGGGAGAACCGCTCGGGATCGATGGTCGCCGACGTGATGATGACCTTCAGGTCGGGCCGCCTCGGCAGCAGCTGCTTGAGGTAGCCGAGGATGAAGTCGATGTTGAGGCTGCGCTCGTGCGCCTCGTCGATGATCAGCGTGTCGTAGCGGGAGAGCATCCGATCCTGCTGCAGCTCGGCCAGCAGGATGCCGTCGGTCATGAGCTTGACCAGCGTCTCGTCGCTCGAATGATCGGTGAACCTGACCTTGTATCCGATCGCCTGGCCGAGCTCGACGTCGAGCTCCTCGGCGATCCGCTCGGCGACCGTGCGCGCCGCGATCCGGCGGGGCTGGGTGTGGCCGATCACACCGTGCACGCCGCGGCCCAGCTCCAGGCAGATCTTCGGCAGCTGGGTGGTCTTGCCCGACCCGGTCTCCCCCGCGACGATCACGACCTGGTGGTCGCGCACGGCCTCGAGGATGTCGTCCTTGCGCTGGCTGACCGGCAGCTGCTCGGGATATTTCAGGGCGGGGACGGCCTCGCGGCGGGCGGCCACGCGCAGCTCACCGGCGTCCACTTCGGCCGCGATCTCGCCGAGCACGGCGGCGCGCGCCTTCTCCGCGCGGATCTTGCGGACCCCTTCGAGGCGTCGGCGCAGCCTGCGCTGATCGCGCAGCATGAGATCGGGAAGGCGGGCCTGCAGGTCGGCGAGCGTGATGTTCATTCCTCACCAAGGATAGGTACGCCCCGCCCTGCCTCCGCCACTGAATAAACGCGGCGCGAACCTGTGCATGATTTCGTGGATTTTTGGTAGAAATGAGGACTGTGCGCGATCTCTTGATTCGTTTCCGTAGCGGCCTGCGCGCCAAGTTAGGCTCGGATCCTGACGGATCCGGACTTACGCTCATCACGGTCGCCCTCGTGGGCATGGCCGTCGCCATCAGCTACATCGTTTTCGCGCCCAAGCCCTCGCAGACCACGCATCCACAGGCCGGGGCACGGCCGGCCGCCAGCGCCGCCGCACCCGCCGAGCCGTCCGCGTCCGCGCTCCCCTCGGGCGGCGCCTCCGCCGTCCCCTCCGCGCAGCCGTCCGTCCAGCCGTCCACCCCGCCCTCGCGGCAGCCGCTGGCCATTCCCTCGGTCCATCTCGGCACGGCGCCGCCGACCGGCATCCCCACGGCCGCCCCGCGTCCGACCGCCACGACCGCGCCGCGCCGGACCGCGTCCGCCAAGCCGACCACCGGCGATCGCCCCGCCCCCACCACGGCCGCGCCAAAGCCCTCCCAGAAGCCCAGTCAGAAGCCGACGCAGCCGCCCCAGCCGCAGCCGAGTTCGCGGCCGCCCACGTCCAGTGGGCCTACGAGCCACCCCACCACCAGCGCCCCTGCGCCGCAGGCACAGCAGACCTGCCACGTCGAGGTCCACCTCGGCAAGCTCATCGACGTCTGCGTCTAGCGCCGCGGTCGCTACGACGAGGTCAGGAAGGCCGTGAGGCCGACGGCGAGGGAGTCGGCGGCCTTCTGGCGGAAGGAGGCCGAGGTGAAGTCGGCCGCGTCGCCCTTGTTGCGCATGTTGCCGCACTCGATGAGCACGCTCGGCCGGGTGGCGAGGTTGAGGCCGCCGAGGTCGGTCCGGATGGCGATGGCCTTCTTGCCGATGTAGTTGGCGTACGGCACGCCGGTGCCCGCCCGGTAGGCGGATCGGATGGCCAGGCCCAGCCGCTGGGACGAGGCGATGATCGCGTCGTTGTGCCCGGGAACCCGCCCCGGGAGGATCACGTGGAAACCATGGTCGCTGGGCCCGGCGCCGTCGGCGTGGATCGACAGGACGGCGTCGGCCTTGGCCTTGGTGCCGATGGCGGCGCGCGCGTCGATGCAGGGCCCGACCCCCTGGTCGTTCAGCCGGGTGAGCACGACGGTGGCGCCCTCCTTCTTGAGCACCTTCTGGAGGCGGATCGCCACGTCCCAGTTGAAGGCGTGCTCGGAGTAGCCGCTGTCGGTGGCCGTGCCCGTGGTGTTGCAGGGCTTGCGGCCCGTGACGATGTCGACCAGGCGGTTGATCTCCTTCGGGTGGGACGCGTTCCCCCCGTTGTGGCCTGGGTCGAGCACGACGATCTTCCCAGCGAGCGGCTTGCCCGGCGTACGCGTGCCGGCCTTCGGGGTCGGGACCACCGGCTGAGCGCTCTCGGCGGAGTTCGCGGAATCGGCGCCCTGGGATGGGACGGGCCAGGTGGCGGTCCTCTCCACCTCTCCGACGGGAGGCGCGGCGCCGACGGGCGCGTATCCAGAGTCGCCGCTGCCCGAGCAGGCGGTCAGCGCCCCAGCCCAGGCCAGGGCGATCAGGGCGCGACCGGCGAAACGCATGACCGGTACCGTACCGGGTTGAGGTCAGACATGTGGGCCGCTATGAGTTTGCCGGCCGATTCGATGGTGGCCACTCCGCTCTCCATTCCCGGCTGAATATCCGTCTGGACCGAGATGACATAACTACGGCCGCGCCCGTGCACCCAGCCATAGCTGGTCACGGCCCACGTGTCGTGGATGAAGGGGCGGGGCGTCCAGCCGTTCTTCAGGGAGACCCGGTCGCCCGCGCGGGCCGCCGCGCTGACCCCCCACTTCTGGCCGGGCTCGACCAGCTCCATGAGCTTCAGCACGTACGCGCGATCGTTGGGGTGCACCGCCTTGGAGCCCTTGACCAGCGCGGTCATCAGCCGCACACGGTCGGAGGGGCTGGTGGTCGTGCCGCCCCAGTAATGGCTGGGGCCGGGATGGGTGTGCGTCATCCGGAGCGCCGCGTAGGTGGCGGACACGGCCTCGGCGCCGCCGATCCGCGCATAGAGGGCGTCGGCCGCCTTGTTGTCGCTGTGCTCGATCATCTGCTCGAGCGTTTCGCGCTCCCAGCCGCTGAGCTTGTGGTGCCCGGCGCGGACCTTCCGCAGCAGCGTGACCGCGATGTCGACCTTGGCGCCGCTGGCCGTGATCTGCTCGGCGCCGTCTTCGTGATAGCCGACGACGGCGCCGGAGGCGAGATCCTTCGCCATGATCTCGACCCTCCCCGGGCGCTTGGCCACCAGCCGCTTGAGCCCTGCCGTGAGCGCCTTCTTGGCGCGCGCCGCCGCGGCGTCGTCACGGTAGGCCTTCACGCAGGGTGACGGCGAGGCGGACGGCGACGGCTTGGCCGCCGTCTGACCGCCGGCAGGGCCGGGCCGGGCGCCGACCGCGCCCTGGTCAGGCGAGGGGCCGCACCCCGAAGCCAGGAGCACGGCCAGGCAGGCGGCCAGGGCCTGCCCCTCCATCACACGCATACCGCTGACTTTATCGGTCACCATCCGTCACATGTGCTAACTCAAGTGTATGAAATGGACATGTGACCCTATAGACCCTAGAGCGCGCGAAGCGCTGCTCCGATGATGCCCGCCTCGTTGAGCAGGGTGGCCGGCACGACCGGGGTCCGCAGCTTGACCTCGGGAAGGAACTTGTCGGCCTTCTTGCTGACCCCGCCGCCGATGATGATCAGCGAGGGCGACAGCAGCATCTCGACGTGCCGAAGGTATTCCTCGACGTGGTCGGCCCACTTGCCCCAGCTGAGGTCCTTCTCCTCGCGCGCGGCGTCGGAGGCGCGGTCTTCGGCGTCCTTGCCGCGGATCTCCAGGTGCCCCAGCTCGGTGTTGGGCACCAGCGTGCCGTCGATGAACAGGGCGCTGCCGATCCCCGTGCCGAACGTGAGCATGAGCACGACGCCCTTCACACCCTTGCCCACGCCGAACTTGACCTCGGCGATCCCGGCCGCGTCGGCGTCGTTGACCACTTCGGCGCCGAACAGCTCGCGGCCGTTCACCCCGATCCAGGAGCGGTCGACGTTGGCCGCCGTCCTGATCTCGCCGTCGAGCACCACACCGGGGAAGGTGACCCCGATGGGGCCTGTCCAGGCGAAGTGGCCGACGATCTGCCGGACCACGCCGGCCACATCCTTCGGCACCGACGGCTGCGGCGTCGGAATCCGCAGCCGCTCCTCGATCAGCGCGCCGGTGGCCGTGTTCACGGGCGCGCCCTTGATCCCCGACCCACCGATGTCGATTCCGAGAGCTTCCATGATCAGAGGGTAACTCGGGCGTGCGCCACCATCGCCAGCCCCAGCGCTCTGAACGCGTCGGAGCGCTCCCAGAGGGTCAGGTCGACGCTGTCTCGCTGAGTCGCCTGCTCGATCACCTCGAAGCCATGGCCCTTCAGCAATCCAGCCACCTCTTCGGGGCTGAAACGACTCAGCCACGGCTCTCCGCCCTGGGCGGACGTCGCGCCGACCAGCTCGCCGTACATGCGGCCGTCCTCGTCGCACAACTCCGGCCGGAGCATGTAGTCGGCCACGATCTCCGTACGCGGAGCGAATGCCGACAGCTCCGTGAGTGTGCGGTCGATGGCCTCGCCGCTGAGATACATCAGCACGCCGAGCCAGCTGACCAGCGCCGGCCGCGTCACGTCGAAGCCCGCTTCCGGCAGGCGGTCGAGCAGCAGCTCGGATTCGAAGTCCATCGGCACGTACGCGACCGAGTCCGGGACCGGGATCCTCGCCTCGTCGAGCCGGGCGCGCTTCCATTCCTGTGTCGCCGGGTGATCCACCTCGAAGACGCGTACATCGGCATCCGAGCGATAGGCGAACGAGTCGAGACCGGCGCCGAGGATCACGTACTGCGTGATTCCGGCGTCCGCCGCGCGGGCCAGCCGTTCTTCGGTGTAGCGGCTGCGGGTGGTGACGGCGGCCCGGGCGCCCGCGAGCACCATGTGCTCACCGTGCAGGCGGTGGTAGCTGACGAGTTCTTCGGCCCCGTCTCCCAGCAGCCGATAGGCCAGCGGGTCGGCGAACACGGTCGGCTCGCCGTCGACGATCAGATGGGCCGCGCGCGCGGCCGCCGCCAGCAACGCCGTCCTGCTTGGCTGACCCGTTGGGTTTGTGCCTGTGGCTGAGTCCATGCCCAGGGAATGTAGTCGACGTTTTCCCCATCATACCATAAATGGGATTTTTTTTCAATCCTTCCCGGGGAGGATCAGACGACCGGCCGCGACGGCGCCGAGGAGCGCGACGACCGCCAGGATGAGCACCGATTCGCGCAGCGCGACCAGCGGCGATCCCGAAGCGGCGGCGCGCGCCGCGAAGAAGGTGGCCAGCAGGGCGATCCCGAACGACCCGGCCAGCCGCTGCGCCACGCTGAACAGTGTGTTGCCGTCCGCGGCGCGCTCCGGCGCGAGCCCGCCGAGCAGCGACAGGACCAGCGGCTGCGCCGTGAGGCCGATCGCCATCCCACGCCCGCACAGCAGCAACGTCGTGATCCAGACCGGGGTGGTCGCGTCCAGCCCGGCCATGGCCGCCGTCATCACCGCCAGCAGGAGCATGCCGGCGACCACCGCGGCGCGTACGGAATAGCGCTCGACGATCCGGTCGCCGAGCGGCGAGGACACACCCATGATCAGGCCGGGCGCGAGCAGGGCGAGCCCCGCGACCGAGGTCGGGCGGTGCTGGATGCTCTGCAGGTAGACGGGCGCGAGGAAGAGCACGGCGTACAGCACGACGCTGGACAGCACGCACACGGCCAGCGCCAGCGCGCGGACCTTGTCACGGGCCAGGTCGAGGTCGAGCGCCGGGTGCGGATGCCGGCGCGCCCACAGGATGTAGCCGGCCAGCAGGATCAGGCCGGCGGGCCACCACGGGTCGCCCCATCCGTGGCCGGTCGCCCGCTCGACGCCGTAGGTGACCATGCCGAGCCCGGCGGCCAGCAGCGCCAGACCAGGCAGGTCGAGGCGGGCGTCGCGGTCCGGCTGGGCGCCCAGACCGGCGCGCTGGGCCGCGAGGGCGCCCGGGAGCGCGAGCAGGGCCACGACGACGTTGACCAGGAAGATCGAGCGCCAGCCGTACAGGCTGATCAGGAGCCCGCCGGCCGAGACGCCGAGGGCGGGCGCGGCGAAGAAGGCGAGGCCGGCGCTCATCGGGACCTTCGCGCGTTCCTCCGCGGCGCCGCCCTGCCCGATCAGCAGGCCGATCGCGAGCGGCACCATGGGCGCGCCGGCCAGGCCCTGCAGCGCGCGGCAGGTGATCAGGACGGCCGCGTCCGGCGCGAGCGCGCAGGTGAGCGAGGCGAGCGTGAACAGCACGAGGCTGGCGACATAGGTCGGCAGCAGGCCGAAGCGACGGCCGAGGTAGGGCGTGACGGCCAGGCCCACGGCCATGGCGAGCAGGTAGCCGCTGATCGTCCACTGGACCGTGGCGAGCGGCTGCCGTAACTCCCGGACCAGATCGGGCACGGCCAGATTGACCACCGATGAGTCGATCATGGACAGGATGGGGCCGGCGACCAGCCCGATCATCATGAGCGAGGACGGCCTAGCGGTTGTCGTCAAGGGATCCATTGGGAGCCTCCTTGGCCGGTCCGGCCAGCTCGTCGAGCCAGCTGAGCTCGGCGCGGATCTGGGCGCCGTTGAAGCCGACGATCCGCGACCCCCACGGGTGGCGGTCGGAGAAGGAGGCCAGCTCCTCCTGCACGGCGAGCGCGTTCTCGAGGTGGTCGCGGCGGACCTCGAGGATCCGCATCCGGGTGGCGGGCGACATCAGGTCGAAATGGCCCACCCTGACCTGGAACTCCTCCTGCTTGGCGAGCACCAGCGGATCGGCCATCTCCAGCAGGGCGCGGAAGCGGTTCCGCCCGCGCTCGGTGATCTGATAGACCGTGCGCGCCGGACGGCCGGGCGCCGTCTCCTCCGCCACCTTCCTGATCTCGCCGCGCTGCTCGAACTTCCGCAGCGCCGGATAGAGCGTGTTGTTGTTGAGCAGCCCTCCGGTGACGCGCTCGACGTACTTCTTGATGTCGTAGCCATGCCGCGGCCCCTGCAGGAGCCCACGGAGGATCACTATGTCGGAGTACACGCGTGCAAGATAACCTAGGTTAAGTTAACACACAAGTGGCTTGGAACGCCGTGGAACGCCGTATTGAGAAAGGGCACCTGGGTAGTGGGTGCACTCCAAACAGTTATCGACGAACTTCGTGTAACGCGAGAGACTTGTACGCAAAGTGGCGCTAGCGTCACTGAAGGCGCTCATCGGCTGCCATCGAGCGCGTGGGGAGGCCTGACATGCAGCTGGACTGGTTCGCGTCGATCGCCCTGGTCGCAGCCTTCCTGGTCGGCTGGGTCGCGTGCTCTCGATGGATGCGCAGCAAGTACATCCTCACCGACCGCGTGGAGCACCTCGCCGAATCTCGCGAGTTCCTGTCGGACTACGAGCGATACGGCGGCCTCATCGAACGCCCCGACGAAGTCGAGCATCGCCGCGAAGAAGAGGGCTGACGCGCCGCGGGCTTGACAGCGGGAGGGGCTAACCGTTAGACGTTAGGGCTAACGGTTAGGGGATCCCATGCGGCAGGAAGTCGTGCTGGCGATGCTGGCGAAAGAACCCTCGCACGGCTATGAGCTACGCACGCGATTGCGCGACGCGCTGGGGCCGCTCGGCGACGCCATGAACGCCGGTCAGGTCTATGTGACCCTGACCAGGCTGGAGAAGGCCGGCCTGCTGACGGTCGAGAAGTCCGACGGCTCCGACCCACCCGACCGCTCGGACCGCTCCGACCGCTCCGACCGCTCCGACCGGAAGGTCTACGCGCTCACCGCCGGCGGCCAGCAGCGGGTCGCCGAATGGATCGCCGAGGTGGCCTGGCCACGGCCCGACCTCGCCGAGTTCCACCTCAAGCTGATCGCGGCCGCCTCGGCCGGCCTCGCCGACCCGCTCAGCATCGTCGACGCCCAGCGCCGCGAGCTGCTGCGCCGGCTGCGCGACGCCCAGCGCGCCGCCATGGCCGAGCCCGACCGCTCCGACGCGGCACTGCTGCTGGAGGGCATCGTGCTCCGGCTCCAGGCGGACCTGCGGTGGCTCGAGGCATGCGAGAAGAACTGGACCCATCGAAGGAGCCGATCGTGAGCGACGCCACCGACACGGCCGTGCTGCGCGCCCGCGGGCTGCGCAAGGAGTACGGCACGGGCGAAGGCCTGGTCCGCGCCGTCGACGGGATCGACCTCGACATCCGCGCGGGAGAGACCGTGGCCGTCATGGGGCCGAGCGGCTGCGGCAAGTCCACGCTGCTGCATCTGCTCGGCGGGCTGGACCGGCCCTCGGGCGGAGAGGTGACGCTGAACGGCCGCCGCATCGACGACATCGGTGAGAAGGCCCTGGCCCGGATGCGGCGCACCGACGTCGGCTTCGTCTTCCAGGCCTTTCACCTCCTGGAGGAGCTCACGGCCATCGAGAACGTCGAGCTGTCGGCCCTGCTGGCCGGGCGCTCGCCACGGGCCGCCCGACGGCGCGCGCACGAGCTGCTGGAGCAGGTCGGGCTCGCCGACAGGGCGCGTTTCCTGCCTTCCGCGCTGTCCGGCGGCCAGCGCCAGCGGGTCGCCATCGCCCGAGCGCTGAGCAACGAACCGCTGGTCGTCCTCGCCGACGAGCCGACCGGAAACCTGGACAGCGCCGCCATCCTCGACGTGCTCCAGCTCTTCGAGAAACTCCACGAGGCCGGGCAGACGCTGGTCATCGTCACCCACGACGCCCGGATCGCCGCCACCGCCGACCGGTTGATCTCCATGCGCGACGGCGCGTTCATCGACGAGACCCACCTGACCGGCGGCACCACCGGCCGGCTCGGCGCCCTCGCCGGACTGGACGACTGAAGCCGAGATGAGAGCCCTCAGAGCGATGGGAGCCTTTGCGGCGATGGGCCGAATCCTGCTTGTGTGCCGCCTGGCCGTACGGGATCTGCGGCGGCGCCGTACCGAGGCCGCGCTCCTGCTGTTCGCCATCGTGACGGCCACGACCACGCTGACGCTGGCGCTGGTCCTGCGCGACGCCGCCGCCGACCCGTATCAGAGCACCCGCGAGGCGACCAACGGACCCGACGTGGTCGCCAGCGTGAACCGGGCCGCCGAGCTGCCGGATCTCGACGAGCTGGCCGCAGCCCCGGGCGTCACCGGCCACAGCGGCCCCTATCCGGTCACCGCGGCCAGGCTTCAGGCATCGGACAAGACGTCAGACGTCCAGGTCCTGGGTCGCGACGCCGCCCCCGCGCCGGTCGACCAGCCCGCGCTCACACAGGGCGGCTGGGTCCGCGACGGCGGTGTCGTGGTGGAGGCCGCCTTCGCTCACGCGTTCAACGTGCGCGTGGGCGATCCGGTAACCCTGAACGGCCGATCGTTCGAGGTCGTCGGCGTCGCGGTCACCGCGGCCATGGCGCCCTATCCGGGGTCGTCCTGCATCGTCGCCGTCGGCTGCGCCAACGGCCCCGTGAGACCGGCCGAGCTTCCCGCGAGCCTGATCTGGAATCCGGGCCTCGTCTGGCTCACCCAGGCCGACGTGCGGAGCATCGCCGCCGGCTCCGTCTCGTACGTGATGAACCTGAAACTGGCCGACCCATCCGAGGCGACGGCGTTCGTTGCGGCGAGACAGCCGGCGACCATGGGCACCCCCTACCTGATGTCCTGGGAGAGCATCCTCGACGACGCCACCGAAATGGCAAGGGACGCCCAGATCCTGCTGATGATCGGAGCCTGGCTGCTCGGCCTGCTCGCGGTGGCCAGCCTGTCGGTGCTGGTCGGCGGCCGGATTGCCGACCAGACCCGGCGCGTCGGGCTCCTCAAGGCGGTCGGCGGAACGCCGGGCCTGATCGCCGCCGTGCTGCTGGCCGAATATGTCCTCGTCGCCCTCGTCGCCGCCGCGGCCGGGCTGGCCATCGGATGGCGCACCGCCCCGTTGCTGGCCGCCTCGGGCGCGGGCCTCATCGGCAGCGCCGGCACGCCGGCCATGACCCTTCCCACGGCCGGCCTGGTGACAGCCGTGGCCCTCGCGGTCGCGGTCGCCGCGACCTTCCTGCCGGCCGTACGCGCCGCCCGCTCCAGCACCGTCAGCGCACTGGCCGACGCGGCCCGCCCACCCCACCGCACCGGCTGGCTCATCGCCATCTCGGCACGGCTGCCCGTCCCCCTGCTCCTCGCCCTGCGGGTCGCCGCCCGCCGCCCGCGACGGGTCGTGCTGGGCGTGGTCAGCATCGCCATCACGATCAGCGGGATCTACGTGGCGCTGGTGCTCAACGACTACCTGACCGCCCACCCCCTGGCCGCCGGAGTCGACGCCGTCCAAGCCGGGCTGCTGCGCCGGGTGCTCCTCGCCGTGATGGTCATCCTGGTCTGCCTGGCGGCCGTCAACGCCGTCTTCATCACCTGGGCGACCGCGCTCGACAACCGGCACTCCTCCGCGCTCGCCCGTACCCTCGGCGCGACCCCCGGCGAGGTCAGCGCGGCCCTGGCGGCGGCGCAGATCCTCCCCGCCCTCGTGGGCGCCGTCGCGGGCGTATTTCCAGGGGGCTACGCGCTCTTCGCCGCCATCAACGCCATCACCGGCGGCGACGGAAGCAAGGCCACACTCCCCTCGCTCTGGCAGCTGCTGGCCCTCGTTCTCGCGGCCGTGTTCGTGGTCGCGGCACTCACCGCCGTCCCCGCCCGCCTCGGCGCCCGCCGCCCCGTGATCGACTCCCTCCAAGCCGAACTCACCTGACGCGGACAACCGCCATCGCGGTGCATCGGCCGAGGGTGCCGCCGGGCGTAGCCTTGGGCCATGACCGTTACGGCCGTCACCCCCCAGGCCCGCGTGTCCTCCAAGGCGTTCGACTGGCTCGTCCTCGCCGGGTCATCGTGGATCATCGCGGGCGGCTACCTTGACGCCTGGGCCCACCAGCACGGCAAGGTGGACGACACCTTCTTCACGCCATGGCACGGCCTGCTGTACGCGGGCCTCGTGGTCACCGGTCTCATCCTGACCATCCGGGGCCTGCTGTCGATCCGCGCCGGACTGTCGATGCGCGCCGGACTATCGTTGCGCGCCGGACGCGCCTGGCGCGAGGCCCTGCCGTACGGCTATGGCCTGTCATTCGTCGGATGCGTCCTGTTCCTCGTGTTCGGCGCCCTCGACCTCGGCTGGCACACCCTGTTCGGCATCGAGGCCAACGTGGCGGCGCTGCTCAGCCCCACCCACCTCGGCCTGATGGCGTCCGGCTTCCTGGCCGTCTCCGGCCCCTGGCGCGCCGACCGCGGCCCGACCACCTCTTACGTGGCCGTCCTGTCGGCGTCCCTCGTGGTCGCCGAGTTCTGGTTCTTCGCCCAATACGACATTCCCTACAGCTCGCCGTGGCCAGGGATCCGCGCCGACCAGCCGGCCTTCCTCGACCTCGGCACGCAACTCGGCATCGACGGCGTGATCGTGGCCACGGTGACGGTCATGGGCGTCCTGCTCTTCCTGCTCCGCGATCGACCCGTGCCCCCCGGCACGGTCACCCTGCTCGTCGGCATCCCCGCGACCCTGAACGTCCTCGCCGTCGACCCGCCCTCGGCCGGCACCCTCATCGGCGCCGCCGTGCTCGGCGGCATCCTCGGCGACGTCGCCCTCCGCCTCACCGGAGCCGGCGGCCTCGGCCTCCGCGTCGCCTCGGCCCTCATCCCGCTGCTGCTCTGGTCGGTCTACATGGCCGCCGTCCAGATCGCGTACGGCATGCAGTGGGAGATCCACCTGTGGACCGGCACCATCGTCGTCTCCGCCGCCGTCGGATACCTGCTGTCCTTCCTGGCCGTCCCACCCGCCTCCCGGCGCTGACATCCTGCGGCCCCAGGCGCCGCGCGCGCGTTCGATGTGCTGCCGGGCCGTGCCGTACCGTATGGTGTAGTCCCGTCCGGGCGGTTAGCTCAGCGGTAGAGCACTCGCCTTACAAGCGAGGGGTCACTGGTTCGAACCCAGTACCGCCCACCAGCCAAAAGGCCCCGTCCCAGATCGTGGAAACGGGGCCCGAGTGACTAAGTGAGTGACTAACTCCCGAAGATCTTGTCCATCGCCGCAGCTCCTTGCAGGATTACGGGCCGGATCTCGTGGCGGTAGACCGTCTCCGTGACCACCGTGTTCGAGTGACCCACCAGGCGCGAGATGTCCTCGACCGGCATCCCCGAGTCCGACAGCACCGAGACAAAGCTGTGCCGCAATTCCCGAGGCGACCAGTCGTGACCCGTCAGCCCAGCCGCCTGGACGACCTTCCTGAAGTCCCGCCGTATGTTGTGCGCTGTGACGGGCGTTCCCGTACGTGTGCAGAAGACGAGATCCGTGTCTTGCCACCGCTGACCCGCCTTCTCCTGCGCAACTTCATGAACCTCGCGCAGCAGCTCTTGGTCGAGAAGTGACCTCGGAAGCCGAGCATGTGCGCCCAGGCACGTAACCGCAGTGCCGCGAACTCCGGTCGGCCGCCGAGATCCCAGCACGTACGGATCATGCGTCGTGCGTGATCGGTGACGGGTAACGCCTCCAGAAGCAGCCCCCGCCTCAGACCACCGCCACGGCACGACCCACACACCGACCCGTGATCCGATCGACCCGTTCCCTTACATGCTCGGCAGCAGATCCGATGGTCGACGGTGCCCGAGGCCTCAGCGCCCTTGGTCGCGTACTTGGCGATGTAGGAGGCGACCGCCAGTTCGCTTAGCCCCTGCACGGCCGGGTCGACGAGGATGGGCCGGATGTCGAGCTGATCGCCCCACACCAGATCCCACCCGCCCAGCGCGCTCTCCGGCGACATCATGCGGACCGCGTTGAGGGCCGGAGCCACGGACGCGACAAGGAGCCGATGGTCCGCCCAATTCGGTGGTGGTTGGCAGGGGCCGTCCGGTCCGTCCAGGCCCATCACCGCGTGGAAGTGCACCAGGCCGCGCCGCTGGTATTCGGCGACCTTGGCGAACGACACGCGTACCTGTCGGGTGAAGGCGCGGCGGCTCATCCCCGATTGCGCGGCCAGCTCCCGCCGGATGGCCAGGGTGAACCGGTGCCACAGCGCGCCCGCGTGTGCCTGCCACAGCACCGCCCCGGTGTAGTCGTAGCAGTCCGGGCAGATGGGTTGGCCGACCTGGTCATCGTGGACGCCGTGATGGACCGGGCAGCCGACCGGCCGTCCATGCGCGCATTGCCCGCCTTTGCGCCGTGGTCGGCAGGTGCGCCCGTCGCGGTGGGAGTGCACGGGTCCGAAGGAGGGTGCGGTCAAGGTGACGAACACGCGGGGATGTCCGCTGACCGTTTCCGGGATGCCTTTGCCGCCGGTCAGGCCCGCGCGGATCAGGTGGAAGGTGTCGGCCTGATAGACCTGCGAGCAGGGTGGGCAGACCGAGGCCCGCCGGTTGCCGCAGGCCACCAGTAAGTGTCCGTCGGGTTCGTCGGCGCTGTCGTAGGAGTGCATGATTTCGCCGGTCCCGATGTCGACGATGAGGGACTGGCCGGACAGGTGGATGGGGTGGGCGCATCCGCCGATGCCCGCGACTATGGCGCGCCATCGGGCGTATCCGGGTGCGTTGACCACGCGGATCAGGTCCGTCATCCATTCGGGGTGCTGGCTGTCGCTGCTCATAGGCGTCTCCGCCGCATGTTGGTTGACATGTACTACATGTTGACTTGCATTGAAGTGTACGTCAACCTGTAGTACAAGTGGTTATGGCAAAACGCGAACATGAAGGTGAGACAGCACTTGGCGACCACGGACGACACCACAGCGGATAGAGACGTACGCTGGCGCACCATCGCCGGCGACCTGCGAAGCGGCATCCTCGACGGCCGCTACCCGCCCGGCGCGGCACTCCCCAGCGAGCCTGAGCTGACCCGCCGCTACAGCGTCTCCCGCCCCACCGTCCGCAAAGCCATCGAAACCCTAGTCTCCGAAGGCCTCGCCTACGTCCTACGCGGACGCGGCTCGTTCGTCCGCCCCATCCCCGTACGCCGGGCCATCCTCATCACCGACGGCACACGGCCTGACATCGCCGCGCCCGCCAACCACCCCGACGTCCAAGCATTCGGCTGGGACATCGCCAACCGCGATGCCGGCCCCGACACCCCACTGTTCACCGACGAGCGAGTCACGGCCAACCGCGACATCGCGGCCTTCCTCGCCGTACGTGCCGGACATCCAGTCATCCACCGCCGCAGCATGTGGCACCGCGGCCACTCCGCCAACATGGACGCGGGCATCGGACACCTGGAGATCAACTCCTACACCAACGCCGACATGGTCGACGACTGGGACGACCCCAAGCGGCATTCCCAATACCGCAAGCGCCCCGACTTCTTCTATCGCTCGCTCAACCGGGCACACGGCCCCGTCATCTGGATGACCCTGACTACGGCCCGCATCGCCTACGAAGACGAACGCGAGACGCTCGGCTTGGACTACGCCGAAGCCCTGCTGATCGTCCGCCGCACCATGGCCCACTCCAACGGCCGCCCCATCGAGGTCACCGAGGTCAAGGCCCCTGCCAACCGCTACGAGATCGCCCATCACCACGGAGTCGCCGCTGACCCCGACGCTGCCTTCACCACCGAGGAACTCGCCGAGAACGGTATCTCGTTGGTTATCTAATGTGGCGATATGCGGATCCCTGCAGGGCTTTCCAGATCAAGGCAACTCAAACAATTCCTCAATGACTTGATTGGCCAATGCCGCCAATTCCTGGTGACCAGAATTCGTAACTCTCGTCAATAGCTCATATGCCCCTTCCGCATCCCTCTCCTGTGCGAGAATGATACCAAGACCAATAGTGGCGTGGAGACTCCACTCTGTATCTCTTGACCCCATCGCGAGTTGGTATGCCCGTTTGGCGGCGTCAATATTTCCTTCAATCACAAGGGTGTCGCCCAACTTTGCTATCGTTGCTAGGACAGAGTGGATGTCGCCCAACTGTAAAGATAGTTCAAATGCGTCAAGGGCGCCTACAGGATCTCCGCCTAAAGCCATAAGCCGCCCCACGTTTGCCGCACTGGATGCAGAGAATATCGGGTCACGACTTTCAGCCACAATGCGATAGATAGCAAGAGCTTCATCGATATATTCATGCTCCTCTAGGAGAGAAGCGAGTCGGAAGCCGGCGGCGGCAGCAATCTCTGAATCAGCTGCCTCCATACCTATCTCGTAGGCATTTCTCGCATTAGTCAATTCACCTGGAATGTCGTATAGCAATTGCCCTAATGCGAAGGCCGCCCTGGACCGCACCGTGGATTGTCCAGAACTGATTGCTATTCGATAGGATTGCTGCGCACCTTCGAGATCACCCGTTTCGGATTGGAGATCACCGAGAAGCATTGCTGCTTTCGGGTGCTCATCAGGATGGTCGACTTCAAGGGCAGCGTGGTATGCGCTAGCTGCCTCTTGCAAGTTTCCTTGTTCCCTTAATAAATTTCCGAGATTGACTGCCGCAATGGCGGCTGCTTTCTTGCTGCTCGATGCCATGGCGGTTCTGTAAGCGTCGACGGCTTCTTCGAATCGCCCCTTCTTCTTGTATATAACGCCTAGGTTGACCGACGCATCTCCTATATATTCGGATATTCCTGATTCGATGGCTACTCGATAAGCTTCCTCTGCTCCTTCAGCGTC
This sequence comes from Streptosporangiaceae bacterium NEAU-GS5, assembly GCA_017592665.1. Lineage (GTDB taxonomy): Bacteria > Actinomycetota > Actinomycetes > Streptosporangiales > Streptosporangiaceae > NEAU-GS5. Next base: position 1,993 of record JAGFNW010000011.1, on the reverse strand, counting down.
ACCCAACCCATCTAGCATGTTCCCGAGGTTATGCGCGGCGCGCGCCATTTCTTCGGCGCGGCCTTCCTTGATCACTCTTCGGAGCAATTGCTCCGCTTCTGCGAACGACTCTCTATCCTGAAGTATAGAGGCAAGGTTTGTTGCGGCCTTATTTGATGGCTCACCCCTGTGTAGTTTGTATGTGCGGCGATAGTACGTCTCAGCACTATTCAGATCGCCCTGCATATACATTAGAACGCCTAGATTGAAGAGGGCGCGCGATCTGACGTCATCGAGCTCCGACTCGCTAGACTTTAGAAAGGCGTAGATCTCAGAATCCAGCGCCCCTCGGGCGTCAGCAGAGAATGCGATGTCGAAGGCATCCTCTGGTGAGACTAAATCGATTAAATACTTCCACAGCGGGTCGGGAATTGGGCGAATAGCAGCTTGACCAGCACCATCGTCCGCAGCCACAATGTGATCCAGCACATTCCAAGCGCGAGTACCTTGCATTGCCACTTCGCGCAGAAGGGCCACTTGGGAAGCAACAGGAGTACATGCCCACATTAGTCCGTCGTCGAATTGCTTTCTGGTTGGCGCCAAATCTGAGCGGAGCATAGGCAAGTACATGTCGAAAAGGCTCTGCAGCTCCGCTTCTCGAATTGGCCGAGAAACGCCAACTCGTCGTGCGTCAACTGCCGCACGCACTAATGCACACCCACTCGGATTGACGTCGTGTGCCGTGCGGTACTTCGCGAGGAGTTCCGTTCCTCCCACCAACGTTTCTGCAATGCTACTTTGAAAGTCCTCTTCAGGATAGAGTCTCTCCGCCTCTGCTCGTTCCAACGCATTCGGTGGACGGAAGACTAGCTCGTGAGAATCAGCTGATGCGAGAGCTGAACGTGCAACAGCCGAGACTTCTGTGTTCGTCTGGATTACCTCGAAACGACGCCCCGCTGTCATAGTCGCAACTATCGTCGCGCAGTTTCGCACGGTACTCAAGATTTCATGGCTGAGCTCTTCGAGGTCAGGAGACCTGATGTCGTCCATCCAAACGAGCGCGGGCCACTCGTTTCGGCCTGACAATGCGTTGGATCTGCACAGTTCGGCCAGTGACCGCCCATTCTTTGGTATCAGTACTCGGGTGTCGCTGTCCAACGCCTTTCGCGCCGCCTCTATAGCGGTTCGAGATTTTCCCGCTTTGGTAGGACCCCAAATAATGATGAATGGGTAGGGAGGGTGTGACTTTGCCAGCATTTCGCTAACGGCATCATCATCCTGAGGCCGTGCGATGTAAGGCGAGCTATGCGTTTGCGTATAGCGAGTCGGAGTGGAACCCAGATCCGCGTCGGATAGCTCGGAAAGGCGTGGAAAGATAAGTAGGCGGTCTGATCCTCCGCTTCTCTCTACCAAAGTGCGAACCAATGCTATTTGTTCGGTCTTATGGTCGGATCCTGCTACCAAATCTCCCGCGACCGGGAATGCGACTGATAGAGCCAGACAAATTATGACGATAAGTAGGAGACCCGTTATAGTCGCGTCACTCTGGCCTGGTAACTGCATTAATAGTGTGGCCATCGTGATTATGGCTGAATTACCTGCGGCGGCTACTGCAAACCATAATGTGCGGCGTTTATGTGTCCACAAGGCGAATGACCTTATGCCGGTCTTGAGTGCCAAGACGCGGTTACGATAACTATCTGACATAATTGCCTGCCGCAGGATGGATCTGTAGCGGTCCAGTATGCCCTACTCGCTGCCGTCTGTGCGGGGCTCGGCCTTGAGGGTGTTTGACCCCCTTCTGCAATCGTGTGGGAGGCCGGGCGCGATGGCACCCCGAGTGATCTTTCCTGCTGACTAGACTCGATCGGCTCAGAGTTTCTTTACTGAGCCTTTTCCAGCCTGATGGTGCTGGTCACAGCAGGAGGCGGCGCGGGGGTGGCAATAGGTGAGGCTCCCCGGTAAGAACAGCAATCGACCAAGAACGATGCCCTACCCGGGAGCCTCGATTGCT